>CAWJJO010000017.1:0-195928 GCA_963843285.1 uncultured bacterium
CACACAAGAGGGAATTGAGTTGCCCGAAAAGACATACCGCGCAAAATCTTCCGGTTTTTGAACTGCCAGTGAAAAGTTCAGGTGAATCTGATCCCATGGTTCCGTTTCCTTGAAAACAGGCCAGTTCAGGAATGAAGAGTTCAGACTCTTTTTCTCATATTTCCAGTTTTTGCCCTGAAACACTTCTCCAACTTGCTTCCCTTCCCGCAAAAGTCTGCCGGTTACCTCAACTTTAATATGATTCTCATACACAGGGTAAGGCCATACGGATCGCCGCTCTGTTGCATCCTTTCGCCAGGCCATGATCAGTAACTCTTCAAAACTTTCACCTGAAGTTCATGTTTTGTTATAAAAGCCAGGAAAGACTCGATATTTCCGGTTACACCTTTGATCTCGCAGGAAACCTCATCCTCTTGTATGAAATCCTCGTACCAGTTGTTTTCACCAGATAGGGGAACCCAATCACCATTTGTGCGCTTGTGAGTTAATTCCAGATCTACATTTTCAATGACTTTGCGATGTGTGTCCTCGCCGTAAAATCCGTATTGACACTCTATCCGCCATTTCAAAGGTTTGATGATTTCTGCAAACGAATTTCGTCCGGGCACTCGAACTCGAACTTTGAATTCGTACTTGAGCTGACCATCTGTTGATGACAGAAGTGTTGGTTGCTGAAGAACTTCTAGACTCATATCGCGTGAACCATCTGCCATGCTGCCTTCCGAAAGAGGAAACATCGAAGCAAGCAATGAAGTTGCCCGACCTTCGGGCTTGGTTTCAATCGTAGTCGCTTTTGCAATCGCTTGTTTAATTCCATCGAGAATTTTCACGATTTGCGCTCTTGCGCCGCGCCATTTCTTGAGGCCTTCCGAATTCGGTGTCCAAATATCATGGGTTACAGGCTCGGAAGATGCGAGGAGCTGTTCGCAACGTTCCTTTTCTTTCACGGATAACCCTAGATAATCCGGACAGCTTTTTCCCCCCAGTACCACGGCCCAGAAGTCATTGCCGCCGAATCCAGGACGTCCGATTCTCTGATAGCCAACCACCATTCCTGCGCCACGGATCAATGCGGTCTTGTTGATGTTGGTATTGGGGGCATCGCTGTCCTCCGTTTTCAGATTTGTGCAAATTACAATTTTGGAAGCCGTTTCAGAGTCACTGGCATTGGGACCTTTCGGCACGTTGAGCTCGTGGGTTGCGACGGTGATTGCGCCTTTCATTTTATTCATTTTGGCAGCAGTGTATGCTTCCACGAACGGTCCTAATTCCGGACGACTACCGGGAGCTATCTTCCATGCATCCGGTTTTTGTGATTCCGCTCGTGCGCGCACGCGCAGCCTGCCATCCCACATAGCGGGCCAGTAATAAAGCTCAGCCGATTCACAAATTCTCTCGACGGTATCAAGCTCTTCTTCATTTTCGTCATCTACATCCGGATCGTCGAAATCGACAACCAGGATCGACGTTCCTGCGTGATGTTTTTGACGAGTGATCATGCCTAGGCGTTCGGCAGCCTGATCGGCATGTTCATCCAAAACAGAATAAGTGACATCACCCTGTCGGTCTCCCCAAAATCCTTCTCCTTTGTAGGCTTGATGGCCTATATCGTGTCCTGGAAGACGCATGTGACCGAAGAAACGTTTCCAATGCGATTTTCCATTCCGATCAATGTAAGGAGAAGCGAGAGCGGAATGAAACATCACAAGTCTTAGACGCGAATTTTTCCAGAGAACGGTTTTTCCTAAACCGTAGGTTCCGCCCATTGTTTCCGTTCCCTTTTGGCTATCGCCAATATTTCGACACAAACCAAGGAAACAATGAGGGGGATCGAAACGGTTCGTCTCCCGGCTGTGCTCTGGACCAACCAGACCGCGTGTCCCGAAATCCTCAATGTAGAGTATTTTCAAAACATAACTTTTCTGACGCAAACTCTGAGGATCAGGAAAGTCCGTGGAATGCTTCCGATGCTTTTGATCAGCAATAACAGAGTTCAAATGTGGAATGATTTGATCAAATGCCAGGAATTCAAAAAATCGATTCTTTGAATCGCCTTGAACGTATTTTAAGCGAAAATTTACGCGGACAGGTGCTTCGCCGGCTCTGTTATCGAGAGAGTTTTGAAGGACTTAAGAACAAAGATCTGAAGCTGCGATAGGTCCCCGTGCGATTGGACCGTTAGAGCAGTCGGGTCGGTAATGATTCTGGAGTCATTATCGATCTCAGTAAAATGCCACACGTCCCCACTCACAGATGGTTATTGGCCTCTTCCGCAGAATCTGTGGTAGCTGTTTTGCTATTTTCTTTGATTATTCCTTCCTCTCTTCTTTTTGTTTTCCATGATACTGGTTGTATCGGCATTGTGTAAGGTGTTGGTTCTTTCCTAAGAATCAAAGCATTTTGTGGAAATCGTTTCTACGATTTCCAAGCTGGCTGTGGGAGCGTGTGGGAATTTTGTCGTCAAAATTTTCATGCGCTTCCATTCAGCCCAGCGGCAAATGCGTCAGCTTGCACAATGGCTTCTCATTTTCTTTCCCTTTGGGAAAAAGCATTGCCCCCACCAAACTGTGTAAGATGGTTTTTGCCAAAATCATCACCACACAGAGAGGAAGCAATGCTGATTAAGACGTTATTGAATCGGGTAGAAAAACTCAAGTCCTTTCTTTACTTCAAAGACACCTTTGAGGTGGTCCGGGGCATGGAAGCGATCGTTGTTTGGGTAACTGCTCGAAGTAATGCCCGGCCAATTTGTTCCATCTGCGGACGAAGAGCACGAGTTTATGATGAATTGCAAACCCGTGACTATGAGTATATTCCCCTCTGGGGATTTAAGGTCTTTTTCCGGTATACGCCCCGTCGTGTGCAATGTCGCTGGGATGGGGTTCGGGTCGAGAGAGTGCCGTGGGCCGAAGGTAAGGATCACCAGACCTTTGCATTGAAAGTCTTCCTGGCCAAATGGGCACGACGCATCAGCTGGAAGGAAGTAGCCGATATCTTTCAAATAAGTTGGGACAGCGTCTACCGTGCGGTTGAGTATGTCGTTGACTTTGGCCTGGCTCACCGAAATCTTGACGGAATCACCAATATCGGAATCGACGAACTGGCCGTTTTCCGTGGCCATAACTATCTGACCCTTGTCTATCAAATCGACAACCACTGCAAACGCTTGCTTTGGTCGGGTCCGGATCGGAAAATCAAGACCCTTCTGACATTCTTTCAGGAGTTCGGAAAGGAGCGCTGTACAAAACTAAGATTCGTCTGCAGTGACATGTGGAAGCCTTATCTACGAGTGGTCCGTCAAATGGCCCCTCAAGCCCTGCACGTTCTGGATCGTTTCCATATCATGAAGAAATTCAACGAAGCGATCGATCAGGTTCGACGCCAGGATGTTAAATCTCTTAAACAATCGGGGCAAAACAATGTCTTGCTTTCCAGTCGCTGGATTCTGCTCAAAAGAAATGAAAATCTCAACGAAAACCAGGTTTCTCGCTTGGCTGAAATTCTCAAATCAAACCTTAATTCCGTTCGCGCTTACCTGATGCGCGAAGATTTCCAAAGCTTTTGGAACTACCGCTCTTCAACCGCGGCACTCAAATTCCTAAAAGATTGGAATGCCAGAACTATGCGCTCAAGAATCAAACCAATGAAACGCATCACCAAAATGTTGCGCGCACATCAGTCCTTGATTCTTAACTGGTTCCGTGCAGAAGGGCAGCTCTCTAGCGGCATCGTCGAAGGATTCAATCTTAAGGCGAAACTCACTATCAGAAAAGCCTACGGGCTACGTTCCCTTCACAATGCCCAAATGGCCCTCTATCACACTCTTGGCCGCTTGCCTGATCCACCGCTTCCCTACCATAAATTCTGCTGAAGACCCGGTTATTGTCACTATGTTACCACGTAGTCCATGGTGTCGATCGCGAATGAACTAGAGAACTTCTCATTTTTTCACCGGTGTTGCTTCGAAAATCCGGCGGGTTAGAATTTATGAACATCCTGCGGAGTTCACCCCGCATTTGTACCCGGGTAGTCCGAAAGACGAGTTGGGAGAGGGCCTCTCTGACCGTTTTCCCAATGCCATATATTCCGTTGCGAGGGGAGTCCAGTGCAATGTATTGGCGTTTCCTTTCTGGACGTGGTCGCGGATCTCCCATAAGCATCGGATCGTTTTGAGGGGAGCATGGTTTCCGTGGTGTTCCCTAACGCGTCACCGATGGCAATGCCAAGCAACATACCTTCGACCTTTATTATTCGAAGATTGGTCCGCAATCGAGATCGATGTCTCCACCGTTAAAAACAAGAGATTCTTCATAATCAGATTTAGATTTCACGCGTTATTGAAGGCATGTGGATTACTAGATCCAAGCTAACCTGCTTTCCGAAAACGGTCCCAGCGCTTCTCGAGAAACTCTTGATACGGCCAATGCTTCTTTTCTGAAGGGAGTAGCAAGCGGGAATGATTCATTTCCTGTAGTGCATGTCGTAGCACGGGCCCGTCGTGTTCATCCAAAATGTCTTTGCGAACGTGGATGATGTAATCGGGACTGACGCAAATCATGTAGCTGTCAAATGCTGAATGGTGCAGTTTGCAAAGAGCCAATCCATTTTGGATCTTTGGATCTCCTTCCGCCTCAGAATCGGGAACGATATGCGCCGCATCGAGCAGCTCACGATGTCGAAGGTTGCAGAAAGAACATCGCGATCGGTAGGCATCCAGAACGCGCTCTCGGAATAGTCGCTGATGAAGACGGACTCGAACAGAGGCAGTCACATAGGCTCGTCTAATCAGTGGATCTTCAATGGTAAGATCAGATCCTTCGCCGATGCTTGCAGGCTCGTCCACTTGAATCTTAAAAGACAACGAAGCAGGATCATCCCCAACAACGTAAACTGGCCAATTGGCAAGATACTGACCCGGAGTGATTCCAAAAAAGTAGATCAATGGACGTCCTAATTTCATCAACCGCCTTAATCCGACGTTATCGCGATGATTTACATCAGTACCTCGATACTTGTAAATAACGTGGTCCTGAAAAGCGTCAGCGTAAGGACTGTTTGGAACAGTTGTGATGGACAGTGGGAAATCTAGATTCTTTGGCTTGAAAATTCCCTGAGGCGAAATCAACGGAATTCGGTCTTTGTTATAGAAATATCCAGTCTCCAATAATTTTCTCGGGAGGACGTCTCCATGAATGCGTGTTTGTTCAGCGAGCCAATCGAAGGCAGTCAAACGGACCTGTAGATCGAAATCCATTTTGAGCTCAGACTACAGTAGATTCCACCCCAGGTCAATTTATTGGGTTTTTCGCAACATCGTTGGTTCTAGGATAAGATTTCATTGGCATGAACGAATGAAGAATCAGTATTTTGGCGACGTGAATGACTATTTGAAATACGGCCTTCTGCGCCAGCTTTCGAATGAAGGTCGCTTCAAAATTTGTGTTTGCTGGATGTTAACTGAACCGGATGGAACGACGGAAGGCGGCAAGAGACTAAGTACCTAAACCAAGAAAACAAATACCGTCACTTCGATCCCACCTTATTTGATTACCTGGGCGGCATCATAAATACCCAGCAGAGAAAAGTCTGGTCTATGCCTACTGACCTACTGCCATCGATGATCTTCCATAGTGATCTGTTAACTGATCGGGGACATGAACGACTCGATTATTTCCAGAAATTACGTCAGACTGCAGCTGATGCTCAGTTGATCTTTTTTGATCCAGATAATGGATCGGAGATTAAATCCGTTCAGAAAGGCAGAAAGCGATCCAGCAAGTTTGTTTACTGGGATGAGCTATCGGAGGTTTAAGAGATGTTGTGGACTCCTTCGGTGGTATGAGCAAACTGGCAACAACTACCTCGCTTAACAGAGAGAATCTTTACAGGATGCTTTCCAGCAAGGGCAATCCAGAGTTTTTCAGTTTGTGTACCGTTCTGAGTGCCGTAGGCTTCCGATTAGCAGTAGATCCAAAAAGGGCTGCCACGAAAAAGGTCATCCTTCATAGCTACGTGACTCAGGTGAAGGAAGCGATGTCGCAGTACGCACTGGCAGCTGATACGGATTCAACTGAGAAAACTGAGATACTACTTCGAACACCGGACGATAAAGAAATCGGGCGTCTCGAGTTTGATGATACGGATGGCGCGCTACTTATGCGCGTGACGTCGGATTTGCCCCTCAAGGAAGTCAAACAAGCAGAAATCAGAACAAACGATGGTCAGGTTCTGACATCACAAGTTTCTATGGAAGAAAAGCATTGTTTAGTCCTGCTGAGAAAAAAGAAAGTATCTCCAGAAAATGTAGCACAAATAACTTTGACGATTGGAGTGTAAGAAGGGGGATGGTCGGGATAGAGCGGATCAGGGGATGAGTTTTATTTTCTTCTGCAATCAATATCCCCACATCTCCAATATCCCCTCATCTCGCTTTTTACACATCAATGTGCCAACATCTGGACAGGAACTAACGAACGAGCCTGAACGACGAAGGCAAATTGATTTGCCTGATATAGTGTCTTACAATATTGGCATACCAATATTACATCTAGAGGGTAAGGTGGGTAAAGCCAAGATTACGGTAACGATTGAGAAAGAAATGATTCAGGAACTGGATCGGTGGTCTGTTCGGCGAAAGGAAAACAGGAGCCGGCTCGTCGAAGAAGCAGTACGTTTGTGGCAGGAGGAACAGCTGAATGCTGAACTCGTCGAAGGGTACAAAGCGATGGCTGAAGAAGACGCCAAAACGGCAGAAGCGAGTCTTGCAGCTGGGGCTGAGTCGATAAAATGAGTACACGTCCGTGTTCCCGCGGCGAGGTGTGGCTGGTAAACTTCAACCCCGGAAGGGGAAGTGAGCAACAAGGAATCCGGCCTGCTCTCATCATCCAAAATGATATCGGCAACGAGTATGCCGCGACAACGATTATTGCGGCGATCACTACAACATTAAAGAAATACCCGGTTACGGTTTTGTTCGACCGAATGGAAGGCGGACTCAAACACGCTTCCATGGCGAATCTGGCCCAACTGCTTACCATCGACAAGACAAGACTTTTAAAAAGACTCGGGTCAGTAAAACCGGAAAGAGTGTCGGAAGTAGACAACGCTATCCGCATCAGCCTGGGGCTGCATTGACTAGAGGTGATAAGGAGATGAGGTTTATTTCTTCTATAATCATCCCCACATCTCCAATATCCCCTCATCTCCCTTTTTACACCTCATCCTGCGCGGATTCGAAAGTTACTCGTAATTGAAGTTCATAGAACCCGAATTAGGTCATGACCTTCAACGTCATCAAGCTTCAAACCGAATCGTATGAGAATCCACAACGATCAATTCCAACTATCTGCGAGTGATGTCGTCAAGCATTTGGCCTGTCGTCATCTTACCCTGCTAGATTTGCGTGCGGCGCGCGGTGAGCTCGAGCCGCCTCACTGGCGCGACCCCGGGGTTGCGATTCTTGAAGAACGAGGATCACGGCACGAAGCGGATTACTTGTCATACCTGAAAACTAGCGGTTATGAGGTGCTGGAAGAACAAGGACCTGAGGAAAATACGGGATTTCAGCGAACCTTGAACGCGATGAAGTCAGGTGTGCAGGTGATCGCTCAGGCTTATCTGGAAGAGGGGCACTGGAGGGGACGTGCGGATGTGCTTTTGCGAATCGAAGGATCAAGCAAACTGGGTAAGTGGTCGTATGAAGTCGTCGATACAAAGCTGGCACGCGAAACGAAAGGGGGCACGATTCTGCAGCTTTGCCTGTATTCGGAACTCGTAGAGAAGATTCAAGGATACATGCCGGAGAGTATGCATGTCGTCGCGCCCGGAAGAAACTTTGAGAAGGAAACATTTCGGCTCAAGGATTATCTGGCGTATTACCGGTTTGTAAAGAAGAGATTGGAGAGGGAAGTAAGAATTGCCGGCGGGACGCCGGCGGTACAAACCTATCCCGAGCCCGTTGAACACTGCGAGATCTGTCGATGGTGGCCAATGTGCAACGATCGGCGCAGAAAGGACGATCATCTTTCGTTTGTTGCGGGAATTTCGAAACTGCAAATTGTCGAGTTGCGGAAATGGAGAGTGACTACTCTCGCGGAGCTCGCAACGTTGCCTCTGCCGTTAAAGTCACGACCCGAACGTGGCTCTGCAGCCGCGTATGAGAAAGTTCGAGAACAGGCGCGTCTCCAATTGCAGTATCGGGAAACGGAAAAGCCGGTTCATGAGTTGCTCAATTTAGAACCGGAACGCGGTCTTGCAAGACTTCCTGAGCCGTCTGCGGGAGACATCTTCCTCGATTTTGAAGCGGACCCGTTTGTGGAGGATGGCGGAATCGAGTACTTACTCGGATACGTCACATTGAATGAAGCGGGCGATGCGAATTACACATCAACGTGGGCACTCAATCGAAACGACGAACGACGGATGTTTGAGTCGTTTATCGATATGGTGATGGAGCGCCTCACGCATTTTCCGGACTTGCACATCTACCATTTTTCGCATTATGAACCTGCCGCGCTGAAACGTCTGATGGGCCGGTATGCAACGCGCGAAGATGAAATGGATCGATTGCTCAGGGCTGGCGTATTGATTGATCTCCATGGGATTTTGAAGCAAGCGCTCCGCGCAAGTGTCGAAAGATATTCGTTGAAGGACCTGGAAGTCTTTTTCGGGTTTCAAAGAAAGACCGATCTGCGCGACGCAAAACAGAGTCTGCGAATTCTGGAATCTGCGCTGGAGCTCAACGATGTTGAAAATCTACCATCGGAAATACGGCAGATTGTTGAGGCGTACAACCGCGAAGACTGCATTTCAACATGGCGGCTCCGGGATTGGTTGGAGGACATCAGAAAACAGCTCGTTGCGAGTGGAAATCAAATTGAGCGGCCGGCGATTCAAACCGGTGATGCCAGTGAAGAGGTTGATGAGCGTCGCAAACGAGTGCTTGAGCTGATGGCACGGCTTCTTCGTGATATTCCTGATGATGAATCCGAACGTACGCCGGAACAACAAGCCACATGGCTGATCGCGCATATGTTGGAGTGGCACCGGCGTGAAAACAAAGTCAGCTGGTGGGAATATTTTCGACTCAAGGAGCTTTCTGATGATGAGCTTCTTCATGAGCGCGACGCGATAGCTGGTCTTGAGTTTGTAAAAAGAATTGGCGGCACTGCGAGATGTCCGATTGATCGCTATCGGTTCCCGCAGCAAGATACGGATATTCGTGAGGGTGATTCGTTAGAAACTTCAGCAGCAAGTTTTGGAACAGTTGAGGCGTTGGATACGGCAAAACGTACCATCGATATCAAGAAAAAAGGCACGATGGCTGAAACTCACCCTGCCTCGGTTTTCACTCATAAGCTCATCTCAGACGAAGTATTGGTCGATTCGCTGCTGAGGCTTGGCAACTGGATCGCTGACAACGGTGTGGATGTAGAGGGAAGATATCGTGCTGCACGGGATTTGTTATTAAGAAAGAAGCCTCGCATTTTGACTGAATTAAGGGGGGAGAACGGTTACTCAATCCTCGAAGAAGCGCAAAGGCTTGGATTGCAACTGGACCATTGCGTTTTACCAATCCAGGGACCGCCGGGAGCAGGCAAGACGTTTACCGGTGCGCGGATGATTTGGGAGCTGCTGAGGAACAAAAAGAAGATTGGAATTACCGCCATGAGTCACAAGGTGATTCGAAAATTGTTGGAAGAAGTTTTAAAAGCAGCAGGATCAGAAAATGTTTCATGCATGCAGAAAGTCCCGGATGATTTCGAAGGGGAGAATCCCGCAATTATTGAACCGGGCGATAATTCGCAGGTAATTGCTGCGCTCAAGAGTGGTGAAGTCAAGCTTGTGGGAGGAACGGCATGGCTCTGGTCGCGTCCGGAATTTGCCGAGTCTGTTGACGTTCTGTTTATTGATGAAGCCGGTCAGATGTCGCTACCAGATGTGCTCGCGGTGTCGCAAGCAGCAAAAAGTATTGTTCTGCTTGGAGATCCACAGCAACTTGAGCAACCGATTCAGGGTACGCATCCACCCGGAGTTGCTGTCTCCGCTCTTCAGCATATTTTGGGTGACAATCAAACGATGCCGGCTGATTCCGGATTGTTCTTGCCCGAAACCTGGCGTCTGGCTCCAGCGATATGCCAATTCACGTCTGAGCTGTTCTACGATAACCGCCTGGCATCCCGTGATGGCCTGGAGCATCAGCAAATCACCGGGTCTTCGCTATTTAGCGGATCGGGGTTGTGGTTTTTTCCTGTGATTCACGAAGGCAATCAAAACAGCTGTGAAGAAGAGGCTGATGCTGTTGCTCAGATTGTACAAGATCTTCTGAGTTCCGGTTCGTGGATTGATCAGACAGGCGAATCGAAAAAGCTGAGGCTGGATGACATTTTGATCGTGGCTCCCTACAATGCGCAGGTGTTTAAAATAGCGGAACGCATACCGAAAGGACGGATCGGCACGGTCGATAAGTTCCAGGGACAGGAAGCTCCGGTTGTGATCTATTCGATGGCGACTTCTTCACCGGAAGATGCTCCGCGCGGAATGGAGTTTTTGTACAGTTTGAATCGCTTCAACGTTGCTACGTCGCGCGCCCGATGCGCGTGCATTCTGGTCGCAAGTCCGCGGCTGTTTGAGCCGGATTGCAAGACTCCGCACCAGATGAAACTCGCGAACGCTCTCTGCCGCTACCTGGAGCTGGCCAAAGTCGTCTATTGTGTCGTCCTAAAAAAAGTTGACACTTCTTTGACTTCAAACTGCATAACATTCGGCCGGTGTTTTGTAGTCCAAACTCAGGTGTAAGCGTTGATTGTTGTACGTTTTTATTGAATTTGCGGCCAGTTGGTTCGCATTGTCGAAGGAAGGAAGTCTTGTTCCCAAGAGGAACTCGTCTTTCAATATTCCATTGACTCGCTCAGCAACCGCATTTTCGTAGACATGGTTTTCTTCGGTCATGCTAATTTGAATCCCATATTTTTGCAAAATCTCTGTATATCGAGGATTGCAGTACTGGTGTCCGCGATCCGAATGATGAATGAGACCCGAAGTATGTTCCGTGTCTTTCAGTGCCATCTTTAAAGCTTTTTGGCATCCTTCCACCGACAGGCTTTTGCTGACATTCCAGCCGACTATTTTACGGGAATAAAGATCCGTAATCAGAGCAAGATAGCAAAACCCATCAACCGTGTCCAAATACGTAATGTCGGAGACAAAAACCTCGTTTGGTCTGGTCACCGTTAAATCCTTAATCAGGTTGCGGTATTTTCTGAACCGATGATAGGAATTTGTGGTTTTTATGAAACTCTTCCTCCGCCTGATCAGTAACATGTTATTTCGCAGAATCTGAAATAGCTGATCGCGGCCTATCTGAATTCCAATTTGGCGAAGCATTCTATAAAGCTTTTTTCCTCCGACTCTCGGTTGGCTTCGCCGGATTCTCCTGGTCTCACTGACAACTCTGTCTTCTTTTAAAAATCTTTCCCTACGTGATTTCTGAGCTTTATAAAAGGCTTGGCGTGTCAATCCGAACACTCCACAAATTCGACCCTTTGAGTATCTCAACCCTTGTTCCTGGGCTTGTAAATAAACTTTGGGGACGCTTTGCCGCCAAAATTTTTTTTTACATCTATTCCATAATGCTCTTCGATCGATTCGATGAGCGCTTCCAGAGAAAGATTCTTTAAATGCTCCTGCGCTAAAGCCGACTCCAGCTGCTTCTTCTCCTTTTCAAGCTCCCTCAATTTATCTTTTTCGTCTTTCATTTCAATTCGAACCACCCTATCCAGTAAATGCTGCTTTCCAACCCTTTTTAACCATTTCTGGATCGTCTCGCTGCCGTTAATATCATAAATCCGACGTGCTTCTCCGATAGAAAACTTACCGGATTCAATTTCAGATACTACTTTTTGCTTGAATGCTAAGCTATAACGATAGCTTATATACTGTCCTGGCATCTCCACCACTCCTTTTACCCTGGTTGACTCCATCCACCCGAAACTTGTCAACCTATTCCAGGACAAGACAAATTCTACTGAATTCCCATCCCCACATCCCCCCTATCTCCATATCCCCCTTCTTACACCAAATGCCAAATGTTATCGCTGACATCGGACCGACGTATTCCATCGCATGGTGGAATCGGATATTCTGGATGTCTGCTGGCAGAGGATCACGGTTCGGGATGAAGATCAATCTTGCCCTTCTTGTAGCATTGTTTGTTTTGTTCGGATCAACCGGGATTGCTGCGGATAGACCGAAAGATTTTGCGAGTTCGGTTCTCAGCTGTCCTTTGAATGAAAAGGACGTGAACCTGGACAAGTCTCCAAAAGGAGCGAAGCGATTAAACGAACATACTCTTCAGGTGAATTGCGCAAACGAAATAAAATTTTTTGAAGATAAGCCGCCATACGATGAGGACCTCGGCGGATTGCATTGGCACTACTGTGATTACGATCCAAAAAGCGGATTTCATCTCATCGCGAAGCAGAATGAAGATCTGTTCACTGCAGTACTGCTGGATAACGCCACGGGGAAGGTGTTGGAAGCCGGAGAGCACGTTCGATTTTCGCCGGATGGCGAAAAGTATTTTGCTTCCAGGCAGATTGACGGGATGGACGGTCAGGAATGGTTCGTTCGCTCGCTGAACGGAATCATTCTCTGGGAGGGGACATCCGAGATGGATCGATTGGAGCAGCCTTCCTGGAATCGATCCGGAGAATTGCAAGCGGTATTTCGATGTTCTGAGGGCAAAAAGAAAACTGCTAGAATTACGACACTGACGAAGTCAGGCAAAAAGTGGATCTGGCTTCCAAGCTTGCAATGTGACTGAACCTCTCGATTTTCATAAATGAGTTTAGGTTCTCACCAGTCGCAAACATCTGAGACTGCATCGGCCACTGCGCCGGGAGCATCGGAAACGGCATCCGCAACCGCGCCTGCACCATCCACGATGGCGTCACCGACATCAGAGGCAACATCTGCAGCACCACCGGCGACCGTTTTCATTGCGCCTCCCAGCCACTCCGCGGAATCTTCCAGCGGTCCTCCCATCCACGATCCCAGATCTTCAATTGAGCTGCCAAGCCACTCAATTCCAGCGACCGCTGCGTCACCCACATCGGTATACTTCAAAAGCGCAGCGACACCAAGAGCGATTGCAATTGGAACTCCTCCGCCTGTCATCCCAACCACCAGACCGGTTGCAATGATCACGCCCGCAAGGACCTTTTTTTCGACATCCGCGACTTTTTCTTCTGCCGCCGACTGTGCGGCTTCTGCAGCCTCCCTTTGGTTCTCCTGGGCTTGTTCCAGGGCTCCCGCGCGATCTGTCCGTTCAATGTCCGCAGAACCTTGTGCGGACTCGATGATTTTTGCGAACCTGTTTTGTTCGGACGCACCGGATTCAATCAGATCTTTATCCGGCGAGGTGGAAGTTTGCGTCTGCTCGGCGCGAGTTTCATCCGTCAGTGGTGGAACAATCTTGCCTGTTGGATCAATCTTCATTTTGCTGGATCCTGAACGTTTTGAAAATGAGCAAGTTTTTCTTTTGCGACCGGATTCTGTGGCTCGACATTCAATGCGCGTTGGTATGCATGAAGCGCGTGTTGGTGGTCATTCAGTCGCGCCGCGAGGTCCCCCAGCAGGAGATAATCCTTACCGGATTGTCTGCGGATTGCGGTCTGTACCGCTTCCACATAGGCGCCCTGAAAATCTCCCTGATCGGCGAGTAGCGTGCTCAATAATTCGTGAAGCGGGATTACGTCCGGACAGTTTTTCAGTCCTTGCCGGCAGATTCGAATGGACAGAGCTTCCTCTTTTGCACGGCGGTAAAGCTCGGCGAGAATCAAATATCCTTTCGCAAACAATGGATTGATCCGGATGGCTTCGAGCATCTGAAGAATACCTTCCCGAACGCGTCCGGTCCGAACCATTACAAAACTGAGCTCCGAAAACGCTTCGTAGTCGCGAGGGTTAAGCTCAATCGCTTTCCTGCTCGCTTCTTCTGATCCTTTCCAATCGCCGGTTTTCGAAAGCGCCCGTGCTAACGTGCAATAGATCATCACCAGGTGTGGATTCATGGCGCGCGCTTTTTGCAAACAGTCGATTGCTGCGGGAAATTCCGATCGAATGGAAAGGCCGATTCCTTTCACCGCAAGCGCTTCCGCATGAGCGGAATCAACGGAAAGGACTTCGTCCGTAAGACGAAGACTTTCATTCGTATCTTTCAGCAGGAGCAATCGCGCAAGGCAGGTTTTGACTTCCGTGGAATGAGGGTCGATCTCCAGAGCTGTCCGGAATTCTTTTTCAGCTTCGGCAAAGCGAAACTTATTTGCAAAAGAAGTCCCGCGCTCCACGAGCTTGCTGACATTCATGAGATCATGTTAACAATTGAAAAAACTCCGGTCAAATTGCCGATCGTTTTTTCAGCAGGGATGATCAAGATTCCTGTAACGCTCGGAGCTCCCGATCCCGCTCCGTAGAATGCTATGCTATACTTGATATCAGATATAACATACTCCATGAAACAATTAATTGTCCGAATCGATGAGGAGACGAGAAGCAAGATGGCTCGTCTTGCGCGAAGTGAAGGAAAAACTTCGGCTGATGTGCTGCGGGATCTGATTCAGAGGTATATCCGGGATCGCGATATTTCCGGTTACATCGATGATCTTTGGAGTCGGTCCGGGCGAAAACTGAAGGCGCGTGGTATCGGACCGGCGCGCATGCGACGTTTGATCCGGCAGATCCGAAACGAAAAGAATGCGAGTCGTAGTTGATACAAATGTCTTCTTTTCTTCTTTTTATGGGGGCAATCCGCGCAAGGTCATTGATCTTTGGAAAGATGGGCGGATCACGCTTTGCCTTTCCGCTCCGGTTCTGGAGGAATACCTGGAAGTTCTGGATCGTGCGTTTAGGCGGAGAGCCGGAGCGGGAAGAGCTGGCCGGGCTTCTTGAAGGCGGACTTCATTCCGTTTTTACCGCACGACCCGCGGAGCTTGCCATCGTAAACCTGGATCCGGACGATGTAAAGTTTATCGAATGCGCCGTTACGCTTACTGCGGAATGGATCGTAACAGGCGATCGGGAGCTTCAGAATCTCAGAAAATATGGACGTGTTCGCATTGGGAGCCCCAAGCAATTTTTGCAGGCATTCTTACGGTCGTAAATCGGCAAAGCTGAAACAATAATTATCCCCACATCTCCAATATCCCCCTCATCTCCCTTCTTACACATCAAAAGAGACACGCGTCCTGCTGCATTATGGCTCGCAGGCCTCCAGCGTGCCCCCCCCACGGCTGACTTTGTACGAAAACTTGCAATGGATTGTACATATATGTACAATGTATTGTATGAATGGCTTACGGCTTGGGAAAGACCAGCTCTGGATCATACTGGAAGCTTGGGATCCCTATCTCTCGAAGCCTGTGCATCTCGTCGCATGCGGAGGGACAGCACTGACAATACAGGACATCAAGGAATCGACAAAGGATGTGGATTTTCTTGTGCCTGCTATCAATGAATACAAAAGACTCATCGATATACGATAAAAAAGCTGGGCTATGGAAACGTCACTGAGTTTGGCTGGTCCAGAGGGGATCATTTTGTTCTTGATCTGTTTCCCGGAAAACGAGTGTACACCATTGATGACTGCCTTGCGCTGATCCGGCATCGCGGGAAGTCGTTCAACAAGGCTCGTTTGAGGAAAAGATATATTGAAACAGCTCAGTACGATCTGAATCCTGATCGAATGATTTCGAATTTGGAGAATTTGTTGCGGAGAGTTTAACTATGACTGATCAAAGACAGAAATTGCTGAATCAGCTGCCCCATTTTGGTTACGCATTATTCGAGCAGGATACGGGGCCTGATCCAAATGAGGTTCTTGCGGATATGGTGAAAAGCCGATGATGCCAGGATCCTGGAAGGCTTTCCTGTTGTCCTTGCCAATATCCTGGCTAAAGACGATAAACTTTTCGATTTTAAGAGAGTGGAGAAACGATTGCGGCTGATGCAGGATCGCAAATTGTTGCGCGAACTATTAGTTCTTTCCGCCGAACTCTTCCGGTTACACAAGGTCGCTGGATTCGAGAATCTATCTTTGAAGAGATTTGCGACCCGAAAGGTTTATGACGAATTCTTACGCCAGGATTTTGCTTTTGAAATTCTCGGTGTAAAACTGCATCCCGAGAGATTGCGAAGAACATTTAGAAATTACTATCAACGAGATTTAGTCGAATCACGGAACAAAGAGCGCGCGTTGCTTCATGAACAGTTCCAGACCGAATACTATCTCTCGCAGCTTCTTTCGCCCAAGCAGAAAGAGCTCTTGATGAAAAAGCTTCGAGGCGAGAACATGACGAAAACTGAACGGGAGTACTTTTCCCGGACGGTCCGAAAAAAGCTCCTGGCTTTAGCGGACCCCGACCTTCATCGCATGGCGCAGAAGGCCTTGAAGTAGACGAATCAAATTAGATAACGAAGTGGCAACTTCATGCAAAACCGGAAAGAGTGTCGGAAGTCCCCAGGCTGATGCGGATAGCGTTGTCTACTGCATTGATGATTCAATGGATCCTGGATACCAGATGTCAGAAGACGTTTCAAATGTGAAGCGTGAGTTACTTTGGTCCCGGTGGATGTGACCGTTTGCGGACCTCTTCGGAGGTAAGACCGAAGAGCGGAGGCGTCGGAACTCCCAGCATGTTCAGGTACAAATAAATTTGTCCACGATGATGGACCTCATGTTCGATCATGGCGCGAAGCCACTTCCACAACGTGACCTGCGTGCCACCCGGCGTGACGCATTTATGTTGCAAGTCGGTGGCTGTGAGAGTTTTGAAAATCTCAACAGATTCGGAATGACATTTCTCCATGAACGCGATCACTTCTTCGTATCCGTTCGCCAGCTCCTTGCCGTGCCCCGGATAACGGCTTGGGAGAAACCTGGCATTTTCTGCATACATGTAACGCTCGATCGCCGCAATGTGCCGGACGAGGTCTCCGATTGTGAATTTCCCTTCGCGATACGTCCATTCGAGCTGGTCCGGTGGAATACACCGTACGATCTTCATAGTACGTAAGCGGATCTTTTCTAGATATTGCAGGAACTCTTTCAGCTCGATGTTTTCGGATATTGTTGTGCCGCACGCAGCAAAACCAGCCAGTGGGATCAATGCAGCAGTTTGATGGGCCTGACGTCCGGCAGGCGTAATCAGAAGCCGCGGGTATTCTTCAATGGTGATTTGCAGGAGACCGGCGCCGGCGAGTTGTTCGATCCAATCACCAATCAGCGCCCCTTTGTGCCGGGAAAGGCTTCCGTAATACGGCGAATTCTGAAGGTTTAGCTGCAGAATTTTTTTGCGTTCACTCCCCAGAAGCACATCCTTGATTAGAGTGCGACCAAAGCGACCGCCGAACGTAGCGGAAGCTTCCAGGATTGTGCGGGCCACCCGGTCCGATTCGGGGGTCGCATTTGCGGACACAACCTCCGGCGCCGCGACCGCCTCCTTGTGGGGCGTGCACACATCGCAATTGTTGCACGGCGAACGGAAGTTCTGTCCGAAATACCGGAGGATGTGGGTTCGTCTGCATGTGCGTCCGGATGTGTATTCGATCATTTTTGAGAGCCGCGCGTTGTCCAGTCTGTGACGCTTTTCCGCCTCGCGGAAATCAATCTGTGGCCGTTCGATTTCAGGTTTTGTCGCGATGAACTTCCCTCCCGGGGTTGTCGTTACCCATCCCTGCGTGTAGAGAAGCTGTAATGCAGCGTTTGCAGCAAGATCTTTTCCTTCGGGAGCAAGCTCGTCGCGCCATACGGCCTCTGTCGATTTGCGAACACTCTCATAGATTGACAGGACGTATTCCGGTTGCGGATGCGCCTGGTCGATAAAGAAACGCTGAATCCGGACATCTGGTGCTGTGTACAACAGCGTGCAGACCGCCGGCAGGCCGTCGCGTCCGGCTCTTCCGATTTCCTGGTAATAACTTTCCAGGGAACCCGGCAGATTATAGTGGATGATTTTTCGAACATCCGGTTTATCGATTCCCATTCCAAAGGCGACAGTTGCGACAACGATCTGTGCTTGATCTTGCAGAAATGCATTTTGCGCGGAAGTGCGCTGAGCGGCCGTCAATCCGGCGTGATAAAGGCATACAGGCTTTTTCAGTTTATGCAGAAGTTCATGGACCTGGTTTGCCTGTTTGCGCGTACTGCAATAAACAATCGCGGGGCCCGGTTGTTCTTCCAGCAAATGCAGCAGATGTTGATCTTTTTCTTCCGTACTTGTCGGGATCACCTGCAGCCGCAAATTCGGCCGGTCAAAATTGCCGATCACTTTTTCCATGTTGGTGAGATCCAGTGCGCGAATGATATCTGTCTGGACTTCACGCGTTGCTGTTGCAGTAACTGCAAGCACTGTTCCTTTCGACAGCTCCGGTAAGCGCCGGCTGATTGTGCGGTAATGCGGTCGAAAATCATGGCCCCACTGGCTGATGCAGTGCGCTTCATCGATCACCAGCAGGCTCACTTTTGCAGACCGGATGAAATTCTGAAAGCGAAGCGAGTCGCAGCGTTCCGGCGCGATATACAGCAGGTTACATTTGCCGCTTTCAATTTGACGGTACCGCTCGGACATTTCCGCGGAGCTCAGATGGCTGCTGAGGGAAGTCGCGTTCACAATGCCACGCCGCGCGAGCTGGTCTGTTTGATCCTTCATCAAAGCAATCAATGGTGAAACGACAATCGTGATTCCAGGAAGCATCTGCGCGGCGAGCTGATAACAAAGCGATTTACCTGAACCGGTTGGTAGCACCGCCAGCGTGTGCCTGCCGGCCAGGATTCGCTCCACTACCTCGCGCTGTCCCGCGCGAAAATCGCTGAAGCCGAATACTTCCCGTAATTTTGTGTGTAACGTATCCATCCGGTTAAGTATAGCAATGCAGCGTTCCGGTCTCTATGAGTGTAAGCAAGGGGGATGTGGGGATAGGGGAGATGTGGGGATGCAGTTTTTAGTTCTTAAATAATATTTATCTCCACATCTCCATCATCCCCTTATCTTCTTTCTTACACATCCTTATTCTGCGCGAAGTGCGACCATCGGATCTACGCGTGCGGCGCGGCGGGCGGGGATATAGCAGGCGGCAAGGGACACGAAGAGCAACGCGGCAGCAACCGCAGCAAATGTGCGGGGATCGCCATATCGCACACCGAAGAGGATGGTGCGCAGCATGGGTCCGAACGCGAAGGAGACAAGCAGACCGATGGAGAGCCCAGCGAGCGCGAGCTGCAATCCTTCGCGAATGGTGGAATGGAGAATTGCGTTCGGTTCGGCGCCGAGTGCCATGCGAATGCCGATTTCGCGCGTGCGTTGCGCAACCAGCGAAGAGATCACGCCGTAAGCGCCGACCGCTCCCAGAAATAGCGCTGCTGCCGCAAACAGACTCACGATGGCTGCGAGCATTTCCTCGCGATTGATGGAGTTTGTTTTCCATTGGTCCATTGTGCGTACGTCATACATGGGCGCTCCCGGATCTAGCTGAGAAAGAATTGCGCGAACGGAAGGCATGATCTGCGACGCACTTTGACGCGTGCGCACCACGACAAACAGATTCAGATCTGCATGCTGTCCGAGCAAATCGTAAACGCGCGGCACTGGCTCTTCACGCAAGGCATTATGTCGCACATCCCCGACTACGCCGATGATCTCATGCCAATCGGTTTCTTTCCCCGGCACACCATACGAGACCCGTTTCCCAATTGGATTTTCGTTTGGAAAATCGCGACGCGCCACAGATTCACTGATCAAGGTCAGATGCGTTTTGCGCTCCAGATCTCGCCCTTCAAAGAGACGTCCCTTCAACAATGGAACGTGCATGGTCTCGAAATATCCCGGCTGCACAAATTGCCATCGCAATTCGGGTGGTTGATGACCTGCGGGCGGCATCCTCCCTTCAATCCACATCGCGGTTCCTGTATTGTGACCGCTCAGCGGCAAGCTGCTGGTGGCAGTGGCCCGTTGCACGCCCGGCAATGCGGCGATGCCCTGCGTGAATTCACTCAACGTATGCGCAACTTGCTTGCGCGTTTCATAGCGTGATTCGCTCAATCGGATCTGAAAGGTCAACAACTCTTGCGTATCGAATCCCGTTCGAACCCGCATCAGCGAAAGGAAGCTGCTTCCCAGCAAGATGGCGCCTGCAAGCAATACGCAGGAGAGTGCGATCTCTGTCACCACAAGTCCTTTGCGCATTCGCGCCGGTCCGCTGCCCGCTGTTGCGTGACCCTCTACGTGCAGTGTTTCACTGCTGCGATTCCTTCGCCACAAAAAGCGCGCGGGGAGCAGTCCGCTTGCAATGCCGGTGATCAGACATGCGAGAATTGCAAAGATCAGCACCGGCGCATTCAGACTGATCCCTGCGGCGCCGGGAACTCGCGATGCCAATCGTTCTGTGATTTGCGGCAACAACAGCCACGCAAGAAAAACTCCGGCGGCGCCTCCTATTCCCACCATCAGCAGACTTTCCACCAGCAATCGCCGGATGAGTCTGCCGCGCGAAGCCCCCAGAGCGGCGCAGACCGCCAGCTCCTGCTCACGCGCAGCAACGCGACCGATCATGAGGTTCGCCAGATTTGCGCAGACAACCAGAAGGACCGCCACGACCGCAGCCATCAGTAAGAGGAGAGCCGGACGAGTGCCGCCAATCACAAATTCGCGTAGCGGTGTGATCACCAGCGAACGGCCGGCGTTTGTGTCCGGATACTCCTTCGCAAGCCTGCGGCTGATTTGCAGGATGTCGGCCTCGGCCCGTTTGAAGGTCACATTTTTCCGAAGGCGCGCGATCGCTTCCAATGTAAAGACGGACCTGTGTGCTGCATATTCGCGCGGATCCGGCAAAGGAACCAAAATGTCCATATCCTGAATGGTGAACGAATCTGTCATGGGCAGAAACAGATCAAAATTCTGCGGCATGACGCCAATGATGGTATGAGGCAGCTCATTGATGACGATTGGTCTGCCAAGAATATCGCTGCGCTCGCCAAAATCTTCTTTCCAGAGCCGATGGCTGATTACAGCCACACGATCGTTGCCTGAAACCATTTCTTTTTGAGTAAAACCGCGGCCGGCTGATGGACGCACTCCAAGGGTTTCGAAAAAACTCGCAGTCACTCGCAGACCGAACCTGCGCATCGGTTGGCGCTCCGGGCCTTGCATCACAACAAAAGGTTCGTACAGAAAGAGCGTCGCTTGCTCAATGCCCGGATGCTGGTTTCGTACATCGACGAAATCGGGATAGGAAACTTGCGGCACCAGAGCCTCGCCGGTTTGCGTTTGCAACATCACCAGCCGCTCCGGATTCCGAAAGGGAAGTGGCTGCAGCAGCACAGCATGGATCAGGCTAAAAATGGCAGTGTTCGCTCCGATCCCGAGCGCCATTGTGGCGAGTGCCAACACCACATAGGCGGGCCGCTTACGCAGAATCCGTGCTGCAAAACGGACGTCCTGCCACAGCGTTTCAAACCAGACGCCGGGGCGCAATTCGCGGACGCGTTCCTTTGTTTGCTGCACACCCTGCATTTCCACGCGCGCAGCTCTTTCGGCTGCATCTCGTGTCTGGCCTTGGGCGATCCTCTCGTCCGCATCGCGCTCCAGGAAATCGGCGAGCTCCTCGTTCAGCTCGGCTTCGAACTTTTTGCGGTTCGCCAAACTGCGCAGTGCGAACCTGAGTTTTTGCAGGATTCTCATTTGTGCCTTTTACGATTGATAGAGAACAAGATTCATCGCCGCGACGATTCGGGCCCAGTTGCGCTTTTCTTCGGTCAGCTTGCGACGTCCGTCAGCTGTCAGCGTGTAGTATTTTGCGCGGCGATTGTTTTCCGTGGCACGCCATTCGGACTGCAGGTAGCCGTCCTTTTCGAGCGCATACAATGCCGGAAAAAGCGACCCGCCGTTGATGACGAAGGTGCCGCGGGTGATCTGACTCAGTCGCTGTGCGATGCCGTATCCGTGCAATGGCTCGAGTTGTACAGTGCGGAGAATCAGCAGGTCCAGGGTGCCCTGCAAGACATCTACTTTGTCTTTCTTCACCTGCTTCCTCTTGGTTACCTAGAGCAATTCTACACACGCTCCTCTAGGTTGTCAATAGGAGGGCGCAATCAATCGCCATCAAAAGGATCGGTGGCTGGAAAGCCTGATTTGCAGTGCGCTGATTGACTTTGTAAAGGTCATTGGGCTAAGCTGGCGCTATAGTTTTCAACGAAGCGATCAACCCGAAAGCTTACAGGGGGTCTAAATGAGCAAATGGATTGCGTCAATCGTCGTTTGTCTTTTCATCGTGTATTTCCCGGCACAAGCGGCTGCGGATTATGAAGCTTCCATTAATTGTGAAACTGGAACATTCAACAGCAACGATCCTAATGATCCAGGACCGGTAACGAAAAAGCACAGGAGCTATCTCAATCCCGGTGGCTGGATGCGGTGGGAGGTCACCATACCGAAGGATGCTACCGGCTTTGTAGAGATTGAATTCAAAAAGAAGCAAGATGGTGATGGGTATACCAAAGGCGTTTCACCGTTTGAAGACGAACGTCCCGAACTTATTTTTTCTCTTGAAAAGGAAAAGGAAAAAATAAAATGGGGCAGGATTAAAAAAGAAATAAAAAAGGACACCTTCGGTTATAGGGTACTTTGCACATATACGGATAAGGACGGAAATCCACACTCTTCAATTATCGACCCGATCATTGAAATTCCGAGACCGAGTATTAGTGAAGTATCTCCAACAAAGAATTAGCTGGCGCCGGCTCGGCCAATGTGGCTTTGACCTCATTCAGTTTACCTAGAGCGACTGTATTGACGAGGGAGATCGGGGGGGCTGGTCCGAAACTTCTACGGTTCGGAAATTCCTTGTTCGACATTCTGCGGTTCTTATCCTTAAAAATCTTTCCAGAAAATCTCCATATCTCCATTATCCCCCTTATCTCCCTTACACCCCTATTTCAATTCAATATCGACTGCTTCAAAGCGTGTTTTGCCGGCATTCTTGATCGAGCGAGTGATCGCATCGTCGTGCCAGCGAACATCGGCTGCAGCCAACGTCGCGGATTCAGTCGTGCTTTTCTCAGACAATTCTACGTCACCGGATGTCATGGCAACCAGCAGTCCTGGAAGCAGATCCGTTTGCATTCCGGTCGATTCGCCGGGCGCAAGTGAGATTCGATAGATTCTCACCTGTTCGTTGTCGATAACCGGAGTGCGAGCATTTTCACGGGGTTGTTCACTCGCGACTGAGGGAGAGGCAAGGATTTCAATTGCCATATTGTGAAACGCGGTCGCGCCGATACTCATCGTGCGATGGACATACGGCGCCTTCCGGAACCCGGTATCGCCAAGCTTCACTTGACTCTCCGCAGGTTCCCCTCCGACAGTTTCAACCCGAACGCCGGCATCACTGAGCGTGAGAACAATATTGTTGTTGGAGTGAATGTGCCATAGCGTGGCTTCACCTGCCGGAATCATCGTGTCCCAGGCCCGGATGTATTTGTTCTCGAATTTCAGATGATGGTGCGGCTCGTTTTGAAGTTCCACAGGGGATTCAGGAGTGCCCGATGGAGGAGATGCGGAGAAGAGATTGGCGGAAGATAGAGTTAGGATGAGTAAAAGGCAGGCAAGACGCCTGCGGTCCATAATGCAGGCGGGTCGCCTGCGCTCCATAGGACGCCTGCGCTCCAGGAGAACTAGAGGGTCATTTTGTTGCCGCATCCAATCGCGCGCTGAATCTCGTATGTGCTGTTCCCCACCCGGCCAAGCACTCCGCCGAACAAGTTACCCGCCGTGCGCAACAATCCTCCAGCTAATCCGGTGATCGAAGTCTCGAATGTGGATAAATATCCGTTGCGGCACTTGTCGCAATAAAACTTGAATTGATATCCACGGTCGGTGGAAAGATCATCATAATGAAGGTAATTCTTGATCTGCATCGTTTTTGTCCCCTCTACCTTACAACGGATATCCCCATATCTCCAGTATCTCCCTCATCCCCCTTCTTACACGCGATTAAGTCTAATCATTCATGCAACAACGATAGGCAAACGACCGATAATCATTGTGTGCGAAAGGATGTAGAATAGAAGGTCCATGGACATCAAGAAAGCGGATACAACACAGCGGCTGAAAGAGGTGGCGCAGGAATCGCAACAAATTACCCAACCCATACACATTCCGAGAGGGATATCCGAAGTGCCGGATTCTTTGGAACAGGTGAAACAGTCCAGATTCGAGAAAGCCGTTGCCGACAGCCAACAAGAGGACCTGCTGGCTTCATTCGAAGACGCGCTGGATAACATTCCCTCTTTCGCAGGGGATCCGGCTGCACAGCAGGCCGTTCTGGCTGCTCTGTTTAACATACTGCACCAGAGTTCTGATTCTGCCTCAACTCCGACTACTACTGTCCGATCGGAGCGATTCGAGAAAGTGAAGGACGTCAAAATCACTCCAGACGAGATTCTTGAACGAGTCCGGTCGAACAACCCTCTGGCGGGCCACGTACCTGAAAGGATCTTCGACAGCGGTCCAGATGTACCCTTGACTCCTGTTAAGCCTGGTGACGCGCTTGCCGGGCTCCGGATCGGGCAAGATGTGGATGGCTTACTCGACTCGCTTGAAGACGCACTGGATAGGATTCCCGAATCCTTACTGGATCAGGATACACGGCAGAGGGTTCTCGATGTTTTTAACAGACTGCGTCAAACTTCTGATTCTGATCAGAAGACAGATGCTACTCCTACTACAAGCGTCCGCTCGGAACAAATCAACCGCATCCGGGCATCGCTGGCTCGAATTCTGATCGGGGGAGACGAGAAGTAGCAGCGCGCTCCATCAGTCCCGATTTAGATCAAGGGCGTATTGCATGGCTTTATCGAAGCCCATTTGTTTGCCCAGTTGCTTTTCTTTTTGCATCTTCTCCGGGCCGACTTTGTTTTCTGCTGATGTCAGATATCGCTCTTTCAGTACTTCCCAGAAAGGAACATGTACGTGGGCGTTGAGAATCGTCCGTTCGAAATCCGCAGCGCTGGCCAATCGCAATGCTTTTGATATGCGACCCTGACCTGCAAGCGCCATCGCGACCCCTTCGACTTCGAAAAGCATTTCGAAGCGGTCTCCATAGACGATGGCCGCCTGCAGACTTGCCGCATATTTTTTTTCGGCGCTGTCTACTTCACCACGAATGAGCGCACAGTCCGCAAGAAAATGATGCGCGTTATGAATGTCGCGCGGCTCATTATGTTCGATCGCAAGGTCCAGCGCTTTTTGAGCCATCGGTTCAGCCTCATCGACTCTCCCTTCACTCACCAACACCTGGCAGATATTCAGGATAGCGCGGTTGATCAAACGGTCGTTTCCCATTTGCCGGTGAATTTCGAGACTCTCGTCAAACGCGTCGTAGGCGGCTTTGAAATCGCCGCCAAACCAGACACTCCAGCCAATGGTCTCCAACGCGAGCGCCAGCTCTCTCTGGTCTCCAAGTTCACGCCAGATGGAAACGCTTTCTTCTGCAAACGGTCTTCCTGCTTCATGCTCCCCTTGATGAATGGCAAGCATGCTGGCTCCCCACAACGCGCGCGCTACTTCCAAGGTCCGGCTCTGAGTCTGCTTCAAAGCGAGCCGTAAGTTTTGGCGTCCTTCCGAAAAATGCGAATGAAGCTGCCAGAACCAGGCAAGTGCCCCCGCAAGACGCAACCCGCTGTCCTGCGCATTTTGCGCAGCCCACCGGAGGGCCGACCGTAAATTGTCATGTTCGCGTTCCAGACGTTCCAGCCAGTAACCGGACAGCTCGATGCGCTCCTGATAGGCGCGATCCGCCAGATTCGCAAAATATTCGTAGTGACGCTGTGCCAGAGTTGTTGTTTCTGCACTATCGGTGAGCTTTTCCAGCGCGTATTGGCGAAGTGGTTCCAGCAAACGATATCGTACAGAATCTTCTCTCCTGTTCTTTCTAAAAGAACGAGTGATTTGTCAACGAGCCGCGCCAGATTTTCCAGGATGTCGCCGGACTCAATATCGCCATCGCCACAAACATTTTCCGCTGCTTCCAGATCAAAGCCACCTGAAAAGCACGCGAGCCTGCGAAACAGGATGCGCTCGGCAGGAGCAAGAAGATCGTAACTCCAATCCACGGCAGCACGGAGTGTTTGGTGGCGCTGAAGGGAAATCCGCGAGCCGGATGAGAGTATTTTGAAGCAGTCATCGAGGCGCTTATGAATCTCGCTTGCCGACATGGCTTTGATTCTAACTGCAGCAAGCTCGATTGCGAGGGGAATTCCATCCAGACGATTGCATATCTTCACCACAGAATCAAGATTGGATTCGTTCAATGTGAATCGCGGATCACTTGCGGCGGCCCGTTCAATAAATAGCTGAATCGAATCAAATTGTGCTGCACTTTTTACGTTGATCACGTCCCCCTGACCGGGCATCGAAAGGGAAGGAACTCTCCAGACATGTTCGCCATCCACATTGAATGATTCGCGGCTGGTAGCCAACACTCGAACCTCTGGCGCAGAACGAAGAACTGCTTCGATCACTCTCGCCGCCTCATCCAAAACATGTTCGCAATTATCCATCACAAGAAGCGTGTTCTTGCTTTGCAGCCTGCTGAGGACGCTATCCAGCAGCCCGCGACCTGCTTCTTCTGTCACATTCAACGCGTCTGCAATGACACTGACAATCAGATCGGGCGATGCAATCTGCGCCAGACTGACCTGCCAGACTCCATCTGGAAAATTTCCAAGGCTTCGAAGCGCAGCTTCCAGTGAGAGTCGAGTTTTTCCCGCGCCTCCAACTCCGGTAATGGTTACGAGCCGGTATCTCGAAACTAATGAGATCAGCTCTTCTAGCTCACGTTCACGACCAACAAATTTCGTGATCAACACAGGGATGTTGTGGAGCGGTGTTTTGTTTCCCGCTGTCGATCGAGAAAGAGACCCGGTTGTCGCCAGATTGCGAAGATCGTTTTGAACATCGACACCATTCTGATAGCGTTCGTTCGGATCTTTCATCAGGCATCGCCCGACAATCCATTCGAGACCCTCGGGCAAATCCTTCGAATCTCCAAACGGCCCAGGCGGATCTCTTAATATGGAGGCGATGAGATCGGCGGACGTGGTTCCGCGAAACGGCTTTTGGCCGGTGATCATTTCAAAGAAAATGATGCCCAGAGAAAAGATATCGGTCCTGTGGTCCAGCTCCTTTCCCTGGATCTGTTCCGGTGACATGTAAGGAATCGTTCCCATCACAATGCCCGCTTCCGTGTGCCCGCGAGTTGCCAACTCGGAAGCGTCCGGATCTGAATCGTCATGGAGAAGCTTGGCTAAGCCAAAATCGAGTATTTTCACCCGGCCTTCATTCGTCACCATGATGTTGGCGGGTTTCAGATCCCGATGCACGATTTTTTTTTCATGCGCAGCCGTTAATGCTTCTGCAATCGGAATGGAATACTGCAAGAATGTGGCAACATCCATTCCGTTTGCAGGAATCAACTGGCCGAGTGTGTTTCCCTCGACAAGCTCCATGGTGAGAAAGTGGATGCCATCCGCTTCTTCCAGGGAATGTATGGTGACAATGTTGGGGTGATTCAGAGCGGCGATCGATTCCGCTTCCCGTTGAAACCGTTCGAAACGCAACGGATCCTTTGCTACTTCGCCGGGCAATATTTTCAGCGCTACTCTCCTCTTGAGGCGCGTATCTTCCGCGGCGTAGACTTCACCCATTCCGCCTTTACCGATTCGCTGCAGGATTTTGTAATGGTTCAGCGTTTTACCGATCATCTCCCTACCGTAGGTGTTCCCATAGATGCGTGTACGCAAGCGCCAAACGATATGCGAGTTGTTCGTTTGTGCTGGATGCGCCGTGGCCGCCCTCCGTGTTTTCATAATAGAGCGTGTTGTTGTAACCCAGCTCTATCATTTTTGCGACGGCTTTGCGCCCGTGGCCCGGATGCACGCGGTCATCGCGGGTGGATGCGTAAAAAAATACGGGCGGATATCTTTGATCTTTTTTCAACAGTTGATAAGGCGAGTACGTTTCCAGGAACTTGCGGTCCGCGGGAACGTCGGGATCTCCATACTCAGCCATCCAGCTCGCTCCGGCCAGCAGCTTGTGATAGCGAAGCATGTCCACAAGAGGTGAGCCGCAGATGATCGCGCCATAAAATTCCGGATGCCGCGTCATCAAAGCCATTACCAGCAGGCCGCCGTTCGAACGTCCTTCGATCCCGAGATGCTCCGGAGAGGTAATCTTTCGCGCGAACAAATCCTGAACGATCGCCTCAAAATCTTCAAACGACTTCACATGCTTCTCGCGCAAAGCTGCCTGATGCCACGACTCCCCGAATTCTCCTCCACCGCGGATATTCGCAAGAACAAAGACTCCTCCGCGTTCCAGCCAGAGTTTTCCGTATGCCCCGGAAAGCTGTTCGTACGATCCGGAGTAAGACGGCGTGAGCGAGTTGCGAAAACCGCCGTACGAAAAAATGTGCGTTGGATTCTTTCCATTCAATGGAGTGCCTTTTTTCATCACGACGAAGTAAGGAACTTTCGTGCCGTCAGTTGAAGTCGTCCAGAACTGATCGACATTGAACTGCGATCCTTCAAATGTTGCTTCCTGCGCTTTCATCATCTCCGGCTTCAGATCGTTAGCCGGAACGAAGTAAAGCGTCGGTGGAGTTGTGAATGATTGGAACTGCACAAAGAAATTTCCCGATTGGTCATCGACACTGGAAATGTCGATTGCGCCATTGTCGGGAAAAGGAATCGGATTCCGTTTCCATGTGTTTTCCTCCAGCTCGTAGCGATAAAGCCGGCCCTGAACATTGTGGAGAGTTTTAACCAGAATTGCCGACTTTGTAGGCTCGACGCTTTCAATGATCTCGCTGGCTGTGGGCGCCAACACCGGAGCGCAGTATTATGGAGCGCAGGCTTCCAGCCTGCATTATGGGTCTCAGGCATCTTGCCTGCATCCTCGCGTAGCGCTTCAGGATCAGCGATGATCACAGAGCCTTCCGTAAAATTCTCGCCGGATATAGTCCAGTCTTCTTTCAACGAAATCACAAGTTTGCCGCGAAAGCCTCCTTCGACAACGGCGGACTCCGGAAGATTCAGTTTTTGCAGCTTGCCGTCGATCCACTGGTTGTAGCTGCGAGTCCAGTAAGATGTGCCTTCAGTGACAAGATCGATATTTCCTGCATCGCTGCGGATCCTGTAAGCGCTCGAGCTGACCGATTTCACATTTCCTTCATAGATCGTTTGGGCACCGGCAAGTGGAGTTCCCCGTTTCCAGATTTTTACGGTTCGCGGATAGCCTGATTCAGTAACGGAACCCGGCCCGGCATCCAGACCTAGAAACAGTGTGTTTTCATCCAGCCAGGAAGCGTAAGACTTTGACGACGGAACGGAAAATCCATCCGCGACGAATGCCAGCTTTTCCATATCGAATTCGCGGATTTCCGAAGCATCCGTTCCACCTGGAGCCAATGAGACAAGACAATGACGGTATTTCGGTTCCAGGCAGTCCATGCTGTGGAACACCCATTGCTTCGTTTCCTTCTGAGACAGCGCATCTATATCCAGAACCGTCTCCCATTCCGGCTCCGTTTTCCGGAATTCTTCGACGGTGGTGCGGCGATAAACACCTCTAGGATGATTCGCGTCGCGCCACAAGTTGTAAAGCCACTTGCCGCGTTGAGCGATCGATGGAATGCGCGATTCGGAGTTGAGTGTTTCCAGTGCCTGTTTGTAAAGCGACTCGAACTCCGGTTTGGATTTCAATTCCGCAGCGGTTCGCAGATTCTGGCCGTTCACCCACGCAAGCGCATTGATTCCATCCACTTCTTCCAGCCAGAGCCATGGATCATCGGATACAGTTTCGATTGCAGCGCGAGCCGGCACAGTGAGCGCGAGAAACAGAATCAAGATGATGATGGGCGGGCTGGAAGCCCGCGCTGGAGTTTCTACATTTGGAGGGATCATTCCTAGCGGTTTGTAACGCCAGCGTCCTCGCTGGCAAGATTCGAAAAACCACGGTCTTGGCCTTCAAGCGAAGTTGCGATGGCAGTACTGCAAATAGTCCAAGGCCATTCTCGCCAATTCTTGCACAAACCTGCCTTGATTGGGTTTTCCAAGATGTAAACCAAGATCCTCCCAAACTGCTCCGAACTTCTCACAAGATGATCGTAATATTCTCGGCTCCAGAAGGGACCTTTCCGATTGAGTATTTTGTTTGCCTGGTGTGCAGTATACGATTTGATGCTATGCATGATCGAAATTAGAACTGAATCTGATGGAGTAGAAATCTCTGCAACATTGGGCGAAAGCAGCCAGTGAAAATGATTTGGCATAATACAAAATGCGTGAGAAGTATATTTAGACCCGTCAAAGTAGAATATTGATTCTTTTACCATTTCGGCAACCTGGGACTGTCCAAGCCAACATTCGCCAATCCCTTTATCAAGGTATTGTTGAATAGTTCGGCTCTCCAAGTACTTCAATCTTTTTTCGTCCGGACCGGTCAATTTCCGGTTCTGCAATTTGACTGTTTCGAGATATGTTTGTCTCTCGGTACGTATCTGTTCGAGAACAACAACAGGCAAAGTTTCGGCGAGTCGAAATGTGATGAAATAGGTTGCGCGCGGCAATTCTTGGTGCGGAAGATATCCGCGGTTACGCTCGATCATAAGATCCACTTTAGCGACAGTAAACATAATTCACAACAAGCACGCACTGCCGGCCAGAGAAGCTGTGAAAAAATCGAAGCAAGACGCATGTTTGCGGTTTGTAACGCTGGCCTCCGGCCGGCTCCTCGTCGAGCTCTGCCGGCGAGACGCCGGCGCTACAAACCGTAAATCAGCCTCGTGCCGATTTTTTTACAGCTTGAGAGGCCGGTGCTACAAACCGCCAAGCATGTCCTTCTAAAAATGTAGAAGCTTCAGGGATGCCCGCGCTCCCCTAGCCCGGATGTTGCTGGGTCGAACAGTGCAAGGTGCCGAGGCCCCAGACCAGATCGACGCAATCGATGCCGATCACTTCGCGGGTCGGGAAAAGTCCGCGAAGGATCGTCAGCGTAGATTCGTCCTGCCGGCAGCGAAACGTCGGAACGATCACCGCGCGATTCGCGATGTAGAAGTTTGCGTAACTTGCCGGCAAACGATTGCCTTCATAAACGACAGGGTCCGGCATCGGAATCGGCACAATCTTCAGAAGGGAACCATCTTGATCCCGCATTGTTTTGAGATCTTCGTAATTCCGCTTCAGGATTTCATAATTTTCATCGGCTTCGTTCTCCTCCATTACACATACGACAGTATTCGAATTCACAAATCGCGCGATGTCATCGACATGACCATCAGTGTCATCGCCGATGATTCCTTCTTTCAGCCAGAGCACGTTGGTTGCGCCAAGATACTGGCGCAGGAGATCCTCAATTTGCGTGCGGCTCAAATGAGAATTGCGATTTTGATTTAGCAGGCACTGCTCCGTTGTCAGGAGTGTCCCTTTGCCGTTGACATCAATGGAGCCGCCTTCTAATACAATACCGGGCTGCACGATTGGCAATTTGAAAATCTTTGCAATTTGCTGGGGCACTGCATCATCCTGATCCCATGGTGGATACTTACCTCCCCAGGAATTGAAGATCCAATCGGTGATAACCAGATTACCGTCCTGATCGCGGACAAAGATAGGACCATGGTCCCGGGACCAGGAAGCATCCGTAGCGATGCGCAGGAAAGATACTTGTTCGAGCAGGACAGAGCTGAATTCTGTTTCCTGAAGCACTTTGCGCGCGGTCTGTTCCATCGCTTCATCGTTGACGCAGACGAAGACTTTTTCGCTGGCAGCAAGTGCGCGAATGATTGCAGCGTAAACGCGGGGAATCGGAGAAAAATTTCCGGGCCAGTGATCTTCGTTATGCGGCCATGCAAGCCAGGTTCCTTCGTGCGGCTCCCACTCGGCAGGCATCCTGTACATATCTAAGACTGCTCATACTTGATTCTGCGGGCTTCCAGAAAAGGCCAATCCCTCTTTTTTTGGTCGATTACATTCAAATCGCAATCCGCGACTACAATCGCTTCCTCATTTGTCGGCGCCAGGACCAGCACCCTTCCGTACGGATCACTGACAAATGAGCTCCCCCAGAAATTCAACCGGTCTTCCACTCCCACTCGATTTGCTGCCGCAACGAAACAATTGTTCGCGATCCCGTGCGCGATCTGAACCGTCTTCCACATGTTGTTTTCCGCCTGGTTCAACTCTTCTCTTGTTTGAGATAGGGGCCAGCCGATCGCTGTGGGATAAAAAAGGATCTCCGCTCCTTCGTCCGCTTCTATGCGCGCGCCTTCCGGAAACCACTGGTCGAAACAGATCATCGGCCCAACAATGGCGTACTCCGTACGAAAGGCGTGAAACCCGAGATCACCCGGCGCAAAGTAGTAGGCTTCGTCATAATGATTGGCCGGGTCATCGGGAATGTGCATCTTCCGGTATTTGCCTGCGAGTTGCCCGCCGGCATTTACAACCACAGCGGTGTTGTAGCATTTCTCAGCTCGTTCAAAGACGGAAGTAATCACCGAAACTTTGCAATCGGCAGCCACTTCGCTCAGGATCGCTGTTGTCGGACCGGGCACAGGCTCCGCAAGATCGAAATAACGGTCGTCCCGCTGCTGGCAGAAGTATGGAGAGTTCACCAATTCAGGAAGACAGACAATCTGCGCGCCTCTGGACGCCGCCTCCCGAATTCCCTGCGTGGCTTTCTGGATATTGACGTCCACATCTTCGCCACAATGCATTTGAACCAGTCCAACAGACACTGTCTTTTTCATACGACCTTCGCGAAATCATATTATAAACTGCGACAGGGCGTAGGAATACGTGCGGGCAGAACTCGAACAGGCTTCGCCCGGGGATTAGAAAAGCAGAAATGAATCGTTTTGTTTATTTTGCCGGAGGCGTGGCAGGCATGCTCGAATTCCAGATGTCCCGGTACATCTTCCAGCTTCCGTCTTCCTTTTTCCAGACAACTACATACTTGCCCCGATCTACCGTTTTGCCGGTGGCGTCATTTACCACGTATTTGCCGATTTCGATTCCCAGTTCGCCGGCTGTTTCCAATTCCGCAGTTTCAACCGTCGCATTCAATCCTGCATCGATGAAACCTTTCCATACTGTTTGAATCGCTTCCCGTCCCATTGCAATATCCGAATTCGGCGGAAATGCCATCGCGTCTTTCGCATACTGAGAAGCGACCGCTGCGTCGTCTTTTGCAGCAATTGCGGCGGAAAAATTTTTCCCGGCTGCCTGCACCGCTGCTTTGAAGTCTGCCGGCGCATCAGCTGCCCAGATCGGGGCGCTGCAAAGAATTAAAAAGAGGACTAAAAAGAGTTTGCCTTTCACGTTCACCTTCCTTTTCAGATGTTGAATGGACGTCAGCCTATAGCAGATCCGGGATTGAGTCAATACAGCGTTGAATTGGGTAGTGTCCCAATTTTGCGTTGCTCGTTTCTCCCCCTTATAAAGGGGGAGATGAAAGTGGGGTTGTCTTCCAACCTCCCCTTAATCCTCTCCTTTTAGGAGGGGAAATCCACGGCAACACATGATAAGGACACTACGTTGAATTGTCACATTTCAGGAATATCTTTGCTTGCAGGAGTTTCATCATGAGAAAAGCAACAAAGAAGAATTCTGCCGAGGAAAAGGAACGGCTCAAGGAGCTCGAATCGGGGAAGCGAGTCTCGGGTGAGCCGGATTCAAATCTTGCCGCTGTTGGCGGTGGCGGAATTGCCGGCGCCGCAGCGGGAGCGGCGGTCGGAACTGTTGTCGGCGGACCTATCGGCGGCGCGATCGGAGCGGCTGCCGGCGCGGTGGCAGGCGCAGCAGTTGCGGATAAGGTCCAGGATGAACTCGATCCCAAACTCGAAGAAGTTTACTGGCAAGAAAATTTCAAGAAACAGCCATATTACAAATCCGGCGATCAATACGAAGACTACTTGCCTGCTTATCGTCTGGGTTGGGAATCGGCGATGCTGACCGACTTTGCCGATCGCAACTTCGTAGATGTGGAACCCGAGTTGCGGAATTACTGGGAGAATCAACAAGGAGTTCCGGTGCCCTGGACGGCAGTACGCCGAATCGTACGAGATGCCTTCGACCGTGTTCGCAGGCAACGCCGTCTTTAACCCACGAAATCATCTACGGGCAGCGTTGAATTGTTCCATTTCAGGAATATCTTTGATTTCAGGAGTTTGACCATGCAGGCTATTCAGGATACTGACCTCGAGGAAGTAGAAGCGTCGTTGTTTTTCTTGCCATTGCATCCGCCGCCTCCATTTTCCTCGCTGGTCCGCGTGGAATTCGGCGCGCTTTCACATATCGGCAAAATCCGGAAGACAAACGAAGATGCCTTTCTTGTGTATCGCATGAGCCGGTTGTGGGAAAAACTGAATACGAATCTATTAGCAAAGGAGATTCCGGACCGCCATGAAGAGGATGCGTACGCGATGGGAGTGGCCGACGGTATGGGGGGTGCAGAAGGCGGTGAAATCGCGAGCAGCGTGGCCCTCCGGGTTCTGGTCAATCTGATTTTGAATGCGCGCCAATGGGTCTTGAAACTAGATAATCCGGAAACGCGCGATGCGGAAATCGAGGTAACAAAAGAACGCGCGCAAAAGTACTTTCACAAGATCGATCAAACACTGTTGAAATATGCGGAAGCGTATCCCCGTCTGAAGGGTATGGGAACAACCTTCACAGGTGTTTATACTTTTGCCGATGATGCGTTTCTCACCCATATCGGCGATTCGCGCGCGTACCTGTTTCGTGACGGAAAACTGGATCAGTTGACGCGCGATCACACACTGGTGCAATTGCTGGTGGATAGCGGAACCGTTTCTCCCAAAGATGCGGCGAAACACCAGTTTCGTCATATGCTGAGCAGCGTTCTGGGCGGTCAGGAACAAAAGATCACCTTCGATATCCATCATTTTCAAATCAGAGATCAGGATCGTATTCTACTGTCTACGAACGGACTAACGGACCTGGTACCGGATGCGGATATCGCCGCAACGCTGACCGAAAAAGAAGACCCGCAACAGGCGTGTGAAAAATTAGTCGATCTGGCGCTGGATAAGGGCGGAAAAGACAACGTAACCGTTGTCCTGGGCCACTACTCCTTACCTAAGTAATCTACATCCCCACATCCCCACATCCCCCTATCCTCCTTCTTACACCTCCGCGTTTTCCGCGGTTTCTGCGTTTAAATCCGCGTTGCGTCTTTGCGAGAAATTTCCGCTATACTGTTGCGTCATGGCTGTCTTGCAACCGGGCACTACGATCGGTCCATACGAAATCCAGTCTCAAATCGGAGCGGGTGGAATGGGCGAAGTGTATCGCGCGAAGGATCCGCGTTTGGGACGCGAAGTGGCGATCAAGGTTTTGCCTTCCGAATTTTCAGCCGATGCGGATCGACTTCGCCGGTTTGAACAGGAAGCGCGGGCGGCAGGAATCCTGAATCATCCCAATATTCTGACCGTTTATGACATCGGCACGCACGACGGTTTTCCGTACGTTGTTTCCGAGCTACTGGTTGGCGAATCATTGCGCGAGCGGCTTGGTGGAACCGCGCTCAATCAACGGAAAGCAATTGAGTATTCCCTTCAAATTGCGCACGGTCTTGCGGCGGCGCACGATAAGGGAATCGTTCATCGCGACCTGAAGCCTGAAAATATTTTCGTCACGCGAGATGGGCGCATCAAGATTCTCGATTTTGGTCTGGCGAAGCTGACCATTCCGGAACCGGTCAGCGGAGGCCGTTCGGCTCTTGCAACGATGGATCCGGGAACGCAGCCGGGCATGGTGCTGGGAACGGTAGGGTACATGTCTCCTGAACAGGTTCGCGGGCGCGAAGTGGATCATCGATCGGATCTGTTTAGTTTCGGCGCCATCTTATACGAAATGGTTACGGGCAAGCGGGCGTTTCATCGCGATTCGACCGCCGATACGGTGAGCGCGATTCTGAGGGAAGATCCCGTCGATCCATCTTCTACCAACAGGAGTGTTCCCGCCGCGTTGGAGCGAATCATTCGTCATTGTCTCGAAAAAAATCAAGAAGAAAGATTTCAATCGGCGCGCGATCTCGCGTTTGATCTCGAAATGATTTCCGGCGTCTCCGGCACCGGCATTACAGAAGCCGCAACTGTTCCTGCCGAACGGAAGGGATGGCCTCGATCGAAAATTGCGCTGCTTTCCCTATTTTTAGCGGGATTGATTGTTGGCGTTACCGGCGCCTTTTTTCTCACAAAGGATTTTACGAAACGGGAGCCGACATCGTTTCAGCGACTGACTTTCCGGCGCGGTTACGTTTCTGCATCCAGGTTTACTCCTGACGGTCAAGCGATTCTGTACTCTGCCGCCTGGGCGGGTTCGCCGTTCGAAATTTTTTCAACGCGCCCGCAAAGTCCTGCATCCCGATCGCTCAATTTGCCGGTTTCAGAATTGCTTGGTGTTTCCTCCGCCGGAGAAATGGCCATTCTGCTAAATCCGCGTTTCATTGTTGGATGGCAGCGAACCGGAACTCTGGCGCGTGTTCCGATCGATGGAGGCGCCCCGCGCGAAGTTGTGGAGGGGGTTCAGGATGCGGACTGGTCGCCAGATGGAACACAGCTCGCGGTTGTTCGCAACGTGCCGGGCAAGCGTCGTCTCGAATTTCCAGTCGGGAAAATCATCTATGAAACAGACGGCTGGTTGAGTCATATTCGCTTCTCCGCCGATGGCCAATGGATTGCTGCTATGGAGCATCCTGGAATCGGTGATGACCGGGGGGTAGTAGTACTTTTTGATTTGAATGGAAACAAAAAAGTGCTGACGAATGATGAATGGTCCAGCGCATCGGGACTTGCCTGGTCTCCGGACAAAAAGGAGATCTGGTTTACGGCGAGTGAAGCGGGATCCAATCAGCAGCCTTTGCGGGCGGTGTCACTTTCCGGCCAGCAGCGAGTTGTGTTTGAAATGGCCGGCAACGTCGTGTTGCATGATGTGCTGCCCAGCGGAGAGATCTTGCTGGCCCGGGATGACAGGCGAAGGGAAATGATTGGGCTTCCAAAAGGGGAAAAAGTGGAGCGCGATTTGTCCTGGTTTGACTGGGCGTATCCTCGCCAAATTTCGGACGATGGAAAGTTTGTTCTGTTCGAAGAACAGGGCGCAGGAGGCGGGCACAATTATTCGGTTTATCTGCGGGCGATGGACGGTTCTGCGGCGGTACGTCTTGGCGACGGCTACGCGCAAGCTCTTTCGCCCGACGGCCAATGGGCTCTTTCCTCTTTCCCCGGAGTGCAAAAAAGCTATACGATTCTTCCAACGGGAGCAGGGCAGCCAAAAACCCTGGAGTTTCCTTCGTTCCAGCGTGTGAACAATGCGAGCTGGTTTCGGGATGGCAAGCGGATTCTCATGGCGGCGGCCGAACCGGAACGCCAGGGCCGAACCTGGATTTACGACATTGAATCTGCCAAATTGCAACCGGTCACACCGGAAGGAGTTTTTGATCCCGTTCAATTGTCGATCGATGAGAAGTCTGTGCTTGCCCGTTGTATCGAAGAGGGTTACTGTCTTTATCCGGTGGCGGGAGGAACACCGAAAAAAGTTGCCGGGCTCGAACCTCAAGACATTCCCGTAGGACGAACCACGGAAGCAGATTCCATCTACACTCTCCGCGCAGGTTCGTTTCCCGCAAAGGTGGAGATTGTCAATCTTACTACCGGTGAAAGAAAGCTGTGGAAGGAAATTATTCCTCCTGATCTGGCGGGAACAGTACTGCCCCTCAACATGAGAATCACTCCGGACGGTCTTGCATATGTCTACACCTACCGCCGCGTCCTTTCCGATCTATATCTCGTCAAAGGCCTGAAGTAGGGGCGACCCTTGTGGTCGCCCCGCACAGAATCGCAAATACTTTGAGGAGTGCGACCGCAAGGGTCGCCCCCTACCGGACGAAATTAACTACCCGTCGTAATCACCACTCGAAACTGCGCCTTCCCGCTCATCATCCGGTCGTACGCTTCTGTTGCGCGATCTAACGTGAACACTTCATTCATCGATCGTACGCCAGTCAGCGCGCAGAAATTCAGCGTATCTTGCGAATCGATCGATGATCCGGATGGCCAGCCGCTGATCGAACGGCGACCGCCTAACAAAAAAGTCGGTGATACTTCCAGCGTATCCGTTGCGGCGCCAAGTAGAATCATCTTTCCATTGATTCCCAACCCTCCAAGCGCAGCGTTCATCGCTTTCCCGCTTGTGACTGTAGCCAGGATGATTTTTCCTCCGCCCATCTTGTTGAGTTCTACCGCAGGATCCTGCGACTGGCTATCAACGTATTGATGTGCGCCGAGCTGTTTGGATAGTGGCTCCTTATCCTTCCCTCGCGCAATCGCAACGGTGTGAAATCCCATTTTTGCCGCGAATTGGACGCCAAGATGACCGAGTCCGCCGATGCCAAGAATTGCGACCAGATCACCCGGACGCGCGCCGCTGTTGCGGAGCGAATTGTACGTTGTGATTCCTGCGCACATTAATGGCGCTGCCTCAACAGCCGATAACTTGTCAGGAATCAACGCCAGCGCTTCAGCGGGAGTGATCATAAAATCCGCATAGCCGCCATCTTGTGTAATTCCGGTGATTCTTGATCCCGTTTGGCATGTAACAAAGTTGCCGCGCCGGCACGAATCACAGTAACCGCAGTGTCCGCCGTGCCAGCCAACTCCCACGCGCTGACCAGTATTCCATCCATTTACACCGACGCCGATCGCGTCAATTACACCGGCAACTTCATGACCGGGAATTCGCGGATAATCAATCCCGGGCCAGTGACCTTCTTTTGTCAGTGAATCGCTGTGACAAATCCCGCAAGCCTGGACTTTGATTCGCACTTGCCCGCGGCCAGGTTCCGGAATCTCACGTTCCACCAGCTCAAACGGTTCTCGCGGTGTTCGCACTTGAACAGCTCTCATCTTCGGCATGGCTTCCTCCGTCAAGAATCAAATCTAGTTATTTTGTCGTCACTTTGCCTCAGGAAAGTGTAAGAAGGGGGATGTGGAGACTGGTGGAGATGTGGGGATGGTTCAGCAACGGTCATTCGTACAAGTAGCATTTTTGCTTTTTCTCAATCAGAATTTTTCAAAAGACCACGATCCGGAAAACCAAGTCCATCCCCTTATCTCCATTTCTTACACTCCCCTTTGCGTCTTGGCGTCTTTGCGAGAGAATGCTAAATCAACATGAAAGGACCGAGGCTTCAGAAGAATCTGGGATTTGCGCAGGGATTGGCGTTGTATCTTGCGGCGGTCCTTGGCACCGGGATATTGATTGTGCCTCTTCTCGCGTGGCGCGAGGGAGGTCCGGCGTCTTTAATCGCCTGGGTGCTTCTGGGCTTTCTTGGTCTCGCTCTGGCATGGACGTTTGCCACAGCGGGCGCGCAATTACCTGATGCAGGTGGGATCCAGTCGATGATCGGACGTGTGTTTGGTCCTTCCATTGGAACTTGGACACGGTATCTGGTCTTTTTCACCATACCTGCGGGCGCGGTCCCTGCAGCATTTATTTTCGCGCAGCATTTGTCCGCGGCCTTCCAATTTCCCGGGTTGTCTATTCCATACCTGGCATTTGGATGCTGGATCCTGATTACAGTCGCCAACTATTTTGGAATTCGCGTCAGCGCGAACGCGCAGCTGGTCCTGAGCGCGCTACTGGTGGCATTGCTAGCGGTTTTCGTTGTCGGGGCATTCCCTTCGGTTCGAACCAAGCACTTTTTCCCGTTCGCGCCGATGGGATTTCGTGGAATTGCGAACGCGGCGCTTCTGATTTTCTGGTCGTTTGTGGGTTGGGAAGCGATTGCGCATCTGGCCGAAGAATTTCGTAATCCAAAGCGCGACATGATTCGTTCTGCGATTGTTGCCGCTGTAATTGTCGGTGTGTTTTATCTGGCCGTATCGTTCGTCTTGATCGGTATCGGTGTTTTGAATTTCAACACGGAACAAAATGCGCCGCTGGTAGAGATGGCGCAAACGATGTTCGGCGACGCAGGCCGCATATTCACAGGCATTCTGGCCGCGGTGATCTGTCTGGGCACCATGAATGCATACGTGGCGGGACTTTCCAGACTGGGTTACGCGATGTCGCGAGATGGCGATCTACCACGATTTCTTGCAAAGCTGGATTCAGATACCGGTACCCCTAAAAACAGTGTTCTGTTCCAGTTTCTTATGAATTGCACAGCGCTTTCAGTTCAAATCTTTTTTGATCTTCCGCTTCGATACTTTTTTATCGTTCCAAACGTTGCCTTTCTCTCGCTCTATATCCTTGGTTGCCTCTCGGTCGCGCGATTGTTGCGCGGACGCCCCGCCGCAGTCGCAGCGGCCTACTGCTCCACCGCTGTTTGTGCCGCGATGCTTCCGTTTGCCGGGGGAGCGCTTCTGTATCCTTCGATCGTCGCAGCAATCGCCCTCATCTTGATTTTGTTCAAACAAAGAAGGAAGTAGCTCGTGTAAAAGGGGATGTGGGGATCAGGGGGATACGGAGATGTTTTTTTTGTTTTCTTAAATAATAACTATCCCCACATCTCCATCATCCCCTTATCTCCCTTCTTACACTTTCATTCTTGGTCTTTGCGGAGCATCCCGGTCCAGTTGAAGACAAGCGTGATTGGGGCGAAGATGGCTTGGGCAGGGGAGGAGTTGATCAAGAACCGTTGTCCATCGGACGTAACGACATATTGATTGCGATCGCTGCCGATCAGACCTTGCGGAATCACAAATGTTTGGAATAAAGGCTTCGGCACGCTCGCATCAAACGTCTCGCCGGGCGTTATTTCGACAGCCATGAGTTTTCCATCGGGAGCCAGGTAATACAGCTCCTTTCCATCCCCGCGCCAGTAGGGCTGGTCGCCGCCACCTGTGGAGACCTGCCATTTGCCGCTTCCTGCATCCGGAAAACGGCGCACGTAAATTTCGGACCGGCCGATTTCATCCGATCCATACGCCACCCATTTTCCATCCGGCGAGAAGCGTCCGTGCGCCTCATTGAATTCAGAATGGACATAGGACTGCGGTTTGCGATCGCCAAACAAGGGAAGATACGCGAGGTCATATTTTGTTTTTGGATCCTCCTGCTCAAACAGGATGTAGCGGTTATCTTTGCTCCAATCATCCGCGAATTGTGCATCCGGCATTTCCAGCAAAACTTTCTTTGGCGCAGTTCCGCTGGCAGGTTGCTCAAAAATATCAAAGGAGGTTTCTTGGCTAGACCCGGCATAGATAATTCTTGTTCCATCCGGAGACCAGAGCGAACCGTAATGATTGGAGGCGGTATCGTTTGTCAGCCGGCTAAAGGTGCCGCGGGAAAGATCCACAATCCAGAGATTCACACGGCCGGTGGATGAATCCACCAGCCCGACAGTCAGCTTCTTTTCATCGTTGGAAAAGGTCGGCTCAATGATTTGTCCCGTATCTCCCACATCTGCAATCTGTTTTCCCCCGCGATCCATCCAGACAAGCTGTGTATTGATCAAATCTACATTCGAGTAACACAGTACACCGTTATTAGAAACAGAAAACGAATGATACGCTCCGTCAAAGCTGACATTTTCGACAATCGGAAACGCTTCGCCGGTAACTTCTGATTTCTTCAAATCAAATTTGCTAACGGTCAAATTCCTTTCCCGGACAAACAGGATCCATCCGGGATCAACGATCTCGGCATGAACTGCATCCTTCAGGATTTTCTTGATGCTTGTCGAATCCAGACTCCCGATATAGACCCCCCTATCTTCAATACCGCCGCCGGATTGAAAAACGAAATGATTGTCATCGGGTAAAAACTTCGGGTGGATCGCCGGTCGCCCGCTGATCTCAGGAAACACAGGAGACGGTGTGCCGCCGGCCGCGGAAATCCTGTAAACGCTGCCCGCTGTAAAATTCGGGGAAAAGATGATGACGCCATCTTTGTTCCAGCTTCCGCCCCGTGCGACGGGGGCATCACAAAGCGTTTGCGGAGGTCCTTCCTGCATATCGATCTTCTTCAGCTTGCCGTCTGCAAAAAAGCCGACATACCGGTTGTCTGGAGCCCAGAATGGATAGGTGGCATTGCTTGTTCCCGGCAGCCTTTTCGCATTCACCCAATCGGTGGAACGGACCCAGAGCGAAGTTTCTCCGTTGATTGTCTTGGCAACGAACGCGACACTCTTTCCATTAGGAGAAATTGCGAGCTGTCCGGTGATGCGCGTATCGCCTTCCGGCACCAGCGAAAGCCGCAACAAGGAGAAGTCTTTCGGAACGCGCGTGGTGAAAAAAAGAATTGCGGCAGCAAGCAAGACCAAAGTTGTTGCGATCCATCCGATCCTCTCCCAGTTTTTGGGGCGGACAATTTTTCCGGTGCTGGCAGTGGGCGTGCTTTGCGATGTTTCTGAAATCCATTTCAGCTCGCTGGCTACATCATGAGCGTTTTGCCATCGCTCATCCGGATCTTTCGCCAGGCATTTCTTGACGACATGATCTAAAGCCGGAGGAGTCAACGGTTGAATGCTGGAGATCGGTGGCGGTTCGGTCGAAAGAATGGACGAGATCAGCGCCGCTTTGCTTGTCCCCTTGAACGCGTGTTGACCGGTGGCCATCTCATAGATCACTTCTCCCAGCGCAAAGATGTCGGTGCGCGGATCTGCCTCTTTGCCTTCGAGTTGTTCGGGCGCCATATACTGGACTGTGCCCAGTATTGTGCCTTCTTCCGTTAACGGTTTTTCGCGCGTTTCCATGTGTGAACCGGATGGAACCTTATCTTGCAACTGGTATTTGGCCAGACCAAAATCGAGCAGTTTTGCCCCTGATTTTGTCAGCATGATGTTGCCCGGTTTCAAGTCGCGATGAACGACTCCCTGGCGATGCGCTTTGTCTAACGCTTCGGCGATCTGGATACCATGTTTCAGCACCTGATCGACAGCCAGCGGCCCTTTGTCCAAACGATGCGCAAGCGACTGTCCTTCCAGATATTCCATCACCAGAAAGTCTGTGCCGTTCTGATGGCCGATGTCGTACAAAGAGCAAATATTCGGATGGGATAAACTGGAAATTGTGCGCGCTTCCCGTTCAAAGCGCTGTTTCAGATTCGGATTTTCGGAGAGATGCGACGGCAAGACTTTGATCGCGACAATCCGGTCCAGACGCGTATCCTTCGCGCGATACACTTCTCCCATTCCACCCGCGCCAATGGGTGCTATGATTTCATAAGGACCGAGTTTTGTGCCTGCCGTTAATGACATGAAGCGATCTATTTAACCACAGATTATGGCCAACAGTAATTGTGTTGGAGAGGTCCTTCTTCATCTGGAATTCATTTCCCGGAGTCTTTCCCGGCAATCGTTCTCGCCTGCTTCCAGCCTGCAATTATTCTGGCAAAGCGCGTATCCGCTCCGCGAACTCTGCGCTCTCCGCGTCAAATGTCTTAAGGGCAGCAGGTATAGCCATCAACGATCTGCACATCATCGATGAACCATCCCGGTCTGGCCAAGCCGCTGCTGGAAGAAGAGAGACTCCATCGCAACTGAATGGTCTTTCCTGCAGCAGAGGGCGGAAGCGCTACCGTAGTGGTAAAAAAACCGACTGAATCGTCGGACCAGCTAACGAACGCATTATAGGGTCCGGTGACAAAAGTGCCGCCGGCATTTTCGATGTCCTGAAACGACCCCCCATCGATGGAGATCTCCAGCGTTGCATCCGAGGCCGACTTAATATTTACGTGATGCTGGAAAGTCAACTGAGCGTTTGCGTTCGTGATAGGAATTTCAGGAGAGACCAGTTCACTGGTCCCACTTCCGGCGTCTTCGATTCCGAATGCGGAGTTTGGACCGCTGCTACTTTCCGCATTGGTGGTCACCCAGGGCAGCAATGAAAAAGTTGCAGAAGTTGTCCAGCCGGCGGGCAAAGCCGGAGGTGTTACTCCATCAAAAGTTTCGGAGAAAGCGATCACCGGCTTTCCGATTTGCAATTCAAACTGATTGTTGATGGTTCCCAGATTGCTTTTCGCAATGATCGTCACAGGGATCTGGCTTCCACACACGGCATTCGCAGGGACCTTGAAATTGAACGTTCTTGCGACCGTCGCTCCTGCGGGGATTGTGCCGTAATTTTTTGCCGGTCCGGGATTTCCAACGATATTGGCGACAACCTGTAGAATGCTTTTGGCGCACAGCGGATTGCTATAGGGAATCATAAAATCAATTTTTTCACCTGGATCGGCAAAGCCATTCTGGCAAACCCCCGTAGATTTTTTGGGCTCGGAAAACTGAACCGTCCCAAGATCGACATTCGGCAAGTTGAATGCCTCAACGACGGTAGTTTCCAGGAAGAAAGCAGGCGAAACTTCAGCGCTAAAGCCCATGCCACGCGAAGCAAAACCGGCCCAGATATTGGTTTCATCGGCCCCGTTAAAACTGGCGCAGTCGGCGGCAAGAATCGAATCGCGACCCTCCAGGAAATTGGGACTTGCGGGATCCAGTTTCATGCCATCCGTTGTCAGTTGGAGCATACGTTGATTGCCAGTGCCAAACCCGAGATTGGAAATCAAGAGCGCCCGCACTTCAAGGAGTGCGCTACACCAGATTTCTCCAGCATTGTGAACTTCTCCTGCTCCGCTGGAGGACCATAAGATCGGACTTTCCGGGAACGCGCCGTCGCTGGTATCAAGCTGTGAAGCATCAATATCTGCAAGGGTCAAAGGATTGTGTGGTTTGCCGTTGGGCCCGACTTGGTTTTTGACAGCGTAAGGAAAACGGCGGATTCCATAGTAATAGTTATCGGTTCCCAGCGTGTGTCCGTTCAGTGTGAAATCCGACATGGAATAAGCAACCGGAGCGAAGAGTCCATTTACATCTTCTGAGCCGTTCGACAGAAGCATCCGGGCATAAAAATCAGACCACCCTTCACCCATCCCGCGGCTTTGAGGAAAATCGAGACCCAGCGCGTTTCCATGCAGACGGTTGGACAATCCATGCGTCAGCTCATGTAATGTGATCTCTTGATCCAGAGCGCCGTCCCGATTGGGAGTCGGGGCTATGAAAGTGCCCAGAGACATTTCCCCCGGCTCGCCGTCCGGAGGTGTGAAAAAGGAAGAGTTGTTCTGCACTCTCTGGACAAATACGGTTACCGCATCGGCCCCCATCCCGCCGCGTCCAAAATTATCTGTTTGGAAATTTCCATCCGCCTCCGTAAAACCCACTTGATATAAGATGTCGTGATAGCGGTTCGCCCAGAAAAAAGCGTTTGTCACAGCTCCGAATCCAAAATCCGCTGAGCTTGGATCATCCGATCCGAGGGGCGGGGGATCGTAACTGAAATCAAAGACTCGGAATGGAGAACCGGTGGCGTGTCCGGCCGGATCGATGTCACCGTCTTTATCAAGATCGAGTCCTGCATCCACGTTGTTGCCTGTTGTTATGTTCGCGCCATCCGGCATCCAACCGTCATTATCAAAAGCCGGCAATTCGCTGATCAAAGTAAAGGTGTTGCGCCCAACACCGGCGCCTTGAATTCCCGACCCCGGTGTTGCAGTTGACGGCGATTGTGGTGAAGGGCTATCACTTCCGTAGACCGCATATGTTGCCGTTTGTGATGCGTCATTTGTCAGGTTTTTTCGGAATAGTAATTTTCCATCCTGCGCATCGATCACAATGTAATAAGAGTAAGACGTTGTCTTCAGCAGGATGGACCAGGCAAGAACCGGCAGCCCGGGCTTCAGCGGAAAATACTGCAATTCGCTGTTGAATTTGTTTGGGGGTTTGATCCATCCAATCGATTGCGCAGCAACGGTTGCCGCGTGTTCTGCGGTGATGGCCGGAATCACGGGCAGCGAACCCGAATCAACATCAGGAACAAGTTCGCTGACTGTCCGGACCAGCTCTCCCCTGGAAGTAAATGCTGCTCGCAACTCTCCGCGAAAAACGGGAAGACCATGGATCACTTGTTGGAGTTTCACCCAGGAAAGATTGCCGGATGGATTTTCGTAACTCGCAGTTGTTTTCAATTCGGCAATCTGCTGTGGCGTTAATCCATAAAGCGCGGCGTTCTCTGTCAGGAAACGGCGGAGAATTGCTTCGCGGGCAGTGGATGCTGGCGCCGTCAGATAGTGCCGGCCTCCTTTCACTCCCACGATTTCCGGACTACGCAGAACCGCATGGTACTTTACGGTTAAGCCGGGGATGGTTCCCGCCAGCATCTGTTCTGCTTTTCTTCTTTGGCCAAACGGCGCTCTTGGTGATGCGAGCGCGTTGCTTGCTGCTTTTCCTTTGCTGCTATAGCGTATATCAAAATCAGGAGCCGGATTTTGTTTTGAAGAACTCTGGGCCGAAAGAGATGTAAGCATGAAAAGAAGGATAGTGGCAGCGGATAAACGTGCCATAAAGCACCTCCCTCCAGTGAAAATCTTGCTATCGATTATCCACCTTGTACAAATTCCATGTCAAATTGAATGAATGCTAAAATGAGATCCTGGGAATACAGATGTTGTTGTGCCGGATGGAACTACGCAGTAGATCCAGGCTGGAAGCCTGCGCGCCCGTAATGCAGGCGGGACGCCTGGGCTCCATAGCACCTGCGCTCGAAGAGACGTTTACAGCACGCCGATGCGGCGCGCAAGATCCTGGAATCGCGGATCGTTGCGTATTTTGGCGAAAGCGGGGTCTACGTTCATCACGGGCAAGTTTGCGCCGTCATGGAGCTCATAGCATTTTTCGAGCCATTCCAGCGATTTTTCTTTGTCTCCAAGTCTCGCGTAATTGACGGCGATTTCATAGGCGGTGGCGGGATCTCCGTTCCATGTACCTACTTTCAAATCCAGAACCGTTCGCAAGAGCGCCTTGCTCTCCGGAAGCAGTGTAGGCGCGTTTCAGTCGTTCCACGAATTGGCGTTGTTCCGGCTTCGTACTCCATTTTTCCATTGTCTGAAGCAGCTCGGGATATTTGTTTTGCTTAATCAGGCACAGAATGAGGCATACCTGGGCCGGTTCAAAGCTTTGATCCATTTCCAGAGTCTTCCGGGATTGGGCAGCGGCGCGTTCCACGTCATTTGCATAATAGAGTGTCCACCCCATTGTGGAGTTGATGATCAAAGAGAGTGGATCCAAATCCAGAGCGCGCTTCATTTCATTCTGCGATTCTGTGAATCTGCCGAACTGAACCAGAAACTCGCCATACCACTGATGAGCGGTCGGGTAATTTGGATTGAGCTCAATAGCTCGCTTGAATTCTTTCTCTGCGCCTGCCCAATCCCACTCAGCGCCCAGCAAACCGCCAAGAGAAGCATGCGCCTCGGCCAGGTCCGGTTCAATTTCGAGGGCTTTCAGCAATGCGGCCTTCCCTTTTGGATAACGCTCGTTTTGGGGAACCGTAGAGGTGTTCACAATATAACTATCGGCCAAGCCCACATACGCAAGAGCAAACAGCGGAACCTTCTCGATCGCTTGTTGGAAGTATTCAATGGCTTTCCGGAGTCCTTCATCCGTGCGTTTGTTCCAGTGATATCTGCCTTGCAGATAGAGCCTGTACGCTTCGGCATTATCAGTGGATCTGGAGATTTTTTGCTTTTGTTCGCCCGTTAATTTCACACGCAAGTGATCGGAAATCTCGGAGGCGATTTCCTTCTCCACAGCCACCAGGTCCGCGAGTTTCCGGTTGGATTGATATCCCCAGATTTGCGTGCCGTCGTTGACGTTGACCAGCTCGGCGCTGATGATCAGGTTGTCCGATTGCTGATTCAGAATGCCGGTAAGAACCGCGTCCACTTTCAGCTCACGCCCAACTTTTTGCGGATCCGTTTGCCCTTTGAAACGGAATACGGTACTTCTCGCCATCACTTTCAAATCGGGGAATTCGGAAAGAGTACTGATGGTGCTCTCGGTGATTCCGTCGCTCAGATATTCGGTCTTTGGATCGGTGTTTACGAATGGTAGAACCGCGATCGAATGTACAGTTTGACCCCGATTGAGGTACAGATAAGCGGCAAAACCGGCGGCAAGCAGGATCAAAGCCAGCGACGCAGCGATCCACGGTCTCCTTCGTGCAGGCAGCTGAGCGGCTATTTGCGGCGCGCTTTCGGTGACGCGCTTCAAGTCCTGTAGCTCAATCATGAGCTCACGGGCAGACTGAAACCTGCGGTGCGGGTCTTTTTCCAGACATCTCCGAATGATCCGTTCCAGATCGGTCGGCACGGCGTAATTGAATCGTGAAATTGCATCCGGCTGACTGTTAATAATCCGGTTCATCGTTTCTGTTTTTGTGGCGCCTGAAAAAGGAAGGGCGCCCGTTGCCATCTGGTACAGGACAACGCCGAATGAAAAAATATCGGAGCGCGAATCTAACGGCTTTCCCAACGCCTGTTCGGGACTCATGTAATGTACTGTGCCCAGGATCATTCCGGGTTCCGTGCCTGTTTTGGTGGGAAGCTCGCTCTCTTCCGGCGCGGACGGAGCGATGGATTTCGCAAGTCCAAAATCCAAAACCTTTGCCTGTCCCCGCGGCGTGATCATGATGTTGATGGATTTGATATCTCGATGGATGATTCCTTTTGAATGCGCTTCATCCAGGGCGTCTGCGACCTGAATTGCGATGTCCAGAAATTGATTCAACGGTAACGGTTGGGAATGGATCTTTGCTTCCAGCGTTTCGCCTTCTATGTACTCCATCACAAGAAAGCTGGTTCCGTCTGCCTCTCCGATTTCATAGATCGGAACGACATTAGAATGTTTCAGCGAGGAAGCGATTTTTGCTTCCTGCACGAAACGTCGCATGCGGCCTTCATCGGCAGAGACTTCTGCGGGCAGGATCTTGAGCGCTACCGTTCGCTCCAGTTTTGTGTCCTGTGCGAGATATACTTCGCCCATCCCGCCGTGGCCAATCTGGCGAAGGATTTTGTAATGGGAAAGTGTTTTACCGATCATCGCAGAATCTTAGATTATCATGGAGTACAGAACCAGTTTTTATTAAGGATGTAGAGTTGAGCAATCTTCAAGTTTCCGACGTCAAACTGTCCGCCCGCCGCATGATAACAATTTCAGGCCGGATGTTATCACGGGGAAGATGAGGCAAATGATGTAACTACTCTTCCCTGGAAAGACGGGCAATTTTATCTGTATATTGACCATCTCAATATATTCATAATATAGTTTTATTATGAAGACTATTGCGATTACAATGGACGAGGGAAGTCTCAAGAAGCTCAAAGAGTTAGAAACAACAGAAGATAAGAATCGATCGGAAATTGTTAGAGAAGCAGTGAGCCTGTACTTGAACGAGCGGGAACGGCGGGAAGAGGAGAAAAGAGAGGCCGCAATCTTTCGTAGAAACAGGAAGAAACTTCATCGGCAGGCTGCGGCCCTGATTCGAGATCAAGAAAAATGATGAGGCGAGGCGAAATCTATCGTACTCGTGAAAGACTCCCTGAGCGTGGAGGGAAACCAGGTTTTTATGTTGTCGTGTCGCGAAATTTTATAGCTGCTAACACGGATATTTCCACCGTTGTCTGTGCTCCTGTTTATAGCGATGTCTTGGGAATTCGTAGTGAAGTCGCGCTAGGAACAGAAGACGGTATGCCTCATTCTTGCGCCATTCGCTGCGATTTCCTTACCCTGCTGTTTAAGAGCAAATTGACCCAGTTTGTTGGAAGGCTTGCCCATCACAAAATCAAAGAGTTGAACCTGGCCTTAAGCTACGCGCTGGAAATTCCACCGGAATAGCTACCGGTAACAGCCGATTGATTGAATCGGTAAAGAATCTGCTTTCTAGCTTGGAGTAGAATATTTCGATGTCTTTTGTTTTAACGACGGGCACGTTTGCGGCGATTGAAAAGGATTTTTGCCGCTACTTTCGGGAAGGTCTGGAAGATAGAAAAGATCCCTTGCGCGAGCAGCACCTGGTACTTGTTCCATCCGCTGCGCTGAGAAAGCACCTGCTCCGATCGCTCTTTGAATCGGGTTGCGGCTCGTTCAGCGCGGTCAGGGTTGTTTCACTAAACGGCTTTGCGCAGGAGATCCTGATGGATTCCCTGCAGTTTCCGGACTCGGCGCTGGATGATCCGATTTACTTTGTATTGGCCTTGCAGTCAGCGGCAAGCAGGTCAGGTCTGAAAGATTTTCAGGCTTACCGGACAGCCAGAGGTTTGCTCAGCACGGCTCGCGATCTGGTGGACGGCCTTCTCACGCCGGAGTTGATGGAGCAGTTTCTGGATCAAGCCGCTGCGGATCCGGAAATGCAGGCGCAGGTCGGGAATCTCAAGACACTGCGCGACCTGCATTCGGTCTATCGAGAATTTCTGGAAACACTGGACCGGCAAAATGTAGTCAACGTACAGTATGGAGCAGCGCAGGCTCTGGAATACGCCACCGCATGGCTGGACAGCAAAAATATTCGTGCCCTCCATGTGTATGGCTTTTACGATGCGACTCCTGCTCAATTTGAGCTGATCGAGACAGTGGCCCGGCATGTCCATGCGCAGGAGGGCGCGGCGCGCATGTACTTTCCATTCGACGTTACATCTAATTCTGTAGAGCATCCGGCGGTGTATGGGCAGGAGTTTCTTGAGGCGGCAAGCTCACTCGCTGCAAAGCTGGGTGGGGATGTGCGTGGGGTGGAGGAGGAGGGGAACGGGGCAAGTGGTGGGATTGAGGGGAGATTTTTTAGCTCGGAGGAGGCAGGCTGGAAGCCTGCGGCCCATAATGCAGGCGGGACGCCTGCGCTCCAAACGCCTGCGCTTCAAATCTTTAATTGCGGATCTCCGTATGAAGAAGCGTGGGCGGTTGCAAAAAAGATTCTGCAGCTCGTACTGACACAGGGTGTCCGGTTTGATCAGATCGGTGTGATCACAAGATCGCTGGAATCATGCCGCGCCGCGTTTCAGCATGTCTTCGATGAAAACCAAATTCCGCACTCGCTCCCGAAGGACACGACACTGTGCACCTCCACATCCGGTCAATTTGTTTACCTCCTGCTATTGACCCGCCAGTCTCATTTGAATCACAACCTTGTATTTGAGCTGCTTTGCTCACCACTGTTGAAGGCACCGTTTATCCCCGCAGGCATGATTCGTGAGCTACTGGAGATTTTATTCATTACTAACAGTGATGACTGGCATCGCTTGAAACCGCTCACCGATGAACAGAAAAAACTGCCGGATATTTTTGAGCTTGTGGAGGAGGATCCGAGGGCGCTGCACTACCGGCGCGCGGCTGCATACCTGCTACAACTCAAAGAGCAAATCGATCAAATCCCGTTGCGGGGGCGATTTCAGGATTTCACCGAGACTCTCGGAAGTCTGGTGAAGCAGATTGCGGCGCCGGAACGCTTTCAAGAATCGGGTGGGGTGGAGCTTGAGCAGCTTTTGGAACGGATGGGCGACTTGCCGCTGGAGATGGAGTTTACCCTGAATGAGTTTGTGGAGATCTTCAGAGATTATCTCCAGAACACAAAGGGTCCGCCGGAAGCGGGTGTTACGGACGGCGTTACAAATACCGTAACGATTGGCGATATCATGAGCCTCCGCGGTGTATCGTTCGATTCTGTGTTTGTTACGGGACTGAATCAGGATGTCTGGCCGCTGCGAACTTCCGAAGATCCGTTTCTGCCCGATGGATTGCGGCGTGTGATCCGCTCCAATACCGGAGCCGGGCCGCGCCCCAAAAGAAGTGCGGAGGGGGCCGGCGATGAAGAGTTGCTGCTGTTTACTCTGGCCTTGAGATCAGCAAAGCAGAGACTCTATCTTTCCTATCAACGATCGGATTCAGACGGACGCAAGAAATCGGCATCGATCTACATAGAGGAAGCTCTCCGCCTGCTCACGGGAAAGACGTCGGAACAAAATCCGTTCGTCGAGAAATTTCCCCGCCATCTGGAAAGCCGTCTCACATCGGAATTCCTGCCGGCTCCTCACGAATGTTCTACGCTGGTCCGGCGCTTTTCGCCCTACGAAGCGTTGCAGCAGTTCCACCAGCTTCCACCCGAATATGCCGACAGCACATTTTCATTTGCCGAAAAACTCAACAGCATGGATCGAAGCGCAGCCGCAGCGATCGATGGAATACTGGATGATAGCGGAGACTTGTGGAAGTCATTCTCTGATGGAAAGCTCCGTTTTTCTTACAGCCGGATCAAAGGATATGTACGCTGCGGTTTCTCGTTTTATGCCGATCGCATTTTGAAACTGCAATCGAGTCCATTTAAGCCGACAGAGATTCCACATGACCTAACTGCGCTGGTCAGAGGACGGATTGCGGAAAGTGTCGTAAAAGAAGCCGTTTTGAAACTTCGCGCGGACGATATATCAATTGAAGAAGCCGTGCAAAGCTCTGAATCAAAGATCAGACGCAAGTATGCGCCCTATTTGCCGAAAGTCCTGGTGGATCACTACCTGTTGCAGTTTTCCCGCGCTGCCCGGGTTTTGCTGGAATATTTACGAGCTGAGGGTTACGACTTCAAGTTTGCCGAAGTGCCCGGCCGCAATTACTTGCCCGAAATGAAACTGACTGAAGATGCGTCGGGAATCATGTTTATTTACGGTATTCCCGATCTGCTTTTTTATGGTTCCAAGAAACTGATTGGTGAAATGAAGTGGGGAGCTTCGGCAACTGCACAGACGGCAGATTGGATGTTCAATCAAGGGGAAATGCAATACTGTTTCTATCCGGAGCTGGAAAGACAGCACCGCCACCTTCTGGAGACGGCCGATTTTCGTTATTTTCGGTTAAACATCTTCAGCGAGCTTGGATCGCCGACAGATCTGGAACAAAGGCTCAAAGATCTGGGATCTCCAGGCAGGCTCGACACCACATTGCGGATCTTTGGTCTGGCTCCGACACAGGAAGAAGTAACCGGCGGCTTCGAACAATTGAAAGAGATTGGAAAAGACATCTTGCACGGCGAGTTCAGGATACTGGAAGATCCGAATGATTACTGGAGTCCATGTACAACCTGCGGATTTATTCTGATGTGCAGGCGGACTCATTCCGCCACTCTACTCCGCGCGAAAAAGCAAGGAAATAGGGAAACAAAAGAAGAGGAGATGGGGGGATAGTGGGGACGCCAACCGCGATCTTTTATGAAGCGAATGCCGGCACAGGCAAAACACGAACTCTAACGAAGTTCATACTGCAGGCAGTCCAGGACGGAATTTCGCTGGAAAGAATTTGCGCGCTCACCTTCACAGACAAAGCTGCAAATGAAATGCTCGATCGCCTTCGTTCGGGGGTCGCGCAGCTCGTTTCGGATGGAATTCTGGAGCCGTCCCAAATGCAATTGGCAGGAAAGTGCTTCATCGGTACGATTCATGCTTTCTGTCTTCAGCTCCTAAAACGATTTGCGCCTCAGTTATCGCTACCGCCGATCTTTGACATCGATCCGCAGGAAGAGAAATTCCAGGCGCTTTTCGAAAACCGGTGGGACGAATTTCTATCTCGCCTCCTGGCCTCTCCATCGCCGGTGGATCAAAACCTAATACGCTCGCTTGGAGTCACAACGCTTCGCCTGCTGGCCGAACAACTGGTGAAGACGCGCTACGAATTTCAACTGGGAAGCGACGATCTCGGCTGGCTGGCGCGAGATCTGGCGAACAGCAAGAAATGGGGATTCAAAAAAAATACGCTAGGCGAATTCGCTTCCCGTCTCGTAAAAGATTTTGAATTGCATCGCTCTATCCTGAGCGCCATGGTGCAGATGAGAAAATTGAAAGCGCCGTACCATGCGCCGGTCAAAGACTTGCTCGCCTGTCAAAACATCGATCTGCACAATGCTGTCACCGTGGTCCAGGAACGTTTTGTAAAGCCATTTCTGGGTGAGTATCACGGCTCGGGATATGTACTTTACGATGACCTGCTGATCTTCGCGCACAAACTGCTGACCGACCGGCAGATCCGGAGTGAAATGAAGGATCGTTACGATCTGGTGCTCGTGGATGAAATGCAGGACACGGACGCAGTTCAGTACGAGATCATTCTCTATCTGTGCGAAAAGAAGGATCAGCACCGGAACGTCACTCTGCACGAAGTTTTCGATGGGACGGGCAAGTTTGAATTGGAATCGGGCAAGCTATTTGTTGTCGGAGACCCGAAACAGTCGATCTATGGCTTCAGGAATGCGGACCTCTCCGCGTATGAAAGCGTGAAAACGGTCTTGCAAAAAAGCGGCGCCGAAATTCGACAGCTTGCCGGCAACTATCGTTCGTGCAGCAATCTGGTGGAATTCTCAAACATTCTTGCCTCCAATCTGTTTCCCACTTTGCAGCCGCACGATTCAGAAGCGCGAACAGATACCTGTCCGGAAAAGAAGCTGAACGACTGTGTTCATTTTGTAAGGATCCATTCACCCGATAAGGAGCGCGTGCATCTACGAATTCTGTCGGAAGCGAACTGGATTGCGCGCAAGATCCGCAGCCTTGTGGATTCCGGGCAGGCGAAATACGAGGATTTCGGAGTTCTATTGCGCAAACTGGTGCATTCGCATCTGTATGTCGATGCCCTTTCGGCCCAGGATATCCCGGTGATCATTGAGGGTGAGCGGTTCTTTTACCGGTCCCAGGAGGTCATCGATTTCATCAATCTTCTGAAGTTTATTGTTGATGACAAAGATGATGTAGCGCTTGCCGGAATGTTGCGCTCCCCGCTGTTTGGAATGAGCGATCGAGAAAGCGCGGTGTTCTTCAATGAGTATCATCGGAGCGCAGGCGTATGGAGCGCAGGCGTCCCGCCTGCATTAGGGGCCGCAGGCATCTTGCCTGCTCTGATGGACCGCATCTTTGAGATCCGAAAACAGATCCATCTCCTGAGTCCCGCATCACTGATCGATCTCGTATTGAAGAAACTACCGGTGCTCACGGTTGCCGGTCTTGCGTACGGAAGTTACCGCAGCACGCTGGCTCCGCTCAATATTTTACGGGTCCACAAATATGCTGTGGAGCTGGAAACGGATCCGGCCTTCAACCTGTTTCATTTTGTTTCCATGCTTACTGAGTTTTCACGGGAGGGAAAGGAGCGTGGCCAGGAGCCGCTGGCGGACGAAGGTTTGGACGCCGTGCGTATGATGAGTATCCACAACTCGAAGGGTCTGGATTTTCCGATCGTGTTTGTGCCGTTAACGGATTACGAAATTCGCCGCTCCGGAACTGTTTCTACAGAGATTGTTCACGATTGGGAAACAGGCGTAGCCGGTCTGAAAGTAAACTGGGTAACGGAAGCAAATTACCTCGGACTGAAATACGGCGAGGGCGCGGTAGTCCCGGAGGAAGGCGTTCTCGAAGATGAGGAGAAACGGGTCTTGTATGTTGCCGCCACAAGGGCAAAGAAAGAAATCTATTTTTGTTGTCTGGAAAATGGGAGCGGGAAAGAAGTGCTGCTGTTGCTGCAAAACATGTTTCCGTTTTTGCAAACGAAGGAAGAAGCGTCCGCTTCTACTTTTCTGCAAGTATCCGGCGGCAAGGATCCCGGTAGGTATGAGCCGTTACAACCTGTCCTGGAGAAGTGGAGGAAAGTCCAGGAGGCATCTCTTCTTCGCGCAGGTGTTGTGGTCGACAGTGTGACGAGTGAAGCGGAGAAAATGGAGCCGGGTGAAGAGCAACTGGCGGAGATCGCCGCGCGCGCAAAGCAATCGGGAGGGACGCTGGTTGGATTGCTCTGTCATGGAGCCTTGGAAAGATGGGATTTTCAGCAAGCCGGCGATCTGGATCATCTTTTGAGGATCGAAAAAGGAAAATACGCGCGCAACTTCAGCAAGAATCAAATGGATCGCGCCGCGGAAGCCGGCAGTGATATCCTGCGAACCTTTGTGAATTCTCCAGCAGCAAGATGGCTGAGCACTGTTGAAATCATTGGAAGAGAAGTGCCGATTACGTACTTCGACCGTCCATCACGCAAAATTCTGTCCGGGAAAATCGATCTGCTTGCGAAGGATGGTGAGAAACACTGGATCGTCGATTACAAAACAGATCGGGCTCTCACCGAGGCAATGCGCAAACGCTATGCCGAACAAATGCGGCTTTACTCTCTCGCGTTATCAGAGTCGCTGAATATTGCGGGCACTCCGGAAATTTCCTGTAGATTGCTGCTTGTTCGAACGGGCGAAATGATTAATGTCTGAGTGCTTGTAGGGGCGACCCTTGTGGTCGCCCGCCTCGAAGAATTTGCGATTTTCATGAAGGCGACCACAAGGGTCGCCCCTACTCCATTATCGTAAAGCGTACAGTGGCAAGCATCACGTAGGAGTCTTCGCGCATCAGCCGCAGCTCGTATTCACCGGGCGCCAGCGGTTCTCGAAGCACTTTGCTGTCAAACAAGAGCGAGCCATCCACTTTCGCGCCGGTATAAACAAAGGCCATGTAGCCGCCGTACAGATCGGGATCGTTGGCGTGATAAACGCCGATCCAATCATTTTTCATTCCGGGAGCATTTCGCCAGAAGACTTGGATGGCTTCCCCCGGTTTGAAGGTGGACTTCTCGAGTCGCAATTCCGGAACCGCATCTTTTGCCAGGATATGAAATGAAGTTCTTACTAATTCTTTAGAGTGGGCATCCAGCAGGACTGCATCGTACATCCCGGGAGCGATGCTGGTGGAACCGAATTTGAAAGACCGGCGTGTGGAAATGACGTCCGGGCCTTTCGCCGAAACAACCGCATCTTCGGCAGGGTTCCCTTCATGAGGTACGATCACTACACCCCAGTTACCGAAATCAGGAGTTTGGAAGCGTACAAGAAAATCACTGCCCTGTACGAATAAAGGCGTATCCACCGCAATGAGCGCTGGAGATGGCGCCGGAACAACACGAAACGTAGATACAACCGCGCGGTGGTCCGATGGATACGGATCGACTGCGATGTCTACCGCAGGATTGTTTACCTCTCCGATCATTTTGCTTTCCAGGGTGGTTGTGTTTCCGCCGGTCCAAATCATATCGATGCGATCAAACAATTCATCCGCTTTCACCCAGGGATGAGGATATCCGGGTGTCCATGTTAATCCCGGTGTCTGTATGGGATCCGGATGGGCTTCGCGATACGAATCTCGAAGTCCCGCATCCGCAATTGCCAGGGTAACGGGCCATTCGACTGGAAAGCGCACTTGTGGACGCACTGTTGCGGCTTGTTTGGTCCAATCCAGATGGGATGGAGTATTGAAATCGCCTGTAAAAAAAACGGGAATACCGCGGGCCATGACTTCGGCTAGCGCTTTCACATACGGTTTCACTTCGGGCAAACGAACTTGTTCCTCTGTTGTCAGAACCTCCTGCAAGCTCTTGCCATCACGGACCAGATCGGGACCGGATGGACTGCTGGTGAGATGAACATTCGCAAAAGCTAGAATCCGACCCGGCCGGGCAAGTACCAGAGTGTACGGATAACTGTGATCGTTTGTATCCGGATCGAATAAAGGATAGCGGGAAATGATGTTGCGCTTCTCATCCACAAACGAATATCCGGCCGCATTTGCGAGCGGCCGCAGATTACCGTCCGGTTCCTGTATGCCAATTAGATCCGGATGCGCGGATCGAATAACTTCAGAAGTCTGAGCGAAGCTGACCTGCTCTCCTCCATACCAGATATTAAAAGTCATCACACGCAACTCGATTTCATCTGATTGGGAGAACAAGGGTGATAGGAGACACAACAACAAAATCAATGTTTGTTTTTTCATCGGTTTTCGCTGTACTCGAATTTTACACCAGCATGTGCTTTGCATCGTTGCGTCTCTGTGAAAAATCCTTCCTCTTGACGGGAAACTGTTTCCTTGGATAATAGGAGGTTTGAAAGGAGGAAAATCGATGAAATCGATTCTTGGAGTTTTGCTGACAATTGGTGTGATTTGCGCTTTTGCGGTTTCCGCAGAGGATATGAAAATGGGTGCTATGCCGGATCATGTGGTTCTAACACCTGATCAGGTGAAATGGGGTCCTTCAGACTTTCCCGGTTTATCGATGGCTGTAATGCAAGGAGATCCTTCCAAAGCGGGTGACGAATTCACTGTGTGGTTGAAAGCGCCGGCCGGATTTAAGTTTGCGCCGCACTGGCATCCAACCGATGAAAATGTCGTGGTGCTTGAGGGGAAATTGGGCCTTGGAATGGGAGACACGATGGATGATTCAGGACCGGAAGCCGGGCCTGGTACCTACGCAAGAGTTGCGAAAGAGGCCCATCACTTTGCATGGTCCAAGGAAGGAGCGGTTATCGCCGTTTACGGAATCGGTCCTTTTCAGATCAATTTCGTAAATCCTGCCGATGATCCACGTCCCAAACCTGCCAAGTAGTTAAGATCTCTATTCTGATTTTGGAGTCGCGGGCCTCCGTGCCCGCGACAAGTGATGAATTCCGGTAGGCGGGCGGGCACTGAGGCCCGCCCCCCTCCAGTCTTCGAAAGGGTCCACACAGGTATAATAAGTTCGACGGTATGGACCAATCAGACACTCCCCAGGTGATGGGCATCGCCGAATTCATGGCAGCCCTGTACACGTATCTCCGGCCCTATCGCTTGCAAACGGTTTTCGTCCTGATTCTGTTGCTGGTGAACACAGTCTTCCTGATGGGGTGGCCCCTCAGTTTCAAGTTCCTGATTGATCAAGGAATATCCAAACACAACGAAAGAATTCTGATTCTCACACTGGCTGCACTCGTTGCTGGTGTGATCATTGCATCGCTTGCCGGTCTGGCGCGGGGATATCTGTATGCGTATCTGAGCGCAAACGTATTAAACGACATCCGGCAAAAAGTGTTTATCCATCTACAGCAGCTTTCGATGAGTTATTACTTCAGAACACGCACCGCGGACATCATGGCGCGGTTCTCCACGGATCTGACGGCAATGGAGAATGCAGTGACATGGGCTGTCCCAAGTTTGATTACGCAGGGTCTGGGTGTTCTTGTGGGACTCGTGATCCTTTTCTCCCTGGAATGGCACATGGCTTTGCTGACTCTCATCGGATTGTTGCTTTGCGTTGTTGTGCCGCGAAGGATCGCCGCAGGCACTGCCCAGCTGGGTTACGAATTCAAGAGTAAGGAAGCGCAACTTTCGCAGACTGTTCAGGAAATTGTGAGCGTGCAGTCAGTGGTCAAAGCCTTCGGATTGGAAGAAAACGCAATTCGGGAATTCGCGGAAGAAGCCGCGGATCTATCCCGAAGCTCCATCCGATTCAATTTTTCGGCGGACAACGTTGAGCGGATTCCAAACATCATCATTCTTCTATTCGAAATTCTTGTCATCGGAGTTGGAGTGCTTTTTGTGTTCAGACAACAACTGACCATTGGAACTCTGATCGCATTGCAGACACTTTATATTCACATCAGTTTCTCCGTGGGCGCGTTGACAAAAGTTGTGCCGGTGATTCTTCGTTCGGTCGGCGGATTGCAGCGAATTGAAGATCTGTTGGCCGAAAACCCGGAAGTTGCAGATCGGCCTGCCGCCATCGCATTGCCGAGATTGTCTTCAGCCATCACATTTCAAGATGTAACCTTTGGATACGACGGCGGCCGGCCGGTTCTGGAAAAGATGAATCTTCAGATTCCGCGGGGATCCTATGTCGCTTTTGTAGGCCCGAGCGGCTGTGGAAAGAGCACCGTTCTGAATTTGCTGCTTCGCTTCTACGACCCTATTTCGGGAAGTGTGTTATTTGACGGCATAGACGCGAAGCAGGTAAAAACGGAATCGCTTCGCGCGCAGATTGGCATCGTGTTTCAGGATAGTTCTCTGTTCAATCGATCGATTCGTGAAAATATTCGAATGGGAAGACCCGGCGCAACGGATGAAGAAATTGTTGCAGCCGCTCAGGCAGCCGAGATCCATGATGCGATCCTTCGAGCTGTCCGGAGGCTACGATACCCTGGCCGGGGAATTGGGATCGAAGTTATCCGGTGGTCAGCGACAGCGGATTGCGATCGCGCGCGCGTTGCTTCGAGATCCTGAGATTCTGATTCTGGACGAAGCGACGTCTGCTCTCGATCCGGAAACCGAAAGTGCAATCAATCAGACGCTCGCTCGCGTCGGCTCAGGCCGCACGATGGTGTCTGTGACACATCGTCTTGCCGCGGCCAGTGATGCCGATCGCATCTTTCTTTTGAAGGACGGGAAGGATTGCGGAACAGGGACGTCACGATGAGTTGTTGGCGTTGAATGGTTTGTATGCGCAACTCTGGCACAAACAAAGCGGATTTTCTTTTAGCGAGGGCGCCGCCTGGGTAGAAGCATCGAAATTGAAGCGGTATCCGATTTTTCAGGATCTGAATTCGGGTTTGCTGGAAGAGATTTCGTCTTTGTTTGTAACTGAATCGTATCCGGCAGACCGCGTAGTGGTCCGCGAGGGAACCGAAGGCAATCGATTCTACTTAATTGCGCGAGGGCGGGTGTCTGTGCAAAAAATGACCGCTAACGGCCAAGAAGAAAAGATCGCAACCCTTGAAGACGGCGACTATTTCGGTGAAATTTCACTGATCAGGAATGTTCCGCGCAATGCTACCATCCGTACGATCGCCCCTTCCATGATGTTGACCATCCACCGCGATATCTTTCAAAACTTGCTCGATCGCGCGCCGGAAGTGCGCGAGAAAATCGAAAAGATGATTGCTGCCCGCACCCAGGGGGTTTTTTAGGATTCACCACGAAGGCACAAAGCCCACAAAGAGAGGAAAGGATTTAAGCACGGAAGCACGGAATCCACGGAAAGCTCAATTGCAGCGCAGGCTTCCAGCCTGCATTATGGACCGCAGGCATCTTGCCTGCTCCCGAGCTAACCTTTAGTTCTTTGTGCTCTTCGTGTCTTTGTGGTGAATCCTCTCCTCTACTTCATGAGATTCCCGTCCGTATCAATGGTTTGAATCTTTCCGTAACCGAGCTCTTCGATTCCCTTCTGGATCTTTTCCCGATCACCGACAATTACCCACACCAGATTGTCCGGATGGACCAGCTTGCCCGCCGCTTTCTTCATGTCGTCCAGCGTAGTAGCCTGCACCCGGGACGGATACTGATCGAAATAATCTTCGGGCAGTCCGTATTGAACGATCTCACTGATGGAAGCCAATACCGCACTGTTTGTTTCCCACGAACCGGGAAGCGCGAGAATGAGATTGGACTTGGACATCGCCAGTTCATCTGCGACAACGGGTTTGTCTTTCACAATCGCATTCAGCTCTTTGGTGACTTCCACCATCGATTCTTTGGTCTTATCGCTTTGGACAGGCGCATAGGCCAGGAAGAAACGTGGGCCGCGGGCGTTTGGAACAAACGTCCCTGATCATACGACCAGTGTTTGTCCTCACGAAGATTCATGTTGATACGAGAAATAAATGTTCCACCAAGAATATTATTCATGGTCTCAATCGCAATCTCATCCGGATTCGCTTTCGGAGGCGCAACGTGCCCTGCAAAGATGATGGACTGAATCGCCCCCGGCTTATCTACCAGATAGACCGTTTGCGAGCCGGCCATCTTTACATCGCTGATGTTCTTCTTCGGAACATCTCCCTGCTTCCACGACGCAAACAGCTTTTCCAATTTGGGCTGAATTTCAGCGAGAGTGGTATCGCCCACCACAATGATGGTTGCGTTGTTCGGCTTGAACCATGTCTGTTGAAACTTTGCCAGGTCTTCACGAGTCAAAGCGGCAACTGATTTTTCGGTTCCAGAACCGGTGAAAGGCATGCCATATGCATGGCCTTGCCCGTATAACAAGAGCGGAAATACCCGCAGCGCCATCTGAATCGGGTTCGCTTTTTCGCGTTGAATCGCAGCGATCTGCTGTTTTTGCTGCAACAGAAAATCTTGCTGCGGAAACGACGGGTTTAGAATCACATCCGAATAAATTGCGAGCGATGGATCCAGATTGCTCTTGAGCGCGGACAGTGAAACAACCGAAGTATCCAGATTGGAGGAGGCGCTCAATGTTGCGCCAAGATTTGCCAGCTCTTCGCTGATCTGTAACGCGTTCCGGGTTTTTGTACCCTCATCCACCATTCCCATTGCAAGACTTGCTGTTCCGGGAGTAGCAAACTGATCGGCAGCATAACCAGCATCCAGAAGAAGGGAGAAGTTCACTACCGGAACGGCGTGGCGTTCAGCAACAATCAGTTTCATTCCATTGGAGAGTGTCGCTTTCTGCATGGACGCGAACTTTGGCGGCGCAGGTTCTCCTGCTTCCGGCATCTTTTTGCGGTCGGCGCCTGTGGGAGCCGTCGCGTATTCCGGAAATGGCGTTAGATCCAGCGTATACACCGGAGCGCCAAGCCATTCTTTTGCAGCGTCCTGCACATCTTTGATTGTGGCCTTCCGGATCCTGTCCAGCTTGGTTTTGTAAAAATCAGGACTTCCGCCGTACACTTCGCTTTGCGCAAGAATGTCCGATTTTCCGCCGAATCCGCCGATGCGTTCGACTCCACGGACAAAGGATGCGAAGTATTGTACTTTGACGCGGTCCAGCTCTGCTTGCGTTGGCCCTCCTGTCAGAAAACGCTGGAGTTCTTCATCGACTGTCTTTTCAATCTTCTGCAGGTCCTCACCCGGACGAGCAGTCGCTTCGATCCGGAATTGGGAGGCGATTTCCCGCGCATCCTGATAGGCGGTTACTGTTGTTGCGATTTGATCGTCGTACACAAGACGTTTGTAGAGACGCGAGGTTTTTCCCTGCGTGAGAACCGCTGCGGCTAGATCGAGATAGTGTGAGTCAGCGGAACCAAGACCAGGGACGTTCCAAATTTTATAGACCCGGGCTTGAGGCACTCGATCCTGGACCGATTGACGCTGCGATTGTGGAAGCTTTGGAACCCATGTTTCATGTCTGGAAACGGGCGGCCCTGAAGGAATGTCACCAAAATATTTTTCCACTCTTTCCTTTGCCGTTTTTGCATCGATATCCCCTGCAACGACGATCACCGCGTTTGCGGCGCCATAGTAACCGGCAAACCAGTCTTTCACATCCTCCAGAGAGGCGGCATTCAGATCTTCCATCGATCCGATCACAGTCCAGGAATAAGGATGCGCTGCGGGGAATGTCGCCTTTGTGATCAGCTCTTCGGCTACTGAATATGGTTGATTTTCATACTGGCGCTTTTCATTCTGTACAACTCCCCGCTGCTCGTCCAATTTCGCTTTATCGATCGCGCCCACAAGGTGACCCATACGGTCCGACTCCAGCCAGAGCACTTGATCGAGTGCCGGCGCCGGAACGTTCTGGAAGTAGTTGGTACGGTCTTCGTTTGTAGTGCCGTTTAGATCGGTGGCGCCGAGACGCTCCAACGCCTGGAAATAATCCTTGTTGTAATTTTCACTTCCATTAAACATCAGATGTTCAAAAAGATGGGCAAATCCGCTCTTTCCGGGCCGTTCGTTCTTGGAGCCAACGTGATACCAGACGTTTACTGCAACGATCGGCGCTTTATGATCTTCGTGGACAATGAGCGTAAGACCGTTCGGTAAAACGAATTTTTGGTAGGTAATGTCTACGTCGGGCAATGTGGGAGACTTGCCAGTGGCCTGAACAGCATCGATAGTTGAAGTGCTCAAGACAACCACCGCAAAGATGAAAAGGATTGAAAGTACGGAAACGACACGCATGAAAACCTCCGCATAATGAAAGACCTCAGTGAGTTAAACTGTGAATTATATAGCGCAATTGCTGTTTTTGCAGCGGTTTTAGAAGATCGACAAATCCATCAGACTGTATTCAAATATATATAGATGAAACGAAGGTTGCAGGCAATTCGGCTACTCTCGTTCTTGGCACTGGGATTGTCCGCTTATCTGGCCTGGAACAGCCTTTCCGGCACTACGCCCGCGGGCTGCGGTCAGGAAGGCGAGGGGTGCGGCGCAGTGCTCGGTACCGAGATGGGCTGTGTGGTTTGATTTGCCGGTCAGCGTGCTCGGGGGTCTTGTATATGTCGCGCTCACATGGATTGCATTTTTGATATCTGAAACGAGCCCACCTGCACGCTGGCGGCAGCTCGTCTTCCTTTCCGTAATGGCGGCGGGCGCAGGTTTGTGGTTTACAGCACTTCAGATATTCGTGATCAAAGGCTTTTGTTATTACTGCATGGCCACTCATGCGTGTGGAATTGCAATCGTAGCGTTGACGCTATCTGCCCGGCCCCTCGAGTTGGAGCTCCACGGGAAAAAAAGCAAGCAGAAAGAAAAGAAACCCGTGAAATTGACGAACGCGGCATTGCTCGGCATTCTAGGAGTGATCATCCTGGCTGTGGGACAACTCCTTTCGCTGCGAACTTCCGCAGTCCCGGAAGAATTGCCGAAGCCCGATTCACCTGTCGCCTCGGTTCCGCTCCCATCGCATTCAGGGGAAGTGGAGATGGCCGGCGGACAACTGAAGTTAGATCTTGCCGGTTTCCCCATGATTGGGCCGCCTCATGCCGAACGCATCGTGGCGCTTTTATATGACTACACGTGTCCCGCATGCCGTCATCTTCATCCTCAGCTGATTGAAGAGCGGCGGAAATACGACAATCGTGGCGCGGTGTTCATGATTCCGATGCCGCTGGATGCTCAGTGTAATCCTGGTGTTCCGCAGACATCGTATCAGCACAGGGATGCATGCAACTATGCGAAGATCGGACTCGCCCTCTGGAAAATAAACCCGCAAGCCTTCTTTCAATATGATGAATTCATGTTCAGTCTGGAATATCCGCCAACAATCGAACAGGCCCGGAGTTTCGCCGATGGATTGGTGAGTCACGAGGTGATGGAGACATTACTTGCAGACCCTGAAAACGATCGACTGGTCTCATATGGCGTGCAGCTCTTCTATTCCCCTGCATTAAGACGAAAGGTACTGCCCACACTTTTTACGCGCGACGAAATCATTGAAGGAGCAATGTCTCCCGAACAAGTGGCCGCTTTGTTTCAATAGACCTGCAGGCTGGAAGCCTGCGCTCCAGATTCCATCATCCTTTTTCAGTCGCACCAATCATGGTAGAAGTGTCCAACGCGTGTTTGACCTTCTGAGCTTTTCTCCAGAATCGATCCACCTCCAGAACAGGCGATCGCGACAAAACAGATCGAAGCAAGTATGAATTGTTTCATATCTTCCTCCGGTTAGCCCATTCTCTCCGATGCAAGTTTCAAATAGAGCTCTTCCTGCAAACGGACCATTTCGCGAATATCATACTCGTGCTGGAGTTGTCTGGAAAGAACAGGATCGACTTTCAAATCTTCTTTGAGCGCCTGAACGATCTTATCTGCGAAATCGCGCGGATTCCGCGGCTCGGCCAGCAGATCCGTTTCGCCCGTCGGAGATGATTTCACGATTTCCATCCACATTGCTGGCGACTACCGGGACACCCGCAATTCCGGCTTCAGGGATCACGCGCGGCAACCCCTCCCACAACGATGTCAAAACGAGGAGATCCAGATTCGCAAGGACCTGCGGCACATCGCGCGTCCATCCCATGTGCTGAAAAGACCTGGGATACTTCATTTTCTCCATACTTCGTTTGACCGCTCCAGCCAGCTCCCCGTCCCCAAACAACAAAAATTTTACGTCCCGGTTTTTTCGTGTTACCAGATCAGCCGCTTCCACAAAAGTGACCGGATCCTTTTGCAATTTCAAGCAGGCAATCATGCCGATCGCCTTCTCATTCGGAGAAATACCGAACTGTTCTTCGCGAAAGGAATCACTCCGCCTGGCCTGGAGGAACGGTTCGATTTCAACTCCGCTGCGGATCAATGATGCGCTGCAGTTCTGGATCAAATCCAGCTCCTTCGCCCAGTTCCAATTCTCTTTCGAAACAAAGATCAAATGATGGGAACGGCGGCAGGCCTCCCGTTCGAGCGCGACATAGAGCCGAAATACACCTGGATTCTGAAAACGATGAAAGCCGAAACCATGATATGTGTGAAGAATGATCGGGATTTCTAACGCTGACGCCGCCAATCTTCCCAGGATGCCGGCCTTGGAACTGTGAGTGTGCACAATGTCAGGTTGTAACTCTTTCAGCTGATCGCGAAGTTGATTGTAGGCATGGTAATCCGCAACGGGACGAATCTCTCGGCTCAGATCGGAGGAAAATTTGAGATTTACATCTTTTAGCTCATGGACTTCATCATCCAGCATTCCACCGGGACCGGATATCAAGTGGCAATCAAACAGGGAGCGATTCAGATTCTGGATGGTATACAGAGTGTTTTGTTGAGCTCCGCCCAATTCAAGTTTTGTGATGACGTGAACTACTCGCAGTTTTGCCATGCGTGAAAATTTTATCACGCAACAGGCTCCGACCGCTCTCGCGCTCCGTGTTATTCTGGTCACAGGAAAACAAATTGTGAATCTCAACTGCTGTTTTTTCTCCATGGTGTTCATGGTCGCAACGCTCCTATCGATCGACCCGAGTGTCTCCAACATCTCCGCGGGCGATACGCAGTCTCGCGCCCAGGAATCGAGTCTCTTCGAATTTCACAATGGATTCTGGATCAATCTGCATCACTTTCTGCGTGGTTCCGCGCGCAGGGCGCTTCATCCCGATCCTGAAATGACAGCTGAACCTCAACCCGCATTTAGCGACGAAGAAAAAAATACCTGGAATGCTTGTCTGGATTATTACAAGACGCACTATGCCGAGAAGGATCTAACTTTTGATGAAGAGCTACAAAAGATCAAGAACTGGCTGGAAGATGCGGAAAAAGATGAGAAGCTCACCGATCCCATGGATCCGCGGCTTGCAGCGATTCTATCCAGTGCGGCGCCCATCTACAAGAAATATTGGTGGCAGGCGCACCAACGATCCAATCAGAAGTGGGTAGATGCAACACAGCGGCTGGTGTCTGAATTCGGTTCATCGATCGCAGTACGAATTGCGAAAGCATATAAAAAAGAATGGCCGTCTGAACCGATCCGTGTGGATGTCACTATTGAGGCTGGTTGGGCGGGGGCATATACGACCATAGATCCGCTCCGGATCACGGCCGCCGGCGCCGATCTAAGGTATCAGGAATATGCAGGACTTGAAATGCTATTTCACGAAGCATCGCACGGCTGGGGGCATTACATTTATGAAATCCTGAATACGGAAGCAAACAAACAGCATCAGACAATGCCGAAAGATCTCTGGCACGCAATCATCTTTTATACGACCGGAGAAATCACCCGGCAACAACTGCAAAAAGCGGGAATCACCTACAGTCCGTATGCCTACAAGAACGGCGTGTATCAGAGAGGATGGCAGGACAGCCTTTGCATGCTGGAGAAAGGCTGGCAACCTTATCTAGACGGAAAAGTGACTCTGGAAGCGGCTCTTGAAAACATCATTCGCGATGACGCCAAGTGTCGTGTTCCGCCGCAATGAATCGCGCGTCAACCTATTACTGAGACTCTTCTGAAACTTCCGCGGTGAGCTCGATTTCGAGACAGGAGCCAAAGGGAACTTGCGCGACACCGAAAGCGCTGCGGGCATGTGTTCCGGTCTTTCCGAACACTTCCACAAAGAGCTCGGATGCTCCGTTCGCGACCAGGTGTTGCTCGGTGAAAGTAGGTGCACTGTTCACCAGCACCAGCAACTTTACAATTCGTTTGATTCTGTTCAGATTGTCTGTGGCCGCCTGTAACGTACCCAGGAGATCGATTGCTACACCCCGCGCCGCTTCTTTGCCTTGTTGCGTATCGAACTCAGCTCCAAGTTTGCCGGTCAACGGCTTGCCGTCTTTTTTCGCAATATGACCAGACAAGAACAGCAGGTTGTTGACGCGTACAAACGGTACAAATGCTGCTACCGGCGGGCTTACGGTTGGAAGTGAAATATTGAGCTCTCTCAATTTTTCATATACAGACATCTTCAGCTCCTGCATTCCTATTTTGCAAAATCGACAGCTTCCGTGTTACCGCCGCAAACAACGACGCCCACACGTTCTTTTCGTTCCGGCAAATAGCCGCCCGATAAGAGCGCCGCGAAGGCGGTAGCGCCGCCCGGTTCAGCAACAATACGAATTGTGTCCCACAGCATCCTTTGAGCTTGAACAATTGCATCATCCGAAACAAGCACCATTTTGTGTACGTATTGTTTCGCAATTGGAAACATCAGTTCACCGACGCGTTTTGGCGCCAGCGAATCCGCAGCGATTCCTCCCGCCGGAGCATCTATAGGTTCCCCTGCGCGTAGCGCCCAGGTCAGTGTTGGCGCGGCTTCCGGCTCTACGCCGATCACGCGAATCGCCCCGCCGTACCATGCGGCGACTCCGCCGATCAGTCCACCTCCACCCACTGCAATCAATAGTGTATCGAGATCCGGATATTGTTGCTGGAGTTCCAGACCGACAGTTGCCTGGCCCAGTAGAGTTTCGTGCTGATCATAAGCATGGATGATCAGCGCTCCGGATTGAGCCGCCCAATCCTGGCTGGCTGCCAATGCATCTGCGTATCGCTCCCCGGTAACTACAAGGTCAGCGCCGTATTGTTGGATGCGCGCTCTTTTGGCAGGTGAAGCAACAGTAGGCACAAAGATTTTCGCCCGTTTGCCAAGTTTCATTGCCGCATAAGCGACGGCAACACCGTGATTTCCACCGGATGCTGCCACTACACCCGCTTCCGGCACGTTACGCATCAGCATGTTTGTAAACGCCCCGCGAGTCTTGAAGGATCCGGAATGCTGGAATAATTCGAGCTTCAGGATTACGGATACTGAATCCAGACCGAATTCCGATCCGTCGATTTCAAGAACCGGCGTTCGGCGGATGTGCGGACGGATGAGCGAGTCGACATTCCGGACTTGCTCGCGGTCAATCGCGATATTCTTTGTCGCGGTCATACGCATTGATCTTGTATAGGGCTCCTATTGGAGTATAATTAGTTAGTTAGCTAATTGTCAATATGAAAAAATATCGCGGCGTTGAATTGCGTGCTCTTGCCAGCGAACGCCGGCTTCAAATTCTGGAATGGCTGAAAGATCCGGTGAAGCACTTCCCTCCGCAGGTATATGGCGATCTGGTCAAGGATGGAGTTTGCGGTGTCTTCATTGCGGAGAAACTGCGTGTCAGTCAGCCGACCACAAGCATCCATCTGAAGATCCTGACCCAGGCCGGCTTTGTGCGGGCGAAACGGATCAAGCAATGGACTTTTTACAAACGCGATGAAGCTGCAATCAAGAATATGAAGCGAGTAATTGTTGCGAGAATCTGATTTCCCGCGAGGAACCTACATTTTCGGGAATTGAATCTGAGCGATCTTCTCCGCCATATCATGGCTTCGCGAGAAGGCGAGCTCCGCCGCAGCGATCCGACTCAATCGAATCCGCATCGCCTGCACTTCCCCCTGGAAGAAACCGCCGGCAAATCCGTTGAGCGGTCTCTTTTCGGGATTCATCCCGCGGAATTCGACTGTGGATTCAAGCGAAAGAAACGCCGATTTCCAGTTTGGCGGAGACATGACGTTGGATCCTACGAGAAGCAAAGCGGGTGTCTCGGACGGGAGAGGCATCGCGCCCATCGAGCGCGCGTACGCTGTAGACCCCGCGGCAGTGGAGACCAGTACTCCGTCGCCCACCATTTTTGGCAGCCGCACTTCGCCATCTACTTTCACTTCGATCCATGCTGTCTGGCTGGAGGCTCGCTCCACCCAGGCATCATTGAATGAAAGCGCGGTTTTCCATTCTCCATCCTTGTCCAGTGATTCCACATACAACAAAGGCATTTGACGCAGCACCAGATCCTGTGGAGGGAATGTTCCTTCCAAAACTTCTTGTGCATCGTTCATCAGAAACCCGAGGTGACCGGCATTGATTCCAAAGAAAGGGATTCGCAGTCTCCAGTATTTCTGGATCGCATGCAACATAGTACCGTCTCCGCCAATCACAAGAATCAAGTTCTGATCATCGGAAGAGCGATACTCCTGTAATCTGGAAGACCAATCTACTGCTTTAGGATTTCGTTCATCCGCTACGATCAGCAGACGCGGATCTTGCAAAGCGAAGTTCGTAACTTTGTTTGGAATTCTTCCGCGATATAGACCGTACCGTTCGATATATCTGCCTACTTCCGGGGTTACAAGAGAACTGATCGACTCGCGGTGGAACAGCTTTTCCCGGATGATTGCGCTGGATCCTTCGGCATTCAATCGAATCAATTTGTGAACGGGAGGCAGATCCTCCGGGATCCAGATTGGAGCCCGAACGCGTAACGACGGCAAACTGGTATTCTTGCCAGAGACGCTTCCCGTCTTCCCAGATCTGATGGATGAACGATAGCTCACTTTTGCCTGACTCGATCAGGTCCGTGCCGACCACATGCCAGACATCCCCGGCAGCGGCATACCGTTCCTGTAAAAGATGTGTGCGCGTAAAGGTGGCCTGCTCGAGATCAAACAGGTCAACGTGAACACCCTTCAAACCGCGAAACGTCAGATCCGTCATCGTCGCGCGGTAAATGGAGTCCACATCGTTCACCATTGTTTTATCGGGACGCGGACCGTGCGGAACGACGTATACTTCATCAAAATGACGCGGAGAGCTCTTCCGCAATTCGCCGGTGATGGATTCCCGGCGGGTTGAAACTACCTCCGAACACCGCGATCGTTTTGCTCATAGGAAAAAATCTTATCACGATAATGTTCCTGCAACGAACTCAATTCGAAGCATCGGAACGAATCGGATGATCTACTTTCGGCGGATGACGTAGGAGCAGTAATTTTGACCGTTCAGGATGTGATGGTCCCGGGTGACCTTTGCATCCAATAGTTCGGAGAGAAAGTTTTGCTCGCAGCTGCAAGCATCGGGATATTCTTTCGCTACTTTCGAAATCGGGCAATTCAAGAGCTTGATGACGAATTGTTTCTTGTTTACACGCTCTTGCTCCGTCATGTAGTCATTTTCATTCAGGATTTGGGAAAGGATTTGTACGCGGGCGGAGAGATTTTTCCCTTTCATGCGGTTCCGGTTGGATTGGAGATCCGTTTTAAATCGAGCCTCAAACAATTTACGGATGCGTCGCATCCCGTCCCGAGCGCCGAGTTCCTGTAAGAAGTCCATTAAAAGGCGTCCGTAGCTTTTTGGAAACATATCATCCGCTGATTCTGTCAGCTTGAAAACACGCACCGGCCTGCCTCTTTTCGGTTGTCTCACGAATTCGGACCGGACCATGCCCTGACTTTCGAGCGCGGCAATCGGCCGGTGGACGGCCATAGCTGTCACCCCCAGAGAACGGCACAACTCATCCACGGTCATCCCATCTTCGCTTTTTCGCAGCAGATAGACAATCTGACGCGAAGACCCGGTCATTTCTTTCATAGCCTAATTATGCGCCTGGCGGAACGGCTTGTCCAGCGGGATTTCGATTTTCTAGACTTGTTATTCTATTAAATCTATTGTTATCTTGACAACCGGAGCTGGAAAGCTTAACCTCAAATGAAGGTGAAACTATGGCCACTTCTCGAGAGATACAGGACCTAACGGAGCAGGAATATAAGTTTGGTTTCGTCACGCCGATCGATGCCGAGTCCGCCCCGCCGGGTCTGAGCGAAGAGACGATCCGCTTTATTTCGGCCAGGAAGAATGAGCCGCAATTCATGCTGGATTGGCGTCTGAAGGCGTATCATCACTGGTCTAATTTGGAGAAGGCGCAGGCCGAGCCCAAATGGGCCAACATCAAGTATGGCCCGATCGACTACCAGCAGATCATTTATTATTCAGCTCCGAGAAAGCGACCGAACAGCCTCGAGGAGGTGGATCCGGAGCTGCTGGCGATGTACGAAAAACTGGGTGTTCCGCTGAAAGAACGCGAGCTTCTCGCGGGAGTGGCTGTCGACGCAGTTCTGGATAGTGTTTCGGTAGCTACGACCTTCAAGGAAAAGCTGGGTGAGCTGGGGATCATCTTTTGCTCTTTTTCCGAAGCCGTCCTGAAGCACCCGGATCTCGTAAAGAAGTATCTGGGATCTGTTGTCCCGTACACTGATAACTTTTTTGCCTCATTGAACGCGGCTGTTTTTAGCGATGGCTCTTTTTGCTATGTGCCGAAGGGGGTCCGTTGTCCAATGGAGCTTTCCACGTACTTTCGAATCAATGCGGCAGACACCGGCCAATTTGAACGGACTCTGATCATTGCTGAGGAAGGCAGCTTTGTAAGCTACCTCGAAGGATGCACGGCTCCGATCCGCGATGAGAACCAGTTGCACGCGGCAGTGGTGGAACTAATCGCCATGGAAAATGCCGAGATTAAGTATTCGACCATCCAGAACTGGTATCCGGGAGATAAAGAAGGAAAAGGCGGGATCTACAATTTTGTAACAAAACGGGGAAAGTGTGCCGGAAGGAATTCCAAGATTTCCTGGACCCAGGTTGAAACCGGATCGGCTATTACATGGAAATATCCCAGCGTGATTTTACAGGGAGATAACTCGATTGGTGAATTCTATTCTGTCGCTTTGACAAACAATCGTCAGCAGGCTGATACCGGAACAAAAATGATCCATATCGGCAAGAACACGCGAAGCACCATCATTACGAAAGGAATCTCCGCCGGGTACGGAAACAACACGTATCGTGGCCTGGTTCAGGTCCTACCCACCGCAGTCCGCGCGAGGAATTACTCGCAATGCGATTCCTTGCTGCTGGGAGACAAGTGCGGCGCTCACACCTTCCCTTATATTGATGTTCGCAACAGCACGGCTGTTCTGGAGCATGAAGCCTCTACTTCCAAGATCAGCGATGAACAACTGTTTTACTGCAAGCAGCGGGGTGTTTCCGCTGAAAGCGCCGTGAATTTAATTGTCAGCGGGTTCTGCAAAGAAGTATTCAAGAAGTTGCCGATGGAGTTTGCCGTAGAAGCACACAAGCTGTTGGGAGTCAGTCTGGAAGGAGCTGTGGGATAAACCACAGAGACACCGAGACACGGAGTGGACTATATGTTGGAAATCAAGAATTTACATGTGGCTGTTGAGGGCAAGAAAATCTTGTCTGGCATCAGTTTGAACGTGAATGCAGGGGAGACGCACGCGATTATGGGTCCGAACGGCTCGGGCAAGAGCACTCTGGCACAGGTGCTGGCCGGTCATCCCGCCTACACAATCCTGGAAGGGGAAGTTCTATACGAAGGAAAAAATCTCCTGGAAATGGCTCCTGAAATCCGCGCACGGGAAGGGGTGTTTCTTGCCTTTCAATATCCGGTAGAAATTCCCGGAGTCATGAATTTTCATTTTCTCAATACAGCACTGAACGAAATCCGGAAGCATCGTGGCCTGGAAGAGATGGATGCGATGGACTTCTCGCATTATCTGGAGGAAAAGGTGAAGCTACTTGAAATGGATGTGAATCTGGTCCGCCGGCGGCTCAATGAAGGTTTTTCGGGAGGCGAGAAGAAACGGAATGAGATCTTGCAGATGGCGGTATTGGAACCAAAGCTGGCTATTTTAGATGAGACGGATTCAGGCTTGGATATCGATGCACTAAAAACGGTGGCCGCGGCGGTGAATCGTTTCCGGAGGCCGGATCATGCGATTCTTCTGGTAACTCATTACCAGAGGATACTCAACTACGTCACACCGGATTTCGTGCATGTGCTATTCAACGGGCGAATTGTAAAATCGGGCGCCAAAGACCTGGCGCTGGAATTGGAAGCCAGGGGATATGACTGGATCAAAGAGGAAGTTGAGGTGACCGGGTAATGGCGGAAGAAAAACAGTCATACATCCAGGATTTCAAACGCTTGGAAGAGCGCATGCAGCCGGCTTCCGGCTGGTTGCAGAAACTGCGCCTGGAGGCGTTCGACCGCTTTGCCTCTCTTCATTTTCCAACCACACATGAAGAAGAGTGGAGATTTACGAATACGGCTCCGCTTTCGAAGATCCCTTTTCGCGCCGTATTTGAATCATTCAAGGAGCCGGATCTTTCGCAGTTGGAACCGTTTCTTTTTGGTAAGGAAACGCGCCTGGTTTTTGTAAACGGTTGTTATGCCGAGCGACTCTCTTCTGATCGCTCTTCAGGTCTTCGCGTGGATAATCTCGAACAAGCCATGCTTCATCCAGCAAGCCTGGAAGAGCACCTGGCGCGCTATGCGGGATGGGGACAAAACACTTTCACTGCGCTGAACACGGCATTTTTGCTGGATGGGGCTTTCGTGGAAATTCCCGAAGGTATGATTCTTGAAAAGCCGATTCATCTACTGTATCTTTCCACCGCGCCAACAGATACGGTTTTCCATCCGCGAGTGTTGATAGTTGCCGGAAAAGGCAGCGAAGCTACCATCGTTGAAAGTTACATCAGCTTAACGGATCACCGCTATTTTTCTAACGCCGTTGCGGAAGTAGTGCTGGGAGAAGGTTCTATCTTGCATCATCTGAAGATCCAGAAGGAGAGTCCAAAAGGCTTTCATGTTTCTACGATTCAAGTCCAACAGAATCGAGATTCTGCATATTCCTCTTTCGTGTTGACTTTAGGGGCGGAACTTTCCCGGACCGATCTGAATGTGCGGATCGATGGGTTAGGGGCACGGTGCACCCTAAATGGTCTCTATCTGGTTTCCGGAAACCAGCATACCGATCACCACACAGAAATTGACCATGTCCGGCCGCATGGCACAAGTCAGGAATTGTACAAGGGAATTCTGGATGGCAAATCGCGCGCCGTTTTTAACGGCAAGATCATCGTAAGGAAGGATGCGCAACGGACCGATGCAAAGCAAGTCAACAAGAATCTGCTTTTGTCCGATGGCGCCCGGATCAACACAAAGCCGCAGTTGGAGATTCTGGCGAATGACGTGAAATGCAATCACGGCGCCACCATCGGTCATCTGGAAGAAGAAGCTCTGTTTTATTTGAGGAGTCGCGGGATGAGCGATCCGAGCGCCCGCACTCTCCTGATGTATGGCTTTGTAAACGATGTATCGGGGCGCATTCGATCGGAGGAAGTGCGCGAGAAAATCGAAAGAATTTTGATGGGACGTCTTCAGGATTTTGCCGGTACACAGGAAGCAGCATGAGCCTCAATGTGGAAGAGATCCGCAAAGACTTTCCTGCCTTGCAGCAGAAGGTATATGGCAAACCTCTCGTTTATCTGGACAACGCAGCAACCACGCAGAAACCACAGGTGGTTCTGGATGCGCTCCACCACTACTATTCTACGATCAACTCGAACGTGCATCGGGGGATTCATTATCTGAGCGAACAGGCGACACATGCCTATGAAGAAGCGCGAATCGCGACGCAACGCTTTCTGCGTGCTTCCGAGCCGGCGGAGATCGTTTTTTTACGAGGGACCACCGAAGCGATCAATCTTGTGGCGCAAAGTTACGGCAGATCTCTTGTCGGAAATGGCGATGAAATCATCATTTCCTGGATTGAACACCATTCGAATATTGTCCCGTGGCAAATGTTGTGCGATCAGGTTGGAGCGAAGCTTCGCGTCATCCCGGTCAGCGATCAAGGGGAGCTGATACTGGACGAATATACAAAACTTCTAAACGATCGCACAAAATTGGTTGCGATTGGTCATGTTTCGAACGCTCTCGGTACGATTCATCCCATCAAGAAGATCATTCATATGGCGCATGAGTCCGGTGCGGTGGTGCTCGTGGATGGCGCACAGGCAGTTCCACATATTTCCGTTGATGTGCAGGAACTGGATTGCGATTTCTACGCATTTTCAGCGCACAAGGTGTACGGTCCGACGGGTATCGGCGTGCTTTACGGCAAAGAGAAATTATTGGAAAGGATGCCTCCGTATCAGGGTGGTGGCGAGATGATCAGTTCCGTCAGCTTTGAAAAGACGACTTACAACAAGCTGCCTCATAAGTTTGAAGCAGGGACGCCGAACATTGCGGGAGTGATCGGCCTTGGGGCGGCGATCGGTTATGTGAGCCGCATAGGATACGAGCGTATCGCTGAGCACGAGCAAATTCTGCTCCGGCATGCTACGGACGCTGTTTCGACGCTTGCAGGTTTGCGGATCATTGGAACTGCCCGGCAAAAGTCGTCTGTTCTATCTTTTATCATGGAGGGTCTTCATCCGCACGATGTCGGCACGGTACTGGATCGCGAGGGAATCGCCGTTCGGGCAGGTCACCACTGTGCCATGCCTACGATGCAGCGGTTCGGAGTGCCGGCAACCACGCGCGCTTCTTTCGGCTTTTACAACACAAGCGAAGAGGTGGATCGACTGGTGACAGGGCTTCAAAAAGTGCGCGAGGTTTTAGGACTGTGAGCGAATTAAACGAGCTTTATCAACAAGTGATTTTGGATCACAACAAACAACCACGCAACTTTCGCAAACTGGAAGGAGCGAACAGAAAAGCGGAAGGCTACAATCCGCTTTGTGGAGATCGCGTTGTGATATACGTTCAAATGGAAGATGGCGTGATTCAAAATGTCAGCTTCGAAGGGTCCGGCTGCGCTATCTCCAAAGCTTCGGCTTCCATGATGACCGAAACCGTGAAAGGAAAGAGCAAGCAGGAATTGAATGCCTTATTTGAAAAGGTGCACAGAATGTTGACCGCTCCACCGGATAGCGAAGTCGATTCGCAGGAGCTGGGAAAGCTGGCGGCTTTCTCAGGCGTCCGGGAATTCCCCATTCGGGTGAAGTGCGCCACACTCCCGTGGCACACCTTGAATGCGGCGCTGGACGGCAAAGAAGAAAGAGTTTCCACGGAATAATGAGCCGACTTCATCCAGGTCTCGTATGCTTTTGCGTTTTACTGTTGCTGGCACTGTCCGGCGACCGGTTCATTGGAACTCCGGCTCCGGAGTGGAGCAATCAACAGTGGATCAACTCAGCCCCGATTTCACTTTCTCAGCTCAAGGGAAAAGTGGTGCTGGTTCGGTTCTTTATGGAATCCTCCTGCCCCTTTTGCCGTGCAACTGCTCCTTATTTGAATCAGTTCTACGGGAAATACAAAGATAGGGGATTGATGGTCATCGGGATGTATACGCCCAAGCCCTCTCCACGCGAAACACCGCTTCAAGATGTACATCGATATGTGAACGACTACGGATTTCAATTTCCGGTTGCGCTCGATAACGATTGGTCCACGCTCAACAAGTACTGGCTCGATCGCACTCCCGACGCGGAATATACATCAGTGAGTTTCTTGATCGACAAAAAGGGCACGATCCGGTACGTCCATCCGGGCGGCTCGTATAGCGCTCAGGATGTAGCAGAGATGGAGAAGAAAATCAAAGAGCTGCTCTAAAGTCAGGCCGGCACCTCGCATCGAAAGTCAGCATGTCACAGACGCGGGTAGTTACTTCGGTGTGTCCACGAGATAGAGGTCGGAGAACACGCGACTGTACTGGAGTGCGATCGCTTTGCCGTCCGCTGTCATAAGAACATGATTCAAACTTTGGATGCCGGTGGGATCCTGTGCGGTAATCTCTTTCCAGAGCTCCAGGCGTTCCGTCTCCAGATCCAACCTGTATATGCTCATGGTGCGATTGGTGTGTCTGCTTATGTAAAGGTATTTACGATCTTCACTCCATTGAACCGGTTGATCATGAGGGTTCAATGATGCAATGGGATGAGGCGAACCCCCTTCTGTGGGATACAGGGAGATTCGTTCATCGGGACCGATTGCTGCTACCAATTTCCCGTCAGGCGAAACAAGATTGCCAAAATTGAGCCTTACGCCGTCTTCTGTAATTGCTCTGGGATTTCCTCCGGCGAGGTCTTGCGTGTAAAGTCTCAAGCCTTGCCCAGGCCGGCTGCCCGCAAATAAGATTCGTCCGCCGTTCGGGAACCAGGTGGCTAGCTCGTACGTATTGATTTCTCCGCGCGGAAGGCTCTTTGATTCACCAGGGCCTGTTGGCAGTAAAACCAATTGCGAAGGCGATCCGATCAAAATCGAGAGAACGAATTTTCCGTCCGGGGAAAGGGTCCCATCAACGCCATCCCCCATACTGACTGCGGGAGAGCCATCCGTTTTGCGGAGGTAAACTCCGTAATGCTTCCCTCCGCCTTCCCAGCCTTCAAAGAAAAGGACAATTTTCCCATCCTTTGAAATATCGGATACAAAAGAACCATCCAGCCAGGACAGATCCCGTTGTTCCTTTTCGTTTGAGGAACGATAATAAAAACCCGCTCGATAATCATCGCGGGTCAGCAAGAATTGTCCCTGCCTGGAGATATCCTGTAGAGTCAGTCTGCCTGCTACTCGCGCTACCAGCCGGCTCTTTCCCGAAAGATCAACACTGTATAGAGAGTTGCCGGTTCCGGTATCCGAGGCGGTAAATCCGATTTCCTCTCCCGAAGGAAACCAGGCTAGACCCTGGATACTGAACCAGCCGTCCGAAAGCATTCTCTTCTTCTTTGCCAAGTCGACGATCTGGACTGCGCCACGGTCATCGCCGCGCTGGGGATGATCAAGAAAAGCGACCAGATCGCCTTTTGGTGAGATGCGTGGATGGCTGATCCAGCCGCTGCTCTGGTAAAGAACATTCCCGACAGGAAATTCCAAATGATATTTTCCACTCACAACCCGTACTACGGCAAGCTGCTCTCCTTCCCTGGCCCAATCAGCGGCAGCAACCTCTTCTAAAATTTCGCGCGGAGAGCCTCCGTTGAAGGGGACTTGCGCTAGAGTGCCGATGACTTCATTTCCTATAAAGTTGTGAAGGTTCAGAGATAAGGCGAGTTGTCCGGACGAAGAAATGGAAAGAATATCGAAGTTGGAAAGTCCCAGGGAGCGAGACTCGGGACCTTGTTGAGTTGTAGCAAAAACCTCCGGGGGATTCGTGTCCCAGGCAGCCGAATAAAGCACGGTCTGTCCGTCCTGAGTAAACCTTGCGGATCTGATGAAGCCACGCCGGAAGGTGAGGCGGTGAAATGATGGCTGCGTTGCGGAAGCAGATTCGCTGTGTCCGGCCGCCTTCTGTGCTACGACAACGCCGCTCTTTCTGCCCAAGAAAAACGTAAGCCAGAACAGCAGAGCAAGCACAACAGCCGCAAAGGCCAACTGCAGATATGTTCGTTTCCGGACCGGAGGAATCGCACGCGAGGTAGTTGTTTGATCAGAAATTCCTGAAAGAGATTGCAGATCAAATGCGAGATCGCGAGCTGATTGGAATCGTTCTTCCGGAGATTTCTCCAGACAGTGTCTTGTTACGCGCACCATTTCCGGAGGAAGTGTAGAATTGGTCTGCAAAAGTTCAGGCGGGTCTTCCTTCAGGATCGCGTTCATCGTCTCTACCATAGAATCTCTCTGAAATGGACGTTTGCCAGAAAGCATTTCATGGAGAATTGTTCCGAAGCTAAATATGTCTGAACGGTGATCGGCAGGTTGGCCCCGTACTTGCTCGGGAGACATGTAGCTAAAAGTTCCGAGCACAATTCCCGATCCGGTTTGTAGAACCGCAGAAGCTGTCTCCAAATCCGTTGCGAGTTGTCCTTGAGTTTCGACGGGCAAAATTTTGGCGAGTCCAAAATCGAGAATCTTTACCCGGCCATCCTTTGTGATGAAAATATTTTCAGGTTTCAGATCGCGATGAACGATTCCTTTTTCATGCGCTGCAGCCAGGCCGCTCGCGACTTGCAAAGCGTATTCGATCGTTTTCCGGACTGGAAGAGCAACGCCTGCAAGTCGACCGCGAAGCGTTTCTCCTTCCAACAGTTCAGATACCAGATAAGCGGAACCGTCGTGAGTCCCGATGTCATAGATTGCAAGAATATTAGGATGATTGAGCATTCCGGCGGCACGCGCTTCCTGCTCAAAACGAAGGAGTCGATCTTCGCTGCCGGCATATGCGGCGGGGAGAATTTTGACTGCTACTTCGCGCTTGAGTCTCGTATCGAGGGCCCGATACACCTCACCCATACCTCCCGCTCCCAGCGGCGCAATGATTTCGTAAGGTCCAAGCTTTGTGCGTGCAGCTAACATCGGATCATCACTTTCAATCAAACCGTAAGTGTTTCACGGATTCGCCGGAATCGCGAAGTTCTATCAGTGAATCGATCCCAATAGAAAGATGTCTTTCTACAAACTCAGTAGTTACTTTTTTGTCGCTTTCCTCGGTTTTCACTCCTTCAGGGACCATAGGATTATCGGAAACCAAAAGCAGGGCGCCGCGCGGGATCTCGTTGACAAAACCGATCACGAAGATGGTTGCTGTTTCCATATCAATTGCCATGGCACGTGTCCTGATCAGGCGCTGCTTAAATGCCTCATCGTGTTCCCAGACCCGCCGATTGGTTGTGTAAACCGTTCCTGTCCAGTAATCAAATTTGTGCTTGATAATTGTGGAGGATACAGCTCGCTGCAATTGGAAGGATGGAAGAGCCGGAACCTCCGCGGGCATGTATTCGTAGCTTGTCCCTTCCCCCCGGATCGCAGCAATCGGAAGAATCAGATCTCCCAAATGCGTCTTCTTTTTTAGTCCGCCACATTTGCCAAGAAACAACACGGCTTTGGGTGAAATTGCGGAAAGAAGATCCATCACAGTTGCAGCAAGAGCGCTTCCCATACCGAAATTGATAATCGTGATGTTCTCCGCTGTAGCGCTTTGCATGGGTCGATCCGGACCCTTTACTTCTACGCCGAAGCGATCGGCGAACATCTTTACGTAATTACTGAAGTTCGTTAATAGGATGTATGCCCCGAACTCTTTCAACGACATTCCGGTATAGCGGGGCAACCAATCTTCGACGATTTCTTGTTTGGACTTCACGTTCTTCTAGAAATTGTACATCCCTGGCAAAGGCGGCGTACTTTTCAACTGGTGCTAGTGGGAGCGCGGGCTTCCAGCCCGCTAGATTCCAGCTTTGATGAGACTTGCGGGCAGAGATTCCCGCGCTCCGGCTAGGAATCAGTCAAGCTAGCTTCGCTTCCATCGTGATGCTGGTATTCAATAGTCTTGAGATCGGGCAACCGGTTTTTGCGGCATTTGCAGCTTCTTGAAACTTCGCCGGGTCCGCGCCTGGAATGTTTGCAACCACGTCAAGATGAATCGCAGTTACAGTCCAACCTGCTTCCAATTTCTCCATGGTTAGAGTTGCGCCGGTTTGAATACTATCGGCGGTCATGCCTCTATTGTCGAGCTGACCGGAAAGCGCCATCGTAAAACATCCGGCGTGAGCTGCCGCGATCAACTCCTCTGGATTGGTGCCGGGCTGATCTTCAAAACGGGTGCTGAACGAATACGGTGTGTTGGAAAGCACCTTGCTATCCGTGGACACAGTTCCTTTTCCATCTTTCAACCCGCCCTTCCATATTGCGCTTGCTTTGCGTTTCATAGCTATCCTCCTGTTTGACTGGAGAATATGATTGTGGAAACCACTTCGCAAGCCTCTGGGAGATATGAGTACAGAATTTCCGAATCATTCGTACCTCCACTGACTGTCACTGTTCCATTCAGCATTTCATCGAATCTCTTTAGGGGTGTGTCCGATTCCAGCCGGAATGGGCAGAGGTATAATTCAGGTTCCATGCAACTCCCGGTTCCAGAAACCCGAAAGAGCGTTTTGAGGAAATTGCATCTGATTGTAGGAATCGTGGGAATTGTTGTTTTTCTCGGGACCGGGCAGTATATGCGGTTGGTGTATGACGGACTGCGAGGCGTGGAGCCCCTTCCGCGGATGTTGTTCCGGTCGGCGCACATCTACTTGCTGCTTTCCAGTCTGATCAATGTGGCTCTGGGGCTTTATCTTTCGCGTTCCTCCACCCGTGGCCGTAAAATCTTGCAGACAATCGCATCTACTTTTATTTTGTTTTCTCCCCCTCTCATGCTGACAGCATTTTTCGTAGAACCGGGTCTGGCGAGTTTTCATCGACCATTTGCCGGACCCGGTATCTATGCCTTATTTTCAGGGATGCTGCTTCACTTGATCGCGGGTTTCCGCAAATCAGACCTGCATGAGCGCATCTAATGGCTGCCTGCGTTCGCTGGTGCGCTGGACCTGTCCGTCTCTTGATACGTGACCGTAACTTCTTCACCTTTTCGCAATTGGGATAGAAGTTTCATCTCGCCCCCAATCATAAAAGTGCTGTTGGTGGCGGGATGAAATACTTCTTCGCCTTCTTTTCCTTTCACGATGATGATCCTCAGCTTCGGATCGACCATCATGATTTTTCCCGAATAGCTTTGTTGCGTCGCTGCCCATCCAGGTGTTACCACCCAGCACAGAACGGTCAGCATTCCAGTCGCGAGTGTAATGAAACGTCTCATAAAATCCTCCTTCTTCTTCCGGAGAGTGAAGCAAGTCGCGTGCCGTATGATGGCTCGCCCAGATAGGCCTCCGATTCGAATTTTCCACCGGATTTGTGAGGAAGAGAGGGACAGTCCGGGTGAGGATTTCTTCAACATCCGTTCTTGAATTCGGATAAGCTGAGACACATCTTTGAAGAAAGCATAGGAGGTCAAGTATGTCAGCGAAGAAAATTCTGATGATTGTTGGAGACTATGTGGAGGACTACGAGGTGATGGTTCCATTTCAAGTATTGCAAATTGCAGGTCACACGGTGCATGCCGTTTGCCCGGGCAAAAAGTCCGGCGAGAAAATTCGCACCGCCGTGCACGACTTTGAAGGAGATCAGACGTATAGCGAGAAGCGTGGACATGACTTCACATTGAACGCATCATTCGATGATGTCAAAGCCGAAAGTTACGACGCTATCGTGATCCCCGGTGGTCGTGCGCCCGAGTACTTGCGGTTAGATGAGAAAGTGCTTCAAATCACACGTCATTTCGCAAAAGAAAACAAACCAATCGCTGCGATCTGCCACGCCCCGCAACTTCTGGCGGCCGCCGATGTTCTGAAGGGAAGGACCTGTTCCGCTTATCCGGCCGTAGGCCCGGAGGTTAAGACAGCAGGCGCGGAGTACATAAATCTGCCGTGGGACAAAGCGCACGTTGATGGGAATCTGGTCACCGGGCCGGCGTGGTCGGCACACGTGGATTGGCTCGCGAAATTCTTGAAAGTCCTTGGCACTAGGATTGAACCATAGCTGATTCTTTTTGAAGACATGAGACCCAACAAATGGAAGTCCTTTATCCATGCGCAGGAAAATCGAGAGTATCTTGCATTATTGTCTTATCTGCCACTCAAACGGTACAGCGCCATTCCGAAGTTTCTAAAGTACGTATCGAAGATCGATCAACAATTGCAGACCGCTAACGGGCTGATCGGTTATTCTCTCCAGGCGCAGCCATTGCTGCGAAAATTCTGGACATTATCCGTTTGGGAAGACAGTGATGCTTTGATGGCGTTTGTCCGGAGCATCCCTCACGGTGACGTCATGAAGCTGCTGGCTTCCGACATGGATCAGACCAATTTCGCACAATGGAAGATTCAAGGATCGGCAATTCCACCTGATTGGATCGGTGCAAAAGAACGGATGTTTCCGGGCTCATCGCGAGCCTAAGTCCAGGCGGCCGTTCCAATCATCCATGCCCTGTCCAGTTTCCACAAACATTTTCAATGCATAAAGGAAATGAGCCCAGCCGAGTTTGTATTCCAGTACGAGTTTCGGATCTTTCAGGAATCCCGAATGACTGAATTGAAGCCGGGTATTTCCGCCATCGACCGGTTCGACGCTCCAGCTCACGAGTGTTTTTGGCTCCTGACCGTGCCAGGTGTACGTCACCATGTGTCCATCTTTGAATTCCACGATGCGGTCGAGACCGTCTGTGCCGGCCTCTTCTGGCGCCCACCCGAACGAGTAACGCCCTCCTGGTTCGGGCTGGATCTTGATCTCTCCACAATACGGATTCCATTTCTTGATTTCTTCCGGCTCGTCCCGCCTGCTCATTTGATTGACAGAAAAACTTCGGGGAGCAGGCCAAGAGGCCTGCGACCCATCATGCAGCCGGGACGGCTGCGCTCCATATGGTATGCTCTCAAATCAGAGAGGTGGGCATGAGAGTTGTATTTGTTTTCGCATTGTTGATTCTTGTCGTTGGAGCTGTGGGAGCCGAGAATCCGTATGCGCCGGACACGCCCGAACCGGGTTCTGTGGAAGCGATTGCGCGGGACACAACGGAGCCCCGTTTCGTAAGTCCATGGGTTTCGTATGTTCCCGACTCGGATAGCGTCCCCTCGCCCACGGACTTTCTTGGTCACATCGCGGGCGCCGCCGGAGAACTGGTGCGACCCGATCAAAGCTATTCCTACTTTCGCGAATTAGAGCGTAAAACAAAACGGGTGAAGGTAGAGGTGATTGGGAAAACGGAAGAAGGCCGTGAGATTCTGCTTGCCCTCATCGCCGATGAAGCGGGCATTCAACAGCTGGAACAATTGAAATCTGCAATGGCACAGCTTGCCGATCCGCGAAAGACATCGCCCGAACAGGCGCGACAGATCATCGCCAAAGCCAGACCGATGTATTTTTTCAATGCGGCCATTCATGCGGATGAATCGATCAGTCCGGACATGGCGCTCGAACTGGCGTATCGCCTTGCCGTTTCTGAACAGCCGATGATTCGTCAGATTCGCGAAAAAACGGTTGTCCTGATCAATCCGGTTGCAAATCCGGATGGCCGTGACAAGTTAGCGGATTGGTTCTACCGCTATTTGAAAGGTAAAACCGACTACGATACTCTGCCGCGCCAGTCTCCACCGTACTGGGGGAAGTATGTCTACGTCGATGCAAACAGAGACGCGCACCAGCTGGCGCTGGAAACAACAAAGGCAGTTGCCCGCATGTTTTTCGAATATCATCCGATCGCGATTCAAGATTTGCACGAAGCGATCGCGTTGTTGCTTACCTGGAACGGGACCGGTCCGTATAATCCGAATCTGGATCCAATCGTGCTCAGCGAGTTTCTGGAACAGAGCTTCCATGAAGTCAGTACCTTGAGCGCATTTGGAATGCCCGGCGTCTGGACCTGGAATTTCGGTGAAGGATTTGGGCATCACTACACGGATTCGGTCGCGATGAATCATAATTCAACGGGCCGTGGTTACGAAACTTTTGGAAATGCGGTGCCATTAACTGTAACCAGGAAGCTGGATAAGGAAGACGTAACGCGCGAGTGGTATCGTCCCTGGCCGCCGGATAGAACTTTTGTATGGTCGCATCGCGATGGATTGAATTATGCGGAAACCGGCTGTCTGGCGATTCTTGATTACACGGCTCGCAATGCGGATCAATTACTGCACAATTTTTATCAGAAAGGTTACAACTCCTGGCAAAAAGGAAAAGCCGGGAATCCGTATGCGTTCGTGATTCCGGCCGCGCAGAGCGATCGCCTTCGTGCCGCCCAAATGGTGAATCGTTTAATGTCTCAGCGAATCGAAGTGAGCCGCGCAACAAAGGATTTTCAGATCAAGGAGGGAAAATTCGCGGCGGGCAGTTATGTCGTTCGTCTGGATCAACCGTATCGCAACTACGCCGTGGACTTGCTGCTGCCGCAATCCTTTCCGACGAATTCGCAGTATGAACCGTATGATGATGTTTCCTGGGCGCTTCCTGTTCATTATGGAGTTGAGACAATTCGGATTGATGATGCTGCGATCTTGAAGGTTCCGCTGGAGTTGATTCAGGAAGTAGTTCGGCCGGCTGGAAGAGTGAGTGGAGCAGGTCCGGTGTTCATACTCAAGGATGTCGGACAGGAATCTCTTCTTGCTGCGCGATACCGGCTGGCAAAATTCAAGGTGGAAATCGCGGAAGAATCATTTCGTGCCGGTGCAGTGGAATATCCGCGCGGTTCGTGGATTCTTTCCGATCAAGACGGATTGGGGTCCGCGCTGGAATCCATCGGGAATGAACTGGCTCTGGATTTCGATGCAGTGTCCGCGGTTCCGCAAGTGCGCCGCCATCAGGCGGAGGTTCCTCGCGTTGGAGTGTGGGTTCCGTGGGCGGACACAGACATGATCGGATGGATCCGCTACACTCTGGATCACGAAAAGATTCCATATACATACATTCGCGATGAAGAAGTCAAAGCGGGAAATTTGAAAAGTGTCGTGGATGTAATCATCTACGGAAATACGCTGCTCGATTTGCAAGGACAGATTCACGGGATCAAGCAGACCGATGGACCGATGCCTTTCAAGAAAACACCGGAGACTCCCAATCTGGGTGTTCCGGCAGAATCGGACGACATTACCGGAGGCATTGGATATTCGGGCCTTGCGAATCTTCAAAAATTTGCGGAAGACGGTGGAGTTCTGATTACCATGGGTCGTGGTTCTACACTCGTGCTGGAAACGGGACTTGTGCGAAGCGTGCCGCGTGTAGATTTGCCGGGAACCACAACGCCGGGTGTCGAGCTGCGCGCCCGCTTCCTGCAGCCGAATCACCCGATCGCATACGGTTATCCGGAAATTACATCGGTCTTTCGCTCGCAGTTCCCCTATTACGGCCCGCCGCGCACGTGGCTCACGATGTCCTACTGCACCTCCTGTTTGACCGGTCCTGTGGATCTGAGCAGTGTTGTCCTGCAATGGGGAACCCGCTCTTTTGATTCCGATGCAGAGCCGGAAATGCCGATTCTGGTTAGCGGTGGAGGCAAGAATCTGGAAGCGCTTGAAGGCCGTCCCGCGATTCTGGATGCGCCCGTTGGAAAAGGACGCGTGCTCGTATTTAACTTTAATGCGATGCACCGCGATCTCAATTACTCGGACTACCGGCTGCTCTGGAACGGAATTCTCAACTGGAACTACCTCGTTTCACGGAAGTAAGGGCGACCACAAGGGTCGCCCCTACGGTTATCAATTGATATCTTTCCCTTGTTCCAGAGTCTTGATTTGATTCTGAACGTTCACGCGATTTGCTTCGTCAGGAGCTTGCTTTAACGCGAGCTGGGCGTGTTTCAACGCCTCCTTGAAATTTCCCTGCGCGGAATAACTTCTCATCAGGCCAACTTCTGTCGGCCACACGCCGGGAAAGCGTTTTGCGTTGAGCTCAAATGTTTTGATCGCTTCCTGCGTCTTTTTCTGTGCCAGTAGGCTTCGCGCATAGAGGTGAAGATCCAGCGGCCGGGCGGTAGGATGATTTAGCGCCTGATCCAGCGTTTTGGCGGACTCAGCCGTCTGACCGTTGGCTTCCTGTAACTGGCTGAGCGTAACCAGAGTATTGAAATTTTCCTGACCGATTCCGGGTTTGCTAACCGCCATTTTTGCCCACTGCAATCCAAGATCAAGATGACTCTTTGACAGCAGACAATATTCAGCTGCCGCTTCCCAATTTTCCCAGTTGAAACCAGGATCTCTCCGCAGTTCTTGTGAAATGTAATCTACATAGATGTCCGTTATGTTATCTGCCGTAATCGTCCAGGGGAGTTGCAGATCTTCCCATTTCACCGCCGCTGTAGCCTTTGTTGTGTCTCGATCAGTAAACTCGTAAGAAAGCCATTCATGATATTCGCTCTTTTCCGGTTTTGCCGTGACTCGCAACGCATCCTCTTTCTGGTCATACGTAAAACTTCCCCACGATGTCGAATTGTTCGAAAAAATGATCGTCCATTCGGTTTCACCAGGTAAAAAGTGAAGGCCGTAGGAACCTGCTTTCAACAGTTGCCCTTGAATCTTCACATCATGTGAAACACTAAATACCGTATTTTCGTTTGCTCCGCCTCTCCACGGGCATTGATCGCCGCAGGTGCCGAATCCGAGATTGGACATTCCGTAAGGTACGAGCGTTCCCCAAATTTTTCCGCGGCGGTCCGATCCGTCAGGCGCATGTACATTCGGACTGTGATAGTCGATCGTGATCCGAACCGGCCCGATGAATTGCGTAACGATCGCGTGCTGATTATCACCGCTCGGCGGCAGCGTGAGTCCGCCCCAAACCCGGTTGATGTTGTCAAACTGAGCGATCGCGGAACCGCTGACGCCTAGAACAAGTAGAATCGAGACAATGAAAACCGGAATACGATGTGTCATGGAGTCCTCCTGCGAGTGAAGCCTTTTCATTCTACAGAATGCCGGGCGAATTGCGACACCTGTGACTTGAACGGGTGGTATTGCGGGCTGAAGCGGATTTATTGACTTGTCAGATGTGCGGAATATGTTCACAATATAGAGGAAGCCACTCCGGGTGATTTTATGCGTATTTTGCTTCTTTCCATGCCCGATTCTTTTGAGCATATGCCGGTGGTTGGCATTCGTATGCCAAACGGCGCTCTTTCCTCTCTCGCGGGAAACGTCGATCCGCACCACGATGTTGCCATCGCAGATCTGATTCTTGTACAGGACCGGGTTCGCCAAACTGTCAGCGACCTTGTGCGGAAATATTCCCCGGATGTGGTGGGCCTTTCCGTGATGACGTTCCAGCGAAAGACGGCGAAACGGATTATTGCATTGGTGCGGCAGTTGGCGCCGGCGGTAAGGATCGTTGTTGGTGGCTATGATCCGAGCCTTGCAGTGGATGAGTACACTGCGCCGGAAGAGGGAGTAGATTTTGTGATCCGCGGAGAAGGAGAGATCACCTTTCGGGAATTACTTCGCGCGCTGGAAGGTTCAAAGGATTTTTCCGCGATTCGAGGTCTCTCTTATCGATCCAGTTCTGTTTTTCACCACAATCCGGAGCGGCCGATCAGCGGTCTGAATGACGGTCAAGTACGTCCGCCAGACCGGAATGCGCGCGTGTTGTCGGGTTATGAATTCCTGGGAAATCCAGTCGATGTCATCGAAACATCGCGAGGTTGTACTTACGATTGCAGTTTTTGTTCCATCATTGAGATGAGAGGACGAAATTTCTTTACGTATTCGTACGCCCGCGTGTTGGACGATATTCGTGATGCCTATTCTCACGGAGCTCGCTCGATCTTTTTTGTGGATGATAATATCGGTCTGAACGTCCAACGCCTGGAGGGGCTTTGCCAGGCGATCATCGATGCGAAGCTGAATGGAATCGAATATCTGGTGCAGGCAATGACTTCGTCGATCGCCAACCATGGAGATACCTTAATTCCATTGATGGCCAGGGCGGGTTTTCGATATATTTTCCTGGGAATCGAGAATATCTTAGAAGAGGATCTGGCATTTCTGAAGGCTTCTTCAAAGAATTCAAAACGCGAGAGCGGCAAACGCACAGGCAACGCAACTCTTCAGGCGATCGACCAGGTGCATCGTCATCACATGTATGTAGTCGGCGGCTTGATCGTGGGAAACCCGGATGACACTGAAAGTTCTATCGTGACCAATCTGGAATTTGCAAAGCGCCACATCGATTATCCATACATTCAGCACCCCACACCGTATCCGCGTACGCCAATGACAAAAGACTTTGAAGAGAAGGGCCTGATCGCCAGCCGGGCGCTCGAAGAGTACGACGGCACAACCGCGGTTGTACGAACGAAGCATCTGCTTCCGCAAGACATCGAGTTTCTGCGCTGGCGGGCCGAACGCTGGATCAAGTTGCGTCATTCGCTGGCTGTGCTTCGTGATCGTCCGAAGTTTATCTTGCGAAATGGTGTCCGGATGTTGCGGTTTACATTTCGTGGAAGCACCTGGCGCACGTTCCTGGGGCTGGAGGATGAACGCAAAGCCTTTGCCCGTTATCGCGCTCTCCGCGCGCAGGAACGGAACTACGTGTAACCTTCCCCTGTGATAGAATCCGTTTGATGCCTGTCGTCGGATTGACCCACACGTATGATCCAATGCAAACAGGTTCTCGTCGTCGCCCCAACTTTTCAGAACAGCAATGAATCTGAATTCCGGACAGCAGTTTGGCAGTTACGAAATCATCAAAATGCTGGGTCACGGAGGAATGGGGGAAGTATATCTTGCCAAAGACATACGATTAAACCGGCAAGTTGCGATCAAAGTACTGTCTCTCGAACTCGCGGAAAATAAGGAACAGCTTGCCCGTTTCCGAAAGGAGGCAGGGTTTGCCGCGAGTTTGAATCATCCAAATATCTGCACGATTTATGAGACGGGAGAAGTCGATGGCCGCACCTACATCTGCATGGAATATGTGGAGGGGAAGACCCTGCGTGACCGAATTGCGGGGGAGCCGATGTCATTGCATGAGGTGCTGGATATCTCGATACAGATTGCGGATGCGCTGGAAGAAGCGCGCAAGAAAAACATTGTCCATCGGGACATCAAACCGGTAAATATTCTGTTGACTGCTCGAAATCAAGCAAAGATTCTGGATTTCGGACTTGCGAAACAAATTCGCACGCCCGGTAGTTCCGATTTGAGCGGGGCGGCTACGGAATCATCTATCACTGAAGCCGGCGCCGTTCGGGGAACTGTCGCTTACATGTCTCCCGAACAAGCTTTAGGAAGACCGGTGGATCCCCGCAGTGATATTTTTGCTTTCGGTGTTGTCCTGTATCAGATGTTGACCGGCCGCCTGCCGTTTTCAGGAACATCGACTACCGAAGTGCTCGATGCCATCCTGCATAAAACGCCGGCGCCCGTAGCTCGCTTCAATGATGCGGTTCCGCAGGATCTGGTGCGTGTCTTGAACAAGATGGTGGAAAAAGATCCTGACACCCGCTATCAATCTGTACACGAAGTGTGGGTTGATTTGCGACGGATCAGGGGTGAAAGCACCGCCAAAGGTGTGATCCCCTCCGAATGGCTGGAGCAACGTCCGTGGTTTCGGAGTCGTTCCGCGATGATTGCGGCGATTCTGATTCTGGCTTGTGCGATCGGCGCATCCATTTATTTTTTGCGCAAGCCTGTTTCAAATGATGTTGCAGGGGCGCCCTCCAAAGTGGCGCCGGTTTCGATCGCTGTGCTGCTGTTTCAATACAACGGACAGGACCCGGCGCACCAGTATCTGGGCACGCTCATGACCGATGGATTGATCGCGTGCCTCCAGCCTGTTCCGGGAATCGCGATCGCCCCCTACGCCAACGTTCGTGAAATCAAGAGCACTGATTCGATGAAAGAGGTGGCGCGTGACCTCGGTGTCCGCTGGATTGTTCGGGGTTCCGTTTCTGTAAAGAACGAGGATGTTGAAATTATGCTGGAACTGATATCTTCGGAAGGTTCTCCCGTGTGGAAACAGACTTTGAGCGGACGTCCGGTTGCTGCTCTGGATCTGGCAAAGAAGAATATTCTGGATGCCCTTCATTTGGATGGCACGGCAACAAAGGAGATCGAACAGCTTCGAACGCCGAATTTGGATGCATACCGGAAGTATCTGGAAGCGCGTAATCGTCAGGAAGGCTGGGACGTGGAAAGCAATCTGGATGACGCAATCGCTTTATATCGAGAGGCGCTTGCTCTGGACCCGGACTTTGCGGCAGCTCGCGCCGGGCTGGCAACGGCATTGATCGGTCAGTTTCACAAAAAGCGCCAACCCGCTCTCTTGTCTTCAGCAAGTGAGGAGGCGCAACGAGCAGTTGGATTGGATCCGAACTTACCGGAGGCACTTCTGGCTTACGGAATGGTTCAGGTACAAAGCGGAAGGTCGGTCGAAGCGAGTGATGCGTTTTCCAGGGCGCTCAAACTTGCTCCCGGCGATGATGCCGCTTGCCGAAGTCTGGCGGACATGTATTCGTCTCTTGGAAGAAATAATGAGGCAAGACAAATGTATCAGCAAGCCATCGATCTACGTCCTGATTACTGGATGAACCACTATGTTCTTGGCACATTTGAATGGCAATACGCCGGCGATCTGAAGGCTGCTCGTCTGCATTTGGATAAGGCAGGCCAGCTGCATCCCGAAGGGTATGCGCCTCTTGTAATGATCGGGAATTTTTACCTGACCCAGGGAAATCTTCAGGAAGCAGAAGTGTACTATCGTAAGTCGTTGGAGCTGAGTTCAAATCCGTATGCATACAACAACCTTGGGCTCGTACATTATTACAGGGGACAGTATGAACTGGCATTGAGAAACTGGCAGACACTTTTGAAAGAAGCGCCTGACAAACCGCTGTATCGAGCAAATGTTGCGGACGCTCTCCGCCAGCTGGGTAAGCGTGAGGAAGCGACAACTCATTATCAGGAAGTGATTCGCGCGTTTCGTGATTTGCTAAAAATCAGTCCGGCAGATGATAACACGCGCGCAGGTATGGCCATGGCGTTGGCCGCAATCGGAGAATGCAAAGAAGCAACGGACGCAATTCGCGAAGTTCTCTCCCGGCACCCGGAAAGTACCGATCTGGCCATTTACGGAGCGATCGCCTCCAGCCGTTGCGGCGATTTGAATCTGGCAAAACAAATCGTGCTGAAATCCATCGCCGGCGATAACGTTCTTACGATCCGCTTCGATCCGGACTTGGAACCGATCCGAAAAATGCCCGAAGTAGTAGCAGCTTTAAAACGCGCCGGCCTCCCTATCTAGGGCTGCGTTTGGGTTTGCGGTGGCGGTGGTTCCTCTATATGTGGCTTGGGAATCTCAATAATTGGATCAATTACATCGCCTTTGGATTCTGGCTCTTTGCAAGTGATCGTGTAGTGGTAAGTACCATTTCCGGCGCCAGTCGAGACGTTTAATGAATAGCGCTTGTAATTTGTTACCGGTACCGAGTACGTTGGTCCCCCGGCAAAAGGACTCGTCCCGTCAAAGTAAAAGATTACTTCGGTGTTCGGTTTGTCCACAACAATATGCCATATGAACGTATCTCCTCTATCCGCAAAGTTCTTGTTCGGGTGGGCTGGGTCTCCGCTATAGAAAATCTTACCTGCCCCGCACTTTACCATGGTGTGTATTTCTTGACCCTGGACGTGAGTAGCTACCAATAGAAGTAAAACCGGCACGGAAGCTAGGATCTTAAGAACGTTGAGTTTTTTCATATTGGGACCTCGGGATTTTGGCCGTGGACATATTGACGATGTCTCCGGCGGTTTGTGTTGAAGTGATTCCCAATTCGACAACAGATAGGGCCAGCTTTTAAGGGTTGTTGCAGATTTACAGCCTTTATCAGGGCTTGGGAACCTCAATGATCGGATCTATCGAATAAGATGTTGTGCCGTCATTGCAAGTGATCGTATAACTATAAGATCCTTCCGCGGCCGGATCCACATCTTCTTTTACGAGCTTTGTTCTCTTTTTTACCTTTATTGTGAAGGAGTTTTTGTCAAACGGCGAGTCACCTGCGAATTCGAACGTGACTACTGTACCAATTTTCTCCACTGAAATATGCCAGTTGATCCGATCTCCCTTTCCTACAACATTCTTCTTTTGATCATCTTCCTGGCTATCAAAGATTCGTTTCTTTGGGTCCGCGTCGCACCGAACAAAGGCATTTGCGGCACCCTGTGCCACGTGGCTGGCAGTCAGCACTAAGATCGGCACGAAAACAAAAATCACCAGAACATTAAGTTTTTTCATATTTGGCACCTCGAGATTTTTAGCCGTGGACATATTATGAATGTCTCCGGCGGTTTTTGTTGAAGTGATTCCCCACTTTGACAACAGATATTACCAGCTTAGCGCGGGGAAAGCAGGGAGTCAAATTGTTGGATGCTAGAATAACCGGTGATGGGAAAGGACGATCCTCATTACACAAATCTAAAGCAGATCACGATTCTTCTGGTGATCCCCGCTTCGTTGATCGCCGGATATGCGATCAGGGCATGGATCGCTCCGAAGTTTCCAGCGGGGCTCGGTATGATGGGCGGTTTTCTCATCTTCCTCATTTATGTAATTGCCACGCGAAACCGGGAGTTTGAAAAAGCTGGAATGAAGCCAAGAAGCACCGGCTTCTCGGCTCAATTGGATCTTGTGAAAGAAAAGTTACGGGAGCGTGCCGGCGAATGGGAACGCGTTTTGACGTTCGATCGCAAGATTGAACCACAGCCCGATGAGGCTGTCCTTTACATCGAACGAGTATTGCAAATTGAAAAGCCGGAGGACGCGAAGTTTACAAACATAGTCGATGCTCTTCAAAATGAAGGAAAACTCATTCAGGCATTGTCGGGATCGGTTCGCTTACCCGAATCCGCTCGTGATCTCAGTCCGGGTGAAGCGGAAGAGTTAGAACGAGCTATCACTGCCGATAACGGAAGGCCGATCAGATCAACGGTGGAAAGAGATGTCGAACGTCATATTCAAATTCTGCGATCGACGGCCTCCGCACTGGAAACCCGTGCTTCAGAAGTGCGTGCAAGGGGGGTATCTACCGATACTCCCCGCTGCAGTTTGCGGGCTGTCTTGGTTTGATCCTGCTTCTATTGAGTGGCGGTGGTTATCTCCTGTGGAGATTCTCATTTGCCGGTCACTGGGCGTCTTGGATCGGTTGGGGACTGGTCGTGTTCGGTTTGCTGATGGGTCTGGTCCTCTACAAAATGCAGACAGAACCGGCATAGGGAATTCAACTACCGATAGCCTTCGGCCTGGAGAGAAAACAGTTCGGCGTACAGACCCTTCCTTGCAAGTAGCTCCTGATGTGTTCCTTCTTCCACCATTTTCCCTTCATTCAAAACGATGATGCGGTCGGCCATCCGGACTGTAGAGAAACGATGCGAAATGATTACAGCCATTTTGCCGGCAATTAGATCTGAGAACCGACTGAAGACTTGATACTCTGCTCGCGCATCGAGCGATGCCGTAGGTTCATCCAAAATTAACACTTGCGCGTCACGAATGTATGCGCGCGCCAGCGCTACTTTTTGCCATTCCCCGCCCGACAGTTGAACGGCGCCATCAAAGCGATATCCAAGCATCTGACGGTACCCTGCGGGCAGACGGGGCAGAAGGGAGTCGGCCAGCGATTTCCTTGCCGATTCAACAATCGGTGACGGCACATCTCCTTCAGCTACCGCAGAATCTGGAGTTGTACCGGATCCATTTGTCGGCAGATCGACATACGACTTCACCTTATCGATCTCTCCAACGCCGATATTTTCATCGAACCGTAAATCGAACTCCACGTAATCCTGAAAGATTACACCGGTGGCGCGGCGCACCGATTCCAAATCGTAATCACGCAAATCGATCCCATCCAGGAGAATTCTTCCTTCTGTTGGATCGTAGAGGCGGGCCAGCAGTTTTGTCATTGTCGTTTTGCCTGCGCCGTTTTCTCCAACCAGGGCGATCCTTTCACCCGGTTGAATGCGAAAGTTTACATGCCGAATGGCCCAGCGGTCCGTTCCCGGATAACGAAACCCGACATCTTCAAACGTGAACCCATCGCGAATCGGTCTCGGAACTTCTGGCGCTTCCGGCCGGCTCACGATGGTTGGTTGCATCTCCAGAAAATCGAAAAGGTCTTTGAGATACAAGCTTTGTTCGTAAATATCGCTTGCGCCCAACAAAAGACGCTGGATCAGATCCCGGCTTCGCGCAAAAGATCCGGCGAGAAAAGTCAAAGAGCCGATCGTGATCGATCCGGCCACCGCGCGCAGCAGGATCACTGCATATGCGCCGTAATAACCAAGCGTGCCAAGCAATGCAAGAATGCCGGACACGATACTTTTCCGGATTGCGAGCTTTTTGTTTTCTTCAAAGAAACGGTTGGACATATTCCGGAAACGCTCCATAATCCAACCGGCCAGACCGAATACTTGCACTTCTTTCGCAGTTTCATCACTCGCGCCCATATAGCGGAGATAATCGAGCTGGCGCCGTTGTGGAGTCCACCGATAGAAGAGAGAATACTCCAGCGATGCAAAATGCGTTTCACCGATAAAGCTCGGGAAAACGGCAACAAATAGCAGCAGTAGGAGCAAAGGTGAATACACAAAAAGCGCAGCGCCCAGCGATAGTAAAGTCAGAAAATCTTGCGCAATCGAGAATAAACCTGACAGCAGCACGATTCTGCCGGTTGTTTGTCTTCGCGCACGTTCCAGTTGATCGTAAAATTTCGGATTCTCAAACTGATACAGATCCAGCTTTGCCGCATGTTCCATTAACCGGAGGCTGGTGCGATTTGAAAACAGATCGCCCAGCAAGCTTTCAATCAACGTGGAAGCGCGGGCCAGCGCATCCCCTGCAATCACGATGGCGATTTCCAGAACCACAAATTTCCAGAGTTCAGTGAGATTGGCGGTTCCACTGCGCGCTGCAAGTACGGTATCGATGATCAGTTTTCCCACCCATAATGTGGCCAGCGGGACAAATGCGCGGAGTAGCCGCAGAAAACCCATCGTGATCGTGTATGTGCGGTGCGTTTGCCACACCATCCGGATCAGCAGTAAAGCGTAACGCGTTGCGACAATCTTCTCCCGCCATCCAGGAGCCTTCTCTCCACTCCCGCGCGAATTTCGACTAAAAGGATTGGGCATAGAATGAGAATAAGAATTCGGGCGACATTCAGCAAAGCAGAGCGAGCAATGATCGCGGCCGCGTTATTTTGGCGCTTGAATTGCGTATAACGCTTCAAAACTTCGGAGGTATAGTCTCCCGTTTGAAATTACAGGCGAGGCTGCGATGGGCTCACCCATTTCATTTTGTGAAAGAATGGCAAACTGGCGTCCGGCTTTGATAACAGTTACCGTGCCATCTCTCGCGGTAATATAGATCTTGCCATCTCCATAGACTGGCGATGCGCGGTGACGGGTAACGCGGGTGTGTTCCTGATAAATCTTCTCTCCGGTTTTCGCATCGAGGCAAATCAGATCGCCATTTTCGCGGCAAAGATAGACCAGACCATCCTGAATCAATGGGGAAGGGACATCCGGCGTGCCGTGTTCCAGTTTCCAGGCGTAATATTGCTTTACATTGGTGATGTCACCAATCGAATCCGGCTTGAGTCCAAGGACCGGTCCGTTCTTCGCTGATGGAACGACGATCAGACCTGGAACGGCTACGGGAGATGCGACAAATCGCAAAGATGGATTGTAGCTTTCCTTCGGATTGAGTCCCCCGCATCGCCAGATTTCCGTTCCATCACTGAGGCGATGCGCCGTCACATAATCGGCGCCATGAACCAGCAAGAATTCCTGTTTGCCGTTTCTGTATAAGAATGGGGATGCATACGAATGCTCGCATTCTGCGCGGGCATCGCTTTTCCGTTCCTGTTTCCAGATTTCCCGTCCCGTCGCTTTATCCAGGGCCAGAACGAGCGATGCATCGGCGTGCAGGAACTGCAAATAAAGCCGGTCGCCATCCAGTAGAGGAGTAGAGGCCATTACAAAATACAGATTAAACTTCCCGTATCGTTGCTCCAGATTGGTCTTCCAAATCTGGTTTCCTTCGAAGTCGAAGCAAGCCAGATCGCCCGAGCCGGCGAATGCCCATACATGCTGACCATCAGTGGACGGCGATGGCGCAGCGAAGTTGCCTTCGTCACCTTTCACCGTATTGTTTTCGGACCCCAGAATGCGCTTCCATAGAATCTTCCCATCCGTTCCGATGCAAAGCAGAACGATTGCATTTCCTTCGACTGAGGTCAGAAAGATCCGGTCCTCCCACACAACAGGTGTTGCGCCGGCAGGACCGGGGAGGGGGACGCGCCAGACGACATTTTCGGTCTTGCTCCAGCGCACAGGAAGTCCCTTTTCCAGACTGGTGCCGTCCCGCCGCGGACCACGCCAGTTGGGCCACTGCTCCGCATCGGCCCAAACGGAAATCACAACTACAAGCAGGAAGAAAAATCCAGTTCTTCGGTATTTCATCTTCTTGTTCATTCAGAATGTAACCGGCGCCTGATCGATATGCAAGAAAATGCTCACGTATAGAGAGAGCGCGAGCTTCCAGCCTGAACTTTCAATCTGTTACAATAGTGCGCGAATCATGGTGAAAAGAATTGGAGCACTGTCTCTGCTCGCCTGTATGACGTTCTATCTGTCCTGTCATCCACCGATTTCCCAAAACCTGTCGAATGAGTGGGCCCCAATCCTGCACGCAGCTGCATCCGGAAATCAGGAAGTAGTGCAGGACCTCATTCAACATGGAGCAAATATCAATCAAACCAGCAAAGCCGGTAAAACCGCCCTGATTCTAGCAGCTCAATCTGGTGAATACGATATTGTGCGCGTTCTGATTCAAGCCGGCGCAGAAATAAGTCACGCAGAAGGTACAGGGGAAACGGCTCTGATCCATGCAGCCGGTTCAGGATATGCAGACATAGTTCATGTTTTGTTACAGTCGAGGCCGCAGAAAAATGATGTTACAAAGGCTCTCATTGCAGCAGCGGCCAACGGACAGGTGTCTGTTGTGAAGCTCATGCTTGAAGAGGGAGTCTCGCCCTCCGTTCGAAACCACTATGGGATCACGCCCGCCATTGTTGCAGGAATTAACGGGCAACAGACGGTCCTCAAAATGCTCGAACAGTATCATGCGGAATCTTTTCGTTAGTGATTCCTCCCATTTACTCAAGACGAGGTTGTGGATTCTGCTGCTCGTGGCGGTTTTTACCGTTTCGAGATGCATCTACTTGCTGATTGGCATACGATTTGACGCAATTCCATTGTTGTGGTCCTGGCATTACATCGATCCATATCTTTTACAGAATAACCTGTTACAAAGCATCTACTATTTGCATATTCAGCCCCCATTGTTCAATCTCTGGCTGGGACTCGTGTTGAAGCTTGCTCCCTTGCATCTGGTTTGGATATTCCAATCGGCCTATTTGGCTATGGGGCTTCTTTTCTGCATTTGCCTTTTTCTAACGCTGAAGCAATTCGGTGTAATCCCGCCGATTTCATTTTGTCTTGTTTCCTTATTCACGATTAGTCCATCGACGGTTCTTTACGAAAACTGGTTGAGTGATACCTATCCCGTAGCTCTTCTTATCTGTCTTGCGACGCTTGCACTACTCAAGTTTATCAGCACAGAACGGAAGACGTACGCATTTAGCTTCTTTTTCGTGATGTCCATTTTGATCATGACAAGAAGCCTTTATCAACCGGTATGGTATGTTCTGATTGCCGGCAGTTTGATTTTGCAGAACAAAGCGCTTCGAAAACAAATCGCCTTCTGTTCCATAATCGCTTTTCTTCCTGTACTGCTGCTTTCAACCAAGAACTACTTAGTTTTTGGAGAATTTTCCTCTTCCTCCTGGCTTGGGATGGGTATGTTTCGTGTCGCGACTCATACAATGTCAAAGGAGAGGAAGGAAGAATTGATCCGTCAAGGCATTCTCTCTAAATTGTCTTTGATCAGGACTTATAGCCCGATCCCTGCTTATCGACAATTCTTCAGCGGGGTTTCGCAAACGGATATTCCCGTGCTGGATCAGCAAAACAAGAGCACAGGATTTACAAATTACAATTACCTCGGGTACGTTAAAATTTCCAGGCTGTATTTTCATGAGACGCATTCCATACTCCTGAATCATCCTCGCTACTATTTCGAAGGCTTACGCTCCTCGCTCTTGATCTATCTACGGAGTTCTGCCGATTTTCAGTTCTCACGTTACAACTACGGCAAAATTGCGGTTTTCAGTGGGCTATTTGACAGGATCATTTACTGGGAACTTCCGGATCGCCTCGGAGGCATTTGCCTTTTCGTCGCGGTGTTTGGTCCATTACTTCTTCTGTTCTCCATCCTTGACTTGCGCAAGTCATCATTTCGTGCGGCAGTGATGTTTATCTGGTTCACCGTCCTCTATGTCACTGTGGTTGCGAATGCTTTTGAGCTTTCCGAGAATAATCGCTATCGATACGAAATAGATTCGCTACTTCTCATCCTGTTTGGTTTGTTCGTTCAAAAGATGTTGAATCGAATGCGGCGAAAGGATTAAATCATTCCCGAATGAAGATCAAAGTGTGGAAATCGCCGGCGATCATTCTTCTCTTTGTGCTTGTGAGCCTCTTGACACGCTGGTTGTCCCTGTGTGTGGACATCCTGGATCTGGACGAAGCGGGCCACATCATCGGGTCCTGGCAACTGCTCGCAGGCAAGCTGCTGTATACAGACTTTGTCGATAACAAACCTCCGCTCGTTTATGTTTATTACGCCCTTGCGCAGATTCTATTCGGACGCGGAATGTTTTCCGTCCATCTTATGACGGCGCTGGTGACGATTCCAGCAATCGCCTTAGGGATATATACGTTCTTTGACCGCAGCTCCACCGGTGTTTACGCCGCCTTTATTTTTCTTTTCTACAGCGCCTCTTTTCTGGCGCACGATATGCTGGCGGCCAATACTGAGCTGCTGATGATTTTGCCCGGGACCTGGGCCCTCACTTTTGTAAACACTCGCGAGAAGGGAATGCAAGCCCATAAAGTCGCTCTGGCATCTTTTCTCATCGGAGTTGGCGTTCTTTTCAAACATCAAATCGCGTTCTGGCTTCCTGCTATCGCTGTCGCAAATAGTATCGAATGTATTAGAAGGAAACTCTACGCAAAGTGGTTTACTCTTGGTTTCGTCATGGCTCTCAGCTTTTTGATGCCGCTGATAGCGACGTATGCCGTATTCCGATTCTTTGGCGGGGCGGAGGCCTTCTTCCATTGGACGGTCACGAACAATATTTTCTATGCCGCCAATCCGATTTCGTTTCGCGAAGCGACAGGCCGGGTGGCCAGTTATCTGGTACCGTTCGTGCTGGTGACGGCGCCTCTCTGGTTTTACGGTTCTAGATCATCTCGACTGCATGAGTCCGGCTACCGGAGCGTGCTGGTTTCCTGCTTGATCGTGTTTTCGATCCCTGCCGTTTTCATCGGATTTCGCTTCTTTCCTCACTATTTCATTCAGTTTTACGTCCCGCTCACCCTTGCGGCGGCGCCGTGCGTGTCCGCACTGTTTTCGGAAGGAAAGGGACGTCGCTTCGCCCTCTACTCCGTAAGCTTGTTCCTGCTGTGCAACATCGTGAATGCCATCCTGTACTTCAGTGACATAGCCGTATACCGGGAGCGAGATCCTGTCTACAGAAACGTAGCGCGGGTGCTGAAACGCAGTCCTTGTTACACGGGTGCGACTCTCTTTGTATGGGGTTATGCCCCGATGTTTTACTATTACGCTGAAATGACGCCAGCCTCGCGCTTTGCCCTCTTGTCTCATGGAGGATTAACCGGCTATGTTCCTGGAAATCTTCAAATCATTCGGAATCGACAAAATGCCGACGGTCCGAAAAGCTGGAAGCTCTTGATGGAAGATCTTGAAAAGAACCGTTGCACCTTCATTCTGGATACCTCGCCCGCGGCGATTTACCGGTGGGACCGGTATCCGCTGAAGGATTATCCGCTGCTCAATGATTATGTGAGCCAAAATTTTGAGCTCATTTCAACAGTCGACCAGGTAGCGATCTATCAGCGCCTTCATTGCCATTGAACGGCTTCCAACCGGGGCATCTTGTTTCCCGGCATGGGAAGCGTTAAACTTTTCCATCGAATTGGGCATGATGAATACAAGCGCCATCCATATGTTTACCGAATTCAACCGGTGGGCGAACGCGCGCCTGTTGAATGCCGTTGCTGCATTGACCCCGGAACAGTACAACAAGGATCTCAACAGCAGCTATCGTTCGGTGCGACAGACTCTATTTCATATCCTGGGCGCCGAATGGATCTGGTTGATGCGCTGGAAGGGAATTTCTCCGACGGCGGCTCCTGATCCAAATGAGTTTCCAACGTTCGAATCCCTGAAGGAGTGGTGGCATGGAATCGAAATGGATCAAACCAACTTTCTTTCCAAGATCTCAGATGAAGGTCTTCAAGAAGTCGTTTTTTACGAGACAATCAGTGGGGCAAGCTGGCACCATCCGCTGTGGCAGATGATCTATCATCAGGTCAATCATTCCACTTATCACAGAGGGCAGTTGGTTTCCTTGCTTCGTCAGTTGGGAGCGCAGGGAGTTTCGCTGGACTTTATTTACTTTGCGAACGAAAAGCAAAACGCCGGTTAAGAAGTTCTTACAAACCTTTCTTTAAAATAATATCTCCGTTGATCGTCTCGATTCTGATTCTGTGTTGACCGCCCGCTTCTGGACTCTTTCCATAGATGTATTTTCGGGGGGTGCCTTCCTCATCATCCCATTTGTCGGTTTCATCCAGTTGAACTGGAAAATCACTGATGATCCGGTACTGGTTCCGCGAATGGGTTGTGTAAGCCAATCTCAAATCCAATGTCACGGAAAGTCCGGCCGGCAAGGTAACTTCGATATCTCCACTCTTTGAGCTGATGTTTACGTCTCGCTTTCCCTGTGATGGATTTCCCGTCATGACTGCAACGACATCTCCGCCCATCGTGTGCGCATCAATCCATCCATTAATCTTATCGATATGAATATCGCCGCCCATCGTAGATGCTTTTATATGATCGGCAGCCGAAGAGACATGAATATCGCCACCCATGGTTTCGAGATCTGCGCCCGAAGGAGCGTCTGAAATCTCCAGGTCGCCGCCCATGGTAGTCATTTTTGTTTCCTTCATTTCGGCGGCGTCCGGTTTCTTTTTCACATTCTTGTATTCGACAGTTCCGCCCATCGAAGATCCTTTCAGTTCTCCTGTAACGTCCTGAATCAGCACGCGGCCGCCCATCGTGTGCACCTTGCCGTCCACAACGGAGTCTGTGAGCGTGATGTTTCCTCCCATCGTGCTGATGGAAAGATTTCCTTTCAATCCGCTCAGTTCCAGCTTTCCACCCATGGTGGTTCCTTCAATCTTGCCTTCCACGTTATCAATATTGATACTGCCTCCACTGGTCTGGATATCGAGATTGAAACGCGCGGGCACTCGAATATCCAGATCAATCCTGGCACGTTGTGAGTCTCGCCGGCTCAAGAACTCCGAAGTAATTTCGACGCCTGAGTCAGATTCAGTGACGTCGAATGTGCAGTCTTCCGGATAGCATCCTCCGACTTCGCCGTTCACAGAAACGATTTCCTTTTCCCAGCCTGTAATTTGAAGTGATCCGCCCGTTTCGAGATCGATCATCAATTGCTTTCCCATCGGGACTTGGAATTCCTTCTGGATCGAATTCGAGGAGGAAATGGAATCAGTAGAGCTTACTTTTGCGAGCAGGACGGGACGCGGCGATTCGGAGACAGCCGTCCATACTGAATGAAATAGAGAAAGAATCGTTGTGAAAAGAAAAACAAATTGATGCAGACTCATTCAACACCTCTTCTCCTCATTTAGACGGAATGAAGTGAAAAAGGTTGGCTTCCGGCCCTCGATCTTAATTCTTAGGCAAAGCCGGGAATTTTTCTACCTTATGCCGAATCGGAGAGACAGTTCTCAGATAATCGTAAATCGCGCCAAGATCCTCCTCGGTGATTCCGGAAAAATCGATCCAGGGCATAACGGTGTTCCGCTCGTCGGTCAATGCAATTTGACGCATCTCAGGAGCTGTGTACTTCTTGAAAGCCGCGATAAAGTCCTGTTTGGACCACTTTCCGATTCCGGTTTCAGGGTCCGGGGTGATGTTGGCAGATCGGACTATTTCAAAATTTCGACCTCCCGAAAACATCATGCCGGGAAGAGGCTGATCGTGTTCATCGGTGGGTGTATGACATGCCTTGCAATTCGCAATGGTCGTAAGATATCTGCCGTAGTTCGATTGCACTTGAGGATCCGGAGCCGCCGGATGAGGGATGGTACGCACAATCAAGTTCAACGGAAAATCCAGCCTGGTTCTCGGAACTTCATGCGCAATCGGCTTCAGGGACCGGATGTATGCAATGACGGCATACAGATCTTCCTGCTTGAACTGTGAAAATTCCTGATAAGACATAATCGGAAACAGAGGATCTCCATTTCGATTGATCCCAGATACGATCGCGCGCGCGATCTCTCCATCACTCCAGTCTTTCAAACCAAATGGAGTGATGTTCGGCGCATATAGCTCGCCTAGACCTTCTCTTTTCAAAAACAGCGCGCCTTGACCTTCTGTTCCGGCAATAACGGGGGATCCATACGCTTTTAGATTTCTGTCAGAGTGACAATGAAGGCAGGGGACTAAGTGATTTGCGATGTACGCTCCTCGCTGGAGAAGTTCAGGCGTTGGCTGTACGGTAATCTGTGGAGGCGCCTCTTTCCTGGGAAACTTGATGAAGAGAAAAAGAAGCGCGCCTGCGGCAAGCACGATCAAAACGCAGATTAAAATTCCAACGACTTTTAGAAGCTGTTTCACGATTCCCCCGAGTGCGTGTTTGCTATTCTTTTCGTTTCATCAGGACCATGCCGGCCTTTCTGAAACCTTCGCGGTTCTTTTTGGGAGCGAGCAGGGCAAGCACTTGCCAGACACGACTGAACGGCATCAGACGGTTCAGGCGCGTGCCTTCATCGATGGTGGGACGGAACTCTGCAACCTCCCATCCGAGGCGGGTGAAGAAATCCACTCCTTCCTCAGGTGCGAATTGCATCTTCACACCTGCGGCAGCAAGCATCTTTCCAAATCGTTTCTGGAGCCATTCCAAAAGAATGGGTGATGCGATATCGGCTATCCAGAAACGAAAGTTCGAGTAGGACGCCAGGTCTGTGGCAAGCGAAGTCACCTGATCCGCAGGCAAATAGACAAGGAGGCCTTCCGTAATCACAAAAACCCGTTTCGACTCGGCGTCGATTCGTGCGAATAAATCTCGCCGTGCAGCAACATCCGAAAGATCCAGTTTTACGCGTTCCAGTTTGCAGACAGGTTGCTGGCCGCTCAATTTTTCTTCTTTGAAATTCAAAATTCCCGGCAGATCCACTTCAATCCATCGAAGCGTTTGAGGAAGCGACAAACGATAGGGTCGTGTATCGAGTCCTGCAGCCAGGTTGAGGACCGTATCCACGTTGTCGTTTCGGATGGCCTTCAGCAGAAGCTCATCGATCACGCACGTGCGCACGATCATAGCCCAGGCGGAGGATTTCGCCCACGGCATTTTTTCGACGATTTCTTCGCCACGATTGCCGGCAAGCATTCGCGCATAGGGATCGTGAAAGTGCGCATCGGGACGTTCGCTCTCCATGGCACGGTACACCGCGACCCACATCGCGGTATCCGAAATATTTTCAATCGGCTTGTCTGTACTCATAACGAATCGAACCTTCCTCATATTGTAGCGTATGTTATCCTCAGAATTATGAATGATGAAAAGGCCCCTGCCCTGACGCGACTTCAGTGGTTGATTTGTGTTGTCGCATCGCTCGGTTTTGCGTTTGATATCTATGAACTCCTGATGTTACCGCTGATCTTAAGACCTGCGTTGTCGGAACTCGGTAAGATCCAGCTGGGCAGTCCTGAATTCGCCGCCTGGCGCGATATGATGTTTTATGTCCCCGCTATTTGCGGTGGAATCTTTGGATTGCTGGGTGGGTATCTAACAGACCGGCTTGGGCGCCGCCGGATCCTGGTTTGGTCGATTCTGATTTACGGCTTTTCTGCGTTTGCTGCCGGCTTTACAACTTCTCTGACGTGGCTCCTGATTTTTAGATGCACCACTTTCATTGGAGTGTGCGTCGAATTTGTCGCTGCGGTTGCCTGGCTTGCCGAACTCTTCCCGCATCCCAAACAACGGGAGTCCGTTCTTGGATACACGCAGGCATTTTCCTCTCTTGGAGGTTTGCTGGTTACAGGCGCTTATTATCTCGCGGTTACATACGGAGATTCGTTGCCTGCGATTCATGGCGCTCATCAAGCATGGCGGTATACGTTGATCTCAGGTGTAATCCCCGCGATTCCGCTGATACTCATTCGTCCTTTCTTGCCGGAATCCACAACGTGGGCAAAGAAAAAGGCGGAAGGAACACTTCAGCGGCCCAGTTTTTCCGAATTGTTCCGTCCGGAATTTCGAAAGACGACGCTGATTACGACATTGATGTTTGCGTGCAGTTACGGTGCCGCGTTTGGAGCGATTCAGCATCTTCCACAAATCGTTCCAGGAATTCCGGAAGTATCTGCATTGCCCAAGCCGCAGCAACAACAAATCGTCAGCTCGGTTCAGCTCTTCCAGGAAACCGGCGGACTCTTAGGGCGGTTCATGCTGGCATTTCTCGCGATCCGGATCTTGAGTCGGCAAAAATTGTTGCGTGTCTTTCAGATTCCTGGTTTAGTTCTGATTCCCCTGGTCTTTATATTCCCGGCGGTCAGAGATGTGGGCACTCTGCGCATTGGTGTTTTTCTTGCGGGTATGTTGACGGTCGGTCAATTCAGTTTTTGGGGAAACTATCTTCCGCGCGTCTATCCGACTCATTTGCGGGGAACCGGCGAAAGCTTTGCGGCAAATATTGGCGGGCGCATGATCGGTACGTCTGCCGCGCTGCTGACCACTCAGCTGTCGAAGTTTGTACCTGGGAATAGCCCGGCTACCAAACTCGCCTATTCCGCTGCAGGTGTTGCACTACTGGTATATGCGGTCGGTCTCTTACTCAGTTTTCGGCTTCCAGAGCCGAAGCAAGAATTGCCGGACTGATGCCCGAATCACTCGCGCTTGTTCAGGAGCGATTCCACCATTTCAACCGGCAAGCGAGTCACGCGGTAGATCGTCTTTCGTTTCCCTTTTTTTATCTCAGGATACCAGTATTCCCATACAATATTTTTTGCGTGTGTGACCTCAAAAAAATGACCGCTGTTGGCTTCGCAGATCAATGTATTCCCGTTGGGGAGGCGCTGTGCCGAACCCTGCCAGGGAGAGAAGAAAGAGGACTGGGGAGATCCCCGATATTCCCAGACGATATTTCCGGTTACGGGCTCGATTTCGAGGATTCTGGAATACTTGCGCCGTGTCCCGTTGTCGAAGATCAGCATAGTTCCGGTGTCCAGCAGGATAGGCAGATGCGGTCCATCTAATTGTATAGATGGTAACGACCAGACGATATCCCAGGTACTTCGATCCAGGATCGCAATCAGGTTTGTGTTTCTGGAACAGATCAGCACGTTTCCAGCCTGAAACCTGCGGTCTCGTTTTCCCAGTTCCGTTTCCGGCAGGAGCTTCACTGTGTTCATGTGATAGTAACTGTAAGATTGATTTTTCAAGGTTTTGGCGGGCGGAGTATCCAGAGGTGAGGGGGGGTGAAACTGTTTTAGCTTTTCCAGATTCAAGAAAGTCGACCACCTTTCATTCAACGGCTTGCCCTGATCCGACAAGCGGACGATAGTATCAAAAATCACTCTGCGCGACTGGTACATTACCGGCTCCTCGCCGACGAGAGTTAGAAGGGAACCATCCGGCATAATCTCGATCTCGTGATGTACCCGCATCGCTGTTCGCCAGAGAAGATTGGAATCCCAATCCAGCTTTACAATCCCGGTGCTTTCACACTCGATCAATAGATCACCGCTGTCTGTTAGTGTGGCGTACTCGCAGCCCTTCGCACGCCGCACCTTCCAGGTACGTATTGCTCTTCCTGAAAGATCCTGGAGGTAAACCTCATCCTGATGGTTTGTGAAGAGGTTGTATCCGGGGCTTGCGGCATCGAGGTCATACTTCGTCACCCCGGACTGTTTCAAATTCGCGTTGTTCTCGCTCCACTGCGTGTAAGGTAAAGCACGAAGAGCCTCGATCCCATCTCCGGAAAGCTCTCCGGATGTAGCGGAACGAGCATTTGCGCGGTTCCAAACAATGTACAACCCTGCAGCCAGAATGATCACCGCTGCCGATCCCACATACCACTTCTTCATCGCTTTTCCACCAGAAATTGTCTAGTGTAGCAGATCGTCAAACATTTCTGTGATCCGGAAACGCACGAAACTGGTGTGGTAAAATAGCAAACCTTATTATGGAACCCGAAACTCAACTGAAAACAGATTTCATCCGCGAAATTGTCGATGAAGATAACGCCACCGGGCGGTATGAAAGACGTGTGCATACGCGTTTTCCTCCCGAGCCAAACGGATATCTGCACATCGGCCACGCGAAATCGATCAATCTGAATTTTGGAATTGCGCGCGACTACAACGGCAAAACAAATCTCCGGTTTGACGATACGAATCCGCTCAAGGAAGAACAGGAATATATCGATTCAATCAAGCGCGATGTGAAATGGCTCGGGTTTGATTGGGAAGACCGCGAGTTTTATGCCTCCGATTATTTCGAACAACTTCACGAGTGGGCGGTCCAATTAATCAAAGATGGAAAGGCCTACGTTTGCGATCTGACTGCCGATCAGATTCGCGAATATCGAGGCACTCTGACCGAACCGGGAAAGGAAAGTCCGTACCGCAATCGGAGCATGGAAGAAAATCTGAACCTGTTTGACCGCATGAAATCAGGCGAATTTCCGGACGGCTCGCGTGTCCTTCGCGCAAAAATCGATATGGCGTCGCCAAATCTGAATCTGCGCGACCCTGTACTCTACCGCATCTTGCACGCGACTCATCCAAGGACGGGTGATCAGTGGTGTATCTATCCCATGTATGACTGGGCTCACGGTCAAAGTGACTCGATCGAAAAAATCACGCATTCCATTTGCACTCTGGAGTTTGAGGATCACCGTCCGCTCTATGACTGGTTCATCGATCAACTGGGCATCCATCATCCGCGGCAGATTGAATTTGCGCGCCTCAACATGACTTACACCATCATGAGCAAGCGAAAATTGCTGGAGCTCGTCAACAGCAAAATCGTAAACGGATGGGATGATCCGCGAATGCCAACACTTTCCGGTATGCGGCGCAGAGGCTACACGCCAGAAGCGATTCGGACTTTTTGCGATACGCTCGGTGTCAGCAAGAGTGAAGGAATCGTGGACTTTTCATATCTGGAATATTGTTTGCGCGAAGACCTCAACAAACGCGCGCCGCGAGCCATGGCAGTGCTCAAGCCGCTGAAAGTCGTGATCGAGAATTATCCGGAAGATGATGTGGAAATGCTGGATTGCGTCAACAATCCGGAAGATGCTTCCGCCGGAACACGTCAGGTCCCATTCTCCCGCGTTCTCTTCATCGAACAGGACGATTTTCGCGAAGATCCGCCAAAACAATTCTATCGACTGTCACCCGGTCGTGAAGTGCGTTTGCGCTATGCTTACTTTCTTACCTGCAAAGAAGTGATCAAGGACGCCGCCACCGGCCGGATCACAGAGTTACGCTGTACTTATGATCCTGCAACCAGAGGCGGAGATGCGCCGGACGGCAGAAAAGTGAAAGCAACGCTTCACTGGGTGTCTGCGGCTCAGGCACTTGCAGCTGAAGTCCGCCTGTACAACCATCTATTCACGAAGCCGAATGCGGACGACACCGAAGAGGGAAAAGACTTCAAAGCCAATCTCAATCCTGAATCGCTGGAAGTTTTGCGGGACTGCATGCTGGAACCCTCGTTGAAAAACGCGAACCCGGGAGATGTCTATCAGTTCGAACGTCAAGGGTACTTCTGTATGGATCCGGACACGACCGCCGCCAAACCGGTTTTCAACCGGACTGTAACCCTGAAAGATACCTGGGCCAAGATCGAGAAAAAGCAAAAAGGGTAGGCTGGAACCACGGAGACACAGAGGCACGGAGGCTTGAAAGTCGTTGTCTTCTTCTACTTGACCTTCACCGTGTGCTTTATGACAGGAGCGCAGCCTATCGTCGCGCAATCGCAATCTGAGCCTACGGATTTTCATGAAGAAGTCGATGTCACACTCGTCAACGTGTACCTGACGGCTACGGATTCCGCTGGAAATTTCGTTTCGGATCTCAAACCTGAAGAATTGATCTTGAAAGATGAGGGAGTCATCCAATCGATTTCCTACTTTGGCGATCTTGCTGCGGAAGACAGCAGCATTCCCGTTGTTGTAGTTCTGCTGGCGGATAACAGCACGAGCATGAACGAGACATTCCACGGGACTCGCAAAATCGACATTGTGAAGAATGCAGGATCTCTGATCCTGAACGAGCTCAGAAGCCAGGATCAAATGCTTGTGGTTGGTTTTGATCGGACTCCCGATTTCGTGTTCGGGCCGTCCTCCAGTAAAGCCGAACTCAGAGACGCCATCAATTCCCTGAAAGTCGAATACAATCCGACTGCGCTGTTTGACGCACTGGATTTTTCGATCCGGAAAGTCAAAGAGGAAGAGGGACGAAAACTGATCGTCATTTGCTCGGATGGACAGGACAATGCAAGCAGTCTTCGCCTGGAGCGAGTCAAGGACGAAACTCGCGCTGCGACAGACATCATGATTGTTGCCCTGGGGACCATCTACTACGATTCACCAGTGTCCTGGTTTGGCGCGGAAGAAGACCTTCGCCGCGGGAAAGATAACCTCATTTCACTCGCGGACATTACAGGAGGGTTCACTTTCTTCCCTTCGAAAACGGAAGAACTCAAACAAGCGATGGATACTCTGCAGCGATTAATTCGCAGGCAGTACACCCTTGCCTATAGTCCATCGGAAAAGAAAAAGGATGGTTCCTGGCGAAAGATCGAAATTCTCTGCAATCGTCCTGGAGTGAAATTGCGATACCGCTTAGGCTATTACGCTAAATGAGGGATTCTGCAGGCAAGATGCCTGCGGTCCATAATGCAGGCTGGAAGCCTGCGCTCCAAGTTTGCAAAGTATTATAATTTGATCCTGGAGTTTTCAATGGAAGAAAAAGCGACGTTTGGTTCCGGATGTTTCTGGTGTACCGAAGCGGTTTTTCAACGGGTTCGCGGAGTGAAAAGTGTTGCGTCCGGTTATGCCGGAGGTCATGTTCCCAAGCCTACATATCATCAGGTCTGCGGGGGAAATACCGGTCATGCAGAAGTGGTTCAAATCACCTACGACCCATCACAGGTGAATTATGCGGATCTGCTTGAGATCTTCTGGAAAACTCATGACCCGACCACGCTCAACCAGCAGGGAAATGATTTCGGAACGCAGTACAGGTCGGTGATCTTTACACACAACGAAGAACAACTGAAACTTGCCGGCGAGTACAAAAAGAAACTGAACGAAGCTGGAATTTGGAAGGATCCAATCGTGACTGAGATCACATCGTTTTCAAATTTCTATACGGCTGAAAAATATCATCAGGATTATTACAATCAGAATTCCAACCAGCCGTATTGCCGGTTTGTGATCGTTCCGAAGCTGGAAAAATTCAAAGCCGTCTTCAAGGACAAACTGGTCTCAACTACCTGAGCTCTGTTTCGGCAGAAATTCCGCCGGGATCGGATTTCCCTCACGTTCTCGATCCCAAAGAGAGGCAACGATCCACCAGCGATTGCCGGCAAAGACAAGCTCGATCGAGTTCACGCCTCGCGCAATGATCGGACCATCGGGTGTGCTGCGCGCTTCGTATGTGCTGAAAACATGCGTGACTTTGCCATAGCTGCGCGTGACCCGGTGGATTTCGCGCTCGAAGAAACCGGAAGCCAGGATTGGTTCGGCGCGCTGGATGTATTGTTTGAGATCCAGAACCAGGGCGTACGGACCCGAGTCCGGATTCACTCCCGATGGGCCAAACAATGCGCCCGGAGCATAGAGTGAACGATCGCGCTCCCAATCACGCGGCTGACCGGCCGGTCCCGAAATTACATCGTAAAAAGCATTCAAAATGCCGTCCAGTGTCGATACATCTTCAGAACGCGCTGGTATTTTCAGATGTTCCAGATCTACAAATTCGCCCATGTCCTGGCTATGATAGCATGGGAAAACTGTCGTCATGCGAGAGATTCTGGAAAACTGGCAAGTTGCGGCTTTGATCGTTTTTCTCTACATGACGGGGATGGTTCCTGATCACGCTGATTCGCCGTCGAAACGATCTCGCAGACGTCGCATGGGGGGCGGCGCGGTTCATCCTTCATCCTTCATCCTTCCGGTGTGGCCCCAGTTTACGGGGAAGAAGCCCATGCCTCTAGCCATCGAGTTCGGCACGCAGAAGTAGGTCATCGAGATCGGCGGGTTGTATCCGCCCTTTCGGGGAAACGGATAGATGGTGCGCGTGTGTGTGCAGTACCGGGACAGGATTGCGTAGCCTCCCAGAGAAGCGCAAATACGCCAACTATGCCGTCCAAAAGAATCCGTTCCGTAAACCGGTCGCAATCCCTGTCCTGAAAGTTCGTGAACATAACGAAAGCCTGCATGATAGGTATTCCATCCGGTGGCCAGCAGATCGGGATCGTTCAGAGCTGACTCTTCGGTGAAAATGACGATGATTCCGGCGTCGCAATATTGCCGGAAGACATCCACGACGCGTTCGTTGGTTTGTCCGCGGACTTCGTGAAAGCCGTTTCCCACAAACATCACCGCATTCTCAGTTGGAAATCCTGCCGACCGAATGGCATCAATGATCGTAGCAGGATGTCCGATATCGGCTCTGCGAATGAAAATCATGTTCTGCGGCAAGGCGCCCTGTTTCTGCAACTCGATTGCGCGATCGATGGCAGCATCTTCCAGATCCGCTCCAAAATACTGCAACCCTTCTCCCTCTTTTTGCATTCGTTGCCGTGTTGCTTCTCCGTGACCCAGAGCATGTTCAACGAACACCCCGCATTGAAAATGATTTTCTTTTGCGAAACGGTCGAAGGCATCATTTGCCATCTGAAATGTCTTGCGGTTTGCATCCTGACTGGCCGCAATATTTTTTCCCCTCTGGACCCACGTTGCCGCCTGCATTCCAGACAACTTTGCCGCCAGGACCCGCATGTAAGGCACATACGCATGAATGATTCCGAACGGACCCGGTCCGCGTTGCAGTACACGGGCTCCCAGGATTGTCAATCTTCCAGTGCGTCCGGTCATCCCCGCGTTCTTGAGCAGCCGTTTCATTTCCGGCATCAATGACGGGATTGCTTCGAATAGATTCGCACCTTCTTCGCGTGGGGCTTTCACAGCGTGCAACGCAAGGACCAGCGGCAGCAAGCGGTATCCCGTTTCGATTTGAAACTCGGTGGGAGGCCAGTCTTTTTGCGGACCCTGTTGTTGAGAATATTGGAGAAACTCCGCGATCAATTCCCGCCGGCGCTGTGAAATTCGTCTGCCGCTCAATAAGGCTGTCATGGGATCCGCCATATCTGTAAGAAAGCAATCCGGAATGGGAGACGCTTTACGAAAAACAAATAAGGCTTGTGGATTGTCGGCAACAATGTATCTGTGCTGTCTCAATGTGAGCAGCCCGCGCGAATGCAGGAGGGAAAGATCGGAATGCAAGTGTTGCGGATTCAGGCCATGTTCGGCCATCGTGATTCCCTTGCCGTGCAAGAGTAAGTTCACTAAACCCAACTGCGCGTGCAGGCCAATCACATGTTTGAGAATCCAGAGATCCGGCGGAGCGCAGACAGAAGCGCTATACACAATGTTGCGCAGAACCTGCAATACCCTCAGGATCTGGCGATGCTCGGATTCGGTGAATTGTTTTCGGCCGTTCAGCTTTCTTTCCGAGCTTCGAATCCAGATCAGGAGGGCTTCAGCATCGCGGAACAGATGCGGGACATGCTGCAGGAATAACCGGAAGGAACCCTCAGATATGTAGGGAAATCCCGAGCTGCTTAATGTCGACTTTCCCGTCAGAATCCGGATCAGGAAATGTCTTTGCGGATGTTCTGGAACCACTTCCTGAATGCGTTTCGCCAGAGAAGACCGCATGACGCTATGATACACCTCGGGGCGTGGAGCCGCGGGCCTCCGTGCCCGCATTATGGACCGCAGGCATCTTGCCTGCGCGAATTAGCTTGCGCAGAAAGTGCGGGTTGCGTCGATTACTACGTCCCTGCAAACAAGTACTTCTTCGACGCGGACATATTCTTCCAGTCCATGAATCCCGGCGCCACCGGGTCCAAAGATTACCGATGGAATTCCGGCCTGTGCCAGAATTGCCGCGTCCGTCCAAAAAGTCATTCCTGAACTTTTTACCGGACGATTTCGACGACCCAATTCCGCCTGCAGAATTGTTGGCAAATGATTGTTCTTCGAAATTTCATAGGGTGGTTGTCCGAATAAAAACCGGGCATGAGCGCTGAATTCCGGATCTTCAGTTCTGAGCCGTTCCAAAATCTGGTGGACTTCCTGAAGCGCAGTCTCCGATGTTTCTCCGCTGATGGTCCGGCGCTCAAGCTGGAGCGTACAGTGGTCAGGATAGGTGCTCAGCTCACGACCTCCGGTGATCAAAGACGCATGCAAAGATGCATTTCCTAAGAGCGGGTGAGCGGGTTTTGATTGAAGGTCTCGATTCAGCGATTCAAGACCGGCGAGAACGCGTCCCATTCTGAGAATTGCATCCCGTCCTTCCAAGGGCCTGCTTCCATGCGCAGCGATTCCATCCGTATTGATCTCCACCCAGGAAAATCCTTTGTGCGCGATCCCGATTTCGAGATCAGTCGGCTCCAGCACAAACGCACCGTCTGCGTTCCATCTTTTGATGACTGCTGCAGCGCCAATGCTTGCGTATTCTTCATCCGCAACTGCGGCAACAATCACACGTCCGGCCGCCAGCCCCGAGTTTGCAATTGAACGGGCGGCCGCAATCATGGATGCGACGCCGCCTTTCATATCTGCAGAACCGCGGCCATACAACCGGCCATCACGCTCCACCGGATCAAACGGCGCTTCCATTCCAACTACGGCGACCGTATCCAGATGTCCGCAATACATCAGCGAACGGCCGGGCGAGCGGCCTTCCAGAACACCGATGACATTCGGACGCCCCGGGGCCGCTTCTTCTATTTCCACGTCCAGACCGATCTTGCGAAGTTCAGCAGCAACCGCATTGGCGATCTCGCTTTCCCCAGCGCCTCCGGGTACGAGCGATGGATTTACCGAATCGATCGCAATCAAATCACGAAGCAGCTCGATCGCATAATCACTCATGTCATTCTCCTATTCTCCGCGTTTTTCACGCTCTCCGCGTTTCAATTCCGAACTTCAAAGTGTGGACGAGAGCACCGAACAGAACCGTTTGATCTCATCTTCCGTGTTGTAATAATGCACAGATGCGCGGACTACGCTTTTCAAATTGCGTGCTTCCATATCGAGTCTCGTATAGGCTTGCGGAGATACACTGACGTTGATCCTGCGTTGAGCTAGGATTTGCTTGATTTCCGTGGGTGCCTTCCCTTCTGCGGTAAACGTCACAATTCCACATCGCTCTGTACCGAGGTCTCTTACGGTCACTTCGTTTAACTCCCTCAATTGAGACCGAAGAAGTTCGGCCAACTTATATACACGGTCTCGAATGGCGTTGATTCCCCATTGCAATGCGTAGTCCACCGCAACACCCAGACCGATTTTTCCGGCATAGTTTGCTTCCCAATTTTCAAATCTTCGCGCGTCCGGCCGGATTTCGAAATGAGCCTTTTCGGTCCATTGAGCGGAATGCAAATCCAGGAATACCGGTTCCAACGTCTTCAAGATGTCGTTGCGAACGAACAAAAATCCTGTTCCGCGCGGACCCCTGAGATACTTACGGCCCGTCGCTGAGAGAATGTCGCAGCCAATTTCCGTAACATCGATCGGCATCTGACCGACCGACTGGCATGCATCCAGTAAATAGAGAACTCCGGCTTCACGCGCAATTCTGCCGATCGCGGCAGCGGGGTTGACAAGACCGCCGTTGGTGGGAACGTGTGTGATTGCAATGAGCTTTACACGTTCATCGATGGAGTGCTTGAGATCTTCAATGGAAACCTGTCCATATTCATCGTTTGGAATCACATCAATCCGCGCTCCGGTCTTTTGCGCGATCTGCAAATAAGCGATGTAGTTGCTTGCGTATTCGGCCATACCGGTAAGGATTCGGTCCCCTTTCTTGAACGAGAGCGAATAGAACGCCATATCCCAGGCGCGTGTTGCGTTTTCTACAATTGCGATTTCATCTCGCGTGCAACCAAGTAGCAGAGTGATTGCGTCGTAGGTGTGCTCCCACTTCTCTTCTGCATGCTGCGCCGCCTCGTATCCGCCGATTTCGGCTTCGAGACGAAGGTGATCGATTACAGCATCCAGAACGGATTGGGGCATCAGCGCGGCCCCCGCGTTGTTGAAATGCAACACATTGGCGCAGCCCGGTGTCTCGCGACGTGCGCGCTCTATATCGATGCTCACGATTCTAGGGTATCAAAGATCCACATCCGTTTTCTTGGAAAAAATTGCTGCTTTGTACGCCCTTTGCGCCCACAACCTTCTTCACGCCCATTTGATCCAATGGGAGTAAGGAGTAGTCCATGGAAAGGCTGATTCAAGACCTTCGATATTCATTCCGGATGTTCCGCAAGAGTCCGGCGTCCATACTCGCGGCGCTGTTCTCCATGGCTCTGGCGATCGGAGCAAATACTACGGTCTTTAGCTGTATCAATGCAGCGCTTCTCACAGCGCTTCCCTACCGTAATCCGGATCGGATCGCACTCGTTTGGGGAAAGACGCTGGCTCCAGACAATTACAGTCTGCGAAATCAGGTTTCCGCCACTGATATTGCGGACATGCGCGCACAAAATACCGTGTTCGAAGAGTTATCCATATATACAGGATGGATGCCGATCCTTTCGGGCGCGGGAGAGGCCGAACGTATTTCCGCAATCCAGGTAGGCGACGGCTACTTTAAAGTCTTAGGAGGTAAGCCGATGTTGGGGCGTGTTTTCAGGCCGGAAGAACAGCAGGAAGGAAAGGACTTTGTGATTGTTCTTGGTTACGGACTCTGGCAAAAGCGTTTTGGTGGAGATCCTCATATCGTTGGAAAGAGTGTCCTTCTAAGCGGCAGGTCGTACGTAATTGTAGGTGTGATGCCTCGAGATTTTGCCCCGCTTCCCGCGAGCCTGGTTTCCCCGGTTGGAGAATTCTATCGCCCTGTCGCGGAACCATATGATGACAAGAAACGAGATGAGCATCATCTTCGGGCTATCGCGCGTTTGAAGCCAGGCGTTGCTTTAACGCGGGCGGAAGCTGAATTGGATGGCATTGCGAAGAGGCTGGAGCGGCTGCATCCCGAAACAAATACGGATGAGGGAATTCACGTTGTTTCACTGACAGATGACATCGTAGGGGAGATTCGTCCGGTTCTGTTGATGCTCTTTGGAGCGGTTACGTTTGTTCTGTTGATTGCCTGCGCCAACATCGGAAACCTGCTGCTGGCCCGCTCTACTGCAAGACTAAAGGAGATCGCATTGCGTTCCGCGATCGGAGCTCCAAGGGGACGTATCATTCGTCAATTACTGACCGAGAGCCTGTTGCTGTCTTTGAGCGGCGGATTGCTGGGATTCCTGATGACATTTTGGGGCAGGGATCTGGTCCAGTCATTTGCTTCTTCGGTTCTGCCTCTGCTTCAAACGATTGATATCAATTTCCGCGTATTTGTGTATGCTTTCGGCATTTCTGTATTGACGGGAATCCTCTTTGGTCTTGCTCCCGCTCTGAAGTTGTCCGGAACAGATCTTACCGGCTCACTCAAGGAAGGCAGCGGAGGCATGGATGCTTTCGCGCACAACAGTTTGCGGAAAACACTGGTTGTGAGTGAAGTGGCCGTCACATTGATGCTGTTGATGTCCGCCGGTTTGTTGATTCAAACTGTGATTCGTCTTGGAAGAGTCGATCCGGGATTCAAATCTGTGAATCTTCTAACCATGAGCATCGGATTGCCGCCAATCAAGTATCCGGATCCGCCAAACTGGATTTCATTTTACCGCCAGGCTCTGGAGAAGATTGATAAAATTCCGGGTGTCGAATCGGTTGCAAGTGTAAGTGTGCTGCCCATGAGCGACAACTTTGATGGGCGCGGCATGATGGTCGAGGATTTCCCAAAACCCCGCGGTCAGGAGATCTCGGTAGATATGTACGTGGCCTCTCCGCATTACTTGGAGACCATGCGGATTCGGGTCCTGAAAGGGCGTGCGCTGAATGTGCACGATCAGGAGAATTCGCCTCCAGTTGTGTTGATCAATCAAACGATGGCGAACCAACTATGGCCGAATGCAAGTCCAATCGGTAAGAGGATCAAATTTCCTCGCTCCGATGGTGATCCGCAGCCCTGGAGAACGATTGTAGGCGTCGTGCACGATGTCTCCCAGTACGGGCTCGACCGAACGCCGCCGATGCAAATGTACCTTCCCCATTCACAAGTTCCAACATCCTACAACACAATTGTTGTGAGAACGCCTGTGGCCCCCGGAGTTATGATGGCATCTGTTCGGAAAGCCATTCAGGCCGTCGATAAGGATCAAGCAGTGTTTAACATCACCACGATGGATGAGCTTCTGTCCAAGTCGGTTTCGCTCCGCAAGTTCCTGATGTTGCTCCTTGTGTTATTTGCGGCTCTTGCGCTCAGTCTGGCAACGATCGGAATTTACAGCGTGCTGTCCTATTCAGTTACCAGGCGCACGCGCGAGATCGGAGTTCGGATGGCGTTTGGCGCGCTGCGCAAAGATGTCTTAAAGATGGTGGTTCGCCAGGGAATGGCTCTCGTCATCGTGGGAATTTTTGTCGGAACTGCCGGAAGTCTTGCGCTTTCAAGGCTGATCCGCAGGCTTCTATTTGAAGTACAGCCGTCTGATCCGCTTACGTTGATCCTGGTTTCGGTGGTGATTGCAGGAGCGGCTCTGGCCGCTTGCCTTATTCCCGCGTATCGTGCGACACGGATCGATCCGATCGCTGCGCTGCATCACGAATAGACCGGTCCTTTACGGTTCCGAAATCTCCACCGGGACTTCGGTGTCGTTGCCGCGGATTTCGGGAACATACATGGCGTAGCCGATCACAGGCAGCCCATGAAATTTTCCCGGTACTTCCGCGCGAAGATCATAACTGATTTGCCAGATTCCTTCCGGAAGTTGTTGAACAAACAGGGCAACCTTGCGATCCCGAAGCTCCTGATAAACCGGGATCGATTCTCCTGCGCCGTCTTGTTGCGGCTCGAACTCATCGGAATCGCGCACCGGCGATTCCAGATTCCAGCGCAACGCAGTCAGGAACGCGCCGCTTTGCAATGTGGTTGCTTCCAGACCGGCGGGTTTGAGATCTTCAAACAATAGATACTCATAGTTATTCTTTGATTCGATCGTGATCACGACCTGGAGCCGGTCTCCGCTGCGGAGCAATTCCCCGTTCTTCAAAGAATGCTTATCGTAAACGTACCCGTGTAGCAGGCTTGGTCTTCCCGTAATTCTGTAATATTGCCGTCGTACAAAAATCTGATTGCCGGTCGCTGCAACCGGCTCTTCCAGGCTGAAAAATCCGGATTGCACGGAGTAGTAGAGCGGGTGGCCGCTACTCTTGCGCACAATATGGATTGTATTGTTTCCATCACGCACCAACTTCGGATCGATGCGGACAACACCTGGCGCCTCTCCAGAAGTGTTATGAGGAACCGGCATTCCGTTGACGTTCAGCTCAAAATCGAAAGCCATTGCTCTCTCTTTTGGATCTGATGAAAGCATGGACCGGATCGTTTTCGCTTCATCCGATTGCTTCAAATAGTCGTTCAGAGTAAGAATCACAACAGCGGTGTCCAGAGTGCTGCTCCATTGAGCTCCACGCCTATTCTTGATGAGCCAGTTGACAGCAGGCTCTATCAACTTGTTTCGAGAATCGATCATGAGCAGCGCCCGCAAAACAAAGGAAGTCGTGCCGACAGCGCTGTCCTGCCAGCGCGGTCGAATCGCATCCGATCCCCAGTGCGCCGTTCCGATTGATGTGTTTTGAGAAACTTGCGGAGCACGTAAAACCATGGACGTATCCGGTTTGCCGTCGATTTTTACACCATCTTCCAAATTTCTTGCAAGGACTTTTGACTTTTCCGAATCCCCCAGATAGTTTGCCGTCAACGCAAGTAAGGCACGGGAATACGAATTCATCTCACGTCTGCGTCCCCACAAAGTCCGAAAAGTTTTTTTCTGATTCTCATTCGCATCTTGTTTCGTGATCGAAGTCACCGCGTGCAGCATCCACGCCTGCTCCTCAAACGGATTCTCTTCTGGAACGAGCTGCTGATCCAAAAACGCCGTTGCCCGGTTCAGTACAGAAGGATCGATGGCAACTCCGGCGTCTCTTGCGATTCCAAGCCCCCAGACAACGTAACCGGTCATGAATCGATCGTCCGATCCGTCCTTCCACCAGCCCCAACCGCCGGTTGCATTCTGAAGGTTGTACAAGCGATTTAGAGACAATTTCACGATTTCCTCGAGTTGTTGAAACTCCTGTTTTCCTTCCGGGTGCGTGTTTTTGGCGTACTGTGGTTCGATCCCCTGAAACATTCGAGAAGCAAGCATCTCCGGCTCTGCTCCAAGATCGCTCAGCGTTTTCTGTACAATGATCGCGGGCAGAAAACGGCTCATGGTTTGCTCCGTGCAACCGTAGGGGTAGTGAACGAGATAAGGAACCGCATCCAGCATGGCGATGGCAAGACTCGGAGCAACCTGAATGGTCAGGCTTGTTGTCTCCGGCTTTCGCTCGCGCGGCAATAGGACGTTCACGGTTACTCCATTACCCTGTACTTTTCCTGATTTCGTAATCAGCTTTTCGATCCCATGCTCGTAAACCGGGAGACTTCTTTCCATTGCATCGGAATATTCATCTGAGAGGGCTGAAACCCTCAGTTTGGCAGTCCCGGGTTTTGAAACGAAAGCAACCCAGTCGATTCGTTTTTCGCCGTTTGGTTCTAATTCAATAGTCGGGTCGCTCTTTTCTTGTAATGTGAACCCTTCTGCCTCCAGAGAGACTTTGGTCTGCAACCGGGAGTTGACGTTGTTGTTGACGATGGCGGAAAGGGTCACCGTATCTCCGACAACGAAAAAGCGTGGACTTTCCAACCGGACAATCAGGGGCTGATTCGTGCGGGAGCTGGAAGTTGCGATGCCGAATTGCGAAGACTGTGTCGCGGCACGGGCCGTAGCTTTCCAGGTTGTGACGGAATCGGGGAATTTCACTGTAACGCTCACTTTGCCGTTCGTGTCAGTCTTAAGATCCGGCTGCCAGAATGCGGTCGTGCGGAAGTCCGATCGTACCGTGACGAGGGAATCTGATTGTATCCTTTGGAAGGAGTCCATATCGTACACCCAACCCCGAGGTAGCGGCGTGAGGTACTCCGTTGACGACGCTTGCGTGGTAACGGCTGCTACTTCCGCAGCGACTGCAACTTGTTCCTCGAGCGATGGACGCATTGTAATCTCAAGATGGACATCGTCATCGATTGATATTTCAATACTCTCTTGTCTGATTTCTGCAAAGCCTGCCAGACGGAAAGTGATCGTGTAGGTTGCGGGAAGCAGACCTGAAAGCCGAAACATTCCATTCGCACCGCTGTAAGTCGACCGTGAGTCCACTCCTGGAGCCTCCGCTGTGACAATGACCCCTGGTATAGCGGCGCCATTTTCATCCGTAACGACGCCTTCGAGAGTTGCGACACTGTTTCCATCGCCCTTCCTTTTTCCCGAACTGATTTTCACCTGACCTTTGGCTTTCTGCCTCTCTTGTTCAGAATAGAACCTCGCATATTTCAGCAAGGCGAACGTGCTTTGCTCCGAAACACGGTTCCCCCGTTTCGTGCCGAAATAGAATTGTCGCGGGTCGGGCGCATAATCCTCCTGGATCGTATAAACAGACTCATCGATCACCCCCAGTGCAACATCGCTGGATACCGGCTTGCCCTGGAAATCCAGAGCCGTAACTGTGATCGTTCCCTGGTCTCGGGGTTTATACTCATCCCTGTCTAAGGCGACGTGTAGCTGCAACAACTGTTTTTCAGGCGGAACAAGCAGAAGCGACTGCGACCGGAAGATCTGCGAATTGCTGATCATGGAGGCATTTAGAAAAACGTTGGGAACCTGTTTGTCCTCCACGTCAAATTCAACCAGCTTTGCCATTCCGGTCAGATGCACGAGCTCGTAGTGGTAGAGATCCTCTCCCTCCACCGTAAACAGAATGTAACGATTTGCGTCTGGAGCCATCAGGATTACGGCTGCGCGTTTGCCGGGCTCAACACGGTCTCTGTCCAGAATCATTTCCAACCCGCCATGACGATAGCCAAGCTCGGTGGTCGCCGCGCCGGCCACCCATACGAAGGTTTCAGACTGGACCGGTACGAGTTCGGTGTCTATGCTATTCAAGCTAATTCCGTAGTATCCATCCTGTGGAGGTGTGAAGCTAAAATCGGCATGGCCTTTAGCATCTGTCTTGATTCGGGCCGATAGAATCTCCCTGCGATCATACTTGCGAATTTCTTCTTTCCATGCGTTTCGAGCAATGCGAATCGTGCCTTCCTCTGATACCGGATGATTGTTGGCGTCCAGGGTCCGAAAGCGGATTAACACTTTGTCTCCGGGATGATATACGTTATGTTCCGGAATGGCGTAAGCGAAGTACCGCTGTCTGGTAACGTTGATGGTTTCTTCGGCAACGTTTTCGCGTCGCGAAGCATCTGTAACACGTGCTTCTACGCGGTACTGCAAATCATGCTGAGGATATTTCGGCGTTTGCAGTGTGTAGACTGCTTTGCCGGAGGCGTCCGTTGTCAGAATCTTTCTTATGGTGGCCCCGCCATAGCTCGATCCATAGTTTCGATTCGGGTAGACTTCTGCGGAAAGCCACGGGTAGTCCGGTTCCGGCTGCCAGCTTGGACTGAAAAATCCCTGATAGATCAACAATTCGACTCTGGCATTGAAAACCGGGGAGCCGAAGTAATAATCGGACTGCACGGTAATGTCGACGTTTTCGCCCGGACGGAACGCTTTCTTCTCGCCGTTTTCTTGCGGAGCTAGAACCGCAACCTTAAATTCAGGAAGCTTGTATTCCTCCAGCCGGAAGAGGGTTGCAAAACCGATCGTTTTGCTCCTTCCCTCATTCCAGAAGGAGATGCCATACGCACCGAGAGCCATCGTGTCGGTCAGCGGAAAGGAACCCCAGGCGCTTCCAAACCCGTTAAGAGTGATTTTGTCTGTTCTTACTTTTGCTCCCCGCGGGTCGGTGATTTCATATTCAATGCTCTCATTAGAAGGAGTAGAGTAGAATGAGCCATCGTATTTTCTTGCGATCAACTTCCATTGAGCCGTTTCGCCTGGACGGTAGGCGGGACGATCTGTAAAAGCATAGATGCGCCACGATTCCGGCTCCTGGTAGTTCCGGCTGAGTTTTCCGGCGCCGAATGCCTGGCGCTCTCCCGATCCGGCGATCACAAGAAAGCCTGCGTTGTGCTGAGGATCGGTCAGATCGAAGACGCAGATTCCATCCTTGTTCGTTTGATTTGTTTGTTCAACAATGACCGGTTGCTGCTGAACGTAATTCTGTTCCCAAATCTTTAGCCCCGCATTCGGAACGGGAGATCCATCGAGTGCATTCGAAACATAAGCAAGGGCCTTCTTGCTTGTAATCTTCAGCAGAACGGTCACATCTGTAACCATGATCAAATCCCGGGATTTCAATTTGCCACTCGTGGCTTCCAGCATGTAGGAGCCCACAGGTAGTTTGTCTTTCAAGGCCACGGTTTCGGTGACTGGCAGATAGTCGCCTTTGTCTCCTGTTTCCCTGGACCAGGATTGCACGGGCGTGAGCGACAAAAGATCCATGCTGCGTAGCGAAGCAGTCAATTGTTGATAAGCGGCAGGCTTTGCCTCGTTCAACAAGTCGACTTTGTATAATGCGAAATCGATCCGGCTCAGGTTTCGCCATCGGAGATTCAGGCGGATTTCCGATTCCGGCAAAAAGATATTGGATACTCCGGCAAACAGGCTTGGTAGCGTGATTTCTTGAATGCGCGAACGCGCTTCATCGTAGTAAGGCGTTTCTCCTTTTTGAAATTCATTCGTTAATCGCTGAAACAAGGCGAGCGCTTTGGCATAATCCAGCTTACGCCCTTGCGCCGTTCCTCTTGTTCGGTCTTGTTCGTTAAATCCGGAAAGCCATAGGGCGTAACCGCGAAGTGTATCATCGTACCATTCCGTTACTTTGCCGTATTGGAGAACGTGTTCGAATTCCTCCGGGACACGCCGTACCATCTCCGGAGTTAGCTGGGGTTGCTCGGACAATTGTTTTGCTATCAGATAGTGGGCGCGCGCACAATCGTTCGCATTTTCGGTGATCGTCGGAATGTTGTCCAGGATTTCAACCGGAACCAGGTTGCTATAGTAGGTACCTTGTCTCTGCGGGGGTGTCGCAGCCTTCCATACGATTGCGATGTATCTCTGGCGAGCAAGTTCGATGTCCGGGGCGCCGGCCCACCATTCTAACGCCTGCGAGTAATAGCTCCATGCGGTAGACTGATCCGCATGGTCCGGTCTAATCCAGTAGAAGTCGCCCAGTGATTCCTGCACCTCGGCCCAAACTTGGTCCTGGTCTTTCTCTTCCATATTTTCTGTGAGCGCTTCCAACTGCTTTTCAGCCTGGTTGAAATCGGATTCTTCCGCGGTACTCGAGGCGGCATGGGAACGCCACAGAGTATCGGCCAAACGAAAATTTACCCACCGGAGATTCTCAGATGACAATTTCATGGCATGAATTCTCGAATAAATCTCGTAGGCTCTACTATAAGAGCCTTCAGCGTAGTAGGTCTCCGCCTCAGTCTTTAGACTGTCAAAGCCCGGAGGCTCTGCCTGAGACATCAATGCGATGACTAAGATGAATCCTACTGAGCAAATTCTTTCCATTCTAAAGAGTAAGACGCAGAAGTCGTGCCAAAGACTTCTCGCCGAGACGATTTTCAATGAATCCAATTAGCCGAATGATGGGACGTCTTTAAGGATGTAAGGAATCAAAATTTTGGTCTGTGGATTCTTCGTAATGCTGCGGGAGTTTCTCCGGTTTGTTTCTTGAAGTTGTGGGTGAAGTGACTCTGATCGTAGAAACCGGCATCCAATGCAATTTGCATCACCGATTTGTCTGTGAAAGTCAGTTCACGAATTGCCCGTTCAACGCGAAGTTTACGAATGTACTGTCCGATTGTGAGTCCAAATTCCATCCGGAATTTTCGAGCCATATGGGCAGGGTGGATTCCAACGATCGACGCGATTTCGTTTAGTCTTAGGTTTTCATCATATCGTTCGTTGATCAGTTCTTTTGCGCGCGACAGCCACTCCGATTGTTTGGGCTCGCTCCGGATCCTTTCCTGTTTCATCCGTTGAGATTGCGCCAGTAGCTCCAGTACAAGTCCTTCAATCGCGATCAGGGACGCAGAATCCTGAATTCGTAATTCGCTGTAGATGCGACCGGCAATCAACGAATGAAATCCACTCCGGAAATGATCGATCGTCTTCAGGAGTGGAGCCAGGGCCCCAACGAGCGCCATCAATGCTGGTTTCAGTTCCACGATTAGACAATACGCTCCGGTTCGTCCATACCGGTCTTCATGGATCGCTCCACCCGGTTTTAGAAGCATGCTTCCAGGCTTGCATTCGTGACTCTGATCGGCAGTGGTCTCCTGGAAAGAGCCGTCCAACACGAAAACCAGATTTGGGAGCTCGTGACAGTGCTTCGGCAATGTGAGTGCTGGTGCGTGCCTGGTTTCTGTCAGCACAACTGTATCCGCCTCCACGCTTCTTACTGTAGCGCCTAGAGTAATCGGACTGAAGAAATCAACCGCCATTACTCAATCATATCATTCAGATCTATCCTGTCGCCTGACCAAAAAGTTGTTCCGCCGATCAGAAAATTGAATCAGGATCGCTTAATCCGACAGCCGCAGCGAGCAGAGCCCTCAGGTCTGGCAGCGTTTCAGCGTGGAATAAAATTTGCAGCGATTTATATTAAGGATATCTGCTGTTTGCAGGTGAGGAGGTGCAATGTTGAGGAAATCTGCTTTCCTTTTTTTCCTCATTGTACTCACGTCCGGCGCATTCGCCGAAACTCTCAAGACGTTGAGTCTGTCAAAAAAATTTGCGAAGACAGCGGGAACTCCGCGTGTCATCCGAAACGGGCAAGAGCACGAATGGCTTGTTGCGTGGCGTCAGGAAGGAGGTTCCGGCAAGATTTTTGGCCGGATCGTCGCATCGGACGGCACGCTGGGAAAACGTAAGGTGCTGGCGAAAGGAGTCAGTGCAAATGCTCAGAATCTGGATGTCTTTTACGACTCCGTTGCGTATACATACCTTCTTGTTTGGGAAGGGAAGAAGGGGCTTGAATCTCAGATATTCACCGGGGCCCTCTCCAAACAAGGACCTTCTAATGTACTAGTAGCTGGAGTTAGCAACGCGTTTCCCCGTCTTGCTTTCAATGCGACTCAGAAGCAATTTCTCCTGTTCTGGCTGGAATCGGCGAACGGTTCTCCGCACGCTGTCTTGAAGAGCATACTTCTGGATCAGACCGGAGCCCCTGCGGGGGCAGTGCAAACGCTTGTCCAGGCGGGATCCGGCAAATCCTTTGAATCCCTGAGTGTTTCCACAAACCAGAAAAACGAGAACCTCGTAGTAATCGCTCTGGAACAAAGCGCCGGTGGTTCCGAGCTGCTTGGCTTCCTGGTAAAGCCGAATGGGACGCTTCTGAAAAGCAAACCAGTCACTTTCGAACCGAACCAGGCGGGATTGTTCACTGTTGGAGATGCCAGCTTCGCGGATAACGGCAAGGGGTTCGGGTTTTGGAGCTCGCAAACTCTAATCAAGTATCGAACCTTGAGCTCTAAAGGAAAACTGGGAAGCGAGAAAGATATTGCCGATGCAGCAGACACAAGTAGTCTGCAAACGAGCATGCTCTTTGACCAGCGAAACAACCAGTTCATTGGATGCTGGGGTCAGGGAAACAAGATTTCATCCGTTGTTCTCAATGCGAGTGGCAGTATCGAGGATGGCCCGTTTGTCGTTTCTTCGAATGACACAGCCACGGCCTCCATCAATGTCGCGACTTCCTATGATGCGCAATTGGGAAATGCGATCGTTGTCTGGGATGACCAGCTTGGAAGCGGTTCTAGCGTCAAATATGTGGCGCGAGCTGCCCTCTTTTTTGTCGAAAGTAGTGCGACTCTTCAGGGAATTTCGATCGGCGACAACTTTTACACTTCCAGCAACGGCACGGGAAACATCAGCGTCAAAGCGGGTGACACGGTTACCTGGACCAATCAAGGCGGTATGGTTCACACGGTCACAAGCGGGAGTGAATCTTCTTCCCCGGGTTCGCTATTTGACAGCAATAACCTGTCGCCCGGTCAAACTTTCTCGTTCCGCTTTGTGACTGAAGGGTCGTTTCCTTATTTCTGCAAAGTTCACGGGAGTTCGGTAATGAACGGTACGATTACTGTTGCCGCTGCAGGTGAAGATCCTCCGCATTATTGATGATGCGGGCAGCCGGTCTTCTTCTTTTTGTTGTGTTGCTGTTTGGCGGATGTGCCGGAAACGGCACGGGTCTGGATGAAAACGGGAATCCGGTTGGATCGGATGGAAACGGATTGCCTCTTGCTCCGACATTTTCCAGTATTCAGGACCACGTTTTCAGCGCAATCTGTATCGAATGCCACACCGGCGTATCCGCTCCGCAGGGACTTCAGTTAGATGCGTCCGTTTCTTACGATCATCTGGTAAATGTACGATCTGTCGAGCATCCTGAGCTGTTTCGTGTTTCGCCGGGAGATCCGGACAATTCCTATTTGATCCGGAAGCTAGAAGGAGGCCCCGACATTGCAGGAGCGCGAATGCCTCTGAATCGCCCTCCGCTTTCGAGAGAAACAATCAACGCAATCCGGCTGTGGATCGCGATGGGAGCACAGCGCAATTGAAGGATGAGGGCGGAAGGATGAAGGATGAAGGTGTGTTGTCCTGGAATAGGTTGACAGATTTCGGGTGGATGGAGTCAACCAGGGTAAAAGGAGTGGTGGAGATGCCAGGACAGTATATAAGCTATCGTTATAGCTTAGCATTCAAGCAAAAAGTAGTATCTGAAATTGAATCCGGTAAGTTTTCTATCGGAGAAGCACGTCGGATTTATGATATTAACGGCAGCGAGACGATCCAGAAATGGTTAAAAAGGGTTGGAAAGCAGCATTTACTAGATAAGGTGGTTCGAATTGAAATGAAGGACGAAAGAGATAAATTAAGGGAGCTTGAAAAGCAGAAAAATGAGCTGGAGTCGGCTTTAGCGCAGGAGCATTTAAAGAATCTTTCTCTGGAAGCGCTCATCGAATCGATCGAAGAGCATTATGGAATAGATGTAAAAAAAAATTTTGGCGGCAAAGCGTCCCCAAAGTTTATTTACAAGCCCAGGAACAAGGGTTGAGATACTCAAAGGGTCGAATTTGTGGAGTGTTCGGATTGACACGCCAAGCCTTTTATAAAGCTCAGAAATCACGTAGGGAAAGATTTTTAAAAGAAGACAGAGTTGTCAGTGAGACCAGGAGAATCCGGCGAAGCCAACCGAGAGTCGGAGGAAAAAAGCTTTATAGAATGCTTCGCCAAATTGGAATTCAGATAGGCCGCGATCAGCTATTTCAGATTCTGCGAAATAACATGTTACTGATCAGGCGGAGGAAGAGTTTCATAAAAACCACAAATTCCTATCATCGGTTCAGAAAATACCGCAACCTGATTAAGGATTTAACGGTGACCAGACCAAACGAGGTTTTTGTCTCCGACATTACGTATTTGGACACGGTTGATGGGTTTTGCTATCTTGCTCTGATTACGGATCTTTATTCCCGCAAAATAGTCGGCTGGAATGTCAGCAAAAGCCTGTCGGTGGAAGGATGCCAAAAAGCTTTAAAGATGGCACTGAAAGACACGGAACATACTTCGGGTCTCATTCATCATTCGGATCGCGGACACCAGTACTGCAATCCTCGATATACAGAGATTTTGCAAAAATATGGGATTCAAATTAGCATGACCGAAGAAAACCATGTCTACGAAAATGCGGTTGCTGAGCGAGTCAATGGAATATTGAAAGACGAGTTCCTCTTGGGAACAAGACTTCCTTCCTTCGACAATGCGAACCAACTGGCCGCAAATTCAATAAAAACGTACAACAATCAACGCTTACACCTGAGTTTGGACTACAAAACACCGGCCGAATGTTATGCAGTTTGAAGTCAAAGAAGTGTCAACTTTTTTTAGGACGACACAAGGCGGACGCGCACGTCGCGCGCTTACTCTGGCTGCTGTAATTCTGGTAAGCGTCGTTTCACTTTCACAGGCGGAATCGTATTTGGCGATTCGGGAAGGGTTGAGCTGCGGAAGCTGTCACGTGAATCGAACCGGCGGAGGACAGAGAACCCGCATGGGCGCAGGATACGGCGCAGACGAGATGCCGTGGAAGCCGATCGATCTGATAGCGAAGAAAATTCCCTTCTTCCTGTCCTTTCACGATGATTTGATCGCCATTGGAGGTGATTTCCGTTTCGAAAATCTAAGCACGTTTGTTCAAGATCACGCCTCCAACACATTTCAAACTGATAAATCCGATCTCTATCTCCGCATCAATCTGATTCCGGATCACCTGACCTTCTACCTGGATGAGAGTGTCGCGCCCGGCGGGGCTCAGTCGCGTGAAATATTCGGCATGCTTCAGGGATTGCCCGGCAGGGGTTGGCTGAAGGCGGGAGAGTTTGTGCTTCCTTATGGAATCCGTTTGGAAGATGATCGAGCATTCATTCGTGAAGTTACGGGATTCAACTTCAACAACGCAGACCAGGGCGTGGAAATCGGCTTTGCGCCCGGCGCCTGGAACTTTGCTGCATCTGTGACGAATGGGACCCCTGGAAGTTCGGACGACAATGCCGGTAAGCTGATGGCAGGGTCTGTCTACTACTTAAACAGTAGATTCCGGATCGGAATTTCCGGATCGCATAATCCGGCGAATTCCGGCGATCGAAACAGCGGCGCGCTCTGGGCAGGGCTGAGATTGGGGCCGGCGGTTCTGCAAGGGGAAATCGATACGGTTCAGGACGACTCGGTTCCTGGACAATCCCGCGATCAATTGATTACCTATGCAGAGCTGGACTATTTGATTGCGCGCGGCTGGAATATCAAAGCGGCATATGAGTATTTTGATCCGAGCCGTGACATCGATGAGAACGAACGGGATCGAGTTCTGATCGGCATCGAGCCGGTACTTTGTTCTTTTCTACAATTGCAGATTTTTTATCGATTCAATCAAAGCATTCCCCAGAACAAACTCCAAAATGCAGACGATCTGACTGTCCGGCTGCACATCTACTTCTGATTCTGTTCCAATGAGGCGCCCGGATTTCATTGGTTGATATTGAGGCAGCGTTCTCCAGACAGCCTGATCCTCTGTCTCTGTTCCCATTTAGAATGGATCATGTCGCGCCCAATCAGCAACAAGCAAAGTATCGCTACGCGACATAGAATTCACCTATGACTTTTCAGGATCATTTTTCATCCAGGGCGGATTCCTATGCGCGATTTCGTCCACATTATCCTGATGCGCTGTTTCAATACCTTTCATCGATAGTGGAGAATCCGGATCTGGCATGGGACTGCGCAACGGGAAACGGTCAGGCTGCTGAAGCGCTGGCCCGGTACTTCCGGCTGGTGGCTGCCACCGACGCGAGCCGGAAGCAGATTCAAAACGCTTTCCGCAGTGACCGCGTTTGTTACAGTGTAGCGCTTGCGGAACAGGCGCCATTTCAATCGGGAATTGCCGATCTTGTTACTGTCGCGCAGGCTCTTCATTGGCTTCAGCCGGTTCCATTCTTTCAAGAGGTTCGCCGCATCTTGAAGCCACGCGGGATCATCGCGGTGTGGTGCTATAACCTCCTGCACATTGATCCGTCGATAGACTCGATCCTATTTGATTTCTATACAAAAATAGTGGGACCATACTGGTCGCCTGAAAGAAGACTGCTGGAGCAAGGGTACCGTACGATCCACTTTCCCTTTGAGGAAATGGTCGTGCCGGAATTTCATATGGATACAGAATGGAATTTTGCCGACCTGGCCGGTTATCTCACCACATGGTCTGCTACTCAAACCTACGTCAAAGTGAAAGGATCCGATCCGGTCCTGGTGATCCGTGAAGAACTCCTGGATGCCTGGGGCGAACCGGATCTACACAGAATCGTGCGATGGCCCCTCAGCCTTCGGGTTGGTCGCTTCCAATGAATCCTGATCCGCTAGGGTTGTCCGAGCGGGAAGCAGCCGAAAGGCTGAAGTCCGAAGGATACAACGAGCTTCCCTCCGCGGATCGCCGGAATTTTCTGCATAGCCTTCTGGATATTTTTCGCGAACCGATGTTCTTGCTGTTAACTGCAAGCGCCGCGATTTATCTGCTGCTTGGCGATTTGGAAGAGGCCTTGTTTTTGCTGGGTTCATTCTTGATGATTTTGGGTATCACGTTGTTTCAAGAACGAAGGACGGAACGGGCTCTGGAAGCTCTTCGCGATCTATCCAGTCCGCGAGCGCTCGTCATCCGCGAAGGGAAACAGTTTCGGATTGCCGGAAAGGAAGTAGTGCGAGGCGACATTCTGGTGTTGAGCGAAGGGGACAGGATTCCTGCAGACGCCGTGCTTCTTTCCTGCCACGATCTAGCAGTGAACGAGTCCTTGCTGACCGGTGAGCCTTTTCCGGTCCGGAAGATTCCATGGGATGGATCTCAGTCGACCGAACGACCGGGCGGTGAAGACTTGCCCTTTGTCTTTTCCGGCACGATGGCGGTGCAAGGACAGGGGATCGCAGAAGTACGTGCGACCGGCATACGCACGGAGCTTGGAAAAATCGGACGCGCTCTGCAAACCATTCAACCGGAAAAAACATTTCTGCATCGGGAAATCGGGAAACTGGTCCGTGTCTTTGCATTCGCCGGGATGTCGCTGTGCGTGCTCGTGACACTGCTGTACGGTTTTCTCCGTGATGGATGGCTCAACGCGGTTCTGGCTGGAGTCACGCTGGCAATGTCGCTGGTACCGGAAGAATTTCCCGTTGTCCTCACTGTGTTTCTCGCGCTGGGAGCATGGCGGATTTCGCAAAACCGGGTCCTTACGCGCCGCATTCCTGCGATCGAAACACTTGGCGCCTCTACTGTGTTGTGCGTGGACAAAACGGGAACGCTGACGCTCAATCAGATGCGCGTCAGCCGGCTGGCGTCAGGCGGCGAATTGTTCACGATTGAAAGTGATCCCGCCGAGCCCCTTCCGGAGCGATTTCATGAAATTGTTGAATTCAGCATTCTTGCAAGCGAAACGGATCCGTTTGATCCGATGGAGCGAGCCTTTCAGGAACTGGGACGCCGGTTTCTAACAGGAACTGAACATTTGCACGAAGACTGGAGCCTGGTGTACGAGTATTCCCTTTCTCCTCCGTTGTTTGCGATGTCTCACGTGTGGAGAATGCCCGGAAGCGAATCGTTCATAGTGGCAGCAAAAGGCGCGCCCGAATCGATTATGGATCTTTGCCTATGGGATGATTCCAGACGCAAAGACTTGCAAATCCAAATCGAGGGAATGGCAGCTGACGGTCTTCGGGTGCTTGCGGTGGCAAAAGCAGAATACGCCGGACCCCAATGGCCTCAAAGTCAGCGGGAGTTTGAATTTGAATATCTTGGGCTGGTAGCCCTCGCCGATCCGTTGCGGCCTGAAGTACCCGGATCCATACAAGAATGCAACGCGGCCGGCATCCGTGTGGTTATGATTACTGGTGATTATCCGGCTACCGCGCGCGCGATCGGCAAACAGATAGGATTGTCGCGCTCCGATCTTGTGGTTGCTGGTCCGGACCTGGAACGAATGAGCGAGGCCGAGCTGCAAAATCATGTCCGGACAACGAACTTATTCGCAAGGGTCTTGCCGGAACAAAAACTTCGGTTGGTAAACGCGCTAAAGGCGAATGGCGAAGTAGTAGCTATGACCGGGGATGGAGTGAATGATGCTCCTGCGCTGAAAGCTGCGCATATCGGCATCGCTATGGGCGGTCGCGGAACAGATGTCGCCCGCGAATCGGCTTCTTTGATCCTGCTGGATGACGATTTTACGTCGATCGTACGCGCGATCCGGCAGGGTCGGCGCATCTACGATAACCTGCGAAAGGCGATGGCTTACATTTTCGCGATCCATGTGCCGATCGCCGGCGTAGCCCTCGCTCCCCTTTTGATGGGCACGCCGCTTGTGTTTTTTCCAGTCCAAATTTTATTCCTAGAGCTCATCATCGATCCTGCTTGTTCGATTGCATTTGAAGCGGAGCCGGAGGAGCCGGACCTCATGAAGCGACCGCCTCGAAATTCGAAGGAGCGCATGTTTACAGCGCGTAATATTGGACTGTGTGTGCTGCAAGGTGCGAGCGTTCTGGCAATCGTTCTTGCTGTGTATGCGATCGCGCTCTGGCGCGGACAGGGAGAGGCCGACTCGCGTGCGCTGACCTTCACTACTCTCGTAATCGCCAATCTTAGCTTGATTTTTACAAACCGGTCCTGGTCCCTTCCGCTCTTCCGTACTCTTCTGTTGCCGAATCGCGCACTCTGGTTCGTGGTGACGGCGGCCCTGGGATTTCTGGCTCTGGTGCTGTATGTCCCCTTTCTTCGCGAATTGTTCCGGTTTTCCTTCTTGCATCCCGAAGATCTGGTCATTTGTTTTTCGTCCGGAATTGCTAGTATTCTTTGGTTTGAGCTGTTGAAAATCTTCCGCAGGCGCAAATGAATTTTCGACCGCAGATGAAATGGTTTCCGGGCATCTTTTTGCTCGCACTCGCGATCTCTGCCGGAATCGGTGTACTGGATTTCATTACCAAGGAAGATATCTCGGCATATGTGTTTTATTCCATTCCGATCTTTCTGGCTGCCTGGTATGGCAGCAAATTGGCCGGAGTCACGATTGGAATTCTGAACGCCACTACCTGGTTGATTGTGGATCTTTTCGAAAATGCAGTCCCGTACAACGCCAACATGTTCTGGAACTTTTTCATACGATTGATCTTCTTTTCCTGTATTTCATATTTGATCAGCGAATTGAAATCTACTCTGGAACGGGAGAAATCCCTGGCGCGGCAGGATGATTTAACAGGTGTTGCAAATCGCAGGACTTTCTTCGATCTTGGGAATCAAGAAATCCAGCGGGCGAACCGGTATCCTCATTCGTTCACTGTTGTATTTATCGATCTGGACAATTTCAAAACAGTGAATGACAACTGGGGTCACAACGCCGGCGATGCCTTGCTTCGATCGGTGGCAAAAACACTGCAATTGAATACGCGCTCCACCGATTTGGTGGCGCGGATTGGAGGAGACGAGTTTGTCTTGTTGTTCACCGAAACCGGCGCGGAGGAGGCTTTGATCATCATGGAAAAATTACGCGAATTGTTGACTCGAACCATGGAATCCAACCGATGGGACGTCACATTCAGCATCGGAGTGACAACGTATCTGATCCCACCTTCATCAGTAGATGAAATGCTGGCCAATCCGGATCGTCTCATGTATCAGGTGAAACAAAGCGGGAAGAATTCGCTAAAACACGAAGTCGTTTCTCACTCGGGATCTCGAATTACGTAACCAATTGGTTACATATTTCCAGTCTGAGACTTTAGATGTGGATCAAACTCCTGTGCTTCGTGCTGATTGCAGCATCCGCCGTAATTTTTGTGATCTGGCGCAGCCGGCGGCAGAGCATCGTCGGCACGAAGAGCCGGAACCGCTATTTTAAGAAGGTGGCTGAAGAGCTCTCCTTGGCGATCGGTGGTGACGATTATTTCATTCAGCTGGAAGGTACCTGGAAAGGAATTCCGGTTGTTTTGTATCCGCACAATTTTCATGGTCCCGGTTCCATCACTCTCGTCTATGCTGACACAGGAATTCCGGTTCGTGAAAGAACCTGGATCGAGCCGAACTTGAGTCTCGGAAGAGCTATCCTGGAATGGAAACGCGGAGAACCTTTCGGCTTTGATGTTTCCGGAAGTCCTCCGCTCACTGAAAAAGTTCTGGCAAGTTATCAATCAAAATTTCCGTTCATTGCATGTACTCTTCCGACGCGATTTATTTTTTCTCAGTATCTTTCTCAAACTCTGGGATCCTGGAAGAATTTTGTCATCCTTCTGGTTCTGGACGCCGGACGTAAGCCCGCTCTCGATGAAATTCGGACTGCACTGGACTCCGCAGTGGAGCTGGTTAGGGAAAGTAAGTAGGGGCAGGCCTTGTGCCTGCCCGCATGAGAGCGTGCGACCACAAGGTTCGCCCCTACCACGGTGATCCTGGTTTATAATCCTTCCTAATGTCGCAGCAACCTACCCTGGCGCGCACCCTTCGCACTACTGAATATTTTGCGCTTGCCTTCGGCACGATGGTTGGAGTTGGATGGCTGTTGGTCATCGACGACTGGCTCACGCGAGGAGGCCCGGGTGGCGCGATGCTCGGCTTTCTGATTGGCGGCGTAGCCTTGATCCCGGTAGCGTTCGTTTACGGAAAATTTGTCCGCGAGATTCCCGATGCAGCCAGTGAACTGGCTTACGCAACCACTGTATTTCCGCGATCCATCGGTTTTGCCGCTTCCTGGCTGATGACACTGGCCTATCTGATTGTTTGTCCGTGGGAAGCTGTCGCCGTGGGAAGACTGATCGGTTATCTCTTTCCCGCAATTCAAACCATTGAGATCTATCATGTCGGAGGCTACGCGGTATATCTTCCATCGTTGCTGCTTGGTTTTGCTGTAACATTCTTAATTATTTTTTTGAACTATCGCGGCATTCGGATCAGTTCGCGATTTCAAAACTACACTACGTTTGGATTACTGGCGCTGTTTGCAATATTTACTTTACTGGGAATCGGCCGTTCCCGGATTGAAAACTTTGAACCTCTCTTTGCTGAGGTCGCTGCTCTTGGAGTCGTTGTTTCCATCATTCGCGTTTTGCAGATCGTTCCCTACTTCTTAACTGGTTTTGAAGCGGTTCCGAAGTGTTGCGAAGAAGCGGACGAAGGATTTCAGTCAGGCGGTTTTGTAAAAGCCATCTTTCTCGGACTGGCAGTCGGCACTTTATTTTATGTCGCGATCATCGGAGTCGTCTCCGGGCTGGCTCCGTGGAAGATTCTCACACAGCAACCATTTGCAACAGCATTTGCGTTTGAGCGCGCATTTGGATCACGATGGATCGTCCGTCTGATTTTTGCGTCGGCGCTGGTTTCGCTGTTAAAAGTATTTAATGCAAATTTTCTAACGGCATCGCGTCTGGTTTTTTCTCTCGGACGCCGGAAATTGATCCCTGCAGCTATTGGCGATATTCATCGACGCTACCAGACGCCTACACGCGCGGTGCTCTTTTGTGGCGTAGTTACAATCATCGGGGCATTGCTCGGGAGATCTATCCTAGTTCCCGTCACAGAAGTCGGATCACTTTGTTCGGCAATTGGATGGTCTGTGACCTGTTTTGCGTTTTCACAATGGCGGAAGACGGGAGGCGACGATTCACATCGCAATCGGGACATTGTCATCGCATACACAGGGGCGCTGGTTGCTGTTGTGTTTGTACTTTTGAAAATTGTTCCTTCCATCCCGGGAAGTTTTCGCCTCTGGGAATATGTGGCTCTGGCAACATGGCTTGCGTTGGGACTGTTTCTGCGTAAAATAACCCGCTGATGAGAATTGCGCTTGCTCCAGTTGGTGGCCATGGGGATGTAATGCCCATGCTCGCGCTCGGAACGACATTACACGCCCGCGGCCACTCCGTCCTTGTTTGCGCTCCCGAGATTTATCGCTCACGGATCATGAAACTTGGCTTTCAAGTGGTGTCGATCGGCAAGAGTTTTCAGGATTTGCTGGAAGGCAACTACGAAATCAGAAACAGGGGAGAAGCGTTGCTGCAGTCTGTAACTTCAGAGGTGCCGGTCCAATTTGTTTCGCTTCGGGACGCTCTTCGCGAGGCGGATGTTTTGATCGGGTCCATGCTTCAAATTGCCGGACCCTCCATGTGTGAGCAACTTGGACTGCCTTACCTGTATGCCGCAAATTCGCCGGTGCTACTGGAAGAATCTCAATATCCCAGCATTGGTGTTTCCGCCGGTGGGATGTTCCAATCGATTTCGCGTAACCGGCTATCCCATCGGTGGGAGGACGTGTTAGGGGCAGCCATCAATCACGAACGAGAATTGTGCCACCAGCCTCCGGTGACAAATTTGTTCCAGCATCTTTTTTGTTCAGGACATCAGCTGGTCGCAGTAGATCCTTTCCTGGCTCCAATCTCCGAGCATTCAAAACGTACAGTCACCGGATTCTGGTTTTATGACTCGAGCGAGCCCCCTCCTGCGGAGTGGCAGGAGTATTTTGCGGCAGGTCCTCCACCTGTTTATCTGGCCCCTGTACGCACACGCAGGTATGCAGGTATCGAATTGATCAAGAATGTCGCGGAAGCCTCTCCGCGGTTACTTGTTGGATGGGGCTGGAGTGGAATTGATCAGAAGGACCTTCCATCAAATTGCAGGTTTTTGGATTCGGATGCATTCTCTTTGATTTTTCCGAACGTTTCGCTTGTGGTTCATCAAGGAGGAACAGAAATGACTGCGGCAGCCGCGCGGGCGGGCGTGCCCCAGGTGATCGTTCCGAATCTGGTGGATCAGTATTATTGGTCGGATCGCGTCAGTGCGTTGAAGTTGGGTCCGCCGGCAGCAGGAAGCGAGATTGCGGATACAGTTCGAAAAGCTGTCGCCGATACGAGCCTGCGAGATCGGGCGCAAGAGTTCGGTGAAACCATCCGTTCGCGCGATGGCCTGACCGCTGCCGCGGAAACAATCGAAAAATATTCCTAACCTGCCGCAAGGGCTCTTGCGTAGAGGACATAGAGCAGTCCCAGCAGTAGCTCCAGTATTGCAAACAACAGGATCACGCGAACCAGATCGAATTGAAATACATACAGCGCCATCATGCTGCCGAATAGCAACCGCCCAAAGCCATCGATCAGGACAAACATCAGATAACGAACCGGATCACGAAAACTAACGATCAATGTGGCGCCCAGAATCATTGCAGCCGCGCCAAAACCATGGATGAGCATTATGTGTACCGGATCCTGTGGAACAAACATCACTGCAGTTCGCCCAAACAGCGATGCCTCCAGCTGGACTGCAGTTTGTAGAAAAATACCGATCATCCGGTCGTTGAAAAAAATCAACCCCATTACAAAATTGAATACGCCACCCAGGAGAAGTGTCCACCTCATCGCTGTCTTATTTTATCATTTCGATTCGGAGTCTGCGGGCCTCCGTGTGATTTTGCACTTGATGGTGGGCAGGGTCGCCCGCCGGCTCCAGGAACCTGAATCTGCAGGACCGCCTGCCGGCTCCACAGGTTTGAGACGTGTGATAACATCCATTGTTATGAAGGCAGTGGTGGTTACCTACGTTGTCAAGAAAGGTCATGAGAAGGAATTTGAGCGGATCCTGCGCCGGCACTGGAAAGTCTTGCGAAGCGAAAAACTGACTACAGACCACCTTCCGTACTTACTGCGGGACCCTGAAAATCCAATGGTCTACAAGGAAATCTTTGAATGGAGAAGTAAAGATTCTTTCCAAAAAGCCAGCGAATCGGAAAAAGTTCAAAAGATCTGGAAGGAAATGACCGAGCTCACCATGGATGGCGGCATCGAGCCGTATCACTTCAAGAAGATTTGACGCGTCTACTTTGTAAAATTTCCCGAACCGCCTACTGTTCCAGATCGTCCGTCGATCAAGCTGATATCATGAGACACATTCGAGGCGATTCCGCTATCGGACACAGTTCCGGTGAGCCGAACGGATGCGCGACCGAGCGGATGCTGCGCTTCGCCCGTCAACACAAGCATTGTATCCGCCAGATCTCCAGTAACAGACGCGTTAATCCCAAGTCCTTGATAAGTGTATGTTCCTTCCACTCTGTTTCCGTCTTGGCGGAGATCCATGACTGCAATCACTGTTAGTCCCTGTTGAAAACCAATCGAAGAGCAGACATCGCCGGGAGAACAGCTCTGTACCGTTACCGTTGCCGTCCAGTGGCCCGTAACATCAATTCCCGAAGAATCGTTCTTCGTGTTGCAGGCGGCGGAGAGTAAAAGGCAGACAAATACCCATTTGAAAGAAACCCGTATTCTCATTACAATCATCTCCCAATAGGTTCAGTTTAGCACGTAGCAGGTTATCGAAATGAACTCATCGATGCGATTGAGATTTGCGCCGAGTCCAACGGGATTTTTGCATGTCGGCGGAGCCCGGACTGCGCTTTACAACTGGCTCTACGCTCGAAAACTCGAAGGCACGTTTGTCCTGCGGATTGAAGACACCGATGTGCAACGTTCGTCGCAAGAGATGGTCGATGTCATTTTGAACAGCCTGCGATGGCTCGGTCTGAGCTGGGATGAAGGTCCGTTCTATCAATCCGAGCGGCTGGATCTGTACCGGCAGGCTGCCATGAAACTGGTGGAACAAGGAAAGGCCTACCGTTGTTTTTGCAAGCCGGAAGAGCTCGAGCTGCGTCGCCAAACCGGCATGAAGGAAAAAGGCGCCTGGAAATATGAACGCGTTTGTCTGGCGCTGTCCGGCGAAGCGATCGAGCAGAAGTTGAAGAACGGCGATCTGTTTGCCGTGCGGTTTCTGGTGCCGGCCGGCAGGACAGTATTTGCCGATCTGGTGCACGGAGAGATTTCGCTGGAGCACGCATCCGTGGATGATTTTGTGCTTCTCCGTTCCGATTCTCATCCTACGTATCATCTTTCGGTGGTGGTGGATGACATCGATATGAAGATTTCCCACGTGATTCGCGGAGATGATCACATTTCCAATACGCCGAAACAGATTCTGCTGTACGATGCCTTCGGATCTCCACCTCCGCGATTTGGCCATCTTCCTTTGATCCTGGGGCCCGACAAAAAGCGATTGAGCAAACGTCATGGATCAGTTGCAGTTGAAGAATATCGAAACCAGGGAATTCTCCCGGAAGCGCTGGTAAATTTTCTGGCATTGCTTGGATGGAACCCCGGCGATGAGCGTGAAATTTTTTCCCTTCAGGATCTTGTCGTTGAATTTGATCTCAAAAGAGTAGGAAGCAGCAATGCCGTCTTTGATCTCAAGAAGCTGCAATGGATGAACGGAAAGTATCTTTCACTCGTTCCGCAGGACCGGGTTCTGGAGCTTCTGGAGCCATATTTGCCGGACAAAGAATGGAAAAACGATCTTCTGTTTTTACCGCGTGTGGATTTGATGCGCACCCGGGCGGTTTCGCTGGTCGAACTGGCCCAGATGCTAACGCCTTTTTTCACAGTAGATTTTTCATACGATTCCGCAGGTTTTGAAAAACTGAAAAAGGATCCGGCGCTTTCCGGTTTGCTCCAGGGGTTTATTTCGCGGCTGGATTCTCTGGATCCGTGGAATCACCAGAATCTGGAAGGGGCCCTTCGCGACTTTACGGAGCAACAAGCCATCAAAGCCGGTGTGATCATCCATCCGATCCGCCTCGCGCTCACAGGTAAAACGGCCGGACCGGGCGTGTTTGAGCTTCTCGAAGCGATGGGTAAAAAGGACTCGATTACCAGGCTCCAGCGGTTTGTCTCCGAGTTGCAGAAAAGCTAAATCTCATGCGATCCGTTCCATCAGAAGCCGGTTCCGGTTTTCCATTGATTCCAATGAGAATTCCCATTTTGACAAGTCCCCGATTGACGGAGGACGTAAATTGAGACAGACTCCGGAAACAGCGAACGACAAAAGCCTTTCTACTTCAGCGGCTTTGCGATTTGTCGTCCTTCTGGGTGTCGTTAGTCTGCTGGCTGATGCTACATATGAAGGAGCCCGCAGTATCTCTGGCCCCTTTCTGGCTTTGCTTGGCGCAACCGGTGCGATGGTCGGATTGATTGCCGGATTTGGCGAGCTGATCGGTTACGGTTTGCGTCTTGTATCCGGTTACATTACGGAACGGACAGGAAGACACTGGGGTATCACCATCTTCGGGTACGCGGTAAATTTGCTTGCTGTTCCCGCGCTGGCTCTTTCAGGCCGGTGGGAATTTGCCGCGATGTTGCTCGTTCTGGAGCGTGTTGGAAAAGCGATCCGGACTCCGGCGCGCGATGTGATGCTTTCTCACGCCACCAGTCGTATGGGACGTGGATGGGGATTTGGTCTTCACGAAGCGATGGATCAGATCGGAGCAGTCCTGGGTCCTGTAATTGTTGCAGTCATACTTTTTGAAAAAAAAGGCTATCAAACAGCCTTTGCATGGTTACTTGTTCCCGCTTTGCTTGCGCTTTCCGTGCTGGTTGTTGCCCGGTTTTTGTATCCAAGACCACGCGATTTTGAATTCCACATTCCCGTTTTCAAAGGGGAAGGATTCCCGCGATCTTACTGGATGTATTTGATTGCGGTCTGTCTGGTTGCCGCTGGATACGCGGATTTTCCCCTGATCGCTTTTCACTTGAAAAAAATATCGGCTGCATCAGACAGCTCGATTCCCGTGCTTTATGCAATTGCGATGGGGGTAGATGCAATTGCCGCATTGATCTTTGGGCGGATGTTTGATCGGAACGGACTACCTGTTCTTGCGGCTGCTTTCCTTGTGTCTGCTTTCTTTGCGCTGTTCGCATTCGGCCGGTCGTTCAGTTTTGCGATCGTGGGAATGACGTTGTGGGGAATCGGAATGGGCGCGCAGGAATCGGTGATGCGGGCAGCGATTGCAGACATGATTTCACCGGACAAACGGGGATCCGCGTATGGCATTTTCAATGCAACGTTTGGAATCGTCTGGTTTCTGGGCAGCGCGCTGATGGGTTTGCTGTACGATATCTCCATCCCCGCTCTCATTCTCTTCTCTGTGATCGCGCAGCTTTGCGCGGTCCCGATTCTTTTGCGACTTCGTAGATAAGTGCTGGAGCGCAAGCGTCCCGCCTGCATTATGGGTCCCAGGCCTCTGGCCTGCCTGATTCTCAACGGCCAAAAAGACATAAAGATTGGCATTTCTCTTGCAGTGGTTTGAAACAGGAGGCAACTCAAGATGAAAAATTGGAAGACAGTATCTGCTGTACTCATTTGCTTTTTCATGCTCGTGTCCGGAACGAGTCCATCCATTGCGGAAGACGTCGAGAAAGCACAGTCTGTTCACAAGAAGAGTCACTGGTGGCTGATCCCGGTGATGGCTGCCGGTGGTTTTGTGGCCGGCGTGTTTCTCGGATTAGACGTCTACGACGACGCAATCAATTCAGATCAAAAAGTGTGGACAACTGCGATACTTCTCGGCGCTGCTGGAGGCGTGGCCGGATGGTTGACAGCTCGAAAAATCGATCAAGACTATCGCGTTCCAGGTCTCGGCCGAATCAAACCTGAAACTCGAAAACCAGTTCCCACGATTGCGCAATCAACTGCCAATCATAAAAAGGGCTCTATCCTTTCGGATATAGATCGTATCTATCCGTCCTATCTTTCGCTGAATCCTGCGCCATCACCGGATTATTCCGTGTCCCCTTCCAAACTTGAGGCAAAGAACATGGCGGCGAATGCGAACAGCGAATACTCGGCAAAAAACAAAATATCCTGCAGCCGGTAGATCAAAGTTTCCACGTCTCGAAAATAGCCCCAGAGGACGTCCGATGCGGCAATTGATGTAAACGTGATGAAGATCAGCAGAGAGCCTGTGGACAGATCCTTGTCTTGAAAGCTTTCGGCGGTATACATCAATAGAAAGAAGCAAAATGCAATGCAGAAATCGATCGTCGGGTAACTGAAGTCTAGAAATTTCAAGGATCCCGCCCGATCCGGAGCAGTCAGATGAGGCCATACCGCAAATGCGAGTATTGCGACGTACGCTGCAGCGACCAGACTTGAGCCCCCCAGTTTGCTTCGGAGTTTCGCCGTAACGGATCCTTTGCCGTAGTGGCGGAGAAGTAGGATGCCCCCGATGAGGAACAAAGATGATCCAACCAGCCAAAAACAATCCGAAATGGTTCCATAAGATCCTTGAAAGAGAATCATTTCCGCGTATGTTTCCATCAACTGTGCAAGGAACCACATCCACAATCCGCCCGCAAAACAGGCCCATCCTTTCCATGCTTTGTTTTTCGCAAGGGCGGTGAGCGCCAATTGATTGAATTGGATGCCCGAAAAACAAATGGCGCTCGCTTGAATAAGATTTCCTATGAATACAATTTCTGAAGTGCGCCACCAGATGGAGTAGACAACCACGGAAGCCGTGAGTATCGCAAGAAAAAGATACACCGCTTTCGATACGCTCAGGGTTGTTCCTCGATCGGGACACCACGATAGACAGTCACCGGCGATCCATCAGCTGCAAAAGCGGAAAATGGTATTGCTCCCAGAGACTTTGTAAACTGGATTCCGTAGAGTTCTTCGATATCACAATCCAGCAATGCACTACTGACTTGTGAAACATTCCAACGTGGATGATCCACACGATAAGCCGTGCAGCCGCCGTCCGATCTCGCGGAATATCCCCAGTAGTGTTCCGCGATGAATTCTTCCTGTGAACCGGGAACCAAGGCATGCGAGCTGTTCGTGGTTTTTGCGCTGATCCGATTCCACCGGCCTCTATGTTTCCATCCATATTCAATCACGCTGTCTGTTGTATACCGGTGGCGCATCGGCATCGACACGTAATTTTCACCGTAGGCAACGCGGGCGACCAGCGCGACAGCGGGTTTGGGAACGATCTCTTTGATGAAGGCCACGCCGCGACGAATACCGTCTGTTGTATGCTGGCGCACATAAAACCGGAGGTTTACCTCTTCAAATTCGCGATGAAAGGGAACCGGAATTCCAAAGATGCGCGTGTCGGAAAACAGGAAGCCAACCATGCTGACGAATATATTTCCCTCCCAGGAATCCAGTTCGACACCTTTTGGAACAAAAGGTTGAAGCAGGGTCTCATCCACCTTGTAGTTGATCATGACGATTGAAGACCACCTCGCTGTCAAAAACCGTGACGCTTGCATCTGCTTGTTCGGCGGAATTTTACCACGGAGGCGCGGGAGAATGCCTCCGCGTTAGTGTCTGTGGTTATGGGTTTGCGATTCCAACCCTTCTTGTCTTCGTGCCTTGTGGTTATCCGTTCTCTTTGATTCGAGGTACTGGGTGAGAGCGAATGCGACTGCATCCGGGACGCTGCGAACTTGATTTTCCCCGGATCCGGAGTCGCTGCCGCCACGAATTCCTGAGAGAATTTCAATGATCAGCTCAATGCGCCGCAATTCCGGAACAGGTGAGCTGATTCGAAGCAGCAGGGAACAAAGCCTTCCGATGGCTTCGGCATCGGCGGACAAATCGGATCCATTCTTGGCGGTGTTCAGAAATAATTCAAAAGGGGAGTTTTCCCCATTTTCGTTTAAGGTCACATTCACGGTTCCGAACGGACTTCGGATCTTGAACGTTCTGCCCGCCAGAACTTCCGGTCTGGACGCTCGACTTTCCCCTGCCGTCATGTGATTATGATAGGCGAAAAAAAAGCGAAAGTCAATTCATCGATTGCGAATATTGCTTTCCGGAATAGATTCGCTGCAGGATGAGAAAGCTCGGATTGTTTTTGTTTGCATACGTACTATTCTCTCAACATACGGACGCATACTCAGTACTTAGCACAAAGCGATCATCGATTCCTCCTGGGATCAGCAGATCACTCCATTATTGAAGAAGAGTTTTCCCCGTTCTTCGGCTGATGAAATTTCTGCATCGCGCAAGTTCGCTTATGGCGGCTCCCTCATACAGGATCTTGGCTATTATCCCGGTGGCAATAAGTTCTTTTCCGATCTTGTCCATTATGTGCGCAGCGGCGATTTTGTCACTGCTCTAATTGAGGATTCACAAACCATTGATGAGTATGCCTTCGCGCTGGGCGCCCTGTCGCACTATTCTTCGGACAATATCGGTCATGCTACCGCAACCAACCTTTCGGTTCCAATTTTGTATCCTGAGCTGCGTAGAAAATATGGAAATCTGGTAACCTATGAGGATAAGCCGTCGGCTCATCTCAAGGTCGAATTCGGCTACGATGTGGTTCAGGTGGCCCGTGGCAAATATGCTTCGGACGATTTTCAAGACTTTATTGGCTTTGACATAGCGCGTGAAGTGCTCAAGAAATCGTTTCAGCGCGCTTACGGCCTGTCGATAGAAGAAATCTTTCCGGATTTCGAGACTGCCATCGGAACGTACCGGTACTCGGTAACCGGATTGATCCCCGATATGATCAAAGTTGCCTGGGAGCTGAAAAAGGATGATATCGAGAAATTGGGAACCACGCGGGATCAGTTTTTCTTCCGGATGTCTCGACCCGACTTTGAAAAGGCTTACGGGACCAAATATACGAAGTCTGGCTTTTTCTCTAAATTAATTGCCTTTTTCGTCAGAATCCTTCCGCCGATTGGTCCCCTCAAGATTCTCAAATTCAAGCCTCCAACACCGGAAGTGGAAGCGATGTTTTTGGAAAGCTATGAAACAACTTTATCGAACTACACAGAGTTGCTCCGCCAGGTAGCACAGGGACAGGACCGGCTGGAAAACAAAGATCTGGATACCGGCGAACAGACTCATCCTGGCCGTTACCGTTTGACGGACAAGACATACAGCAAATGGATCGAAATACTTTCGAGAAAGAATTTTGCAACAGTCGATTCCGGCTTGAGACAAAACATTCTTACCTTCTATGCGGATCTTCCCCGGATTCAGGAGCCCAAGCCGCATTCAAAAGATTCGAGAAAGCTCCAAGAACAGCTGCAACAGCTGAATACACAATCAGCACGATAGGCTGTGTGGTATCGAATGTGACAAGAATATAAGCTGGTCCCGATACTGTCATCCCAATACAGAGAGTAATTATTGCCTGACAATTAGGTGAGTCATGAAAATAAATAGTGTCTTCCGAAAAAAATCACACTTGAGTCCTTTATCCGCAATCGGTTTCGCATTCCTTGGTTTGGTCGCGGTGGGATTGGTTAACTCTTGGAAAGACATTGTTCGCTACATTACATAAGGATCAGCACGATGTGAATCCTGCGTCACTGGAGGTGCTTGATGAAGTTGATATCGAATGTGGCAGCGCTGCTGTTTGCGATTCTTTTTTTGCAGGCATGTATAGAGACAGGACATGTACAATCGGACAGTGACATTACGGACTCTGTAAAAGCGAAGCTTTCCGGCGATCCGACTCTTGCAAGCGCCAAGATCGATGTGGATACGGATGACGGTGTGGTCCATCTCAAAGGAAAGGTAATCGGTCAGAATGAAGCCACCAGAGCAGTTCTGCTTACACGCGAGGTCGATGGTGTTGTGAGCGTAGATTCCAAACTGGAAATTGACACTCACATCACAAATCCCGACGTCACAGCAAGAGTCGAACACGGCGAAGAAGCAGCCGAAAAGCGGAACGAGTCCAAGAAAGACGAGTCGGACAAACCTTAGGCTCTTTTATCATGATCCGGGTCCACTGCATTTCAAGCCTTTTCATTCGGTTATATTTTTGCGTTCTTGCGAGCTGTTTCTGCCTCACCGGATGTGTGGGGAAGATTCAGAAAGTGGATATTGTGCGAGTGGGCGAGGTCCAGGTCCATAATATAGATCACGATTCGTTGAGATGTCTGGTCAGCGCTGATGTCCGCAATCCCGCTCCTGTGAAAGTCAAAATGCAGGACCTTCGCTTCAGTATGGGAATCACACGGGGCCCGATCGGTTCGGGTCATGTCCAGAAAGAGATGGAGATCGAGTCGGACAGCATAAAAAATGTGCAGATTCCCCTCACGGTCCAATTCAAGAAACTCAGTCAGAATGATTTTGAAGCGCTTTTCGGTTCGTTTATCCCGTACCATATCACCGGCACATTCGAGCTGAAGAAACCGATTCACAAAAAGGACGTTGAGGTGGACTCCACTGGACGAATCAAGGCGCCGCGCAGAATGAAGGTCAGATTAACGGATGATAGTTTTATGAACTTGATCTCGTTTGAACCTTCTGCGCTCGATCAGATCAAGCTGTTATCGGGCCATGGCACTGTCAAGCTGAAAATACAAAACCCTTTTCAGTTCAATATCGGTTTTTACAGCTTTAAATACCATTTTGAATCCGACGGGAAAGTGGTAGCCGACGGCTTCTTAGTTCAGCCTCAATTGATTCATCCGGGTGCAAATGAGCTGGATCTTCCTGTCGACGTGCACTTCCGGGAGGGAATCAAAGAAGCGATTGGTACGATGCTGGACACGGAATTTCGACTATTGAATATGACAGGAACGCTAGTGCTTCGCAGTGGTCGCCGCAAGCTATATGCAGACCTTACCTACCAAAGATCTCCAGAAAAAACCACAAAGGCACAAAGGCACGAAGGCACGAAGAATAATTAAGCACGGAAACACGGAACTTACGGAATAGGAATAAATAAATTCAATTCCTGCCTTCCCCTTCTTGTCTTTTTGCCTTTGTGGTTTATTCCTTCCTCATTCGCCGCCATTAGATCGAATCTCAACATTTTGCGTTCAAGAGAAGTATTGATAATGTGTGCCTATCAGGAGTCATCATATGAAACTGAGAGTAAGTATTCTCGCGGCGCTGCTCGGAATTGGAATCACGATGCTGCTTGCCCAGCAGCCCGACCATGAATCGATGAAAGCTGATGCGGAACGTTACTACGCCGAGGGGTCGTATGCCCGGGCACATGACATCTATACAAAGCTGGATGGGGCAAAACTTTCAGCATCTGAGGCGAGATGGGTCCAGTTTCGCCTGGCTGATACGCTCTGGCGATCGCAGGCGGCAACAGAAACAGCAGACTCTACAAAATTCGATCAGGCAAGACAGCAACTGGAAGTGCTGGTTCGCGATATCACAAGGGAAGAGGATCGTGACCGGATCTGGGTGGAAGTGCAGGAATCGCTTGGCGATTTTTACTGGACGCGCCGCGATTCGCGAAACTGGAGCCAGGGATGGGCATATTACCAGCAAGCGCTGGACTGGTGGGCAGGATCGGACAATATTGAGCTGGGGCGGCAGCGATATTTGAAAATCGTCTGGACCATCGCGCGTCCTGCCTGGGTCGAGCCCTACTACTATTACGGCTATTACGGAAACATCGTACCGCTTGAAACTTTGCAAAATGTGCTGAAGATTGCCCAAAACGAAAACGATAAAGCGCACGCGCATTATCTGATCGCCATGACGCTTCGATATCAGGGTGGCGACTACGCGCAGCGCAATCGGATTCCGGAAGAATTTGAGGCCGCGCTGAAGGCGGGAAAATCCAGCGACTGGTATGATGACTCGCTCTTCTACTACGCGGAATGGATGATGCAATCAGGGCGCATGATCCGTAAGGAAGACGGCCAATTTCGCCAGGAACCGGATTTTGCGAAGGCGCTTGAGCTCTTTCGCCAGCTGATCGCTCAGCACGTCAAAGGAGAGAGCAAGTATTACGATCAGGCCAAACAACAGATTGAGAACATTACAAAACCCGTTGTGAGCGTCAGTGTCACCAATATTTTTTTGCCCGGTTCGGAAATCCAGTACTACGTGAGCTGGCGAAATACAAAACGGATCGACATGGATTTATATCCGGTAGATCTGAACCGGGATGTGCAGTTTACCAAAGATACCAGCAGCGGCGCCTGGCTGCAGCAGATCAACATCACGGGCCGCAAGCCGCTCAAGAGCTGGTCGAAAGAAACGGCGGACAAAGGGGATTACAAGCCGGGTCAGGAAACAATGCGTCTGGACGGAAAATTACCATCAGGCGCATTTCTTCTGGAGGCGAAGATCACCGGCGCCAGCGCCCGCGAGCTGATTCTGGTTACAGATACATCGTTAGTGCTAAAAACATCCGGAAAGAAGGCGCTGATCTACTATTGCAGCGCGATGAATGGAGCGCCCATCAGCGGCGCAGCGGTAAAAGTGTGGGAGAAGTATTACAACGGCTCAGAGCATGTCTGGCGCCTGAATGATCTCACTACTAATCAGGATGGCCTTGCCCTGGCCGAACTCTTTGAATCGACCAATAACTCGGAACTCTTTGTGAGCGCGATCAGCAAGGATCGCCAGGCCTTCAGCACCGGATACGGCTATGGCTACTATTCGCAGCCGGAGCAATGGCGCATTTACGCATTTACCGATCGTCCGGCCTACAGACCTGCGGAACAGGCGCAGTGGAAGTTCGTAGCGCGCCGCTATGATGGCGCAGTGTATTCAACTCCTGCGAACCAGACGATTGAATATGAGCTTTACGATCCGCGCGGGACCAAAGTAAAGGAAGAAAAAGTGAAGCTGAATGCGTTTGGGAGCGCCTGGGGATCGCTCGATCTCACCGAGGCGATGCCGCTTGGAGAATACCGGGTGAACTTTTACGATGAAGGACGCCATAATGGCATCGGCAGTGCAACTCTGCTCCGTATTGAAGAATACAAATTGCCGGAGTTCAAAGTCACGATCCAGACACCCGAAGAAAATGGAAAGAAGAAAGCATTTCGTTTGGGAGATTCCGTTGAGGTCAATGTCCAGGCTGAATATTACTTTGGCGGGGGAGTGTCCAACGCAAACGTGGAACTGTTGATCTACCAGAACCCGTTCTACCAGTGGTGGAGTCCGGTACGCGAATTTCCCTGGTACTACGAAGATACACGCCCGCAGTACTACTACGGTAATGGTCAAATCATCAAACGCGAAACACTCAAGACCGATGCGACCGGAAAAGCCGTTCTCTCCTTCGATACACCAAAGGGAACCGGTCAAGATTTGCAGTACCGGATTGAAGCTCGTGTGACCGATGCTTCGCGCCGCGAGATTACAGCGAATGAAACGGTGCGTGTGACACGGCAAACGTACTACGTGTATCCGCAGCCAAAGCATTATCTGTATCGTCCACAGGATAAAGTGGAAATCGACATCAAGGCACTCGATGCAAATGATCAGCCAGTTGCCGTGGAAGGAATGGTGAAGGTTACGCGCGATTTCTGGTTTGAGATCTGGCTGGATCCGGATGGCAAAGAAGTGAAGGGACCGGAGCTGCAGGAGTTGCGCGATCGTCTTGGCATTTTTCCGCCGCCCCCTTCACCGGACGGCCAAAGCTGGAAATTGAAATTCCGCGGTTATCAGCACGACGACATCCTCACACGCGCGGTGAAGACGGATGCGAATGGAGAAGCGGAGTTTACGTTCACTCCCGAACGCGATGGCTATTATCGCGTTCACTGGACAAGCGAAGATAAAGACGCGCCTGTGATGGCGGAAACAACTGTGTGGGTGGCGACCAACGCTACTACAGAATTAGGATACCGTCATGGCGGACTCGAAATCATTGTTGACAAGGACACATTTCGCGCCGGACAAACGGCGCCGGTAATGCTCTCGGTGCCTGCCAATGACCGTTACGTGTTGTTTTCGGTGGAAGGAGAAGACCTGTACAGCTATCAGCTCGTTCACCTGACAGGCACGGTAAAACTTGTAGAACTTCCGATCGAAGAAAAACATGTGCCCAACATCTTTTTGAGCGGCGTTCTGGTCAGCGACCGCCAGATCTTTATGGATACCAAACAGGTTGTGGTTCCTCCGGTCGAACATTTTCTGCAAGTCGATGTGAAGCCGGACCGCAGTCAATATCAGCCGCGTGAAGATGGATCTCTCACTGTCACTACTCGCGATCATGAAGGAAAACCGGTGTCAGCAGAAGTTGCACTAGGATTGGTGGATGAATCGGTATTTTATATTCAGCAGGATTACGCGGGTGATCCGCGCCAGTTCTACTACGGCACAAAACGCCAGCAACGCACACAAACGCAAAGCACATTCAACATGAAAAGCTACACACGACTCGTTGTGGGCGGCGACGATGTTTTGCGAGACGAGCGTGAAATGGATCGAATCACCGTAGGTACCGAAGGTGCAACTCCGACTGCATATGACTCTTTCGAGCAATTGAAAAGTCTGGGCTATGTTTCAAATGCGCAGGTAGCCCGGAAATCGGAAGCGCGCAGCGACGTCGCAAAGGATGGTTCCGCGATGCCGGCGTCTGCACCTGCGCCAATGGAAATGAAAGCTGCTATCGGTGGAATCGCCGGAGGCAAAGTGGGCGGAGTCCAACCTCCAGAACCAAATGTGATTGTCCGCAGTGATTTTCGCTCGACAGTGTTGTGGCAACCGGATGTTGTGACGGGCAAGGACGGAACGGCGACAGTAAAGTTGAAGTTTCCTGATGCGCTGACTTCCTGGAAAGCAACGGCCAGGGTGATTACAGCGGGAAATCAGTTTGGTATCGCCTCCAACTCCACACGGACACGCCAACCGTTGATCGTGCGTTTGCAAGCACCGCGCTTCTTTGTCGTAGGAGACACTGTCACGATCTCCGCGATCATCAATAACAATACAGATTCTGCTTTGAGCGTATCTTCTTCGCTGGAAGCCGCCGGCGTATCGCTCGGGAAATCCGAGCAGGCGGCAGTGAATGTTCCGGCAAACGGCGAGAAACGGGTCGATTGGTCGGTATCTGTGCAGCAGGCAGGTGACGCAAGGTTGAAAGTTACAGCGCGCGGCGGATCATACGCCGATGCGATGGAGAAAATGTATCTCGTCTACGAACACGGCATCGAAAAGTTTGCTGCAAAGTCGGGCAAAGTTCGAGGCGAGGATGTGACCGTGAATTTGCAAATCCCGGCGGAACGGAAAAAAGAATCTACCACCATGACTGTACAGATAACGCCCAGCATGGCGGTTACTATGCTGGACGCGCTTCCGTATCTGATTGACTATCCATACGGCTGCACCGAACAAACCATGAGCCGTTTCCTGCCGGCTGCAATCGTTGCAAAAACGCTGAAGGACCTTGGCCTACCTCAGTCCAGCATTGAAGGAAGATTGTTTGGTGGAATCGAGCCGGAGAGCGCTGGCAAGACACATCCAAAAGGGAAGAAGGATCTCCGTGAGCTGAGCAAGATGATTCGTGAAGGACTCGATCGTCTCTACGATTTTCAGCACCCAGACGGCGGATGGGGGTGGTGGAAAGAAGGGGAGAGCGATCATTTCATGAGCGCGTACGTTGTTTGGGGAATGACGGTTGCGCAGAAGGCGGGAATTGAAATCCGCGGCGATGTATTGAATCGCGGCGTGGATTTTCTGCAGAAGGAGCTTGTCGAAGAAGAGGAATCGTACGATGAGCAGGCGTGGATGCTTCATGCTCTTTCGGCCCATCACAGCACAGCAGGCTCGTTTGAATCGAGAGCATTTGATAACTTGTGGAACAATCGCGACAGACTCAATGCATATACACGCGCGCTGCTGGCATTGAGCGCACAGTCATACGGCTATAAAGACAAAGCCGATGTGCTGCTTCGCAATCTGGAAAACGGCGTCAAGATCGACAATGCGCCGGATACATCCATTGTAATGCGGGGCGCGCAGCAATCGAGCGATGCAGTCATCGGCACGGCGCACTGGGGCGAAGACGGCATCTACTGGCGCTGGTCCGATGGCGGAGTCGAGGCAACATCGTTTGCACTGCAGGCTTTCCTGGCAATCGATCCGCAAAACAAGCTAGTAGAACCCATAACCAATTGGTTATTAAAGAACCGTCGTGGAGCGCAGTGGAGCAATACGCGCGATACGGCCATCACTGTGCTAACGATGACGGATTATCTGCGCAAGAGCGGCGAGCTGAAGACAGCGCTGGAATACGAATTGTCTGTAAACGGAATTGTGATCGCTACAAAACGCGTCACCCCGGAAGAGATTCTCACTGCGCCCAGCCAGTTTGCTGTGGATCGCAAGTACATCAAAGATGGGGTGAACGAAATCCGGATTCGCCGCAAATCGGGTGATGGTCCGATCTACTTTGCGGCTTACACAAAATACTTCAGTCTCGAAGAGCCCGTGACTGCTTCCGGCAACGAGATTTTTGTGCGCCGCCAGTACTACAAGTATGTGGGCAAACCTACGTTGCTGAAAGGCTATGTATATGAACGGCATGCGCTCAACGATGGAGAAAGTGTGAAAAGCGGGGAACGCGTGGAAGTGGTCGTTACCATCGAAGCTAAAAACAACTATGAGTATTTGGTGTTCGAAGACTTGAAGCCGGCCGGATTGGAAGCAGTGGCTGTGCGAAGCGGCGAACCGCTGTACGCGAAGGAAATCAAATCGGGGGCGATTGGGTCCAAGGTCCAAAGTCCAAAGTCCAAGGTTGAGTATGTTGAGCAGGCCGACTACACCGGAAGAGATCGGTGGGTGTATCAGGAATTGCGCGACCGCAAAGTTGCCTTGTTCGTGGACAAGTTGCCCGAAGGGGTTTGGGAGATCCGGTACGATCTGCGCGCCGAAGTGCCCGGCAGTTTCCATGCCCTGCCGTTGATGGGCTATGCGATGTATGTGCCCGAGATCCGCGCTAACGACGTGGAACTGCGGATCAAAGTGGAAGACTAGAATTCTCGTTTGGGTGATTTCTCCCCCTTATGAAGGGGGAGATTAAGAAGGGGTTGGAAGACAACCTCCCCCTAACCCCCTCCTTTATAAGGAGGGGGTCTTCAAGGCACAGAAATCAAATCAAGGATTTACTGACCTTCGTAGTGGAATTCGGCTTCCAGAATATCGAGCACGCCATTCTTGTCAACGTCGGGATCGAACCTCGTCAGGTTGGTTGCTTTTGGCTGAGCCTGGTTGCTGATATTTCCGGTGCGACCGTCATGAGGAGCGTGACAGCCATAACACTGCCGGATTTCGCCTGCCTTCAGGGTTGTTCCAAAACGTTCGCGCACAACGACTTTGCCGCTTCGATCCACCAGCTCCCAGAGCAACGGAGTGTCCATCGGAACCAGAGCAGCGAAAGAACCATCCGTGAATACCGGCGCTTTTCCCAATTCCACGAATTTTGTAGAGGAGTATTTTGCGAAAGATCGATTTGTGTTTCGTTGCCGCTTCATCTTTAAGATTCGCACGAACTCAATCGACCCTGGCTGCGGAACCGGCTGTGAATCTCCATTGACGACTTTTTTCGAATTGACGCCGCGGTTGAAGACATCCAGGCTATTGATCATGGCGTATGGAATCTCGGGAATTGAAACCCCGATGGAAAAAGGGATCGCGCGCCGTGAGGTCACTTCTACCGGCTGCCAGCACCAGAATTTGGAATCCTCATAAATTGTCTCCTGATTCTTTCCATCCGCGGATAACCGAACGATTTTGAAGTCCGGAATTTCCGATGGCTTGAATTGCGCTTTGCTCTGATAAACAGGTCCGGACGCATAGCTTGCAAGAATGGATCCGTCCGACAATGGATATGGATCGCGCCACCGGCCGCCCGGATTGTTTTCCTTCAGGTCAAAGACGTTGGCCGTCAAGAATGCAGGCGCTTCCCGATCGTCATTGCGAGTGTATTTCATGGTTACAGTCGATCCCGCGCCAAAAGTCTTTTCTTGATTTGTAAATGTTCCAATCAATTCCTCTTTTCCGGGAACTTCACGAACCTGAATGTATCCACCCGCAAAATCGGGGATTGTGTGTGTGCCGAAGAGAGGATGATCAAAAGCGCTGCCGTCACGGTAAACAAACCAGGGAAGAAACCGGCTCACCGCCAGCGGATCCGGAGTCTTCTGAATACTCTTACGACGATCGTGATAATCAAATTCGGAGAAGAGTATCACACCATAACCCAGCGACTGCACGAACAGGGAAACGGGATTGGATTGCCCGCCGGGATTGGCGTTCAGCGAGATTGCGCCGGTTCCATCTTCATACATGATATGCAATTGAGCGGACGGATGATTTTGGAATGGTTCCGCAAGACCGAGGCGATCCGACAGAAAAGCAATCTTCTCATATGGTAGATATGCAGGGTCAAAATCGTTGACGCGTGAATTTTGACTCAACTTTCTCAGGTTGTTTCCGTCGACATCGCATTCATAAATCTGCCATTTTCCATTTCCACCCTGTTTCATCGCAAAGATCACTTTGCGTCCGTTTTCTGAAATTTCAGGGTCCCGTACCGCAATATCGGCGCCGCCGACAAGCATGCGAAGCTCTCCGGAAGGAGTGAGCAGAAAAAGGCCGCCGCCGGTAGGTTGATCCAGGGCGGGATGCGCGCCCCGAAAATTCCCGATCACATCTTGAATCGCCCCCCCGCTGTGATCTACTTTTGTTTGTTTTACAAACACAACGGGATGGTCAAGAGCGGCTGAGAATGAAGGATTCTGATTCAGAAGGAAGAAAGCAAGCACAAGCGACACTACCAGCAGCATATTGCCTCCTTTATACATATAGGAGGCAGTATCGTTGTCATTTCCTTCGCAAACTTGCGATGCAGGCCGGAGAAGCTGTGAAAAAATCGAAGCAAGACGCATGTTTGCGGTTTGTAACGCTGGCCTCCGGCCGGCTCCTCGTCGAGTTCTGCCGGCGAGACGCCGGCGCTACAAACCGTAAATCAGCCTCGTGCCGATTTTTTCACAGCTTGGGAGGCCTGCGACCCATAACCAGGCGGACGCCTGCGCTCCATATCCTGCCCTACGAGCCGGAGATCGTCAATGAAGTCATCGAAATGGAGCCGTAGATCACTGTGTCATTGAAGAATGACACAGTTTCATTCTTGTCTTTCAATGCAAGAACGTAAAGCAATGGGAGATAATGCTCAGGGGTTGGGACGGACAACTGAACTTCGGTTCCCAGAGTTTGATATTGGGTGAGTTGGCGGTGTTCTTCGCCGGCAATCAGTGTCTTCAGTAATTCGTTCGCTTTCACCGCCCAATCAAATCCCGAATCGCTATTCCATTCCATCATTCGCAGATTGTGGACGATGTTTCCGCTTCCGATGATCAAGACATTCTCATTTCGAAGAAAAGTTAGTTCTTTTGCCAGTTCATAATGCGCTTGCGGAGTTTTATTACAGTCCAGGCTCATTTGAATTACGGGGACATCAGCATTCGGAAACAAGTGTGTCAGAACGCTCCAACAACCGTGGTCCAGGCCCCAATTGAAGTCCAGTTCGATCTCCGGAATCGTCCGTCTGATTTTCTCCGCCAATCCGGGATTACCGGGCGCAGGATATTGAACTGCAAATAGCTCTCCGGGAAACCCGTAGAAATCGTGAATGGTCGGAGGTTTGTTCATTGCGGTGACAAACGTTCCACTCGTTTCCCAGTGAGCGGAAATACAGACCACTGTGTCCGGTCGCGGAATTGATTTTGCGGCGAGCTTCCAACCATTTGTGAATTCGTTATCCGAAATTGCGTTCATTGGACTGCCGTGGCCCAGAAAGAGCATGACTAGAAGGATGAGGGATAAGGGATGAGGGATGAAAACGGGAAAAGAGAGGAAATCACGAGACAGACAGTTGAGAGAGAGTGCGACCGGTTTCGAGGATTTGGTTTTCGTGTAGCGGGATCGAATGGCCGAGAGCTTCGGCACGGAGTCGCAGTTCCCGGTACAGGTGAAAACGGAACGGGGCTACCAGCGTATAATCGGACGTCAAAGACAGCAGCAATTCGCTATTCTCTTCCGGATAGGTTCGGGTCAGTATGTCCACACGCTCCTGATACCACTGATCGCTCACTTCCTGGCGCGCGCGTTTCCGTTCCAGAATCATCAACTGGCGCGCGCGATCCATAATTTCGGGATGATGGTTGACTCCAAAGATGCGCGGCATAATTCCCGCTTCATCTCTTATCCATTCGACCATCGTAAGCGCCTCGCCATGCCCACCGTTTGAGCCTTGCGTTTCGTATCCAATTGCAGTCAGATCCTTCGACAGCGGAGCGCTTGGAATCAGATCGAACAAACGATTGTCCACAACCCGCAATCTTCCGGTTTCAGGCAATGCTTCGGCAAATCGCCCAAACCAGGGATGCTTTCTGGCTTCAGGTGTCAGAATATTTTCTAGAATCCCGGTACTCTTTCCGCCTTTTTCGGGACCGCGAAGCTGCGGTTCGGCGATGCCAGCCCAGCGGCACATGACTCCAAACGTGTGGCACACCGCAAGTAAAACCGCATTCCTGTGACTGTGAATTGCATCGAACAGATCAAAAACCCTGCCTTCCCAGGATGGATCTTCGAGAATTCCCTGACTTCCTTCCGACTGACCGTCGTTCAACTTCGGATCGATATTTCCCGGACCACCGGTCCCAAGATATATGTTCAAATGTTGATTCGGATCCTGCGGCACCATGCCACTACGCCGTACATCATAGGAAAGCGCCCGAAGTCGGAGGCCAGTGGATTTCAGAATTTCAAACGTATCGCACGCGGCGTCCTGCACAAGATGAACCAGAGAATCATGACCTAGATTCGGCCATCCATGATTCATATCGAGCACAGCTACATCGATGATCCGGTCGTCTGCGGCCGGTACTTGTTCCGGGGTCTCAATCCGTTGATAGTCGAATATGCCGCACGGGACCGTGACTGGACAATCCGAGAAACAGAATTGAGGACCGTGGAGAACCTTGTGCTGACAGGCAATCGGCATAAATAAGGATGTTTCTACTTTACCTTATCTTACGCCGCGAATCTATACGTCGCTAATTGATCTGATCAATTCGAACCATCAGAATTTGGATTGCCTCCCGCTGATGGAGGCATTTCCGGCGCAGGCCCCTGCAAGTCCTCACGCGTCTCTGGCTGTGCAATGTTTCCACCAATCGTTCTACCCGGTGTGCCATCCGCACCCGCTGTGGCCTCCGTATAGTCCGGATTTACATCAATGACTCCGAAGTAGGGGTCTCTGGAAGGGTCTCGCGTCATCGGAGCGTCACTCTGCAACTCCGGACGTCCATCAGTATATCCTCCACCAAAATTTTTCATGCGTAGAAATTCTTCAAGCGAAGGTACTTGGGATACGGTGTCACCCCCTTCACCTGTTGTGTACTTTATTTCCTTTCCGTCCTTGTCAGTTTTAGTGGTTTTTTTCTTGCCGTCGGAATATACAGTTTTAGTGGTCTCGCCGTCCTTTGTAGTTACAGTCTTTTCCTTAATGTTGCCTCCATCATACAAGCTGGTCAGTTTAGTCCCATCTGCGGTCTCGATGGTCATTTTAGTGCGGATGACTCTAATCGCCAACTTCACTTATCTTGTTGCGTCGCCACGGAATATATGCTTTTCCACTAGATCCTGCAGATTAGTTTCCCCCTTAAGTTCATACGGGGGAGAAAGCCTCAAAATCAGGACAAAATTGAGATTTTCTCTTTCAGAATCTGCAGCAAGAGATCCACTGTGCTGAGGTGTGACCGAAAGGCGAGACACGCAAAGCGGAGAGTGAAATTGCCGTTGAGCAAGGTGGATGAAATGAAGACACGCCCATCTTTGACGACTTCATCCAGCAGACGCTTGTTGAATTCATTCGCGTCCCCATATTTCGGAATGAAGCGGTATGTGACTACTGACAGCTCCGGCTCCGGCCCGGTCTCAAAACCGAGCTTTTGTGCTTCCTTGTGAAAGTATTTTGCGAGCAGCAGCTTTTCTTCCAGACATGCGCGAAAGGGTTTGATTCCATGAAGCTTCAACGGCAGCCACAGACGCAGACCGCGAAAATGTTTTGTCAGTTCGGGCGATAATTCCGCAGGCGAAGGCTCTTCATTTGCAGCAACTGCATCCTGCATGTAATTGGCGACATAGTAGTGCGAAGCATGAAGCTTGTCTTGATCTTTTACAAGAACAACGCCAAGTCCGTACGGCAGAAACAATCCTTTGTGCGGATCGATCACGAGCGAATCGGACATTTCGATTCCCCGCAACTTTTTCTTCCCTTCTTTTGTAAGGATGAAGAAACCGCCATACGCTGCATCAACGTGATACCAGAGTTGATAGCGTTTTGCGATTTTGCCGATCTCATCGAGCGGATCGATGGCGCCCACATCCGTAGTGCCCGCGGAAGCGATCACAAGAAACGGATTGAGTTTCTTCTTTTTGTCAGCCGCAATTTGCTTTTCCAGTGCCGAGGCAACCATGCGGAACATCGGATCGAGCGGAACGTAACGGACGATCGCTTCCTTCAACCCTGCGATCCGGATCGCCTTATCCACCGAATGATGGACTTGCTGCGACAGATAGATCACCGAACGTTCGACCTGTCTGGCGCGAATGTTCATCGCATCGCGCGCTGTTACAATCCCGATCAGGTTCGCGATGCTTCCACCTGATGCGAGGTTCCCCGCCGTATTCTTTGGATAGCCAAGAATCTTCGCCAGCCAGCGAATCAGCATATTCTCCATGCGTACCGCGCCGGGGTTCGCGAAGAACACGCCTGCGTATCGGTTTGTTACGTCCGCCATGTAATCGCCAAGCGAGGAATAGTAAATGCCGCCGCCGGGAATGTACGCAAGATGACCTCCGGAGGCGGGATTCAATCCCGGAAAATCGACATGATCTCGCAGAAGCCTCAGAGCTTCCTCGATGCCGATCGGATTTTCTGAAATCGGTGAATTTAGAAGGCCAATCCCTTTCTCAGTTGTGACGTTGTAGGCTTTGGCTTTTTCAATCCGGTTCAGAAACTGTTCGGTGTAGGTGATTACTTTTTTGCGAACTTTTTGTCGTTCAGCGGGAGACGGCTCCAATAGCCGCGCAATTCTTTCCAGCGCCTGAATCCGTTTTCTCATTCGAAGCCGCTCCTCTTCTTGCCGCTATCAGCTCATTCCTTTCCGGGCGATGGATTCTGAAGCGTTGCCATCCAGATGTCGGACTGGGTTTGAGTTCGTTGAATATAGATCGTCCGGTTGTCATTACTCAATGTTGCGAAGGATGCGTTTTCATCCAATTCCGCTATTTTGCGGACGGCTCCACTTTCCGTGTCAATAATATGAAGGGCCTTTCCGGATAGAAATAGAATGCGGCGATTATCGGTAAACCACCCTGCAAGCGACTCTGTACTTAACCCGATTTTGATCGGGACAGTCATAGATCTATACTTTCGGTTTTCTAATGAGTAAAGAATGAGCTCATCTGTCGGTATCAAACGGCTGCCGGCGATTGTCTTTCCATCGGGGGACCAGAACATGCCGGCAAAAGGGTTGGTTGCATTTGTTGGAAGCGGCGGCAATTGAATCGGGTTGCGCCATGGAATGCCTGATGACGTGTCAAACAAAAACGAGGCGTTTTCGTTGTTGGTCAAAACAGTTTTGCCGTTTGGTGAGAACGCAGGTTGCCATGACACAAAGGATTCCTTCGAAGCTTGCCTCAGGCCGCTACCATCTCTTTGAATAAGCCATAAATCGTATTGGCCGGATCGATCCGACATGAAAGCGATCGATTTTCCATCAGGACTCCAGGATGGATAACGGTCGCGGTAGAGATCATCTGTGAGTTTTGTCTTTTGGGTACCGTCGGTTCGAATCACATAGATGTCCTGCTGCGGCCAGACCGTGAAAAATGTGAGCCATTCACCATCCGAAGACACAGTTGCGACGTCAAAGAAATCTGTGCTGGACGTCACCTGTTGCGGCGCCGATGTGAGTTTTTCTGCGACAGGATCAAAGGATATTTTTTGTATTTCAGATCGATTATCAAAGGCGGCATACACCAGCTGGTTTGGATTTGAGGCAAAACTAATATTCTCAATCCAGGCGGAAGGAGTGGTAACGTTCTCCGGTTGTCCCTGCAGCTTGCCTGTTTGTGGATCGATCGGGACACGTCGCAGATTCATGCTTCCGCTGCGATCGCTGATGTAATAAAGGTACTTGCCATCGGGGGACCAGACGGGATTCCAGTCCACAGGCGGATCATCTGTAACCGCGACGGAATCTTTCCTGGACACTCCGACAGTCCAGATATCTCTCTGTCCGGAAGATCCTTTCAAGCCCCAAAAGGCGATTCTGTTTCCTTGAGGGGACCATGCAGGAGCGGTTGAATCCCTTCCTTCCAACAGTAATTTCTTCTCACCGGTCTGCGCGTTTACGATCCATATTTTTGCGTCCCCGCCGCCGTGCAGTGGATCGTTGTTCACCGTGGAGAAAGCAATCTCTTTTCCATCCGGAGACCAGCTTGGAAAGAACCCGAAATCGGTAAGTCTTCGCGCGGATTCACCGCTTGCCCCCATCACAAAGATCCCGCCGCCATCACGCTCGGATCGAAACGCAATCTGATCGCCCGAAGGAGAAAACGCAGGTTGACGATCGTCCGCCGTTGAATTCTGTGTAAGGTTGATCGGATTGCGACCGCCAACTCGCGAAAAGTAAATGTCCTGGTTCCCGCTTTGCCTGCTGACGTAGACGAAGCCTTTGCCGTCCGGAGAAAGACTGGGCTGGTACTCTGTACCGGGAATATCGGTGAGCTTTTGAAAACTCACTTGCGGCATCAAAGAAGATGCTCCCGGATTTGTTTTCAAAAGAAACAAATATCTTCCGGCGACACCGCCAATCGCGAAAACGAGAAGAATTGCCAGGGGTAGCGCCAATGCCAGCGATAACCGGCGTTTGCGCGGCAGTTCCACTGCGTGGACGGAAGCGGTACTGGGGGAGGAAGTTTGGCTAATGCCGGAAATCATTTCGAGATCAAAGGCAAGATCGCGAACGGACTGAAATCGCTCTTCGGGATCTTTTTCGAGGCAATGCTGAACCATGCGTTGCAGGCCAGGTGGCGCTTGAACTCCACTGGAAATCAAATCCGGAGGATCTCCCTTCAAGATTGCCGTGATCACATCCGCGCTGGAGTCTCCCGGAAAAGCGCGCTTGGACGAAAGCATTTCATAGAGAATTGCGCCGAAACTGAAGATGTCGGAACGATGATCCACACTTCTGCCGCGAACTTGTTCCGGTGACATGTAACCCATGGTACCCATCACGACTCCCGGCTCTGTGCCGGGATCAATCGTTTGCAGGACCGAATGCTGGCCGGAAACCGGTTCGGGAGTGGTCAATTTTGCCAATCCAAAATCGAGAATTTTGACTCTGTTGTCCTGCGTAACAAAAATATTTTCCGGTTTCAGATCGCGATGGACGATTCCTTTATCATGAGCAGCGGATAAACCTCGCGCAATCTGCAGCGAATATTCCACTACTTTTCGAACAAGGAGCGGCTCGTCCCGCATTCGTTCGCGAAGAGTTTTTCCCGTGAGAAGCTCAGAAACGACGTAAACGTTTCCATCGACGGACCCGATATCGTAGATCGTGAGAATATTCGGGTGATTCAGCATTCCCGCCGCGCGGGCTTCCTGCTCGAACCGCCGCATCCGTTCGGGGTCTCCGGTGAATTGCTGCGGCAATACCTTCAAAGCAACTTCGCGGCTCAATCGCGGATCCTGCGCGCGATATACTTCGCCCATTCCACCCGCGCCCAGGGGAGCGAGAATTTCGTATGGCCCAAGTTTCGTGCCGGGTTGCAATTGCATCGTCATACTTTAACACCGTTATTGTCCTTCCCATTCCATAAGAATTCGATCTACGATTTCCGCAACCAACTGTCTTGCTTTCCATCGTTCACACCCTGAGTCTTCAATACAACCGCAGAGATCCTGGAATATTTCCGCGATCGAACGGTTAGAGCTGCATCGCTCGAAGGTAGAAAGACTAGATGATCCAGGTCACCACACGCAAGACACAGGGCCCCCCTTCTCCTTGTTCAACGTGATCCATGCTTTGGACCCCAGATCTTCACCGCATTCGCCACAACGGGATTCGCGCAGAGATATGAATACCTTCAAATCCTCTTCTTTGCGCGCTTTCATAACTTTAAATTTTTCGGATTCCGCCAGTGCCAATGGTAAGGTTTCAGGGAGTCACAGAGAAAAAGTAAATCATGCTGTATTTATTAGCGGTTCCAATTGTTGCGATTCTTGGAATCATACAACAGTTCGGTGTGGCGCAGGACAATTGATCGCTGGAAGCTTCTGTCCGGTTTGTGAGAATTACTTCAGTTGCTGCGCGGGTATAATAAACGTCGATCCGATGCAGAACACTTTCTCCTTCAAGCGCATCTTTATCGAAAAAGAACTCTGGATTCTGGTTCTTCTTAGTATCGTTTATTGCTACCGCCCACTGTTTCTTGGTGAGACGTTCTTTTATCGCGATCTGTTTGAGCATTATGTTCCGCAAAAGCGCCTGTTTGCGGACTTGATAAGAACGGGGCAATTGCCGCTGTGGGATGTCTATTTACACGGCGGCCAGCCTTATCTTGCCGATCCGACAAATGTGGCTCTGTCTCCCACGAGTCTCCTGTATCTCTTCTTACCCCTGCTGACGGCCTTTAACTTAGAAATTGCGTTCCATCTGATTTTTTGCGCCATCTTCGCTTACGCCCTGGCCCGCGCCCTGGGGTTCCATCCGCGGGCTAGTCTTGTGACCGGAGCCATCTTCGCATTCTGTGGTGTGACACTATCGCTCATCAATGTTCTCCGTTTCTGGGCAATGCCATACATCCCACTTGTCCTGCTCTTCTGGCATCTCTGTCTTGTGGAACGTCAGAGGAAGTGGTTTGCGGCTACCGCGCTGGCCGGAGCCATCCAGGTGTTTGCCGGCTCTCCGGAAACATCTCTGCTCACGATGCTATTCCTTTTAGGTTGGGGTCTGACGTATCCGTATCCGCAACGGCGCGCTTTCAAAACCTGTCTCCTTTGGGTCGTCCTTGTTCTATTCATCATCGGCCTCTCCGCCATCCAAATACTGCCGACTGCCGAAATGGTGCGGCATTCCTCGCGCTCAGATGTGGATTACGAGACGTTTACCACGTGGCCTCTTCACCCCGCACGCCTTCCGGAGATTCTGTTCCGTTCGTTTTTGGGCCGCACAGACGCCCTTTCCTCCGCCGATTATTGGGGAAAAACAATCGAAGGTGTACCTTACACTTTTATGCTGAGCATTTACTTCGGTCTCCTTACTACAGTATTCGTTATCGCCTCACACCTGGAACCCAATGTTCTTCCCAAAAGGATCAGGATATTCTTAGTTTCTCTCTGCTTTTTGCTAAGCGGTCTTGCCCTGGGTAACGCATTGCCCTTCTTTCGGCAGTTCTATGATTTCATGCCGATTCACTGGTTCCGTTACCCGATTAAGTTGCTGATGGGCGCGACGCTTCCAGTCAGCCTCCTGGCGGGATCTACTTTTGATGCTCAATATGAGATCAGCGACGACCGGAAACCGTCTACTTCATTTCTAATCCTTCTGTGGTTCTTAACGATTGCCTTAATTGCCTTCACCGCTACATTCTTTCTGTCCGGACCATTTGCTTCTATGCTCCAGTTGCTCTTTTTCAGCGATTCGGCTGAGAACATAAGGCAAGGGCTGTTTTTATCCTTCCGGCACACCTGCTGGGTGTTCACGATTGCGACTTTGTTATCTCAATATCAAAAGATGAACCCCAGGAGAGTGCACATTTGGATCCTTTCGGCCGTGCTTGTACTTGACCTCTTTCTGGCAGGCCGCAGCGTGAATCCATCGGCGTCGAGAGAATTACTCATGAAAACTCCATCGCTCGCGGCCTTCATTCAAAAGGAGATAGCGGACGGAAGACTTTTCCGAGATGAATCACCCTCAAGAGTCGAATTGCGTGCGCCTTCAAACGATATCGTCTGGAGGGAAATTTGGTACGTTCAGACGCTGAATTACTATCAGGCCGCCTACTACAAGATACCCGTGGTCTTCCACGACGATTTTGACCGTCTTGCCCCGCTTCCTATCATGACTTTGAAAAGGCTTCTCTACTCCGTTCCGTGGGAACGTCGCGTGCCATTATTATCTTCCGCAGCAGCATCGCTCGTTCTCACGGAAGAGGACGTTGAAGTTCCAGGTCTTCGACGTTTGGCTGTGGTTCAAAATGCCAGCAAGTTGAAGTTCTATTTGTATCGAAATGAGAAGGCCCCGCCTCGGGCTGTGTTCGTTACGACATGGATCTATTTAAAGTCCGGGGATGTATTGAGAGCGATGTTGAGCCCGACCTTTAATCCCGCCAAACACGTAGTGCTCGAAGGAACTCCGGGTGCGCTTGTATCCCATCCTTGCGGTTTGGCGGAAATGAAGACGATCCAATCAGAGGCAAATAGAACTGACTATTCTGTGGTAAGTGCTTGCGATGGATATCTGGTGTTCTCTGAATCTTATTATCCGGGATGGCGCGTCCAGGTGGACGGCAAACAGGCGCCTATCGAACGGGCGAACTATGCTTTTTCGGCGGTTTTCCTCAAGGCAGGCAGACACACCGTGATAAGACACTTCTTTCCGATGTCTGTATTGCTCGGCGTCACCCTTTCCATAACTTCTCTCGTTTCATTGTGGCTCGTGAGCCGTAAGGATTGGCTCCTTTCCTGCGTTTATTCATCACACTGATTTCACTTCATGGAGTGGATGTTACTCAGTATCAACCTGAGGAGGCTAACTGATGATCTCATTGAGGCCTTCTATGACTTGATCCAGTTCCTCCGGGGACACTCTGCCAATTTTCTTTCCCAATCGTTCTACTGAAAGTGTACGTATTTGGCTAATTTTGACCCAGGAGCGCTTGGGCAACTTTCCGCTCAAGAGCTCCATTGTTAGCGGAAAACTTGCTCGTTGAGTCTGACTGGTAATGGCAACCGCGATGACAGTACCAGAACGCTGGTTGAAGATATCATGGCTTAGAATCAAGACCGGCCTGAGCCCGGCCTGCTCCGATCCCCTGACTGGATTCAGGTCTGCCCACAGGATGTCACCCCTCAGTATTCCGGCCATCGATCCAACTCTACGCCAAATCCCTCTTCAGCCATTTCTTGTTCGAACTTGCGGTCTAGTTTTGCGCATTCGCGTGCCAATCTGCTTTGTTCAATTCGCTCCAGCTTTTCCTGAACTGCCGCCTGGATCGCCTTACTTCGGTTCGGAAAAGTGCGCTTCTTGATCAGACGGTCCAGCTTACTTAGCGTCTCTTTTTCCAGCGTAATAGCTACTTTGGTCGTACTCATCATTCCTCCAGGGTATTACAATATGTCATACCGAAGGAAAAATGCAACTTGATTTTGAAGCAGAAACGAATCTTGCGGGCAAGATGCTGGCGGTCCCGCTAAGGTTTTGCACTCAATGGCGCGCGTTTGAGCACTTCTTCGAACCAGTTCACCACAACGTTGATGTAATCCTGTTTTTCTTTTTCCTGCGGTACGGTTGCAATGAAGCGCTGGTGATCCGAAGTTACATCCAACTGGAGATAACGGCCTTCGAACAATAGCTCCGGATTTCCTGCAGAAAACGTTGGCGAAGTTTGAATCGGGACGCGCATCACTTTGTTACCTTCCCGGTAGAGCAGCTCGTTGAGCTGTCTCCACATCGCATCCGTACCACCGTTCGTGGACACCTGCCACCGGCCTTCGGGTCCCTGAAAAGAACGGACGTAAACCTCGAAGCGCCCGGATTCATCCGAAATATACGCGATCCATTTGCCATCCGGAGAAAATATTCCTTGTCTTTCCGTTGCCGACGTCGTGACAAGTTCCTGTAGCTTTCCGTCGGTGGAGTCGAACATCACCACATCGGAACCCGTTTGCGGCGTATCTCTGTAGAGTAAGAGCTTTTTGCCATCAGGTGACCAGCCTGTTGGGTTGAGTATGGACTCGCTTTTGAAAACAGGCTGTTCCTGATCGCTTCCATCCGCAGATCGCCAGAATGGATTCCAAACGCCAAGCGCTTCGGAGTTGTAGGTTACTCTCCTGCTGTCGGGTGTCCACTTTGCCCAGGCTGTGCGTGAGCCGGAAGTGATACGCGTGGATGTGCCACGCTCCAGATCGTAAATCCAGATTTCGAACCCTCGATCACCGGAAAGCCGGCTACCGTCCGGTGAAATCATTGGGTTATTGATAATGACCGAATCCAGCGATCCATGAGCGAAAGGTATCCTTTCCCCCTTGCGATTCAATAGAGTGAGTGTTCCGCCTTCATCATAAGTAAGGCCCACCGGAAGGGTGAGTAAAACTCCATTTTGAGAAAAAGCATATTCCAGGGTCCCTGCGGTACTATCTCCAACTCCTGAGACAAGCTTTACGGGATCGCCGGTTGTTTCGAGTTTTTCGGGATCGAACCTGATCGCATAAAGCGCATCGCCGCGTCCAAAAATCAGGTGTCCGGTCGGCAGATAACGCGCTCCGAATCCGCCCTGCAGAATCACTTTCCGTTCGCCTGTATCCAAACGAACTGCCCCGATGCGAGCATCGGACCAGCCTGCTCCCCCACCAATCGTAAACAGAGCGACTTTTCCGCCCGGCAATACAAATGGCCAGCGGTGATGCCGTTCACCCTTTGCTTTATCAATGGTCGTCAGAGGCGCAGGCGTTCCTCCTGCTGCCGAAATCTTGCTGAGCCCCGCATAATAAAATGCGCAAAATACGATGGTTCCGTCGTCTCCCCAACTACCGCCCCGAGGGTTCGCGACAGGGCAAAGTGATACAGGATCGCCTCCGGAGAGTTGGACTTTTTTCAAATGATGTGCAGTAAGGAAACCCAGCCACTTTCCATCGGGAGAAAAGAATGGAGAGCGGGCTCCTTCGGTTCCCGCAATCAGTTTGGATTCGAATGAATCCAGGTTCCGCAGGTAAAGCCGTACCACCTGATCTTGGACTCCGGTATACACGATCGAACGACCATCGGGTGAGATTGCGAGAGACCCGTACGAATCGAACACTGTCCTCTGTTTCGTTTCCATTTGAACTGTAAGGCGCATTACCGCATTTTCTGCAGGCGCGCTCTTACTTCTGGTGGCCCAAAACCAGGCTCCCACCGCGATGATTGCCATCAACGCGGCTACCATCCAGGGAAGCAGCTTCTTTACACTGGAACGAGAAGGCGCAACGGCAGGCGCAGTGATCGCGGTCGAGGAAACTCCGGAGAGCGTTTCCAGATAGAAAGCAACATCGTGCATCGATTGAAAACGCTGCGTGGGATTTTTCTCCATACAATGTTCTACGATCCGTGTCATGGCGGGAGAAATACTTGAATTTTTATCTGATAACTCGGGCGGTTCCTTTCCCAGAATCGCACTTATTGTGTCTGCCGATGTTTCCCCGTGAAAAGCGCGTTTTCCGGAGATCATTTCATACAGGATTGTGCCGAAAGCAAAAATATCGGAGCGGGCATCGGAGGATTTTCCACGAACCTGTTCGGGAGACATGTATCCGACCGTTCCCAGGACCATGCCCGGGGTTGATAGTTGTGCTCCCGTTTCCAGTTTGGAAAGCTCTGCTGCTGCGGTTTCGGTTTGAGTCAGCTTTGCCAGACCAAAGTCCAGGATTTTGACTCGACCGTCATTGGTGATAAACAGGTTCTCGGGTTTCAGATCGCGATGGATGATTCCTTTGTCGTGGGCTGCGTTCAGAGCTTTAGCGATTTGCAGCGCGTAATCAATGACTTTCCTTTGCGGAAGGGAGGACCCCAGTTTCTCCCTCAGTGTTTCTCCTTCCAGTAATTCCGACACCAAAAAATGCACGTCCTTTTCATGTCCGACATCATAAACACTGAGAATTCCCGGATGATTCAACATTCCGGCTGCGCGCGCTTCCTGTTCAAACCGTGCGAGACGATCGGGATCTTCTGCAAATGCGGGAGGCAAAACTTTGACCGCCACTTCGCGTCCGATCCGCGGATCGAGCGCGCGATACACTTCCCCCATTCCGCCCGCTCCCAGCGGCGCGACGATTTTGTATGGACCGAGTTTTGCTCCAGCCTGCATCGACATCAGGGACTTAATCTACCATACAACCTGCGGAAGAGAGTTGGTTGTTACAATGTATGGACGGGAGGAAGTAAGGGTAGAATTGTGCGTGCGCATTTTCAGATATTACGGACACCGTTAGGGATGAAAACGTTCATCAGATTCTGCCTCCTGGTTCTGGGTCACATCTTTTTCCTCCAGATTTATCCTCTGTTTGTCCCGCCGAATGAACTGAGCCGCTTGTTGCTTGTGAGCGCGGTGCTGGACGACGGCACGTTCCAGATCGATCAAGCGATCCAGCGATATGGGGATTGCGAAGATAAAGCCAGTTTTCAGGGGCACTCCTATTCGGATAAGGATATCGGGATATCGCTTCTGGGGATTCCTTTTTATGCGCTCTTGCGTCTGATCGAAACTGTTTTTCGAATCCGTTTCTCCGCGGGCATTGCAATCTTTTTTCTTCGCATCTTTACCGTTACATTTCCAGCACTTCTTTTTCTGCCGGTCATTGCGCGCTACTGGCTTCGTATCCGTCCCGACAGTCGTGTGGTTCCGCAGTTTCTTTTCCTGCTGGCCTTTGGAACGATCGCCTTCCCTTATTCCGTGCAGTTTATCAGCCATTATTTGCTGGGCATGCTGTTGTTTTGCGCGGTGATTCTAGTCCCTCGCGCGGGCGAAAATGATGAACAAAGAACCACCAGGACTCTGATTCTATCGGGCGCGTGTTGCGGATTGGCGTTAACCATGGAATATCCCGCAATCTTTCCTGTAGCGCTCGTCTGCCTTTACTCTCTCTGGTCCGTTCGAAATTTGCGGCGCATTCTGATCTTTGCCGCGCCGATTCTCTTTTTTCTCTGTTTGATCCTGGCGTATCACTACACCATCTTCGGCTCGCCCTTTGATGTTCCGTACCGGCACGCAACCGGAAGACACATCGCGCAACATGCTACTGGTCTGGTCGGAGTGGGCCTGCCAAAGCCGGAGGCTATCTGGGGACTCCTATTCAGCAGACATCATGGTTTGTTTTTTTCTTCACCGATTCTGATCTTCTCTATTCCGGGATTGTGGTTTCTCATCAGCAACAAAGATCGACGCGCGGAAACGGTAATCTTTGCGGGAATCATTCTCTCGATCGTTTTGATTTACACCGGATTTGATTATTGGATCGGCGGCTGGGCATTTGCTCCGCGTTATTTTGCTCCTGTGGTCCCGTTCCTTGCTACCGGCGTCTTTTATTTCTTCACAGATCAACGCATCCGGGCTTACCGGATTTGGAGCATCACCGGTCTGGCGGCAGCGCTTCTCTCTATCTTACTGATCACCGCCGGCACGATTACGTTTCCTTACCCGCCGGATTCCGTGCGCGATCCCCTCTTTTTCTTGTGCTTTCCACTGATGACTCACAATGGTTATGGTATCAACATAGGGAGGATTCTCGGGCTTCAAGGTTTCGGCCCTGCGCTTTTATTTTTTACGATCCTGGTAATGACATATCTGGTCTGGGTTATCCCGAAGAAAGGGAATGAACTTCCGGATACTCGCGTCGTCCGCCAACGCATCGCCGCCGTTGCAATTGCAATGATTCTTGTCGTTTGTGGCTTTCTTACCTCACCGGCTCCGGATGCGCGCGAATATTATGCCCGTGGGTTGGTTTATACGTTTCTAGCTAGATACAACGAAGCAGAAAATGATATGAATCTTGCGCTAGCACAAAATCCGGCTCCCGACCTTGGATCCCGCATCCGCAACGCCCTATCGCAGGTCCAACGCCTTCGGGAAAAGGATTGATTCCTCGCTTGCGCGCGAGGCTGGAAGCACGTGTGGAAGTCAATGGGCGACACGCCCGCGCCACTTACTTACAGCAACAAAAGTTGAAACCAACAGGCCGATCAGCGCAAAAAAAAAGAAGGTAAGATTTGGATGCCAACAGATTCGATTTGTTGGCCGTGGCGAGTCGCAAAGACCTCGACAATCTTTCCGCGGTCAGCTCACTTCCATAGACGTAGTCACGCAAGATGCGATCGCCGCTCATGATAAACACAAGATTTGCATGTTCGTAGTTGGACCGGGAAAGCTGCAACGTCCGGAAATCGAGCGCGTCGAGCATTTGCCCGATTGCGGCAGGCTTTGCACGGACAACTTTCCAGAACGATGCGTCGGCATGAAGCAGCTTTTCAAATTTTGTAAGAGCTTCCGGAGTTTCCTCCGGATCAAAAGAAAAGCTAACGATCCGCAAGTCCTTCCATTGCGCGCCTGAAAGGCCACTGATTGCTGCGGCCAGTTGCGAAGCCACAAGAGAACAAGTACCGGGGCAATGAGTAAACATTGGATGCAGAATCAGGACCTTACCTTTGAAATCGGAAAGGTGAATTTCGCGTTCGGAAGCATCGGTGAAAACAACATCCGGCAATGTTTTCCCCGAAATTTTTTCCCAATCAGGAGCCAACGGGACAGATGCTTCAGCGAAGCTTCCTGTCAGAATCAGGACTAGTAAGCTGTAAGAAAGAATTGAGCAGCAATTCTCCCACCTTATGTATAGAATCACTTTTCGGGGGCTGGGCTCCATGGATAATATGGGACTGCCTTTTCTTGTTTTCCTGTGATGATTTGATAAAGAGGAGGCACATATGCGATCAAAATCGCCAGCACCATTACGGCGATCCACGGTTTGAAATTCTCCACCCACCGGACTTGTTCATCATGATAGGGCTCAGCTGTAGGAAAGCGCACATTGCCGGGTTGTTCCTGCGGTTTCGAAAATAAGGCGGCAAAGAAATTGATAAAGAATAATAGGGTAGAAAGAAACATGATGATTCCGCCGATCGCTCCGATCACATCCCACATATGCCAGCTTGCTACAAAACGGTCGGAGGCAGGATTCGCGTACGTTAGACCCAGATTTGTGCGTCGCGGTTCTCCGAGAATTCCGGCAACGGAAAGGCCTGTCGAGAAAATGGAGACGCCAAGTAGCCACAGCCATGGCGTCCAAACATTCAACGCGGGAAACGGAATTCTTACACCGCGGAATTGACAGAGCATCCAGAGGCTCATCGCGAGAAAGCTCAAGAAAACCGGACCTGCTATCGTGGTATGAAAGTGCGCGGGAATCCATGCTGTGTTATGAACAACGAGATTCATATTTCCGGAAGCATTGATGATGCCTGTAATTCCGCCGAAGAAAAACAGAACAAGGCCGCAAAACAGATACGAAAACAACCAGCGGTCTTTGTCGAAGTAAGGCAGGTCTTTCCACCATCCGAAAAGTCCGGAGGCGCCGCGGGAACGTGCCCCATACTCCAGGGAAGCCGCTACAGTAAACGCGGTCACGAAACTGGGAACGGCGACTCCCAGCGTAAGCACCATATGAAACCATTTGTATCCGGCATTAATCCCAGGATCCGCGAATTGATGATGGAGCCCAACAGGCGTGGATAAAACCAGAAATAACATGAAGGAAATTCGTCCGGCTCCATCGGAAAACAATTTTCCGCCAGCGACTTTCGGCAACATAACGTAAAACATTACATATGCGGGGAGAAGCCAGAAATACACGAGTGGATGCCCGAAAAACCAGAACAGCGTTCGCGCTAAAACGACATCGATAGTTTTTGTCCAGCCCATCGACCAGGGCAACAGAAGTACCAGGACTTCATAGGCCGCCGGCAACGTGCATACAAACCAGATGGTGAAAGTAACCAGAATCCCGACAACAGCGAGCGGAGTTTTTTGTCCGGCGTGTTCTTTGCGCCAGCTCAGATATTGAGGAATCCAGCTGAAGTAAGCAATCCAGGAGCCCACGATCAATAACGCTGCTCCGAGGTAAAAAAGCGGGCTGGCTTTTAGCGGCGGATAGAATGTGTAGAGCACACTGGCTTTTCCGGTAAGCATGGGAAATGCAGCCATCAAAGTGCCGATCAACATCACAGCAGACGACGCATTGAGCCACGGAGTGGGGACCGGTTTGCGCAGGTAATATGCGATGACTACGAAACCAAACACAACTTCAAAAAAGGTTGTGAACACAAGCGTATTGATCACACCATGCAGCGTAAGCCCTTGATAGTATTCGATGCCAAGAAACGATGTTGCCCGTATGTAACCTGCGCGATAGAGAACCTGCAACAGCCCCTGAAACACACCAAGCACAAGAAGCAGCATCGGAATCGCCAGCATTGCGATGAAAACTATCCTGTCCTTCTTTTGAATCTCGAATTTGTAATCTGTATCCGTCAGCATCGGTGTTCCTTACTTCAGGGCCTTGATGTAGTCGATGATCTGGCGGACCTCTATCTCATTCAAAGGAGGGTCGGCCGGGGGCATGCTGCCGGTATCATAGTCTTCCACGATCTGCTTATCGGGATGCAAAATGGAGTCGATCAGGTAAGCATCATCTACAACAATCTCGCTGCCGTCCTCCAGCTCTTCCCGTTTTCCATACAATCCTTTGAACGTTGGCCCAAGGCCTTCTGTACCATCCGCTGTGTGGCAGGAGGAGCATTGCCTGTCAGCCGCCAATTTCTCGCCTGCTGCAAGCGTTCTGGATGCCATTTCTTGCATCACGCGTGTGTATTCATCGCTTGAAACGACTCTGATTTTGCCGGTCATGTTTTGGTGGTTCAAGCCGCAATATTCATGGCAAATCACAAGATACTCGCCTTTTTTGTCGAAGCGTTGATGAGCCGCATTCACGCTTCCAGGTGTTGCCATCAAATTAAGAGCGGTACCGGGTACTTCAAATCCATGTTCGACATCCAGCGCAGAGAGATAGAGGTCCACTTCCGCGTTCTCCGGCAGGATCAACTCCGCAGGTTCGAAGGACCACATCCTGGCGACGTAATGAACTTCAAAGCGGTTGTTCTCTTTTGGGATGACGTTCCCTTCTTTAAAGGGAGTGATCCGGTCATTACAGGTTGGTAATGCGATTCCCAGCCCCATGCCCGCATACAGAACGAGCGAGGCGAATACGAACATGAGCGCAATGGCGATGTACATCACTCTCTTTTCGATTCTCTCAATCATCTTTTACTTGCGCCCCACTAAGAGGAAATAAAAAAGGAGCCACAAGACGGTATAGAAAACACCCATCAGAACGAAAAAAGCGATGGCGCCCTTAGGTCGAAATGCAGGTTCTTCGCGGTCCTGATCCATGAAACTTCCCATGCGAAAGATTACGTTATTGAATCATGATGCTCGCCGAACTGCAATGATTGTCCAAGCATGCAGCGCTTGTCTGCGTGACTTTGGGGCGGAGCTATTCCGGCGGTGTCTCGTTGTCCAATTTCTCCTGGTACTCATCATCCGTTCGAACATAGCCGGGCGGCACCATTTGTTGTCTGGCATCCTCCTGAAAATCCCGATACTCTTTTTTTGCCTGCTCTAAGTTGCCCTTCGCCTCCTCGGCCCGGTCGCAGGTCTCCTGCGTGGTTTCTCGTATGTCCAGCGATTCTCCCTTCTCATTGACGATGGAGTCCTTCCCTATCATGATCCCCTTGAATTCCTGACACTTTCCCTGAAGATAGTTGTAAGACTCCTCCGCCTCCTTCACGTCATCGACCAGTTGTTGAACGGAGGCTCGCCATTCCTCTTCGGTTCGCTCGGGGGCCTTGATTTTCTCCTCGTTTTCCTGATCCGGTTCCGTTACTGTTTCCTCCTCCCCTGAATGAGGTTCTTTTTCCGATTCCCCCTCGTGTAGTTTGGCTACATCCTCCTTTGTAAATACACGCGCCGGCTTCTTATGAGCCGGTGCCGGTGTCGCTTTCTTTTCAGAAGTCTCGGCCGGCAACGAAGTTTGCGATGGCTTGTTGACCTCTGCCGTTCGTTTCAGGTCCACGAGTGTTTTCTTAAATGTCATCTTAGTTCCAGATGCATCCTGCACGACAATCGTGTCGTCGTTTTCACTGAGGAGATTGCCTTTGACGATCTTTCCGCTTTTCAAAACAACATCGTAGGAGCCGGCGATGCATACCGGAAAAAGAAAACATGCAAACAAAATAAAGCAAAACCTTCTTGCCATACTATGGGCCCTCCGTGTTGATACGACCGCCTGAAAATCAGTATATGATGTCTATCAACGGACAGTATATTCTGATGCAAACCGGAAATCGAATATGGCAATCATTTCTTGCCATGATGGTCGCATTGGTTCTTCTTTTCCCGAATCACATTCTGAATGCGGATGTAGTCCTGCTGCTTAGCGGCAAGCAGGTTCAATGTGAATCGGCCTGGGAAGAGGGATCGGATGTGAAATGCAAGATCGGCCAAGGAACCGTCACTCTTTCCAAGTCAGCGGTGTCCAAAATCGTGAACGAAAGCGGCACACTACAGAAACCCCGAACCAGCGATGTCGCTCCAACGCGGCCCGATGCTTCAACGCCGGATCCTTCGAATAGATTAGAACAGGCGCGCCTCTACGCGGCGGAAGGAGCCACCCGGTTTCAGAAAAAAGACTACCCTGCGGCAGCTGAGAGCTACCAAAAAGCTTATGATTTGCAAAAGAACACAGATACCATCTGGAATCTGGCAGCTGCATACTATCTTGCCGGGTATTATGAGAACGCAGAAACCTATTTCATCGAGTTCCTGGGTATTCGTCCCAAGGACACACGAGCCCTGAATGCGCTGGGACTCATATCACTCCGTAAGGGGGAGGTCGACGCCGCGGAAGATTACTGGCAGCGTTCCACTGAAATCAAACCAGATCCGGAGATTGTTCAGATGTTGGAGCATGTAAGGAATGATCCGGAAGCGCCAACCACAGCCAGGCTGAGTCCGGAGGAAATGGAGAAGACCATTGCCGGGTATGATCAGGATACGGGCACCCATTTTCACATCCGGTATGATGGCGGCACTGTCAATCCGGTTTTGCTTCGTGAGATATTGCGTTTTCTTGAAGATTCGTACGACTCGTTCAGCTCACAGCTCGACGTGGAGCCGTCGAATACCCTGGAAGTCATTCTTTATCCCAGGAAGGATTTCTTAAGCATCACGGGTGCTCCCGATTGGTCCGCCGCCTTCAATGATGGGAAAATTCATCTCCCCGTGGGGGGAATTTTGTCGATCAACGATCGAGTGAAAGCAGTAATTACGCATGAGCTGACGCATTCTTTTCTTGACTCCAAAGCGCGCGGTTGTCCAGCCTGGTTGCAAGAAGGACTTGCTCAATATATGGAAGGAAAGCGGATCGGTTTCGAAGAGAATGAAAAACTTTCCACTTTGCTGGCTCACCAACAGCTTCCCTCGTTGAGGAAGCTCAGCGCCAGTTTTTTCAATGCCAAGAGTGAACAGGTTGCAGTTCTGTACGCCACAGCTCTGTCCTTTGTGGAATATCTCTTCAACCGTTACCGCTCTTACGAGATCAATGATTTCCTGGCAAATCTTGGCGGCGGCCAAACCCTCGGTCAGGCGTTTTTTCAAGCTTTCGGTGCTGAACTCGCGGAGGCGGAAGAGGACTGGCACCAGGCACTGACTATCTCATAGAAGGACATGGTTTGCGGTTTGTAGCGCTGGCTTCTGGTCGGCAGTGCGTGCTTGTTGTGAATCGCGAATTGGCGAGAATGGCCTTGGACGATTTAGAGGACTGCCATTTGTAGCTTCACTTGAAGGCCAAGACCGTGGTTTTCCGGATCCTGCCAGCGAGGACGCTGGCGTTACAAACGGCTAAGAATATCCTTCCAAATGTAGAAACTCCAGGGCGGGCATTGTTGCCCGCCCTCCAACTAGAAGCGCTACTTTTTTGTAACTGTAAGCTGCACCGGCGTTGAATGAGTCAGAGCTCCGCTGGTGCCGACTACCTGGATTGTCTTCAATCCGGTCGCTGCTCCTTTCTGAACGGTAATGGTAAGCGTGCTGCTGGTTGCGGTTGCCGGATTCGGACTGAATGAGCAGGATGTTTTTGACGGCAAGCCAGAACAAGACAGATTTACAGCACCGCTAAATCCGTTTGTGCGCGTAATGGTGCATGTGCTGGTCTTGCTGGCTGACCATGGAATGCTCAAGGACGAAGGACTGCACGCAATGCTGAAATCGCCCACCGGGGCCGCAACAGTGGTGAAACTGAAGCCCGAAGTGAACGAGCCTGGGCCGCAGCCATTGTTTGCGCGGGCACGCCAGAAATAGGTTGTGCCGTTGCTCAATGCGGGTGAAACGGTCCATGTGCTGGTTGCCACATTTGCAGAACGCACGATGTTGGTGAATCCGGAATCGGTGGCAACCTGAACGTCGTAGGACGTTGCGCCGGAGACATCGCTCCAATCCAGAACTGGAGTTGTAGCTGTTCCCGTTGCGCCGTTCGTTGGCGTCGATAGAGAAGGCGTTCCGGGCAATGTACAGCCGCCACTTACCGCAAAAATCAGATCATCATGATCATCATACGATCCTGTGGTACAGGCAGACGGAGTTCCTTGATAACGGAACCGCGCGCGAACCGCCTGCAGGCTTCCGGAGGGTAGTGTGTAATTCGCGGATAGGATCTGCTGCCCGGTCGCCGTAGGAACGATCGTTCCGATGAGCGTCCAGGATGGATTCGTTGCATCGGCCGCATAGTACAGATCCAGCGCATCGGCTGAAGGAGTCGTCCACACCCATACGGTGGCCTGAACCGTAGCTGTTTTTCCTGGGGCAAACGGACTGCTGTCGGTTGTAGAAACGCGGAGTTTGTCGTTCGATTCATCCGAATGAAATGATCCTGAGGTTCCGTCCGCGCACGAATTATTGATCGTGTTCGGCTGGTTTGGTTCCGGTCCCAGCGTTGCGCGTCCTATCAGCAACGTGCCGGAATCGCATCGATTGCCAACCGTTGTGCACTTGGGAGCCTTCAGCGTTGCATCATACGAAGCGACTCCCGGATTGTTGACCGTAATGTTGATATCGATGCTGGATCCAACATTGCCCGATGTGTCGTAGGCTTTGCTGCTCAAGTTGTGCCCGCTGTTGGAAACCGTCGTTGTATCCCAGTTGATCTGATATGGCGATGAATTATCCGATCCGATGAAAATGTTGTCCGCATAGAATTCAACAGAGGCAACTCCGATGTCGTCATTGGCATTCGCAGTCACCGGGATCGTTCCCACAACTGTGTCACCGGAATGTGGGCTGGTAATCGAAGTTGTCGGCGGCGTCACATCTCCGCCTCCGCTTCCGCAGTTGTTAAATTTGAAAGAGCCGATTCGAGTATGCCAGTTAAAACTGCCGTCCACAGCCATATACTCATCGGTATACCAGAATGTGCAATCATCTGTCGGATCGATGTTCAGACTGCTGTAATCTCCCCAGCGGCTGAGGCCCGACGTTTGCACGCCCGTTCCTGCCATCAGCGTCGCTTCACCCTGGCCGAAAGTACCGACAGGATCCGAAGCCAGGCGCCCGCTGTAACGGATCGACGGTTTTACATTATTCGCACTGCTGGCAACACTGAATCCCGCGCCGATGTTTCCGGCAGAATCCATCGCAACGCTTCCCATCCAGCGATGATTGGTATCGGGTGAATACGTGCCTTGCTGGAATACGCTGGGTGTTGTCGTGGAACTGTTCGCGGTACGAAGCTCGTACCAGCGAACGCCCGCGATGCCGGAAGCGCTCACGCTGTGATTCACAATGAACGATTCCACTCCGGAGCGATTCCGGTACGCAAGACGGTTCATCAACCGGTCACCCAGTGAATCCAAGGTTTGCGTTGTTCCGGGCTGGCTGATGCAAGTTCCGCCATTGCAGGCTTCCGTAAAAGCATTCACAGATAAAACGGTTGGTCCGGTGAATGTGGAGTTCGCTGAATTAGCCCAATCAATTTTCAGTTTCCAGACATTCAACGAATTGGTACCGAAGGACATCACGTATTCCGGAGCGCCGGCCGGAGCTGTCGCGGGGCCGTCCTGGTCTGCAGCAAGTAGGCCGCCATTGGGTTCATCAAAGCACTGCATCGTGTTCGCCAGACCGCTGCGCAGCTTGCTTCCCTCATGCGCGCAAACTTTCCCTCCAGTGAAGGACGCACCGTTGGCGAACATGTTGTAGGTAATGAAATAATCACCGTTCCAGACTCCCATCTTCGGATAATCATTGAAGCCGGTGCCGAATGAATAGGAAAAGCGGTTGTAACTTCCGGTCGGATCGCCGGTTGTGGATACAGCAACACACTGCAAATAAGGTTGAGAGGAGACTGCAAACTGACTGATGATCCAGCGATCGTTGAACTGATCATAAATCACCGTAGGATCGCCGCTATTCGATGTCTGGCATTGGCCGCCAAAGCCGCTCCAGAGCGTATTGATTGCAACCGGACCATAAAGCACGGCGCCGCTAAACTTGTTAAACACAGCAAAAGAAAGATTCACGGTCTGGACATAATGAGATGGTCCGATATCGCCGTTCGTATCCGGCGGTGCAACATTCACCGTATGGGTCCCCTGCGGGCCAACAAAGCCTTGTCCAATGCCTTCCAGATTTTTCATGGTTACCGGAATATTCGGACCTGTTCCGATGGATGTCTGCAAACCAGGATCTAATCCGCCCGTAACAGGTTGGTTCGGATCGCGTGGCCGGGGAGGAAGCGGTTTGTTGGGCACGACTCTTTTGACACCCGCGGAAACAAGAATTGGAGGAATATCACGAAGACGCGGTGAAACATCATGCTTCACCAGTTTGATGACCTGAGCGCCGCGTTTCACCGGAACATTCTTTTCCGGCGATTCAGCATAACCCGCCATGCCAATGAAACAGAGGAACAAAATTTGCGCTGTGAATATTCGTAAGGTTGGCTTGTTCATGACACCTCCCGATCCAAATGTTTCATTCTATTTCGAAACGTGTTTTGCCACAAATGGATCCACCACAAGGAGTCAAAGTGCACAAAGAAGAAAGTATTTTCCTAACTTTGTGTTCTTTGTGCCTTTGTGGTGAATAGCCGCTTGCCGATTCCGAGCAGGTGAAAGCTCGCTCCCAGCAGATCTCCTTCTTCCTCAACCCGGCGTGCATTTTGATTACAAGCTCATACATTCTGCCCTTCTCTTGAATCCAATCTTCCACCTGATGTTGAAGACACTTGCGGTAACCTCATACTATTGGTACAGAAAATAAAAAATCAAATGAGTGACGAAATCATCCGTCATTACATACGGTTAGGGTCTCAGAGGCGGTCGGGCATATCCGCGACAACATAGGACATGACGGCCATCGCGGCCACGCAGGCGGCGAGCTCCTGCGGGTTGACCTTGTCGAAGGTGTCGGCTTGCGTATGGTGTATGTCGAAGTAACGGGAAGTGTCCACATCCAGGGATGCGCCCATCACACCTTCGCGCATCATGGGTTCGATATCGACGGCGTCTCCGTCTTGCGCGATGTAGTCCGCGCCGATCCCGCTTAGAAGTTTGGCGATCTCGATGAAATCAGCGCGCGCCTGTGATGTGGCCTGCTTCGAGAGGCCGAAGCCTAATGGACGGAAAACGCCGAAGTCGGACTCGATTGCCAAAACATGATTGGCGAGTTCCGTTTTGTGGGCATCGCGATACCCTCTCCCGCCTCGCACACCATTCTCTTCGTTTGTGAAAAGAACGGCACGGATCGTTCGGCGCGGTCTAAGTCCCAGCGTTTTGAGAAGTCGCACAGTTTCCCAGGAAACGATGCAACCGCCTCCGTCATCATGCGCACCTGAGCCTACGTCCCAGGAGTCGATATGTCCCCCGATGAGAACTACCTCTTCCGGCTTCTCAGAGCCCTGTATTTCGCCAACAACATTGGCCGATTCGGCGTCCGGAAGAAACTTTGCGTTCATCATGAGCTGAAGTTGCAGTTGTTCACCGCGCTCCTGCATGCGCTGAAGAAACTCCGCGCATTCGATGGTAATTGTTGCAGCAGGGATCTTCGGTTGGTCTTCCAGGTATTCAAGCGATCCTGCGTGCAGTGTCTGCAGACTTACCGGTGTGATCGAACGCACGATTGCAGCCACCGCGCCGCGCATCGCTGCTCGCGACGGCCCGTGGATGCGGTACGGCACGGTTGCCGAATAGTTCGTGAAGGGCGCATTATAGACAACGATTTTCCCGCGCGTCTTTTCGCCCAGCGCATCGAGTTCATCGAAGCTGCGTACAACCAACGCGTCCGCGGTGATGCCTCCGGACGGCGTACCGATGCTGTTGCCCAAACCCAGCATGCTGAGTTTTTGGCGGACCGGTGACACGACTTCCAGGCTTTCCTCACCGCGCACCCAGTGCGGCACCATCACTTTCTCGGTGCGTACGTTGTCCAGCCCGTCGCGTTTCATCTCCGTGACGGCCCATTCAATTGCGTGCTCAAGCGACTCCGAGCCGCAGAGGCGATTGCCAATGCGATCGGTCAACCATTCGAGTCGATGATAAGCCATATCGCTAACGAGCGCCGTGCCAATGATGCGAGCACTGCAATCGCGGTAATCCTCGATCTTCACTCGCGATGGTGGAAGCCGTGTAACTACAACGTTTTCGTTAGACTTCATATTTTTGTTATGTCTCCCTTTAGGCTAAAGCATCACGCTCTCTATGCAATGCAACACCACATGCTACCAGCAAAATGCCGACTATTTCCAAAACGGATGGCACCTGGTGTAAGACAACAGCTCCAATCACGACCGCGAATGATGGTAGTAATGATAGAAGCAGAGAGAATGTAGCGCGCGGCAATCTTGCCATGGCCAGTTGATCGCAGACGTAAGGAATAACTGACGAACAAATTCCAACGCCGATTCCAGCCAACAATAGATGCGGCTGCCGAAACGCAGGAAGCGCGCCGCGGAGTCCCAGCGGGATTACCGTGATCAACGCAATCAGCATCGCGACTCCCAGACGATCAATTCCTTCGGCGCCGCCATCTTGCGCAATTCGATGGCCCAGTATGATGTACAGCATGAAGAAGGCGCAATTGGCAAAGGCAAACAGATAACCGATCGGTTCGCCGCCGAAGCGGACCCCTGTCAGGATCCAACCACCGCACGCCGCAAACGCCAGAGCGGCGATATTGCGCCGTGTCCGCACGCCGAAAGCTGCCAGCAGAATTGGCCCGATAAATTCGATTGCGCTTACGGTGCTCAACGGCAGTCGCGAGATTGCCTGATAGAAGCAGACGTTCATGACGCCAAGCACGACACCCAGGCACAGCAAAGTGTTTCGTTGTGCCGGTGATTGCCTGGATAGAGTCTTCCATGGGCGACGCCAGAGCGCAAAGGCAGCAGCCGCGCTCGCGATTCGGAGCCAGGCCACCCCTAGCACGGACAGATGTGCAAACAGCAGTACGGCAAAAGCCGGCCCGAGATAATGAAATACGGCGCTGATAAAAAAGAATACGTGCGGCGGTATTACCGTCTTTGCGTCCGGAAGAACTGAAGAATCACGTATCATGGATTGCATTTGTTTATGATATGATCTAAAACGATAAAGATACATGGCAATACTAAGGTATATGGAGTAAAGTGACTAAAGATTTAAGTAAAAAGCAGATATTTGCTTACAAACCTACGGAAGAGGTATCTGACGCCGTCAACATCCGTATATTGAGGGAACTGCAAAAGGATCCGCGAATCACCATGGCGAGGCTTGGCCGTCGCGTCGGTCTTTCCCCGCCGGCCGTAACGGAGCGTGTTCGGCGCCTGGAGGAAAGCGGCGTCATCCGGGGTTATTACCTGGAAATCAATCCATCCGCGCTTGGGTTGCCGATTGCAGCATATGTGCGCATTCGCCCGAACCCTGGGCAGCTACCGAAGATCGCCGAGCTTGCGCGAAGTATTCCGGAGGTTGTGGAATGCCACCGCGTAACGGGAGAGGATTGCTTCATCTTGAAAGTGTATCTACCGAGCCTCGATCAACTGGATCGGATTCTGGATAGCTTTCTCGCGCACGGCACTACAACCACATCACTGATTCAGTCGTCTCCTGTCCCTCTGCGCCCGCCACCATTGCCGGAAGATACCAGACGCGAAAGATGAATGAATTCGAAAATTAGGAGATAGCTATGAAAACGATTCTGGTTTGCATCTTGATTCTGATTTTTCCATTCAGTGTAACGCTCGCCAAAAATAATTACAAAGGAACGGCTTCTGGAGAATTGCAAGTGAATGGGAAGAAAGTGGAACTTCAGTATTCATACGCCGTGATGAAGGGAAGCAAATTGAGTGTGATTCTTTCCGACCGGCCGGTCCCCATGGAAGCGCTCGGTAACTACAAAATGCTGGTTCGTCTTGCGGGTGACGGCCAAATCAGAGCGGTTGAAGTTGTGCTTGACTCAAATAAAAAGGCTGCTGAAGTATTCTTCTTTGATGATAGGCTGCCCCCTGAGTTGTCCGTGAAAGAACCCGGACCCTTCAGTCCCAAGAAAGTAGATGACAAAATTGTTACGGGGAAACTCGTAATGAATGATTCAGAATATTCTTTTGGCTACAGCGCGGATTTTTCTGCCCCTGTTTTCCACCCCGCAGTAACTCCCGGCAGCTCTGTGGATTCCAGTATGAGCGCTCAGGACCAGGCAAAAACCGGATTAAAAAACGCAGGGCTCGATTTTGACGAAGCTACTTTCACCCGGAAAGTGCAGGCCGGCGATGCCGGCGCGGTTCAGCTCTTTTTGCAAGCTGGAATGCCTCCCATGGTTCGCGGTAAATCAGCTCTCTGGACGGCCATTGACTTTAAACATGTGGAGGTAGCCAAAACGCTGATTGAAGCCGGCGCGGATGTGAATGAGCCGGGAGACTATGGACAATCGATGTTGATGCGGGCCTGCGACATGAAAGATCTTTCACTCGTGGAGCTGTTGATTCAAGCCGGAGCTGATGTGAACCGGCTGAATGATTATGGAATTGGACCTCTAGCGTCTTCTGCTGAACAGGGAAGTAAGGAAATTGTAGAACTGTTGCTTCGCTTCGGCGCGGATGTGAACGCGCGAAACACCTCGGGAGGAACGGCCCTGCAGGTCGCCGTTTTGCGTGGTTATACTGATATCGTAAAAATATTGATCGATGCCGGCGCGGATGTCCAACGGGATCGCAAGGAACTGCTGGAGATAGCGCGTAACGAAAAGCATCCCGAAGTTGAAAAACTGATCCGCGAAGCCCCTGCTCGTCCGAAGAAGTGATCCAACTAACACGTCAGCAAAATCCTCTGGCGGGTGGGCATACCGGTAGTCATAACAAAAAGGACTTTGGAAAGGCCCGACAATTTGGAATCCGCGTGGCCACTCCGAAAGAATTCCTGCGAGAAATTGGAGAAATAAGATGAGCACGATAAGTCTTAGACTTCCTGAATCACTGCACAAAACCGCAAAGCTTGTGGCGGAGCGAGATGGAATTTCCATGAATCAGCTGATCGCTTCTGCGCTTGCGGAAAAAATGGCCGCATTCGCTACAAAGGAGTATCTGGAGGAAAGAGCGAAGAGGGGGAACAAGAAGAAATTTGCTCGGGCGCTGAAGAAGGTCAGTAACGTTGAAGCGGATGAGTACGACCGATTGTAGTAGACATTGCCTGGTGTCAGATCAGCTTGATTTTCCGAACCAGCGGGTTACGCGCGAGGAAGTAAACGTATCTTTGTCGGCGCGAAATTCGCGGGAGGGACCGAGGAACCGGACGTCCGGTGCGGGGCCGCCTAGAAAGTTTACTTCGATCTTTGCAACCGTGCCGCCTCCAAACTCCAGAAAACAGGTGCCTACGCCGTCAAATTTTCCGGGGGAACCTGTTCCGCGAATGCGATACGCAATTTCATCCGCAACCGTTCGAGCGGCGCGATCCGCAAACGCGCCGGCTTTCGGTATGGCCGCTGTGCCGATCGGAATCTTGGTGACATCTCCGACCGCGTAAACATCGGGAAAACGCGTTTCCAGATTCTGGATATTCACCGGGATCCAGCCTTCTTCTACCAGCCCGGATGCTGCCACTGCTGCAGGAACTCGATGGACCGGCACACCCATGAAGAGATCGTAAGGCACTACATCTCGTTCTTTCACTATGGCACGCTTTCCGTTCGCATCGATGGAAGTCACCAGATGACCGGGAAGAAATTCGATGTTGCGCTCCGCGAAAAGACGCAGGACCGTTCCAGAGCCTTCTTTGGAAACGGGAAGTGGTGTGGGCGCCGGACTCAGAACGCGGATGGTAGTGCCGTTGCGAACTCCGCGATCCACAAGATAATCATGCAGTTGGAGTGCCGCTTCAAACGGAGCGGGTGGGCATTTGTATGGAAGACCCAGAATTGAAATCAGAGCCGTACCTGCCTTGAAATCCGGAAGCGCCTGACTCAATCGCTCCACGCCGCCAAGTGTGTAGAATTCGTGCCCGCCTTCCATCAGCCCCGGCGTTGCACCCGGATTCACTTCCGCACCCAGCGCAACCACGAGTATGTCCGCGGCATATGTGCCGGCGTTGGTCCTGACGCTGCGTTTTGCCGGATCAATGGCCTCAATCTGTTCGCGACGGAAATCAATCACCGGCGAAATATCACGATAGTAGGACTTGATCTCATCGGGGCGTTTCCGGCCGAACATCACTTCGTATTTCGAAAATCCGAAAATGAAATAATCGTTCCGATCAATCAGCGTGACACGCACGTCGTCCGGAAGAATCTCCAGCAGACGTGTTGCGAGTTCGAGTCCGCCAAATCCGGCTCCAAGAATGACTACCTGTTTTTTCATAAGATCCAGTATAACCGTTTGTAACGCCGGCGTCCCGCCGGCAGAGCTCGAGCTCAAGAGCCTGCGAGACGCAGGCGCTGCAAACCGTTCAGAATATCTCTTTGATGATAGAATCCTTCAAAGGGGACTGAATCCATGTTCAAGAAAATTGTATCCGCGTTCATCCTGGCAACCCTGGCGCTTACCCCCGGTTCCTGCGCGAAGAAAGAAGCAACGTTGAATCTGCTGGTCTGGGAAGGTTATGCCGATCCCTTATTTGTGCGGGGTTTTGAAGAAAAGTATCACTGCAAGGTCACCGCATCCTATATGGGATCGAGCGATGAGCTGGTCGCAAAACTGCGCGGCGGCAGCGCGTCAAATTATGATGTGATCTCGCCTTCGAGCGATGTGGCTACCTCGATCGTAAACGCTGGATTAGCTGCGCCTCTGGATATCTCCCATTTTCCAGCTTACTCTCAGCTGGCGACACATCTGACTTCGCTCCCTCTGGTGAAAGCCAATGGCAAAGTATATGGTGTTCCCTTTTTATGGGGGCCGAATCCGCTTCTCTATGACACAACCGTCTTTCGCGAACCGCCTCAGAGCTGGGCTGTGCTGTGGGACCCGAAGTACAAAGGCAAAGTTGCTGTGTGGGACGATCTCTCCACCCCTTATATGGCGGCACAAATCCTTGGATACGATCATCCGGATCCTGCCGCGATCTACAATCTCAGTGACGAACAACTCGAAGCAGTCAAGAAAAAACTATTGGAGCTGAAACCGAACGTGCGTAAGATGTGGACAACCGGCGGCGAACTGACGAACCTGTTTCAGAACCACGAAGTCGTGCTGGCAATGGGCTGGCCGTTGATGACTACCCAGCTGAGGAAGCTCGACTTTCCGATCGGCGAAACCATTCCGCAGGAAAATACTACGGGTTGGATCGATCATTTGATGATCACCGCGGGCAGCGAGAACAAAGAACTTGCCGAAGAATTCCTGGAATATATGATTGAAGCATCTTCACAAAAACTCGCGACAGATGTCACCGGATACGCGCCGGCGAACCCGGGGGCGGCTACCATGATGACACCGGAACAAAGGAAGCTGCTTCACCTCGATGACATCGAGGCCTATCAGAAGCGAATCATTTTCTGGCAGAATGTGCCGCGTCGCGCCAAATACAATGAGATGTGGAATGAAGTAAAAGCGGCTCAGTAGCCAATGTATTCCCGAGCATACAAAACGATCATCACCCTTCCTCCGTTGCTCTGGGTTACCATCTTTCTTCTGGCTCCCTACGCGCTGTTATTCGCGTATAGTTTCTGGTCGGTTACGCCCGATCAGGTCGTTGCGCACAACTGGAATTTGCAGAACTACGCCGAGCTGATTCGAACGCCGGTCTATCTGCAGGTTCTGTTCCGGTCGATGCGCATTGCTCTTTCGGTGACCCTGCTTTCCCTCGCGCTGGGATTTCCGCTCGCCTACTATCTTTCGTTTCATTGTCGGAAACACAAATCATTGATTTACCAGCTTGTGATCATTCCGCTCTGGGTGAGTTATCTTGTCCGCGCTTACGCGTGGAAAACGATTCTGGGAAGTACCGGCGTTCTCAATACGCTCCTGATGTATTTCCATATCGTAAAAGAGCCGGTCAGCTTTTTACTCTACAGCCAGTTTGCCGTCATTCTCACGCTCGTTCACATTTACACGCCATTCACATTTCTTCCGATTTACGCGGCGCTGGAACACATTCCGCGAAATCTGATCGAAGCTTCACAAGATCTTGGCGCGTCTCCACGCCAAACCTTTCGAAAGGTGATCTGGCCGCTCTCGTTGCCCGGGGTGATTGCGGGGGCAACCTTCGCATTCGTATTGAGTTTCGGCGATTTTTTTTCACCGCTTTTGATCGGCGGGCCGGGCGGCATCATGATTTCCAATGTGGTATATAGCGTGTTCGGGGCTGCATACAACTGGCCTCTGGGGGCAGCGATTTCCTTTTGTATGCTGGTGCTGGTAGTTGCGTTGCTCCAATCGGCTGAACGATGGGAAAAGCGCTGGAGTTTTTCATGACGAACCAACGGAGACCGATTACGTTGGCGGTTTACTCCATCGCGGTATTCTTGTTTCTATACTCGCCCGTTGCAGTTCTCATTCTGTATTCCTTCAACGGAGACGGTGTCGGCGGATTCCCACCACACAACTTCACCCTGGCATGGTATCGCATTCTTCTGGAAGACGACTCGCTCTGGAGCGCTGTGGGAAACAGCGTGATCGTTGCTCTGGCGGCCGTCGTCATTGCGCTGGCGTTTGGGACGCCGGCAGCGCTCGCACTCGACCGCGCTTCTTTTCCCGGAAAGGCCGCATTCAAACGGCTTGTGCTATTGCCTTTGATTCTCCCCGGCATCATCACCGGACTTTCCCTGCTGATGCTTTTTGTTGCCGCCGACATTCAGCTCAGTCTGTGGACGATCATGATCGGACATGGCACTGCGTTGATCTCGGTGGCCGTCACGGAGATTTTTGCCGGACTGCAAAAGTTCGAACGCGCCCAGGAAGAAGCGGCACTGGACCTCGGCGCGAATTACTGGCAAACTCTCCGGCATGTGACGTCTGCCCAATCTCAAACTGTCCATCATCGGAGCCGCTCTGCTGATTTTTACGCTTTCCATGGACGAAATCGCGGTCAGCTTCTTCCTGATCGGCCGCAGCAACACGCTGCCGCTGGAAATCTGGTCGCGCTTGCGCCGCGGGATCACTCCGGAAATCAACGCAATCTCTTCGATTATCTTTGTGCTTTCCCTGGGCACGGCTCCGTCAACACAGCGAGGCTCGGTTTCTGTCCGCGGCGGTGCGCTGACCGCCTCTGGGGTCGTAGCTGCCGTGCCACCATAAACAGCGCCATGGCAGCGAGAATGAGTGCGATGCCCCATGCGGCCGCTTTTCTGTTCAATTGTCTATTCTCCTGCTCACCTTACTCACTTGAGCAGGCGGCCGCGGCGCCTGCCATCAGCGCCGCCGCGGTGGCAGTGCCTGCTCATCCACATCGAACTTGGGATGGTGGTGGCCGAAGTCGAGCTCCTTCTCGTGGTTGGCCGAGCCCACAAAGAAGAAGCAGCCCGGCACGTACGCCAGGATGAAAGCCATATCCTCGGCGCCCATGGTGGTGTAACGGGCGGTATCGAGTTGGGACCTCGGGCAGGACTTGCCTGGCGGACTTCCTGCACGATCGCGGCGATGGACTCATCATTGATCAGCGCTGGCGTGAACTGCGTAATGCTGGCTTCGGCCCGGCAGCCCAGTGCGCCTGCCACGCCCTGTACGATCTCGTGGAAGCGCTCGAGCACTTTGCTGCGAATTTCCGGCTTGTAGGTCCGGATCGTGCCATGCAGGGCGATTTCCTGCGGAATCACGTTGAAGGCCGTGCCGCCATGGATGGTCGTAACGCTGACCACCGCGGACTCATTGGTGCAACGTTACGGGAGACGATGGTCTGCAGAGCCGTGATGATCTGCGCCGCCGCCACCATCGGGTCGATGGTCGCCTGTGGGACCGCGCCGTGCCCGCCCTTGCCCGTGATCACGACCTTGAATTCGTCCGCGCCCGCCATGACCGGCCCGCCTGCCACGCCGAGCCAGCCAAGCGGCTGCTCATTCCACAGGTGCAAGCCCAGGGCGAAGTCCGGTTTGGGATCCGCCAACACGCCATCACGGATCATCATCTCGGCACCGCCCATGCCCTCCTCGCCCAGGGTCTCCTCGGAAGGCTGGAAAACGAACTTGATGGTTCCCGCCAGTTGCGGTGGCGGCGGGCATTCAGCTCGCGCCACCGTCAGGCCGACCGCGGTGTGACCATCATGCCCACAGGCATGCATGACGCCCGGATTTTGCGAGGCGTACTCGGCGCCGGTCTCCTCGACGATAGGCAGGGCATCCATATCGAAACGCATCAGCAGGGTGGGGCCGGGGCGGGCGCCCTCCAGCAGGGCCACCACGCCGGTTTTGCCGACGCCCTTGGTAACCTCGAGCCCCAGCGCCTCCAGCTCCTTTGCCACGATGCCGCCGGTGCGGATCTCGTTGAAGCCCAGCTCCGGGTGCATGTGGAAGTCGCGGCGCAGCGTTTGCGTGTAATTGAAGAGCTCAAGGGACTCGACCAGGAATTCATTCATGCGGAGCTTCTCCGTTCAGGAAGAGATGATTGGCGAGCGGGATGATATTGATGAGCGGCTGCTCGTAAGGGTGGACGCGCCGGGTGGCCTGCAAGGCAGCCGCCACATTCTCCTCGGGGCAATTTACCTCGACTTTAGCTTCGGTGCCTTCGCTGAGCTTGCCCACCTCGCCCTCATACGGATTGGAGCCTTCGAGCGGTCGCCAGGAACCGTGTACCAGGCTGTAGGCCAGGCAGTGATCGTAGCTGCCGATCCGCCCGGCGCCTGCCTTGGCCAGCTCCTCTCGCAAGGCCGGGACATATTCCTCGGGGATGAAGATCTCGATCTTGTAATCAGTCATGTGTTTACCAGCTAGCCTCCGTGCGCCGAGTAGAGCCGCGTGATCTTGTGCTCATAGATCCGGTCCCAGCTAGCGCGGGAGACCACGTCCTCTTCCGGCAGCATGAAACGCGGCTGCAGATCCCCTGTAAATGCGAGTTCCTCATCCAAGACCAGGCTGACGCTGTCCTCGCTGTGACCCGGCGTGGAAAGAAACTCTCCCTGCAGCCCATACTCGCGGAATTTGCGGCTTTCCTTGAAGGCCAGGGGCAGGTTGCCCTGCGGCGGGAGCTCTGATAAGGAAGATTTTCTGCGCTTTAGCAGTTCCGCCATCGGCGCGATGAAGTCCGGCTGGCTCTCCAGCAGGATGAACTTTCGCGGCCAGGTTCTTGATATCCTGCACGATGCCTGCATGATCCGGATGGAAGTGAGTGACCAGCAGGTAGCGCAAATCCTTCCCCGTGATCCCCTTGCGTTTGAGCTCTGCGGTTGACTGGGAAGCGTTCCGGGCCAGCCGCAATCGATCAGCAGTTTCCCGCCCTTGACATCGAGCGCGTAGTAGTTGGTGGAGTTGTAGCCGGCGTTGACAATGTTCATGAGTGTGGCAGGCCGCGCTGACCGCTGTCCGGCCCGGGTAGGGCAGACATGGCCGATGCCGTCTGGAGGCTGGCTCGGCTGATCAGCGCGAGACGATCAGACGTACTTGATCACGCGGAAGCGCTCTTCAAAGCGCGGGTCTGCATCTGTGCTGTCGTCGGTGTGGCGGGACAGCATGCGTTCCTTGAACTTCTCCACGTCGCCGATCTGGCTCTTGTGTTCCAGCAGCGCGTCCAGCTTGGTGGACCAGGTGGAGCTCACGTCCATGACAGTGTTGGGCTGCTGTGTGAGCGAGACCCAGACCTCGCGTGGCATGTGCGGTTCGAGACCCTCGCGGATCAACTCGGGGAAGTACTCCTTGTTGCCCGCCGCGGGAAGACCGCATCCAGGACAACTTGCCCGGCTGCGCGGTGATCGGGATGGTTGATTCCGTAGGCTGCGAACAGCGTCTGCGGATCGCAGGTCACGAGGATATCCGGCTTAATCGCCGGATGATGCGCACGATTTCGCGGCGCAGGTCCAGATCCGCCACAAGGTAGCCGTCCGGCCGGTCCAGGAATGGACTTCGCGTGCGCCGATGATGGCAGCGGCCTCCTGCTGTTCGCGTGCCGGATCGCGCACAGTTCGTCGGTGGTCAGGTGCTCGGGCGTGGTGAAGTCGTTGAAGCCCTTGTCGCCGCAAGTGAGGAGGCAGTAGTCGATCTGGTGGCCGGCGCGTGCCCAGGCAGCCAGCGTGCCGCCGCAGAAGAACTCCGGATCGTCCGGGTGCGCCAGGATGACCAGGATGCGACGCCTGCTCGTCCAAACGCCAGCGACTCACCAGTGGGCGGGGCAGCGATGGCCATGTCCGATTCTCTCTCCCAAGCCCGACTTGGGCAGGACCGACTCGACGATCTCAGGATTTGTCAGCTTTGCCGCAGGTGCAGCCGCCGCCTTCATGTCGATCGCAGGGGGCCTCGGCCTTGCGCTTCAGGGCCTCCAGCTCGTCCCACGGCTGGAGCTCCGTCGCGATCGAAGGTGACACACTGGGTGCTTGTCTTCCTGCTGTCCATAAGCACCATGACCACGCCTGATTGCTGAGGGGCATGACGTCGATGACCTTGCCCTCGCCCGCGGCGTGACCACGCGCTTGTTGCGCTTGGGCAGCTGCTTGCGCGCCTCGACGTACTGCTCGTACTCGTAGATCAGGCAGCAGCGCAGGCGCCCGCACATGCCGGTGATCTCGGTCGGGTTGAGCGGAGATGCCCTGCTCCTTGGCCATCTTGATCGAGATGGGGCTGAAGTCCGTCAGGAATTTGGAGCAGCAGCGGGTTTCGAGGCCGCAGGCGCCCATGCCGCCCAGGATCTTGGCCACATCGCGCGGGCCGATCTGGCGCATCTCGACCTGCGTGTTGGGGTACATCGCCTGCATGTCCTTGCGCAGGGACTTGAGGTCCGGCTTGTCGTCGCTGTCGGTGCTGAACATCAGTACCAGGCGGGAGCCGTCGTAGTTGTATTCGGCGGCCACGATCTTGATCGCCCGCAGGTGGAGTTCGGCCGCCCGCGCCCGGCAGTTGATCATGGCTTCGGTCTGTCGGCCCCGCCAGGACTGCTGCAGCAGCAGATCGCGGTGGAGTGGCACGCCGATCGACGGTGCTTCCAGCCGCCGTCCGGCGGGCTGGGGCTCCATCCAGGCCCTGCACCACCTCGCCCAGGTGCCTGCCGCGGGCCGTGTCGACGACGACGTGCTCGCCAATGCCCAGGTCGGGCAAGGCGGTGGAGTCGAAATGGTAGACCTTTCCGATTTTGGTGAAGCGGACACCAATAATTGTAGGTTGCATGGGTTGGATTATACCGTAGTTGAGAATCAGTTTAGCCGGTAGGAATACGCCTCACCCCAAAGGCCACGACTCACTCCGCTGCGCTACGGGGCGCTACGTGAGTAACACCAAGGGGCCGGGGCCGGTCTTCCGTCCTCCGTCTTCCGCCTCAGAGCGTGATCACCTTGGCGGCGCGCGCCTGGGCTTCGATGATATCGGGCATGCCGCCGATGATGCCGGCGCGGACCTTACCTTCCAGCCCAAAGTAGGCCAGGCAGGTGGAGCAGATGATCAGTCGCACGCCGGCCTGCTCGATCTGGGAGAGGCGCTCGAGCAGCGGAGAGCCTTCCGCGAGCAGCTTGACACCGTCGGTGTAGAAGCAGATGGCCGCGGGCAGGTTCTGGTTTTCCAGCAGCAGCCTCAGGTAGGTGTCCAGCAGCTTGTGCTGCAGGGCCGGCTCAGCGGAACCCATGCCTTCCCTTGTTACAAGGATGACGGTATCGTCGAAAGATGATTGAGCGGACAAGCCGCGCCTCTCTGATAGGGCAAATGGAAGAGCGTGGCCGAAAAGACGGGCCGCACTCTCGAAATGTCAGATCGGAGTGCCTACTCCACGATGTTGATCGGCAGGTCGTTGGCCGTGCCCAGGGCGGCCACGGACACGCGTGCTGCCAGATTCTGGGCGATGCCGGTCAGGGCCGTGGCAGCCGGCGAATCGGGATCGGTGACCACGATCGGACGGCCGCTGTCGCCGCCGATGCGCACTTCTGGTCGATGGGCACCTTACCCAGGAAGGGGACCTCGGTGGCCTGCGCCAGCTGCTCGCCGCCGCCGGAGCCGAACATGTCCATGCGCGTGCCATCGGGCAGATCCAGGTAGGACATGTTCTCGACGACGCCCAAGGATCGGCACTTCCAGTGTGCGGAACATGTTCAGTCCGCGGCTGGCATCTTCGAGCGAGACCAGCTGCGGCAGCGTGACGATGACCGCGCCGCTGAGGGGCAGGGCCTGCGCCAGGGACAGCGAGGCGTCGCCGGTGCCGGGGGGCAGGTCGATGATCAGATAATCCAGCTCGCCCCATTCCACATCGCCCAGAAATTGACGGATGGCGGAGTTGAGCATGGGTCCGCGCCAGATGAGCGGCTGGCCGGGCTTGACCAGCAGGCCCATCGAGATCATCTTGATGCCGTAGCCACTGCCGGGACGAGCTCGTTGCCGTTGGGGGGCGGCAGCTTGTCCACGCCGAGCATGGTGGGGATGTTGGGACCGTAGATATCGGCGTCCATCAAGCCCGACGCGCGCGCCGCTTTGCGCCAGCGCGACGGCGATATTGACCGCCACGGTGGACTTGCCAACACCGCCTTTGCCGGAGCCGACCGCGATGGCGTTGCGGATGGGCATGTTGACCAGCCCGCGCATGCGACCATCGTTCGGCACATCCGAGTCGAGTTTGATGTTGGCCGTCTTGACGCCCGGGATAGCCATGACGGCCGGCCGGGATTCCTTTTCGATCTGTCCGCGCAAGGGGCAGGCGGGTGTGGTGAGCATGACCGTAAAGGAGACCTTGTCACCATCGATCTCCAGGTTGCGGACCATGTTGAGCGTGACCAGGTCCCGATGCAGCTCGGGCTCCTGGACCTTGCTCAACGCGGCCAGCACCGCTTCTTTTGTGATGAATTCTGTCATGTTGATTATCTACCAATCCAGTAGGGTCAGACTTCCGAATTCTCTACCCCTGCGGGGTGCTTCGCGAAGAATTCGGAAGTCTGGGGAAGTTAAGAGGCCGCAGCTTCGGCCTTGGCGGCCTTGGCGGCTTCCTTGATGCGGCGGGCTTCGTCTTCGGGCCGTGTTGGGGGCGGATCTTCGCATAGTAAGAGGCAGGCTTGAGGAGCTGCTCCATGTTATACACGTTGCGGCCGTAGGAAGCGATCTCGTAGTCGTGGTCCATCTTGATCGCGTCGAACGGGCAGTACTCGGCGCAGAAGCCGCAGTTCATGCAGATATCGGTGTCGATGATAGAACTCGGCCGGCTCCGGGATCGGCCGGCCGGTGTTGGGGTCGTTGGAGCGGACGATCCAGATGCACTGCGGCGGGCAGACCTTGGCGCAGATGCCGCAGGAGGTGCAGCGGATCTCCTGCTGCCGTCTTCGCGTCCTCATCATAGACCAGGAAGGGAATGTAGCGGAATTCCTCCGGTACCGGGAGCTTCTCTTCCGGGTACTGGACGGTGAAAATGCCGCGTCGCGTCCGTTGCTCCTGCGATGGGCAATCCCTTCGGCGTGCGTAGCGCTTCTTGCCCCACGCAGGCGAAGTCATCCGCAGGTAGGTGTTCGACGAAGTCGCTTTAGCAGTGACGCCCAGTCCTTTGAAGATGCCTATTCCATACATAGGCATTCTCCGTACGCTAGCGATCCAGTCTCGCCCAGCACGATGTCGATCGACGCCCAGGATGACGACGACGTCGGCCATCTTGCTGGCCGATGCACATCGCCTCGAGCGCGGTCAGGTTGATGAAGGACGGGGCGCGGACGTGATAGCGGTAGGGGTTCGGCTTGCCAGTCGGAGACGACGTAGAAGCCCAGCTCGCCCTTTGGGGCCTCGACCCGCCCGTAGGCTTCACCGGCCGGGACGCGCACCTGGTATGCGGCTTGCCGGCCATGATCGGGCCCTCCGGGAATCTGCTTGCAGCGCCTGCTGCAAGGATGCGCAGGCTCTGGCGGATCTCATCGCAGCCGGACCAGGTAGCGGTCGTAGATGTCGCCGTGCTGGCGCACGGCGCACATCGAACTCGAAGCGGTCATAGATGGAGTAAGGCTCGGCCCGGCGGACGTCGTAGGGCACGCCGGAAGCCGCGCAGCACCGGCCCGGCGACGCGAGTAGCTGATCGGCATCCTCGGCGGTGAGCACCCCGACGCCTCGCAGCGCGCGCAGCGAAGGATCTCGTTGTCGGTCAGGTAGCGGTCGATCTCGTCGATCTTGCGGGCAGGCGATCGAAGACCAGACTCGCGTGATCTTCTCGAGCACGCCCTCGGGCAGATCGCGCGCCACGCCGCCGAAGCGGAAGTAGTTGCACATCATGCGCGAGCCGGACGACCGCTCGAAGAGGTCGAGGATCAGCTCGCGTTCCTCGAACGCGTACAGGACCGGCGTGAAGAAGGCGCCCAGGTCGTTCAGCAGAAAGCCGATCAGGACCAGGTGGTTGCAGATGCGGGTCAGCTCGGCCATGATCACGCGGATGTACTCGGCGCGCTCGGGCGGCTTGCACGCCCATCAGCTTCTCGACCGCCAGCGCGTAGCCGAAGTTGTTGCTCATCGAGTAGATGTAGTCGAGCCGGTCGGTGAACGGCATGTTCTGCAGGTAGGTGTTGCGCTCGCCGATCTTCTCGTGGTTGCGGTGCAGGTAGCCCATCACCGGCTTCAGGCTGACGATCGTCTCGCCATCCAGCGTCGACCACCATGCGGAACACGCCGTGCGTGGACGGGTGCTGCGGCCCCATGTTGATGACGATGTGATCGGTCTTGAGCCAGCCTCGATCGGTGGCCGATCTCGGCCAGCGCGCCATACAGCGGCCGGCCTCGCCGTCGACGGCACGCCACGCTCGCGGGTCCAAGTCGGCGGGAAACTGGACGTTTCGCCCGAAGGGGTTCGCTCTTCGGCGCAGACGTAGCTGGCCGTCCGGCCAGCGGCTGTCGAAGGGCTTGCCGTCCTCCTCGTAGTAAGGCTCGTGCCAGTCCTTGCGCAGCGGGTGGCCGTCGAAGCCCTCCCAGAGCAGGATGCGCTGAGGTTCGGGTGCCCGTCGAAGCGGATGCCCATCAGGTCGTAGACCTCGCGCTCCTGGAAGTCCGCCCCGGGCCAGACAGAGACGTCGAGCGACGGCGAGCGCGACCGGGATCGACGCGTGGCACCGCGACCTTGACATCAGGACGGGCTACGCCGGTGGCGTCGAAGGTCATGGTAGACGACCTCGACGCGTGTCAGGTTCGGGAGGTAGTCCACAGCCGGCCATCCTGAGCGGTGAGCGGTCGAGAGCCGCTCGGCGCGGACGAGCACGTGGCCACCTCGACCGCGTCGGTCCTCGCCGACGCCAGCCTGCAGAGCCGCGGACGCGAGCTCGGCGGCGCCGCGCCGCCAGGGAGACCCGGTGCGGCCAGGTCGAGCTGCGCTGGTCTTCGGGGCGACTTGGCCTGGGATTTCCACCGCCGTCCGTGGGTGCCTCGGGCGGCAGCCTGCTGGAGGCGCGCGATCTGATCTCGGCGGCAGCTGGCGCGGGTCGACCAGGTCGGGACCGAGGACCGGCACCGGGATACGCGCTCGGGCGCCTTCGGTACCAGCGCCGGCTGCTGGATGGGGCTCGCTCGTCGATCTTCTCCTGGAGCTTCATCAGGCCCGACATCAGCGCCTCGGGGTCGGCGGGCAGCCGGGGACGTAGACGTCGACCGGGATGAACTCGTCGATGCCCGAGACGACGTTGTAGCCCTCCTTGAAGGGGCCGCCGCCGGTGGCGCAGGCGCCCATCGCCATGACCTACTTCGGCTCGGCCATCTGGTTGTAGAGGCGGACGATGTGCGGCACCATCTTCTTGGTGACGGTGCC
>CAWJJO010000018.1:0-247609 GCA_963843285.1 uncultured bacterium
AAAATCAGACTGCATCAGATCGCACACGCGATAACCTCGGCGCGCCGCTTTGTCTTCATAACAAGGGCCGATCCCGCGCATGGTTGTACCGATCTTTTGCTTCTTTTCATCCACTTGCTCGCGCCAGCGGTGATGGGGCAATATCAGATTTGCACGATCACTGATGTGCAAGCGCCCGTCAAAGCTGAATCCGGAGTCCTGCATTTTGCGGATTTCCGCAAGAAGCGCGGACGGCTCAATCACCACGCCGTTTCCGATGACCCCGATCTTTCCACCCCGAAACATGCCGGACGGAATCAGCTGGAGAATGTAGCTTTTTCCTTCGATTACAACCGTATGACCGGCATTGTGACCGCCTTGATATCGCGCAACGACATCATAGTGAAGGGAGACGAGGTCTACGATTTTCCCTTTGCCTTCATCGCCCCACTGCGCGCCGACTACCGCCAGATTTGCCATGATCGTATTCTACAGTGTATGTCCGAGTTGTGATTCGATTCCCGCGATCCAGTCCGGCGCCGACATCAGCTCCGTCATCGCCGCAATATCATGAGACAAAATGCGATCTTTGTCCATATAGGGAACGCGCGATCGAATCTGTGAATGTGCAGCTTTCAGGGCAGGCGATGTCGTAAGCGGAGCCAGCAGGTCGATCGCCTGCGCGGCGCACAATAGCTCGATTGCCAGCACGCTTGTAACGTTTTGTACAATTTGTTGCAACTTCAACGCAGCGGTCACGCCCATGCTGACATGGTCTTCTTTGTTTGCGGAGGTGGGGATCGTGTCCACGCTTACCGGATGAGCCAGCACTTTGTTTTCCGCAACCAGCGCGGCGGAAGTGACCTGCGCCATCATAAAGCCGGAATGCAATCCGGACTCCTTCATCAAGAATGGCGGAAGCTCGCTTTGCGCTGGATCGACAATCAGTGCGGTGCGCCGTTCGGAAATGCTTGCGAGCTGCGCTACGGCTACGGCCACGGAATCGAATAGAAAGGACATCGGAGCGCCGTGAAAATTTCCGCCGCTCAACAGCTCGCGTTGTTCGCGGAATACGAGCGGATTATCCGTTCCCGCATTGATTTCGATCTGCAGCCATTGGCTTGCCATGTCCAGCGCATCGCGCACAGTTCCGTGCACCTGCGGCATGCAGCGGAGTGAGTAGTTGTCCTGGACTTTGTGATACGAATCGCGGTGTGATTCGCGTATCGAGCTGCCGCGCATCAAATCGCGCAAATTGCGCGCGACCGTGATCGCGCCAGGATGGGGGCGAACGTTGACGATCCGTTCATCGAATGCAGTATCGGTGCCTTTCATTGCATCCAGCGTCATCGCCCCGGCCGCATCGGCGATCTGGCAGAGCCGCTGGGCGTCCAGACACGCAAGGGCGCCGACACCGGTCATCGCTTGCGTTCCGTTGATCAACGCCAACCCTTCCTTTGCTTGTAGTACTACAGGTGTAAGACCGGTTTCGCGCAATGCCTCGAGCCCGGAAACCGCGCGCGAGTCAACAAGAGCTGTTCCTTCGCCGACCAGCACAAGAGCAAGATGCGAAAGCGGCGCGAGATCTCCACTCGCTCCCACCGATCCACGCGAGGGAATGACCGGATGGACTTTCTTGTTCAGCATGTCGAGCAGCAACTGGATTACTTCGCGCCGGATTCCGGAGTTGCCTTTGGCAAGTACATTTGCGCGAAGCAGCATGATGGCGCGCGTCACAGGCACGGAGTAGGCGGGGCCTACGCCCGCGGAGTGACTGCGAATCAAATTGAGCTGCAACTCGTTCAGCTGAGTTTTCGGGATCCGGATTTCGCTGAGCTTTCCAAAACCGGTGTTGACACCGTACACAACGCGGTCGCTTGCGATGATTTCTTCAATGACCTTGCGCGAGTCATCGATGACCGGGATCGCAGATGGCGCGATGGAGACGGATGCTTCTTCGCGCGCTACCGCTGCAATGTCTGTAAGAGTCAGGCTGTTTCCGTCAATCAAAACTTCTTTTTTCATGATAAGAATTTAACGCGGAGAGCGCGGAATGCGCGAAGATTTCAATGGTTATTTCCTTTGAGGCAATAAACCAAGTGAATCTAAAAGCACATCCAGGCGTGTAAGATCCGCCGGGAGCAATACGCTGGTTCCGGGCCGGGCAAGCGCGCCGAGCTGATTGAGATACTGCTGGCTTAGACGCAGCTGCACCGCTTCTTCGCCGCCGGGCTCCAGGATTGCAGCGGCAATCTTTTCGATTGCTTCGGCTGTAGCGCCGGCAATCGACTCGATCTCTTTTGCGCGCCCTTGCGCTTCGTTGATCCGCTTCTGCATTTCCCCCATCGATTTGTTGATCACTTCCATCTGAAAGCCAACGGAGCTATTGATGCGACTCTGCTTGTCACCTTCTGCACGTGCGATCAATGCGCGGCGATCGCGTTCAGCGGTCATCTGGCGCTCCATTGCATTTTTTACCGTTGTAGGCGGCACAATGTTCTTCACCTCGTAGCGATGCACATTAATTCCCCAGTGCGGCCCGACTTCGTTCAACACTCCAACAATCTTGGAGTTGATGATGTCACGTTCTTCAAATGTCTTGTCCAATTCCAGTGTTCCGATCACGGAACGGACAGTGGTTTGCGCAAGCTGAATGGCTGCCTGGCGGTAATCTGTCACCCCGTAACTCGCCTTCACCGGATCCAGAACGCTGATGTAAATCACGCCATCGACTTCAACATGGACGTTATCCGTTGTGAAGCAAATCTGCGGCGGCACGTTGATTGTTTCTTCTTTCAAATCCTGGATATACGCGACGCGATCCACAAAGGGCACGAGCAGATGAAACCCGGGTCCCAGCGTCTTGCTGTATCTTCCAAGCCGTTCGACCACGTAGGCGGATTGTGTCGGTACGATCCGGATCGATCGCAGAATCTTGGAAACAAGAACCAGAAGGATGATGCCCCAAACTAGACCGTTAAAATAGTTCATCATTCTCTTTCTCCTCGCGGCTTTTTAATCGGGTAGGACCGCTCCAGTTTTTCCGCTTCATAAGGCGGTGGCAGAACCGACCGGATCTGGCCGGCGCTTTCACCGGGTCCGGACGAAGCGCTGACTTTCGCCATCCCTTCAAAGAAGCCGCGGATGTTTGCGAGTTGGGCCGGCACAACGGAAACGTTCGAGTTTTGAAGGATCTTGCCGAACTCATCGATGAACTGTTCGACAATCCGCATCTTGATCGCTTCTGTGCCGCCGGGCTTTTGGATCGCAGCAGCAACGCGGCGAATCCCGGTCGCTGTCGCTTCGGCAAGCAGGGAGATTTCCTGCGCTTTTCCCATCGCTTCGTTGATTCGCTTTTGCTTTTCTCCTTCCGACAAATTGATTGCCTGCTGCCGTTCTCCTTCCGACAGATTGATTCGCGATTCTTTGTCTCCAAGCGCCAGCGTGATTTCCGCGCGCTTTGTCCTTTCCGCCTCCATCTGCTTTTCCATCGTATCGATCATGCGTTCAGAAGGGGTGATGTTCTTGATTTCGTACCGGATCATCTTGACGCCCCATGGCTCGGAAGCGGTGTCGATGGCGCGGACGATATTTTCATTGATGACATCGCGTTCGGAAAATGTATGATCGAGTGAGAGTTTTCCGATTTCAGCCCGCATTGTAGTTTGCGCAAGACTGATCGCTGCCAGACGGTAATTGGCGATTCCATAACAGGCTTTTACGGGATCGGTAACCTTTAAATAAACAATGCCATCCACTTCTACCTGAACGTTGTCACGCGTAATGCAGATCTGCGGCGGCACATCGATGACCTGCTCCCGCATCTCCTGTCTGTATGCAATCCGGTCGATGAACGGAAACAGGAAATGAAATCCAGGCATCATCGTTCCACTGTACCTGCCAAGCCGTTCCTTGATGGCTGCTTCTCTCATGTGAACGACCTTGAACATCTTCCACAGGATGAAGAGAACGAGCAGGACAAAAATCGTAAAGGCTGTGAACATGGCGTCTCCTTATTTAGTATCTTTCAACGCGTGTAGTGGTTCTACGATCCAGACCAGGTTGTCGCGATAGAGCAGTTTTGCTTTTTCCCCCGGCTCCAGTGCGCGTTCTTTGCAGATTGCGGGCCAGCTGGTGCCGCGAAAACGAATCCGTCCTTGAGTTTCCGTGCCCACCGGAGATAAAACTTCCACTGTTTCGCCGGCGGCATCCGTGTCCTCATCCGTAATTCCATAGCTGGATTCGGATGGAAGGAACCGTTTCAATAGCCGGCGGAGAGTGATGAGGAAAACGACGGAGAGGATGAACCAGACCGCTAGTGAGGTCGTGAAGTCATGTAAAAGTCCGATCCATTGCAGGATTGCAACCAGAATTGCTGCCACGCCAAAGAAGATAACGACGAAGTGGGGCAGGAAAAGCTCGATGACGATGAGCAAAACTCCGCCGATCAACCAGATCCACGTACCCATTTGCGTTCATTCTACCGCAAAAATAAGCACGGAAACACGGAATCACGGAAAAGATCTGAACCGCAAGTACTCCAAGGACGCCAAGTGCAGCCGCCGGCCCGTAGGGCGATCTGAAAAAGAATGCGTAAAAACAAAAACAACCACGAGTACTCCTGATTCGCCGCAGAGTGTTTTTGTTTTTACGTATTCTTTTTCAGATCGGACGCCTGCGGCGTCTGGCGGCTGCCTTTCCCTCCGTGTCCTCTGTGTTCTCTGTGGTAAATCCTTCCCCTTTGTGGTGAAATTGCATCCATGAGAGAAATACGAGCGCCAAGAGGCAATTCCATTACGTGTAAGGGCTGGTTGCAGGAAGCGGCCATGCGAATGTTGATGAACAATCTCGATCCCGAAGTGGCGGAACGGCCGCAAGATCTGGTTGTCTACGGCGGATCCGGCAAGGCGGCGCGTAACTGGGAGTGCTACGACGCGATTATTCGAAGCTTGAAGAGTCTCGAAAACGACGAAACATTGCTGATCCAATCCGGCAAGCCTGTTGGAATTTTTCGCACACATAACGATGCGCCGCGCGTCCTGCTTGCCAACTCCAATCTTGTTCCGGCGTGGGCGACGTGGGAAGAATTCTGGAGACTGGAAGCGCTTGGCCTGATTATGTACGGTCAAATGACGGCTGGAAGCTGGATCTACATCGGGACGCAGGGAATATTGCAGGGCACATACGAGACGTTTGCCGAAGTTGCACATCAGCATTTTGGCGGCACGCTGGCCGGAAGATTTGCATTGACTGCCGGTCTTGGTGGAATGGGTGGAGCGCAGCCGCTTGCTGCGACGATGAATTCTGCGGCGATTCTCTGTGTGGAAGTTGACGCGCATCGCATCCAGCGACGTCTGGAAACGCGGTACTGCGATGTTGCGACGCGGAATCTGGATGAAGCATTGCTGTGGATTGATCAAGCAAGAAAAGACAAACGCGGGCTGTCCGTTGCGTTGGAAGGGAATGCAGCGGATGTATTTCCAGAACTTGTACATCGCAACATCATTCCGGATGTTGTGACAGATCAAACTTCCGCACATGATCCATTAAACGGCTACATACCCAACGGTTTGCCGGACGAAGACGTGAACGAGCTTCGGACAAAGAATCCGCAAGAGTACATCCACCGTTCGTTTGAGGCGATGAGCGCTCATGTCAGGGCAATGCTGGAGATGCAGAAGAAAGGCGCGGTAGTTTTTGATTACGGCAACAATCTGCGCGGTCAGGCGTACAAGAATGGGGTGAAAGACGCATTCGATTTTCCCGGATTTGTTCCCGCATATGTGCGTCCTCTTTTTTGTGAAGGGAAGGGGCCATTTCGGTGGGTCGCGCTTTCAGGTGATCCGAAAGATATTTATCGCACCGATCAAGCGATCTTGGAAACCTTTCCAAAAAACGAGGCGCTTGCGCGATGGATTCGTCTGGCGCAGGAACGCGTACAGTTCCAGGGGCTTCCCGCGCGGATCTGCTGGCTCGGTTATGGCGAACGCGCGGAGTTTGGCGAACGTATCAATCATCTGGTGAAGAAAGGGGAGATCAGCGCGCCGGTTGTGATCGGACGCGATCATCTGGATTGCGGATCGGTTGCCTCACCGCGCCGCGAGACAGAAGCCATGAAGGACGGCAGCGACGCGATCGCGGATTGGCCGATCTTGAATGCGATGATCAATGCGGTTTCGGGCGCCACCTGGGTGTCCTTTCATCACGGCGGCGGGGTCGGGATCGGACAATCGCTGCACGCGGGTATGGTGATTGTCGCGGATGGCACAGATGCGGCATCAGCGCGATTGCAACGGGTCCTCACTTGCGATCCGGGGATGGGCATTATTCGTCACGTTGATGCGGGATACGAAACGGCGATTGAAGTGGCGGATCAGAAAGGCGTCAAAATCCCGATGAGGAATTAAGCACGGAAGCACGGAATCACAGAAAGGAAAAAATCCAAGCCGTATTTTTCCGAGATTCCGTGCTTCCGTGCTTAAGAGCTACTCACGGATTGGTAAGGGCGAGGTGGCCCCACGCGGTCATTCTTTCCACTTCATGAAACGATCCGCCGGCAAGATCCCGCAACGTCTCGCGGAAATGATTGTAGCGTTCCCAATCCGCTTCGAGGAAGCGTGTCAGCAACGTAAACAATTGATTTCCCCGTGAATCCCAGTCGGTGAGAATCACCGCTTCCTCATAGGCCGACGAAAAATCTTCGCAAAACTGTTGAATGCTTCTTCCGGAATGGACCTTGACAATGTCGCCGCGAATCCCCAGCGCTCTCAGCGCCTGAACGTCGTGAAACCCCTCCACAATGATTGGAACACATTCATTGACGGCAGATAGTTCCTGTAAAAACTTTCTTGCAGTGGTATTTCTGTCGCGCATTTGTCCCGCCTTTTTCCGTTTGGAAGTTTCTGAAGCCGGAAATTCATGATCACCCTATTGCATCCTATCATAAGGCCATCTTGTGCCAATTGCAATGCCCCACACCAGTGATGGTAGGAACTCACCGCAGAGGCGCTAAGTGCGCAGAGATAGGAAGAGGAAAATGCTTTAATAACTCTGCGTCCTTTGCGTCTCTGCGGTGAATTCCTAGACTTTTTTGACGATGAAGAGGGTGCGGTCGTCTCTGGCCGGGGCTTCATCCGTGAATTCATCGACCGACTTGAATATTTTCTCCACCAGATCTTTACTGCTTGTCGCTCGATTTTCCTGGACGATGTTGATCATTCTTTCGGTCCCGAATTCCTCACCTTCGACATTCGTAGCTTCGGTGATGCCGTCGGTGTACATCACCAACAGGTTTCCTTTCTCGAAGAATACGAAACCACGTTCGTATTTTGCTTTGGGATATGGACCAAGAATCAGTCCACCCCGATTGAGCTCATGGACGGAGGTATTGCCGAAGAAAATGGGCGGCGGATGTCCGGCGTTGCAATAGAAGAAATTGCCATTGTCTTCCAGCTCGGAATAGAAGAGTGAAATAAATTCATGGCTCTTGCCTACATGCGATAAAACGCCGTTCAGTTTTTCCACGGTCCGGACAATCTTCATATCCTTCGCAAGACCCATTCGCAGCGCAATAAACACATCGCGCACCTGCAACGCGGCGGGCAAACCATGGCCGCTTGCGTCCGCTATCGAGAGGCCCAGAATGGAATCGGAAATGGGGACTATATCAAAGATGTCGCCGCCTACGATTTCCGCAGGGAGGCTACGCCCGAATAGGTCGTAGTCGAAAAATTTTGGAAACTCATGCGGTAACAGGCTCATCTGGATTTTTCTGGCTTCCGAGATGTAGCTTTCGAGCCTGCGGTGACGGATCTTGAGATTGGCCACATGGCGAATTAAGGTCAGAGAGTAGTGAACGTGGGGTTCATCGATCGGTTCGGCAAGACTGAATGAAATCACGTATTCGTCGTTATCGCCGAGGCTGATCGCTGCAAAGCAGGGTCCTTCCCGTACCAGCTCGGGTAAAGATTCGCGCATGAAGACCTGTCCTTGCTCGCGGACTTTTTGAATCGCGGGATAGGTCATCGGGATCGAGAAGGTTTCGGGAACGTTCGAGACACCTATTTGCGAGACAAGCTGATAATGGCTATTTGTCTGTTCATAAATCCGCCCGCCGACGATTCCGAGCTCCGTGCCGTATTCCTGGACGATGGATACCAGGATCGAACGCAGCATGACAGAGGTGGCTGGAGAGCTTTCGATCTTTTCAATCGTATGTTCCAGTTTTTTGAGGAGTGTCCTGTAATCCATGAAAATTTTCCAATTGAAACGCGAAATTATAACACAGGTGGGTTTTGGCGAACCGAAAGGGGCTGTGCTAACATGAGTCACTCCTTGGAGTGCCGTTGAGCGCAACAAATTCACAAGCCCCCGTATCGGTCACCCGCGACGAGCGTCTGCTCCAATTCTATCCTTTGATGCTGGAATTGCATGCCATGGTCGACGTGGATGAAGTTGTCCAGCGCATCCTACAGTTTTGTCTTAAGGCGGTCGATGCTCCTTACGGTCTAATTGCGCTGATCGATTATGAGAAGGAGCTGCTGGACATTCGGGCGAAACAAGGGGACATGCTTCGCAAAACGACCAAAATCGCGTTGATGGAGCCTGTGTTCAAAAAGATTGCCTTTGAATCGCATACCGAGATTGTCAACGAGCATTCCGAATCCTCATTCTATCTTCCATTTTTTCGCGGAGCGCGTTCCGCGGTTTATGTCCCGCTGATGTTGCTTCAAACGGCTGTTTCCGTTCAACCATCCACTGTCGAAAAGAAACCGTCCAGCGTTGTCACCATGCTGGTGGTAGCCCTGGAATCCACGCGCCCATACCATTTCAAACCGGATCATGTTCGGGCTCTGCAAAAACTTGTGGATGAGATGGTCTTCTTTCTGCGCCGCGCACAACTGGGGGAATACATCCGGTTGAAAGGGGGCGAGATTACGATTATCGGAAAAAGCAAAATCATGCAGGAAGTGGACCAGTTTGTGGAAAAAGTATCACAGTCCGATTCCACTGTCATTCTTCTGGGTGAAAGCGGAGTCGGAAAGGAGCTGATTGCGCACGCGATCCACTTTAACAGCAAGCGGCGTGACAAGCCTTTTATTACGGTCAATTGTGGCGGGCTTACGGAAGAAATTCTCGCGAATGAGTTATTCGGCCACGTCAAGGGATCGTTTACCGGCGCGATCCGCGACCAGATGGGGAAATTTGAGCTTGCCTATCAAGGCACTTTGTTTCTGGATGAAGTTGCGGACATGAGCATCAAGCTGCAAACGCTGCTGTTGCGGGCCGTCCAACACGGAGAGATTCAGAAGATCGGGGAAAACAAGCCAAACAGAAAAGTGAATGTGCGGATCATTTGCGCGACAAATCAAGACATGGAAAAGCTGGTGGCTGAAGGAAAATTTCGCAAGGATCTGTATTACAGAGTCAATGTTGTTCCGCTATACATTCCACCGCTGCGGGAACGGAAAGAGGATGTGCCTGTTCTGGTGAATTACTTCGTGGAGAAATTCTGTACACGCAACGAAATGCCGGTGAAGCGCATTGCGCCTGATGCGATGCGCGTTTTGCAAGACCATGAGTGGCCCGGCAACGTCCGCGAGCTGGAAAATGTCGTGGAGCCTTTGGTGATTCTCACTGGCGATCCTGTGATTCAGTCCAAGCATCTTCCCGGAAATCTGATGGGTGTATCTACTCCTTCCCCGATTCCGATCCATGGCGCTTCGCTTCAGGAGAAAATCGCATCCATCGAGTCCTATTTGATCCGTCAGAGCCTGGGAGAAAATGATTGGAACGTTTCGAATACTGCCCGCGGGCTGGGTCTGACACGTCAGGGGTTGCAAAAGAAGATTCGCAAGTACGCGCTCAAGAAAGGCCGTACTGCTACGGCAGCGTCTTCTCTGTAGGGGCGACCCTTGTGGTCGCCCGCCCTTTGAGTTCCAATTTCATGAGGGCGACCACGAGGGTCGCCCCTACGTTAATATAATCTCATGAAGTTATTGCAGCTGTCTTCCAGCATCGAGAGCGCGCCGATGGTAAATGAAGCGCGCGGGAAGATCTTTCGCGATCACGGGATCCGAACCATCGAAGACTTGATCTGGCACCTTCCGTTTCGTTATGAGGATTGGAGAATGGTGAAACAGGTCAAGGATCTCGTGGATGGGGAAACAGCTACAGTGGTTGTCCGGGTCAGCCGCAGCCATCTTCAAATCACGCGTCGTCAATTCAAGATCCTGGAAGTATCCGTTCATGATTCTACCGGCAGCATGGTTGTGCGATTTTTCAATCAACCGTATTTGAAGGACCAGTTTGAGAAGGGGCGAATGGTTGTTTTGCACGGAGCCGTTCACGTGGATCCCTTTGCAAACGATGGAGAGATGGAGAATCCGCAGTATGAATTCCTGAAGGATGAAGATCCATCGCAGTATCTTCAGGTGCGTCCTGTCTACGAGCGAGTCGGAACGATCACACCCAAAATGCTGCGCTGGGTCATTCGAAAATGTCTGGATGCGATTCCGATTTCGGCTTACGGGGAACCGATTTCGGAAGCGCTCCGAAAGAAGTACAAATTGACGGACCGTAGATCTGCGTTTCTGGAGCTGCATTTTCCGGGGCCTGGTGTCCGGGTGGAAGATCTTCAAAACCGGAGGTCGCAGGGGCACAGGCGGCTGATTTTTGATGAATTCTTCTTGCTGGAGATCGGTCTTGCGTATCGGCGGAAGGAGCGACCGCACAAGAAACGGACGATCCGCGTGGATGATTCGATTCGCGAGAAGGCAAAGTGGGCGCTTCCGTTTCGGCTGACGTCGGCGCAGAAACGGGTCACCCGGGAAATTGTCGAGGACATGAAGGCTTCCCCCGTGATGTATCGCCTTCTTCAGGGAGATGTAGGAAGCGGAAAGACGATTGTTGCGTTGATGGCCTCGATCGTCGCGATTGAAAACGGATTCCAGGTCGCGTTCATGGTGCCGACCGAGCTTCTGGCAGAACAGCATTTCAGCAATATAAAGTATCTCCTGCGTAATACTAACTATATAGTACGATTGCTGGTCAGCGGCCAGTCCAAGAAGCTGCGCGCGGAGACCCTGGAAGAGATCGCAACGGGGAAATGTCCGCTGGTGATTGGGACGCACGCGTTGATTCAGGACCCGGTAACTTTTCACAGGCTCGGGTTAGCGATCATTGATGAACAGCACCGTTTCGGCGTATTGCAGCGCGAAGCGTTGATCCGCAAGGGAGAAGACCCCGATTGCTTGATCATGACCGCCACACCGATTCCCCGTTCTCTTGCTCTTACGGTGTACGGGGATCTCGAGACATCGGTGCTGGATGAGCTCCCTCCGGGACGCAAATCGATCGTGACGCGCACGTGGGAGTTGAAGCGGAAAGCCGCGTTGTATCATCGCGCCGCCAACGCGGTGAGCCAGGGAAGACAGGTTTACGTATTATGTCCACTGATTGAAGAATCGGAGAAGCTGCAACTTTCGGCGGCCGAACAGCTCGCCGCAGAGTTGCGGAAAGCATTTCCCGATTTGAAGATCGGGCTGATGCATGGCTCAGTTCCAGCCCGCGATCGCGAACAAATCATGCGCGAATTTCTGGAGCGGCAGATCCAGATGTTGGTCTCCACTACGGTGATTGAAGTGGGGATCGATGTTCCAAACGCAAGCATGATGGTGATTGAACATGCGGAGAGATTCGGGTTGTCGCAACTGCACCAGCTTCGCGGCCGCGTCGGGCGCGGGCCTGAACAATCCTATTGCTATCTGCTGGTTCCATCGGACTCGAGGTTAACGGAGGAAGCGCAGCGACGGATCAAAGCGATGGTCAGCACTCAGGATGGATTCAAAATCGCTGAAACGGATCTACAGATTCGGGGTCCAGGAGAGTTGACTGGAACCCGGCAATCAGGACTTCCCACGTTTCGAATTGGAAATCTGCTGCTGGATCAAAAGATTCTGGAAGTCGCCAGAAAAGAAGCGTTTCAATATGTGGAAAGCCTGAAAGGAAAGCCCGAACTGTTGAAGAGCTTTTTTCAGAAATACTGGAATAACCGGTTCGGTTTAATTCAGGTTGGTTGACGACGAATCCGGCGGTTCCGGCTCCGTCTTTTTCTTCAGACCAAAATACGTTATCAGGCGTGACCAGTAAATTTTGACGACCACCATCACCGCGGCAAGCGCGCCGAGCAACGCCTGCAACGCCATACTTCCGGATCCGGGATCCAGATATGCCTGTGCAGGGAGTGCAAAGACCAAAAAGCTCCAGATCAACGTTAGAGAAAAAATCCACTTTTTCATATGCTGTCAAATATACTTTATTTCATGCTGAGACGCAAAACCGTTTGTACCGCCGGCCTTTCGTCGGCATGCACAGACGGAAGGATTTCTCGCAAAGCCGCGGGGGGAGGGAAACCACAGATGAACACAGATGAACACAGATATTCTTACTCAAACCCTGCTCATCTGTGTTCATCTGTGTTCATCTGTGGTTCCATCCTCCTCCGCTTGCAAGAGAAGAGAGGTTCCCATATATTCACGTCATGGCTGGACTGGAAGAGATTTCATGGATTGGCTGCGGCAGGGTGGGACGCACTCTGGCCCGCGCGCTCAAGAATGCCGGTTACCGGACGGGTGTTGTCCTCTGCAAACATCCTGAAAATGCCCAAACGGCGGTCGGTTTCATCGGCGCCGGGACACCCGGGAAACAGCTGAGTTCGGCCGTTGCATCAGGGACAATCCATTTCCTGACCACGAATGATGATGCGCTTGCTGATGTAGTGCGCGAGATTGCGTCGCTAAATGCCGGCTCGCTCAAGGGCCATTACTTCTTCCATACCAGCGGTTTTCTAGGTTCTACAGCATTAGAACCTTTGCAGCAAAAAGGAGCGGAAATCGGATCCATCCACCCGCTGCAAGTATTTGCCGATCCGGAAAAGGCGCTGGAGACTCTTCCCGGAATCTATTATGCAATCGAAGGCACGGACCGCGCGATGGAGCTTGCAGTGCGAATTGTAGACAGTCTTCAGGGAAAATTGCTCTTGATTCCCGAAGGCCGCAAAGTGCTGTATCACGTCGCCGGTGTGTTTGTCGCAAACTATCTGACCGTGCTTGTGGAATATGCGCTCAGTATCATGGAAGATCTGGGTGAGACGCCTGAAGATGCGTATCAGGCGTTCCTGCCGTTAATGGTGGGCGCGTTGGAAAATATCGAAGCATTTGGTACCGCTCAAGCCTTGACCGGCCCGGTTGCAAGAGGGGATACGCAGACGATCCGGGGTCATCTAAAAGACCTAAAAGAATTTCGTCCTGAATTTCTTCGCGCGTATCAGGTTCTGGGTCAGGAGGCAGTTCAGCTTGCGCTTCGGAGCGGCAGGCTGACTGCGGAACGCGCCAGGAGCTTGGACAAAATGCTTCAAGAGAAATCATGAAAGCCGTTTATTTTTATCGGCATGGCGGGCCGGAAGTACTGACTTACGGAGATTTGCCTGAGCCCGAAATCGGACCGCAGGATGTATTGGTACACGTTCATGCTGCCGCGATGAATCATCTGGATCTCTGGATGCGTCGCGGGCTTCCCGGCAGAACGGTTCCGATGCCGCACATCGGCGGTTGCGAAGGAGCGGGGCAGGTTTCCAGAGTCGGCTCCAATGTAACCGGCATCAAAGAAGGCGATCCTGTAATGATTACGCCCGGCTGGTCCTGCAACAGGTGCGAAGCCTGTATGAGCAATCAAGACAGCATGTGTTTGTCCTATGGAATGATCGGTGTGAAGCGGCCCGGTTGTTTTGCTGAATTCGTTTCTGTGCCGGCTGAAACGTTGCATCCGCTTCCTTCGAACTTGAATTATCAGGAAGCGGCTTCGATCCCGCTTGTGTTTCTAACCGCATGGCACATGCTGGTGGATCGCGCACGAGTGCGTCCCGGTGAAGATGTTTTGATTCAGGCGGCAGGAAGCGGAGTGGGAATCGCCGGAATCCAGATTGCAAAGTTGCTTGGAGCGCGAGTCATTGCAACGGCGAGCACGAACTTGAAACTGGAGAAGGCGAGGGCGCTTGGGGCCGATGTTTTGATCAACTATACCGAAAAGAACTTTGCGGATGAGATCCGTTCGATCACTGCAAAACGCGGCGTAGATGTCATCCTGGAGCATACGGGCGCAGAACGGTGGGACCAGAACATCCTGTCATTGGCCCGTAACGGCAGACTCGTTACCTGCGGTGCGACATCGGGGGCCGAAGTGAAAACCGATCTGCGTTATATCTACAGCAAGCAGCTCAGCATTATTGGTAGTTACATGGGCGGCAAACGGGATCTGATCGAAATGCTGCGTTTTGTGCGGGAAGGGAAGTTGAAGCCGGTGATCGATTCTGTGTTTCCTCTTCCCGAATTACGGCAGGCCCACGAGAAGATGGAAGATCGCAACGTTTTCGGTAAAATCGTAATCGTTCCATAATAGGATGATCCTATGACGCTCGCTTCTTACGCGATTCGCAACGATCAAAGCCGCGGACGCAAATATCCCGAACCGGAACATCCCTACCGCTCTCCTTTTTCGCGTGACCGCGACCGCATCATTCATTCACGAGCCTTTCGCAGGCTCGAATACAAGACCCAGGTATTCGTAAATCATGAAGGCGATCACTACCGCACGCGCCTGACGCATAGCATTGAGGTCGCGCAAATCTCCCGAACGGTTTCCGGCGCGCTTGGACTGAACACCGATCTTGCGGAGTGTCTGGCTCTTTCGCACGATATGGGACATCCGCCGTTCGGCCATTCCGGACAGGATGTGCTGGATGAATTGATGAAGAACTATGGCGGATTCGAGCACAACCTGCAGACACTGCGGATCGTGGAACAACTGGAAGAGAAATACATCGAGTTTCCGGGTCTCAATCTGACGTTCGAAGCGCGCGAAGGAATCGTAAAGCACAGCGCGAACTACAAAGGCGTGGCGAAGCAGCCACAATCTTTGAAGGAGTATTCACTGGATGAATTGCCTCCTCTCGAAGCGCAGATTATCGATCTTTGCGATGAAATCGCGTACAACAATCATGATCTCGATGATGGTCTGGAATCACGGCTGCTGGATTTGGATGATCTGATGAAAAACGTACGCATTTTCCGCGAACTGTATGAGAAAGTGAAAGCGAAGCATCCTGCGGCGCCGCAGCGCCAGCTCATAAACGCGACAATCATCCAGTTGATTAATCTTCTCGTTACCGATTTGATCGAGAATATTGAGCGAACCGTACAAAAAGAAAACATCCGCACACTGGAAGATGTTCGCAAAGCGCCCCGCAAGCTCGTTTCATTTAGTGATTCCGTTGCGGAGATGAATCGCGAGCTCAAGAAGTACTTGTTCCATGAGATGTACAACCACTATCGTGTGCGGCGCATGAAGAGCAAGGCGTGTCGCATTCTGGAAGCATTGTTTAAAGCGTATCAGGAGGATCCCGGGTTGTTGCCGGCGAGACACCAGGAAAAGATGAAAACGGATGGAAAGGAACGGATCATTTGTGATTATGTTGCCGGAATGACCGATCGGTTTGCCATTGACGAATATCAGAAATTGTTTGATCCGCGGGAGAAAGTCTGATGGCGGTACGCGTTCAACTCTTTGCCGCGTTTGCCGAGTTTACCGGCACGCGGGAAATGCAAGTCCCATTTCGGGAAGGGATGACCTGCAAAGATTTGTGGAACTCGATTCGAGAATCGAATCCCAGGATCGCGGAGATTCCTCCGCTGTTTGCGATTGCCGAAGAATACGTACGCCCGGATGCTCTGCTGAAAGACGGTGATTCAGTGATGTTGTTCCCCCCGGTTAGCGGCGGGTCTGCAACCTATATATATGAAGACACGCTTTCGGTGGAGCGCGCGCTGGAAGCGATCCGGCACGAGAACGGGGGAGGAGAAGCAATTTTTATCGGCAGAGTCCGGCGCCATAGCGACGGGAGAATCATCCGCCATCTTTCTTATGAATGCCAGAAATCTATGGCGGAGAAGGAAATCGCAAAAATCATCGATGAGATGTTTACAAAATGGCCGCTCGTCAACGTGAATTTCCAGCACAGGATCGGGAAACTGGAAGTTGGCGAAATCGCGGTGATCGTGGCTGTTTCCGCGGAGCATCGCCGCGAGGCGCTTGAGGCATGCCGGTACGGGATCGATGAGTTAAAACATCGCGTGCCGATCTGGAAAAAGGAAGTTTCCGAGACTGGTGAAGAGTGGGTGGGAATTTGTGAGCATTGACTAGAAAACCTGGAGTCGCGGGCCTCCGTGCCCGCCGTCTATGGACCATTCTCGAAACTGGCGGGCAGGGACGCCCTCCGCTACAAGACTGAGCGTACGGAAAATGTGGATAGGCAAATTACTCGAGCTGGTAGGCATGATCGTCGTACTATCCGGTTTTCTATTCGGAGTGAAATACAGTTTGATCAAATTTGAGCTGGGCGCGCTCGCTGCGGGCAGCGCCATTTTCTATTTTGGGTACTTGCTCGAAAAAAAGTCCGCATGACCCGCCATCTTCTACTTTGTGTTCTTTGTACCTTTGTGGTGAATCCTTTATTCGCCGTAGTGAACAAATCTGTGATGGCCCGCGCAAACCGCGAGCTTCCGTCCCGCACAAAATATGAAATCAAAGTCGAAATACAACCCGAGATACGAGCCTACAGCGGCACTGAACGGGTGACGTTTACCAATCGTCAGAAGAAACCAACCGGTTATCTCCTGTTTTTTCTGTACCCGAATGATCCCAGTCTGACCAAGTCTGACAAAAAATATCTTGCGATTTCAAATGTAAAGGCGAACGGTACTGCCGCGCGAGTGGAAGAGCCGGGGCCATTTCTGAAAGTTTTTCTGGGCAAGCAATTGAATCCGGGACAATCGGTCACCGTTGAGTTCGATTTCTCGGCTACACTTCCCGCTCAGAAGGAGAACAAGGATCTATTCAGTGAGACGTTGGATGAGCTGCTGGGGATGTTGAATTCCGGTTCCGCAGCTCAACAGGATTACGGTCTCTTCAGCTCGACAAAAGATATCGTCAATCTGGGACTCTGGTACGCGGCTCTATCCAAGTATGATGCAGACGGCTGGGACGAAGAGAAATATTCCGGGCTTGGAGACGTCAGTTACTTCGATCCTTCCGATTTCACTGTGAATATTGTAGCTCCCTCGCAATACGATGTAGTTACAACCGGCGCTCTACTCAAGCGTGTTCCTGATCACAATGGAAAAACCAGTCATGAAATTGATTCTGTTTTGTCGCGGGACTTTGAAATCGAATTGAGCGCACGATATGAGGAAAAAACGAGGATCGGAAATACCACAACGATTCGTTCTTATTACTTGCCGGAACATTCGGAAAGTGGAGAGCTTGCATCCGATGTCGCTGTGCGCGCGTTTGAATACTACGAACGGATTTTCGGCGCATACCCTTACTCCGAGCTGGACATTGTCGAAGCGCCATTGTTTGGCGGCGCAGGTGGGGTGGAGTTTCCCGGGCTTGTGACCATCTCCTCGCTGCTTTACAAAGACAGTACCGAAGGGGCAAAAACGGATCCGCTCAAGCAGCTTCTGGCAAACAGCGGTTCGTTTGATCAATTGCTCGAGTTTGTAGTGGCCCACGAGGTTGCACACCAATGGTGGAACGCAGTAGTAGGAAGCAATTCGAAGAAACACCCGTTTGTGGATGAAGCGATGGCTAATTATTCAGCCATTCTGTATTTCGAACATACCTACGGGAGGGAAGCTGCGCTGCAGCAAATGGCCATGCAAATGAAAGTAAATTATCAGCTGCATCGAATGATCGGTGGCCCCGATCGACCGGTGCAGTTGCCGGCTTCCGCGTTCAAGGGTGCGCTGGAATATTCGGCGATTGTCTATGGAAAGGGCGCTTTGTACTTCGATCGCCTTCGCGATCTCATGGGTGATCCAGCCTTTTTTACTACTCTCAAGTCCTATTACGATTCGTTCTGGTTTCGAATTGCTGCGCCCGACGACTTTACGAACGTCGCGAAACGCTATGCACCCGGAAAACAGCAGCAGATCGACGCCTTATATCGTCGCTGGATGCTGGAGATGCATGGTGACGAAGACATCGGACCGGGTACGTTTGATGCTTTGTTGAGAACCGTGATGACAGGCAATCCATCGATCCAAACGGACAACGCGGATCAGTTGTTGAAACAGTTGGAAGAACTGCTGAAGCAGTGAAGAGATATCAAAAATCAAATAAACATAATTCAATAAGTAAAGAATCTGACTTATAATTAGATTATGCGTGGAGTATCCATTGTCGGTGTTGGAAAAACGAAGTTTGGCGTTTTTCCGGATCGTTCACTCAAAAGCCTGATTGCAGAAGCGAGCAAGAAAGCGCTTCTGGATGCGAGAGTAGACGCATCCATGATTCAGGCGTTTTATCTTGGCAATTTTGCCGCAACTGGATTCAACAATCAGAATCATGTCGCGGCGTATGCCGCGACAGCGATCGGTCTGCCCAACATCCCCTGTACCAGGATCGAAGCGGCCTGTGCTTCCAGTGGGGCTGCGCTACGGGAAGCTGTGATCGCGGTTGGGTCGGGTCTGTATGATCTCGTTCTGGTCGGTGGCGTTGAAAAAATGAACTCCGTTGATACGGCACGCGTTACGGAGTATCTGGCTCAAGCTGCAGATTGGGAAACGGAGGCGAAGCTCGGGGCGACGTTTCCCTCCATGTTCGCTTTGATGGCAACGCGACATATGCATCAATTCGGTACGCTACGTGAACACATTTCTATGGTGGCAGTGAAGAATCACGCGAACGGGGCGAAGAATCCGGATGCGCATATGCAAAAGGAGATCACGCTGGAAAAAGCGATGAATTCCCCCGTGATGGTAGCGGAGCCGCTGAATCTGTATGACTGCTCTTTGATTACAGACGGTGCCGCCGCCGTGGTCGTGTGTGCCTCGGAATTGGCAGCTGAACGCGCTGAAATTCCCGTTGATATCGTGGGGCACGGTCAGGCGAGCGATCTGTTTTGCATGTATCAGAAGAAGGACATCACGCGGTTTGACGCGACGGTAGCAGCGGGGCGTCGCGCGTTTGAGATGGCGAAAATGGCTCCGCACGATATCGATGTTGTCGAAGTGCATGATTGTTTTACGATTGCAGAAATCATTGCGCTCGAAGATCTTGGCTTTTGCAAGAAAGGGCAGGGCGGCCCTTTCACTTACGAGGGAATGACTGCGCTGAAGGGCAAGATACCCGTGAATACGAGCGGCGGATTGAAGTCCAAAGGTCATCCGGTCGGTGCAACAGGAGTCGCGCAGGTAGCGGAGCTGGTGTTGCAGTTGAGGGGTCAGGCAGGTGCCCGCCAGGTTGAGGATGCGGAAGTTGCGCTGGCACATAACCTGGGAGGTAGTGGTGCAAGCTGCGTTGTACATATCCTGATGAGGAGGAGCTGAGGTGCAAATCATCATTCGGCGTTGTCCCGGCTGTAAGACATCCTATCTGGATGATGTGGATCTTTGTCCAAATTGTCTGGCGATCACTCCGACAATTCGGGAAGAGATTTCAGGCTCCGGAACGATCTATAGCTATTCGCGAGTTCATGTTGCGCCCGAACAATTCAAGGATATAGTTCCTTACTATCTTGCCATTATCGATCTGGATGAAGGTCCCAGATTGCTTGCGCGTTTACAGGTTGTAGAAGGAGATCATGTTCGGATCGATGCACCGGTCGAGCTGGTGTCTAGCGAAAATGGCCACGTCTTCTCTTTGAAATAGAATTTTGCTTGTAGGGGCGGGGCTTGTCCCCGCCCGCATCGAATGGGCGACCACAAGGGTCGCCCCTACCACCTTTCCGTGCTTTTGCGTCTTGACGTGAGATCTGATAGAATCTGCGTTCGCCTAAAGGAGGTGAATTTTAATTGGCCGAAGTAATTATTCAGGATGGTGAGTCCCTGGAAAGCGCGTTGAAGCGATTCAAGCGCAAAGTCCAGCAGGAAGACATCATTAAAGAGATCAAGAAGCATTCCTTTTATCTGAAGCCTGGAGAGAAGAAAAGAGCAAAACAGGCTTCTGCCAGGAAGAGACTGCGCCGCAAACTCCGCAGGCAATCGACCTAACGCACTAAGTCCAAAAGTCCAACAGTCCAGAGTCTAAAGTCCAAAGTCAGGGATCAGACTAGTTATGACTTTGGACTTTAGACTCTGGACCCTGGACTGAGAAATGAGGTGAAGCTTGTCATACGATAAACTGGAAGAACTCAAAGTTGGGAGCAAAGTCCAGATCAGCTCAGGCAAAGTAAGTGTGCCTGCTGATCCGATCATTCCGTTCATTGAAGGGGATGGGATCGGCCGGGATATTACCAAAGCCACACATCGTGTTGTCAACGCGGCTGTTGAAAAGGCATATGGCGGAAAGCGAAAAATCCATTGGTGGGAGATTTACGCCGGCGACAAGGCGCAGGAAAAGTACGGCGAACTTCTTCCGCAGGATACGATTCGCGCGATTTCAGATTACAAAGTGGTGATCAAGGGCCCGCTCACCACGCCCGTGGGCGGCGGCTTTCGCAGCCTGAACGTCACACTGCGACAGGTACTCGACCTCTACGCGTGTGTGCGGCCTGTAAAGTTCTATCCGGGCGTTCCTTCACCGGTGAAGCACCCTGAAAAAATGGACGTTGTGATTTACCGTGAGAATACTGAAGACGTTTATGCAGGAATCGAATGGCAGGCGGAATCGGAAAAGGCGAAAAAAGTGATTTCCTTTCTGAACGACAACATGGGAACGAAGATCCGCATTGACTCCGGAATTGGAATCAAGCCGATTTCAAAATTTGCCAGTCAAAGATTGATTCGCATGGCGATCCAGCATGCGTTGCGTCACGAACGAAAAAGCGTCACGCTGGTTCACAAGGGAAACATCCAAAAATTTACGGAAGGCGCATTTCGTGATTGGGGCTATGAGCTGGCTCGTACCGAATTTGCCGATCAAACTGTAACGGAAGAACAATTGGCAAGCGGATCGGCAGGCAACAGAGTGATCATCAAGGATAGAATTGCTGATTCGATGTTTCAGCAAATCCTGACGCGCACCAATGAATATGAAGTGATTGCCACAACAAACCTGAACGGAGATTATCTTTCCGATGCCTGTGCCGCGCAGGTGGGCGGGCTGGGGATTGCGCCCGGCGCAAACATCGGGGATGAGGCCGCTCTGTTTGAGGCGACTCACGGCACCGCGCCGAAATATGCGGACAAAGATATGATCAACCCCGGATCGCTTCTCTTATCCGCCGTCATGATGCTTCAATACATGGGATGGAAAGAAGCAGGGGATGCGGTCGAAGCAGCGTTTACAAAGACGATTCAGCAAAAGAAAGTGACCTATGATCTTGCCAGACAAACGGAAGGAGCAAAGGAATTAAAGACTTCCGAATTTGCCTCGGCAATCATTGAGAATTTGTAAGGGGGTATTATGGGACGCAAGAAAGTAACAGTGGTGGGCGCTGGAAACGTTGGAGCTACGGTTGCACAGCACATCGCGGAAAAAGAGCTGGCCGATGTCGCGCTGGTCGACATTATCGAAGGCGTGCCGCAGGGAAAGGCGCTCGATCTTCTGGAAGCCGGTCCGGTGGAACGTTACAACGCTCACATTGCAGGTTCGAATACATATGAGATCACGCAGGACTCCGACATTGTGGTGATTACTGCGGGTCTGCCGCGCAAACCGGGAATGAGCCGCGACGATCTTCTGCTGAAGAATGCCGGAATCGTAAAAGAAGTTGTGGAAAATATCGCGGTGCGCTCACCGAAAGCAATCCTCATCATGGTGACCAATCCGCTCGATGCGATGGCACACCTTGCCATGAAAGTCAGCGGCTTTCCAAAACATCGCGTGATTGGTATGGCCGGGGTCCTTGATTCAGCCCGTTTCCGTACTTTTATTGCAGAATCACTTGGCGTTTCTGTTGAAAATACTCATGCGTTTGTGCTGGGCGGTCACGGTGATGAGATGGTTCCGTTACCGCGCTATTCCACTGTTGCCGGAATTCCGATCACGGAATTGTTTTCCCCTGAAAAACTGTCTGCGCTGATTGAACGCACACGCAAAGGTGGCGGAGAAATTGTTGCGCTGCTCAAAACAGGCAGCGCCTATTATGCTCCCGGTTCCTCCGCTGTGGAAATGGTGGATGCGATTCTTAGAGATAAGAAGAAGATCCTTCCGTGCGCTGCATATTTGGAAGGACAGTATGGCGTGAACGGTTTGTTTGTTGGTGTTCCGGTAAAACTCGGTTCGCAGGGAATCGAAGACATCATCGAAATCAAGTTACTTCCGGAAGAACGGGAGATGTTGCAGAAATCCATCAAGGCAGTTCAGGAACTGGTCGATGTGATGCGAGCCAACAAGTACCTATGAAAGTTCACGAATACCAGGCCAAAGAGCTATTCCGCGGTTACAGCATTCCTGTTCCGAACGGAATTCTCGCGACAACTCCTGAGGAAGCGAAGAATGCCGCGCAACAACTTGGTACACCGATTGTTGTGGTGAAAGCGCAGATTCACGCTGGCGGGCGCGGAAAAGGCGGCGGAATCAAGATCGCAAAGAGTCCGGATGAAGCGGCAGCAAAAGCATCTGAGTTGCTCGGGAAGCCGTTGATCACTCCGCAAACGGGTCCGCAAGGAAGAATCGTGCGGAAAGTCCTGATCGAACAGGGGCTGGATATCGCAAAAGAATATTATCTCGGCATTGTGATTGATCGCCAGGCCTCTTTGCCGGTAATCATGGCAAGCGCGGAAGGCGGGATGGACATTGAAACCCTTGCGAAGGAACGGCCGGAAGCAATTCTTCGAGTGCATGTGAAGGAAGAGACTCTGCGTCCATATCAGGCGCGCAGAATCGCCTACGGACTTGGCATTCCATCCGCGAGTGTTTCGAAAGCGGCAGCGGTGGTTACACAATTATTCAAGCTCTTCAATGAAAAGAATGCGTCGCTCGCGGAAATCAACCCGTTGATTCTCACGAAACAGGGAGATGTCCTGGCTCTGGATGCAAAAATCAATTTTGATGATAACGCGTTGTTCCGCCATCCACAGATCGCGATGATGCGGGATTTCGATGAAGAGGATCCGTTTGAGGTCGAAGCATCGAAATATGGTTTGAATTACGTCAAACTGGACGGCACTGTCGGCTGCATGGTAAATGGAGCCGGATTGGCGATGGCTACGATGGATATTATCCAGCTTGCCGGCGGAAAACCGGCGAACTTTCTGGATGTAGGCGGTGGCGCAAAGAAGGACCAGATCGTAAATGCGTTTCGCATTCTTACTTCCGATCCAAGTGTAAAGGGTGTTCTGATCAATATTTTCGGCGGGATCCTCCGTTGTGATGTCCTGGCCCAGGGCGTTGTGGAAGCCGCGTCGGAATTAAATCTGCAGCTTCCCGTGGTTGTGCGCATGGAAGGCACCAATGTGGCCAAGGGCAAAGAGATTCTCCGCAATTCCGGCTTGAAGTTTACGGTTGCTGATGACATGAAGGATGCAGCCGAGAAAGTGATCGCGGTGGCCAAGTGAGCGTTCTTGTAGATCAGACATCCCGAATCCTGGTGCAGGGGATCACAGGCAAAGAAGGCGGATTCCACGCCTACCATTGTATGGCGTATGAATCTACTAATATTGTAGCAGGAGTCACGCCGGGGAAAGGCGGAACCGTGTTTTCGGAAGTTCCGGCAGGGAAGAAGCCGGTGCCGGTATTTCATACGGTTGCCGAGGCGGTGGCGAAGGAAGGGGCGAATGTTTCGCTGATCTTTGTTCCACCCGCGTTTGCGGCAGACGCAATTCTCGAGGCTGTGGATGCAGGTGTCGCCTTGATCGTAGCGATCACTGAAGGAATTCCCGTCCATGATATGGTTCAGGTGAAGCGCCAGCTGCTGGAATCAAAAAAATCGCGTTTGATCGGACCGAACTGTCCGGGAATCATTTCTCCAGGCAAATGCAAGATCGGAATCATGCCCGGATTCATACACAAGCAGGGCAGCATCGGCGTGGTCAGTCGCAGCGGAACGCTGACATATGAAGCGGTGGGGCAGCTCACGAAACTCGGATTAGGACAGTCTACCTGCATCGGAATTGGAGGTGATCCGATCAATGGGACAAACTTCATCGACGCCCTGCAGTTGTTTCAAGCGGACCGCGACACCGAAGCCATTGTCATGATCGGTGAAATTGGCGGAACTGCGGAAGAAGCTGCGGCAGAATATATTCGCAAGAGCGTAAACAAACCGGTTGTTTCCTTCATTGCCGGGATCACTGCGCCGGCGGACAAGCGGATGGGGCACGCGGGCGCGATCGTCTCCGGCGGCACCGGAACTGCTGCATCCAAGATCGAGGCATTGGAAGGCGCGGGGATCCGCGTATCGAGAAGTCCGGCTGAAATCGGCTCAAACATGCAAGCAATTTTGAGGAAGGGTTAGGACAACGACTATGGAAAGAACACTCACAATTATCAAACCTGACGGCGTCCGCCAGAAATCAATCGGAGAAGTCATTAGACGGCTGGAAGCATCCAAATTCCGGATTGTGGGGATGAAGATGGTCCATCTGACTCCCGAAAAGGCCGGTGCTTTTTATGCAGTTCATAAAGAACGCCCGTTTTATCAAAGTTTGATCCGATTTATGAGCTCCGGACCAATCGTTCCAATGGTGCTGGAAGGAGAAAATGCGATCGAACGTCTTCGCAGTCTGATGGGCGCAACCGATCCTGCAAAAGCAGCGGAAGGAACGATCCGGAAGGATCTGGCTTCAAACGTTGAACAAAATGTGGTCCACGGATCCGATTCTCCTGCATCGGCTGCAATCGAGATCCCGTTCTTCTTCAGTCAAACGGAACTGATTTAAGAGATCTTTGTGTAGCAGGCGGGCGTCCCTGTCGGCCTCGAGTCAATCTTATGAAAATTTACGATTGTAGTGTAGATATTGAAACGGAGATGCATTCCTATCCCGGCGACCCGCGATTCACCTGTCATGCGGTGAAATCACTGGATCAAGGGGATCTGTTCACCTCCTATCGCATTGCGTTTGGCAATCATGTGGGGACGCACGTAGATGCTCCTGCGCATTTCATTAAGGGGGGCGCGACAGTGACCGATTTGCCGCTGGAAGTCCTGAACGGACGAGCCCGTGTGGTCGAGATTCATCATGCCGAGAAGATCGATGTCCCCGAGTTGCAACAACTGGTGCTGATGGACGATTTCAGAATCCTGTTTAAGACGAGAAACTCGATGATCTGGGGAAACCAGAAGCACTTTAGCAAGGAATACATTTATATCACTGAAGATGGCGCACGTTTCCTGGTAGAAAACGGGATCAAGCTTGTTGGCGTGGACTATCTTTCCGTGGATCGCTACGGAGATGATTCGTTCCCTGTGCACAGAATTTTGTTGGAGAATCAAATTGGACTGGTAGAGGGGTTGAATCTTTCGGAGGTAGAAGAAGGGGAGTATGAAATGTCTTGTCTGCCTATGAAGCTTCATGGCCTGGACGCTGCGCCTGCTCGCGTCATTTTGAAGAAGTAGCGTTTAAGTTATACTTCCCCTTGTTATGGACCGGATCAAACAGTGGGTTCTTGAAGTTCAGCAGTTTTTTTATCTGACACTTCGCGCGATCGCAGCCATTTTTACTCCTCCCCGCTTTCCCAGCGAAATGTTCCTGCAGATGGATGCCATGGGCGTCGGTTCTTTGAATATTGTCGTTCTAACCGGTCTGTTCACCGGTATGGTTCTCGCGTTGCAGACGGCACTCAGCCTGGAAACATTTGGTGCGAAGAATTATGTCGGGCGAGTAGTGAGTTTATCCATGGTACGCGAACTGGGACCGGTGCTGACTGCGCTGATGGTTTCCGGGCGCGTGGGTTCCGGGATCGCCGCGGAGCTCGGTTCCATGACCGTGACGGATCAGATCAACGCGATGCGAGCGATGGGAAGCGATCCGTTAAGAAAGCTTGTGGTTCCGCGCTTGATTGCGGGATTAGTGATGGTTCCGCTCCTTACCGTTCTTTCCGACACGATCGGTTTGATCGGAGGGTGGCTTATTGCCGTCGTAATTCTAAAAATACCCGGAGGTTTGTATTTTACTTCCAGTATCGATGCACTTGATCTTACTGATATCATCACAGGATTGATCAAACCGATCGTGTTTGGCGGAATCATTGCCATGGTCGGTTGTTACATGGGGTTGAATACAACGGGTGGAACCCAGGGGGTGGGACGCTCTACGACACAGTCTGTTGTGGTGTGTTCTGTTCTTGTCCTGGCCACCGACTTCTTGTTGACTCGAATCTTCTTTGCGGTCTTTTGATGGATACTGAGCGAATTCACCTCGCATCCTCGAACGACATCATGGTGGAGTTGCGCCATGTTTACTTTTCCGCGGGAACCTTCAGAATTCTTCACGATGTAAGCTTGACGGCAAAGGCAGGTTCCGCCGTCGCGATTATCGGCACGAGCGGAGCCGGAAAAAGTACGATTCTGAAATTGATTCTCGGTTTGATTAAGGCCGATAGTGGTGAGATCCATATAGATGGCGAAGACATCACCCAGTACTCGGAGTCAGAGTTGATGCCGATCCGGCAAAAAATCGGTATGGTATTTCAAGAAGGCGCGCTATTCGACTCGCTCACGGTGAAGGAAAATGTCGGATATGTTATGTACGAACGATCGGGCCTTCCCGAAGAAGACATTGATGCAAAGGTGATGGAACTGTTAAGCTTGGTGGAACTGGATGAAATGATCGACAAAATGCCCGCAGAGTTGAGCGGGGGACAAAAACGCCGGGTTGCAATTGCGCGATCGATGGCGGCCGATCCCAAAATCATTTTGTACGACGAACCTACCGCCGGTCTGGATCCTGTCACTTCGAACACCATCATCAAGCAGATGATGAAGCTTCGCGATTTCCGTGGAGTGACAACACTGATTGTGACGCATAAATTAGAAGATGTTTTCAAACTGGCTTACAATGTCGCGCAAAAAGAAGGCGATGAGATCCGGATGGTTAAAGACACAAGCGGTCAGCGATTGCATGAAACCCGCATTTTCATGATCCGGGAAGGCGGAATTGAGTTTGAAGGAAATGCGGAAGAATTCCAACGTTCGAATGATCCGCACATACAGGAATTCCTCGGGAAACACTAAGGAGGCACTATGGCATCGAGAAAAGAAATTGCCTGGTCTGAACTCAAGGTTGGGGTTCTGATTGTGATCGCCATCGCGATTCTGTCAGCGATTGTGGTTCTTGTGCTAGGAGTCGAGTCCCCCTTTGAACGACGATACACGTTGTACACCTATCTTCCGAATATCGGGGGACTGCGTCCTGATTCTCAGGTCATGCTGGAAGGAGTTGTGGTAGGGTCTGTGGATAACTTTGAGTTCGCTGAAATCGATAAAGGAGTTCAGATCAAGATGCGAATCCTGAAGAAGTATCAGGACCGTATCCGCACCGATTCGATTGCCAAGCTTCGCAGCCTCGGGTTGTTGGGAGACAAGTACATCGAACTGAACCAGGGAACGGTGAACGGAAGAGTACTTCAGGAAGGTGAGACTGTAACCGGCGCTCCACCGCTCGATCTGGATGAAATGATTGCGAAAGGAACTCACACGTTTGATAACATCAGCGACACGGTCGATAACATCAAAGCGCTCACCCAGGGAATGCTCCAGGGTGAAGGTACCGTTGGAAAATTGGTCCGCGACGATTCCCTCTTCAAGAACGCAAACGAAACGATGCGCAGACTCCATGAGGGTAGAGGTACGGTCGCAAAACTGCTCAATGATCCCAGTTTATACAATGATCTAAGCGCCACCGCAGCCAATTTGCGCTCCGTATCAACAAAACTACAGAGCGGAGAGGGCGCAGCAGGCAAACTCTTGACAAACAAAGAGGTGGCTGATTCCGTTGAAAAGAGTGTGAAGAATATTGAAGGCGTCATCGCGCGCATGGCGAAAGGAGATGGAACGCTCGGCAGACTCTCTACGGATCCTGCGCTCTATAACAATTTGAACAAACTCGCAGAGAATTTGCGCCCGGTCACCGAAAGGGTTGCAAAAGGGGAAGGAACGGTAGGTCAGTTATTTACAGATAAGGAACTCTACAACAACTCAAACAAGTTCATGTCCGAGCTTGTGATGCTGGTCCATGATATTCGTGAGGATCCAAAGAAGTACTTACGGATCCGTCTCAGTATCTTCTAAAGTGAGCGATGAGCCGGCAATGAAGCGGCTCGAAGGTGTCTGAAGAACCGATGCTCTGGGCAATGCTCTTATTTTTTCTGATTTTATGGATCGTGGCATTTGGTTTCAGCATAGGGGGAACTCTGATCCATCTGCTTCTTGCATCGATCGGATTGATTTTTCTCGCTCGTTTGCTCTTCGCATCACAAAATAATTGAGGGTCCACCATGGAGCCGCACTGGTTTGCCGTTTATACAAGATCTCGTCATGAGAAAAAGGTAGCTTCGCTTCTTGCCGAAAAGAATATCGAAGTATTTCTGCCTCTACGGAGAGTATTGAGGCGATGGAAGGATCGCAGAAAGGAGGTACAACTTCCTCTTTTCAGCGGCTATGTGTTTGTCCATATCGGATCGCAGCAAAGAATACCCACACTACGGACACCTGGAGTTGTCTTGATACTGGGTGATCGGGGTGAGCCGGTGAAGATTCCGGAGCAGCAAATCGAGACGATTCGCCGCGTTGTGCAGAGCGAAATCAAGTATGATCCGTATCCATATCTGAAAGAGGGAATGCCGGTTACTATCGTTCGCGGTCCGCTCCGGGGAGTGGAAGGGATACTGGTGGCCAAACGGAAGAAGCATTTACTGGTTCTGAGCGTGGATCTGATTCAGCAATCTACTGCATTGCAAGTCGACATCAGCGATACGGACGCCTCGGGCTAGGCGCCTCATTTCACCCCCGATTTTTCCTTGAATCCAGGACGCGGCGATGGTACCATACTTGCTTTAATTTGCCGAGATGGGGCGAGGTACATTTTTTTTCCGCAGCGTGATTCTGACAAAGGATCCGCAATCCTCAACAAAAACATGAAATCGTTGGAAGCACAATCGCTGTTACCGCTGATCTGTAAGGCCGGCGATGCCGTTCGCGCCATTTACGAACGCGGTTCGGTCGAATACTCTCTGAAAGATGACAAATCTTTCCTGACGGAGGCGGACCGTGTTTCGCAACGGCTTCTCATCGATGGACTTGCGGCATTGGTTCCTGGTATTCCTATACTTTCGGAAGAAGCCAAAGCAGTGGAATACAGTATTCGCAAGAATTGGGAGGAGTACTTCTTGATTGATCCCATTGACGGCACCCGTGAATTTGTAAAACGGATACCGGAATTTACAGTGAATATCGCACTGGTCCGTCGCGGCAGACCGGTCATAGGATTGATCCACGTCCCGATGGAAAGAGTCACTTATCTTGCAGAAGAGGGTGCCGGTGCTTTCCGGATGAAACAAACATCCGAGCGGTTGCCGCTAAAATCCACGGTGAACGAAAAGCTCACAGTGCTTCTTTCACGAACTGATTTCTCACCGCCTCTTGAGCAGCTGTTGGCAAAGCTTTCCAATCCCGATGTCAAACGTATCGGCAGCAGTTTGAAATTCTGTCTTGTGGCGGAGGGCGTTGGAGATTTCTATCCGCGGCTCAAGCCGAGCATGGAGTGGGACACAGCGGCGGGAACATTGATTGTAGAGCAATCAGGCGGCGCTGTTTGTGATCTTTCCGGAGGCACGATCCTCTATAATCGTGAGAATCTGGTGAATCCTCCTTTCTTTGTAAGTGGTAAATATCTTGAAGACAAGCTTCCTTATTGGAAGCGGGCCCTGCTGGAATGAACGGAATAGGGGATGATGAATGAAAGTTGTGAATCGTATCGACCTGATTGAACCGTACGGGGGTAGTCTGGTCGACTTAATGAAGGGCGAAACCGAGAGAGCTGAATGGAAGCGACAGGCCGGACATCTGCCATCCATTCAATTGTCGCCGCGATCAGTATGTGATTTGGAATTGCTTGCAACAGGAGCATTTTCTCCGCTGGATCGTTTTATGGGGGAAGCCGATTACCGCTCGGTTGTCGAATCGATGCGTCTTTCCAGTGGGATCTTTTTCCCTATGCCGATCACCCTACCGGTCGAACCCTTTGATGGTTTGGAGTTGGGAAGAGAAGTGGCGCTTCGCGGCCTTCGAAATGAAGTCCTTGCGATCATGAAGATCGAGGAAATGTATCGCTGGGATTATGAAAAAGAAGTAGAGTCCGTCTTTCGGACACGAGACACGCGCCATCCTCTCGTTTCGGAAATGACCAAGTGGGGATCATTTTACATTTCTGGCCCTCTGAAGATTGTGGATCTTCCGGGACACCATGATTTTCTGGCTCTGCGATTGACTCCTTCGCAAGTTCGGGAGCGTTTGCAAGGTCTGGGAAATGAAAACGTTGTTGTATTCCAGACTAGAAATCCGATGCACCGCAGCCATGAAATGTTGACAAAGCGTGCAATGGAATCTGTGGATGGAACCTTGCTGATTCATCCCACGATTGGCGTTACGAAACCCGGTGACGTTGACTACTACACCAGAGTGCGTTGTATTCACACGCTTGTGCAGAAGTATTATGATCCCCGAAGCGTTGTCTTCAGCATTTTCCCTCTCGCGATGCGTCTTGCTGGTCCCAGAGAAGCGCTCTGGCACATGATTGTTCGCAGAAACTATGGGGCAAACCACTTTATCATCGGGCGGGATCATGCCAGCCCGGGGAAGGATTCGCAAGGCCGGCCTTTTTATGATCCTTATGAAGCGCAAGAATGGGGGAAGAAATACGAAGCCGAAATCGGCGTCCGGTGTCTCACATTCCAGGAGTTTGTGTATGTTCAGGAGGAAAATCGTTATGAGGAGGTTGACAAGATCAGTCCTGGAAAGAAGATCCTGACGATTTCAGGAACCGAAATCCGCGAGAACTATCTTCAAAACGGTAAACTTCTTCCGGATTGGTACACGCGTCCTGAAGTTGCCGCGATTCTTTCGAAGACCTACCCGCCTCGTCATGAGCAGGGATTCTGTATCTGGTTTACCGGACTTCCGTCGGCAGGCAAATCTACGATTGCGGAGATACTTGTAAACCTTCTTTATGAGAAGGGGAAACGCATGACCGTCCTGGACGGAGATGTGGTGCGAACTCATCTATCCAAAGGACTCGGGTTCACTCGCGCGGATCGCGATGCGAACATCCTCCGAATCGGGTTTGTTGCCTCCGAGATCGTTCGGCATCAAGGCGTTGTGCTTTGCGCTGCTGTGAGCCCGTATCGATCCACGCGCGATCAGGTACGGTCCATGTTTGACAGCGGCAACTTCATCGAAGTCTTTGTGGATACGCCGCAGGAAGTTTGTGAACAACGCGATGTCAAAGGGATGTACGCCAAAGCGCGCCGCGGCGAAATCCTCGGTTTTACGGGCGTAGATGATCCGTACGAAAAGCCGGTCGCACCCGAGATTGAGCTTCTCACAGTGGATATGACTCCACGACAGGCTGCAGATCGGATTTCAAGCTATCTGGAGAAAGAAGGATTTTTTAATCAATAGATATTCAGGTCATTTTTGCTTTTTTCTGATCTATATTTCACATCGCTTGCGATCCACTCGGCGATGGCTCGATAGGCTTTGTTGTGAGTTGTCCGTATTTTACAAATTCTTCTGGGCTCCTGTCTGAATAAGGATCTCAAATCGGGCACTCAGATTGAGCCACACTGCGTCCGTATTTTCTGCGACTTCGCTTTCGAATTTCTCGATGGTAGGCTGGGTATGGATAACTCAATAACACCAGTCTGATTCTATTCTCTCGACAGACCGAAATGATGTTCATCAAACCTCCATCGTGGACTTATGGCCGTCAATCTTGCGTCCGTTGATTGTGCCGACGCGAAGGCTGCCATTGTCGCCGGTGAAGACGATCAGCGTGTTCTGGCGGAGCTTCAGCGCATTGAGTTCCGCCACGAGTTTGCCCACCAGCTTATCCAGATGGGCGATGTTATCAGCATACAGAGAGCCTTCGCCAACGTTCTTGGGATTCGGATTCTCCTTGTCAGTCTGCCGGCTGTCCGGCGTTCTCAGGATCGGTTCGTGAATGACCGGTGTGGGGTAATAAACAAAGAACGGAACGTCCTTGTGACGTCGGATGAAATCCACTACGAACTCATGCAGTACATCCGGGCCATACTTACCCTCCGAGTTCTCGAGTGACTTTCCGTTCTTCTCGTACGCTGGTTCCTAATATTTGGCCCTGCCTGTGGTGCCGGATTCGAGAATCGGTCATGGCGTGGGTGAGCAGATGGTGCGGTGTTTTGTTAGCTCAGATCTGCCTTCTGAGTTTGCAGACCTACCGAACCGGAAAGAAAGAATCGGAATAAACGTACGAGCACTCAAAGATTTCACCACACTAAGCTCAGCCACTCTTGTGTCTTCTCCGTCTCATGATACTCTGTTTCAGTGAGAGAAATCAGTTTCCGTAGCGGGGCTTCTAGCCCGTAGATCTTTCGCAAAGCCGCAAAAATACTGGAACGCTTTGGCGCAAGGTTCGAAAGGAATTCACATGTTCAAAGTAATCTTGTTTGATCTGGATAACACCCTTTATTCCGAGAAATGCGGAATTTTCGACTTGATCGATGTGCGCATGAACGAATGGTTAACCAATCGGTTAAATATCCCACCTGGAGAGGTAGAAGAGTTTCGTCACCGATACTTCATGCAATACGGCACAACGTTGCGTGGCCTGATGCTGCATCACCAGGTAGATCCCCGCGAATTCCTCCAGTACGTGCACGACGTTCCCGTCGTTGATTTCCTTGAAGTGGATCAGGAATTACGCAAGACGCTGGAGGCAGTACGTGCCCGAAAGATTGTTTTTACAAACAGTGATCTGAGGCATGCGGACCGAATCCTGGATGCGCTTGGTGTCCGGGATCTCTTCGATATGATCTTCGATATCGAGTGGATGCACTACATTCCAAAACCAAATCCTGAACCATATCGCCAGGCACTTGAGCATATCCAGGTCTCACCACGAGAATGCTTGCTGATCGATGATATGAGCAGAAATCTGAAGCCTGCGCGCGATCTGGGCATGCAAACGATTCTGATTGGAACGGACAGTCCTTCCGGTGACGCGGAGCGTTCCATTTCCAATCTCCGCGAGTTAAATTCTATCCTCGAACAAATTGCTGCGAGTTCCGGTTTATCGTATAATCCGTCTCAATGATCGACGAGTCTTTCCTCAAGAATATTTTTCTTTTTCAGGCGCTGGATGAAAAGCAGACAGACCTCGTACGAGGACTGCTTCAAGAGAAGAACTGCAAGGCAGAGGAAAAGATTGTCGAGGAAGGGAAAGTCGGGGAATCCCTGTTCATGATTTGCACCGGAAAAGTTCGTGTTTCGCGCAAACTGGACGGGGAAGCATTTATTTTGACCGAGCTTGGGCCCTTCGATTTTTTCGGGGAGATGTCTTTGATCGACGATTTCCCAACCTCCGCGACGGTGGAAGCGCTCTCGGAAACCACAGTGCTCAAAATGGATCGCCGGGATTTCAAGTCCATGATTTCCACCAACAGCGATCTATCCTCCAAACTCTGGGAATCTCTCGCCCGCAGTCTGACAATTAAGATTAGAAAGACGGGCGATCTCGTGAGGATGTACTACGGCTTAAACAAGGCGCTCTGTGAGAATGAGCAGTTTCGAGAGTTGTACACATCCTGGAATTTCCACCCGCCAAAAGGTTAGCGATCTCTGGTTTTTTTGGAGAGGCGGGCGTCCCTGCCCGCCAGTTCAGCGGATAGTATCGCTACTTCGAATACTTTAGAGCGACGACGGTGATATTGTCTTTGCCGCCCGCTTCGTTTGCCAGTTGCACCAATGTGCTGCAGAGCTCCTGCAGGGAATGACCTTTTTCCAGGCACATTGCCAGAATCTGGGAATCGGGCACCAGGCCATGAAGTCCGTCACTGCATAGAATCAGAATATCCGCCTCTTCCAGTTGAAGTTCTTGAATTGGGAAATCGATCTCTTCCTTCGAGCCGACTGCTTTTGAAAGAACATTTTTTAGGGGAATTTTCTGAAGCTGATCTTCACTAAAAGCCTTCCGGACCCAGGTCTCGTTTACCCAGATGTCATCCCTCGTCAGGGTTCGGATATCATTTGCCCGAATGAGATAGGCTCTTGAATCACCTACAGAGGCGATCGACATGATATCGTTTGTGACGAGAGTCGCAACCACGGTGGTTCCCATCCCCGTGTATTCCTGATGTGCGTCGGCTAGTTGCCAGATTTTGTGATTTGCCAGCTTTACCGCTGTGCGCAGTCTGTTGGCATCAAAACTCATCTTCGGGTCCAGTCCAAACGGCCAGGTCAACTCGCGTTCCAGATGAGAGCGCACCATAAAGCTCTCGATCGTCTTCGCCGCTGTCGCCGAGGCCACATCTCCGGCATTGTGACCTCCCATTCCATCGGCAACCAGAAAAAGATGAATATCCGGATTCACAATGTACGAATCCTCATTCCGCTGTCTTTTTCTCCCGAGATCGCTCAGACCGACTGATTCAATCATATGATCCTGTCGAATCAATATACATCGTCGCAGGAGCGTGGTCAATCAAAGATCAAAGATCAAAAATCAAATATCAAATAAACAGAAACTTTGGAGACGCGGGCGTCCCTGCCCGCGTTGAAGTCATCATCACTTGTCGCGGGCGCGGAGGCCCGCGACTCCGCAGCAAGAGAGATTTTTGATATTTGATCTTTGATATTTATTTCATTAACATGAATGACTCTATGGAGGAAATGGATCTTGAGCCGCCGGACACGAATCCGCCGCCGAAAAAACGGGTTCTTCGTAATGTTCTGATCACGCTTCTGTATTTCTTCAGTATTTCCATCGGTGGGCTTTTCGGCTTCTTTCTTTCCTATCTGAACCGTCTCCCCCAGATCGAACAAACCGAGCGCTTTCACCCGAATATCCCCAGTCAGGTGTTTGCGGACGATGGGGAACCCGTCGAAGAGTTTTATGTCGAGAAACGGGCACTCGTGCATTCGATCGACGAAATTTCCCCCTATTTGAGAAACGGAATCATAGCAGTTGAAGATGCCCATTTTTATGCGCATCCCGGTGTAGATCCGTGGGGAATTTTGCGTGCGCTGTACGTCAATTTGAAAACTGGAAAAGTCGTGGAAGGGGGTAGCACGCTGACGCAGCAGCTTGCCAAGCTGCTATTTCTCAAGCCGGCGAGAACCATGGAGCGGAAGATCCAGGAGGCGATGCTGGCAGTCCAGTTGGAACGGACCTACACGAAGGATGAAGTACTCCTACTGTATTGCAACCAGATTTATCTGGGTCATGGAGTGTACGGAGTCCAGGCAGCTTCGCATTACTACTTTGGGAAGCCTGCAAAAGATCTGTTGCTGGAAGAAGCCGCCTTGCTGGCCGCGCTGCCGAAGGCTCCGCAAGATTTTTCGCCGTACACTCATGCAGATCGGGCGTTGAGTCGCAGAAATCATGTCCTCGAGCGCATGGTGGCTGAGAAGTTCATCACCAGGGAGATGGGGGAAGTCGCTGCCAAGAAACCACTCAATGTAAAACCAGTCAGTCCCAAATTGTATCTGGCCCCTTATTTCACCGAATCCATCCGGAAACATCTTGAAGAAAGATACGGCTACTCCGGGATTTACGAGAGCGGCCTTCAGATCTACTCAACTTTGGATCTTGCGATGCAAAGAACCGGTGAATTTGCGCTGGATGCGGGTTTGCGCAAACTGGACAAGAGACACGGCTGGCGAAAGATCAACATTGCCTTGACGCCGGAAGAGATGAAGAAGTATTGGAATTATAGCTGGGCAGGCAAAATGGCGCCGGGAACCATCGTGAAGGGCGTAGTGACCGAGATCTCTGAAAAGCAAGCGATGATCCGGATTGGCGATCAGATGGTGACGCTGCGCCCAGAGGACTGGGCCTGGACAGGCAGAACGTCCGTTTCTTCTTTGCTGCAGATTGGAAATGTCACGGACTTTAAGATCAAGGAGATGAACGATGATCAGATCGCTCGAATTGGACTTGATCAGACGCCGTTGGTGGACGGAGCAATAGTCGCAATTGAAGTGAAGACGGGGAAAATTCGCGCGCTGGTCGGCGGTTCTGATTTCTTGACTAAGAAATTCGACCGCGCTACCCAGGCCTGGCGGCAAACAGGTTCTGCGTTCAAGCCGTTTATTTACGCTGCTGCATTTGAAAAGGGTTTTACGCCGTCCGATGTAATGGTGGATGCGCCGCTCTCCTACTATGATCAGTGGTCGAAGGAAACCTGGGCGCCGCAAAATTATACGAATGATTTCCTCGGACCAATGACCTTGCGCAGAGCATTGGAATTGTCGCGTAACACGATTGCTGTGAAGCTTCTGGAGCAAATCGGCGTGAAATATGCGATTAGCTATGTAGAACGCTTCGATGTAGCGAAGGGGATGCAGCCCTATCTTCCGCTCGCGCTGGGCGCCAGCGAAGCAACATTGCTCAATTTAACACGCGCCTATGGAGCTTTTGCAAACCAGGGATTGATGATGCAGCCGTATTATGTGGAACGGATTCTGGATCGCGACGGAAACTTACTGGAGCAGAATCTGCCACGCGCCAAAGAGGTGATGAGAGCTGACATCGCCTATCTGATGACCGATGTACTCCAGGGCGTTGTGCGGCGCGGTACGGCAGTCAAGGCCAAGGTGTTGAAACGTCCGCTCGCAGGAAAGACTGGAACCACTGATGATTGTACTGATGCCTGGTTCGTCGGTTATACGCCGTCTTTGATTTGTGGTGTTTGGGTCGGATACGACGAAAAGAAATCATTGGGAAAGCGGGAAACAGGCGCTGAGGCCGCCCTCCCAATCTGGATTGAATTCATGCAGACGGTCTTGAAAGACCAACCGGTTGAGGAATTTCAAGCAACGGGCAATATCGTTACCGTTTCCATCGACCGTCTGACCGGTCTTCGTGCGACTCCGGATTGCACAGATGTGATTACAGAATCATTTATCGCCGGCACGGAACCGAAACAATTCTGCGGCCCGGAACACCACGGACAGGCGATTCCACTTCAAGATGAAGAAGCCGGCTCGATGGAGGCTGCTCCCCAAACTCAACCGTAGAGCTCTTTCTCGCAAAGGCGCAAAGTTCGCGAAGATAAAAACAAATTTGAATTCTTTGCGAACTTGGCGTCTTTGGGAGAAATCCTAACGCTTTTTCTTTTTAGCGGGTTTTGATTTCGCGCTCTTTTTGACAAGTTTGGATTTGGGCGCAGCTTTTGGTTTTGGTTTCGCTTTCGCATTGGGCTTCGCTTTCGGTTTTGGCTGGGCTTTTGCTGCTGGTTTTGCGACCGGCTTTGCTGCTTTTTTCGGTTTCTTGGCTCCGGCAACCGGTTTTTCCGGTTCCGATTTTCGTGGAGCCTTTCCGCGTTGTGCAAGCCTGGCTGCCCGGATCGCCTCGATCTTTGCGCGACGATGGGTCCCTTTGTGGGGCCCAGCGGCTTCCGACTTCGATTTCTTACGCTTGTACGAACGGTGAATGATTTCAAGCAATCTCTCGGCTTCCTCCCAGGAGGTCAGCTGAGCCTGCCGCCAACCCGCATCGTGAAGCATCTCCACCGGATGAGGATGGACAAACCCTTCACGTTCCACTGCAGCTAGATCCTTTTGAGCCGGCTTAAACTCCACGAAGATAATTTCGTGACTTCGGTTCATGCCAAGAGTGCAAATTGTCTGACCGTCATGCTTGATAAAAATTCGTTCCGGCGAACTGCTACTATCGTTTTCGGCTGTCAGTTCATCACGAAGTTTGATGTAAATTTCTTCGGCAGTCATTTTTTGTTAAGTGAGAATATACACGGATTGCCGAAATTAATCAATAAGAATCATAAATGTAGTATGATTTTATTCAAGTCGAGGTAATTCGTATGAACCCGGCGCGATTCAGCGATAAAAACATCTTGTTTATTTTCATAGATTTACAAAAAAAACTATTGGACAATATCAGCGACTCGCCGCGGCTCATGCGCAACAATGTCCTTCTATTGAAGGCCTCCGAAGTCCTTCAGATTCCCCGTTTGGTGACCAGTCAGTACCGCCAGGGACTGGGCGAAATCGACCCTGCTTTCGCGACGAATTATGCCGGGGACGTACTTGATAAGAAAGCGTTTAGCTGTGTTGCCGATGGACTCGTCCAGGAACGGATCCGGAGCTATCAAAGTGAATGGACGATCCTTTCTGGGGTCGAAACACATATTTGTGTTCTGCAAACTGCGCTGGATCTGTTGCGAAACGGCCAAAATGTCGCGGTTGTTGCAGACGCAGTCGGTGCCAGAGGCGCGGTAGATCATGAGGCCGGATTGGAGCGAATGCGGGATTCGGGAGCGATGAAAGTTACAACAGAGATGTTGATCTATGAGTTGCTTGGCCGCAGCGACAGTGAAAACTTCAAAAGACTTTTGCCGTTGATCAAAGAACGCGGATGACCTCCCGGTGTGGAACAGCGGGGCCTCCGTGCCCCGCCTTTTGGCTTGAGTTTTCACTTCCTGCAGGCACGGAGGCCTGCGGACTCCAAGGATGGGAAAAGGCCCTGCGGGGTTCAGGGGTTCATATCGCAGCCGATCGGCGCGCCCGCAGGAGGTTGGACCGGAGCATTCATCTCGATCTGTTTCGGGTCCTTTTCGAATCGATCGATCTGCCAGACAGCAAAGGCTTCGTGCGCTCGCTGACTTTCCTCATTTGACCTGGATGCAGAAAGCCGGCTCTTCAGTTTCTTCAGCTCACGGAATGCGATCGCCCTGGATTGGGCCTGTGCCTGTTGATTGGATGCCAGCGCCATCAGGCCATACAGAACAACGTTATCTACAGTTTTCTGAACTTCACCGCGATAGCCGGATGCGGGTGGCGCTTTCCATGTCACGGCCATCAACGCGTTGATTACTTCTTCCAGTCCGGGTTGCTTCGGATCTCGCGCGTGATTCTCAACTAACCGCGCGGCCCGTTCTGGATGCAGAATCAAATTCACTGACATTCCGGCAGAGGTCTCCGCAATCGCGAGCGGGTCGAAGGTCATTCCGGTCCGGAGATTAAATACTTCACGGGTGCGGCTGAATCCGTCGGGATGCGGCGGAATCAGATTCAAGATTCTTTCCGGCAACATCAAGAAGTCCGGGTCTAATGTTCCAAGCAAGGCGTGAAGAGCTTTTCGTTGTTCCTCCGGCGGTACAAAGTCCACTGGCTTTTGGCCATCTCCACGCAAAGCATACGTGTAGTTCTGACCTCCAATCACTTTTGAAACCGCTTCGATCTGGTAGCGGTGATACAGATAGATAGGAACCAGAACTTCTTCCAGAGTCGCCAGGGGAGCACCGGACGGAATGTTGTTTTCCGAAAAGCGTTCCAGCGCTCGCGAACGGACCTGCCCGATGTGTTTCATTTCCTCCATAGGATCATTTCCATTGTCCCAGAGATGAGTGAGCGGATGAGCGCTTCCCTGGGGGCGCGCATCCTGATCCGTCAGAAACGTCAGGCCCTGCTGCGCGGCGCCAGTGATGATCTCGTTCAGTCTCTCTTTTTCATCCGCAGATTTGGGGAAGTCCTCATATCCGTAACGGATAGAAACTTTGTCCCATTCTCCGATTCCTGTTGCATACGCGTTGGTGAGATCCAACGAGCCGTCGTCCCGAATATTTACAAGCGGCACCGGGTAATCCATCACAGACGCGCGATTGTGTGTGCTGGCAATGTAGTTATGAGAAAGACCCAGAGTATGGCCGACTTCGTGGGCCGCAAGCTGGCGAAGACGCGCAAGCGCCATCCGTTCCATTTCCGGTGAAAGCGGCTTTCCATCTTCATAGGGCGCGAGTAAGCCTGTCGCGATCAGAAAGTCCTGGCGCACGCGTTGCGAACCCAGCGTCACTTGTCCCTTGAGTATCTCTCCCGTCCGCGGATCATAGATGACGCTTCCCAGCGACCATCCTCGGGTTGCGCGATGCACCCATTGGATGATGTTGTAACGAATATCCATGGGATCCGCATCTTCGGGTAAGAGTTCCACGTGAAATGCGTTTTTGTATCCGGCGGCTTCGAACGCCTGGTTCCACCAGCTCGCGCCTTCGATCAGCGCAGACCGTACCGGTTCCGGGGCTCCCCGGTCCATGTAATATACAATCGGCGCAACCGCCTCGCTGACCGCGGCATCCGGATCCTTTTTTGCAGCCGGTGACGGCAGATGACATGCTGCCGGAGCTGTTGATCGATCGGCGTGCTGAAATCCAGATAACTGATCTCAAAATAACCGGAGCGTGGATCGAAAACGCGCGGTTTGTATCCGTCGTCCGGAAGAAGAATCAGTGAGTGATGCTCGCGCACGGTAATCGCCTGTGGCATCGGGACAACATCTCGCACAAATTGTCCCGGGTTTTCGCCGACAAACGTGAGCGTCACTTCGATCTCGCTGTTGTTTGGAAAATTCTTTGTGCGCGGCAGGTAAAATGCGGAACGTGAATCGTCGAGCCTATAATCGCCCTGCTGCGTGTCCTTGAGCTGGCGGATCACATTGTGAGTGTCGTGAAGGAAGAACGAGCTCGCATCCACCAGCGCGCGTCCCTCATCCTGCGCAGCCACTTCGAACCCCCACAACACGGACTCCGCAAAAGATTCGTTCACTGATCTCTTTTCGTCCGGGGACGCGGTGGTAGCTCGAAAAGAGTAGTTGGATTGTATTAGTAGTACTCTTGGGCCACTCCTGGTAAAACGGACAACCCTGGATTCGCCCGGCTGGCCGCGATCCAAGCCAATATCATTGGACCCCACACCCGCTGGAAGCGATTCCACATACAGAAACTCCGTATCCCATCGATCGATTTCCAGCCAGATCTTTCCTGCTTTCTTGTCCCAGTAAAACGGGAAAAAACCCGATTTCTTTTCCATTCCGGCGGTTTTTTGATTGATTCCCGGAAGAGGCGCGTTGTCTGCCTTTGTTTCCGCAAACAGAAACTGATTCAGAAGTAGTAACAGCAGAGCAGCATATTTCATAAATTCAGATTTTCCTTCGGAGCAAATGATAGAGAAGATTGGCGCGTTTCGGCAGCGAGGAAACCACGATCAGTTCATGCGCCGCGTGAGCGCCTTCGCCTTCCGGCCCCATCCCATCCAGTGTTGGAATGCCAAGCGCGGCTGTGAAGTTCCCATCGCTTCCGCCACCCGTCCAAAACTCGGTTACCGGATAATCGAATGCGGATGCAATCTCTGCCGCCTCGCGATAAAGCGAAATCACTTGATCTGTGCGAACCAGCGGTGGGCGCTCAAATCCTCCGGTGACTTCAATTCGGGCCTGTGGGTTTTTTGGGGTAATCGTCGCAAATCGGTCCTCGAGCCATTTCTGATCCTCGTTTGTGTCGCAGCGGACATCTACAATCGCTTCCGCCTCCGCAGGGATTACATTCGCACGCGTCCCGCCATGAATCATGCCCACATGCGCGCCGATTCCTTCGCGGAGCTGATTCCAACTCTGGATTTCCAGAATCTGGTGAGACAACTCCTGGATTGCATTTACGCCTTTGGCAGGTTCTACCCCTGCGTGAGCGGACTTGCCGTGCACCGTGATTTTGAAGTCTCCCGTGCCGCGGCGTTTCGTTTTCAACGAATTTTTTGGGCCTGCAGGTTCCAGGATCAGAGCGCACTGCGAATCTCTTGCCTCCCGTTCGATCAGGGCGCGAGAGCTCGTGCTTCCTTCTTCTTCATCGGAGGTTAAAAGCAAAGTAACATTGATCGGCTGGAGGTTTTGCTCGAAAAGAAATCGCAAAGCCTCGACTGCGATCAGGATTCCGCCTTTCATATCAAAGATCCCCGGTCCGAATGCGAGATCGCTTTCGACACGCGCCGGCATTGTCTGAAGCGTGTTCAGACCCCACACAGTATCCAGATGTCCGATGAGCAGCACCTTTGGACGGTTGCCACCGGTCCAGCGAGCAATGACATGATTGCCGCGCACCGGTTGTTGATCCACCTCCACTTGCATCTCGATTCCAGAAAGAGCAAGAGCAAGCCTTTCGCCAAAGCGATCGATGGAACTCTTGTCGGTTGTGGGTGATTCCATTTCCACCCAACGAAACAGCTCCTTCAACATCTGTTGCTGTCTGGATTGAAAGTACGGCAGAGTGTCTTTTGGGTTCATGATCCTTCCAGTGCGAATTGCATCATTCCTTCAAACACGCGGCGCTCATCGACTTTTGCTTCCACTTTCAACCGGCCGAAACGGCCTTTCCGCCGTAAAATCACAGCAGTCATCGCTAAGGTATCTCCCGGACGAACGGGACGGCGGAAACGCACACGATCGAGACCGAGAAAGAAAATTAACTTGCCGCGGTTTTCTTCTTCCAGCAGAATTAACAGCGCACCCAGCTGTGCGATCGCTTCCGAAAGAATCGATGCCGGAACAATTCGCAACCCGGGCGGCAATCCCTGAAAGTACCACTCATTGTAAGTGATGTTCTTGATTCCCGAAATGGTCTTTTGAAGCTCAAAAGCGGTAATACGATCCACGAGAAGAAACGGATAGCGGTGAGGAAGCAGATTCTGAATCTCATGGATTTCTGGTAGGGCGCCGGACGTCATTCGGCGAATATTATAATATAGTCTTATGTTACGTCAGCCTGCCGTTGCCGGATATTTTTATCCTGCCGATCGCAAGGAACTGGAAGACCAGCTCAGAAGCTCTCTTCCGCAACGTGATCCACAACCTGCCATTGCCATTGTCGTTCCGCATGCCGGGTACATGTATTCGGGACATGTGGCCGGCGAAGTTTATGCATCCGTCAGACTTCCGGACACATGCATCATCCTCTGTCCGAATCATACGGGAGAAGGAAGCGATTTTGATCTCTGGTCTGAGGGAGAGTGGCTCACTCCTCTTGGTTCGGCTCAGGTCGACCGGGAGCTGTCCGCGCAACTGCTTCGCCTTTTTCCACTCGCCAAAACCGATGGTCGCGCGCATTTACGCGAACACGCGCTGGAAGTGCAAATTCCATTTTTGCAATTCCTAAAAGGCGATTTCACATTTGTCGCCCTTTGTATACGTCAATTCCGGTTTGAATACCTCCAAGAGTTGGGACACGCTCTTGCTGAGATGGTTCGGGGCGCCGGCCGTGATGTTTTGTTGATCGCAAGCAGCGACATGACACATTACGAGAGTCAGCAATCAGCGAATCGCAAGGACCACCTTGCGATCGAACAAATGGAAAAGGTGGATGGCCGCGGTCTTTATGACACGATTCACCGTCTCGATATTTCCATGTGCGGATATCTTCCGGCAACTGCGACATTGCTTGCGTCGAGAGAACTCGGCGCGACACACGGCACTCTGCTCAAGTACGCGACTTCCGGTGATATCAATCACGATTATTCGCATGTGGTCGGCTACGCCGGCATGATGATTTCGTAGGGGCTATGCATTTGCCGCGTGAAACAGGCCAATCGTCAAAGTTGTGATTCTGGGAAAGCAATTTCAGATCCTTAGAGTGCACGCAAATGCACAGCCCGGCACCGTAGTGGCATGATCTCGTATTTCGCTTGACGGGCTGAGCATTTTCTCGCGCGACCAAAACCTATCTATAGGAAGATTGGCAACGATAGCCCCCAGGCGCATCGCTGACGATGGAAAATGCTCAGCCCCCACCACAGGATTAAAGCCCGAGGCGGTGGTATTCAATGGCGGGGCAACGATCCATAATTACAATCAGACCGGCGTTTTGTGCAGCCACGGCTGCTTCTTCATGCCACACGCCAAGCTGGGTCCAGAGAACTTTTGCTCCGATCAGGATCGCCTGGTCTGCAATTCCCGGGACGTATTCAGACCGGCGAAATACGTCCACCATATACACAGACTCGGGGATCGCAAGAAGATCCGCGTAACACGGTTGATCCAGAATCTGACGGTGGCCTGGATTTACCGGGATTACCTGATGGCCACGGCGGATCAGCATCCGGGCGATGTTGTGGCTGTCGCGATAGTCTTTGGGAGAGCAACCGACTACAGCGATCGTACGATGTGTGGTGAGGATTTCGCGGATGACCGAATCAGGTGGATTTTCAAACATTCCAAACCGGAGTCAGCCATCTTTTGTACCGGGAGTTCATTCCGCGGACGGTCTGGAAATAGATTTCCTGAATCTGTTTGGTGAGGGGACCGATCTCTCCGGCGGCGATTTTGCGCCGGTCTACAGACCCCACACCCGATATTTCACCGCCGGTACCGCAAAGGAAGATTTCGTCTGCAACATACAATTCGGTGCGGTCGATCGTTCGCTCTTCATAGGGAATCTTTGAATCCCGTGCGATCTCAAATACGGTATCGCGCGTAATTCCTTCCAGCACGTTGTCCGTAACCGGCGGCGTAATTAGTTTTTGATTGCGGATCATAAACAGATTCATTCCAGCCGCTTCCGATACGGTACCGTTTTCATTCAGCAGGATCGCTTCATCAAATCCGTTGTCGCGCGCTTCCGCCGCAGCCAGCGAAAGATTCACATAGCTGCCGCTGATCTTGTTTCGTGCCGGGATCGCATTGTCTTCAATCCTGCGCCACGAAGAAGTCATCATGCTCAGAGCATGATCGCGGCTCAAATACGAGCCCATGGGGACGGAAAAGATCAACACATCATTCTGGTCGTCCAGTTTCAGGCCGATTCGTTTTGCAGATTTGTAACCAAGCGGACGGACATAAATATCTTCACGGAACCGGCTCTTGCGAATCAGATCTATGGTAATCTCGCAAAGGTCTTCGATGCTTTGCGGCAGCTCGATCTTCAGAAACCTGCAATTCGTCTTGAATCGCGCGTAATGATCCCGCAACCGAAAAATATACAATTCATTTTTGTCGGTGTTGTAATAACCGCGGATCCCCTCAAAGACTCCGGTTCCGTACAGGAATGCATGAGTCAAAATGCTGATCTTTGCATCTTCGAGAGGGACCAATTTTCCTTCCAGAAACGCATAGCTGGATTCCTCATCTTTTCTTTCCATTCCAAATTTCGCATCGTGCGGGTTGGCCATTTCAGCTCCTTAATTGATGATGAATTTTAAAGGCATCAGAAGAAGAAGGTGCTCTCTTCCGGCGATTTGCGCCCAGCACAGCAATTCATTTACCTCTTGGGGAACATGAATCTTTGCGCGGCTGTTTGAAAAGAGACTTCCAAAGTCCTCTTTGGCGGCCGGATAAATCACCAACCCGCTCTCTCCCGACAGCTTGGCAAGGTGTTTGGCTTCCTGGATAGCATCCTTCAACCCACCCAGCTTGTCGACCAGACCGTATTGCAATCCCTGCTCGCCGCTCCATACACGTCCCTGTGCCACTTCCCGTATTTGTTGAGTTGTCCGTTTGCGACCTTCCGCAGCTTTCTGTGTAAAAGTATCATACGTGGACTGCATGTGCTTGCGAATCAGTCCCCATTCCCTTTCTCCGAACGGGACATAATCACTGAACAGATCTGCATGTTCGCCTCGTTTGATGATCTCTTTTTTCAGCCCGATCTTATCGTAAAGACCCTTGAGATAAAATTTCCCCCCATAGATTCCGATGGAGCCGGTAAAGGTGGATGGATCGGCAAGGATCTTCGTTGCTCCCATGGAGATGTAGTAGCCGCCACTTGCAGCCACATCTGCCATCGAAACAATCACAGGTTTTTTCTTGATCGTTACTCGAACTTCACGCCAGATCGCATCCGAAGCGGATGGAGAACCGCCGGGAGAATCGACACGCAACACAACTGCCTTCACGGACTCGTTTTCACGCGCCTGACGAAGCGCCCCCGTGATGGTAGAGGAGCCCATGATATTTTCGCCCCAACCTTTGGAAGACGAGCCGGGCATGATGGAACCCGTCGCATATACGATTGCGATGTTGTCCTTTTTTACATCAAAGGCTTCGCTGAAGGTAGGCTTTTGATATTCGAGGGCGGAAATGGTGTGAATTTCAGAGAGTTTTAATTCCTTTTTTATGAGTCCTTCCATTTCATCCCGGTAAAGCAGATCGTCTACCAGACGCTTTTCTTTCAGATCCTTCGCAGTGAACGGAGCTTGATCGATTACGGTCTTCAAATGTTGCGCCGTCAGCCGGCGATCATTCGCAATGTCCGATGTAAGTCTGGAGTACACACTATCAAGAATCGAATTCACGGCCTCGCGATCAGGATCCGACATCGTTTCGCGCGTGTAGACTTCGCTACCGCTCTTGTACGCGCCAATGTGATCCATCTGTGCTTCGATCCCGAGTTTGTCGAGCGTCCCTTTAAAGAACGGTACTTCGGCTCGAATTCCAAGAAGAGTAAACCAGCTGTCTGATTCCGGTGAGGAATAGACTCTTGGCGCTGAGGAGCAGACATAATAGTCGATTGTGCCCCCTTCCTCCAGGTAGCCATAAACAGGTTTCTTTGTTGTTCGCGCGAAATCCTGAATCAGGCTGCGGATCTCCTGCGCTTTACCAATCCCCATTTGAGCGTAAAGCGAATTCACAAGAAGCGCTTTGATCCTGTTATCTTTCTTCGCTTTTTCGAGTGATTCGATGATTCCACGAGTGGTCAGTACATCTCCCACGAGAAGACGCTCCTTCCAGCCCTGTGGACCTTCTTCCATCAACGGACCGCTCAATTCGAGTACGAGAACGCTGTTTTCTTTGACCCGTGGCCCCATTGTGAATGCGGCGATGACCAGGAATAAGACAATCATCAGAAAAAAGGTCAGCGCGGACATCAACAGGAATTTGAGGAGCTTTTTGATCATTGAACCTCCGAAACAGACTTCCTATTATACGAATTTTCGTGGCAGAAGGTTGTTGGACTGTATAGAATAAGGATTCTGTCCGTTCATTACCACCTTCGTATGTTATCCTAGAAGTTTATGGCGGCAATTCCCAAGGAAATTGGAAAATACAGGATCGAGCGGGTGCTGGGGCGCGGTGGGATGGGAGAAGTGTATCAGGCGTTTGATCCAACGCTTGGTCGCTTTGTTGCGTTGAAGATGCTGCGCTCGATTGCGCTGGATGATACCAATGCGCGCGAGCGTTTCATCCGCGAAGCGCAGTCCGCCGGAGGGTTGCGTCACCCGAACATCGTTACCATTTACGATCTTGGAGAGGTGGCGGATCAGATGTTTATCGCCATGGAACTCATTGAAGGGGAGGATCTGGAAAAGACGATTAAGGAGAAAGCTCCTCTTCCGATTGAAGATAAGTTGAACATCATGATCCAGGTGTCGGAAGGAATGGCGTACGCCCACAAGCGTGACATCGTTCATCGCGATCTGAAGCCTTCGAACATTCGTGTGGATGAAAACGGTGTTGCCAAGATCATGGACTTCGGAATCGCAAAACTCGGTTCTTCGAACTTAACCGCATCCGGAATGGTCATGGGAACGCCTCACTACATGTCGCCAGAACAGGTGCGCGGCACACGTGTAGATTCGCGAAGTGATATTTTCTCCCTGGGATCGATTCTGTATGAGCTGTTTGCGTATCAGAAAGCATTTTCCGGAGAAATGACAGCAGTGTTTTACAAGATCGCGCATGAAAAGCCGAAGCCGCTTGCGAACTATCTGGACATCCCGTGCGAGCCGCTGCAGGAAATCATCGACCGTTGTCTGGAAAAGGAGAAGTCGGAGCGTCTGCAAAGCGCTCCGGAATTGGCGGAGTTGTTGCGGAAAGCCCAACAGGTCTACCGCCAAAATAATCAAGCGACACTCTCCGGAATCAAGACAGCGCATATGCCGGACGGCATCTCACAGAGTCATAAGACTCCTTCGCCTGCAGCCGTCACCAATCCATCACGGAATTCTATGACCAGCGCCCAAACAATGGGTCCCGATGTCGTTACAATTGGTCCCGAAGGAACCGATCCAACGGACATCCTGAGCAGAGCTCCCGGTTCGCTACCCACACAACACATTCCCGCAATTGTGGCTCCTCCGGCGCCAATGTCGCCTCAGTCAGCTCCGATCAAGCCTGGTCCTGCACCTGTCCCCGCGCCGCCGGCCGTAGCGCCTGTCGGGCTATCCGGTCCTGAAATCCCGGTGATTTCGGCTCAGCAGGATCTGGCCGGCTCTACTGTCCCTGCAGCCAAACCGTCATCGATGCGGCCGGTGATCATCGTTTTGCTGTTGGTGATCGTTGGGCTAGCGGGAGCGGGATTTGCGGTCTACTACTCGCTGTTCCGACCCCATGATACTGCTACCTCTAAGAAGGAATTGCCGGGTCAAACCCCAACTCCAGTTCCAAATCCTCCTGCAATCCGGCCTCCCGACGGAACGATCAAGAAGTTGGATGTCGCCGCTGAGCTGAACAACGCAAAACAGTTATATCAGTCCGGCAAGTATCCGGAAGCGATCCGGATCTATGAAAACTTGATTCAAGCTGATCCATCGAATGCAAACGTTTTCTATTTTTCCGGGGCCGCGAGATTGAAGGCAGGTCAAAAAGACGATGCTTTGCGCGATTTCGAAAAAGCTGTGGAGCTGAATCCTCAATTTGACAAGGCATGGCTGCAAATCGGTTTCTTGCGGATGAGTCAGGTGGACTACTCCGGCGCCGAAAAAGCCTTCTTGAAAGTGATCGAAGTCCAGCCGGAATCTCCAAGCGGATGGCAAGGACTGGCTCAAACCTACCTGATGAGTCAGCAGACCGACAAAGCGGAAAATGCGTACGAGAAACTCCTCCAACTGGATCCGGAAAATGTTACGGCAATTTTCAATCTGGGCCAGATTGAATGGGCTGGAAAGAAAACAGAGGCAGCCAGGAAATCATTCCTTCGAGTGCTGGAATTGGATCCGGATTATGCTGAAGCGCACAACAATCTGGGGGCGATTTTCCTGAGTGAGGGGAACCTTCCTTCTGCGATTCGCGAAAACGAAGCAGCAATCCGGTTGAAGCCGGGCCTGGCCTCCGCCCACTATTCCTTGTTCCTCGCCTTCGAGCAAAAGAAAGACCTGAAAAAAGCGGCTTCTCACCTCAAGGAATACATGGATCTGAGCGGAGATGACGACGCGGAGCTGCAGAAGAAACTAAAGCAGTATGAGAGCGGCAAGCCGTGAAACCCTACCGGTCGTTCAACGACTACATGCGCGAACGATACGGGGAACGGGTGCAAAAAGTTTCGCTGGATGCCGGGTTTACGTGTCCGAACCGGGACGGCGTCAAAGCCGTGGGCGGTTGTATCTACTGCAACAATGACAGTTTCAATTTCAGCCTGAATGTTTCCCTGAAAGAACAACTAGCGGTCGGGAGTGCAAAATCACGGAAGCGCTTTGGAGCAAACAAGTTTATTGCGTATTTTCAAGCCTATTCGAACACATACGCCTCGCCGGAGTTTCTTTACGATACTTATAGTACTATATTCAATTTCCCCGAAATCGTCGGGCTTTCGATCGGAACGCGCCCCGATTGTGTTCCTGAGTCCGTGCTGCAGGTGGTGGAGTCGTTTACAAGAACGCATGAGGTTTGGATCGAGTACGGATTGGAGTCCAGCAACGACGATACGTTGCGCCGGATCAACCGCGCGCACACGTTTGACGATTTTCGCGATGCGGTGCTGAGAACACAGGGAAGGGGAATCAAAATTGCGTCCCATATCATCGCAGGATTTCCATGGGAACAGGAAGATACCATGCTCCAAACAGCCAGGGATCTTTCCTGCCTTCCGATCGATGCGATCAAAATCCACAATCTTCACATCGTTCGGGAGACTGCCCTGGAAACCATGTACAAAAGAAATCCGTTTCCCCTCATGAGTTTGCAGCAGTATGCCGCCACCGCAGCAGAAATGATTCGTATTCTTCCTCCGCAAATGATTTACATGCGATTGACCGCCGAATGTCCCCCCGCGTTGCTGGTTGCGCCGGATTGGTGCAACCGGAAATCCGAAATCCTGCACGCCATCGAACAAGAATTAGAAAAGAATTAACCACAAAGGCACGAAGGAGAAAAGAAAAATAAACCTAACCTTAGTGTCTTTGTGCCTTTGTGGTTAGTCCTTTTGCTGGCGTTGGACTTCGTACAAAAACACGGCGCAGGCGGATGATACGTTGAGGGAATCGGTCTTGTTCAGCATTGGAATCCGAATCTGGTGAGTGCAGATTTCCAGGACGGATGCGGAAACGCCGTTTTCTTCATTTCCCAGGATCACACAAAGATCGCCTTTCAGATCCGCCTCAAAGATCGACAATGAAGCTCTCGGGTGAGCAGCAATCACCGAGAAGCTCTTCCGGCGAAGAAGCGACACATCTTCTACTATATTAGTAGAAGAAACCACAGGCAACCGGAAAACCGCGCCCATGGAGTTGCGTACAGCGCGTCGCAGATACGGACTGCTGGACGTTTGTCCGACCAGAATTCCGTGCGCGCCAAATGCGGCTGCGCTTCGGACTATGACCCCAACATTCTCTGCGCTCGCAATGCCATCCAGCACGATGAGCAAACGCGGCGGTTGAACCCGGTGTAACGTCTCCTCCAGCGTCTGTTCCTGCGGAATTCTCGCAACTGCCATGATCCCTTGATGCAAACCATATCCCACAATTGTTTCCACCAACTTCTTGTCTGCAAGAAAAACCGGACACGGCGACTGGGTCCCTTCAGGAAACAATCGCTGAAACCAGCCGGGTGTCATCAGCATCGAAACGGGCGTCAAGCCGGAGCTTAATAGACGACGAACAACCTTGTCGCCTTCAGCAACAAAGATCCCTTGTTTCTGATGCTCCAAAGGACGCCTGAGCGTCCGGTAAGGAGCCAATTCCGCCAGATCGAGCGTCTTAACTTCATGAATCTCGAACATGCGATCAAGCTTACTCCAGAGTTTCGTTTGACGGAATCCATACAAAGTACTTAAAATCATTAGTTTATGGACATAGTTCAGATCCTTCGTAATCTTGCGCTGGTCGGTGGCACGTGGATTCTCTATCTGCTGATCCTCTCCAGCATTCTTTCACTGGCAGTCATGTTGCAAAAGGCGATCTTCTTTTACCGAAACCGGACTTCCTGGGACGATTTTTTGGAGATGATAACCGCGTTTATCAATAAGGGTGATATCGATGCCGCAGTCGAGTATACGCAGAGAATCAATTCTCCTGCTGCTCGCGTGTTGCTGTCGGGTTTGGTCAACGTGGACAAGGGGCCTGCTGCAGTGGAAGAAATTCTGCTTGGAAAACGGATTTCTGAAAAATTCAAAATGGAAAGTAGATTGGTTGTACTGGGGACTCTAGGGAACAACGCGCCTTTTATCGGGTTGTTCGGAACAGTACTTGGAATCATCAAGGCCTTTCACGATCTCGCCATGTCTTCGAATCCAAATCCATCTGTGGTGATGGCCGGTGTGTCGGAGGCGCTTGTTGCGACTGCAGTCGGGCTGCTGGTCGCGATTCCGGCTGTCATCGCCTACAACTTTTTCCAGCGTAAGGTGAAAGAGTTTGTTACACAAATGGAAACCGCGTCCAAGATCCTTCTCGTCTTCTTGAAGAGCGAGGCGAAGTCTGATGCAAGAATCTGATCCTGAAGAAGACGCGATCACCGGCATCAACGTGACGCCGCTGGTGGATATTACGCTGGTTTTGCTGATCATATTCATGGTTACGGCGCGCTACATTACGGAACCTTCCATTGGTGTCCAGCTTCCAAAAGCATCCAGTACGGCTGCCGCAAGCTCAGCCGATAACAACGTCTATTTGACTATCGATGAACAGCACCGTGTGTTTCTAAATAACAAGCAGGTGCAACGGGGAGAATTAAGCAGTCAGATCAAGACTCTCCTGGAGCAGAAACCCGCATTGAATCTGGTTTTGCGTGCCGATAGCCGGGTCGAACATGGCGAAGTGATCTCGATTCTCGATCAAGTGCGCAAAGAAGGCGTTACGCAATTCGGGATTGCAGTTGAGGGCACTCCGAAGTGAGCAGAGGAGTAGTGGAGCAGACGACCGGAGAAGCAGGAGAGCGGAGGAAGAGGCGCTGGAGAGAGATTCCATTCGGATACACGTTTCTAGCAGCGGTGGCGCTTCACATACTGATCGGCGCAGTTCTTAAAATGAATCCTCTGATCGCCGCAAGTCCGGTCCCCCCGCCTTCCAGTTCACCAGTTACGATGCGGTTTGTTGAAAGTCCACCCGATGCAAAACCGCTAGCCGTGGCTCCCGATACGAATAAAGTCTCCGCCGGAAATTTTAAAGCAGGTCCTTTACATCCTGCGCCCTCAGGCGACAGGATCCCCGCCAGGGCGGCTGCAAGAACTGAAGCGCAACGGCCGGCAATTACACGAACCGAACCGGAACGATCGGACAATGAGGTTTCAGGACCTACAATTCAAGAACCCGCAGGTATCGAGCCGGAGAAGGGAGGCCAGTTGAGCGAAGGCGACTCCAAACAGCAGGTACCCCTTGGAAAATCGTTGCAGAACCTGGATCGTTACATCGGTAAGGGAACCGGATCGCAGGATGGCAGCGGTGGCGGTGGCGGCGCCGGTGGTGACGGCAACATTCCAGGAGATCCGGGTTCAGGAGTTTTTTTTGATACCCGCGGATTCGATCTCGGCCCGTGGGGGAATCGCGTGGTAGCAATCGTCCGAAGCAACTGGATCATTCCTGTTGCGGCTGATCTTGGGCTCAAAGGCGTAGTGAGTATCGCATTTGATGTGGATCGCAACGGCAATATCCTGAATCCCAGAGTCACATCGCCATCCGGTACTTCGTCGTTCGATCAAGCCGCGCTGAATGCACTACGCACATCCAATCCTTTTCCGCCGCTGCCTGCTGATTTTCCACGGGAGACTCTCGCCGCTGTCTTTCGTTTTTACTACAACACACCCGTTCCGCAGTGAGATTTTGGGCTATGTGATAACCTAATAGGCTTTAGTCGTTCGGTTTTGGGGGGGACTCATGCCGCGCAGACATTCGTGGCGCCAGAATTTGAAGGATCTCGCAGAGTTGACGGAAACTCTGATCAGCACATCCGATCCTTCGCAACTCTACGAACAACTTACCGAGCGGATCGCGCACATGGTCGGCGCCCGCATCTGTCTCATCGCAACTTATGATAAAGCCACAAAGACATTCAGCGCTCAGAAATCTCATTTCGGCTCTGACAAGCTAAAGAGCCTTTCTCTTTCCTACCAGGTTACCCCGGAGCAGGAAGAGTTGTGGAACTTTCGTAAAAACGGCGCGCTGCTTTCCAATCATCCATCGGCTGATCCGCGGCTTTTGCCTGCTTTTGTAAAGGGATATTCCGCAAAATCATTGATTCTGGCGCCGATGATTGTCCGTGGTGAAATGCTCGGGCTGATTGCAATCATCAACAAACGCGGCGGATTCACAGAATTCGATTCGTACCTGACATCCACAATTGCATATCAGGCCGGAGTCATTCTGACAAATTCACGCTTGATGAATGAGGAAAAACGCCGATCTGAACAAATCCAGTTTTTGAACGAGACGGCGCGTCAGCTCAACACAAGCCTCGTGCTGGATGACATTCTGGAGTCTGCGATCAGCGGGATCCAGAAGGCTCTTCGGATGAATGAGGTTGCGATATACGTTCCGTCTGAAAATGATTCGATCCTGGAAATGCGCGCCTGTTCCGGTCCCTATCACAAGCAGATCAAAGAGCAGGGATATATTCAATCTTCGGCCATTGGTTTTCTTGGTCATGCATTTCGCAACGCAACTACGATTTTCTCCAATGACTGCAGGAGCCACTCTCTATTTCTCGCGCATCCTCTGATTCCAACTAATTCAGAAGTTTGTATTCCGTTAAAACGGGAAAACAAAGTGCTTGCAGTGCTGAATGTGGAAAGTCCGGAACGCGATGCGTTCACTCCCGGCGACATTCTGACACTGGAAACGCTGGCAGATCAGCTGGCAGTCGCGTTCAACAACGCCGTGATTTACGAAGGAGAACGCAAACATAACAATCAGACGCTGCTGTTGAGCGAACTGGTCAGCGAGCTCGCATCGATATTGGATCGGGAGAAGATCGTCAAGACAACTGTCGAAAGAATTAAACAACGCTTCCAGTATTATTTTGTTGCAATGGGTTGGGTCGATGAAAATGAGCAGGTGATTCACAACTGGTATTTTGTTCCGCGGTTTGAAGCACTGGCCCACGCCATCAGCAAAGTTCCGATCTCAAAAGGATTGACGGGAACAGCCGTACGCACCGGAAAGACGGTTCTTGTGCAGGATACATCCAGGGCGGAAAACTACTATAACCTTCTGGAAGAAGTCAGGAGCGAACTTGCGGTTCCTGTGAAAATTGGAGACGTAGTGGTTGCAGTTTTGGACCTGGAAAGTGACCGGTTGGGGGCCTTTGATGAGTCCGATGTTTTGATCATGGAAACATTGGCACACGCGTTAAGCACAGCACTTCAAAATGCCGATTCCTACCACCGGCTGGAGCGCACAAACTTGCAGCTCGCAGATATCGTCCAGCAGAAGGACGAAATCGTTCAAATTGTTGTGCACGACTTCCGGTCTCCGCTCACCGTAATTCGCGGATACATGGATTACTTACTCAAAAGAGGCGAATGGAAAGACGAGCGGCAAAAGGAAATCATGGAAACCGTGTCTTCGCAAGCGCAGCGGCTCCAAAAATTGGCCGAAGCAACATTGAAAGCTTCCCGTCTCGACAGCGGAGATATCGCTTTCAGTTACGAGAAGGTGGATTTCCGCTCGTTTCTACAGAGATTGATTTTTCCCTGGAGTGAGAAACACCAATTCGTTGTCCACGCGGACGGCGATCTGCCGTTGATAAGGGTAGACGCCGGGCGCCTGCAGGAAGTGATGGAAAACCTCCTGAGCAATGCAATTAAATATTCACCGAACGGCGGAGCGATTGAGATCACCGCCGGAAAAGCGAAACGATCCGAGCTTCCGGAAGGATTGATGCCGGAAAATGGAGACAATTTCCTGCTGGTATCCGTCTCTGATGAAGGGATTGGAATCCCGCCCGATAAGAAAAATATGTTATTCCAGCGTTTCAGTCGCGTCCATGATAATCGGCGCATTGAAGGGATCGGGCTCGGCCTCTACATCGCAAAACGGATGATCGAGACACATGGCGGAAGAATCTGGCTTAGTGAAAAAGAAAAGGGGACGACATTTTGCTTTGCGATTCCTACGATAGATGAGGAATCGTCGCGCGACAATATCCTGATCGTTGATGATGACATTCACACGCTCCGGCTTTTGCACAAAGCGCTTTCAGAAATCGGTTTTGATGTCGTGACAGCTGCAGACGGCAAAGAAGCGCTGGACAAATTGTATCGATTCAAACCGCATCTGATGATTCTGGATGTATTGATGCCCGGGTTGGGCGGTCCCGAGCTGATTGCGCGCTTGAAGGAGAGTCCGGAAACTGCATCCATTCCGCTCGTCGTATTTACCGGCAAGGCCGACTTTCATCTTGCACAAGAATTTGGCGAGATTCCTGTGGTGTCAAAAAATGCGGGAATCCAGCGCCTCAAAGATGTCGTCGAACAAACTCTGCGCAAAACCTCGTAGGGGCTGAGCATTTTCCAAACGTTTTGTTGTTCCAATGAAATCGACGAGGGCCTACCTCCGTGCGAGGTTTGTATTTGCTATTGAAAATGCTCAGCCCGCAATACGATATGCAAGGTCGTGCCACTGCTGTGCCGGTCTTTGCATTTGCATACACTTGAACGATCCAAAATTGCTTTCCTGGAAAACATGACTCTGGTGATCGGCCTGCTTCACATGGCAAATGCACAGCCCCTACAAGGGTGGCAAATGCAACAGCCCCTACAGTTTTGGTGCTTCCTGCTCTTTGTATTGAAGCTGATACAGCTTCGAATACAATCCGCCCTGTTCGAGCAACTCCTGATGGCGTCCTTGTTCCCGAATCTCTCCATCATGAATTACCAGAATCCGATCGACATTCTGGATCGTTGAGAGCCGGTGCGCGATCAGGATTGCGGTGCGACCTTCCATCAGCCTCTGCAACGCATTGCGGATGACATATTCCGTTTCCACATCCACACTGGAAGTGGCTTCATCCAGAATCACAATGGTGGGATCGGAAGCGAGGGCGCGGACAAACGTGAGCAACTGGCGCTGTCCAAACGACAGGTTGGAGCCGCGTTCGTTCAGCATCTCTTCGTAACCGCCGGGAAGTTCGCGGATAAACGGATCGGCAAGCAAGTATTCGGAAACCCGTTTCATCTGCACTTCCGTGATTTCCGGACGATCAAATGTGATGTTTTCACGCACGGTACGCGAAAATAAAAAGGCATCCTGGAATACTACAGCCATATCGCGCCGCAGTTGTTTCTCTGAAATATTTTTCAGATCGATTCCGTTCAACAAAATCTGACCTTCATATGTGTCGTAGAAGCGAAGCAGCAGACTGATGATCGTGGTCTTTCCTGCGCCGGTCGGACCGACCACGGCAATCTTTTCTCCTTCAGCAATCCGGAAAGAAATATTCTTCAGGACTTTCTCTCCGTCAGGATATCCAAAGGAAACATTGCGAAATTCAATCTCCGCCAGCCTTTCTTCCGGCGCACGATCTACAAGCGGCGCAGCAATGATCTGCTTGTTGTCCAGCAAATCGAACAGCCGTTCGGAAGAAGCCATGGCAGATTGAAGGATGTTGTATTTTTCGCTCAAGTCTGCGATGGGACGAAAGAACCGCTGTGTATATTGGATGAAAGCGACAAGCGCGCCGAAGGTGACAAACCCTGCAATCGCGCGATTTCCGCCATACCATACCAGCAGCGCGATTGCGATCGCTTCAATCATCTCCACGGCGGGATAAAACACCGCATACGCCATGACAGACTTCTTTGTTGCCCGATAGTGTTTGTAATTGATCCGGTCGAACTTGTTGTACATTGCGTCTTCTTTACTGAAGATCTGGATGATTCCTATTCCAGAAATCGCTTCTTGCAGAAAGGTGTTCATTCTTGCCAGCCAGTAGCGCGTTTCGCTGTACGCAGCACGCGCTTTGCGGCGAAACAATGCGGTGGCAAGAAATAACATAGGAACGACGGAAAGAGCTACCAGAGCCAGGCGCGGATTGATCCAGAGCATCGCAATCATGATTCCGGTGAGGGTCAGAATGTCCCCGAAAATCGAAACGACACCTGATGTGAACAGCTCGTTGAGGACATCTACGTCATTGGTCACCCGCGTCATCAGTCTGCCAACAGGATTCTTGTGAAAGAAATTGATCTCGAGCTTCTGCAGATGTGAAAAAATCTGCACGCGCATGTCGTACATGATGTGCTGTCCGGTCATCTGCATGATGAAAACCTGCAGATAACTCAGTACCATTTGTCCCATCAAGACCAGAAGGTACAGCAGACTGATGCGGCCGAGTCCGGAAAGATCGTGGTTTCCGATGTATTGATCGATCGCGACCTTTACAAGATACGGCGTCAGCGCTTGCAGTGCGGCAGTAGCCAGCATCAGACAGAACGCGAAGAAGATACGCCCCCGGTACGGTTTCAGATACACGAGTAGCCGCTTCAGCAGATGCCAGTCATATTCGCGTATTTGTATTTCTTCGTCTTCCATAGGACCTATCGATGGATATGCAATTCTTCTTCAATCAGTTGTTTCTGATACAGATCAAAGTACAGCCCGCGTTTCATCAGCAGGGTCGTATGCTCTCCTTCTTCGACAATCCGTCCATCTTCCAGCACAAAAATCCAGTCGGCATCCTGGATCGTAGAGAAGCGGTGCGAAACTAGAATGCAAGTTCTCCCTTTGCGAAACTCACGTAACGCGCTCAGGATCTGTTCTTCGGTATGCGTGTCCACATTGGAAAAGGAATCATCCAGGATCAAGATTGCCGGGTCTCGACCCAATGCGCGCGCGATCGTAGACCGCTGTTTTTGTCCGCCTGAAAGCGTAATCCCACGCTCTCCGATTACAGTCTTGTATTGCTGCGGAAACGATTGAATTTCGGTATCAAAGGAAGCGATCTTTGCTGCAGTTTCGACGCGTTCGAAGGAAGCAACCTCCATTCCGAAAGAGATGTTCTCTTCAATCGTATCCGAGAAGAGAAATGCGTCTTGCGGGACGAGACCGATCTGGCGCCGCAACACGTCCACAGGGAAATCCTTGAGAGGGATGTCATCAATGAATACATCGCCAGATATCGGATCGTAGATTCGTGGAATCAGATGCAGGAGAGAAGTCTTGCCCTGGCCGGTTGCGCCGACAAACGCTACCGTATATCCAGCATGAATCGTGAAGCTGAGATCTTTCAACACCGGTTCGCGTTCCTTGTATCCAAATGTCACATTACGGAATTCAATCTTCCCATTGATTTCATAATCATCCGGAACTGGGGTGACCTCGGGATCGGTAATTTGCGGCTTTTCATCAAAAATTTCATTCAGCCGCGCCATGGAGGCTGCGCCGCGTTGGGTGATATTCGTCACCCAGCCAAGTGCAATCGATGGCCAGATCAACATTGCAAGGTACGTGTTGAATGCGACAAACTCGCCAAGCGTAAGCTTGTTCAGAATTACCTGACGCCCTCCGTACCACAACACAATGAGGATGCCGACGCCGGCCATGAATTCTACAACGGGGTACAGGATTCCCCAGACCCGCACCAGTTGTTTATTCAACAGGAAATAGTTCTGGTTCTCATTTCGAAATTCCGCGATCTCCTCTTCTTCACGGCCAAACGCCTTGACCACTTTGATCCCGCTCAGGTTCTCTTGCACCGTTGTGCTGATCCTGGAAAACTGAGCCTGCACGTCTTTAAACCGGTTGTGGATCACTTCCCCATAATGCGTGACCAGCCAGGAGACCAGCGGAAGCGGGAGCAAGGCGAGAAGCATCAGGAACACGTTAATGTGTCCCATCACAGCCAACCCGAACACCAGTGTGAAAAATGTATTGACTGAATACATAATAGCGGGGCCAAGCACCATCCGTACTGCGCTGAGATCGTTGTTGCAGCGCGACATTAGATCGCCGGTATACATACGGTTGTAGTACGATTGTGATAGTAGCTGCATGTGACGGTACAAGTCGTTGCGCAAATCGTATTCAATATCGCGCGAAACTCCGATCATGATCTTCCTCATCAAAAACAGGAATGTCGCCTGGAAAAACGTGGCGACGAGGATCGCTCCGGCATATTGATAAAGGCTGTGTTCCAGATGGCCGGACTTCAGCGCGTCGATGGCCAGTTTGAGCACCCAGGGGGAAACGACGGCCATGGAATTGGAAAGCATCACGCATCCCATTCCAATCAGCATCGGTTTGCGATACTTGCTGAGATAGGGCCAGAGACGGCGCAACGAGTTCAGGGAACTTTCGTTTTTCATTCGAACCTTTCTGCGGGTCTTACTGGGCTAAGATACGTTCGTAGTATTTTTCGTAAACCGGGACTATTTTGCGCTGATCAAACAATTCTACAGCCCTGCGGCGTCCTTCCTTTCCCATCCGGCTGTGCAAGCTCGGGTTCTGGATAATTTCAAGCGTATACTCCGCCATCCGGTCCACGTCTCCCAGATTGGCAAGATAACCACTTTCGCCGTGCAAGACAACTTCCGGCAAACCTCCAACGAGGGTGGCCACTACAGGAACCTCACAGCTCATCGCTTCGAGAGCGGCAAGCCCAAAACTTTCCAGCTCGCTGGGAAGCAACAGAACATCGGCGCATCCCATCAGATCCGGCAAGTTGTCCTGTTTTCCCAGGAACAAAACATGTTGGGTCAGTTTGTTTTCGTGGCAGTACCGTTCTGCAACCGATCGCTCAGGTCCGTCTCCGGCAAACACCAGCCTACAGGGAGTCTTCGCCAGCACTCTTTGAAAAATTTCGATCACGTTGATGATTCTTTTGACCGGCCGGAAGTTGGAGACATGCATGAGAACCGGCTCTCCGCCCGGCGCAATCAAACTTCGTTTGCATTCACCGTTCAACGGTTTCCTGAAAAAATCGGTGTCGACAAAATTGGGAATTACTTCCACATCGTTTCGTCCAACTTGTGATTGTGTCAATAGCTGCAGGTATTTCGAGACCGTAGTGACTCCGTCGCTCTGCTTGATCCCGAACTTTGTGATTGGAAAATAGGAACGATCCATGCCGACCATGGTAATGTCTGTTCCGTGCAAGGTGGTGATCACTTTGATGTCGCGATCTTCAATCATCTTTTTTGCAAGATAGGCGCTGATCGCGTGTGGCAAGGCGTAGTGAACATGAAATAGATCGAGCTGAGCGTATTTGCCGATCTCGGTCATCTTGGCTGCGAGGGCCAGATCGTATGGCGGATATTCGAACAGCGGATAGGGCATCATGTCCACTTCATGGAAGAAGATCCGCTCATGAAACTTGTCTAACCGGATCGGCAGCGCATAGCTTACAAAGTGGATTTCATGACCTAGGTCTGCCAGCTCCTTGCCGAGCTCGGTTGCGATCACACCACTGCCGCCATAAGTCGGATAACACGTAATTCCAATCTTCAGTTTCATAAAATTGCCACGCGGAGCGCGTTCTCTGCGTTAAAATTTATCCCATCGCTGCTACAAGATCCGGAATCGCGATCGGTTCCATCGTCAGGAACGGCTCTGCATGCGAGACGCCGATCAGGGAACCAAAATATCTCATGCGCGCTTCCAGGTTTTCAAGAAACGACGGCGTGCTCAAAAGCGTTTCCGGCTCTTCACTTTCCGGATCAAAAAATTGTGATTTATGTGCTTTTACTGCCTTCCATTTTTGTTCTACTTCTTTGCTGATATCCACAAGAAAGGAAGGAACAACATCGTAAAGGATCTGATGAAACAGGATACGTTTTGGACGGAAGCGTTCCTGACCGGTGTCAATCTTTGCAAGTCCGGACAGATAGCAGGCCTCGGTAACAATGTGTGATGTCGCTATGTGATCCGCATGTCTGGCGCGCCAGTAGTGAGTAAAAACGATTTCGGGGCGATATTTCCGCAAAAGACGGATCACTTTCAGATGGTTTTCGCGTGTAACGGTCACGCTGCCGTCCGGGATGTCCAGACATTCCCGAACTTTTGCGCCGATCAGCCGCGCGGCCTCTTCCGCCTCTTTCTGTCGCACTTCCCTCGTTCCACGCGTGCCAAATTCTCCGCGGGTTATGTCTGCGATGCCCACCGCATAGCCCTGCTTATCGAGCTTGATCAATGTTCCCGCCGCGGCCAGCTCGATATCGTCCGGATGCGCCGAAAACGCCAGTACATTCAGTTTGATCTCTCCCATATTCAGTCCTAAACAATATCAAAAATCAAATATCAAAGATCAAATAAACAGAAACAAATAAGCAAATAAGACTGCATTTACGTACCCAAAATCGGCCCGAAATCACTCGAAGTCATTTCTTTACTTCTTTTATTATGTTTATTTGATTTTTGATCTTTGATATTTGATTTTGCAACCTCCGTATTTCAGACGATAAGTATAAGACAATACACTTCGCCTTGCATGGAACTGCTAGATCTCGATCCACTGGTGTCCTTTTGAAGGCAGTTCAATCTTTTCATAGATCTCCTGAAGCAATTCAGGGAGCCGTGAAGCGAACGAAAAGACATTGATGTGCCGTTCCTGCAATTTTTCGTCCGGATAAATCACATTTTTTGCGCTTCGCACCTGTTGAAAGAGTAATTGATCCTTGCGTTTTGCCGCAAAGAACGCCTTTTTTTCCATTTTCTGAATTTGATAGCGGACTTTTCGCTCAGAAGTCTCGATCGATTTACGGAGTGTCGGCTCGATTTCCTCTGCAATATTCTTGATGTTGTCCAGCCCCTGGCTCACCGCCTCATTTACCTGCCGGATTTCCGCGCGGATCGAATTCAAAGAGCGGTTATTGAGGAGCGCATCCAGCAGAATGTCTTCGCGGATAAAGAATTCTTCCGGTTTGAGTTTTTTTGAATCGAGAAATGCCTTTGTTGCAGCGGGCAATAACGTGACGCTGGCACGGGCCATCAGTCGAGGTTGTTTCATTTCCATCGCCTCGTACCACGGATGAAGCTGCGCAAAGTAGGCAATTTCGGCCGGACCGCCCACATAGGCAAGCGTGGGAAACAGGAAATCCTGAAATAGAGGTCGCAGCAACGCAGAGGGACTCAAGTCTTCCGGAGAGATCGTCGCCGTTGGAGTGTCGATGTTGATATGGGACCGTTCGCCGTTTTGAATGAGGAACAGGGGGAGCGCATTTTCCTCCATTTTGACCTGAACCGGATAATGTCTTGCTTTGAGCGTTTCGTTTTGTTCTCGAAGAAGCTGCAGGAACCTGTGCTTTCGTTCGAAGAATTTCGAAAAGAAGGGAACAGCTAGCTTTTTCAATTCCGGATCGGATGGGTCCAGAATCAGAATTGGAAAGTGTTGGAGTAGCCAAAGAAGCGTTTTTGCAAACGCTTGTGCCAGCGTACCCGAGGAATAAGACTCTTTCAAACGGAGTGTTTTGATTTCCGAGAGCGCTCGGAGGAGGATCTTTCTGATTTCTGGATTTCCGACAGATACGGATCCAGTCGGTTGGCGGTTCAAAAAAAAATGCTCCTTGAGTGAAAACTTCTGGATTTCGAAATCTGGTTTCAGAAGCGCAAAGTTTGCGACTTCGTTTATGTTGTGGTCTTCGCTTGCCATCCAGAAAATGGGAACACACGGGAGTCCGGTTTCCTTTTCTGCCTGCTGTGCGGCGCGTAGAGCAGTGAGCGCTTTCCATAGTGTATACAGCGGGCCGGTCAGCAAGCCCGTTTGTTGCCCTGTGATCACACATAGAGCATTGGCCTGGCTCAACTTCTCCACCAGAACGGAGGCATGCGGATTCTCCAAGAGGGCATTCTGACGGTGAAGCAACAGGCAAAGATCCTTGCGATGCGGCAGATCGCGCGACTCAATCGGTGGTTGAATCGGATAAAAGTCTTTTACCTTTTCCGGATTCTCAATAAAGTCGATAAACAGAGAGTTCATTCCGGGAAGCTGCGAAAAAGGCAGAAGATCCATCTGGATAGTTTAAGTCAAAATCTCCATAAACAAACAACCAATTCGGAACCAAAATGGGACGTCTCGCCTGCGCTGGAGGCAAGAGGCCTGCGGAGCACGGCGGGCACGGAGGCCCGCCGCTCCAAGAATGATTCCGATTATGGTTTAATGGAAAAACAATCTGGGAGGGATCATGGATTGGTTTTACATCGAGCAGGGCCGGCAGCTAGGTCCGGTCTCGGAACAAGAATTTGCCGCCCTGGTACAGCAAGAACGGATTACTGCCGACACGCCGGTTTGGCAGGAGAGCATGAAAGAATGGCAGCGCTATGGCGAGCTCATGCGACTCCCCTCCAATCTGATTGTTTGTTCGGAATGTCAACGGGAATTTCCACAGGATGAGGTGATCAGTTATAAGAATGTCTGGGTCTGTGCTTCCTGCAAACCTCTTTTCTTTCAGAAAGTAAAAGAAGGCGCTCCTCTCGCGCTGGGCCTTGTGTATGCCGGTTTCTGGATCCGGTTTTGGGCCAAAATTATCGACGGGTTTCTGATCCTGATTGCTGTGGGCGCACTATCGGTAGGCGTGATCGTATTTACGGGAATGACCTTGAAAGAAGAAGCCTTCAATCCGGACAGTCCGATTTTTCTGATCTTTTACCCGATCTTATGGGCGATCCAGATTGGTTACAGTGTGTGGTTCCTGGGAAGACACGGCGCTACACCAGGGAAAATGATTACGGGGTTGAAGGTTGTCGGATCCGATGGGAGTCCAGTGACATACAAGAGAGCTCTGGGCCGCTTCTTTGCCGAGTTGTTGAGCTCGTTTACTTGCAATATCGGTTACATCATGGCTGCCTTTGATGAAGAGAAGAGGGCATTGCATGATCGCATTTGCGATACGCGCGTGATCCGGAAGTGAAATGCCTGCGGTATCGATCGACCTGCTCTGTTCGCGTTGCAACACACCGCTTCCGGCCGAGGGTTTCAACACCGGTGAACCGGTTGTCTGTTCCGGTTGCCAGGCGCAAACGCTGGTGACGGTATTCCCCGCAGTCCTTCGCGGCATCGCGTCGGGAAAGCCTGCGGAGAGCTTGCTCGTGGATACCGACGCAAGTTGCTTTTATCATCCGCAAAAAAAGGCTGAGATTTCCTGCGGCAATTGCGGGCGATTTCTATGCTCTCTTTGTGACGTCGATCTAAACGGAGAACATCTCTGCCCACCCTGTATCGAGGCAGGAAGGCAGAAGGGAAAACTCGAGCGTCTGGAAAACAGACGGGTACTCTATGATGAGATCGCTGTCTCGCTGGCTTTGTACCCGATCCTTATTTTCATCGTTTTTTATGTTTCTATACTGACAGCTCCGATTGCTCTTTATATCTCGATCCGTTACTGGAATGCGCCCAGCAGCATTGTTGCTCGATCGAAGATTCGTTTTGTCGTTGCGATTGTGATCGCGTCTCTTCAGTTGCTGGCATGGGGAACGGTATCTTATTTTCTTATCCGAAAGTTGTGACCATGGCCGGAAATAAAGAATATCGAAGGTTACCCGGAAGGCGCTGGCTGACGTTTGGGTTCTCACGTGGCGGTCTCTGGCTTGGCGTTGATCATCTCCTGTTAATCCTGAATCGCGGCTACTCGGAAGAGTATCGACGCTTCTACTACACGGACATTCAGGCGATCCAGATTCGTCAGACCATGACAGGAACAGTGCTGAATTGGGTGTTGGGAATTGTGTCGGTTCTCTCTCTGCTTGCGGTCCTTGGTACGAAACGCAGTCGCTGGGATACTTTCGATATGATCTTCTGGGGGATTCTAGGTGGTATTATGCTTTTCGTCTTCCTGGTCAATTTGATCAAGGGTCCCACCTGCATCTGCCATTTGCGAACCGCAGTGCAAACAGAAATGCTTCCACCCTTACATCGGATTCGTGTCGCGAAGAAAGCGCTGGCGCAGCTCAGATCCGCAGTGGAAGCTGCCCAGGGTGTGCTGAGCACAGAACAAATGAACGCCTTGATCCAGGCTGTGTCGCCATCTCTGCTTCAGGCAAAACAGGAATGAACCGCATCGATCTATCCCAACAGCGATGTCTGAATCACGCCCAGCGCGAAGCCGTCGCGAGATGTCCTGAATGCACGCGATACTTTTGCCGGGAGTGCATTGCCGAGCACGAGGACCGTGTGCTTTGCGCTTCTTGTTTGCGAAAGTTGCTGACTCCTGAACAAAAAAAGAAGTATCCGCTTCGTTTTGCTCTGAGAGCATTTCAGCTTGTCTGCGGCGTGGTCGTGCTGTGGGTCTTTTTTTACTATCTGGGAGAAATCCTCCTGTTGTTTCCTACTGCTTTTCATGAAGGAACGATCTGGAAAAAACTGGAAAAGAGCTAAAGATGCAGAAACCCAAGGGCGCACTGGATCTGATTGAAGAAGCGATCGCGGAACTTCGGGCTGCCCCTGCAAACGTGTGGATCCCATACTATGCGGGAAGCCTCCCGTTTGTGCTTTCTTTGCTGTATTTCTGGGCGGATATGAGCCGGAGCGCGTTCGCGTATCGCCATGTTGCCGAATCGGCGTTCGGGTTGTCACTGCTTTACGTCTGGATGAAGTGCTGGCAATCGGTGTTTGTATCGCGGATATACAACCGGCTTCTTCCGAGCAGAGGGGCAAAGGGTCCCGCCTCTCCAAAAGGCGTTTTGAGATTGGTATTGATTCAAACGATCCTGCAGCCGTACTCGCTGATTCTTCTCCCTATCGCATTTCTTGTGTTTCTTCCCTTCGGCTGGGTGTATGCGCATTTTCACAACATTTCGCTGATCGGAAATGGTGATACAGAGGACGTTCAGGTGGTGTGGCGGAAATCCTGGAAATTGGCATCGCTGTGGCCGGCGCAAAATCATCGGTTGATTCTGGTTTTGCTCTTGTTTTCGGTGGTCGTATTCCTCAATGTCGCAGTCGTCATTTTCTTCATACCCCAGATGATTCACACCTTGTTCGGTGTAGAGTCGGCGTTTACGATGAGTCCGATTCAGGCACTCAACACGACCTTTCTCACGGTGGTTTGCGGAGTGACCTATCTCCTGGTCAATCCCTTGATGAAGACCATCTATGTGTTGCGCTGCTTTTATGGTGAGTCCGTCCATTCGGGAGCGGACCTGGCCTCCGAGTTGGATCAACTTGCGTTATCTTTAACCTCATGAAAAGTGTGCTGCCGGAGACCACAGAGAAATTGCGACAGAGGACACAGAGTTCACAGAGAGGAGGACTGAAGCAAATTCTTTTTTTCCTTTTCATTCTCTGTGACCTCTGTGCGCTCTGTGGCAAGAATCTCTTTGCAGAATCTTCGGAAGCGGTCAACGTGAAGCAACTGGATCAGACGATCGAAAAAGTGATTCAGGAGCGCCAGTATCAATGGAGGCTTCCCCGCGACCATGCAGGCGATGACGCGCAAAAAGGTCTGATTGAGAAGTTTCTGGATGGGATGTTGGATGCCGTGAAGCGATGGATGACCCCGGTTCGTGATTGGCTCAAAAGGGTTCTGGACTGGATTCGGGATCTTCTCTTTCGATCGCAGCGTGATTCCGGGGGGGACAAGAAATCGATTTTTGGGGACCAGTCGGTGCTTTTGTGGATCCTCTCCGCGTTGATCGGTCTCATGATCACTTTGCTTGGATGGCGGATCTGGAAGCAGCGCCGCTCGCGGATCGAAGTTGCAAATGCGGAAGCGGTTGTACCATTGCCGGATCTTGCGGATGACAGCACCGTGGCGGATCAGTTGCCGGAAGAAGGTTGGCAGGTTATGGCAGGCGATCTGCTCGCCAGGGGAGAGTTTCGGCTGGCTCTTCGCGCCATGTATATGGCAACGCTTGCAAATCTTGCCCGAAAAGAAATGATTACCATTGCGAAGTTCAAATCCAATCGCGACTACCAGAGGGAACTACGCCGTAGAGCACACCAGTATCCTGTAGTGCTGGATGCATTCGGGGAGAATGTCAATCTGTTTGAGCGCGTGTGGTATGGAAGGCATGAAGCGGATCAAGCGATGCTCGACCGTTTCAGCCACAATCAGAATTCCATGCGGGAACAGACATGAGAATCTTTGCGGGTCTGCTGCTTGCCATCCTGTTTTTGTTTGGAATCGTCCATCTTCTGATGCTTCGCTTTGAAACGGGCGACGTGTATGCCTACTATTCCTCTCTTCGTTCCGATCCGCTTGGCACAAAGGCGTTGTACGAATCATTGGAACAGTGTTGCGGGTTAAAGGTCCGGCGAAATTTCGAGCCGTTTGCAAAACGGAAGGAAGAAACCGGAGCCGCCATTTTTTATCTGGGAATCGAAGCATGGGAAGTTTACGGTATTCCGGAAGACCTGTCCGATGATCTTGACTACTTTATTCGTAACGGCGGACGGCTGGTGATTACATTTCTGGCTCCAAGGGGTGATCAGTCTCCACGGGAGGTCTGGAAGTTGAAAGAAAAGATGCAGAAGGCCGGGCAGGAAGGGCCGAAGTGGGTTTCCCTCCCGGAAGAATGGGGCTTCGGATTCGAAGATGTTCCTTTGCCGCCCGGTTCGGTAGCGACACTCGTTTCGAAGCTCGCCGGATTTCCCGGTGTCATCTCCTGCGACAGCCGAACTTCCTTCAAGAATCCGCAAGAACGCTGGGAAGAACTCTATGCCCGGAATGGTCATCCTGTGATCATGGAGAGGAGCATAGGGCGGGGGACCGTTGTTCTTTCCACGCTCAATTACTTCCTTTCCAACGAAGCGATGCTGAAGGAACGGCACCCGGAGCTGCTCGCCTGGCTGGCGGGAACGAAGCGCAGCATTATTTTTGACGAATATCATCACGGAGTCTTCACGAATCCGGGAGTTGCGACTCTGATCCGCAAGTACAGATTGCAATGGGTCGTATTGGGGCTGTTTGTCCTGGCCGGGCTATTTGTGTGGCAAAGCGCTGTCCCGCTTGTTCCGGCTTATCAGGATCAACCGGGAGCGATCCGTTCCGCTGCGCGCGGAAAGGACTCCGCCTCCGGGCTGACAAACCTGCTGCGTCGCAATGTTCCTTACGGCCAGATTCTGTTCGAATGTTACGAGCAGTGGAGGAAATCGACAGCGCATGGTATTAGTAGTAGTAAATTAGAACGAATTAATTCGATGATTGATTCCCAGCGGAATTTTCCTGCGCGTCAACGGAAGCCGTTGGAAACCTACAACGCCATCAGCCGGATCCTGAAAGAAAGGGGATGAAATGGAAAGCACAGAACGATTGAAAGAAATATTGCATTCCGCGCGGGAAGAGATCGGGAAGGTCATTATCGGTCAAAAAGATGTGATCGAGAAAGCGCTGATTACGGTTTTCACCGGACATCACGCCCTAGTCGAAGGTGTTCCCGGAGTGGCCAAGACGCTGCTGGTGCGAACGCTGGGCCAGGTGCTGGGGTGTCCCAGCCAGCGAATCCAGTTCACTCCGGATCTGATGCCTGCCGATATTCTGGGCACCAACGTTTTCAATTTGCAGAAGAATGAGTTCGCGCTGGTTCCAGGTCCGGTGTTTACGACGTTCCTGCTGGCGGACGAAATCAACCGGGCTCCCGCAAAGACGCAGTCCGCGTTGTTGCAGGCGATGCAGGAACGTCAAGTGACTATCGATCGTGAAAGCCATCAACTCTCACCCAATTTTACGGTATTTGCAACACAGAATCCGATTGAATACGAAGGAACATATCCGTTGCCGGAAGCTCAAAAAGATCGGTTCTTGTTGAAAATTTCCATGACGTATCCGGAACAGGAAGAAGAGATTTCGCTGGCACAACGGACGCTGGGAGACAATTCTCCTGAAGCAGTCCTGGCTTCCGGTCAGGTCAAACATGTGATTCGGGAGGAGGAGTTGTCCGTCTGCCGGCATGCGCTGCAGGGTGTATTGATTCGTGAGGAACTGATCCGCTATGCAACCGAGATTGTTCGTTCCACCCGAAAACACAACTCGGTTCTGGTCGGCGCCGGACCACGCGCGACTCAGGCAATCCTTCTCTCGAGTCGCGCGAACGCGGCTCTTTCAGACCGTGATTTTGTTACTCCGGATGATATCCGTTCGCTGGCGATCCCGGTGTTGGAACACAGGCTCATCCTTCGACCGGAATTTGAGCTGGAGGGTCTTTCCGTGGCGGAAACCATTCAGAATATTTTGCAGCAGATAGCGGTGCCAAGATGATCGTTCCCAGGAACCGGCTTCTCTTTGCCACGGCCTTGCTTCTGCCGTTTCTGGTAGTGGCGCCAGAGAGCAGCCTTGTTTTCATCGCGGCGTTTACTCTTGTTGCAATGATCGACGCGCTTTTTTCAGAACGCTCGCTTCGTGGCGTGCGCGCAGTGCTTCCGGATATTGTCAGGCTATCCAAAGACGGCAAAGGTTCTTTTTCGCTGCAGATTCAAAATAACACTGCAAAGAAACGCCGGATCCGGATCGGAATTCCTTTTCCGCCGGAGATTTCTTGCGAATCGGAAGATCTTCTTCTCACGCTTCCCGACGGCGCACAGTTCAGCAGAATGGAATGGTCTTGCGTTCCGTCCAAGAGAGGACTGTACGGAATTTCCGAGTCCTATCTGGAGGCTTCCTCGACTCTTGGATTCTGGAATGTCCGATCAAAATCTCCCGCGCGCATGGAAATTCGCGTATATCCCAATCTGTTGAAGGACCGAAAGAAGTTGGCGGCACTGTTCCTGAACAAGGGCGACTTCGGAATCCACACAAGACGCATGGTAGGACAGGGCCATGAATTTGAGAAGCTCCGTGAATACGTTCCGGGCGATAGTTTTGATCAGATTCACTGGAAGGCCACGGCAAGGCGCGGACGACCGGTGACGAAGATCTTTCAAGTGGAACGGACTCAGGAGGTGTATGTTGTCATCGATTCTTCCCGTTTGTCCGCAAAGGAAGTCGGTCAGGAAACTGTTCTGGAATACTTTTTACGCTCCGCGCTGATCCTGGGTCTGATTTCGCAACAGCAGGGAGACCTCTTTGGAGTCGTTAATTTCAGCGACAGAGTGGATCGCTTCCTGCGCGCCGGAAACGGCAAAGCGCATTATCACGCTTGCAAAGATGCGCTGTACACGTTGCAGCCATCCGGTGTAACTCCGGACTACCAGGAACTTTGTTCGTTTCTGCGCCTCAGGTTGAGAAGGCGCGCGCTGTTGATCATCCTGACCGATCTGAATGATCCGATACTCGCTGAAAGCTTCGCGCGTAGCGTGGAACTGATCGCGAGCCAACACCTGGTGCTCGTAAACATGAGACGTCCTGAAGGCGCGCAGCCTCTGTTCAGTATTCCGAATGCTTTGACGCCGGATTCGATGTATAGAAATCTTGGCGGTCATCTGCTTTGGCAAAACCTGTGCGATGTACAAAAAACGCTTCACCTCCGCGGCATCACCCTCACACAGCTGGAAGACGCAAACATGAGCGGCCAAATCGTCACGCAATACCTCAACGTCAAGCAACGGCAACTACTATGAAAAAAAACCACGAAGTTCACGAAGAGCACGAAGAAGAAAAACGAAGAATGGAACTTAGAGTAAACAGCACACTGCCACCAGAGCTGGAAGACTTGATTAGAAGAGTTATCGGGGCTGCAATCGAAGTTCATCGCCATCTCGGTCCTGGATTTATCGAATCCATTTACCAGAAAGCGATGTGTTATGAGCTCGGAATGCTGGGAATCACATTTGAGAAGGAAAAAGAACTTATCATCAGATACAAAGATCTGGATATTACTGGACAACGATTGGACATGCTCGTAGAAAAGATGCTGGTCGTTGAACTGAAAACTGTGGACCTTGTTTTGCCGATTCATGAAGCCCAATTAATCTCCTACTTGAAAACGATGGGAATTAGGGCTGGACTGATCATTAACTTTAAGGTCAGGCAATTGAAACTAGGAATCAAAAGAATTGTCTTATGAATACCTTCGTGCTCTTCGTGCCCTTCGTGGTTAATAAGATTCATGATTATTGATGTGCCGCGGTTTGTAAACGCGGAAAAAAAATACTGGGAAGAGCTGGAACGCCAGTTAGTCAGGCTGGAAGCGGATCCGGATTGCAAAATGGATCTACAACAGCTGAAACGCTTTCATTATCTCTACGAACGAGCCTCCTCCGATCTTGCCAGGATCACCACTTTTGGGACAGAGCGTGAAATCCGCAGCTACCTGGAATCGCTGGTAGCGCGGGCATATGGAGAGATTCACGAAACGCGGGAAAAGCCATACAGATTTCGTCCGCTGCATTGGTTCTTCATCATTTTTCCACAAGTCTTTCGCAAGAACGTTCGCGCATTCTATCTGGCTGTAGCCATTACGCTGGCGGGGTGCGCGTTTGGTGGAACGCTGATCAGCATGGATTCGGAAGCAAAAGAGATTCTTCTCCCTTTTTCACATCTGCAGGAGAGCCCGTCTGAACGTGTGGCGCAGGAAGAAAAAGCAAAAGAGGACAGGCTATCAGGACAGAAAACCACATTTTCATCATTTCTGATGACGCACAACACACGTGTTTCACTGCTGACTCTTGCCATGGGGATGACTTGGGGAATCGGCACGATCCTGTTGCTTTTCTACAATGGTGTGATTCTTGGGGCGGTCGCGCTGGATTATGTGCTTGCGGGAGAAACAAAGTTTCTTCTTGGCTGGCTGCTTCCGCATGGAGTGATTGAGATTCCCGCGATTTTGATCGCCGGGCAGGCCGGTTTTGTATTGGCTGGCGCGTTGATCGGCTGGAAGCAACGCGCATCTTTGCAAACACGTTTCCGAATGATTTCCAGCGATCTCGTGACACTGATTTCCGGAGTAGCGATGCTTTTGATCTGGGCCGGATTCATCGAAGCATTCCTGTCTCAATATCATGAGCCGGTGCTTCCTTATTCGATCAAAATTTCATTCGGTGCTTTGGAACTCTTCCTTTTGTGTTTGTTCCTGAGCCGGTCCGGAACAAAGAAAGAGGTTGAAGAATCTTGAGTCGCGGAAAAGCAGGCCAGCTTTTGATACAGACGCCCGAAGGAATTTCCTTCCCCCTTCGTCTGGCAGGTCCTGTAACAAGATTTCTTGCATGGGTTCTCGATAATGTTGTAATAGCCGTCCTTTCCATGGTGGTCGGGATCCTTGTTAATCTCCTCCGTCCTTTCAGTTTGGATTTTGCAAGTGCAGTTTCCATCCTTTCCTATTTTATAATTTCGATCGGCTATCCAATTACTACGGAGTGGTTCTGGAGGGGACAGACGATTGGCAAACGGTTGCTCAGACTTCGAGTGATGGACGCTCAGGGGCTTCGCCTTCAATTCAGTCAGGTTGTCATCCGCAACCTGCTTCGTTTTGTCGATATGCTTCCTGCATTATACATAGTGGGTGGCGCATTTTGTCTTTTGAGCAGGAACGCGCAGAGATTGGGCGATCTTGCTGCGAACACGATTGTGATCCGCATTCCGGAAGCCGCGGCGCCGGATGTAACGCAAGTACTTTCCGGAAAATACAATTCCTTTCGGGAATATCCGCATCTGATAGCGCGACTGCGCCAGCGAGTCTCATTGGAAGAAGCGGGTGTAGTGCTGCAATCGATCCTGCGCAGGGAAGACCTGGATCCGATTGCGCGCCTGGAGCTGTTCAGTAAGATCTCAGGTCACATGCGCGAGATTGTGCCCTTTCCGCAGGAAGCCACTGATGGTCTTACGGACGAACAATACGTGCGCAATGTCGTCGACGTGCTCTTCCGTGCACATTAAGGGAGGAAACCACAGATGAACACAGATAAACACCGATTTTTCCTTTGATATCTGTGTTTATCGGGGTTTCTCTGTGGTTTCATTTCCTACCTGTGCGTCTCTGTGGTAAATTCCTCCCTGTTTCGCGTCGTGAAGAAAATCGTTATTATAAAGGATCGAATTTCTTGGAGATTTTGCTATGAAAGATGTGATGATTCTCGGTGGAATGCGAACACCGATGAGCGAATACAATGGCGCATTGAGTGACTTGAGCGCGATCGATCTGGGTGTGATTGCAGCAAAAGGCGCGCTGCAAAAGACGGGCGTATCGCCGGATGAGATCCAGCATGTTGTGTTTGGAAATGCGTTGCAGACAAGCGCCGACGCGATCTATGGCGCAAGGCATGTTGGACTCAAAGCCGGCGTTCCGATTCCCGTGCCGGCATTGACTGTCAATCGGCTGTGCGGATCCGGCATTCAATCCGTCGTTGAAGCCGCGCATCTGATCCAACTGGGAGAAGCGGACCGTGTCCTGGCGGGAGGCATGGAGTCATTGAGCCAGGCTCCCCACGTAATTCGTGGCGCGCGAAAAGGTCTTCGTCTTGGTGAAGGAAAGCTGGAAGACCTGCTGATGGCTTCACTGATGGATCCCTATTGCGGTTGCTACATGGCACAAACTTCGGACAATCTTGCAAGACAGTACAACATCAGCAGGGAAGAACAGGACGCCTACGCATATCGCAGTCAAAAGGCCGCAACTGCGGCCTTTGAAGCCGGCAAGTTCAAAGAAGAGATCGTGCCGGTAGAAATTCCTTCACGAAAAGGTTCCATCATTGTAGATCGCGACGATCACCTGCGGTTCGATACAACGCTGGAAGGGCTGGCAGCACTGAAGCCTCATTTTAGCAAAGATGGGTTTGTCACGGCCGGAAATGCGAGTGGAATTGTCGATGGAGCGGCGGCCCTGGTCGTTTGCAGCGGAGAAGAAGCGAATCGTCGAAATACGAAACCTCTGGGACGTATCGTTTCATGGGCTTATGCGGGTGTGGAACCGAAGATGATGGGAATCGGTCCTGTCCCGGCGGTCCAGGAAGCTCTCAAGAAGGCAGGTCTGAGACTTTCCGATCTGGACTTGATTGAAGTGAATGAAGCGTTCGCGGGCCAGTACCTTGCTGTGGAAAAGGTTCTGGAATTGAATCGCGAAAAAGTAAATGTAAACGGCGGAGCAATCGCTCTGGGGCACCCGCTGGGTGCAACCGGTACGCGTCTTCTGCTCACGGTACTGCTGGAATTGCGTCGTAGAAATAAGAAGTATGGCGCGGCAACTGCCTGCATTGGTGGCGGACAGGGGATCGCCATGATTGTCGAATCATTGTAAGAAAGGAAATTTCACGCAAAGGCGCAAAGAGCGCAAAGATCGCAACGGAGGAATTTACAATAAAAACTTTGCGACCTTTGCGTCTTTGCGAGAAATAACAGGAGCTTTGTATGGGAATCAAGAAGGTAGGAGTACTTGGCTGCGGTTTGATGGGTTCCGGCATTGCGCAGGTGTGCGCCCAGGCAGGTTATGACACGATCGTTCGCGAAATCAGTGACGATCTGCTTCAAAAGGGGCTCGATGGCATTCGCAAATTTGCGGGTAAGATGGCAGAGCGCGGACAGCTCAAAATCAGCGTGGATGATCTGTTCCAGAAGCTGCGTGGTACTACTAAATTAGAAGATATGGCAGACCGCGATCTGATGATTGAGGCGGTGCCCGAGATCGTGGATCTGAAAAAGTCAACTTATGGGGCGCTCTCCAACATCTGCCGCGAAGATGTCATCTTCAGCAGCAATACATCTTCGCTTTCCATCATTGAAATGGCGATGTCCACAAAGCATCCGGAACGATTTGTGGGCCTGCATTTCTTCAACCCCGTTCCCAGAATGGAGCTGGTGGAAGTGGTTCGGACGATTGTCAGCTCCGAGGAAGTCTTCCGGCAGGTCTTTGCATTTGCGGAATCCCTGGGCAAGAAGCCGGTTGCAGCAACCGATAAGCCTGGGTTTATCGTGAATCGCCTTCTGGTTCCGTATCTTCTGGATGCGATCCGGGCATACGAGGATGGCTTTGGCAGCATCGAAGATATCGACAAAGCAATGCATCTGGGTTGCGGATATCCGATGGGCCCGTTTACGCTGCTGGATTTTGTGGGCCTCGATACTACGTACTATATTGCTAATATTATGTTCGATGAATTCAAGGACCCTCGCTTTGCCCCGCCTACACTGTTGAAACGGATGGTGCTGGCGGGACAGTACGGCAAGAAGTCGGGCAAGGGATTTTATGACTATTCGAAGAAGTAAGGGAGATCTCCATGGAACTACAAAATCTGTTGTATGAAGTTCGCGATCAAATTGCCGTTGTAACAGTCAACCGGCCAAAGGTAATGAACGCGCTGAATGATGCGACGATGGATGAGCTGCGGCGTGTGTTTCTGGATATCCGGCATCGCGCGGATGTGGGCGCGGCCATTCTCACGGGCTCGGGTGAAAAGGCGTTTATTGCCGGCGCAGACATCAATGAACTGGCGACTTCGACACCGATTGAAGGAAAGGACCGTTCGCGGCGCGGCCATCACATTCTGGACATCATTGAAAATCTCGGAAAGCCGGTAGTCGCAGCGATCAACGGGTACGCGCTGGGCGGCGGATGCGAGCTCGCGATGGCATGCACGCTCCGGGTGGCCTCGGAAAATGCAAAACTGGGTCAGCCTGAAGTGAAACTTGGTCTCGTTGCGGGCTATGGCGGGACGCAACGTCTGGTTCGTCTGGTGGGGTTGGGCCGCGCGCTGGAGCTTCTTCTTACAGGCGAACAAATCTCCGCTCAACGGGCGTACGAAATCGGACTTGTCAATGCGGTTCATCCGCAAGGCGAGTTGATTTCGGAAACAGAAAGTTTGCTCCGGAAAATTCTTGCCAACGGTCCGATTGCCGTTCGTTTGACTATGGAAGCAGCCTTTCACGGCAGCCAGATGTCACTGGCGGAAGGGTTGAATCTGGAAGCCACGTTGTTCGGACTGAGTTGTACCACGGAAGACATGAAGGAAGGAACGCGTGCCTTTGTCGAAAAGCGAGCCGCACAATTCAAAGGCAGGTAGAATTCCTCAACATGCAAGACGCCGAACGCGATTTTTGTGAAAACACGTTGCAGCTTGCTGTCACACAGGGCGTTGACTATGCGGACATCCGGCTAATTCCCCACGCGATCACCGAAAACATTTCCGTCAAGAACGGAGTCGTCGAAAATCTGGAATACAGCGAATCGGCGGGATTTGGAGTGCGGGTTCTGCTCAACGGAGTCTGGGGTTTTGCATCCAGCTCACGAGTCCAGGAAAAAGAAATGGCGCGGGTTGTTGACACGGCCATCCAGATCGCGAAAGCAAGCGCGATCACCCGGCAACGCGCGGTAAAATTATCCTCTGCGTTGATCTGGAAAAAAGCTCGATACGTCAGCTCTGTCCAAATCGATCCGTTCAAAGTCTCGCTGGAAGAGAAAGTGGATCTGCTTGTGAAAGCCGATCAGCAAATGAGGCAGAACAGCAAGAAAGTAAAGATTACGGAATGCGAGATGACATTCGCGCGTTTCGCCAAAACCTTTGTTTCCACGGAAGGTTCCTATATAACGCAGGACATCACGGTGAGCGGTGGCGGAATCAGTGCGAAGGCTGTGGACGGGGAGGAAGTGCAGATTCGTTCCTATCCCAACAGCTTTCGAGGCAATTTTGCGACACGCGGATATGAGCTGATTGAAGCGATGGACCTGCTGAAGCATGCCCCGCGTGTCGCGCAGGAGGCGGAAGAACTGCTCTCCGCACCCGATTGTCCGGAGATGGAAACCAGTATCATTCTGATGCCGTCGCAGCTTTGCCTGCAAATTCACGAATCGGTCGGACATGCGGTGGAGCTCGATCGTATTCTCGGCACGGAGATCACCTATGCGGGCGGAAGTTTTCTAACTCCGCTGCTGAATCAATTGGGAAGTTTCCGGTATGGTTCACCGCTTGTAAATATTACCGCGGACGCCACCCTGGAAGGCGGGCTTGGCAGCTTCGGTTTTGATGACGAAGGTGTGGAAGCGCAGAAGTTTCCGTTGATCCAGGAAGGAATTCTGAAAAATCTCCTGACTTCCCGTGAGACTGTAACCGAAGTGAACGAAAAACTCGGGCGAGAATACTTCCAATCCAGCAATGCCACTATGCGGGCGTCGTCGACGAATCGGATCCCGCTCATCCGGATGACGAACATTTATCTGGAACCGGGAGAAACAAAATTTGAGGATCTGATCGCGTCTACTGAAAATGGAATGTTGTTCGATACAAATTTTAGCTGGAGCATCGATGATCTCCGCAAGAATTTCACGTTCGGCGTTGAAGCTGCAAGGCAAATCAAGAACGGGAAGATCGGACAACTTTATAAGAACTCGTTATACACAGGGATCACACCTGTATTCTGGAACTCGTGCGATGCGGTTTGCGACCGGACTCACTGGGAAATGTACGGGACACCAAACTGCGGAAAGGGACAGCCCGGACAAATCATGGAAGTGGGACACGCCGCTTCGCCGGCCCGCTTCCGCAATGTGAAGATCGGTACTAGAAAGAAGTAAGAGGTAATCACATTCGGCGGCCACGGAGGGCCGCCGCTCCACAGACTGAAGACTATGATTGGGGAAAAACAGGCGTTTGAAATCCTGAAGTCGGCGCTGCGTTACGCGGAATCGAAAAGACCGGACTATGTAGAATTTCTCCTGATGGGCTGGCACAACAGTCTCACGCGAGTGGCCAATTCGCAGATCCATCAGAACGTTTCGGAATCGGAAGCCGTCCTGGCTGTGGATGTAATCCACAACCTCAGGATCGGTTCTGCCTCCACGAATCTATTTTCCGACGACTCCATCAGGAATGCCATCGATGTCGCGATGGAGTCTACCAAGCACAAGGCACAGCTGCCGACCGGACTGAGGCTCAAGGAATTTCCGAAGGGTGAGAAGAAGGGAAAATTCTTTGATCGTACTGCGGAGTTTTCACCGCTCGATCGCGCCCGGTTATTGAAAAATATCATTGACGAAGCTCGCGCTGCTGGTCTGATGACCTCAGCCAAATTCCAGACCGGCGCCGGAGAAATCGCTGTGGCGAACTCGCAGGGAACCATGGTCCACACCTCCTTTACGGATGCAAATCTGAGCGCCATTCTTACGGGTTCCTATGACAGTGTCTATGCCGCCGTTGCTTCCCAGGATAGCGGGGGACTCCAGGTGGAGCGATTCATTGCAGATCTTCTGGGCAAGGCGCGTCTCCAGAATCAGAAACCACGCGACCTTTTCGCCGACCGGAAACCGGGAGATGAGCTCTTCTATGATGTGATTCTTGAACCGGCTGCTGTCTCCGAATGGCTCGATTTCTTGGCCTACACCGGATTCAATGGTCTCAGTTATCACGAAGATGAAAGTTTTCTGTGCGGCAAACTGGGAAAACAAGTCATGGGAGAAAATGTCAGCATCTGGGATGATGGGAACGATCCTGCAGGGTACGTATTGCCGTTTGACTTTGAAGGGACGCCAAAGAGCAAAATATTTTTTGTTGAAAAAGGCATCGGCCGCAATATCGCCTATGATAGTTTGCTGGCAGCAAAGGAAAATGCTGTTACGACGGGGCACTCGCTTGGAGCCGGGCAGCGACACTTGGGAGCCCTACCATTGAATCTGTTTATGGAGGGTGGGGAGCAATCCCTGGATTACATGATCGCTTCCTCGGAAGAGCCAACGATCTACGTGACTCGATTTCACTACACAAATATTGCCGATCGTAGAAACGTAGTTCTTACCGGGATGACAAAAGACGGGACCTTTCTTGTAGAAAATGGAGAGATCGTTTGCCCGGTTGTAAACCTCAGGTATCTACAAGGAGTGGTGGACGCATTTCATCGAATCGAAATGCTGTCCGATCCAATACTCGTGCATGATCCGGAAGGATATGGCGCTCTGATTCCCAGCAGCTCTGTTGTGCCGGCGGTCAAGATTCGAAAGGTTCGATTTATCGGTAGCAGCGGCCGCTGATTTGCGGTGATCCATTTCAGTCGATATAATGAATCTTGACCCTTCCTCATTTTCAGGAGATCCCATGAAAGACCCTGTGGCTGAAAAGAAAGACCTGGCATCTGAACGAATCGACGAAATTCTGGTACAGGTAATGCACCGGTATCGCAATTTTTTTCTCGGGCCTGGCATTAATATGGATGAATACAGTGTGCCTCTGCGCACGCGCCCGGACTTTGTGGCCCCTCTGGTGACTGTGATGGGTTATACGTTCGGGGTGAAGGCGCTTAAGATCGATAGCGATCATTTTATCGAAGTTTCCGGAAACGTTTACGCCAGCGGTTTTAATCTCGAGCGGTTTCGCGAAAAAATGAAGTCGGAGCTGAGTCCCAAGGTGGCGCGCGAGGTCATGAAAAATTTTGCCGAAGAACATGACTACGAACATGTTTCGGACGGCGATCTATACGAATTTGCGGATTACTTTGATTTTGACCCTACCGAGCACATTCAAATCGCGACGAAAGTGAAGAAGGAAGAAAGCAAGGTAACCAAGAAAATGGAGGATGTCATTTTACAGCAGCGATTCAGGATCAAGAAGAAATCCGTCAGCGATCTGCTGAAATCTCCTGACAAATTCGGGAGCGCTGTCTATCTCTACTGTCTGCGTCTGTTTGTAAGCGCTTATCGGAAGAGCTTGTAGGGGCGGATCGCACGGGAGGATTTTGTATGTTACGGAAACCCTTTCTTCGTTTCCTGTTTCTTGTTCCACTTCTGCTACTGGTTGTCCATGACGCCGGCAGCATACCCGGACGGGACTCCGGATGGGACATTGAGCTGGGTGAAGAAGATTTTGGAGAAGGTGTAACTCCGGTTGTTGTTGCCGTTTCACACCTTCCGAAAGAGCATATCATTCCAGGGCCGATGGAAGCGATGCCTCCCAGATACCCGAAAGAGCTGGATAAAAGTGCGTTTCGCTCCAAGCAGTCTGCTGCTCCCGCTGTGGTTGTCGCGCCGCATTTCGTGTATATGGATCAGCCATCCTCAACGGATGGATTTAACTTGCTGGCGCCTTCCAAATTGAAATCGTTTAAGGGTTTGAAGCAAACCCGATTCTTTCCACCCGACCCTGTTCTGGCAGCCGGCCCACAACATGTCGTGCTGGCGGTAAACAGTTCCCTTGGAATCTTTTCGAAAAAAGGAAAAAAACTCGCTGAATTCGGGTTTGGGGCGTTCTTTCAGGGGCTGACGGAGATTCTAGGCGCATCGTTGTTTGATCCCAAAATCCTTTTTGATCAGTTCACAGGTCACTTCGTCCTCGTTGTGGACGCTCTTCGCAATAGCGACCAGCGTTCCTGGTATGTTCTCGCTGTCTCCACAACCGATGATCCGGAAGGGGAATGGGCTCTTTATGCTCTGGATATGGGCAAGAACGGCAAGAAAAACTCGAACAACTGGGCCGACTTTCCCGGTCTAGGAATTGATGAGACTGCCATCTACATGACGGGGAACATGTTCAATTTCGCTACAGACGATTTCGAGTTCGCGAAACTGAGGATCGTAAAGAAAGATGAAGTCTATCAGTTCGGAACCGTTCACTTTTTTGACCGCTGGAATTTGAAGGATGCGACCGGTCGGAAAGCAGATACGGTTCAGCCCGCGCACAGTTTTGGAGCAACCCAGATTGAATATCTGGTCAGCCTGGACGGGTTTGGCGGAAACAAATTAACGCTGTGGAATGTTCCTAATCCTGCTGCAAGTCGCCCCAAGCTCAAAAAGAAGGGTGTAAACGTCGGCGACTACGCATTCCCGCCGGACGCCCCGCAGAAGGGTCTTGCTGCATTGATTAATACCGGAGACGCGGGGATCAGGAATTCCGCATTTTTGAACGGATCCATTTTTGCAGCGCATGCCGTTGCGGCTAATTTCGGATCCGGAGAGGTCTCAGCGCTTCGCATCTATGAGATCCGCGAAGATGGGAGTCTGGTACAGGAGATTACTTTCGGCGCCGACAAGAAGTTCTTCTTTTATCCGGCCATCATGCCCGATTCGGCGGGTAACCTCGTTGTTGTTTTTAGCAATTCCAGCAGTACGGAATTTGCCGGGATCCGGTACACGGGCAGAAAGTCGGATCAGCCGCCCGGTGATATCCAGAACAGCAAAGTTTTGAAAACGGGTGATAGCTCTTATTTTGCGCCCGATGGAATCAACCGGAATCGCTGGGGTGATTACAATGGAATCGGGCTGGATCCAACGGATGATTCCGTGTGGATCATCAGTGAAATCCCCGATGCCCCTACACGTTGGAGTACACACGTCGGTCGTGTCAAATTCAAATAGTTCAAGGATACGGCGCAAGAGATTTGGAGCCGCGGGCCTCCGTGCCCGCGTGAATGGGATGATTTCTCGCAATTTTGCGGGCAGGGACGCCCGCCTCTCCAAATAGAGTTGATGAGACCCGCCGGTCTTCCAGCACTAGCTATTGCACTTCTTTTTGCCTGTAACTCCTGGAGTCTCGATCCCCGTCGGCCGATTACCGAATACGGAATGCAGGTTTGGCAGTCGGAACAAGGATTGCCGCAAAACAGCATCCTGGCGATGTTACAGTCTCGCGATGGATATCTCTGGCTTGGAACACAAGCCGGCCTGGTTCGATTCGACGGACTCAGCTTCAAAACGTTTCATACTCGGAACAGTCTGCTCGCCAGCAATGATGTCGTGTCCCTTTCGGAAGATCCTTCGGGCGCACTTTGGATCGGGACGTTGACTTCTTCGCTAGCGACCTATTCGAAAGGACGGTTTACCACCTTCGGAGCCGAAGCCGGTTTTAGGAATCAAATCATCCGAAGTGTCTTTGCCGATCGCGAAGGCTCGGTATGGATCGCGACGCGAAGCGGCGGAGTGTTTCTCCGGAAAAAAAGAAAGTTCGTTCAGCATACCAGCCATGAAGGACTTGCCGGAGATTCAGTCTTCTGTTTTTCGCAAGATGCGCGCGGCAATGTCTGGATCGGGACAAATGCCGGTGTATCCAAATATGATGGCACTCATTTCACGAACATTACAACGCGTGAAGGCTTATCGAATGATTTGGTCCACGTTCTTTATTCCGACCGCAAGGGAGATCTGTGGATTGGCACTGATTCCGGTCTGAATCGGCTGCATGACGGCCGCATCGACGTTCTTTCGATGCGCAACGGGCTAAAGAACGACACGATCCGTTCTCTTCTTGAGGATTCGACCGGCAATCTCTGGATCGGAACAGAGGGAGGCCTGCACCGGTTGAGCAACGGGATCATCGATTCCTACACAACCGATCAGGGGTTGGTCCATAACTCCGTTTATTCCATTCTGGAAGATCACGAAAGTAACTTATGGATCGGCACGGATGGCGGCGGACTTGTCCGTTTGAAGGACGTCGCGGTTACCAATATAGCGCCACGCGGGAGCAAAGAGGACAACACCGTTTTTTCCGTGCTGCAGGATCGCGTAGGAAGTCTCTGGGTGGGAAGTCGAACGGCAGGCCTGCTCCGCATCAACGGAGCGGACAGATCATCCTTTACGATGGAGGATGGTTTGCCGACAAATACCGTATTTGCGCTGCGTGAAGACCATCAGGGTAGTCTCTGGTTCGGTCTGCGTGCAAACGGTTTGATGCGATATAAGGATCGCCGCTTCAGCCATTTTACCGTGAAGGATGGACTATCCAACGATACGGTGCGTGCCATTCTGGAAGATTCTTTCGGAAATCTGTGGATCGGCACAAATGCAGGTCTGAATCGCATGAGGGATGGGAAGTTTGAAATCTTTACGGAGAAGGATGGCCTCCCGCAGAGCTTCATTTACTGTTTGTTGGAAGATCATAATCAGCAGATCTGGATCGGGACCTGGAATGGCTTGTGCAGATTTGAAAACGGAAAGTTTGTGCGATATGGAAAACAGGATGGGATGCCCGAAGCTCAGGTGTGGTCGCTTTATGAAGACAGTGATCATACGATGTGGATTGGAACGTACGGATCAGGTCTGATCAGGATGCAGAATGGAACCTTTGCAGCGGTCACTTCCGAGAATGGACTGACGGATGATGTGATCCTGTCGATTCTTGATGATTCCAGACAAAACCTCTGGCTCAGCAGTTATAAAGGCGTTTTCCGGATCAATAAACAAAGGATCGATGACCTGATTCGAAAAAAGATTCATACGCTGGAACCAATCGCGTTTGATACGCACGATGGGATGATCAGCCGTGAATGCATCGGTGGGGTGCAGCCTTCCGGTTGGAAGACAAAAGACGGGATGCTCTGCTTTTTGACGGTGAAGGGTGTCGCAATCATCGATCCGGAAAGAGTCAAAATCAATCAGCGTGCTCCGGACATTCACCTGGAAGAGATTACTTACGATGACAAAACAACCATTTTCCCGGAAAGTACCGGCATGGCGGCCTTCCCGCCCGGGAACGGAAATCTGGAAATTCACTATACCGGGCTCAGCTTAAGCACTCCAGAAAAAGTAAGATTTCGGTACAAGCTTGCAGGTTATGACGAAGACTGGATCATTGCTGCGACAAGACGCGTCGCCTACTATACGGGAGTTCCCCCGGGCGCTTATGAGTTTCAGGTGATCGCCTCCAATGCCGACGGCGTCTGGAACCGGGAAGGAGTAGCGTTTCCCCTGCGAATCAAACCTCATTATTATCAAACGATCTGGTTTTACTCATTGTGCGTGCTCACGTTTGCTCTTGCAGTTGCACTGCTGCATCGAAATCGCGTGCGCCGGATTCGCAGCATGTTTGCTGCGGTGCTGAGTGAACGAAACAGGATCTCGCGGGAGATTCACGACACGCTCACACAGGATTTCACGAGCGTTGTCCTGGAGTTGGAAGCTGCTGACATGAGCCTGGAACAGGAGCAGGAAAGCGCGAAAGCCTCGATTCATCGGGCAAGGGACAGCGCGCGGCAAGGACTCGCCGAATCCCGCCGGTTTGTTCGTGGACTCCGGCCACAGGCTTTGGAAGGGAAGGATATTGTATCGGCTCTCAGTCAGATGGCTCACCAGGCTGCTGCAGGGAAAGACATACACGTCGAAATCGCGGTTTCCGGTCGCCGGCGTAAACTGCCGGTCTCCGTGGAGGACAATCTGTTGCGGATTGCGCAAGAAGCGGTCAATAATGTCTGGAAGCACGCTGGCGCAAGAAATGTTCGATTGGATTTGAATTTTGGATGGTGGAAAGGTGAATTGCGAATCCGGGATGATGGACGTGGCTTCAATTCGGGAGCCAGTCCAATGGGGGAAGGCGGTTTTGGATTTACAAGTATGAGAGAAAGGGCCGCGCTGATTTCCGCGAAACTCACCGTGATCAGCTCAGAGGACATGGGTACTACTGTCCTGATCCGTTTTCCCATTTACGGGAGGGAACTGTGGTAGAGAGCGAAAATCCGATAAAAATCCTGATTGTGGATGATCATCTTGTAGTGCGCGAAGGTCTCGCGCGAATCATCGGCAGCGATCCGGGCATGCAATTGGTAGGGGAAGCTGCGAATGGTGAAGAGGCGATTTCGCAATGGGAAAAGCTTCAGCCGGATGTGACCCTTCTGGATATGCGTATGCGTGGGATGGGCGGGATTCAAACCCTGGAAGAGATCCGAAAGCGGTTTCCCTCCGCGCGAATTCTGATTCTCAGCAGCTACGATCATGAGGAAGATATTTACCGCGCGTTGCAGGCTGGAGCCCTTGGATATCTTTTGAAAGACAGCTCCCGCAAACAATTACTCAATTCGATCCGAAGAGTTCACGCAGGCGAACGATGCATTCCGCATGCGGTGGCTGGCCAGCTTGCACAGAGAATCGCCAGCAACGAACTGACTCCCAGAGAACAGGAGATTCTGGAAAAAATCGTGGAAGGAAAGAGCAATAAGGAAATTGGAGATCTGCTCGGCATTTCCGAAGGCACTGTAAAATCACATGTAAATAAGATTCTTGAAAAACTTCAAGTAACGGACCGTACACAGGCTGTTGTCCTTGCACTCAAGAAAGGCCTGGCTCGCATGAAATAATCGGGTCGCTATGGAGGCGTCTCGCCTGCATTATGGATCGCAGGCCTCCGGCCTTCTCCTATAACTTTCGATAGAGAATTCCTCTAACTATAGTCTGATGATTCGCGTCCTCTTTGCTGCTACTGTTACGACCGGAGGGTGCTCTCATGGGACAGGAAGCGGCAATACGTGTCATGGTCGTTGATGATCACAGCCTGATTCGCGACGCATTTGCAAGGATCATCAACGGACAACACGACATGCAAATGGTTGCAGAAGCTTCCAACGGAAAAGATGCTCTTCACATGCTGAGTAGCTGCGTGCCGGATGTGATTCTAATGGACCTTCACATGCCGGAGATGGGCGGGATCGAAGCGATGTATTCCATCCGAAAACAGTATCCAAAGCCGCGTTTTGTGGTGATCAGCTCCTACGGATTTGAAGATGAAGTAGAAGAATCATTTCGCGCGGGAGCGGACGCTTGTCTCCTGAAGGACGCTCCGCGGGAATCTCTGCTGGAAACGATCCGTGCTATCGTTGTGTCCCGTACCGCGCCAAAAGGCTGGTCCTCCAGAGCATCCATATAGGGGTTATACATTTGCCACGGAAAGCAACGAATCAGAAAGGTGGATATTTCGCGTTAAGCAATTTGGATCATTCACTGCAATGGAAAATGCTCAGCCCCTACTGCTTCTTCCTATTCCTTCATCCAGTACAACTCTTCGGCATTCCACAGGGTGCGGTGTCTTGAAACCATGGGACGAAGGTTTCCGATTTGTTTCTTCGCGCAGACATAAATGATCGGCGTAACGGTATAGACCATGGGCTGCTGATCCGCCAGAATACTCTGGACTTCGTCGTAGTACTTTTTCCGTTCCTCATAGGAATATGTTTTGAATTGCAGGTTCATCAGCTCATCGATCCGTTTTTCCCATTCGGTGTGTGGAAACTTCTGCTGCGGCCACCAGAGATGGGTGGTTCCGCTGCTGAGCATGACATTCATTCCGCCCGCAGGATCGGTATCATCGTGACTCAAGCTCAAGAGCGCCGTGTCGTAGTCAAAGGTCTCTGTGATTTTGGTCACAAGTGTGTTGAAATCCAGAGGACTGTAGTCCACTTGAATTCCGAGCTTCAATAGATCGCCGGCGATCAGCAAGCATTCGGTGCTTCGTGTCGTATTCCCGGCGTTGGTATGGAGGGAGAATCGAACCTGGTGCCCCTTTGAATCGAAAAGCCAGACGGCTCCCGCGGGGCTGTTTTTTTGCTGAAAGCCCGAGGCCTGGAGCATTGCCAGTGCTTTTGTCGGGTCATACGGATACTTCGTGATCCGGTCGTTGTACCAGAGTTTGTTGCTGACGCTTTCTGGTCCATACGCCGGGATGGCCTTTCCAAAGAATGCATTCTGAACCAGCGCTTGGCGATTGATACCGTAAGAGACCGCTTTTCGGAAGTGGACGTCACCGAACCAGGACGTCTTAACCGGGTCCATGTACGTTTTACCGGTCTTTGGATTCTTGTCGCTATTCTGATTCAAAATCACGCCTTCAAAGTCTTGCGACGGTCCTGCGGCGATTACCATCATGCCTGTGGAGGGGCTTTTCTGTTGAAACCGGTCTATATCTTCACCACGAATACTGTAGTAGGTATCGATCTCGCCGTTTTCGATTTTTAGCTGGAGTTGATTCAAGTCGCTGCAGATTTGGAAGACAATTTCACCCAGATAGGGCAATCGCCGGCCGTTCTGATCCTTTTTCCAGTAGCGCGGATTCCGAGCTAATCTCACCGTCTGTCCCTGAGTGTAGGATTTGAGCAGGAATGGTCCGAGTCCGACAAAATCGGCCGGGTTCATGCTGATCTGCCACTGTTGCTCGAAAGCGCCTGTCTGGTAGGGTGTTTCCCATTTGTGTTTTGCCAGAATGGGAGTTGTTCCTCCGTCCAGTTGCCGCAAAAAGGAGGGGAAGGAAGACGGTAGAGTTGCGGTAACGGTCCATTCGTCGATTTGTTTCCAAATGGCCGGTTTTGAGTTGATTGTGAGAGCATCGTGGGCTGAAGAAGCGATTTTCGGATCATTGACAACTTTCATCGTGAAGAGGACATCGCCGGCGTTGAACGGCTTGCCGTCCGACCATGTCACGCCTTTCCGCAGATGGAACGTCCAGCTCAAATGATCTTCACTCGATTCCCACGATTTTGCCAGACACGGCTCCGGTTGTTGGGTGCTCAAGTTGAGACGTGTCAGGCCCGGATGCATCAATTGGTTGAAAGTTTGTGAATCCACAGTGCTGAAAAGAAGGGGATGGAACGTTTCGGGATCGTTCAACATGCCGGTAACGATTCTGCCGCCTGCCTTCCCGGAAATCGGAAGCGCCAACGCATCTTCGGATACCGGGTACGGGTCCACACGCTCCACCGCTTTTGGCTTCTCCGGCGTCCCGCATGATAATTGTAGTATTACCACTATAGCAGCTAAGATTCTTATCATATGCATTCTTACGGATCTGTTTTTGCCTTTTTGATTTTTGATATTTGATCTCTGATTTTTTCCATTCGTTCTTTGATCTGTGCTTCGAACCCCCGGCCGGTCGGTACGTAAAACCGGGTTCCCGCGAGAGAATCGGGAAGACAGGACAAGTCTGTAATCGTATCCTCGAAGTCGTGGGCGTATTGATAGCCTTTTCCGTAGCCCAGATTTTTCATCAAGGATGTGGGGGCGTTGCGGATGTGCAGAGGAACGGGGTCATTCGGCTGCTTCCGGACCGTCTCCGCGGCTCCCGCGTACCCCGTGTACAGCGCGTTGCTTTTTGGCGCAGTTGCCAGATAAACTACCGCCTGCGCAAGCGCCGTTGTTGCTTCGGGCATCCCGATAAAATGAGTTGCTTGCTGTGCCGCAACGGCTACGGTGAGCGCCTGTGGATCGGCCATACCCACATCTTCGCTGGCGAAACGAATCAAGCGTCTGGCTATGTAAAGCGGATCCTCTCCCGCTTCGAGCATACGCGCGAGCCAGTAGAGACCTGCATCTGGATCGCTGTTGCGTAGACTCTTATGCAGCGCCGAAATGACATTGAAATGCTGTTCTCCCTGTTTATCGTAAAGCAGTGTCTTGCGCTGAAGCGCTTCCTCCAGGTCTTTTGCAGTAATTTCTTTGTGCCCTCCCGTTCCCGCAAGATCAGCCGCAATTTCCAGAAGGTTGAGAGCGGTTCTGGCATCTCCATCGGACATCCTCACGAGAACCTCTTGAGCCTCTTCTTGAAGATGAATGTCGAGTCCCCCCAGACCTCGTTCCCTGTCTTCCAGCGCTCTTCGGATAATCGCGCGAAGATGCTCCGGCTGTAATGGATGTAATACTACAACTTTAATACGTGATAACAACGCGGAGTTGATTTCGAACGACGGGTTTTCGGTTGTCGCGCCCAGAAGGATGATATCTCCGCGTTCCACATAGGGAAGGAATGCATCCTGCTGTGCTTTGTTGAAGCGGTGGATCTCATCGATGAAAAGGATGGTCTGCTTGCCGTGATATTTTCGCTGCTGTTCGGCTTCCTGCATCACCGTTTTGATCTCCTTGATTCCGGAGATGACAGCCGAGTAGGGAACGAAATGCGCCGCCGCTCCGGATGCCAGTAACCGCGCCAGGGTAGTTTTTCCTACACCCGGCGGTCCCCAGAAGATGATTGATCGCGGTTTCTCAACGATCTTTCGCAGAAAGCGTCCGGGTCCGGTCAATTCCTCCTGGCCGACAAATTCGTCAAAGTTGCGCGGCCGCATCCGGTCAGCCAGCGGCGCCCGGACCGCATCTGAGGCGTCTGTCTCGAATAGCCCGGGAGTGCCAGGATGTTTCATAGTCTTTCTCAAAAAGATTGGACCAGTTCCAGTCTGCGGTGATCCTTTTCCTGGATCACAAACTCCGTATAGGGGAGCCAGACCAGAGCAAATCGCAAAACTTCCACGTGATTCCTGTTTAACCGCAAAATGTCCAGCTCCTGATCCCGCGAAAGAGTGTGAAGAGATTTTTCCAACTCTTTCCTTTTTGACTCCCGAAGTTCTTCCAGTGCCGCTAGTTCCTGATTGATTTCTTTGATTTCCTGAGAAGGCCCTTCCTTCTGTTGTTCCTCCCTTTCCCGGACCTCGCGTTCCAGCCGTTCCTTCAAACGGTTCTTCTGTCGCAGAATTGTTTCTTCCAACGCATTCAATTCCTTCGAAAAACTGGTCCGGATTTCTTCCATGCATCGTTCAAAAAAAGTTTCTTCAGGTTCATCGATGCGACGATATATTTTCAGGTATGGATTGAGATTCAAAGTGAGAACTTCTTCTGAAATCAGAAACTGTAGAAATTCTTCCTGGAGCAGCTCGAACCGTCCGCTTGAGAAGTCACAGGATGGATCAACGACGAAAAAGGAATCACCGGCCGGAGAGGATTGTGTGCTTTTGTTGTCCCATCTTTCCAGGATCGTTTTATCCCAGTCCGCCTGTCGTGCCGCCGGTGGAAACGAAACAACCTTCACGATGTCTCGTTGATGATGGACGTCCCACCGCCCCTGAAAGGTAAGCCTTGCCATCGCCAGGATAGCCGGTTTGTAGTGAATATTGGTGGTTACGATTTTCTCTCCGAATGTGGACGAGGCTGATTGTAGAATCGACGGATCTGCGGCGAGATAGAAGACTTCGATTGGAGTGGGAATTTGCGGAGGCGAAGTTGAATACTGGACTGCGGGGAAGGACCTAGCCTTGTGCCGTTTGCGCGCCGCAGAATTCTCTTTCATCAGCGGAGATCAGTTTCCCACACCGCAATCCCCAAAGTCAAAGTAACGATTGAACCGCAAAGACCGCAAAGCGAATCCTTAGTATTCTTTGCGTCCTCTGCGGTCTTTGCTGTTGAGCTAATAGGATTTGGCGAAGTAGACGTGATACTTGCCGGGCTTACCGCATACAACACATGGCTTTTTTTCCACCGGCTGCGAAGCGGGGATCACGCGAACCGTTGCGCTGGTTTTCTCTTTGACCTTTGTTTCGCACTCCTCGGATCCGCACCATGGGGAAACTGCAAAGCCGCGCGATTCTTCCATCGCTTTGACCAGTTCCGCGTAGGAATCGATTTCAAACGTATGCGTTTCAAGGTGTTTCTTTGCCCGGTTGTACAGATCCTGTTGCAACGAATCCAGAGTCGCCCGAAGCCGTGTGGCAACTTCTTCCATTGGAACAAATTCCTTCTGACGATTATCACGTCGGACGAGCACTACTTGATTTTTTGCGATGTCCTTTGGACCGATTTCGATTCGAACCGGAACTCCGCGCATTTCCCAATCGCTGTATTTCCATCCAGGCGTATAAGCATCACGATCGTCCAGTTTTGCGCGGAAACCGGATGTGAGAAGATCGTGAAGCAACCTTTGCGCAGCCGGCAAGACGGTTTCCTGCCAGTTGGCGGCAGCAATGGGGATGATCACCGCTTGAAAGGGAGCCACACGAGGCGGCAGGATGAGACCGGAATCGTCTCCATGCGCCATGATCAGCGCGCCGATCAGTCGGGTGGTGGAGCCCCACGACGTAGTCCAGGCGTGTTGAATCTTCTGATTTTGATCCTCAAAGCGGATATCAAAGGCTTTCGAAAAATTCTGACCCAGATTGTGCGATGTTCCCGCCTGCAGCGCCTTACCATCCCACATCATTGCCTCGATGGCATATGTGCGGAGGGCTCCGGCAAATTTTTCCCGATCCGTTTTCAGTCCGTGAATCAGCGGCACTGCCAGTTCCGTTTCCACAAAATCACGATAGACGTCGAGCATGCGAAGCACTTCAGCCTCTCCTTCTTCCGCAGTGGCGTGAACCGTATGTCCTTCCTGCCACAAAAATTCAGTGGTACGCAAGAAGGGGCGTGTTTCTTTTTCCCAGCGTACAACGCTGCACCACTGGTTGATGAGAATTGGCAGATCGCGCCAGGAGCGCAGCCATTTCGAGTACATGCTGCAGATGATTGCTTCCGAAGTCGGACGGATCGCCAGGCGTTCTTCTAATTCTTCTTTGCCGCCATGAGTCACCCAGGCTACTTCCGGAGCAAAACCTTCAACATGTTCCGCTTCCTTTTTCAGCAGCGATTCCGGAATGAAAAGCGGAAAATACGCATTCACGTGTCCGGTTGCCTTGATCCTGCGATCCATCGCCTGCTGCATTAATTCCCAGATCGCGTAGCCATAGGGGCGGATGACCATGCACCCTTTGATCATCGAATAATCTGCCAGCTCGGCTTTGCGAACTACATCGGTGTACCACTGGCTGAAGTCCTGACTCTTCGGCGTAATATCCTGTACAAATGCCTCTTTCTTATTGCTCATACTGCTTGCCTCAAAATGTGAGACTGGAATATACCCAAATCACTGTCTGTTTTCAACCGTTCACTTGGAGCGCAAGCGTCCCGCCTGCATTATGGACCGCAGGCTGAGGCTGTTGAAAAATGCAAAGAGATCCCCGTTTGTGGTTTGTAACGCCAACGGCCCGTGGGCTGAGCTCGAGCTCAAGAGCCCACCAGAGGCGGGCGTTACAGATTGCAAACAAGACTTTCCTGCATTTTTCAACAGCGTCGGCTTCCAGCCTGTATTAGCAGACGAGAAGAACACTGCCTCAAGTCAGCGCGATGTAGAGATCCATCACATTCGTTCCCGTCGGCCCGGTGAGTATCGATTGATCGAGTCGTTGGAAAAAGGGAAAGGAATCGAAATTCTGAACTACATGCGGGATATTCAAATCCAGGCTCTCTGCTTTTGCGAATGTTCCGCCGTCTACCCAGGCTCCTGCAGCCTGCGAGTTGCCATCAATGCCATCCGTACCGGCAGCGCCGAAGACCGCATTTCGCCCGGCCAGTTTTTCCGCCATCAGAAGGGCAAGATGTTGATTCCGGCCGCCTGTGCCGTTGCCGCGCACCCGCACGGTGGTTTCTCCCCCCATCACGATCGCGGTGCCTACCGGCGCCGGATCGATTCTCATGAACAGATCTGCGGCAACCGGATCGACAAGCCCTAGCACCGGTTCGTCTACTAGTTGCACACGATATCCTAGCTCCGCGGCCTTTGCGGCTGCAGCCAGGCGCGCGATTCGATTGGAAGCAACGATGTAGTGCGGGACGGATGCCGCGCCTGGTTTTGGCGTCTCGGGGATTTTGCCCGAGACCCCGTCTTCTATGGCCGTTCGCGCATCAGCCGAGATTTGCGGCCACAGACTGTAACGAATCAGTATCTCCCGCGCTTCTAAATATGTAGTAGGATCCGGATAGAACGGTCCGGAGCCAATCGTCGCGAGATCGTCTCCGATTACATCCGAAATAACCAGCACACAGGAGGCGCGCCCGCCAAGACGGGAAGCTAGACGCCCTCCTTTGATTTCGGAAAGATGCTTGCGTACCGTATTGATTTCATGAATCGTGGCGCCCGACCGAATCAGCAAGTCGTTCACTTGAAACTTGGATGCGGATGAAACGCCCGCGATGGGGGCGACCATCAAAGCCGATGCCCCACCCGACAGTACGACAAGCAGCGGATGTTTCTCGGGCGACTGCTTCAGCCAGGCGAGCACATCGCGGCCCGCGGCAACACTACTCGCATCCGGAACAGGATGTGAGCCACAATGAATCTTTTCAGCAGATAGCCGGGTTGAGGATATGTTCGATGGCGCAACCACACAGTAGTCGCTGCATTCCCGCATCGCAAGGATCGACTCCGCTGCATGGATCGACGCCTTGCCGATGCAGAGTAGAAAACGTTGTGATGAATCCAGCCAGGTTTTCAATTCGGCAAATGGCGCGGCATCAAACAACGAGGGAAAGATTGTGGCAGGCCGGACCGCGTCAATTCCTTTTCGGATCATCTCCTGCAGATCCGATTCTTTGCTCAAGCTGATGGCTACACCGTCCGGTTCAACAATAACGCAAGTTTTGTTCGGAGCTCAGAAAGCGCAGACTCGAGACGCGCTTTCCGACGTCCTTTAGCGGATTTCCATTGATGGCGCCTGGAAGCCAAGCCCATCGCGAGAGCGATGTACTGTTCGCGGTTGACGTTGGGGGGGCACCAGTTTTTTCCCTTCCGGCCAAGATAGGAGGTGAGCGTCGGTACATCTGAAGCCGGGATGGTTCCCATTTCCGATTCCTCCATCAGCTCCGCTCGAAAGATGCGCCCTTCCATGTATAAAGAGATTTGATAGACAATCAGCAGTAAGATCACCAGCACCGGAAGAGCTGCAAGACCTGCCTGGACCAGGATGGGACTGTGAAATGTGTCGCCAAGGACCATGCATGCATTCCAGAATCCATGCAGAATCATAGCAAGCGCTAATCCGCCGAGTACAATCCAACCCTTGCGCGGAGTTTCGGATCGAAACTTCACAAACCCGAGAGCCATTCCGAATGTCGAAGTGGTGACGCAATGAAGTACGGCGGAATAAAGTGTCCGGACATAGATGTTTTCAATCCACGCGCTAAAACCTGCTGAACCGTATACCTGATTGAAATAAAGAAAATTTTCAGTCATGCCGAAGCCCAGACCTGCCGCCGCTCCAAAGACCACACCGTCCGCGACGCTGTTGAAATCGCGACGCATTGCCACGAGCAACAGGACACAGCCTTTTGCAACTTCTTCCACAACCGGGGCAATGAAAATCGCGCCGATGGCATCTGTCGCTTGACGTCCGAACACCTGCGCAATCGGATATTCTAGAAACTGAGAACCCGTAATTCCCACGGAAACCGCCCCCACCGCTCCCCACACAAAAACCAGCGCGACCATCCAGAGCGGTTGCCGTAAATAGCGATCCATCCACCAGACCAGAAGAAGAAAGCCGATCATTGGAATGAAGGCCGCCAGCACGGAGAGAAACAGAATGATGATCCGAATCAAAAAATCCATCTACTAAATTATACGCTGTCCAGCGGAACAAGATCTGTTCGGAGTCGGCGGGCGTCCCTGACCGCCATTTCGGGTGATCATCGGGAATCCCGCGGGCACGGAGGCCCGCGGCTCCATATGTTGGTGGTGGCGAAAATCGATTAGACTAATAGCATGAGTCCTCAGGTGGGACAGCACGTAAAACCCGGTCTAAGTTTCATGGGGCACGTTTTTCGGCAGGCCAACCGTCACGACGTCTGGGGGATGGCGGCCGAAATCGGATTTGTCCTGATGTTCGCCTTCTTTCAGGCCTTGCTTCTGTTTGTCGCCGTGCTCAGCATACTCGGCGCGCAGCCGGACGTATTCAACTCCATCATTTATTTCTTCGGCAGCTTTCTTCCGTTTGAGCTGTACCATCTGATTCGCAAACAGATCCTGGACATGGTGCAGGGTGAACCGGGCGGAATTTTGCTTTTCAGTTTGGTCGGTACGACATGGACGATGAATACTCTTGTGAACACGTTGAAAAAGAATTTTGAGCGTTCATATCACATCCGGGAAACGCGCTCTTTCTGGAAAGTGCGCCTGATCGTGTTTTATATCGCGATGATTGCAACCACCGGTATCGGAATCACACTGGTTCTTCTTCTGTTCGGATTACAGATCGCACGTTTTATCGAAAATAGTCTCGGGTACGCTCATCTGTTTGCTTCTACGATTCGCTGGCTGCGGTTGCCTCTCGCATTTCTGATGGCAACATCTGTGGCATCACTGGTTTACTGGGCCATCGTAAATGTGGAGCAAACATTTATCGATATTCTCCCCGGCTCTCTGTTCTTTTGTCTTCTCTGGTTTCTTTCGACATCCGGATTCGGTTTGTATCTCAGAAACTTTCCGTATTTCAATACGACATACGGAACCCTTGGTGTCTTTATCGTGCTGATGGGGTGGATGTATTTGACGGCGTTATCCGGATTGCTGGGAGGGGAGCTAAACGCGGAGCTTCATCGCCGAAAACTGGCTGCCCGGCATGCGAATTGACATCGCGGCATTGGGGAGAATAATCTTGCAATGATGAAATCTACGATTGCAGTTTTGATTTCAACAAGAAAAGGAGCCTTCATACTCCGGAATGATTTGACCCGCCGTAACTGGAAACTCACGGGCCCGATACTATTGGGCAATATAGTTAACCATTTGGTTAAGGATTCGCCGAAAAGCAAGACGATGCTGTTGGAGACGCGAACAGGGCATCTCGGCCCAACGATCTTTCGTTCCGTGGATCTGGGGAAGACCTGGAAAGAAGCGGCAAAGCCGCCTGCGTTTCCAAAAGCGCCGGAAGGGGAGAACGGACGATCCGTTTCTCATACTTTCTGGCTTTCCCCTGGTCATGCCTCCGAACCGGGTGTCTGGTACGCGGGTACATCACCGCAAGGACTTTTTCGATCTGAGGATGATGGCATCACATGGGAAAGTGTGACCGGATTTAACGATCATCCGATGCGTCCCCAATGGACTGCAATCGGCGATCAAATTCCGGACGGACCGGTTTTGCATTCCATCAACATCGATCCGCGCGACCCGAGCCACATGTACATCGGGATGTCGCTTGGCGGTGTCTTTGAATCTACAAACAAAGGCGCGGATTGGAAACCGCTGAACAAGGGGTGTGTCGCTGATTTCATCCCGATACCCGATCCGGAATTCGGCCATGATCCTCATTGTTTGAGGCTTCATCCTTTGATGCCCGATCGCGTCTATCAGCAAAACCATTGTGGGATCTACCGGATGGATCGTGCGGACGGCCGCTGGATTCGGATTGGTGAAAGGATGCCGAAGAAGATTGGAGACATCGGATTTCCGCTTGTGTTGCATCCCCGGGATCCTGATACGCTCTGGGTATTTCCGATGGATGGAACGACGGTGTGGCCGCGGACCAGTCCTGACGGTAAGCCGGCTGCTTACATCACAAAAAACGGTGGAAAGACATGGCGTCGTCAAGACAACGGACTACCATCGAGCCAGGCGTGGTTCACCGTGAAACGGCAGGCGATGACGGGAGATGATTGCGATCAAGTTGGATTGTACTTCGGCACCACCAGCGGTGAAATCTGGGCAAGCCGGAACGAAGGAGAGTCTTGGCATTGTCTGGCCCGGCATCTTCCACATATCTACGCGCTGGAAACGGCGGTACTATAAATGAAGGTGCACATTCCATCACCGCTCCGGTCCTACACTTCGCAGCAAGCCTGTCTCGAAGTCGAAGGACGAACGATCGCTGATTTGCTGAGCAGATTGGATCAGCGCTATCCGGGAGTGCGTTTCCGAATGATTAATGAGCAGGATGCAATCCGCGAGCACATTAAGATTTTCATCAATCAGACGCTGATCTCGGATTTGAATGCTCCACTGCAAGAATCGGATACGGTACACATCATCGCGGCGCTCAGCGGCGGATAGGGATTCACCGCAGAGACGCCGAGAACGCAGAGAAAGGAATGGCGGAAGAGAAACGCAAAAGTAAATTTCAGAATTCGTCTCACCAGGAAATCAAGAATCACTATCAACCGGAAGATCTCTCGGATTGGGAGTACGATTCGAAACTGGGTGATCCGGGCGACTTTCCGTTTACACGCGGGATTCAGAAGTCGATGTATCGTTCGCGTTTCTGGACCATGCGGCAATACGCCGGGTTTGGCACTGCGGAAGACACCAACCGGCGTTTTCGCTATTTGCTCGAACAGGGACAGATGGGGTTATCTACCGCGTTCGACCTTCCCACACAAATGGGATACGACTCCGACCATGAGCTGGCGCGCGGCGAAGTGGGCCGTGTGGGGGTTGCCATCGATTCGCTGGAAGACATGGAACGGCTTCTGGATGGAATCCCGCTGGAAAAAGTCAGCACCAGCATGACGATCAATGCTACTGCATTCATTCTACTGGCGTTGTATGTCGGCGTGGCAAAGAAGCGCGGCATTCCGCTGGATCAAATTTCGGGGACCGTGCAAAACGACATTCTGAAAGAATACATCGCGCGCGGGACATACATCTACCCTCCCAGATTTTCGTTGCGGCTGGTGACGGATATCATGGCGTATTGTCAGAAACATGTTCCGAAATGGAACACCATCAGCATTTCCGGATATCACGTACGGGAGGCGGGCAGTACCGCAGTTCAGGAAGTCGCGTTTACCATTGCAAACGGAATGACGTATGTCCAGTCGGCTCTGGATGCTGGTTTGAAAGTGGACGATTTTGGGCCGCGCATCTCGTTTTTCTTTAGCGCGGACAACAATCTGTTTGAAGAGGCAGCCAAGTTTCGAGCCGCGCGGCGATTGTGGGCGACGATCATGCGCGACCGCTTTGGCGCGCGTTTGGAGCGATCCCAGCAGATGCGCTTCCACACCCAAACTGCAGGCTCGCGTCTCACGGCCCAGCAGTCGCAAATCAACATCGCGCGTGTCACGCTCCAGGCGCTGGCCGCTGTGCTGGGCGGAACACAGTCGCTGCATACAAATGCGTGGGACGAAGCGCTGGCGCTTCCCACCGAGGCATCGGCGCTGCTGGCTCTTCGCACGCAGCAGGTGATTGCGTATGAATCGGGCGCGGCCGATACGGTGGATCCGCTAGCAGGATCATACTATGTAGAGCGTACTACTGATGATATGGAGCGGGGAGCGCGTGATTTGTTGCAGCGGATTGAAGGCCTTGGCGGAATGCTCCCTGCCATCGAAAGCGGGTTTGTCCAGCGCGAAATCCAGGACTCCGCATACCGGCTTGCTTGCGCCCAGGAGCAAAAAGAAGAAGTAGTGGTGGGCGTCAATGCGTTCCGCGCGGAACAGGAGCCGGTGCGCGAAATCTTGAGAATCGATCCGCAAATCGAGCAGGATCAGATCCTCCGTTTGCAGAAACTCCGGGATCGTCGCGACCCGGGCCGCGTGCGCAAGACGCTCGGCGCCGTCGAAGAGGCGGTCGTATCGGGACGAAACATTATGGAACCCCTTGTCGATGCGATGGGCGCGTATGCTACGCTGGGAGAGGTATCCGATCTGCTGCGAAAGCATTTTGGCGAATTCAAAGAAACGACGGTCCTTTAATGACCGTCAACCTGCTCGATATCAAGAACCTGAAAACGGTCTTTCCTTCTGCTGAAGGTCCGGTTCCTGCGGTGGATGATGTTTCGTTTGTCATCAAACCACGCGAAATTCTCGGACTGGTCGGAGAATCCGGTTGCGGGAAAACCGTAACCTCTCTCAGTATTTTGCGACTCGTGTCCCCGCCCGGGAAGATCACCGGCGGCGAAATTTTGTTCGAAGGAAAAGACCTGTTGAAAATTTCCGAAAAAGAAATGCGAGCGGTTCGCGGCAACAAAATCTCCATGATTTTCCAGGAACCGATGACTTCCCTGAATCCCGTGATGACCATCGGGGAACAGGTCGCTGAAAGTCTGATCCTTCACAAAGGGATAACGAAGAAAGAGGCGCTTGCGCGAGCCGTAGACCTTTTGAAATCGGTGAGCATTCCCGATCCGCATTTGCGGGTCCGTGATTATCCGCACCAATTGAGCGGCGGTATGCGACAGCGTGTGATGATCGCAATGGCAATCGCGTGCAATCCGGCACTGGTGATCGCGGATGAGCCGACCACGGCGCTGGACGTGACCATTCAGGCGCAAATTCTGGACTTACTGGAGCACCTTCGAAACGAATACGGATTATCCATTCTGCTGATCACCCATGCTCTTGGAGTGATCGCGGAAACTGCAGATCGCGTAATCGTCATGTACGCCGGGAAAATCGTGGAAGAGGCTCCGGTAAAAGCGTTATTCCATTCTCCAAAACATCCATATACAGCCGGGTTGTTGGAATCGATACCAAAAATCAACACCGATGGTAACAAAGCCGGGAGGCTACGAACGATTGAAGGCACGGTTCCCGATTTAGGTCATCTTCCGAAAGGATGCTCGTTTTACGATCGCTGCAAGGACCGTATGGATGTTTGCACTTCGGAGTTTCCTGCCACGATCCAAGTCAATGGAGAGCACCGTGTTGCGTGCTACAAATATCATTGAAATATCAAAAATCAAATATCAAATATCAAATAAACATAAATAAAAAAACAAAGAACAGAATCGCGTGAACGAAATTATTTGCTTATTTACTTCTGTTTATCTGATATTTGATTTTTGATATGAGCTTGCTGCAAGTCACGAATCTTAAGAAGTACTATCCCGTTCGCCGCGGCGTTTTCGGCCGTTCCACTCAGTCCGTCAAAGCAGTGGATGGCGTTTCGTTCGAAATTAGGGTGGGAGAAACACTCGGACTTGTAGGGGAGTCGGGATGCGGCAAGACAACAACCGGACGCTGCGTTTTACGGCTTATAGAACCGGATTCGGGTGAGGTCCGTTTTGACGGCCGGGATTTCTTGTCGTTGCAGGGCAAGGAGTTGCGCGCCATGCGCCGACACATGCAAATGATTTTTCAAGATCCATATGGATCGCTCAATCCGCGAATGAGCGTCTCTACCATTCTTGAAGAACCGCTGATCATCCATCGCACAGGCCGGAAAAAAGAGCGGCTGGAGCGAGTTGCCGAGTTGCTGCGAATCGTGGGATTGGAGCCCGCAGCGATGCGGCGGTATCCTCATGAATTCAGTGGAGGGCAGCGACAGCGAATTGGGATTGCGCGGGCTCTCGCTCTGAATCCGCGGTTGATCATTGCGGATGAACCTGTCTCCTCTCTCGATGTTTCCGTGCAAGCACAAATCATAAATCTGCTAAAAGAGCTTCAGGAAAAATTGCAATTGACCTTTTTGTTCATCGCGCATGATCTGAGTATCGTTCAGTATTTTTGCGATCGGATCGGTGTTCTGTATCTCGGAAAAATGGTGGAACTTTCGCCCGGTATGGATTTGTTTCGCGAACCGCTTCATCCCTATACGCGTGTGCTGCTGGCTTCCGTGCCTGTTCCCGATCCGGCGGCGCGCAAGAAACGCGAAGCGTTGAAAGGAGAAGTCCCCACGCCGGTCGATCCGCCTTCGGGTTGTCGTTTTCATCCCCGATGCCCGATTGCCATCGACCGTTGCAAAACAGAAGAACCATCCTTGCGCGAGTTTCGTCCAGGTCACTGGGCGGCATGTCACCTGGCGGAATAGTTTGCTGAAAGCCATTCCCGCGTGTGATGAAGGTACATGGCATCGCCGGATGCGGCGTCCCTCTGCAGAAGGACCAGATCTTCCGGTTCATCCACATCGTACTGTTTTTCCAGAAGCAACAATTTGCGATTTCCGAGTTTTGCCAGTGTCTGTTCCAGAACAGCGGAGGATCCCCATTCAATTTCGGAAAAGATTTCCGGGATGAGCTTGCGCAAACCGATCATGTAATATCCGCCATCTTCCGCGGGGCCGAGTACAAGATCATTTTTCTCGAGAGCGTCAAAAGCTTGCTGGAACAAATCAGGTGGAAATGCAGGAGAATCCGTTCCGGTAATCACAACTCTGGAATGCGTTTTCAAGATTTCGAAAAAAGCGGTCTGCATTCTTTCTCCCAGATCACGGCCCGTTTGTATGCGGACCGGAATCGCGGGATCAAAAGGAAGGGGAGCGGTTCCGGCAAGATAGAGAAACAGATCTGCGTCCAACATTCTGGTTTTGGCAATTGTGTCTCGCAAGAGCGCCAGATGAAGAGAGAGACACTGTTCATCGGTGAGAAACGGGCGCATACGCGTCTTCACATTCCCGGATTCGGCCGACTTACTGAAGATCAGGATTGCGTCGTTGCTTGACACTGTCAAAACCTCCCACATATAATATCTAGTAACCAAAGATCCGCTATGAAGAAATATGGCTTTAAACTCTTAGTACTTCTCCTGACATTCTTCTTGTTCGCAGCAAACTCAAACGCGCTGATTGAGGAAAAATCGAGTATTCTCGGGAGCATTCTCGGAGCATCCAATGCCCCGCTTTCGGGTATTACTGTGCGTGTGCTGGATTCCTTCTTTCTGTCTGAAGTTGCCAGAACTGTGACCAACAAGGACGGCAAGTTTGTTCTATCGCAGCTTCTTCCCGGATTGTATCTGCTTTCAGTAGAAGCAGCGTCGTTCCCACCCATGATGAAGAGAGTGCAGGTTGTTTCGGGGGCCCCCACTTTGATTGATCTGCGTTCCGTATTGAGTGAAGAGGAATTGAAAAAGCATGATGCCTGGGACAAATTCAAGTGGACGATTCGTGTAGCGGAAAGGAATCCCCTTCGAGACGACCAGTCTCCCGATTCCGTTGTAGACTCTTCCACTTTTTACGCGGATGCCGCCGCATTCTTCAATCACGTGGATGGTGAAGTTGAGTATATGAACGTTGCCGCCGGGTTGTCCAGCTCGGGATGGAACCGTCAGATGACACAGTTTGCCATGCAGGGAAAGATCGAACGTGGCGCCTGGTCGGTTAACGGAAGTCTGATGGATGGTCCGCGCTCCAGTCATATGGCTTCGGGGGATTTCCAGTATCGCCTCTCTGATCATCAGGTCGGCGCCAGTTTTTCCGCGAATGATCTTGTTGTGGCGCCTTATCCCGGACGCCAGTTGATCCACAAGTTTGTTGATTCTCCGGATATCGCAGAGATTGCTGATGATGCCAGGCTCTGGGTGACTTCTGTGAATTTGCAAGATGAGTGGCGGCTCTTCCCGCAGGTAACCGTCGGTTACGGAACACGCATTGATTACTATCAATACCTGCAGCAGCCGTTGATCTATTCCCCGCGTATGGAAGTTTCCTATCATCTGACCCCGCAGATGTCTGTTCGCGCGCTGTATTACAGGGATCAATCCGCTCCGGGCAATTACTCCTTACAGCCCGATGAAATGCGACCTTACATTCATGATGTCGCTTTCATTCCGTACAAGGATGTTTTAAGTCCGGAGACATCTATTGGATATGAGGCCGGTGTCGATTGGCAGAGTGATGATCTTAATGTTTCCGTGTTTTACCGGTTGGAAGATGTGGCGAACAAGATTGCGGCAATTGATTTGAAGGAATCATTCCTTTCTGCTGAATTACAGACCAACCGCCCGTTTGTTGTTTTCAACTCCAGCGATCTCCACGCCCGCGGCGTTGGCGCGCATGTGAGCAGAAGAATCACTCCGCTGATCAGCTTGATCGGCTCTTATAATGTGCGGCAGGCGATCCCGGTTTACATCATTGAAAAGCGCGGGCTGACCGGAAGGAAATTGTTTTTCCTGACCGGCTCTGATCTGGCGGATTTTCATGATGTTCAAGCCGGAGTTGCGGCTCGAATCAGACAAACTGGAACACAGGTAGATGCCAGCTGGAAATGGAGCTCCGGTACTCCACTTGTATTCGGCACACGGGATCATGATACGGGTCTTTCCGCGATCGATGTGGAAGTTCGACAGGGAGTTCCGGTTCACATCTTCTCACAGACAGAAGTAAAACTGCTGCTCGCGATCAAGAATCTGCTGGATCAGAATGCAGACAGCATCACCAATGCAGACTACCGGCGCGCCCTCTTGTACAATGTCCCCCGTACGATTGCCGGCGGCCTCGCCGTTCAGTTCTAAGATCGGATTTCATCACAAAGGCACAAAGCCCACAATTGCAGGGACAGGAATTTCTAGCAAAGACGCAAAGTCGAAAAGCTGGAAGTGTAAGAAAGGGGATGGTGGGGATGGGGGAGATTCCGGATGTCGAAGCCGCCGGACGCCGAAGGCGTCCTCTCATGGCTTTCCGTGCTTTTTTCATCCCCTTTATCCCCCTTATCTCCACATCTCCCTTCCTTACACTCTCTTACACCCAGCGTCTGCGGTGATCCTCATATTTGGATTTTTCCAATATTTTGAATCAAACCGCTTCAAGTGATCTTGAAGGCGCCACGTAAATCGCTTATAATTAAGCAGTTACCGGTTATCTGGAAAACCGGATGGGTGGTATGTAATTTGCTGTCCGACTAGCAGGAGTTTTTTGCTTTGAATCATCCTTTGGCGCAGCATACAAAAAGCGTAAAGATTCTTGTGCTTCTTTTCACGTTGGTGATTGCTGCTCTCGGAGTTGCCAACCTCGTTTCTCAATGGAAAACGGACGTCAGAACGGACGGTGTCAGGTGGATTTTTTCCAGCGGGGCGCTGGTTGCAGATGATGTAGCGATCGGGTCCGCTGGAGATGTCGCCGGCATACGCCGCGGTGATGTGCTTCGCAACATCAACTTCCAACCGGTATTGTTTCCCCAGGATGTGGGGAAAATTCTCAACCAGCCTGGACAGCAGACGAAGCCGTTTCAATATGAGATCGGGACGGGAACGGAACAATCCATCAAGCTGGTGACTCCAGCACGCCGCTGGAACAGCTTCTACTTTTATCTTGCCGGCGTGGGATTTGTCATTCTTGCGATTGGCCTTTTTGCGTTTCTGAAAAGCCGGAGCCGCTCGTTTGCCTTTCATTTCTACTGGTTGTGCATGGCATTTTTCGGCGCCTATGCCTTTTCACCGACAGGGAAGCTGGACACTCTGGATTGGGTTTTCTTCTGGGCGGATGAAGCGTTTCTTCTGGCGCTGGCACCGGTCTTCCTGCATTTTGCCCTCTATTTTCCGGAACGCCGCCGGTGGTTTCCGCGCGAGAAAGTGTTTCTGCTTTACGTTCCCTCCCTTTTTCTTCTAACAGCCCGCGTCATCCTGACGCTCTTCTACTATTTCTGGCGCGACAGCTCCTGGATGACCACGGTCGAAGGGTATCTGGCCTTTGAAAATGTGGAGCTGTCCTATCTGTTTGCAGGGTTGTGCGCGGGGATTATAGTACTATTCTTATCGTACGTAAACGTTGAAGACATCATCCACAAGAAGCAGCTCAAGCTGGTTCTGGCGGGCATGGTGGCCGGCTTCGGACCGTATTGTTTGCTATGGCTGATTTCGCTGGTCGTCCGTCTGCCGCAACAGGCCCTGGAAGCGGCGTTGATGCCCCAGGTATTGATCCCGCTTTCGCTCACCTACGCGTTGTTCAAGTACCGGTTGATGGATGTGGATATCTTGATCAAGCGCGGGATGATCTACACCGTCACTACGCTGGTGTTGTTCGGCCTTTATCTGTTGCTGACGATCTCCTGGGTGCAGTTCATTCTGCCGCAGGCCACCCGCGGGAAGATTGCAGCCGTTGCTTCGATCACAACTTTACTCGCTGCGTTGTTGTTTCAACCGTTGCGGGACCGCGTTCGCGCGCTGGTGGACCGTTTTTATTACAAGGACAGTTACGACTATCGCCGGACGCTGGTGCAATTCAGCCGCGAGATGACCTCGTCTCTCGATCTTCAGGAACTGAGCGGGCGGATGCTTTCTCACATCCGTTCCACATTCAAAGTCGAACGCGCCGACATTTTGTTGAAGGTTTCTTTGAACCGTTTTGAATCGTTTACAGACCACGCGACACGCATCAATCCGGGTCTCGGCTTGCTGACGCATCTCACCGGGGAACACTTTGTGTTCGTCGACCAGCCGGAAAGTCTTGATCTGGAATTGCTGGATGATCAGGAAATGTTGCGCGGTCTGAACTTCAATTATTACATTCCCTGTAAGTTCCAACGGAATATTATGGCCATCCTGGCGCTATCGAAGCGCGAGAAAGGCGACTACCTGTCCAGCGAAGATCTCGATCTTCTGCTGACGCTGGCAAATCAGCTTGCAATCGTGATTGAAAATCATCATCTCTTTTACAGTTTAAAGACGAAAGCCGATGAGTTGGAACGTTTGAAGAATTTTAATGAAAACATTCTTCTGAGTCTGAACGTTGGAATTGTCACTCTGGACGAGAGCGGGAAGGTTGTGGCGTGCAACCATTCCATTGAGTCGCTTCTGGGTCAGAGCCGGGCGCTGATTCTCGGGCGCTCGTTAGAGGATTTGTTTCCAGCCGAAATTGTGGACCGCTACCGCAACTATAACTTGAAGACTTCGCGGAACAAACTGGAGGGCACTCGTTTCTATAAGACGCTTGTGGAAAGTTTCCGGAGCAAGGACTACGTGATGAACCTGTCGTTTGTCCCGCTCATCAACGAATCGGATGTAGAGTATGGGACGATCCTGATTCTGGACGATGTAACACATCAGGCGAAACTGGAAGAGCAGCTTACTCAGTCGGAAAAGCTATCTGCGCTTGGATTGCTGGCAGCCGGTGTGGCGCACGAAGTCAATACGCCGCTCACCGGAATCTCCAGTTATACGCAGATGCTTCGGCAACAGCCAGGCAACGATCCCGAAAGGGCCGAAATATTGCAAAAGATCGAACAGCAAACATTCCGTGCCTCAAAAATCATCAGCACATTGCTGGATCTTTCCCGCCAGCAGCCTGTGCAATTCATGCAGATTGACATCAACAACCTCCTCAGGGAAACACTTTCTCTTTTGAAGCCGCACTTCAACGATCCCTCGATCGAGATCGTACAGGAGCTGGATCCTTCCGATCCGATCGTGGTGGGCAATGAAGGAAAGCTTCAGCAGGTATTCACCAACCTGTTGTTGAATGCAAAGGATGCGATGCAGGGAGAAGGGCGTCTGCTTGCGCGGACGGAAATTGAAGGAGATCAGGTTGTGATCAATGTAGTGGACACGGGCGTTGGAATCGATCAGAAATCGCTCAAGCATATCTACGAGCCGTTCTACACAGCCAAGAAAGGCGTGAAGGGCACCGGTCTTGGATTGGCAATCACCTACACGATTATCCAGGAACACAAAGGGACGATTGACGCTTTTTCCGAAGAGGGAAAGGGGACACATTTCCAGATCAAGTTGCCGAAGTCAAAGAAGGAAGTGCATGAGCAATCAAGAGCGTATTCTGGTGATTGACGACGAAGACGTCGTCCGCGAAATCTTTCAGCGCCTGTTAAAGTCCGAAGGATACCGCGCCGACTTTGCGCCGTCCGGCGAAGAAGGATTGAAGCTCAGCCGCGAACGCGAATACGACGCTGTCATCCTGGATGTGATGATGAACGGCCTCGGAGGTCTTGGAACTCTCCAGGAGCTTCGAAAGGCAGAGCAATATGTGCCGGTCATCATGGTGACCGCGTATGCATCCATGGAGAACGCGATTGAGTGCATGAAGCAAGGCGCGTTTGATTATATTACCAAGCCCTTCAAGAATGACGAAGTGCTGCTCGCCATCGAACACGCGATTCAGCAGCGTTCGCTGGTCCGCGAGAACAAGAATCTCAAAACACAGCTCAAAGGGATTTTCGGTTTTGAAAATATCGTGGGACACAGCGAACAGATGCGAAAGGTATTTGATCTTGTATCGCAAGTGGCGCCCAGCCGCAGCACGATTCTGATCACCGGCGAGAGCGGTACAGGAAAAGAGCTGATTGCGAAGGCGATCCATTTTCATTCTCCCCGTTCGGGCAATCCCTTTGTTGTGGTGAACTCAGGCAGTCTGCCGCCGGATTTACTGGAAAGTAATTTGTTCGGCCACATGAAGGGATCGTTTACGGGCGCTGTGGCTACCAAGAAGGGACTATTTGAAATTGCGGATGGCGGAAGCATTTTCTTCGATGAGATCGGAAATATCAATCCGGATACTCAATCCAAGCTTTTGCGTGTGATTCAAGAAAAGGAATTCATGCGTGTTGGCGGCGTAGAAACGATCCATGTGGATGTCCGCATCATCGCGGCGACAAACAGCGATCTGTATGCCGCGACAAAAGAAGGAAGATTTCGTGAAGATCTTTATTATCGTTTGAATGTAATCAGCATCAATCTTCCTGCGTTGCGGGAACGGATGGACGATGTGCCGCTGCTTGCGGATTACTTCATTCAGAAGTACTGCAAGGAAAATGACAAACCGCCGCTTCATTTGACACCGCAAGCGCTCAACGCCTTAATGGACTATAGCTGGCCTGGGAATGTGCGTGAGCTCGAGAATGTGATTGAACGGGCCGTCGTTCTTTGCCGTGGCGATGCCGTTACCGTGGACTTATTGCCGGACACTTTGAGCAAGAAGGCGCGGCATTATATGATTGCGGAAGCGAACCTGCCGTTCAAGGAAAAAGTGGATCAATATCGCAAGCTTTTGATTCTGGACGCGCTCCAGAAAGCCGATGGAATCCAGAAAGAAGCAGCGCGCTTGCTCCGCATCAAACCCACTACACTGAATGAGATGATCAAGCGCTACCACATCCGCACACCCGTTTAGCGTTAACAAGAACAACCCGGAAAGACTGGCTTCATTAGCGGCAATGTGAAAGGAGGCAATCGCTATGAGAATCTCCATACCGGTTCTAGTCGCAACAGTTGCGTTTTCGGCTGTTGTAATTTCGCAAATTCCGTCTGCAGCCATTGTCTCAGCCGCAACACCTACAAACATGGATGAAAAAGTGCTTGCGAAGGCTGAAGGCGCCGCTACGCAGGCGGATGCATCCGGGGACGTGCTTGCTGCTGCAGCAGCCATAGTCGCGGCCTTTGGGCGCGATGACCCCGAAGCTTACTTTGCGCTGTTCGATCCGGACGCCACCTTCATCTTCTATACCACACCTGATCGCCTCAACAACCGCGCGGCATACCAACAAGAGTGGGCAAAATGGAAGAAGGAATCCGGCTTTCGGGTTCGTTCCTGTAGCTCTAGCGACCAGCGAGTACAACTGTTCGGCGACGTCGCTGTCTTTTCTCACTCGGTGCGCACGGACATCTCCACAAGCCAGGGCGAGAGCACGCTATACGAGCGCGAGACGATTGTCTTTCACCGCAGCAGCGGACGATGGGTCGCCGTGCATGAGCACCTCTCTCCACGACCGGAACCACCGACCCCTGCTAAACCTTGATGGTGCGCCTTCCCTTTGAATCGTCAGAAATTGCAAAGTCGGGATTGCGATCTCACGATGCAGTAGACAAACAAGCGTGGCCCAGTCCATACGACATCTCACTTCGATTTTTACAATGACTTTGACACGAATCTCAACGACGCGCTGATCGCTGCAGGTCTTGCACGCAAAGACGGAAAGCCGGAGCTATTCCATTCCGGGGATGAGGCGTCCTGTTTCGGTAACCTGCCTCGCTCCGCGCGCGCGGGATGGGATGGTGCCGTCGACTACTACAAGGAAATTATTTCTCCGGCCGGATGGAACGATCGTCAACAGTATCTGCTTCGTGTGCAACTGGCTGGATTTGACGAAAAATGGAAGAAGCCCGAGGACCGTCAATTCGTTGAAATTGCAAGAAGCTTCAGAGGGGCGGCAACACCCGCATACGATGCGTGTCGCTGGCCTGCTCAGGATGAAAAGAACAATCGCTGGATCGAGGAAGAAAAGCCACGACTGGCCGCTCATGAAGAGAAAATCGCATCCAGCGTGGAACGACTCTTTCAGAAACAATGGAATGGTTTACCGATTCGTGTGGATATTGTGGAAACAGTGAACTGGAGCGGAGCCAGCTCGATTCCCCGGGAGATTGGCGGGGAAGCGGTTCGCGGTATTCTGGACGAAGCAGGTGAGGCGGGTCACACCCATGGTGTATGAGATCTTTGATCGCGGCGTCTGGTCCGATTATCGCAAGCTCCTTGAGAGCGCCTCGCGACCTTATGTGGATGGCAAGCGAACTCTTTCCGAAGCCGCAACGAATTTAATCAAGCTGCTTCGAGAATCTCGTAACACCCAATCCGGGCCTGTCCAGCAACCTCGATGAGAACAACTTCGAATTGACGTTCATCGAGGTTCGGAAATTTCTCCCGTGAACTCGGCTATTTGTGTTAGGGCTAATAAAAGCAACACGATCATCCTCCGGTTCGGAGCCGAGTAATTTCCAATATTTTCTCCGAAAAGGGGGTTTTTTCTACCTCACATTTTGCTAAATCATCCCGATTGAAGTATTTGCTTGTCCCTTCCTCAAACGCTATACTCCCGAAAAGAGGTATTTAATTACCCCTTTTAGGGGTCCGACTTAGCGTTGAACGAAACCGCTTCGCGGTAGTTTCTTAGTGTATCAATAATCCTACCTTGTGAGCATTCTTCGAATTCTGTAGTATCAGGCCTCACCTTGTTTTGGTCAGTGGAGTTTGTCGAAAGGCAGAAGACAAAAGGCTCCAACCTGAGCGATGATTAAGTTACCAACAAAAATCGAAGCTCAAGGAGGAGCCAATGACACCATTACGTCAACGCATGTTGGAAGACATGCGAATGCGAAACCTTTCTGTGCGAACTCAAGAGACCTACATATCGCAGGTTTCAAAGTTTGCAAAACACTTTAGGAAATCTCCGGAGGTGCTGGGACCCGAGGAGATTCGCCAATACCAATTGTATCTGATTGGCCAAAAAGTTTCCTGGTCCGTTTTAAACCAGACTGTATGCGCATTACGATTTCTGTACACCAAGACGTTGAAACTTGAAGTAGGAATCGTACAAATTCCATTTCCAAAACAGCCGAGCAGATTGCCGGAACTCTTGAGTCCGTCAGAGGTTGTACAGCTTCTGGAGAATGTCATCGACTACACAATCCGAGTGGCACTAACGACGATCTATTCAGGAGGCTTAAGACTACAGGAGTGTCTGCATCTGAAGATCAAGGATGTCGACAGCAGCAGGATGACGATCCGGATCGAACAAGGAAAGGGAATGAAAGATCGATACGTGATGCTGTCAGAAAAGCTGCTGAACTTGCTGCGAGATTACTACAAAAACGTGCATCCCCGAGGGGAGTATCTGTTTACTTCACTGCGAGATCCACAAAAACCGATGGATGAAAACAGACTGCAGCGTGCGTTTACAAAGACTGCGAATCGCTTGGGCTGGAAAAAGCATGTAAGCATCCGGACGTTACGTCATTGTTTTGCTACTCACTTGCTGGAAGCAGGATACGATGTGCGGGTGATTCAGGAGTTGTTGGGGCATCGCAGCGTGACGACAACGCAGCGATATACGCATGTTAGTTCCAGCAGGATCAAAAAGACAGTCAGTCCGCTCGATCTGCTGCCCGGCCCCCAGAAGCGATGATGCAACGGCCACCACTGGAGGTGGCAGATATCTTTCGCGCCTACGGTCAAGATTACCGGCAAAAGCATGCATGCCATTTGTCGGGAGTTCAACTGCGTGCGATGCGCGCCATACAAGAGTGCCGGACTTCGGCGCTTGGAGGCCACCTCGAGCAATGTGATCATTGTGGAAACCAGAGGAATGCCTACAACTCTTGCCGAAACCGAAATTGTCCTAAGTGTCAGTCTACCGCTGCAAAACGATGGCTGCAGCAGCGTGAAGCGGAGTTGCTTCCGGTTCCGTATTTCCATGTCGTCTTCACGGTGCCTGAACAGATTGCAAGAATTGCTCTGGGTAACCAGCGGCTTGTCTATGCGATTCTATTTCGATGTGTTTCGCAGACGTTGCTGCAGATTGCAGCGGATCCAAAGCACCAGGGGACTCAGATCGGATTTCTGGCGATCCTACATACCTGGGGACAGAATCTCGACTATCATCCGCACATCCATTGTGTGGTTCCCGGTGGCGGACTCAAACAGCACGGCGGCTGGCTGCCAAGCGTTAAAAAGTTCTTTTTGCCCGTCAAAGTCCTTTCGAAGCTTTTCCGTGGCAAGTTTCTGGCTGCGCTCAACCGTGCATTCCGAAAAGGACAATTACGCTTTGCAGGAAAGCTCTCCTCACTCACTTCAAAAAGCACGTTCGGAAAGTTTTTGAGTGTACCGGCAAATAAAAATTGGGTGGTTTACTGCAAACCCCCGTTTGGAGGAGTCTCCCAGGTCCTTCAGTATCTAGGACGGTACACCCACCGGATCGCTATCTCCAATCACCGACTTGTGAGTTTAGTGAATGACAACATTACCTTTCGCTGGAAGGACTATCGCGATGGCGGCTGTCAAAAAATCATGACCTTGACAGTTCACGAGTTCATCCGGCGTTTCCTGATGCACGTGGTCCCTTCCGGTTTTGTACGGATCCGACACTATGGTTTTCTGGCCAATCGTAACCGGGCGCATCCATTCCCCTCATTCAATCCACAGTTGTATCACTACCTGCTCCCCCTTCAGATACAATGCTGTCAAAATCTTCGGAAACTCTACCTAACGATGATTCTTTGCATCGTTGTCCGGTCTGCAAGCAGGGCAAAATGATTCGTGTTGCTATCCTTTTTCCAGTCAAACCCATAGATTCATCATGACCATTACACAATCCTCTCTTCCACCATATTTATGCCCTGTTTCAGCGCAGTTGCCCCACGTTTGTTTGTTTTCCAGGATCTCTCCCAATTCAGCAACTACAATTACCCAGAAAAACTGCCCCTCTCGCACCTTCCAATCTCAAGTTCCCGTTCCAACCCTGCCTACTCATACACAAATCGAGGTTCAATATCCATACCGATTGCCGCGGTTTCCTCCAACAGACTTCTATACGGCACCTCGCTGATCCTCAACCATTATTTTTCAACACTTCCCTATTCTGATACCCTATCCCTTAGGCTTCCTGCGAGATGCCGCATAGAAGCCTATACGTTCGGCGGCCTATCGACTCAGCGTTTTCGCAATGATTTCCAATCCGAAGTCCTTGAATAGAATCAGATCGTTATGGAAGGCTCAGGACGATTTACGTAATAGGGTGCAAAGAGCCCTGCTCGGTGCCTTCTCCCTAGGCGGCTCATCTGCGATCTTTGCCGCGGACGCCGCACATAATCTGCCTTTTGTTCATGCCTGTTCTGTTTTAAATGAGGTGCTTATACAGCTGGCCAAGGAAGGGCATTACAATTGCAAGAGTCGGTTTCTCGGCAAATTACTTAGAGCAAGCGAGAAGCATTTACCTTGGACGGATTTCGCGACTATCGAGGAGGCGGTGGATCGCAGAAATAAGCTCGCACATCATGGTGCTGTACTTCCGCGTGCCGATTGTTGGAAATATACGGATGCAATTAAGCACGAACTTGTAACCTGGAAGATCATTTAGGCCAGCGAACAACTCGCTGCAGCGGACAACACCTGCGCCTCGCTCAGGCATTGCCGCTTGCAAGGGGCTTACAAGGTCTAATGCAGGAACAGGGTAAATCAGTTATCATGGTTTGTGCTGGAGCTGGCGCAAGCAAGCGGCAAGCCTTCGCTCGTCTTGGTGTTGCCGCTGAGCTCGGGCGTTAGGCGGCAAAATCAGAGGCGAACGATGAATTTGAGTCGCGTGTTCGTCATAACTGGCTTGTTGCTGTTGTGTGCGCTTCAGATTCAATGCAGAGTGGGGCGCGGGCTTTCGACACGTGAAGAACGAGCGAAAGCAATCATGGTCGCAAGGTTGCTCGAACGAGATCCTTTGGCCAAGGACGCTCCTTCGAATAGGCAGTGGTTGCTAAATTGGATCATCGAAATTCCTGATATTCGATTCAAGTCCTGCGTCGGTCTGCTCAGTCCGGGCGTAGGAAATCACTATCGTTACTCAACCGAGGTAAATCAACAAATCATATTCTCAGCTGCGGCGTTCAGGTTGGAACGTCCGGATCATATCAGAGATGACGCTGGCGCATATCTAGCGGGAGTTGAAGGAGCGTTGCGCGTATATGAAGTCTTGATGAAGTCGGCGCCGGACGCGAAATTGGCATTCCTGGATGATTTGGTAGCGAAGCGTGACCATGGCGAGCTTGCTGATCACGTCATCAAACTGGCCGATGAAAAGTGCAAGAGGCCGAAGAGTGATTTGATTCTGCCACTGGCTGGAGCAGGAGTAGGACTGGTCTTGGCCCTCTTGGTTGCGCATTGGTTTGAAGGAGGCCGAATCCTTCGTGTTACAGGCCTGGGAACCGTCACACCCGGAAACGCTAGCGCAAGGATTGCCACGATCTTTCAACGAGTCGTGTTTGTCTGCGCAGGGTACTATGTAATTGTTCTCGTACTCCTTCACATCCTTGAACCTGGATTCGACCCGCGATTCCGGTTCATGAGCGAGTATGCCTTGGGAGATTACGGTTGGCTCATGACCACGACATTTTTCGTGCTGGGCTTGGCCGTTTTCGCAGTCGCAGCCGGACTCGCACAGGTGCACCAATCATCACGGAGTGCACGCATCGGACTCGGCCTGTTGGCCGTCGGGGCGCTGTTCATATGGCTGGCTGGGGTATTCAAGGATTCTATACCGCACCTTTTAGCTAGCGTCGTAGTCTTTCCAAGCATTGTCATAGCGGTGTTGCTTTTGTCTTGGACCTTTCGACAGCCTGCAGCATGGCAACCCATTTACCGAGCAACGCTCTTCATTGCTCTTGGAATGCTTGCCCTGTTTTTTTCAATGGTCGCCGATACAGGGATGCCAGGATTGCAGCAGCGGGTTTTCATTTTCCTATTGCTATTGTGGCTTTCAATTGTCGTTCACAGGTTGGTTCGAGTAACGGGCGCCGCCTAACAAGTCGTCTATGAAAGGAGTTGTCAAGAGAAAGACACCTCAAGCGGGGTCAGAAAGGGGGAGCTTTCCTGACAACTAGCCCCGGGTGACGGAAATCGAACAGTTCTGAGCTGAGCCGGCAACCGGATGAAAGCAGGCAGAACCACCTGGCCCAGTATCTGCGAAAAGAGTTATGAGCTAACCACGCGTCTATCTGAGACTCAAAGGCCTACCGCATCATTTGGTTATGCGAGGGGGCATACGGGCTGCAATGGTCCTTGGAAAACAGAAACACCAGGAACACGACTTGTTTAGATGCTTCCCTCGAAAGACTTTTGCTACGGACCAGAATGTTGCCGATCCGGTAACTACGGGCTCCAGACTTTATTGAACTGTTCCCTTTCCTTGATTAAGAGAGAGCTTTTTCTTTCTTTTTTCCTCCTTACAGTTTTTAGAATGAAGACTCGGACTCAGGAATAGTTTTGGATCAAACTTTGCTTCTTTTTTCCAGATGGCCAAAGAGGTAGAGGACAATCGTCGGGCAATAGTTAATCGAGCCATGGCGGGGTTGAGCCCTTTTTGCAGCAGGGATTGATAAATCGGTCCCAGCAGTTTATGAGTTGTGCCCTGCAGCGCAGCGCTCTTATAGACTCGTTTGAGAATTCGGCTGTAATCGCGATTGAGACCACGTGTGGAAGCTTTTCTAATTCTCTTTTGCACTCGGCCATTCACAATTTCATGATCAGAAGTAGTGCGGTTTACAACCGCCAGGCCGCAATAAGGCCAGTATTGACGCTTGGTGCGAAATCGGTGTGGTGTTGCCACCACGGCCACGATCTGAGCTGAACGGATGGGTCCAAGGCAGGGAATTCGCTTCAGCAGTTTGACGGCTGGATATTTTCGGCTTTCGAGCAAAAGTTGCTTTTTGCCTTCTTCCCTCAGCGGCATCAGCGAATCCAATTGGCTAAAGAGGATCTGCAATCGAAAACGAAGACCCAGTTCCGTTATTTTTTCCAGCCAGAAGTCATGTTTAGCCGGATTGTAAAGTCCTCCGCCCTTACAGCTGATGCCCCGGCCCTGGAATAAAGAGCGAATTCGTGTCATGGTTCGTACCGAATCCCTGATGAGAGCCTCGTAACCGAGAACCAGCTGCTTCAGGGGTCGCAGTGAATATTCTGTTTGGTAAACCGGTCGAAGTGCATTCAGACGGAGCTGTTCTGCTAGTTTTCGAGCGTCTATTCGATCGGATTTGTTTCCACACAATACCACGCGATTGTACCGGGGGTTGCACACAAGCACATTTGATACCAGCGGTCTGACTAGATCGTATAGCCATGCTGCTTGTGTCCCCTGTTCAAAGGTCAGATGAACTTCGCCGCGGATCCCTCTCAGGAAATCCCGGATTGTCTCAGCACTATTGCCAAATACACCTTCCCACAAAATCTTCCCACCGCCATCAAGAATACAAAATGCGATGGTTGCTAAATGAACATCGAATGCGACATACTTTCTAATGATCATGGTTGCTCCTTTGGTTGATAGTTTTCTCTGAAAGCTATCACCGGAGGGGCGACCTTTCATAATACGGCTGCAGCCGACACAGACCGCGCCTTACTCAGTCATGCCGGTTGCAGTCGGGTTTACATTCATAGGTGCAAGGAAAAGGTTTTTCAGCTATCATGTTTTGTGCCGGGGAAACGCTGCAACCGTCATACCTTCATTCGGCGCGGTCCGTGCGGCTGAGCTCCGGCGTTAGGCGGCGCGTGGCAGATAAACATATGAAGACCGATTCAACTAAGAGCGATGAAATAAGGGAAGCTATGTTCGTTCGTATTGGCGGACTGCTGGGCTTCCTGCTACTCGGGATCATTCTGGTCATTAACTTCGTGCTTCTCGAACCTCCAGCGGGAGGCGGCGCCGCTCCCGCCGAACCCAAAAGCTACATCGTTGAGCACGCGGGGAGAATGGCAATTGCTAATGGGCTGCGAAATCTGATGTTCTTCTGCCTCCTATTCTGGGCCGCAGGCCTGTACACATTCACGCGACGCGGCGCAACGCTCGCGACCAACGCCTGGGGGTTGCTAGGGCTGCTCGGTGCGGCGGCAGCCGCGACGATGGGCATAATTGCTAACGGTGTGGAAACCGTCATCTTCCTAAATTACGGCGGCGTTTCCGAGCAGCGGGACGTTTTTCTGTTACTCTGGAGTGTCACTGGCGTCCTCTACGTGGTGCCACAGGTGGGTACAGCAGCGATGGCCGCAGGATTCAGCTTGGCGGGTTGGCGGTCCGGCGCTCTGCCGAGATGGCTGGTTGCGGTAGGACTCCTCGTCACTGCCGCGAGCCTTCTTACCTGTGTCGGTATAGTCTCGGTTATGACCGGCGGCTGGGCCGGGATGGCGCAGTCCGTCGGTGTGCTACTCACCTTGGTGTGGATGTTGTCCATAAGCGTGCTGATGGTGCGACGCGCCTCGGCATAGGGAGTTTCATTAGTCCGCGCGTAAATTTGCGCCGTCTAACAAGTCACTGCAGCGGACAACGCCTGCGCCTCTGCTCGCACATGCCGCTTGCATTCGGCTAAAATGCAATTGTGGCAGGAAAAGCTCTAATCCGTTAGAATGGTTGATGCTAAGGAACGCAAGCAAGCGGCGCGCACTCGCTTCGGCTTCGGCGTTTCCGCTGAGTTCCAGCGTTAGCCGCCTTTTTTGACACGCACAATGGAAATTTTTGAGGCTCTTCAAAACTGGTACATCTCGAATTGCAACGGCGACTGGGAGCACCAGCACGGGATTACAATTGAGTCTTGCGACAACCCTGGGTGGTGGGTCAAAATAGATTTGGTAGGCACACAGTTAATGAACAAGGCATTTACACCTGTAGTTCGTGGAGAGGTCATCGGCAACTTGAATCCTCAGCCGCCTTGGCTTCATTGTTACGTTGAAGACGGTAAATGGAACGGCTCCGGCGACCCAACTACATTGCGTGAAATATTGGAAATATTTATGAATTGGGCAAAAGGCGGCTAACAACTCACTCCGGCCGACACGTCCTCGGGCTCTCGCTACGCTCGAGCCCTGCGGCGTGCGGCTGAGTTCGGGCGTTCGGCGCCATAAATCCATCAATTTGTAGTCAGATAGCGGCGGTATCTTAATATTCACGATTTTGCAGTAATGAAGAATGGATACTTGGAAAGTTTTTCTCCGTGATCCGATGATTTGTTTTCTTTTGTTGTACATGCTTCTCGCATTAGCAATTCCTGTATTTGCCCAAAGCGCCATTGAACCGAAGATGTTGAGCGCTTCAAAGGGCACTTTTACCTTTACAAGCGTTCGAGGCGATATTAGTCGTCCCATGACCGTTTGGTACTGCCGGCCAGCCAAACTTGAGCCGGGTACACGTGTTATCTTTGTCATGCATGGCAGTAACCCTGAAACTGTGCAACAGGTGTGTGAAATAACAGGGTCGTCTTCGGACAGACTCGGAGCTGTTATCGTTGCGCCACAGTTCGCTGCTGAATATTTTCCTGGTGACTCATATATGTTTGGTAACATGTTGGACAACAAAGGCTCGCTCGCGCCTAAAGAGCAATGGGGTTTCTCAGTCGTCGAGCATCTCTTTGACGCTCTTTGCGACGGTTTGGGGTTGACCAATCCTACCTATGATATCGTCGGCTTTTCTGGTGGAGGGCAATTTGTTCAACGTCTAGTTCTCTTCCTGCCGGACGCCCGATTTAGGCGAGCTGTCTCTGGGAGCCCGGGCCGATATGCATTTCCTACGTTCGCGAAGCGATTTCCATATGGTTTGTTGAATAGCCCGACAAAGCCATCCGATCTACCGCGGGTATTCGGAAGGGATTTCATTTTGCTTCTTGGTGATGCTGACATTGTCGATCGCATCCGGGAAGATCAAGCTGTGGAACAAGGAACAAATCGATTTGCGCGTGGGTTGCGCTTCTTCGCAACTGCTACAGAAGAAGCTAGTAACCGACACGTTCCCTTACGCTGGCAGATTCATGTTCTTCATGGCGTGGGTCATGATCCTGCAACAATTATCTCCAGAGCATTTGATCTCCTAGCGAAATAGATAAAGAATTCTCGCTTGGCGCCGAACAACTCGTTGGAGCCGACAACAACCGTGCCTCACTCAGTCCTGCTGCTTGCAATCGGATAAAGGCATTTGTCTACCGGAATATGTTTCGAGTTAGAATAGTTTGTGGTAGGCGGGTGGCAGCAAGCAGCAAGCCTTCATTCGGCTCGGTTGTTGCGGCTCAACTCGGGCGTTAGCCACGGCGGCTCCGCGGCATACGAGATTGTTGCTTGGGAGTAATTAACACGATGGATGAGCACAGATCTGAAATCAAGCTGGAATCGTGGCTCGTCTCGGCCGGGCGCGACTCAGAGCCCGGCGCACCCCTGAACGTACCACTGATTCCGGCATCCAACTTTATCATCGGCGGTGGACGGGAGTACTCGCGCGATGATGGCACACCGACCTGGGAGGCGCTCGAAGTAATTTTTGGCGGGCTTGAGTCCGGTAAAGCTGTGGCGTTCGCCTCGGGCATGGCTGCAATCGCTGCAGTATTCGATCAGCTTGTGACTGGCACCGTTGTCGCGCTACCGGATAACTGCTATCAAGGCGTTGCCGGCCTGGCAGCCGCAGGAGAAGAGAAGGGACGCTGGTCAGTGCAGCGTATTCCCGTCGATGATACGGCGGACTGGATTCGTGCGTGCGCCAGCGCGGATCTGATCTGGCTTGAATCACCGTCTAACCCCCTGCTCACTGTGGCGGATCTCCATGCGGTCTGCACGACACCACGCAAGCAAGGGACGATCGTTGCCGTGGATAATACTTTTGCGACCCCACTGAGGGCGGCCGCTGAGTTTGGGCGTTAGACATCATCCTCACCGCAGGACAAATGCAGTCGCCATGAAGAATCGGGGACAGTCTGAAATGCTCCGCTGGGTTCGACGTGGTTTCCTACTTTGGGCTCTTATCTCGACATTGTGGCTCATTAACTCCGTTCGAACTCAAGGAGTTGGCGATGACATGCTTCGAAGCGATCGGGAAATCTCAGTAGAGAACGGCCCCACGACCTTGGTATTTTTGCCTGCTTCCTCAGATAGCAAGACTGCGCTGATTTTCATTTGCGGTTCTGGTATTTCCGCGAACGCTTATGCTCCTTTGCTTCGACCTATAGCTGATGCCGGATTCCCTGTCTTCGTGGTCAAATTGCCTTATCGTTTCGCTCCCCTGGAATCGCACAAGGAAGCCGCGATTGGTCGCGCGCGCAGCGTGATCGCGGCTCATCCCGAGATTTCAAGCTGGGTAATATCAGGGCATTCACTTGGCGGTGCGATAGCATGCCGTGTGACAAAGTCTGATCCGAATGCTATCTCCGCGATGGTGCTAATCGGAACTACGCATCCGAAGCTGGATGATCTGTCATTCCTTTCAATACCGGTCACGAAGGTCTATGCATCGAACGACGGTATTGCAACTCCGAGTCAAATTCTTGCGAATAAGGGACTGCTTCCGAAACATACGAGGTGGCTTGAGATCAAGGGTGGTAATCACTCTCAGTTTGGTCATTACGGTCACCAGATTTTTGATGGCAAAGCAACAGTGAGCCGTGAAGCACAGCAGACCTTGACACGTTCAGCACTCCTTGAGGCACTCGCCAATCTTGTGAGATGATGTCAAACAACAGCAAACCTGAAAATGGTGAATAGCCGCGGGATGATGATCCGGATCGAACAAGACCGGCTTCAAGCCGTTCATTACGCCACATTGCAGTATGATTACGTTATTCGCTGGCTTTACATTTCGTACAAAGAACCCCTAGGAGAAAGAAGATGAGCAACATGCAAAAAGGTTTCGCGTACAGCCGCATGAATCGGCTATTCATTCTTTACTGGATAGCTGTCTTATTCTTTGCTTTGCCTTATTTGGAAGCTCAGCAGAAGCCGCCCTTGCAGGACCTCCAAGACTTAAAACTGCCGATTTCGAAAAACAAAATCACGGTTCATTATAGCGCCGGTTACGAAAAGAAAGTTTTAGAAATTCGACCGTTGCTTGAAGGGATGATGAAGTTCTATGAGGACAAACTCACAATTAAACAAGAGTTTTCGGGAGTAATCGTAACAAGAGAAGATTGGGAAAAACTTTCTGTCGCTGCGAATTATCCTTATGGAATTCCGTGTTTCACACGTGAACCGGCCCTGATAATTCTGCCAGCCACCGGGGATAACGCAGCGACATCCCTTACGCTACCTTTGAAGGATAAAATTTCACCATCACAGCTCAGCGAAATCCAACGGAGCGGTTACGATTTTGAATCTGCAGCGGTCAAGTTTGTTGATCTGATTGGGTTACATGAGATCGGGCATCTTTACAGCGTAACCTACGGCATTAATCCACAAAACCATTGGCTAGATGAATTTCTCGCAACGTATTTCGCCTACGCTTTCCTCAAGCAAGAACACCCGAATTTAGCGACCGTTTATAGAGTGATGAGCAGCATTGATGATCCGACTTATAAGCCCAAATATACTTCACTCGATGATTTCGACCGTCTTTATTTTGGTGTTGGGCTGGAGAATGTCGGTTGGTACCATCACAAACTGACCCAAAAGGTCGTGCAAGTGTGTGAGAGGAAGTCTCTGTCTTTTCTGGCTGACGCGCGAAAGGCGTTTCCGCTGAGTGAGAAGCAGGGAATCGCGTCACGGGTTGCATTGGAACGACTTGAGAAGATTGATCCGGGTTTCGTGGAATGGGCTAAGAATCTCAAATGAAGTGTCTCATATCATGTGCGCCACTTCGTTTCCGCAGGCATGTTCATATTTGGATGGCTAATGATGTGACTCAACTCCAGCATTCGATATCCGAATAAGTGTTGGAGACTATTATGGTCAAGCGCTTTCCACGATTGCTTCTCGGATTTACTGCACTGCTCCTAACTGTGGGAGGGCTGATGCATGCCGCGGCATTCAACAGAACTTTGTCTGTCCTTGCGGCAGGCAGTCTTCCTCCATTCTATACAGAGTCTTTTAAGGTGCTTTGGCTCAGCGACTCAACAACTCTCATTTGTGTCGCGGTCGTTTTTGGATTCATCGCTGCTCGACCTTCGGTTGCAACAAGATGGGTCATTGTGCTTCTGGCACTGGTACCCGCAGCCATCAGCGTACTTCTTTACATTTTTATGGGTAGTTTTTTTCCAGCGCACATACTGGCCATCGCTGCAGTCTGTGCAATCTGGGCTGGCATGAGCTAACCGAGAAGCGAACAAGTCGTGTCAGTGGGCTCACTGCGGAGTGTGTGCCTTTTTGCCTTTATCAACCTTCTCCGGCTATCATTCAAAGTATCCAGGAGGCAACTTAGATGGCCGTCACACCATATCTTTTATTTGAAGATGTGGGAGGCGGTCTGCGGTTTCTTTCCAAGGCGTTTGGTTTTCGAAAGTACGGCCGACCAATGATGGGAGGGGATGGTAAAATCAATCACGCCGCGATGAAATTCGGCAACGACTTGGTGATGATGGGCTACCCCGGCCCGGAATATCGGAACCCAAAACGACTCGGACATTAACGCAGAGCCTCTACATCAATATGGACAATGTAGACAAACATTTTGCGCGTGCGCAAGGACTCAGAAGCGGTGGACGATTGCAGCCTTGCAGAATAGAATAGGAAAACGAGCAAAGGAGCCTGAATGCCTCCTACAATGGCGAACGGAAAGATTTGCTATCTAGAGATTCCCGCAGTCGACCTTCGTACATCGATTGATTTTTACCAGGCTGTCTTTGGCTGGCATATCCGGCGGCGGGGTGACGGGAGTACCGCTTTTGACGATGGTGTCGGCGAGGTGAGCGGCACGTGGGTAACCGGTCGGCCTCCGTCTGCAGAACCGGGCATGTTGCTCTACATCATGGTCGACAGTGTTGCCGCAACGATTGACGCCGTCGTTGCTCACGGAGGTGTGATCGTGCAGCCGATCGGCGTTGATGCGCCTGAGGTGACCGCCAGGTTCCGCGATCCCGCCGGAAATGTCTTCGGCCTCTATCAGGAACCGAGCCATTCTACCCCGGCCTCTTAGTATTTCTATCCAACTTGATTCGATGAGGTGCTGAATGTTGACCCAAGCTGAAAAAGGAAAAATCTTTCGTGCGCTTCATGAACGAAACGGCGCATTCATCATTCCAAATCCATGGGATATTGGAACGGCTCGATTACTGGCACATCTCGGTTTTGAAGCGCTGGCAACTACCAGTGCAGGGTATGCCTTTTCTATTGGACAGCGGGACAACACGATTGGCCGCGATCAGATGATGAGACATGTTTCAGAGATCGTATCAGCAACCGAATTGCCCGTGAGCGCCGATCTCGAAAACGGCTTCGGGGATAGTCCTGAAACAGTTGCGGAAACCATCCGGCTTGCCGCAGCGACAGGACTTGCCGGCTGCTCAATCGAAGATATGAGCAAAAGCGCGGATCATCCGATCTATGAGCATGAACATGCGGTCGAGCGTATCCGCGCAGCAGCTGATGCGGTACGAGGTCTTCCGTTTACGTTCACCTTAACAGCGCGCGCGGAGAACTACCTTGTTGGCCGTCCCGACCTCAAAGACACGGTCAAGCGACTTCAGGCTTATCAGGAAGCAGGAGCAGATGTTCTGTATGCGCCGGGTCTGACAAGCAAAGAGGACATTGTTTCGCTGGTCCGTTCGGTGGATCGCCCCGTGAATGTTGTCATGGGTCTGCAGGGCGTTCAATTGAGCCTTCCGGCGCTATCCGAAATCGGTGTGAAGCGAATCAGCGTTGGCAGCGCACTCTCACGCGCCGCTCTTGGCGCGTTTTTGCGCGCAGCACGGGAGATGAAAACGCACGGCACGTTTGCGTTCGCGAAAGAGGCTGTGAGCTTCAAGGAAATCAGCGCTATGTTCAATGTCTGAGCTCAATTTGGAGATTGTCATTGAAATTGGAAACGTCCACGCCCCCCAATACTCCGGACCCGATTGGCCCGTACAGCCATATTGCGAAGGTGGGTCAGTTCATCAGTATTGGTGGAACCGCCGGGTTTAATCCTGCGACAGGTCAGCTTGCAGGATCGGACGTGTACTCGCAGGCGAAGCAGATTCTTGAATCCTTCCGGATCATGCTTGCATCCGTTGGCTCCGATTTGCAGCATGTCGTGCACGTAAATGTTTTTCTCATAGATATGCAGGATTTTGAAAACATGAACCGGGCATACGTGGAGAAGATGGGCGATCACCGGCCGGCTCGAACCGTGATTGGCGTGCATGAGCTTCCAAAACCCGGCGTTCTGCTAACCATGAATCTGACGGCGGTCACGAAAGAATGAATGATTTGGATCTGGTAGTTTTCGATCTGGCGGGAACTACCATTCAAGACGGTGGACAAGTTTCAGATGCATTTACCGCAGCACTGGCTGTGCACGGATTTGAAATCACGTCCGAAGATCTGGCTCGCGCGCGCGGTTCCTCCAAACGCGAGGCTGTCCTGCACTTCATTCCGGAAGGACCGGAGCGTGCCCGTCATAGCGAATTGGTATACGCTTCATTTCAAGAGCGCCTGACCCAGCGCTACAAAGATGAAGGCGTCGAACCGATCGTCGGCGCCCAAGAAACATTCCGTTGGTTGCGCGATCGTGGAGTCCGCACTGCGCTGAATACAGGATTTGACCGCAGCATCACGTCGTTGATTCTTAGCGCGGTTGGGTGGGCCGATGGAATTGTGGATGCTGTGATCTGCGGTGACGATGTACCACAGGGCCGCCCTGCTCCCTTTCTCATTTTTCGTGCTATGGAAGCGACAGGAACGACAAGCGTCCATCGCGTCGCCAACATTGGCGACACGGTGCTCGATCTGCAAGCAGGATTGAATGCAGGTGTGCGCTGGAATATCGGTGTGCTCACGGGGGCACACACACAACAAATCCTGGAACAATCGCCACACACGCATTTGATTTCGACCATAGCGGTACTTCCTGATCTCTGGCCTGCTGACGGTGCCGCGAAATGACGACGGAGTATTTGCGATCGCAAATAGATCTCAATCACGCCGACACCGTTTCCGCGTACGATGAACTTGGGCTATGGTCGGCCATGTTTGGACTCTTACTATTGCGTCACGTTCCTCTAAAAGGAAACACCGAAATTCTCGATGTCGGGTGCGGTACCGGATTCCCGTTGTTCGAGCTTGTGCAACGCCTTGGCCCCGGTTCTTTTGCGTATGGATTAGATACCTGGGAAGCCGCAATGAACAGGGCACGATTCAAGATGAAAGTCTGGGGCATACAAAACGTTGATCTCCACGTTGGAGACGCTTGCTCGATGCCCTTTCCAAACGAAAAGTTTGATCTGGTTGTCTCGAATCTCGGAATCAATAATTTCGCGGATCCCGAGGGTGTGCTTCACGAATGCCATCGGGTGGTGAAGCCTTCCGGCTTGCTGGCGCTCACCACCAATCTGCAAGGTCATATGCAGGAATTCTATGAAGTGTTCGAATCGACCTTACGGCAACTTGGTAAGACGCAGGCACTGACGGCGCTGAACAGGAACATTGAACACAGATTGAGCGTTGCCTGGATTACGGATCTGTTCAGCCGAACCGGTTTCACCTTGCATCGGGTTCACGAAGACACTGCTTCCATGCGATTCGCTAACGGAAGCGCGCTGTTCCACCATTACTTCATTCAACTCGGTTTTCTGGATGGCTGGAAAGAAGTTGTGAATCTCGAAGAACAAGAAGAGCTATTCTCCGTGTTGGAATCCAATCTGAACCAATTATCTTCTAGAGAAGGGGAATTGCTGCTGACCATACCGATGGCATACATCGAAGCGAAAAAATAACGTTGTCGGGCACAATCCAAACTCGCCCCACCCGGATCACCGCCCTCAGTGTGTTTTTCGGCGCCGGGTCGATGATCAGTTTTGTTTCTGCAGTTTCTTTGCTGCTTCCCGGCAGTTTCCTGGAGCCGATGTGGCGCCTCAACCCGCGCGCTCACCAGGCTTTCGGAAGCATCGGGCCCGCTGCAATCGTTCTTCTTGCATGTGTTTCTCTCGCGTGCGGCGCTACTGCGTCAGGCCTCTGGTGCGGAAAGCTGTGGGGGTATCGTCTTTCTCTCGTTCTGCTCGCCGTGAATCTTCTGGGGGATATCTACAACACGGTCAGCGGGACAGAACCGCGTGCGGTTATCGGCATACCGATCGTCATCCTCATTCTTATCTTGATCACCACGGCGAAGACACGGGCGTTCTTTCGGAGAAGTCCGAATGCGTAACCATTTGGTTACATATCCAGAAACGGGAGGACGATCTTCTGCCACTCTTGCGTATGCGTCAGCAGCATGGAGTGCCCTGCGCCTGCAAATGTGTGGACTGTTGCCTGGGGATACAAGGCTCGCAGTCCCGCGCGGATTTGTTCATTTGCAATCCGATCCGCACTGCCTTCGAGAATCAGGATCTTTCCGGGCCAGTCTGCAAGATCGGCCGGTGTGAATCGATAGTTTTCGTCAAAATCGATCGCAATGTTGTACCGGCTTGCGAGATCCTCTTTTGTGAGCTTTCTCATCAACTGGTGGAATTCGGTTTTCCAATGATTTTGATCCCCAGTTACCTGGCGCAGCAACTTCCACAGGACCACGCGCAGCAGGAGTCTCATCAAACCCATATGAAGATAGGGAAGCAGCTGCAATAAACGACGATTTTTTTCTACGCGTTTCGGTTCGGGGAATCCGCTTCCGGCTAAAATCAGATGAGTCACGCGTTCCGGATGCCGGCGTACAAAACACTGCGCGATCAGCCCGCCAAATGAACCGCCATAAACTGCCATCTTTTCGATTTGTTCAGCGCGCAGGATTTCATCGATACCGTCTACGCATTCGGAGACAGTTGAAACAGCAGAGTATTCCGGGACAATGATCTGTCGATCCGGTAACATTTGCGCCATCAGATCTGTGATCGCATCTCCGCCACCTAATGAACCCGGCAAGGCGAGCAGCGCCTTCTCCTTCGATCCCGTGACGCGATATCGCCATTGGGAGCCTGCAAGACTTCTTTCTTTATGTTCGATTGTCATCTCCAACACCAATCCGCTTCATCGCCGGGCGGGACGCCCGCGCTCCAGATTTCGGACTTGAGGAACAACAGAATATACCGTACAATAGCCCGTAAGTTTAGGTTTGCCAAGGAGGTTCTGTTGGATGGGGTATACGATCCTTTTAGCGGATAAAAGCATCACGATTCAGAAGATCGTGGAGCTTACATTTGCCGATGAAGACTTCGTGATTAAGTCGTTTTCCGACGGTCAGGCTGCCATCGATGCAATCCCCCAGCTCCAACCGGATATTATCCTGGCCGACATCAGTCTTCCCGTAAGGAGCGGATACGAAATCTGTCGTGCTTTACGGAACGACCCCGCACTGTCGAATTTTTCCAAAACGCCAGTCATCCTTCTGGCCGGTATTTATGAAACGATGGATGAAGAGCGCGCCAGGCAAGTGGAAGAAAATGTCCGTGAATCCGGCGCAAATGATTTCTTATCGAAACCTTTTGATCCCCAGTTGCTGATTTCGAAGGTGCGTTTTGTCATTTCTTCCAGAGCGGAAGAAAAGGACATAACGGGACCGACCAGGGTTGTGCTTACCTCAACGGATGAAATTACCGGTCCGACCATGGCAGTTTTTGGTGAGACTCCCGCTCCTTCCGAAAATTTTTTCACTTCGGCGATTGCGGCTGAAAAGAAAGCAGAAGCGCCTCCGGACGATGGGGAGAGTACGATGATGATTCCTGCTCCTCCCTTTCCCAGAATATTTTTGCCGAGAATCCCCCCTCCAGTGAGGAATCGCCGCCTCGGCTAGAAGAGAGAGCTCCTGTCGATGTGATGGCGGTTTCGCCCGAGTATGAGCCCGTTTTTGAAGTGAATCATGAGTTCGATTCCAATGACGAAGCTGCCGCCGATGAAAAGCAAAGTGGAGAGCGGGAGGGAGTCGAATACTCCGAACTGGATTCAGGTGATGCATTTCAGGGACAACAGGAGGTGGAATTCACAATGCCCGAAAACAGGAAACAGGATGAAATTCCTCCGGTAATTCTGGCACAGGGCGAACCGTTCGGTGAAGTTTTTGATCCGGCTCCGCTCCCGTCTGAATGGGCGACCGTGTCCACATCGGAAGAGGAGTCTCCATTCGGAGTGCCTGAACCTGTGGCATCTCCTGTTCCCTCGGTTGAGGCTCAGGCTGTTGCGGATCTCGTTGCAGAACCTGTTGAAGAAGTTCAGGCCGAAGTAGAAGCGGAAATTGAGACCGGAACGGAAGTGGAAGCGGAAGTGGAACAGGTGGAAGAAGTGATCGACGATGCAGCCGCTGAAGACGAGCTGGTCGCCCCTGACGAGCTGGCCGCTGGAGAGGAATTGATCGCTGCCAAAGAGACGGCGGCCGGCGACTATGACGACACATGGCCAGGCGTCACTGTAGGCGCCGAGCACGAGCCGGTTGAAGACCTGTTCGAAAATGAAATGAAGTCAGCAGATACGATTCAAGGCGTTGATGAAGAAGCAGTACTGGTTGAAGATTTCTCCGAGAGCGAGATCGAACAACCCCAGGCAGATGCTACTTTAGTTGCTGCTCCCGCAGAGCATATGGCTGCGAACGTTGAAATCACTGATGAACTGGTTGACCGTATTGCGGAACGCGTAGCCGCCAAACTATCGGAGAGAGTTGTCTCCGAAATTGTTTGGCAGGTCGTACCGGACCTGGCGGAACGGATGATCCGGCGCGAACTGGAAAAACTTCATTCCGGGGAAGAGTAAGCAAGTACTCCCACCTGTTTGCCGTTAGGATTCACCACAAAGACACAGAGAACACAAAGGTATTCTTTTTACACATATGGAAAAGGCGTACGATCCAAAACTGATTGAAGACTCCATGTACCGGTTCTGGCTGGATGGAAATTACTTTCATAGCGAAGTCGATCCTTCGCGGGGAAAATTTTCCATTGTAATTCCGCCTCCAAACGTAACGGGAGCGCTTCATGTCGGACACGCGCTGGATCTATCATTGCAAGATTTGATCACGCGCTGGCAGCGAATGCTGGGCAAGAACGCGCTATGGGTTCCCGGAACGGATCATGCGGGAATTGCGACACAGATGGTTGTGGAGCGCGAGCTGGCGAAGGAAGGGAAAACCCGGCAGCAGATGGGCCGTGAGGCGTTTGAAAAGCGCGTTTGGGAATGGAAAGAATACAGCCATGGCCAGATCGTACAGCGGATCTACAAGCTTGGAAGCTCGTGTGACTGGTCGCGCGAACGCTTTACCATGGACGAAGGTCTATCCCGCGCAGTGCGCGTTGCGTTTGTCCGGCTCTATAAGGATGGATTGATCTACAAAGGCGAGTACATCGTCAACTGGTGTCCGCGCTGCAAGACCGCCATCTCCGATCTGGAGGTGCGACACGAGCAAAAGGAAGGATATTTGTATCACATCAAATATCCGGTGAAAGGCACGGACGAATTTGTGACGATTGCAACGACGCGCCCCGAGACGATGCTGGGAGATACCGCCGTTGCCGTTCATCCGGAGGACCCGCGTTACACCGGCATTGTGGGAAAAATCGTGATCCTGCCGTTGTTGAATCGGGAGATCCCGATCATTGCGGATCCTTTTGTCGACCGTGAATTTGGGACAGGCGCTGTGAAAATCACACCGGCGCACGATCCAAACGATTTTCTGGCGGCTCAACGAAACGGGCTTCCGTCTATTCTGATCATTGACGGCGATGCAAAAATGACTGGGAATGCGGGGCCGTACGCAGGACTGGATCGCTTTGAAGCTCGCAAACGTGTGATCGAGGATCTCACGGCGCAAGGACTTCTCGCGGCACAACTAAAACATGTGTATGCGGTGGGACATTGCGATCGCTGCAAGACAGTTGTCGAACCTCTTCTTTCGACGCAATGGTTTCTAAAAATGGAGTCGCTTGCAGCGCCCGCGATCCGGGTGGTGGAAGAAGGCAGACTTCGATTCTTCCCGGAAAACTGGTCCAAGACTTATTTCGAATGGATGAGAAACATTCACGACTGGTGTATCAGCCGCCAGCTCTGGTGGGGACATCGCATTCCAGCCTGGTATTGCAGCCAATGCAACGCGGTTCTTGTGGAAGCGGAAGCGCCGGAAAAATGCGCGCAATGCGGCTCTACGAATTTGCGACAGGAAACGGACGTTCTGGATACCTGGTTCTCTGCAGGTCTATGGCCATTTTCGGTGTTTGGCTGGCCGGAGCACACGCCCGAATTGAAATACTACTATCCAACGGATCTGCTGGTAACCGGTTTCGATATTATTTTCTTCTGGGTTGCCCGGATGATCATGTTCGGGATGAAATTCATGGGCGATATTCCGTTTCGTCATGCGTACATTCATGGCCTGGTTCGGGATGAACATGGACAAAAAATGAGCAAGTCGCGCGGGAACACCATCGATCCGATGGATCTGATCGGGGAGTATGGCGCGGATGCGATGCGGTTTACATTTGCCGTTCTGTCCAGTCCCACACCGGACATACCGCTGGCTCCCAAACGGATTCAAGGATACAAAGCATTTATCAACAAGCTGTGGAATTCCGTACGGTTCTCACTGCTGAAGGTGAGTGATACAGAAGATCTGACGCCACTTCCCGAATCGGATTGGGATCTTGGCGATCGCTGGATCGCATCCCGTCTGAATCGCGCAGCTGGAGAAATCAATTCTGCGCTTGCAGAGTATCGATTCGATCTTGCAAGCAACGTTGCGTATCAGTTTTTGTGGCGTGAGTTTTGCGACTGGTACATTGAATGGATCAAACCACAGCTGAATGAAGATCAGCCCCATGCTTCGGCGAAAAAGGGTTTGTTGTTGCAACGCATCGGTGAAGTGTTGCGGTTGCTGCATCCATTTTTGCCTTTTGTAACGGAATATTTGTGGCAGCAACTACCGGAACGCGCGCGATCGACCGGCGCTATCATGGTCGCCTCATATCCCGTACGAGACGAAAGTTTGATTTTCGAGGATGTCGAATCGGATTTTGAATTCTTGATGAACGTCATCGGCAAGATCCGCCAAATCCGGACAGAGATGAATATTGAGCCGGGAAAACGAATTCGTGTATTGATCAAGACAGAGGAGCATCGCCGGCTGATTGAAGAGCAATTGAAGCAGATTCTTCTGTTCATCCGTGGTGAGAATCTTGAATTTGTGGCTGAGTTTCCCGCCGGGTTGCGGCTAGCCCGAGGGGTCGTATCCGGCTGTGAAGTTGCGATTGATCTGTCGGGCGCTCTGGATCTTGAGGCGGAGAAAGAACGCCTGCAAAAGGATCTGAAGAAAATCGAAACAGACCTGGCGCAAACTGAGAAGAAGCTGGCAAACGAAAATTTCATCCGCAACGCTCCGGCGGAAGTGGTCGCCGAACAGCGAAGCAGGCAGCAGGATCTGGACTCCCGAAAGCAAAAGACTCTCGAACATCTCCAGTCGCTCGGAGGTTAGGACTGGGGATCACAGAGGATTCAGCCACAGAGGAGACAGAGTTCACAGAGGATAAGGAAAGAATCGGTTCTGTGTTTTTCTTTGTGACCTCTGTGTGCTCTGTGGCAAAATCTTCTCTGTGGCCCTCAAGGCACTTGTAGAATGATGGATTGGGATTCGGACGAAATCAGCGCGATTCTGGATCGCGGGCTTGCCGAAGACATTGGAAACGGCGACATCACCACCAACACGATGCTGTCAAAGCCGCGCCGCGGATCTGCCGCCTTTCTGGCGAAGCAGGCGGGCGTGATTGCCGGAGTTCCGCTCATCTCACGCATCTTCAGGCGTCTTGATCACCGATGTCAGGTTCGAGAATTGTTTATAGACGGATCCCGTTTGCGCGCGCGAACTGTTTTCTGCAAAGTGGAAGGAACCGTGCAGGCGCTTCTTGCGGGCGAGCGTCTTGCCTTGAATTTTTTGCAGCGTCTCTCCGGCATCGCAACTCAAACAGCATTCTTTGCCGGTAAAGCCGAGCGCTTCGGCATTGCCGTTCTGGATACACGTAAGACTACTCCGCTGCTCCGGTCGCTCGAAAAATACGCAGTTTCAGCGGGGGGTGGAAAGAATCACCGTTTCGGGCTATACGATGCAGTTCTTGTGAAAGATAATCATCTTCAGCTCCAACCGGATTTCAAGAAACTGTTGCGTCGGTTTGAGGAGGGGGGCTATTCGCCTGCTGAAGTAGAGATCGAAGTGACAACCCCCGCGATGTTGCAGCTGGCCATGGCTGCGGGCGCTGTTCGTTTCCTGCTGGACAATATGTCTCCCTCGATGATTCGAAAATGTGTTGGGCTCAAGCGGGACACGATGTATTATGAGGTGTCGGGGGGCATCTCAACAAAGAATTTTTCGAAGTATTTGATTCGAGGGGTAGATGCAATCTCCATCGGAGCTCTCACACATAGTGTGCAGAGCCTGGACATTTCGATGGAGATCGAGACTCGATAGGGCGGGCCTTGTGCCCGCCCTTTTGCGTCTATCGCGTCTATCGCGTCGGTCGCGTCTATCGCGTCTATCGCGTCGGTCGCGTCTATCGCGTCGTTGCCATGTTTGATGTAGTGGATTTTCAGAAACGCCGGAGAGGCAAGCTTGGCGAGGAACTCTACTACTTTGAGCGGCTCGAGAGCACCAATGTGACAGCAGAAAGGTTATCCAGAAACGGGGCAGGAGAAGGTACTCTGATCATTGCAGACGAGCAAACGGCGGGACGTGGGCGCAAAAGCAATGCCTGGCACTCACCGCCCGGAGTCAATCTCTACTTCACATTGATTCTCAGGCCGCAAACGACTGACCTTCCTTATCTCCCCTTTGTTGCCGGCCTTGCAGTGCTGCACAGTCTGAAATCATTTGGTTTGGAGGCAGACTTGAAGTGGCCAAACGATGTGCTCGTAAACGGGAAAAAGATTTGCGGAGTCTTGATTCAAACTTCTCTGGAAGAAAATATCCTTCGTTTTGCAGTGATCGGGTGCGGCATCAATGTAAATGAAACCGGCTTTCCCGCGGAATTACAGGACGTAGCTACTTCCGTCGCTACTGAAACGGGCCGTTCTGTTTCGCGTGAAATAGTGCTGGCATCATTTCTGACGGAGTTTGAGCAAGCGTATGAAACTGCGCGGGAACTGGGCTGGAACGAGTTCTGTCGATTGCTGGAACAGCATTCCACCATGCTGCGCGGATGTGCTGTACAAATCGATCAAAATGATACTATCATCGAGGGGACTACGCAGGGTCTCGATGCTTACGGCGGTCTCGTCGTACAGACAAAAGACGGCCCGAGCGTAGTTTATGCTGGAGAGATTACGGCATGCCGCAAAAAGTGACTTCACTTCTCGCCATAGACATCGGGAATTCTAATACTGTAGTAGGATTGTTTCAGAATTCAAAACTTGAACGGAGCTGGCGATTGACTACCGTTCGGGAACGCACTTCGGATGAGCATGGTGTTCTGGTCAAGAACCTGTTGGAATTGTCCGGATATCAAGGCTTGAAAATGGACGGCATCGCGATCAGCTGCGTGGTGCCGCCCCTTCTTCCTTCCATCCGCCAGATGTCCACCGTTTACTTTGACTGCGAGCCATTTGTCGTCCAGCCGGGAATCAAAACGGGGATGCCGATCCTGTACGAGCATCCGCAAGAAGTTGGCGCCGATCGGATCGTGAATGCCGTTGCCGGATTCCAGAAATATGGAGGGCCATGCATCGTCATTGACCTGGGAACCGCTACAACGTTTGATGCGGTGTCCGCAAAAGGGGAGTATCTGGGCGGTATCATCGCTCCCGGCATTTTGATCTCCGCAGAAGCGCTGTTCCAGCGAGCGGCAAAATTGCCCAGGGTCGAGATCAAAGAGCCTCCCGAGGTGATCGGACGCAACACGGTTTCCGCCATCCAGTCCGGCATTTTCTACGGCTATCTTGGGCTGATTGAAAAGATTGTTTCCTTACTGATAAAGCTGCAGGGGGATAGTACTATAACAATAGCAACCGGAGGGCTGGCTCCATTGATTTCAAAACGCACATCGTGTATCCAGCATACCGAACCCGACCTGATTTTACAGGGGCTCCAGATTCTATACGATATGAACCGATGATCGAAGAAGAGGAATATTTCCGGATGATTGAAGAGCATTTTCTCCAGAAACGGGGCAACCCGATGCTTCTGAATCCGAAGGAGTGGAGTCTGATTCACGAATGGTACGATCAGAGCATTCCGGAGCAAGTGATCCTGCGCGCCATCGACCGGGCTTTTGAAAAGAAGTTGGAAGACAGACTTCCGCTCAGTCTCCGGTACGCCGGACGCCTGGTTAAGAGCGAGCACAAGAAGTATGTAAAGTCTCTCGAAGGCAAGGAACAGACAAAGGAGCCGGAGGCAAGGAATGTCGGGGAATACCTAGAACGGCTTGCTGAGAATCTGGAGAAAAGCAGTTTGCAGGCGAAAAAATCCGAGAATCGAGCGCTTTCAGAATATCTGGCGAAAACTCATCGGAGACTTGCCGACGAAATCGTGAACCCATTTCTAAAAGATCCCTCTCCCAATCTTCAGCGTGTGGAGCATCAATTAACAACCTTTGAAAAGGAAATCGAGCAGGTGTTGCTGCAAATGATTTCCGATGAGCAGATGAATCTGTTCAAGGAGGATGCGATGCGAGAGCTGAAGACATTTGAATCCAAACTCGATCTGGCGGTTTATCAGGAGATGTTGCGCCGGGCGTTGATCAAGTCCGCTCGTCGGGTGTATCAAATCCCGCGTCTCAGTCTGTTTTACATGTAGTTGCGGGGCAGGCGTCAAATGGCAGCCCCGTTTGTGTGGATCTTTGTCTGCTTTGCAGCCGGAATTGTTTCCGCGTTCCATATTCAAGCCGGCATCTGGACGCTTCTGCTTGCGGGTGTGATCGCGGGGCTCGGCCTAAGAATCGACAGATTTTATTTATCGCTGGCGGCTCATGGACTTTTCTGGTTTTTGCTCTCACATCAGATGACTGCGTCACAAATCAAGACGTACGATTCGAATCCGCTTCGGCTCTGGGTTGCAGCCCATGAGAAGGAGACGGTCCGGCTCAAGGGCGTTCTGCTCAAGACGCCGGAAATTTCGACCGAATATTTTGTGCTTACAGTTGAAACGACCGAGCTATCCGGGCAACGAACGCGTGGAGTTGCCCGGATTACGGTTTCCGGGCAGGCCAAGGAATATCCGGTATCCGGCGACATGCTGGAGGCGTTTGTCCGGTTCCGTGTACCTGCCAATTTTGGAGCTGAGGGATGCTTTGATTACGAACGATATCTGAGAAAAGAAGAAGTACATGTATTAGGAAGCGTGAAGAGTGCGTCCCTGGTTCGAAAGCAGAACGCAACCCGATCGATCCGTTCCTTGTTTTCGGCGCTTCGATTGGATCTGATTCTGCAGATTCAGCGGCGTTTTGGCGCTGAAGATGCAGCGTTGTTTCGAGCGCTCTGGTTGGATGATCGATCCGCACTCCCTCACGATACCGAACGCCGATTGATTGATGCAGGCGTATTTCATGTGATCGCGATTTCGGGTTTTCATGTTGCGATTTTGATCTCGCTCGCGTTTCTTATCCTGCGGAAGTGTGTGCCATACCGGACCGCGCTGATCCTGCTGTCCGCTGTGCTGCTGGTTTATTTTGTACTTCTCGAAGGCCGTTCCTCGATCACACGATCCTTTCTTACCTTTCTGGTTTTTTCTGTTGCATCCTGGAAACGTGAGGCGGTGCGCGCGGATAATATTCTTTTTCTGTCCGCCTGGGGACAACTGGTATGGAATCCGTTGGAGTTGTTTGATCCCGGATATCACCTGACGTATCTTTCTACAGCCGCGATTCTGTTTGCTGCGGTGCCGCTGTGCAGATGCGTGCGCCTTCCGCGAAAAGTCTATCGCTACGCTGTCGATCTTGTGATCGTGTCACTGGTGCTGCAATTTGTCCTCGCGCCGTATCAGGCGCTGGTATTTCACCGGATCCCGTTCTCGTCTTCCGCGGCAAATTTGATCGCAGTTCCTCTGAGCAGCTCGTTGATTGCTGCCGGCGCGATTTGCCTGCCATTTGGCTTTTTCCCGGCGCCGGTTGTGTGGCTGTTTCACCGGACTCTGCAACTGTTCCTGGAGGGAACATCTCTCTTCAGTGGCGTTTGGCTTGAGACGGTTGTAGAGCCCAGCTACGCTGCAGTATTTTTGTTTTATCTTTGTCTGGCTGTCTTTGCCGGATTTAGAAATCGCCTTTTGCGGACCTGCGCTCTGCTTTTTGGATGTGGAATTCTGTGGATGGTACTCAATCCGCGGCAGCCTGTGCCCACAGAACATTTGCGCGCCCATTTGATTGATGTAGGGCAGGGTGATGCGATTTTGCTTGAGTATCCGGATGGCACTTTTGATCTGGTCGATGGTGGCGGATTCTGGAACACCGAAGCGCTCGATGTGGGAGAGGCGGTATTGCTTCCGTACCTTTCTCACCTGGGTGTGCGAAGACTGAACCGAGTGTTCTTGACACATGCGCATTCCGATCATATGGCGGGTTTGATTTCGATTTTGCGGTACGTGCCGGCAAATCATTTCTTCGTTACGCGGAAACCGCTTGCGGATGCGGGTTATCAGAACCTGGTAAGATACATAGATATGCCGTTGGAGAATATTCGGAAAGGCAATCACTTTACTCAAGCAGGCGTTCGAATCGATGTTCTTGCTCCCGAGGATTCGGGGAACACTCTGCACGTCCGCAACGACGACTCTCTCGTACTGCTCGTGCAGTATCGGGGGAAGCGATTACTTCTGCCAGGAGATGCCGAAGGTGAGACGGAGTTTAAGCTTTCTAAAATCAATGACTTAAGGGTTGACATCTTGAAGTCGCCGCATCATGGAAGCAAGACTTCCAGCAAGTCGGAACTTTTGGATAAATTGAAAATGAAAATCGTTTTCATATCCGTAGGCAGAAATAATTGGTTTGGTCACCCAAATCATGATGTTCTCGAGCGATATCGACAACGCCACGCTTTGGTGTATCGCACCGATCAACTGGGGACGATTCGCCTTACCATAAAAGAAGTAGGTGTATTCGTTGACTCGTACCGATGGGAGCATTAACATTATGGCCATCTTGAAACAAAATCCGCGTCGAACAAAGATTCTTGCTACGCTGGGGCCATCATCCTGTACACCAGAAATGATCGAGCGGCTGATCGTAGCCGGCGCTGATGGTTTTCGTCTCAATTTTTCCCACGGCAGTCACGAATTCTTCCGTCCTATAATCCAATTGATCCGGAATGCATCTGCCAGACTTTCCAGACCAGTTGCGATTTTGCAAGATTTGCAGGGACCCAAAATGCGAGTTGGCACGCTGAAAGACGGCAAACCCGTTGCTCTAATTCCCGGCGCCAGATTCATAGTGACTACGCGGGCCGTTGAGGGAAATGATCAAATTATTTCGACGACCTACAAAAAGCTCACTTCGGATGTCCGGTCCGGCGACAGAATCCTGATTGACGACGGCGCGATCGAGCTGCGTGTTCTAAACGCAAGCGATACAGATGTAAAAACAGAGGTGGTATCAGGAGGGATGCTGGACGAAAAGAAAGGGATCAATCTTCCGGGGACCCAGATCAGCGAAGAGAGCGTCACGGAAAAGGATCTACAGGACGCACGATTTGGAATCGAAATGGGAACGGACTACATCGCGCTTTCATTTGTGCGTACCGCTTCCGATATTCTTTTGCTTCGGCAGAAACTGGGAGACGCGCTTCCGCGCGATGTGCACATCATTGCAAAAATCGAAAAGCCAGAAGCTGTAAAGAATTTGAAGGAAATTCTGAATGTTTCTGATGGCGTGATGGTGGCGCGCGGCGATCTTGGCGTAGAGATGGCTTTAGAGAAGGTGCCTCTAATTCAAAAAAGAATTATTGAACAGGCGAATCAAGCGGAAAAACTGGTGATTACTGCCACAGAGATGCTGGATAGCATGATCGACCACACTCGTCCCACGCGCGCGGAAGCATCCGATGTGGCAAACGCGATTCTGGATGGAACGGATGTTGTTATGCTTTCTGAAGAAACGGCCGCCGGACATTATCCGGAAAAAGCAGTATCCACGATGGCTTCCATTGCTCTATATACCGAAACCGATGAAGAAGTTTGCCGGCGCATTGAGAGAATCCGCCCGCAAAGACCGACACACTTCACGCATGCAATTGTTCATTCGGCGCGCGCCGCTGCAGAGATGATGAAGGCCCGAGCGATTCTTGTATTGACTCAATCCGGAATGACGGCGCAACTCGCTTCCAGCCAGCGTCCGGATTGCCCCATCTACGCTTTTACACCCAGCGAACGGGTCTATCGTCAGCTCGCTCTTGTATCGGGTGTGACTCCGGTGTTGCTGGATGTTACAGCCCCCGATCAGGCGCTGAAAAGAGCGGAGGAAATTTTACTGGAATGGAATCTTGCTGAGAAAGGAGACGTGGTTGTCGTTGTATCGGGAGCTCATCCGGTTCCTGGCGCAACCAACATGATGAAATTGGGACGTATCGGCGATGCAACACTGTGAGTTATAATGACCACCTGTAAATGAAATTCGGTCCATGAGCGAAGAGTATTTAGTACAGTGCTGGTACTGTCTGGGGGAGTACGATGCCGGTGTTGCGGTCTGGTGCAGTTGCGATCCCAAAAATCCCACCAAGCTTTGTCCGTATTGTCTTCAGTGCTTTTGCCGGGCCACCGATGAATACAAAGGACGCTTTCTTCAGTATGCGCCTGCCTCTTTGCTGGAAGAGCGCTCCTCTCTGCGAAAGATTAAGGATCGACTCGGCGAACTGCTTGCGCGCGCTCAAATTGTCTCAGTAGAAGAACTTCTGGCTGCTCTCGCGCAGCAAACAGAAACGGGAGAGAAGCTCGGGCAAATCCTGGTGAATAACCAGCTGATCAGCGCACAGGAGCTGGATCTTTTCCTGGAGATGCAGTCCATTCCGGTTCCTGCTGAATTCAGCGAAGAGTATGTGGATGCCCCCATGTTGCAACGTTTGAATCCAGAATACTGTCTGCAGCAAAAAATTCTTCCGCTGAAAGTCTATCAGGGAGCGGAACGTTCTTTTCTTGTTCTTGCGATGGCAGATCCTCAGGATGTAGATACGATTGAAATTGTGGCGAGAAAAACAGAAATGTTTGTGGTTCCGTTTTATGCGGATGAGTTTGCTCTGAACGCGTTTTTGAAAGATTCTGTGCCGCCCGGTGGCGTCCGCATTCTGGAGCAGGAGACCACAGATTATCAGATTATGATTCGCAAAATCATTCTGGGCGCCATCAAACGGCATGCTTCGGATATTCATATTGAGCCGGATCAGGACGAGCTGAGCATCCGTTACCGGATCGATGGCGCGCTCTACAAGATCAAGTCGCCTTCCAAGAGAGAGCAGGTCCCATTGATTACCAGTTTGAAGAAACTTGCCAAGATGGAACTGCACAAGAGTGGTGTCCCTCAATCGAGCAAAATGGTTTTGAGGCAGGGGGACAAGAAATATCAGTTGAACATTTTAACGTTTCCAAACCCGCACGGGGAAAGTATCAGTATCAAGATTGTCGATCTCTCCACATTTTTGCGCGACTTGACCGAGATCGGCCTGCCGGAAGCCGAACATACGCAGACCCGTCTGGCGCTGGATTCCTCACACGGACTGATTTTGATCAGCGGTCCGCTGATGAACGGCTGCAGCACAACGCAATATGCGATGATGCGTTATCTATCCAATTCCAACCGCAAAGTCATCACCCTGGAGTCGCCGATTTTTTCTCACATCAGCAATATTCACCAGTCTGAGATCGATCCTTCCGTCGGCTTTGATTTCTTTACCGGCCTCAACTCGATCATTCGTTCCGATCCGGATGTGATTTTCCTTTCGGATATTCCGGATCAGGAGGTGGCGGCCACGATTTGCAAGATCGCCGCGAAATGCGTTGTTGTAGCCAGCGTGAATGCCATTACTGCGGCAAATTCCATCATCATGCTCAAGGAACTGGGCGCCTCACCGTCGCTCCTTTCACAGGCGCTTTCACTCGTAATCAATCAGCGACTCGTCCGTAGAATTTGCGTCCATTGCTGTGAAAAACTTCCGATTTCCCAGTCTTTGCTTGTGCGAATGGGATTGAGTGAGGCGGAGGCAGCTGGCTTGAATGCGTATGTAGGCGGCGGATGCAAGCAGTGCAACTATCTTGGTTTCAGCGGCCGGGTGGCGATCTTAGAAGTGCTTGTTTCGAACCCCACGGTTGCAGAGACTATTGCCCGCAATTCATCAGCAAAGGAAATCGAGCAGGCTGCCGTGTCCACGGGAATGATTACTTTGCGATCCCACTGTCTGGAAAAGATTAACGAAGGGATCACCACGATCGAAGAATTTCAAAAATCAAAGTTCTGATCGAAGACGGAATGGCAGGGAAGATGCCTGCGCTCCATCAGATGGTTTCCTGCATCGTATTCTGGATGGCTTCTTCCAGTGTGGTGACGCCGGCTTTGACTTTTTCGAGCGCCGCGTGTCTCAAATCTTTCATGCCTTCATTAATCGCGAGATCGCGGATTTGTTCCATCGGAAGATCGGCGGCAATAGAGGACTTGATTGCACGCGTAACCTGCATCATTTCAAAGATGGCTGTACGGCCAAAGAATCCCGTACCGCCGCATGCGTCGCACCCCAAACCCTTATAAAGGATCACCTTTTCCGCGTCTTCTTCACCCATTCCTGCATCGACCAGAATCTGCTTATCCACATTCACTTCGGTCTTGCAGTGTTTGCAGATGCGGCGTACGAGACGTTGTGCAATCACCATGAGCAATGATGCGGAGATCAAATACGGCTTGAGCCCGAGATCGATCAAACGTCCGACTGCCGACGGCGCATCGTTCGTGTGAACCGTGCTCAAAACAAGGTGGCCGGTCAGTGCGGCTTTGGCGCAGATTTCTGCCGTCTCCTGATCGCGCACCTCTCCAACCATGATAATGTCCGGATCGTGGCGCAAGAAGGCGCGCAGGGCGTTGGCAAATGTGACATTGATTTGTTCATTGACTTGAACCTGACAGATTCCCGGGAAATTGTATTCCACCGGTTCTTCAACCGTCATGATGTTATTGGTTGCGTGGTCCAGCGAATTGACTGCAGAATACAAGGTGGTTGTTTTTCCGCTTCCGGTAGGACCCGTACAGAGAATCATTCCATAGGGTTGGTTGATGGCCTTTTTGAAATACTCCATTTGAAGGGGATCAAACCCGAGTTTTGCCATATCGATTTCCAAGCTCGCTCTATCCAAAACGCGGAGCACGATCCGTTCCCCGTGGACCGACGGGATGACGGAAACACGAAATTCCACGGTGCGTTTTTTCCCGATTTTCAGAATCACGCGCCCGTCCTGCGGGCGGCGTCTTTCCGCGATGTCCAACTGCGAAATAATTTTCACGCGAGAAACAACCGCATTTGAGATTGAGATCGGGAAACTGAACACTTTGTGCAGCACACCGTCCAATCGAAATCGGACTTGCAGTTTTGTTGATCCAGGTTCGAGATGGATGTCGCTGGCTGCCATCTTGATGGCCTGACGAAGAATCGTATTGACCAGGCGGACAACCGGAGCATTGTCTACGTCGAGACCGATCTGCATCTCATCTGTTTCCGGACTTACGAGCTGAAGTTCTTCGACAACCCCGGAAACGAGAGACTCCAACTCGCCCATATCGAAGGGTTCGTCATCTTCGAGTTCCTCCATCGCGAGCCGTTCTTCCGTTTCCTCGTCCGATTCCGCCGAAGTGAAGCTCCGGAAAGTTAAGTCTCGCCGCACATCCAGTGTGCGCTGAAATCTCTGTACACCCTTTTCGTCGGAGTATCCATAGACGCGGTTCCAGCCTTCTTTCAATGCCTCGTTGGTCGTAATCAAAGGCTGAATGCGCAGACTTGTCAGAAAGGAAAGATCATCCAGAGCCGCCATGTTGGTCGGATCCAGCATAGCAACTTCCAGTGTTGTTCCGTGCTTTCGCACCGGACAAATCGCGTATTTTTTTGCAACATGAAGGGGAATCGTCTTGCTGATATCATCCGATGGATGGATTTCCTCCAGGGAAGGTATTTTCATCTGGCTGCTGAGACACGATACAATGGCTTCTTCCGTGCAATGCCCCATCGAAACAAGAAGATTTCCCAGGAATTCCTTCTTCTTCTCTTTCTTGGAAGACTGGACTACCAGCGCTTCCCTCAACTGTTGCTCGGTGATGACCCTTTGCCCCACAAGCATTTCGCCCAGAAGATTCCGGCGGTGCTTGAGTGAGCGCGCGCCGGTGTCGGATACAGGGCGCACGCTCAGGTTGATCTCGGCTTCCTGCGCCGCCGCCTGCTGCCCCGGAACTCCCTGTCCATCCTGCACCATGACATCCACAGCAAGAAGTCCCGCGACAGATCGATAAACCGTAAGTTTTTCCATGCTGGATGATTTAATCAAGTCTTTCAGCGTTTGAGGTTTATTGAGGCGGGCAAGAATGCTTTTCTCTTCAGTCAACAAAGTCAGTTTGCGGATCCTTTCCAGATAATCCGGCGCCAGACTCAGCCTCCCTTGCATGTCACCGAGGGGCCGTAACAGGAGAACAATGTTTGAGATTCGTCTCATTCCCTGAAGGATGAGCTCGGGTGTATAAAGCTGATCGAATGGAACTTCTTTTTCCAGATCCGTAAGTTCATCAAGTACAAACTCACCATCTTCCCAATCCACCAGCGTAAAAATAATGTCTCTAGTTTGCGACACGAGTGTCTGATTTAACACAGCCTCTTTGATGGAGGACTGGTGAAGGAGAACGCTGCCCAATCTCTGATTTGTGTCGGTTACCTGCGTGAGCGCCACTTCGAGGTCCCAGGGACTGATGAGATTTTTTTTCAGCAGGATCTGGCCGAGCTTCTCGCTTTCCACATTCGATTGCGCGCGAAGAACGGATCCTTCCTTGAGGAGAATCGTTTTTTCCATCTGTCTGCGTTTGATACGCAGCGTTCCAGTGCGGGCTGTCCGCCAGCAATCGATCAGTAATTCCAGCGGATTCTTTTCCGACAACGAACCCTTTATCGGGTTGGCTTTCAGCGATTCCATCTAAACCCTGTCCTTCTCCTCACCCTGATTCTGGTAGAGATCTTGCATTAACTTTAATACAAGTGCTTCTTCCTTGCAATATTTTTGGGGAGAGAGGCGCGATGTGAGACCACGACGGTTCGTTTTTGACAAATGAGTAACTTCACAGTAGATTACGAGCAGATGGGCATCCGCAGGATCACGCGCCTCGTCGAAAAATCAGATCCAAAACGAAAATTCCGGCGAATTTCGCTCTACTTATTGTTGTCCGCTTTGCTGGTTACCGGAATTTTTGTAGTACGCCTTTACCTGAATTGTCTCAAAACAGTAGAAGCGCATCTAAAGAATCAGAGCTGGTCACTTCCATCGACAATCTATGCGGATGCGCCGATGGTTTATGAAGGCATGCCGGTGCAGGCCAAGTCACTGGCGCAGTATCTGCAGCGGCTGAACTACCAGAAAGGATCGGGAACGGAGGTTCATTCCGGAGAATATCTGATTTCGGGACAAAAAATTCTATTTCAGAAGCGCCGTCTCTTTCCAGATCAGACCTCCATCTTTCCCGTTGAAATGGAGTTCGGCGGTTCGGAACTTCGCAGGATTGTAAACCGGAAGACCGGAGAGGATATTCCGGCTTATGAACTGGAGCCGATGACCATCAGCAACCTGTTTGGGGAGGAATGGGAGAAACGTACCCTGATCGCGTACCCCGACCTTCCCCAACACCTGGTTCAGGCGGTTGTTGCAATTGAAGATCGCAGATTCTTCAGCCATCCCGGGATCGATTTGCGCGGCATTCTTCGCGCGGTAGTCAATGACATGTTTCAGGGCAAGCAGCTACAGGGCGGAAGCACGATCACCCAGCAGTTTGTAAAGAACTTCTATCTGACGCCTGAGAAAAAAATTTCCCGGAAAGTGAATGAAGCGGTCATGGCCTGGATTCTGGAAAAGCGACGGACCAAGCAGGAGATTCTGGAACTCTATCTGAATGAAATCTATCTGGGACAACGAGGCGGGATGAACATTCACGGAGTCGGAGAAGCCAGCCGCGTATTCTTCCATAAGGATGTGACACAAATCAATATTCCCGAAGCAGCGCTTCTTGCCGGAATGATTCAGGCTCCGAACACATACAATCCGTATCGACATCCAAAAGAAGCGAAAGAGAGGCGAGACACGGTGCTCCGCGCGATGCGCGAGACCGGAAGTCTGACAGATCAGCAGCTCACTCAATATGCAGCGATGCCCATGACTGTTTATCCACCGGATATGAGAATCAACCTTGCGCCGTATTTCGGCGAAGTAGTCAAGGCCCAGTTGCTGGAAAAATATGATGCGGACTCCATTTATACAAAGAATTTGCATATTTTTACAACTCTGGATTTGAATCTTCAGCAGTATGCAGAAGAAGCGCTTTCACAGGGATTGGCGGAAATCGACAATCTGCGTTTCAAGCGTGTGAAGAAAAAAGTGGAAGGATGTTTGATCGCGATTGAGCCGCAGACCGGATACGTACGCGCTTTTGTCGGAGGGCGGAGCTATTCTTCCAGTCAGTTCGACAGAATCAGCCAGGCTTCCCGCCAGCCGGGTAGCGTGTTCAAACCCGTCGTGTATGCTGCGGCGCTGGAACAGGCTTTTGCAGCAAACCGTCATATTTTTACTCCGGCAACACTGGTGGATGATTCGCCCTGGATTCTAAACTATTCGAACAAGACGTGGGAGCCGAAAAACTACGATGGCACGTATCACGGCCTCGTTTCACTACGAAGCGCTCTTGCGCAGTCGATGAATGTGGCCACAGCAAAACTTGCGCAGCAGGTTGGGCTTCAGCCGATTGCCGCGCTTGCGCTTCAGCTTGGATTTGGCGATGTGAAACCGTATCCGTCTCTTTCGCTTGGAGCATTTGAAGTCAGCCCCTGGCAGGTTGCTACCGCTTACACGGTATTTGCGAATGGTGGCGTCAAGACTGAATTACGCACGGTCAAGAAAGTGACTGATACCGCGGGGAAGACTCTCGAGCGCAGTCAAATCGAAGTCAAAAAGGTGTTGCATCCACAGACCGCCTATATCATCACGGATATGCTCAGCACTGTTCTTTCATCCGGAACCGGAGCGGCGGTGAAGAGATGGGGGTTTACGCGTCCTGCCGCCGGGAAGACGGGTACCACGGATGAATACAGAGATGCATGGTTTGTCGGATACACACCCAATCTTCTTTGTGTTGTGTGGACCGGATATGACGATAATACGCCGATCAAGATGACCGGTGCGCAAGCGGCTTTGCCGGTTTGGGTCCGCTTCATGAAGAAGGCCACCGAGAATCTTCCAGCGGAGGAATTTAGCAGTCCCCAGGGCGTTGTGTCTCGAATGATCGACCCATCTACCGGAAAACTTGCAACAGAGGATTGCCCTTCGGCAGTTTCAGAACTATTTATTGAAGGGACAGAACCGGTGGAAACGTGCGATCACAGCAAAAAGCATTGGTGGAGTTCTTTTGGCTAGGCTATCGATTCTGCGCTTCAGAATATGTAACCAAATGGTTACACATCCATCGGAAACCATGAAATCAAAGATATGGCTCGTATTTGCGATCTTTCTATGCGCTCTGATTCTTTCCGCTTGTGGTAAGAAGAAAGCGAACATAGATCCTACAGTGCCGGAAATTCAACAACCTGTCGCTCCCGAACCGCCAACAAAGGAACCTTCGCCCCCGCAGCCGCCTCCACCGGGAAAGACGCTCGAAGCGCAGCCGCTGAAACCGCGCGCCCCATCGCGTGGTGATCCCGCGGCACTCAAGATTGTTGAGAGCGGGGTAAAGCAATTGAACGCGGGGAACGTGGAGGATGCTGAACAGTATTTTGAGCAGGCGTTGCGGGTCAGTCCAACAAATGGAAGGCCCTATTACTATCTGGGTGTGATTGCCGCCCAGAAGAAAGAGTATGATCGCGCTCTTGGATTTCTGGCGCAGGCGGAAGTCCATCTTCGTGAAGACGGATTCTGGATGTCTCAGGCTCTGACAAGAGAAGCAGTCGTCTTGAAGGCGCTCAACCGGAAGCAGGAAGCGCGCGCAAAACTGCAAGAAGCATTGCGTAGAGATCCGGCAAACAAGTGGGCGGACGCGGAGCTACAGAAACTACACTAGCGGCGATATGGATTAAGTCCTGCAGGCAAGATGCCTTTGACCCATCATGCAGGCGGGGACGCCTGCGCTCCATTAGCCGGCGAGATTCAGAATATAGGGTTTCGGATTTACCGGCTGACCGTGAACATGGACTTCATAATGAAGATGTGGCCCGGTGCTGTTTCCACTGTTTCCCATCAACCCGATGATTTGACCCCGCTTTACCTTTTCTCCGGGCTTTACAGTAGTCTTATAAAGATGCCCGTAGAAACTGGAAAAATCGAAGCTGTGTTCGATTTCTACAGCACGGCCGGAATTTCCCTTTTCGCCGGCAAAGGATACGGTCCCATCCGCGGTTGCCAGAACAGGCGTTCCGATATCTCCTGAGATATCCATTCCCTCATGAAAATCCGGCAAGCCTGTAAACGGATTCCTCCGCGCGCCAAACGTCGAGGAGATCAATCCCTGGGTGGGCACGATGGACGGAATCGCGTTTTGATCCTGATAGTAGCTGTGTAGCTGGGTCAAATTCTTTTCTATTTTTTCCGCGCGCTTTTCCAACCACTCCAGTGTCTGAGGATCAGGAGGATTCTCGTTTCCACCGACTGTTACGCCGCCCATTCCAAGTTTGTTGGGATGGCGCTTCATTGCGCTCAGTGGAAATCCGGCCATCGCTTTCAAACGTGTTGATAGCTGGCTGAGTGCCGTAATTTTCCGTGTGAGTTTTTCTGTTAAAACTTGAGATTGTGCCAGGTTTGCTTTGAGCTGAGCATTTTCAGATTCAACAGCCCGAACGTGTCTGGCATAGTGAATCACAGTTCCCAGACTGACCAGAACAAACGCCGCAAGAGTGATGAGAGCGTATGATAAGAATCGTGCAGAGAACTTGAACTTGCGGAGTGCTGAACTGGCGTCAGGGACGATGATAACAGTATAGCGTCCGTCCGCCATCTTACTGTGTCCTCCTGAAGGATTGTCCTCCAGTCTTTTCCGGCCGGAAGAATGGATTCTCCCTCTGGTTGTCCCCTCCCCCGAATCCGATCAAGCGTGCCGAACACTGAACGACTGGAGCGAATCCTATCATGGTGATTCACACTCTGTCAATCAGTTTGTCATATTTTTGGTACAAGGGGTTCCAGCAAGGCGATCGTTTCAAAGTGGTAGGTCTGCGGAAACACATCGATCAAAGACAAGCGCGAGAGTTTGTATCGATCTTTCAGCGACTTCAGGTCTCTTGCAAATGACGAACAATCGCAGGATACATACGTGATCCTGTCAAAGCGCTTGTTTGAGAATTGTTCGATCACTTTCTTGTGAAGCCCGGCTCTGGGAGGATCTACTATGGCGACCGTTGCTTCAGCAGGAAAGCGCAGTTTTTCGACCGGGATGCAGACCCAATCGATATTTCGGTTGGGGTAATTCTGTTCAGCAAAGCGGATGGCGGCTGCATTTTCTTCACAGGCAATGATCTTTCGAAACTTCCTGGCCATCGGCAGAGTGAAGAATCCAGCGCCGCAATAGAGCTCGAGCGCGATCCGATCCAGACTATCTTCGTGATGCGATTCTACTTCCTGGACCATCGCATTCCACAGTTTCGGATTCACCTGCAAGAAAATCTCGGGATGGATGGGGAATGTATAACCACGAAATCGCACCTCCGCCGAGAAATTCGTCTGAGTCGCATCCACTATTTTCACTTTTCGGCTCAACTCCATCCGAAGCGCTTGGGGAAGTGATCCACGGAAAAAAGCGAATGTTTCGCCCGATTCATTTTCATAACAATCAATTTCATCCAGATTTAGTGCTGGATACGCCGGCAGAGCATTGCGAAGTGTTTTTAACAGTTGATTCAGACCAGGTGTCAGGCAAAGACATTCCTGAATGTCCACGACGCGATTGGACCCTATTTCATGAAATCCCAATTGCCGCTTCTGCGAGTCGTATTTCAAGCGCGCTCTGTGGCGGTATCCGAAAGAGACTGAAGTGAAGACTTGAATTTCGGGAATATCGATTCGATTTCGGGCGAGCGTTTCTTGCAGAATTGTTTCTTTTAATCGGACCTGGGCGGAATCGTTCGCGTGACTCATCTGGCATCCGCCGCATGTTCCAAAATAGCGGCAATCCGGTGATTGACGATCCGGGCTTGGCTCTATGATCTCCACTGCTTCCGCTTCCATGTAATCCCGGTGCTCACGCGTGATCCGGATCCGAACTTTTTCACCGGGAAGTGTGTATGGAATCAGCGTGACCCTTTGCAGATCGCGTGAAAGCCCCTTACCGCCAAACACCACTTTTTCAATCGTGACAACCTTCTCTTCCATCTTTGTTTCTCGCAAAGACGCAAAGAACGCAAAGTCAGAATTCTCGGTTTTTTCCTTGCGGCTTTGCGCCTTTGCGAGAAATCCTACCTACCGGCGGCCTTTGACGATCAGATCAGCCAATAAGCCAAGAATTGCAGTCTGGACACCTGCCATCAGCATGATTGCCGCCGCCGTGGTGATGTTGTGGTATCTGCGGATTTCGAATGTCGAAAATAAGACTCCGCAAAACAAAAGCAACAGGGCAGCCGGCATAAAAACCCGCAGTGGATCAAAGTACATGATCGTCCGCACCACAAGGAGCAGGAAGTTGTAAGTGTCGCTGAACGGGCGGATCTTGGACTTTCCCTTCCTTTTGTAATAATCCACCGGAACGTATTTGACCGGATGATTGTTGCAAAGAAGTGCGAGTGTAATTGTTGTGGTAAGAGAGAACCCCGACGGATAGATATTCAGAAAGCGAAGGAAGGAATGTTTTCGGAAGATCCGAAATCCGGAATTGATATCCGGAATTTTCGTTTGCGCCATGTGATTGGCCAGCTTGTTCAGTACCCATTTCGCCGGCCGCCGGACCGCAGGAATATTCACATCTTTTCCCATACGGGCGCCGACCACCATATCATAGTGTTCCAGATTCTTCAGGAGCTTTGGAATATCGGCCACCGGATAGGTACCGTCCGCATCCGTAATCAGAATCCATGGATAGCGTGAAGAAAGGACGCCGGTTTTGATACTGCTTCCGTAGCCCCGATTTTCGGGATGCCGAATCACTTTTACCGGCTTGGATGCAAGCTCCTCAGCGGTTCCATCTGTTGAACCATCATCGATTACGATGATCTCAAAGTCGATCTTCTCCGCCGAGCAGATTTCCCAGATGTCGTCGACTACTTCCCCGATCGCCTGTCTTTCGTTAAAGGCAGGAATGACGATGGAAACCCCTCCGGGATCAGCACTTACAAGGGGTTCGCTCATAAGCGAAACATTATAGCACGCTCATCTTCATATGATATTCTTAGCCTTTCCCTTTGCGCGCTTTGCGTCTTTGCGAGAAAAAAATCATGGAAATTTCCGTCGGGATTTCAGGGGCCAGCGGCGCACCCTATTCTGTGCGGTTGCTGCAAGCGTTGGATGAACTGGATGCCGTGAAGAAGATCCATCTCGTAATCTCTTCCAACGGATTCACTCTTTTGAAGCAGGAGATGTCGATCCGTCTCACCGCAAAAACTTTCAAAGTATCGCAATTACTCGGGCGTAACAGCAACAAAATACAATTTTACGACAACATGAATTTTTATTCGCCGATCGCAAGCGGAAGCTATCCGACAGCCGGGATGATTGTGATCCCTTGCAGCACGGGAACCATGGGCGCCGTTGCGTCAGGCGCCTCTTCCAATTTGATACAGCGCGGAGCAGAAGTTGCGCTCAAGGAACGACGAAAGCTCGTGCTGGTAATTCGTGAAACTCCGCTTTCTGCGATCCATCTGGAAAACCTTCTGCGTCTCTCCAATGCAGGAGCCGTGATCCTTCCTGCGTCCCCGGGCTTCTACCATAGGCCTGCCGGAATCCCGGACCTGATCGATTTTGTTGTGGGACGCGTCCTGGATCAGTTCGATCTGCCGCATGATGTGGGGAAACGGTGGGGAAAGAAGTAACGTCTCTTTGCCAACTTCGATGATTTCCAAACTTGTTCTCACGCTCCGGATGATCAAGATTGAGCACTCGGTTTTTGCGTTGCCGTTTGCGTTGATCAGCGCGATGGTGGCAGCCGGCGGACTTCCATCCTGGGACAAGTTGCTCTGGATCCTGGTTGCCATGGTGGCTGCCCGTTCGTGTGCGATGGCGTTTAACCGATTTGCCGATCGCAAATTTGATCGACTCAATCCGCGCACAGGGAAATGGCCTCTGGCCGCAGGATTGTTGTCTCCTGCGTTTGTGGGGTGCTTTATCGCGGTCTGTGCCGCGATTCTTGTGTACGCCGCATTCCGGCTCAATCACCTGGCTTTTATCCTGTCACCGCTGGCCCTTGCGATCATTTGTTTTTACTCATTTACAAAACGGTTCACCGCGCTCAGCCACTGGTTCATCGGGTTGGCTCTGGCGATCGCGCCGGCAGGGGCATGGATTGCGGTTCGCGGGGAACTCGGATTTGAGCCGTTGATGCTTTGCATTGCGATTCTTTTTTGGACGGCCGGATTCGATCTAATCTATTCGTGTCAGGATGCTCAATTCGATCGGGAACAGGGGCTCCATTCAGTAGCTTCCCGATACGGGGTTTCAAGAGCTTTGCTCTTTTCTAACGTTTGTCATGTCATCACTGTTTTGTTTCTTCTGGCGTTTGGATATTTCACGGGATTGGGGACGTGGTATTTTGGTGGCTGCCTTCTGGTGAGTTTCTTGTTGCTTTACGAACACACTCTGGTTTCTCCCGTCGATTTCAGCAAGGTAAATGAGGCGTTTTTTACCGTCAACGGCCTGATCAGTGTCTTGCTATTGCTGGCAACCAGTCTGGATCTCTATTTGTAGAATTCCTCAAATTCAAGCTGTGATACTATAATTAGCTTTTATGAGTACTGAAGATCGTATTTTGCAGTCGGACCTGGGAGACATCGCGAAGAAGGTTTTCGAAGGTATCCGCCTCAACCGTGAAGACGGCTCCCGGCTGTACCGGTCCAAAGACTTGATTGCCATCGGTTATCTCGGCAATTTTGTCCGTGAAAAGCTTCATGGCAAAAGGGCATACTTCAATGTGAACCGTCATATTGAACCTACCAATGTTTGCGTCTTGAAATGCGGTCTGTGCGCGTTTGGCAAGAATATCCGTTCTGAAGATGCGTACACGTTTTCGCTGGAAGAGATTTTCCAGCGGGCAAGGGAAGGCGCTGCGGAAGGCGCCACAGAATTTCATATCGTCGGCGGACTCCATCCCAACTTACCCTTCCAATATTATCTGGACATGCTTCGAGGGTTGAAGGAACGTTTGCCGCAGATCCACTTGAAAGCTTTTACCGCAGTTGAGATCCAATTCTTTGCGGATCTTGAGAATATCAGCATTGAAGAAACGTTAGAGCGATTGATGGAAGCGGGATTGGACAGCATGCCGGGCGGCGGCGCGGAAATCTTTGCGGAGCGCGTTCGCGAGATCATTTGCAAGGGGAAAATCTCCGGCGAACGCTGGCTTGAAATCGTGCGAATCGCGCACCGGATGGGGCTTCATTCGAACGCCACCATGCTGTACGGTCATGTAGAAACGTATGAAGAACGGGTGGATCATATGCTTGCGCTTCGCGATCTACAGGACGAAACGCACGGCTTCAAGACGTTTATCCCGCTCGCATTTCATCCCGCAAATACGCCTCTCGAATATTTGCCGGAAACGACCGGATTTGACGATCTCAAGAACATCGCGATCTCCCGTTTGGTGTTGGACAATTTCCCGCACATCAAGTCGTACTGGATCATGGTGGGTACGCGGATCGCGCAGTTGTCGTTACGTTTCGGAGCGGATGATATCGACGGCACGGTGGCCGAAGAACGGATTACGCATGCAGCTGGCGCGCAGACACCGCAGACGCTTTCCCGCGCGGAACTGGTGCGATTGATCCAGGAAATCGGTTGTATTCCGGTCGAACGCGATACGCTCTACGAAAAACTCCAACCTGTCTAACTGGGCCGGGGGTCGCGGGCGTCCCTGCCCGCGATCGGGCGGGCACGGAGGCCCGCCGCTCCAAAACGAAGCGAGAAATCCTAGCGAGAAATCCTTATGAAGAGAATTGGTGTGGTAGGCGCCGGAACCATGGGGTCCGGCATCATACAAACGTTTGCAGAAAAGGGCTTTGATGTTCTTGCATACGAGAACAACACAACTGCCCGCGAAAATGCGCGGAACCGAATACAGAAGTTCATCGGCAAGCGCGCGGAAAAAGGACAGATCACCCCGGAGCAGGCGGGCGAAACGATCTCCCGTTTGCGATGGTGCGAAGAACTGCGGGAACTCCGTGAGGCAGAATTCGTCATCGAAGCAGTACTGGAAAATTTCGATCTAAAGAAAGACTTGTTTGTACAATTGGATCAATTAACGGCAAGTGAAGTGATTCTCGCCTCCAATACCTCATCGATTTCAATTACCAGAATCGCGACCGTAACTCGCAAACCGGATCGCTGCATTGGAATGCACTTTATGAACCCCGTTCCGCTGATGCCGCTGGTGGAAATCATCCGCGGCCATGTTACCAGCGAGGAAACGTATAAGACTACCGAGCAACTCGCCCGCAATCTGGGAAAAACACCGGTTGAAGTAAACGACTATCCCGGATTCGTGTCGAACCGCGTCCTCATGCCGATGATCAATGAAGCGATTTATGCGCTTTGGGAAGGAGTAGGCTCCAAAGAAGCGATCGATCAGGTGATGAAACTCGGCATGAATCATCCGATGGGACCGCTGGAACTGGCGGACTTTATCGGTCTCGACGTCTGTCTGGCCATCATGAATGTCCTGTATGATGGATTCTCTGATTCCAAGTATCGCCCGTGTCCGCTGCTGAAAAAGATGGTCGATGCTGGCCACCTCGGCCGTAAATCCGGTCGTGGATTTTACTCGTATTAGGATCGAGTTACCACAAAGGCACGAAGGAACAATAGCACGGTCGCCGTGTCTGCAATTAGCAGAGGCTATGATGGAATTCGGAATGCTTTCGTGCTACTGCTACTCATGGAGACTAGAGGACATTCTGGGAGCCTACACAATTTACTTTATCGTACGACCTGATAGCCGCCGGCGACTTGCTGGAAGGATGTGTTCCCACAAACGGAGATGGACTTCCCGTTGATATATTGGAACAGACAGCCGGTCGGAAGCGTGGTGACGACAACGCCTAATGGCGGCGGGATGATCTGGTAGACGATGACGCCTCCATCAAAAACTTGCATGAAGAAAAGATTGTAACTGCTGTCATAGTAGTAAGTCGTGCTTTTGACCATAACGGGAACGGCGGTTGATGGAATCGATTCCAGGATTGCGCCGATCGAAAGAGGCATGGCGTTGTAATTGTCGTAATATTGCCCGGCAACCAGATTGTTATATCCGTTATACATGGCTGTACCATCCTCTGCTGCCCCAGCCTGGCGCGGATCCACTGCCACTTGACCGCTCTCATCCGAATACACCGTTGCGCCATCAGAGTAATTCGGGTTCACATATGCATAATTACTTTCAGGATTCGAATTCATGTCTGCATACGCATTCGTCCCTATGTTCGTTCTATTGCTGTCTACCGAACGCGATTGTCGAACTCCACCGAACGACTTTTCCAGAATTCCGCACAACATCAGCCCGATTGTTACGAATACGATTAGGAAGTTTCTTGTGTTTCTCATTTCGTAGCTGCGGTCATGGATTTTGAGAGGGGATGGTTTGCGTTTGCGATGATGAATCGCGTTTTAAGAGCACTCTTTCCAAAATGGGGATTCGCGTATATCCTTCCGGTATCTGAAACGCAAAGGCCTCTTGCTTTAAGTGCTGCGATAAATTCCAGTTGCTGAACGTGATCCGGTAAAAGGGCTTCCCTGTTTCTTTCTTGTATGTCATTTCCAATCGGCACGGCAATGATGTGTTTTCGTCGACCCAGAGCTGCCAGTCAACCGCGGTGCTTGAGTAGATCAAAACATGGCACGATGAACCGTCTATTTTCTCCTTGCCGATCAAGCCGCCTTTGGTTCCAGCATCCACAAATGCATCGTAGGGAGAGCTGTAAAGGACGTCAGACATGGGGAGGTCCAGATTGAGTCGCTCCGCCAACATATCGATGGCCTGGTCCAGGGTTGGAGGCATTTCATGTTGGATATAGACTTTCTTGGCCGCTGAAATCCCCGTCAATAGCTTTCCGTCGTACCAGATTTCCCAATCTCGATCACCGGCATACTTAGTCCAGAAGCCATTGGGTCGCCGGACAAGAACCTCGCGAGTTACATGGATTTGGAGTTTCGCGCCGTTTCGCTTCACGCCGTCATGGAATTCAATCGTTCTGAAGCTGAACACTTGAGCGGAAGCCAGCTTCTCACTCATTGTTTTTAAAATTGCATTTCCCTTCGCTGCAGCCGTATCCTCTGACGATGCGGGAATCGCTGTAAGCAGGAAGATGATCGGGAGCTGCAGTACAATCTGACGATTGATCCTCATGACCTTCTCTTCGCCAAGAATAGAATATTACAGACAGTGATGCAAACAAACGCCACGTTAGGACGGCGCTCCACTAATCCCATTCGTGGCGTTTCCTTGAAGTATTCATTGCCGCCCGCTACAGCGTTTTTGGCTGCGGCTCCGCGATGCTCAAAGTCTTTCGGAACCATTCGCTCCGGGAAATGGATTCGTGGCAGAGAGAAAAATCATAGCGTGTCGGATCCTGCGCATCAAATCCCCGCAATACTTTGGTGATGGTCTCGGCTTTCTGCCACGTAAGCGAGGGAGTCTGGATCCAGGCCAGCCGGTATGCGACCCGTCCAATGTGCGTATCCACCGGCATGATCAGATGAGCGGGGGAAACGTCCTGCCACAACCCGAAATCCAGCCCGTCCCGCCTGACCATCCAGCGGAAGAATAGATTCAATCGTTTGCAGGTGCTTCCGTCGGAGGGCGAAGGAACCAGAAATGCGGGCATTCCGGGTGCCAGCGTTCGCAGGCGGTTCACAAAGCTTGTCGCTGCTATTTTCATAGTACTATTATCAGAATATGATTTCAGGAACAGATCGTAGAGGGATCCGGATTCCGAATAGACCCGCGACAGCATCGATAGGAGAGACAGGATCTCGCTGGATTTGTGTAGACGGTAATAGGGTTTGTGCCGGGCGAGCGTGCGGACGGCATCCGGGCCGCGAGACAGGAAGGTGTGTGGGGACGGTTTCAGGAGTCCGAGCAAGTACTCCACAAATGCGCAAAGGCTGGCGACATTTCCATAGGCGAATGTGGAAGCCAGGAAGGCAGCCGCTTCGATGTCATGAAAGGAGGAATAACGATGTGGAAATTGAATCGGATCTCTCCGTTTCTCAAAGAAGTCCCGCGGGGAGCGACGAAACTCGGCAGTATAGCTTTCGTACAGTCTGTCCAGCGTTTCCTTCATTTGATTTGTGGCGCCCGGTAACGGCCTGCTTCGATCAGGTATGCTACATGCGCCGCGGAGGCCTCGGCAAGCGCCGTGGAATCATATCCTCCCTCGAGTATGGAGAAGATGCGGCGGTGACCGAACTGATCGGCAAATTCAACCAGGAGCCTTGTCAGGTTCGCATATGTCTCGTCTTTGAGTCCGAGGTTCCCCAGTGGATCGCGTTCGTGAGCGTCAAATCCGCAGGAGATCAAGATGAATTCAGGAGCAAATCTTTCGGAGGCGGCCAGCGCTTTTTTGAAAAGCGCTTCGTAGTGTAAAGGTGCGAACGGAGGACTTACGGGGACATTGATTTTTGTCCCTTCCGCACTGCCGTACCCGCGTTCGTCCTCCCATCCCGTTCCGGGGTAGTGGTGGGCGCGATGGAGAGATACATACACCACCGAAGAATCGGAATAAAAAATGTCCTGTGTCCCGTTCCCATGATGCACATCCCAATCCATGATCAGGACCCGTTTAAGCCCGCAATAGCGAGTGAGATAGCGCGCGGCGATGGCGACATTGTTAAACAGGCAAAAGCCCATTGCTCGATCCGTCGTTGCATGATGACCAGGCGGCCGTACAGCTGCAAACGCATTGTCGAATGAGCCATCCAGGATCCCTTGCACCGCCTGCACGGCCGCCCCGGCTGCCAGCATCGCGGCGTCGAAAGATTCTGACGAGACGTGTGTATCCGAGTCAATCTGTATAGAGCCTCTTCGCGCATATGAACGGATCGCGTCCAGGTGAGCCTTCGTGTGGACGAGCAATACTTGCTCATCGGTCGCAGGCTCCGGAACCGGATGCAGCAAGGTGTCCCAGAGTCCATATTTTTTCATGCCCCTGCAGATGGACTCCAGACGTTGCGCATTCTCCGGATGCATCCATCCTGCATCGTGGCGAAGAAACTGATCGTGGAAGAAAAACGCAGTCGACATACGATTCTTTTGGTACCGTCTATATAGTACTGTAGGTACAACTCCTAAAAAACCGGCATGTAGGGGCGGACGGCGTCCGCCCTTCGAGCTTCGGAGTGGGGCGCATGCCATGCGCCCCTACAGTTTCTAGGCAGTTTTACCGCGTCCCCCGGGTCTGCAATTGTTGTAAACCGCTTCCGAATAGGCTACAATACCGCTTTCCGGTTACAGGGCGTGGACCCTCTTGCAAAGCCGGGGCATTTCCATTATTATACTTGACAGCGGTAAGGGGAAGTTTGCCTCTTTGGCCGGCTTTTTGTTTTTTTCGGCGGATGCCACAGCGAGTTTCGTGAACCGGGTGAAAAATCAGATTTCAGGGCAGGTGCCCGAGTGGACAAAGGGAGCAGACTGTAAATCTGCCGCCGTACGGCTTCGGAGGTTCGAATCCTTCCCTGCCCATTCAGATATGAGATTAGTGATAGGATAGTTATTTTGAGAAGCGGGAATAGCTCAGCCGGCTAGAGCATCAGCCTTCCAAGTTGAGGGTCGCGGGTTCGAATCCCGTTTCCCGCTCCACAAGAAACTACCGCGGAAGAGATCCGCAGAAATACAGAATCGACAGCTTCTGTGTTTGTGTGGTTCGTTTCTTTCTGGGTTGCCGAAACATCTGCCTGCGCACATCCGGCGGCATACGAGGGCTATCCAACAATTGCGGATTACGGATTGTCGATTGCGGAATCTGAAAATCCGCAATCTGAATCTGAAATCCGCAATTGGAATGCCCATGTAGCTCAGTGGTAGAGCACTTCCTTGGTAAGGAAGGGGTCACCGGTTCAATCCCGGTCGTGGGCTTTCGGAATCGAAATCAAAAACGTTCTGAGTTGAGCTATGCGAGAAATCATTCAATTGGAATGCGGTTCGTGCAAACGCCGCAACTATAGTACGACAAAAAACAAGAAGAATACGCCCGACAAGCTGGAACGAAAGAAGTACTGTCCCTGGTGCCGGAACCATACGGCGCACAAGGAGGTCAAGTAACGTCTATCGAGTTGTCGAGTCTTCGCGTTCATCGCAATGACGCGACGACGCAATGACCCGACGACGCAAACAGGCCAGTAGCTCGAACGGCTAGAGCATCGGTCTCCAAAACCGAGGGATGGGGGTTCGAATCCCTCCTGGCCTGCCATCGATCCCCAGCGGGAAACGGACAACCGACATTGGACTTATGGAACGAACAGGAGAATTCGCAGTGGCGAATAAATTGAGCGAAGGGCTTGAGAAAATTAAAGAAATCTGGACTTCCATCAAAACTTTCTTTGTGGAGGTCAACGCTGAAATCAAGAAAGTTACCTGGCCTACGTTCAAAGAAGTAAGAGATACCACGATTGTGGTAATTATCGCTGTTTTTATCTTTGGTATTTTTCTTTATCTGGTGGATCTGGGTCTGGGGCAACTCCTCAACTACTTGTTCAAGGTTGCGGCATAAGGATACAAGCATATGGCTAAGAAATGGTACGTAATTCACACCTATTCGGGATACGAAAACAAAGTTGTGGATGCGCTTCAAAAGCGAGTCAAGGTTTTTGGACTCGATGACTTCGTAGGCCAGGTTTTGGTTCCTACGCAAAAAGTGCTGGAAGTTCGAGGCGGGAAAAAAGTGGAGACGGAAAAGAAATTTTATCCCGGTTACATTCTTGTGGAAATGGATATGTCGGATGATGTCTGGCATGTGGTAGTCAACACACCAAAGGTTTCCGGGTTTGTTGGTTCCGGTCGTACGCCGACTCCGTTATCGGAAGGCGAGGTCGATCAGATTGTTCACCAGATCACCGCGGCAGCGGAAAAGCCCACTCCGAAATTCCTCTTTGATCGCGGCGAAACCATCAAAATCATTGATGGCCCGTTCAGCAATTTTACAGGCCAGGTAGAAGAAGTGAACCCCGTGCGGAGCACATTGAAAGTAATGGTTACTATTTTTGGAAGAGCAACTCCTGTGGAACTGGACTTCTTGCAGGTGGAGAAAATCAGTTAGCTTCGCATGAATCAAATCAGCAGGTGAATCATGGCAAAGAAAATTACCGGACAGATTAAATTGCAGATTCCAGGAGGCAAGGCGACACCCGCACCTCCGGTTGGCCCGGCTCTGGGTCAGCACGGCCTCAATATTATGGAGTTCTGCAAATCTTTTAACGAACGCACCAAAACGATGGAAGGATCGGTAATTCCGGTCATCATCACGATTTATGCGGATCGCAGTTATAGTTTTGTGACCAAGACTCCACCTGCAGCGGAAATGTTAAAGAAGGCCGCAGGGATCATTAAAGGATCCGGCGAGCCGAACCGGAATAAGGTGGGAAAGGTAACGGAAAAACAAATCGAAGAAATTGCCAGAACGAAATTACCGGACCTCAACGCAAGCTCGCTGGACGCTGCCGTGCGAATTATTAAAGGAACCGCGCGCAGCATGGGTTTGGATATCATTTAGCGTCTATCGTGTCTATCGCGTCCTCGCGTCTATCGCGACGACGCAACGACCCGACGACGCGACGACGCCGAGGAGTTTATGGCAGCAGGAAAAAAATTTACGAACGCAAAGAAGCAAGTAGAAGACAGGGAATATACGATTCCCGAAGCGATCGAGCTTTTGCAGAAAGTGAAATTTGCAAAGTTTGATGAAACGCTGGAAGGGCATCTGCGTCTCGGGGTGGACCCCAAGCACGCGGATCAAATGGTGCGCGGGACGGTCGTTCTGCCGCATGGAACCGGCAAATCGAAAAAGGTATTGGTGATTGCGACCGGAGAAAAAGTGCATGAAGCCGAACAGGCGGGCGCCGATTACGCCGGTGGAGATGAATTGATCGAAAAAATTTCCGGCGGCTGGATGGAATTTGATTCGGTGATTGCCACACCGGATGCGATGAAAAATGTGGCCAGACTGGGAAAAATCCTGGGTCCGCGCGGCCTGATGCCAAACCCCAAATCGGGTACGGTTACATTCGATGTTGCCCGCGCTGTACAGGAAGTCAAAGCGGGAAAAGTTGAATTTCGTGTGGACAAGACCTCCAACGTGCATGTGCCGCTTGGAAAGCTGTCCTTTGCAAAGGATAAATTGATCGACAACACCACAACCTTGGTAGACGCGATTCTCAAGGCAAAACCTGCATCGGCAAAGGGAAAATACATTCAGAAATTCTTTCTAACCGCAACCATGTCACCCAGCATCCGAATCAATACAACCTCGCTGGAGATCAAGGCGAATGCGTAGGAGGGAGCGATGAACCGCACAGATAAACAAACTGAAGTAGAACAGCTCAGACAGGATTTTGAAAAAGTAAAGAGCGCCTTCCTTGTTGATTTCCGCGGAATGAAGGTTGTGGACGCCACAGAACTTCGCCGTCAGGTTAGAAAGTCGCAAGGAATGTTGAAGGTCGTAAAGAATACACTGGCGCTGCTTGCTTCCAAAGATTTGCCGCTCCATGCGTTGTCGGATCATTTTGTCGGTCCGACTGCGATTGCATATACATACGATGATGCCGTAAGTCTGGCGAAAGTCCTGAACAATATTTCCAAGGAGAACCCCGCACTGGTGATCAAAGCAGGTTTCCTAGAAGGCGCTTTGATTGAAGCGAAACGGATTCAGGAGGTTGCAAATCTGCCGACCAAAGCGGCTTTGCAGGGCCAGGTAGTGGGCCTATTGGCCTCTCCGCTGCGCCGATTGCTTTGGGTGCTCAATGGAACAATACAGAAATTCTTAGTTGTACTTTCTGAAATCCAGAAATCTAGACCAGAATCCTCAGGAGGAGAAATGAATACGGAAGAGATCATTAAATCAATTGAAGACATGTCTGTTCTTCAGTTGTCCCAGCTGATCAAATCGCTGGAAGAGAAATTTGGTGTTTCGGCTGCTATGGCGGCGCCTGTCGCGGTGGCAGCAGGCGGCGGAGCGGCTGCGGCTGAAGCGGAAAAGAAGGAAGAAAAAACATCCTTTGACACTGTGTTGGCCAGTTATCCCGCCGACAAGAAGATCAACATCATCAAGGTCGTGCGCGAAGTGACCAGTCTCGGGTTGAAGGAAGCCAAGGACCTGGTGGAAGGTGTGCCCAAGCCACTGAAAGAAGGGGTTTCCAAAGAGGAAGCCGAGACGATTAAAAAGAAGTTTGCGGAGACCGGCGCTGTTGTCGAGATCAAGTAGGATCCAGGCGTCCGTTGTTGTGCGGACAGGTTCAGGACAGCCGTATCGTGCGGCAAGAGGGAACGAGAAACTTTTTGTGAGGAACGTGTAAATTATGAAGGAAAACATTGGATCTACTTCTCGCGATCGCGTCAGTTTTTCCAAGATTCCGATGGCGTTCCAGATTCCAAATCTGATTGAGATTCAGAGGAAGTCCTATGAAGAATTCCTTCAGATGAGTCTGTTGCCTTCGGAACGAAAGGACAACGGCCTGCAAGCCGTTTTTAATAGTGTATTCCCGATCACGGATTATCGCGACATCTGCACTCTGCAGTTTGTCGATTATTCGATCGGCAACTGGCAATGCAAGTGCGGCAAACTGAAAGGTGTTGCCAACCTGCGTGTCAACTGTTCCCGCTGCAATCACAAGATCATGATTGATCCTGCGCTTGGTAGCGATGTGAACTGCCCACATTGCGGGCATGTCAACGAAAACGCGCTTCCGCTTTGCGATTTGTGCGGTACGTATGTAGAGATGAATCTCAAATACACCGTCACTGAATGCAAGGAGCGCGGGATGACGTATGCCGCGCCTCTCAAGGTAACATTGCGGCTTGCTGTCTACGACAAGGATCCGGAAACGGGGGCAAAGACGATCCGAGATGTGAAGGAGCAGGAAGCCTATTTCGGTGAAATTCCACTGATGACCGATACAGGAACGTTTGTCATCAATGGGACCGAGCGTGTTATCGTGAGCCAGCTCCATCGTTCCGCGGGCGTGTTCTTTCATGAAAGCGGGAAGAATGCATACACGGCGCAGATCATTCCTTACTACGGTTCGTGGGTGGAATTTGAGCTGGATGCAAAAGACCTTCTTTACGTTCGCATCGATCGCAAGCGAAAGTTTCTGGGAAGTGTGTTTTTGAGAGCGCTGATCGGCCATCATAAACAGCAGTTGCTCAAGAAGGCTCCGGAACGGGAAGGAAAGAAGCCGGAAAAAGTTGAAAATGTTCCCGTTGCAAACGGCGACATCATTCCGCTGTTTTATCCGATCGATATGATCGTTCGTGAAAAAGATCAGCTTCTACTTCCTGCCACAGAGCGAATTATCGGGATGAAAGTTTCCCGCGATCTGATCGATCCGAAGACTCACGAAGTTCTAGTTCCGGCGGGACGCAAGATCAACAAGACCAACTTCCACGAAATTGAGAACCGCGGAATTACACAGATCCCGGTCACGCTGGAAGAAATGGAAGGAGGTCATTTTGCATACGATCTGATCAATGAAGAAACCGGTGAGCTCATCGCGTCCTCGAATCAGGAATTCACGAAGAACATCGGGGAACAGATTCTGCTTCACGGGATTACAACGTTTGGTCTGTTCTTCCCGGAAAGAACAGAATTCGGTTTGGTGTTGAGTAACACCCTGAAGAAGGATCCGATTGCCACTGCAGACGACGCCTATAAGGAAATTTATCGCAGGCTTCGTCCCGGCGATCCTCCCACGACGGAGACATCGCGGACTTTCTTTGAAGACATGTTTTTCAATCGGAAGAAATACGATTTCTCGCGCGTCGGGCGTTTGAAATTGAATACGCGTTTGAATCTGCAAACGGGATTGGATGAAAAACTTCTGAGCAAAGATGATTATGTTGCAGTGATCAGTTATCTGCTGAAACTGCGCAAAAACATCGGCACGATCGATGATATCGATCATCTTGGCAACCGCCGCGTTCGTTCCGTCGGCGAGCTGTTGCAGAATCAGTTCCGTCTTGGTTTGCTGCGGATGGAGCGCGCGATCAAAGAAAGGATGAGCGTGTATCAGGAAATTGCGACGGCGATGCCGAACGATGTGATTAACGCAAAGCCGGTTGTTGCTGCGATCCGGGAATTCTTTGGAAGCAGCCAGTTGTCTCAGTTTATGGATCAAACGAATCCGATCTCCGAGATCACGCACAAGCGCCGGTTGAGCGCGCTTGGACCGGGTGGCTTGAGCCGGGAGCGTGCCGGATTCGAAGTGCGCGACGTCCATCCGACTCACTACGGCCGCATCTGTCCAATTGAAACGCCGGAAGGTCCGAACATCGGACTCATCTCCTCGTTGAGCAGTTACGCGCGGATCAATGACTTCGGGTTTATCGAGAGCCCGTATCGCAAAGTCAAAGAAGGACGGATTGTGGACTACTGCAGGATCATTCATCCGGGCGAATCGGATCACAAACCCGGAGATGTTGCGGAGCTGGTGGATGTCAAGAAAACAAACGAAGCGCTGAAGCGTCATGGCAGAAAGCTGGCGCAATGGGAGCCTTACGTCTTTTATTTGACTGCATGGGAAGAGGATAAATACATCATTGCTCAGGCCAACGCGGAAGTCGATGAACATGGACGACTGGCGCAGGAGAGAATGAATGCGCGCGCCGCGGGCGATTTTATCCTCGCGCACCGCGAGCAGATCGATTACATCGATGTCTCTCCAAAACAACTGGTTAGCGTTGCCGCTTCGTTGATTCCGTTTCTGGAACATGACGATGCAAACCGCGCTTTGATGGGATCGAACATGCAACGGCAGGCAGTGCCGCTAATCGCGCCGAATGCGCCGCTGGTCGGCACAGGCATGGAAGGAATCGCGGCAAAGGATTCCGGCAGCGTGATTCGCACCAGACGGGATGGAATCGTGGATTCACTCGATGCGGAAAGAATCATCGTGCGTGTGGATACCGAATCGAACGGTCAGCGCTTTATGGGCGATTCAGGCGCCGATATCTATGAGCTTACAAAGTTCAAGCGTTCGAACCAGAATACGTGCATCAACCAGAAGCCGATCGTCAAGCCGGGACAACGCGTACGCAAAGGAGACATTCTTGCGGATGGTCCCTGCACCGATAAGGGAGAGCTTGCGCTGGGGCAGAACATTCTTTGCGCGTTTATGCCGTGGCGCGGTTACAACTTTGAGGACGCGATCGTAATCAGTGAACGTCTTGTAAAAACAGATGCGTTCACTTCGATTCATATAGAAGAGTTTGAAACTGCCGCGCGCGACACGAAGCTCGGTCCGGAAGATATCACGCGCGACATTCCGAATCCGGATGAAGACGCCCTCGCGCAGCTTGACGAATCCGGGATTGTGCGGATTGGCGCTCACGTGAAACCGGGAGCGATCCTGGTTGGAAAGATTACTCCGAAAGGAGAGAGCGTTCTTTCGCCGGAAGAAAAATTGCTCCGCGCGATCTTTGGAGAGAAGGCGGGTGATTTCAAAGATGCTTCATTAATCTGTCCGCCCGGAATCGAAGGGATCGTGGTGGATGTGAAGATCTTCACACGCCGGGGTCAGGAAAAAGACGAAAAAACCAAGTCGATCGAAGCAGAAGAAATGGATCGCCTGAGAAAGAACCTGGATGATGAGATCCGGATTCTAGGCGATTCGGTGAAGAACCAGATCGTGAATATTCTGGATGGGTATATCGTGGCCGAGGATCTGCTCGATTCTTCCGGTAAGGAACTGTTGCAGAAGAATTCACGGGTTACCATCCAATCGCTCCGGGACGTCGCGGTAGAAAAGTTGCGACGGTTGAAGGTGCGCCCCCGCAAGGAAACGGTTATAGAAAAACTGGAAGATTTGATCGCCAAATATGACCGCCGCGTGGAAGTATTGAAGAGCGCGTACCAGGAAAAACTTGGCCGATTTGAAAAAGGAGATGATCTGCCTCCCGGTGTGATCAAACTTGTCAAAGTCTATATCGCGATGAAACGCAAGCTTTCCGTAGGCGACAAGATGGCGGGAAGGCATGGGAATAAAGGCGTGATCGCGGTTGTTCTGCCGGAAGAGGATATGCCGTTCCTTCCGGACGGCACCGCGGTGGAGATTGTGTTGAATCCACTCGGTGTTCCGTCGCGAATGAATGTCGGACAGATTCTTGAAACACATCTGGGATGGGCAGCGAAAGTACTCGGGATGACATTCTCATCCCCCGTATTCGATGGCGCTTCGGAGCATGAAATTAAGGATCTGCTGCGGAAGGCCGGACTACCGGTGAATGGCAAGACCGTTCTGCACGACGGAGTGATGGGAGAACCGTTTGAGCAACTGATTACGGTGGGTTACATCTATATGTTAAAACTTGCCCATCTGGTGGATGACAAGATCCACGCGCGTTCGATCGGTCCGTATTCGTTGATCACGCAACAGCCGCTTGGCGGAAAGGCGCAGTTTGGCGGACAGCGTTTTGGAGAAATGGAAGTATGGGCGCTCGAAGCGTACGGCGCTTCGCACACACTCCAGGAGCTGTTGACCGCAAAATCGGATGACGTCTACGGACGCAGCAAGATTTACGAGACAGTCGTTCGCGGAGAGCCGTTCTATGAGCCAGGGCTTCCCGAATCCTTCAACGTTCTAGTCAAAGAGCTGCAATCTCTGGCCCTGGATGTTGAAATGCGCGTCGAACAAAAAACCGATGCGGTTGAAGAGTAACGGGCGGGTGTCGCTCCTACAGGAGGAACGAAATTGAATTTAGTAGAAAGACAGCCAAGACAAGTGAACATCAATGACTTTTCGAGTATCCGGATTTCGCTCGCGTCTCCGGAGAAAATCCGGTCGTGGTCGCATGGCGAAGTGAAAAAGCCGGAGACAATCAATTACCGGACGTTTAAACCGGAAAAGGATGGTTTGTTTTGTGCAAAAATCTTCGGCCCGGTCAATGACTGGGAATGTTTGTGCGGCAAGTATAAGAAGATGAAGCACAAAGGCGTGATTTGCGAAAAATGCGGCGTCGAAGTCACGCTTGCAAAAGTCCGCCGTGAACGCCTGGGACACATCGAGCTGGTGAGTCCCGTTTCACACGTGTGGTTTTTCAAGGGATTGCCCAGCAGGATCGGTCAATTGCTGAATCTTTCGCTAAAGGATTTGGAAAGGATTCTCTACTTCGAATCGTATGTGGTGATCGAACCGGGAAAATCCAAAGAGGTAAAAGAAAAGGAGCTGATTTCAGTCGAGAAGTATTACCAGCTTCGCGCCGAACATTCGGATATTGTCGTCATGATGGGTGCTGAGGCGATCAAGGAGCTGCTGAAACGGGTGGACGTGGAAAGACTTGGCCGGGATTTGCGCAAGAGAATGCGCGAAGAGAACTCGGTTCAAAAGAAGATGAAGTATGCAAAGCAGCTTCGAGTTGTGGATGCGTTCCGCAAGTCGGGCAATCGTCCGGAATGGATGATTCTCGATGTGATCCCGGTTCTGCCTCCGGACCTTCGTCCGCTGGTTCCCCTGGACGGCGGGCGTTTTGCGACTTCCGATCTGAATGATCTTTACCGTCGTGTGATCAATCGCAACAATCGGTTGAAGAAACTTTTGGAATTGAAGGCTCCGGATGTAATCATTCGGAATGAAAAGAGGATGTTGCAGGAAGCTGTGGATGCGTTGTTTGATAACGGCCGGCGCGGTAAGATTTTGCGTGGCACCAACAACCGTCCGCTGAAATCATTGAGCGATGCGTTGAAAGGGAAGCAGGGTCGTTTCCGCCAGAATCTTCTTGGAAAACGCGTTGACTATTCGGGCCGCTCCGTCATCGTGGTAGGTCCGGAGCTGAAATTGCATCAGTGCGGACTTCCAAAGAAGATGGCGATTGAATTGTTCAAACCGTTCATCTTCCAGAAGCTGGAAGAATCCGGCGCGTCCGATACGATCAAACGCTCAAAGGAAATGGTGGAGCAGGAAGAGCCGATCGTGTGGGAAATCCTGGAAGAAGTCATCCGTGATCATCCGGTGCTTTTGAATCGCGCGCCGACGCTCCACAGACTTGGGATCCAGGCGTTTCAGCCTGTTCTCGTAGACGGCAAGGCGATCAAAATTCATCCCTTGGTATGCGCGGCGTTCAACGCGGATTTCGACGGCGATCAGATGGCAGTTCACGTTCCGCTTTCTGTGACGGCGCAGATCGAAGCTTCCACGTTGATGATTTCCACAAACAACTTGCTTTCGCCGGCTCATGGACAGCCGCTGGCAGTTCCAAGCCAGGATATGGTGCTGGGAATTTATTACCTGACCAACGATAAGGAGTTTGATGAATCGCTGCGAAAGAAGCCGCGCTTCTTTGGAACGATGGAGGAAGTGGTTCTTGCCTACGATAACGGCATCGTTCGGACCCATGAAGCTGTCGAGCTTCGCTTGCACAATCGCCGGTACATCACCCTGACCGACAATGATCAGGATGTGCTTCACGCGGAAATGATGGAAGCTGGTGAGAGAGGAGTTCGAATCAAGACGACCGTTGGGCGCGTGATTTTTAACAGCCATCTTCCTTTGCATACGCCGTTTGTAAACGGAACATTGAAGAAGAAGGGTCTGGCGCAATTGGTTCACTATTGCTTCCTGAACGAAGGGAATCAAGCAACAGTGGAAATGCTGGATGCATTGAAAGAATTGGGCTTTTATTACTCCACGCGCGCAGGTATCTCCATCGGAATTGACGACCTGGAAGTACCTGCCGCGAAAAATACTCTGGTGGTAAATGCGCGCAAAGAAGTGGAAGCTGTTGAACAGCAGTATCTCGAAGGTGCTATTACCAAAGGCGAAAAATATAACAAGGTGGTGGATATCTGGACGAACGTCACGGAAAAGATCGCCGGCGAAATGCTCACCGGCATGAAGCGGGGCAAAGGAAGCGAGTTCAATTCGATTTATCTGATGGCCGATTCGGGCGCCCGCGGCAGTTCGTTGCAGATTCGGCAGCTTGCCGGAATGCGCGGTTTGATGGCAAAGCCTTCAGGTGAAATTATCGAAACGCCGATCACTACAAACTTCCGCGAGGGTCTGACCGTGTTGCAGTACTTCATCTCGACTCACGGTGCTCGCAAGGGGTTGGCCGATACGGCTCTGAAGACTGCAGATTCGGGTTACCTCACCCGCAGATTGGTGGATGTCGCGCAGGATGTCATCGTCAACGAGTCTGATTGCGGCACCGTGGAAGGCATCTATGTCGGTTCGATCGTGGAAGGCGGAGAAATCATTGAGCCGTTGCGAGACCGAATTGTTGGGCGCGTTGCGCAGGAAAATGTCCGGGATCCATTTACCGGAGAACTGTATTGCAAGATGAATCAGGAGATCGATGAAGAAGTTGCGAGCGCGATTCAGAACGGCGGGATTGAACGCGTAAAGATCCGCTCCGTTCTGACATGTGAATCACGTCGCGGCGTATGCGCCGCTTGCTACGGGCGAAATCTTGCTTCAGGAAGGCTCTCAGAATTGGGAGAGGCAGTGGGAATTATTGCTGCCCAATCGATCGGGGAACCGGGCACGCAGTTGACGATGAGAACATTCCACATTGGAGGAACCGCAAGCAGGATCGTGGAACAGAACATACTCGAAACGCGGCATCACGGTCTCGTGCGCTTCCGCAACCTCGTTACCGTAAAGAATAAGGATGGCTTCCTGGTAGTGATGAACCGCAACGGATCGATTGTCATCCAAGATGAAGAAGGACGCGATCGCGAAAAATATTCCATCGTCTATGGCGCCAAATTGAAAGTTACAGACGGTCAGGAAATCAACAAAGGAGAAGTCTTTGTTGAATGGGATCCATATTCCTCGGTCATTCTTACGGATGAAAGCGGAACGGTTGAATTCAAAGACATCGTGTACGGAATCACGATGAATGAAGAAGTGGACGAAGTTTCCGGACACCGCCGAAACGTGATCGTGGAATCACCTGATGAAAAGATGCAGCCCACGGTTGTGATTCGCGATAAGGACAGCAAGATTGTCCAGAAGTACCCGATGCCGTCCGGCGCCCACCTCATGCTGGAAGAGAAGGCGTCTGTCCACCGCGGAGATGTGCTGGCAAAGATCCCGCGTGAAACAACAAAGACAAAGGACATCACCGGAGGTCTGCCGCGCGTGATTGAGCTGTTCGAAGCTCGCCGTCCGAAGCAGCCCGCCGTCATCACCGAAATCGACGGAAATGTGAAATATGGCGGAATCGTGAAAGGACAGCGGAAGATTATTGTTGCGAGCGAGCAGGGTGAAGAACGCGAATACTTGTTGCCCCGCGGCTCGAACGTCAGCGTGCGTGAAAACGAACGGGTACGCGCCGGGGAAGGCTTGATGGATGGCACCATCAATCCGCACGATATCCTGGGCGTCATGGGTGAAAAGGCGTTACAGAATTATCTGGTAAACGAAATCCAGCAGGTCTATCGTTTACAGAACGTTACAATCAATGACAAGCACATCGAAGTCATTGTGCGCCAGATGATGCGCTGGGTGCGAATCGAAGATGTCGGCGATACGGAATTCCTGTTTGATGAAACGGTGGATAAGTTCCTGTTCCGCGAAGAAAATGACCGTGTGCTGGCGGACGGCGGGCGTCCTGCAAAAGGCCGTCCGGTTCTGCTTGGAATCACAAAGGCTTCGTTGAGCACGGAAAGTTTCATCTCCGCCGCTTCGTTCCAGGAAACAACGCGCGTTCTGACGGAAGCGAGCATTACCGGAAGCGAAGACTTCTTGCGCGGGTTGAAAGAAAACGTAATCATGGGACGCCTGATTCCAGCAGGTACCGGGATGCCGATCTACCGCAATGTGAACATCGCAGAGGATCCGACCATTCCGGAATTCGGGTTGCCCATGCATGAAGAACCGGAAATCACCGACGGCGCTATCGTCAGCTCGGTCAAAGAAAAGCTTGGCTGGACCGACGAAGACTAAATTCGGGATATGTAACCATTTGGTTACATATGTAATGTGTGATCGTTTGCTTCCGGCTTCCCCTCCTTATGAAGGAGGGGACAGAGGAGAGGTTGGAAAACCCCCTCTTTCATCTCCCCCTTCATAAGGGGGAGAAAATGACGCGCGTTACAGATTGATGTTGACAAGGTGATCTGGTTTTTCTTATAATGTATCTCGCTTTTCGTACTGTGTGTGCGGGAAGTGTGTCATTTGAAATTGTCCTGAATATGCGTGTGGCTCCGGGCCCCTTGTTGTCCGGGGAGAAGCTGGTTCAGGATCAGGCTTTGGAAAGAAGACGGAAAGGAGTTTATTTTGCCAACGATTAACCAGTTGGTTGCATCAGGGAGGAAGAAAGTACTCGTTAAGTCGGAAAGCCCTGCTTTGCAGGGATCCCCGCAGAAGCGCGGAGTTTGTGTGCGCGTGTACACCATGACTCCGAAAAAGCCCAATTCAGCCTTGCGGAAAGTTGCACGTGTTCGTCTGACAAATGGATATGAAATTACGACCTACATTCCGGGGATTGGGCATAACCTCCAGGAACACTCCATTGTTCTTGTTCGTGGTGGCAGAGTCAAAGATCTGCCCGGTGTGCGGTACCATATCGTGCGCGGAAAACTGGATGCCTCGGGCGTTGCAGACCGCAAAAAATCACGGTCCAAATATGGCGCCAAACGTCCTAAAGCCTAAGGCGTGCTGATAATACGCCTTACAAAAAATAAGACGGTATTTTAGTAACTTCGTTGTCGGTGGCGTTCTTCTTGCGAAGACGTCGCTAATGAAGCGATTGTGCAGGGGTGATTTGTGTCCCCTCTGTGCCAAATTGTTAGGAGAGAAACGTGCCCAGAAGAGGTTCGATAAAACCAAGGGAAATACTTCCTGATCCGGTCTTTCAAAGTGTATTGGTGCACAAATTTATCAACGGTTTGCTGCGGAAGGGCAAGAAATCAACTGCGAGCAAGATCTTTTATGAGACTCTCCAGCTTTTGGGGAAAAAGACAAATGATGAACCACTGAAGATTTTCAAGCAAGCCGTGGAGAATACCAAGCCCGTGCTGGAAGTACGGTCGAAGCGTGTGGGCGGTGCGAACTATCAAATCCCCATTGAAGTTCCTTCGAATCGCCGGATTGCTCTGAGTATTCGTTGGATCGTGACTGCAGCCCATAGCCGTGGCGAAAAAAGCATGGAAGAAAGACTGGCAGCCGAGTTGCTGGATGCAGCTAATAATCGCGGAACAGCAATCAAGAAAAAGGAAGATACACACAGAATGGCGGACGCCAACAAGGCGTTTGCGCATCTGAGATGGTAGGAATTTCAACGCGGAGCGCGCGGAGTTCGCGGAGAGAATTTTTTCTCCGCGTTAAATAGGAAAATAAAGTGCCGAGACAGGTTCCATTACAAAAAATTAGAAACATCGGGATCATGGCCCATATCGATGCGGGCAAGACCACGACTACCGAACGTGTGCTTTTTTATACGGGAATGACGCATCGTATCGGTGAAGTGGACGAAGGTACTGCGACCATGGACTGGATGGAACAGGAGCGCGAGCGCGGAATCACGATCACATCCGCAGCGACCACCTGTCATTGGCGCGAGCACCGGATCAATATCATTGATACTCCCGGGCACGTTGATTTTACGGTAGAAGTCGAACGCAGTTTGCGAGTTCTGGATGGAGCCATTGCCGTGTTTTGTGGCGTTGCAGGAGTGCAGCCACAATCGGAAACTGTCTGGCGCCAGGCGGATAAATACAAGGTTCCTCGCGTTTCCTTTATCAACAAGCTCGATCGCCAGGGCGCCGATTTCAACCGCGCTCTCGCATCGATTCGCGAGCGGCTCAGCGCGGTCGCTATCCCGGTTCAGATTCCGCTTGGTCTGGAAGACCGTCTCAAGGGCGTAATCGATCTGATCGAGCAGAAGGCTTACACGTATCTGGATGAGACTTTGGGCGCCGATTATACGGTTGAAGAAATTCCGGCGGAATATCAGAAAGAAGCGAAAGCTCTCCGGGTGGAGATGATCGAAAAAATTGCCGAGTTGGACGATACTTTGCTCCACAAATACGTAGCAGAAGAACCAATCAGCAATAATGATATTCGCGAGGCTCTCCGTAGAGCAACGATCCTGAGCAAGTGTACTCCGGTGCTTTGCGGTTCTGCATTCAAAAACAAAGGGGTTCAACTGCTCCTGGATGCGGTGATTTATTATTTGCCGGCGCCTACGGACGTTCCGCCACTCCATGGGATCAATCCGTTTACAAAGGCGGAAACAGTTCGCAAGGTTTCTGACGATGAAGCGTTCTCCGGACTTGTCTTTAAGATCATGACCGATCCCTATGTCGGCCAGCTCGCTTTTTTTCGTGTTTATTCCGGAGTTTTGAAAGCCGGTACCACTGTATACATTTCCAGCAGGGACAAAGAGGAACGGATCGGCCGCATCTTGAAGATGCATGCGAACAAGCGTGAAGAGATCGAAGAAGTGTACGCGGGCGATATTGCTGCAGCCGTTGGATTGAAGACCGTAACTACGGGCGACACAATCTGCCTGAAGAAGGATCCGATTGTTTTGGAATCGATGGAATTTCCGATCCCCGTAATCAGCGTTGCAATTGAGCCGAAGACAAAGGCGGACCAAGAGAGGCTCGGGTCGGCATTGCACAAGCTGAGCCAGGAAGATCCTTCGTTCCGCGTCAACGTGGATCACGAGACGGGGCAGACCATCATCTCAGGGATGGGTGAATTGCATCTGGAAATTATTGTGGACCGCATGATGCGTGAATTCAATGTGCAGTCCAATGTTGGAAAGCCGCAAGTTGCATATAAAGAAACGATCCGCAAGGCCGCGCAGGGAGAAGGCAAATACATCCGCCAGACAGGTGGTCATGGTCAGTATGGGCATGCGCGTCTACGTCTGGAACCTCTTCCACCGGGCAGTGGATTCCACTTTGTGAATGAGCTTAAAGGCGGAGCGGTCCCCAGGGAGTTCATCAAGCCGGTGGAAGAAGGTGTGCGAGAGGCAATGGAAGGGGGAATCCTGGCTGGCTATCCAATGGATGACATCAAATGCACTTTTTATGACGGAACGTCTCACGATGTGGACTCTTCGGAGCTTGCATTTAAGATCGCAGGTTCCATGGCGTTTAAAGATGCCGCTGAAAAAGCAAGTCCGGCTCTGCTGGAACCAATTATGAAAGTGGAAATTGTTGTTCCGGAAGAGTACATGGGCGAGGTAATTGGTGACCTCAACGGCCGCCGGGGAAAGATCGAAACGATCACCACTCCGCGCCAGGGTGTGCGCGTGATTGTCGCTCATGTTCCCTTATCCGATATGTTCGGATATGCCACTGATATGCGCTCGCTGACTCAGGGCCGCGCAGTTTATTCGATGCATTTCTTGCGTTATGAAGAGGCTCCAAAGAATATTCAGGAGCAAATCATCGCCAAGTTTAAAGGTAAATAAAGTTTGTAGCTAATCTTCGGAGGGAAACAATGGCCAAAGAAAAATTTGATCGTACGAAACCACATCTGAATATCGGTACGATCGGTCACGTAGATCACGGGAAAACCACGTTGACGGCAGCAATCACCAAGGTGCTTTCGCTCGCGAACCCCAAAGTGTCGTTTCGTTCATTTGATTCGATCGACAAAGCGCCCGAAGAAAAAGAGCGCGGAATCACGATCGCAATCGCTCATGTGGAGTATGAAACAGATAAACGCCACTATGCCCATGTGGATTGCCCTGGTCACGCAGACTATATCAAGAACATGATCACCGGCGCGGCACAGATGGACGGCGCCATTCTGGTCGTTTCGGCTGCTGATGGTCCGATGCCCCAGACACGCGAACACATTCTGCTCGCGCGCCAGGTCGGTGTACCTTACATTGTCGTTTTTATGAACAAGGTCGACATGGTGGACGACCCGGAACTGCTGGATCTTGTCGAACTGGAGGTCCGTGAGCTCCTGAGCAAGTACGAATTTCCAGGTGATGTGATCCCGATCGTTAAAGGGTCGGCGTTGAAGGCTCTAGAAAGCGGGACAGGTAAGAGAGATGATGCGGCGTCCAAGTGCATTTTTGAGCTGATGGATGCGGTCGATTCGTATATTCCGCTTCCACAACGTGAAACAGATAAACCGTTTTTGATGCCGGTGGAAGACATCTTTTCCATTTCAGGACGCGGAACGGTTGTCACCGGCCGTATCGAGCGCGGAACCGTGAAACTGGAAGAGGAAATTGAGATTGTTGGTATCAAGCCCACCGTTGCCCGTGTCGTAACAGGGATCGAAATGTTCAACAAACTGCTTGATTCCGGTCAGGCAGGCGATAACGTCGGAGTTCTGCTTCGTGGCACCAAGCGTGAAGAGGTGGAACGCGGACAGGTTCTTGCCGCAAAAGGCTCGATTACACCGCACAAGAAATTCCGTGCGCAGGTTTACATCCTGACAAAGGAAGAAGGCGGACGCCATACTCCGTTTGTAAAGGGTTATCGTCCTCAGTTCTACTTCCGTACAACTGATGTAACAGGCGTAGTCACGTTGCCTGAAGGTGTGGAAATCGTGATGCCGGGGGACAACGTCAATATCGACGTTGAATTGATTACCCCGATCGCAATGGAAAAAGGCCTCCGTTTCGCTATCCGTGAAGGCGGAAGAACGGTTGGAGCCGGAACAGTTACTGAGATTCAGGAATAAACGGAGTGCGTATGACGCGAGAACGAGTCCGGATCCGATTGAAGGCGTTTGATCACCGTTTGCTGGATCAAGCGAGCAAGGATATCGTCAGCACGGCAAAACGAACCGGAGCAAAGGTAGCCGGCCCCATTCCGCTGCCTACCATGATCAACCGGTTTACTGTGTTGCGATCTCCGCACGTGGATAAGAAAAGCCGCGAGCAGTTTGAGATCCGGACGCATAAGCGGATCATCGACATCCTGGCTCCTACTCCACAGACAATCGATGCTCTCAGCAAGTTGCAACTGGCTGCAGGCGTCGATGTTGAAATCAAGGCTTTGATGGCCACCAAGTAACGCGGAAGGAACGTTTATGATTAACGGGCTAATCGGAAAAAAACTGGGAATGACACAGGTCTTCGGATCTGATGGTCGCGTCCTTCCTGTAACTGTTTTGCAGGTAGGACCGTGTCTGGTGACACAGATCAAGACAAAGGACAAGGACGGTTATTCTGCTGTCCAGCTTGGTCTTGTGGAATCTGCCTCCACCAGAAAGATGCACAAGTCCCTGCGCAGTCATTTTGAAAAAGCAGGAGTCCCTCCCCTGCGTCATCTGAGTGAATTTTTCATTCAAGATGAAAAACAGGACCTGCAGCCGGGCCAGCGCTTCAAAGTAGATCTGTTTCAAGCTCAGGAGAAAGTGGATGTGATCGGCATATCCAAAGGTAAGGGTTTTGCCGGTGTTGTAAAAAGACACCACTTCAAAGGCGGTCCAGCCACACATGGGTCCATGTTTCATCGTGCTCCGGGATCGATTGGCGGGTCGTCGTTTCCCTCACGTGTTTTTCCGGGGATGCGTGCAGGGGGTCGGATGGGCGGTCAACGAGTGACGCTACGGAACTTGACGGTGGTCGATGTGGATACGGAAAACAACTTGATGCTGGTGGAAGGCGCAGTGCCGGGCGCGACAGGCACGTATATCGTTGTTCGAAAAGCGAGATCGGGACACGGAGCAAAGTCAACGCACAAGAAATAAGGCTGCAGGTCATTATGGAAATCAACATTGTAAACATGAAAAATGAGCCGGTAGACAAGGTAGAAATACCGGAAATGGTTGCGGATGCGCAGCCGAACCGCAGCCTGGTTTACGAGCTCGTGCGGCAATACCAGGCCGGCGGAAGACAGGGAACAGCCGCGACAAAAACCCGCGGGCTGGTGAGTGGAAGCGGCCGCAAATTGTGGAAGCAGAAGGGCACGGGCCGCGCGCGCATCGGCAGTGTTCGTTCTCCGCTCTGGCGTCATGGCGGTACCGTATTTGGTCCTCAGCCGCGCGATTATTCGTATCGCATTCCATCGAAGAAACGAATTCTTGCGATCTGCTCCATCCTTTCTCAAAAGATGAAGGATGGGGGCGTGTTCGTGGTGGATGAAATTCGAGTGGAAAGTGGAAAAACGAAGGATGCAGCTGAATGGATGAAGTCGTTTCAACTGAAAGAGGAGACGCTGATCGTAGATCAAGTCCGCAATGAAAATCTGCAGAGATCAGTGCGGAATCTTCCCGGCGTAAAATTTTCTACTGTTGCAGCGTTCAATGTAGTGGACGCGCTGAAGTTCAAGAATCTGATCATCTCAAAGCAGGCGTTTCAGCAACTTGCAAGGATGCTGACAAAATGAATCATACACAAATCCTGAAGAAACCTTTGCTTACGGAAAAGAGCAATACATTGAAGGCCGATCAAAACATTGTGTGCTTTGAAGTCGAAAAGCATGCCAACAAGAACCAGATTCGCGAAGCAGTGGAAAAAATGTTCGGTGTAAAGGTCGAAAACGTAACGACTGCGATTGTGCATGGAAAACGGCGCCGCTACGGACGTTCGGTGGGAATGAAGTCGGATTGGAAGAAGGCCTACGTCAAAATCAAAGAAGGCGAGAAAAAGATCGAATTTTTCGAGGGTATGTAATCATGGGCATCAAAGCGTTTAAACCAACTTCGCCTGGAAGGCGTTTCCAGACAGTGCTGACGTTTGATGAACTGTCAACGGATCATCCGTATAAACCGCTGACCGAGGGTAAGAACAGAATCAATGGACGAAACAACAAAGGTCGAATTACAATTCGTCACCGCGGCCGCGGTCATAAGCGGCGTTACCGGATTGTTGATTTCCGGCGAGATAAACTGGGAATTCCCGGAAAAGTGGCGTCCATTGAATATGATCCCAATCGTTCGGCAAATATCGCTCTAATCAATTATGCGGACGGGGAGAAACGCTACATCATTCAGCCGTCCGGCTTGAAAGTAGGCGATAACATCTTGGCATCTCCGGAAGCAGATATTCTGACTGGCAATGCGCTTCCACTCAGGAATATTCCAACCGGTACGATGATTCACAACATCGAACTTCGTCCGGGAAAAGGTGGGCAAATGGCACGCAGCGCCGGATCGGTTGCGCAATTGATGGCAAAGGAAGGCTCTTACGCCCAGATCAAGATACCTTCCGGTGAAATCCGAATGGTGTTGCTCGATTGCTATGCGACCATCGGTCAGGTCGGCAATATGGATCACAACAATGTCTCGATTGGCAAGGCGGGACGCACGCGCTGGCTCGGCAAAAGGCCGACGGTTCGCGGTGTCGTTATGAATCCGGTAGATCATCCTCATGGCGGCGGAGAAGGAAAGACTTCGGGCGGACGGCATCCGGTCAGCCCCTGGGGTCAGCCGACCAAGGGGTATAAGACCCGGCGAAACAAGCGCACCAGCGCCTTTATTCTGAAGCGGAGAAAATAGCATGAGCCGTTCACTGAAAAAAGGTCCATTTATCGACGGTCACTTGATGAAGAAAGTCACCGGAATGAACGAAAGGAATGAAAAAAAGGTAATTCAGACCTGGTCTCGGCGCTCAACCGTCGTGCCGGAAATGGTCGGGCACACGATTGCGGTGCACAATGGGAGAAAATTTATCCCCGTTTTTGTTACGGAAAACATGGTAGGGCATAAACTTGGCGAATTTGCGCCTACACGGATTTTCCACGGACATCCGGCCAAGTCTGAGAAAGCAGCTACGAAAGCTGCAGTGGGAGCGCCCAAGTAGGGAACGCATATGGAAAAGCAGCAAATTGTTGAAGTCAGCAAAGCAAAGGGAAAATATTTCAGAGTTTCTCCGCAGAAAGCACGGCTCGTGATTGATCTGATTCGCGGAGAGAACGTTACCAGGGCACTGGCAATTTTAAAAGGGACATCCAAGCGTGCTTGCGGCCCGGTGGAGAAAGTCTTGAAATCCGCCATCGCAAATGCGAAAGAAAAACAACCCGCGCTCGATGTGGACCGCCTGTATGTTCACAGGGCCTATGTCGATTCCGGGCCAACCAAGATGTGGAAACGAATTCGTCCCACATCCATGCTAAAAGTAATGCGCATCGTGCGCCGGCACAGTCACGTGACCATTCATCTGGCTGAGCGAGGATAGAGAGTAGTATGGGTCAAAAAGTACATCCGTATGGCTTCCGAATTGGAGTAAACCGGACGTGGCAATCGCGCTGGTTTGCCGAAAAGAATTATTCCGAGCTGTTGCATGAGGACCTTCGCATTCGCGAGGAACTGAAAAAGACTTTTGTGCAGGCAGGAATTTCCAAATTGGAAATCGATCGTCTTCCAAATCAGCTCAAAGTGCGCATTCACACTTCCAAGCCGGGTCTTGTGATCGGGAAGAAGGGCGCGGGTGTGGATCAGTTGAAACGCCGTTTGGAAGCGGAAGTAGGACGCGAAGTAGTGATTAATATTGAAGAAGTGGTCCGTCCCGAACTCGATGCGCAACTCGTTTCCGAAACCATTGCATTTCAACTCGAAAAACGCGTAGCTTTCCGCCGCGCGATGCGCCGTGCCGTGGAATCGGCCAAGAAATTTGGCGGAAAAGGAATCAAGGTTCGGTGCAAAGGAAGACTGAATGGCGCTGAAATTGCTCGCGCTGAATGGTATTTGTACGGAAGACTTCCTCTGACTACTCTTCGAGCCGACATCGATTACGGATTTTATGAAGCCAAGACCGCATATGGAGTGATTGGCGTGAAAGTCTGGATCTTCAAGGGCGAAAAAGACACGTACTTGCCCAGACACGAAGAGCGAAGAGAAAGAGCATAGGGTGCAGCCATGTTGATGCCGAAGAAAGTGAAATATTTAAAAATGCAGCGCGGCCGGCGCAAAGGCAAAGCCTGGCGCGGACACGAGATTTCCTTTGGAGATTACGGATTGCGCGCGATGGAGCCGGCCTGGTTATCGAGTCGCCAGATTGAAGCTGCGCGCGTTGCGATGACACGATTCGTGAAACGCGGGGGAAAAATCTGGATCCGTGTGTTTCCGGATAAACCGATCACGAAAAAGCCGGCAGAAACACGCATGGGAAAGGGAAAAGGACCAAGAGTGGGGTGGGTAGCGGTGATCAAGCCCGGGCGTGTTCTTTTTGAAATGGTGGGTGTAACGGAAGATATTGCTCGTGAAGCCATGAGACTTGCGGCGCACAAACTGCCGTTCAAGACCCGGTTCGCAATCAGGATGGGACAGGAACAATGAAAGCCAAAGAACTGAAAGAGCAGACTCCAGAAGAGTTAAAGTTGAAAGAATCCGACCTGTACGACCAGCTGTTTAAGTTGCGCTTTCAAGCTGCAACAGCGCAGCTCGAAAAGCCGGCCAAGATCCGGCAGGTACGCCGAGATCTTGCCAGGGTCAAAACAGTATTGAAACAAAAGGACATCGCCGGTAGGCAGTAATGAAGAATAACCGCAAAGACCGCAATGACCGCAAAGGAGGGGAAAGAAAATTTTCTTCGCGGTCTTTGCGCGCTTTGCGGTTCAAATCCTCAGGTGGGTTATGAGTGAAGAACTAAATCAGCAAATGGAAGAACGAAGACATAGAAAGACACTGGAAGGTGTCGTGATCAGCAATCGTATGCAGAAATCAGTGGTGGTTCGCGTGGAACGTCAAGTCCGCCATCCTTTGTATCAGAAGACGCTCCGGAAGAGCTCCAAATTCATGGCCCATGATGAAGAAAATAAGTGCAGAGTTGGAGATCGTGTTCAAATCCGTCAAACACGCCCTCTGAGTAAGAACAAATGCTGGCGGGTCGTATCGATCTTGGTCTCTACGCAGCAGTAAAGGAGAAGCATCATGATCCAGATGAGAACGATTTTGACGGTGGCTGATAATTCCGGCGCCAAAAGGATCAGTTGCATCCTTCCGATCGGGGGATCTACAGGCCGTTATGCCGGTCTGGGGGATGTGATTACCGCCAATGTGAAAGAAGCAACACCGGACGGAACGGTGAAGAAAGGAGAAGTGGTTCGTGCTGTAATCGTTCGTGTTCGGAAAGAAACACGGAGGAAAGACGGCTCCTATATTCGGTTTGATGATAACGCGGCAGTCTTGATCAATCAGGCGAACGAGCCGGTCGGCACCCGCGTTTTTGGCCCGGTTGCCCGTGAGCTGCGCGACAAGCGTTTCATGAAAATCATTTCGCTGGCTCCGGAGGTAATCTGAAAATGAATGTAAAGAAGAATGATCAGGTAAAAGTTGTTGCCGGAAAAGATCGCGGCAAGTTGGGAAAGGTATTGCAGCTCCATCTGGATAAAGGACGCGCAATCGTGGAAGGAATCAATTTTCGTAAGAAACATACGAAGGCAAATCCGGCGAAAGGAGTACAGGCGGGAATTACACAACAAGAATCCCCGATCCGGCTATCGAATTTGATGATTATCTGTCCGGAATGCGGAAAGCAAACGCGGGTCAAACATAAATTGCTGGAAGACGGAAGTAAACAAAGGGTCTGCGCCAAATGCGGTGGCAGCCTGGATAAATAGGACTTTAACGCGGAGGTCGCAGAGAGCGCGGAGAAATACTCCGCGTTGAAGAATAAGGGTTTTTATGGCGAAAGAAGGAAAAGTAATCAAGGAAAAGAAGGTTAAGGCGGAAGGTGGGAAAGCCCGGGAAACAGGGAGAGCCTGTTTCCAGAAAGGGCCCAACCCCACGCCTGAAACTAAAATTCAGGGACGAAATCATGCCGCTTCTATTGGAGCGGAAAAACTATACCAATCCAATGGCCATACCACGTCTGAAAAAAATTGTGGTTAACATGGGGGTTGGGGAAGCGTCCAGAAACATCAAGGTCATGGATTATGCGCTGGATGAAATTGGCAAGATCACGGGACAAAAACCGGTGATGCGAAGGGCAAAAAAGGCGATTTCTTCTTTTAAGCTGCGGGAAGGCATGCCGATCGGCGCCAGTGTCACCCTGAGAGGGGACATGATGTACGAATTTCTGGACCGGTTGGTGAGTATCGCTCTTCCTCGTGTGCGCGATTTTAAGGGTCTTTCACCCGATTCGTTTGATGGGCGTGGAAGCTACACAATCGGATTGAAAGATCAGTTGATTTTTCCAGAAATCGATTACGCCAAAGTCGATAAGATGCGCGGGATGAACATTACATTTGTGACTTCTGCAAAAACAGACGAAGAGGCTCGAACTCTTCTTCTTCACTTTGGTATGCCGTTTCGTAAAAACTAGGAGATTTATGGCAAAGCTTTCGTTAAGGATCAAAGCCCGGCTGAAACCGAAATTTTCAACCCGCGCATATCATCGTTGTCCGCGTTGCGGACGCGGTCGTGCGTATTTGCGGAAATTTGATCTTTGCAGAATCTGTTTCCGGAAACTGGCGCTGACCGGTGAAATCCCGGGAGTGCTCAAAGCAAGCTGGTAAGAATAAAGTCCGAAGTCCAAAGTCCAAAGTCCAAGGTCACGAAATCGGTTGACTTTGGACCTTGGACCTTGGACCTTGGACTGTAGAGAATGAGGTAATTATGAGTGTTACAGATCCGATTGCTGATTATCTCGTGCGCGTTCGCAACGCGATTGCGGCTAAGCATGAGACGGTGGAAATTCCTGCATCTAAAATGAAGGTGGAAATTACTAGAATTCTGAAGGAAGAAGGTTTCATTCAGAACTTCAAGATGCAGGAAGACAACAAGCAAAATGTGTTGAAAATCTTTCTGAAATATTCAGAAGGACAACCTGTCATCACCGGTTTGAAGCAGATCAGCAAACCGGGAATGCGTGTGTATTCGAACAGAGATAATGTGCCAAAAGTAATCGGTGGTCTGGGAATCTCCATTATATCCACATCCAGAGGCATCATGACCGGTCATGATTCCAGCAAAACTGGGATCGGCGGCGAGGTCCTTTGCGAGATCTGGTAACGAATAACCACAAAGGCACGAAGGCACAAAGAAGAGAAAAGGTAAGAATTTATGTCGCGGATAGGAAATAAAATAGTTTTGCTACCTTCAGGAGTTCAGGTGCAGGTTCAAGAAGCACTTGTAGAAGTGAAGGGACCCAAAGGCACCGTGCAAGTTCCCGTTCATCGCCGGATCCATGTGGAAAAGACTAAGGAAGGAATTGTCTGCAAGCGATCCACGGAGGAGAAGACAGACAAAGCCTTGCATGGCACGATGCGCAGTCTGATTGCAAACGCGGTGAAGGGAGTGACGGACGGCTTCAAGAAGGAATTCGAAATCGTAGGGATCGGCTACAGAGCTGCGGTGGACAAGAAGAAGATTGTGTTTACAGTGGGATATTCCCATCCCGTAGAACTGGAGATCCCGGCAGATCTGCAAATCAGTTTTGACGAAAAGAATAAGAACAAATTTGCTCTTAGCGGAGTGGACAAACACAAAGTGGGTCAGTTTGCCGCGCACATCAGAAACGTGCGGCCGCCCGATCCGTACAAAGGGAAAGGGATCAAATATGCGGATGAACGTCTGAAACTGAAAGAAGGGAAGAAGAAGGCCTAGGACCAGGAGAGAAAGTATGTCCAAGATAAATACAAAAGAGGATGCTCGCCGGAAAAGAAAACTACGGATTCGGAAGCATGTTTTTGGGACTTCCAGTAAACCGCGATTGGCCGTTTTCCGTAGCCTGAATCATATTTACGCGCAGGCGATTGATGATCAAACGGGAAAGACGATTTTGAGCGCCTCCAGTGTGGAATCGGAAGTAAAAGGCAAAGCCAAGAAGACAGGGAATAAGGAGACCGCAAAGTTTGTCGGAGAACTCATTGCACAAAAATGTAAATCGAAAGGGATTGAATCGGTTGTATTTGATCGCAGCGGTTATGTCTATCATGGCCGTATCAAAGCGCTGGCAGAAGCCGCTCGGGCTGCCGGTCTGAAGTTTTAGGAGGTTTGGTTTGGACGAGAAGCAGCAGGAACTAAGAGACCAGGTGGTCCATATCAATCGTGTTACCAAGGTTGTGAAGGGTGGCAAGAATTTGAATTTTAGCGCCCTGGTGGTTGTGGGAGATGGACGTGGCCGGGTCGGTTATGGCAAAGGCAAAGCAAAGGAAGTGCCACTTGCCATTGAAAAAGCCACAAAGGATGCAAAGAAACACATGATCGTGGTTCCGCTTGAGGGTACAACCATACCCCACAAAATTGAGGGCAGGTATGGCGCAGGACGGGTAGTTTTGCTACCGGCAGCGCCCGGAACCGGAGTGATCGCGGGTGGTCCCGTTCGTGCTGTTGTGGAACTCGCAGGGATTCAAGACATTTTAAGCAAATCCTTACGATCGTCGAATCCATACAACGTGGTGAAGGCTACGTTTGACGGGTTGGGTAAATTGAAGTCACGTGAAAAAGTGGCGATTCTTCGAGGAAAGGAACTACCAAGATAAGTTATGGAAAAGAAACGAGCCGGAACGGTTATCAAAAAAGAATCAAAATTGCGGATCCGTCAGGTTCGCAGCATCATCGGCGGTACGGAAAAGCAGAAAGCCGTACTCAGGAGTCTTGGACTCCGGCGGATGCACCAGGAAGTTGTGCATCCTGCGAACGCAGCGATTCGTGGAATGATCAAAAAGATTCCGCACCTGTTGAAGGTGGTGGAGGAATAATATGGAACTTCATCGTTTGACGCCGGCAAAAGGCGCGACACATAAAAAGAAGAGAGTCGGTCGCGGTCCTGGTTCCGGACACGGCAAAACCGCCTGTCGAGGAAGCAAGGGACAGCGCTCGCGCGCGGGGCATTCCCTGAAACGGGGCTTTGAAGGCGGTCAGATGCCGCTGCATCGCCGAATCCCCAAACGCGGTTTCCATAATATATTCCGGCGTGAACTTGCGGCAATTAATGTTTCGCAGTTGAACGGATTTCCAGCCGGCTCCACGGTCACACCTGAAGAGCTGGTGCGCCAGGGAATGATTAAGCGGACCGTTCATGGTGTGAAGATTCTCGCGGAAGGCGAATTAAAAATAAAACTCGTCGTTCAAGCTCATAAGTTTAGTGCCGGTGCGGCAAAAAAAATTGCGGCTGCAGGCGGCAAAGCGGAGGTTATCGGTGGCACTGGTAGGTGATAGTGTAAAGAACATGATGAGCATTCCGGATCTCCGGAAGCGCATCTTCTATACACTGATTCTTCTCGCCGTATATCGTATCGGCGCTGTCATCCCGACTCCAGGCGTAAACGCTGCTGCAATGGAGGAATTTTTCCGCCAGACGCAGGGGACTGTGCTCGGGTTCTTGGATTTGTTTTCCGGCAGGGCGATGAGAAGATTCTCGATCTTTTCTCTCGGAATCATGCCGTATATCAGCGCATCGATCATTCTCCAGCTGTTGACCGTAGTGTGGCCATATCTGGAAAAACTCTCCAAAGAAGGAGAGTTGGGACGCCGAAAAATCACACAATACACGCGCTACCTGACTGTCGTGCTCGCGCTCATTCAGTCGTTTGGGATTTCTTTGACATTGGAAAATATGCAGCCTGTCGGCGGATTGAGAATCGTGGATCATGGCGGGATGTCGTTTCGTTTGATTACGATGTTGACGCTAACCACCGGCACAGCCTTTCTGATGTGGCTCGGCGAGCAGATTACTGAGCGTGGAATCGGGAATGGAATTTCTTTGATTATTTTTGCAGGAATCGTTGTTGCCTTACCGAATGCCATCATTCAGCTTTTTGTGAACTTGCAGACAGGAACGATGGGACTTCTGACATTGATCTTCCTGATGATATTGATGGTTGGCGTGGTTGGCGTGATCATTTACGTGGAGCGCGCCCAGCGGCGTATTCCTATTCAGTATCCGAAGCGGGTCATGGGACGTCGCGTTGTGGGTGGAACCACGAATCATCTTCCACTGCGCGTAAACACAGGTGGTGTGATCCCCGTGATCTTCGCCTCTTCGCTGCTGGCATTTCCACAGACACTTGCGTACTTTAGCAAGGCTCCGTGGATGACCAGCATTGTGCAGCAGCTCTCCTACGGGATGCCGCTTTATAACTTCCTGTATATTGCAATGATCATCTTTTTTTGCTATTTCTACACCGCGATCGTTTTCAATCCGACGAATGTGGCAGATGAGATCAAGAAACATGGCGGTTTTGTTCCAGGGATCCGGCCCGGAAAACGCACGGCAGATTTTATTGAACGAATTCTCACCCGGATTACCCTAGTGGGCGCCGTTTACCTCGCGTTGGTTGCGATTCTACCCGAATTCTTGACCCAGGGTTTCAAAGTCGAACCGATTCCCTGGATCGGGCCAAAACTGAACGATATGCTGCCGCAATGGGTAACCCGCGGAATGAACGTGCCTTTTTATTTCGGCGGTACTTCATTGCTGATTGTAGTAGGTGTCGGCATGGATACGTTGCAACAAGTCGAGAGCCAGTTAATTATGCGTCACTACGAGGGCTTTGTGAAAAAAGGAAGAATTCGAGGCCGTCGCGGTTGAAAACTCAGCGATCTTTGAAAATATGAACCGGATTCCAGTCATCATTTTTCTGGGTGCTCCTGGAGCCGGAAAAGGGACACAGGCTTTGCATCTCTCGAATACAAAGCATATTCCCAGGATTTCCACTGGGGATATGTTGCGCCAGGCTGTACAGGACGACTCTCCGCTTGGCAGAAAAGTGGAAGCGATCATGCAAGAGGGCCGTTTAGTGGATGATGAAACGATGTTGAAGCTAATCGAAGAACGGATTTCCAGACCGGATTGTAAGAACGGCTTTATTTTAGACGGATATCCGCGAAACATGCAGCAGGCAGCAGCCTTCGAGCATATCCTTCAACCGCATATGGATCTCCGCGTCATCAAAATCGAGGTTGCGGAAGAAGATATCGTAAAGCGGATCGCCGGACGTAGAACCTGTCCGAGATGCGAGAGAATTTACAATATTTATTTTCATCCGGCGGGAAAGGATGAGTTGTGCGATGTCGATCAGACGCCGTTGTTTCGAAGAGACGATGATCAGGAAGAAGTGGTGCGGCGAAGAATCGAAACGTATCAAAGGGAAACCCGCCCTTTGATCGATTATTACGGGAGCAAAGGAGTTTTGCAGCTTGTAAACGGAAGCCAGAAGGCAAATATCGTAACGGCTGAAATCCAGCAAGCTGTGGCTTTGAACTAATATATGGTGCATCTAAAGACAGAACAGGAGATCTCAAAGATCCGTAAGGCGAGTCAGATCGTTGCCCGGACCTTGCAGGTTCTCGCCGAACATGTTCAGGAAGGAATTACTACAAAGGAACTGGACAAGATCGCGGAGAGCGAGATCCGTAAAGAGGGTGGGTCCCCAGCCTTCAAAGGATACAGAGGCTTTCCTGCGACGCTATGCGTTTCTGTCAACGAAGAAATTATTCACGGGATCCCCTCCGGGAAGAAACTGAAGAAAGGGGATATTGTCGGACTGGACCTTGGCGCGATCTGGCAGGGATTCTATGGCGATGCTGCGAGAACAGTTGCCGTGGGCGAAATATCTGATGAGGCGAGAAAGCTGACAGAGGTGACCGAAGAGTCGTTGTGGATTGGAATCAAGCAAGCACGCTCCGGAAATCGCGTGGGCGACATCGGTTATGCTGTGCAGCAACATGTGGAGGCTCACGGCTATTCGGTTGTACGGGAATTCGTAGGTCATGGCATTGGTCGCAGCCTGCATGAAGATCCGCAAGTGCCGAATTACGGAAAACAGGGGCACGGTCATCGCTTGAAGCCTGGTCTGGTTCTGGCCATTGAACCGATGGTATGCATGGGAAGCAATGAAGTGATGATGTTGGAAGATAACTGGACAGCCGTTACAAAAGACGGATCGCTTTCAGCTCATTTTGAGCATTCGATCGCAATCACAAACAACGGTCCGGTGATTCTATCCACTCTGGATTGATTTACGGAATGCCAAAAGAAGAAGCAATTGAAGTAACCGGAACAGTAACGGAAACACTGCCGAATGCGATGTTTCGCGTTCGATTGGACGGAAAGGACCATATTGTGCTTGCGCACATATCCGGGAAGATGCGGAAGAATTTTATCCGGATTCTTCCCGGCGACAAGGTCAAAGTGGAATTAACTCCCTATGATCTGACGCGCGGCCGGATTACCTACCGGTTTAAGTGAGAAAAATATGAAGATTCGAGCATCAGTGAAGCGGATGTGTGATAAATGCAAAATTATCATCCGGCGTGGAAGAATCCGGGTGATCTGTGAAAACCCGAAGCACAAACAGCGACAGGGATAATGATTTCACCGCAGAGACGCAGAGTGTGCAGAGACAGGATGGAGAGTATTCCTTTTCTTTCCTCTGCGTTCTCGGCGTCTCTGCGGTGAAATCCTAAGGAGGAATGTATGGCACGTATTGCGGGAATTGATTTGCCGCCGAACAAAAGGATTGAGGTCAGCCTGACCTATATTTACGGGATTGGCCGCGCGAGGTCTCAACAGATTTTGAAAAAAGCTCAGGTGGAAGAAGCGACGAAAGTGAAAGATCTGACCGAAGAACAGGTGAGCTCGATCCGGAAGGTCATTGATCAGGAAGGTAGAGTCGAAGGCGATCTCAAGAAAGAAGTAAACATGAACATCAAGCGGTTGATGGATATCGGTTGCTATCGCGGGATGAGGCATCGTCGCGGGTTGCCGGTTCGTGGCCAACGCACGCATACAAACGCGCGTACCAGAAAAGGACCGCGAGGCAAGATGGTCACCATGAAGAAGCCGAAAGCGGCTGCTGCACCGGCGGTGGCGCCTGCGGCTCCGAAAGCGTAGAGGTAGCGTATTATGACAAGTTCTCCAAAAAAGAGTTCCAAAAAGAAGGATCTGAAAGTTCCAGTGGGAATCGTTCACATTCAGGCAACTTTCAATAACGCAATTATTACGATCACCGATTTGCAGGGAAATGTGGTGAGCTGGGCCTCTGCGGGCACTCTCGGATTCAAGGGTTCCCGAAAAGGAACTCCATTCGGTGCGCAACAGGCAGCAGTCAAATGCGGACAGGAAGCGATCAAGCACGGCTTGAAACGCGTTCATGTTCGTGTAAAAGGACCTGGCGCAGGCCGCGAGTCCGCAATCCGCGCTTTGCAATCAATTGGAATCGAAATCAAGTCTATCAAGGATGTGACGCCGATCCCTCACAATGGTTGCCGTCCACCTAAACGGAGAAGAGTGTAATGGCTAGATATATTGGGCCAGTTTGTCGACGTTGCCGGCGGGAGGGAGTAAAACTCTTCTTGAAAGGCGAAAAATGTTTTACAAAGTGCATTATCGAGAAGAGACCCACGATTCCGGGGCAGCATGGTAGAAACCGAAGGGCAAAATTGCTTGGGTTCGGTCTGCAACTGCGTGAGAAACAGAAGGTAAAGCGGATGTACGGGCTTGTTGAAAAACAGTTCCGTCTTACTTTTGCGCGGGCAGAGAAAGGAAAAGGAATCACCGGCGAAGCCCTGCTGGTCCTTTTGGAAAGCCGCCTGGACAACATTCTGTATCGTCTGGGGCTTGCATCTTCAAGAGCGCAGGCAAGACAGTTCATCCAGCACGGTCATGTGCGCGTGAATTCTCAGAAGGTCACGATCCCTTCTTATTCCGTTTCGCCCGGGGATGTGATCGGATTGAAAGAACACTTGATGGAAAATGTGCATGTCGTGCAGGCAGTCAATGTCAGCCGCAGCCGCGGCGTGCCACCCTGGTTGGAGCTGGATCCGGAAAAACCGCAAGGGAGAGTGATTGCTCTTCCAACTAGAGCGGATCTGACTATGCCGATCCAGGAGAATCTGATCGTCGAGCTTTATTCAAAGTAATTTTTGCAGGGCAAAACCTGCATCACTGGAACGAAACAGCATCGGGGAGTGTACCAACCCTGCTGCAGAGGTTCCAAGATTGAGGAGGAATTCCGATAATGGTATTAGAAGGTTTTCAAAAACCGGCTCGTTTGAATATCAATAAAGAAACGTTAACCGGGACGTATGGCCTTTTCTACGCGCAGCCGTTTGAAAAGGGTTTTGGGATTACCGTGGGGAACGCCCTGCGGCGAGTTCTGATTTCGTCCATTGAAGGAGCGGCCATCACTGCCGTAAAAATCGCAGGAGTGCTGCACGAATTCTCCACGATACCCGGAGTAGTCGAAGATGTCACTGACATCATTCTGAATCTAAAGCAGGTTCCGATTCAGTTGATGGCGGATCATCAGAAGATCATTTCCATCACGGCAACCGAAATCGGTCCTGTGACCGCGGGGATGGTGAAACATGATGCGGACATCAAGATTTTGAACCCCGACCTCCACATCGCGACGATTGGAGACCGGGGCAAACTGGAAATGGAGATGGTGGTTCAAAGAGGGCGCGGTTATGTGGCCGCGGAAAGAAATGTACAAAAGGATCTCGGGATCGGATATATTCCTCTCGATTCAGTGCATTCCCCAGTATTGAAGGTGAAATATCATGTCGAACCGGCGCGTGTCGGCCAATCCAGCCAGTATGAGAAGTTGACATTGGAGATCTGGACGAACGGCACGATTTCTCCGGTAGATGCGCTGTCCAATGCAGCCGAAATCCTTTCGGATCATCTGGATATTTTCATTGAGCTGGATGAGGCAAGGTCCTTGCCGGCTGCAGATGATGCGGCCAGAAAGGGCGGAAAAGTAGCAGCGTCTTCCAAAGATGCGCTGGACAAGAGCATCGAAGAACTCGAGTTGGGCGTTCGCGCATACAACTGTTTGAAGAATGCGAACATTTACACGTTGAAGGATCTTGTGACAAAAACGGAATCGGACTTGCTGAAGACAAAACATTTTGGACGCAAGTCATTGCAACAGGTCAAACATGTTCTGGACAGCATGGGCTTGTCTCTGGGCATGGAAGTATAGGAGTTTGTTATGCGCCATCGAAACAGGCGAGGAAAGCTCGGTAAGAAAACCGCACACCGGCTGATGATGCTGCGGAACATGGCTACATCTTTGTTTGACAAAGAGCGAATCATGACCACACTTCCGAAAGCCAAGCAACTACGGCCTTTTGCTGAGAAACTGATCACGCTTGCCCGGAAGCAAAATTTGGCTGCCCGCCGTCAGACACTGGAAATGATCACTGACAAGGATGTGGTGAAAAAGCTGTTTGATGTCATTGCCAAACGCTACGCAGAAGACAAAGGCGGTTACACCCGGATCGTTGCCTATCGCAACCGCTGGGGTGATGGCGCGCAACTTGCCTTTCTGGAGCTGAAAGGCGCAGTGCTTCCTGAAAAAGAAGAGAAGCCCGGCAAAAAGAAGAAAGCGGAAGCTGCTCCCGAAAAGGAAGCGACTCCAAAGAAGAAGAAAAGCGCAGTCAAACCGAAAGCCGAAACAGCCGAATAGCTCTCCAATGAACTGTCCGTATTGCGGGTCCAAACAAAATCGTGTGATCGACTCCCGTGAATCCAAAAGAGGGGAGTCGATCCGGCGGCGGCGGGAATGCGAGGATTGCAAGAAGCGTTTCACCAGCTATGAGCGGGTGGAAGAAATTCTTTTCATGGTGGTTAAGAAGGACGGCCGGCGCGAGAGATATGATCGCGGCAAGATCCTGGGCGGCCTGTTGAAAGCCGCCGAAAAACGCCCTATTCCAATTACCGAGCTGGAAACTGTTGCGGATGAAATCGAAAGCCTGCTTGCGGATCGTCCGGAAAAGGAGATCAGCACAAAAGAAGTCGGCGCCTACATCATGGACAAGCTCCGGCGACTGGATAAAGTCGCCTACGTGCGATTCGCTTCAGTCTACCGTGAGTTCAAAGACATCGGCGAATTCATGGATGAGCTGAAATCCCTCCTGAACGAACGGTAGGGATTTCACCACAAAGGCACAAAGAACACGAAGGGCTAAGAAAAGAATATTCATCACCTCATCCCCTGAATCCCCACATCTTCTTTCTTACACTTCCTCTCTTTGCGTCTTTGCGAGAAATCCTGCTAACATGTCACCTGTGATACGGATTGCGCTTCTATTCGGACTCTGCTTTTTGGTCTGCTCAGGCCTTTTTGCCATCGATGAAATGACGCAGTACGAGCTACTCGCTCCTGAAACCCACCAATTCGCGATTCGATATGACGTTTCAGCGACAATTCCTGGCAGCACTGTCTACTTCAACATCATTCGCCCCGGGAGCGAAGCCAGCAATGAAAGAGCAATCGACCGTAGCACCGGCAAGGACCTGGAGTTTGTACTCACAAACGGGAAGGAGGCGAAATCAGCAGGTCAAGCGGAGGCCGATACTGCCGATGAAACCGGCTTCATCAAGATCAAATTGCCGCATCCGGTTCCCCAACAAGGAGAGTTTCGCCTGCGGATTTTCAAAACATACAAGGATTCAAAATCCTATTTTGGTGAAGGGCCCCGGATCGTCTTTGAGCGCAATCTGGGGGTGAAAAGAAACGTCATCATTTTTCCTCAGCGTTATGAAATTATTTTCTCGAGTGTTCCTGTAATCGTAAGCCTGGAGCCGGACGGGCGCATGAAAGTCAGCATGGTAAATGATCGTGAAGATGAGCTGGAAGTGCGCATTGAGGCTAGAAAATTGGCTGAGAAAGAAAAAAAATGAAGAATCTGTTTTTTGTCATTGTGATGCTGCTGGGCGAGTTTCTGTTTGCGCAGGAAGAGCCATTTCATCGCGCTGATGGCGATCGCGAAATTATTTACTGGCTCCTGGAGCCGTCGACGCATCAGTTTCGCTTTTCTCACGATTTTAATATCGTTCGCAGCGGGCAAAAATATGCCCACAGTTTTGTGCGAAAAGGGAGCATTGTTTCTGATGACATTACTTTCATCGATCTGGATACCGGCAGGAAGCTGGCAACGAAGAAGGTCACCGGAAAAGAGGTGAATGCGCTTGGCTATTATCAGGAGAAAACAGATGAGACGGATGTCGTGGTTCAGGGGGAGTTGTTGCAGCCTGTGCCGTCCGGCGGAAGTGTTCGTATTCGTGTCCTGGAGACGTACACGGATGGAGAACGGTACTATCTGGATGTAAACGGAGAACTTGTCTGGGACCGCACGTTTGGCCGGCCACGCAATATTCTGATGCTGCCGCCGGGTTGGATGCTGAAATCCTGCAACTTTCCGGCTCGAATCGGTGAGGATAAAGAAGGAAGAATTTACCTGGTACTGGACAATCCCCGAAACGATGAGCTACACATCGTTCTCCGTGCCGTTCGGCGCAACTGAACGAAATCTTCTCCTACTTTCCGTAGAGGGATTCGAGTTCCTGAAGCCGTTGTTCCAGGATTTGCATTGAGCCTTTCACGTTCGCCGGATCAAATGGATTCAGGTTCAGATGCTTCTGCAGTAAGTTGACCGGCGTGTCGGGAAACCCACCGGCCATCAATTCCACATACTTCCGATCAAATTCGGGATTGGTTGTGTGCTGCTGGTAGTAGCTGATGGCCATCAAGTTTGCAAACAGATAGTTGATGTAGTACCTGGGGCTGCCAAAGAAGTGTGGAGTAAAGCTCCAGTTGTACTTCAGAAAATCGTGCTTGTTGTAGTCCTCGCCTACGTATTGCAATCCGATTTCCTTCCAGAGCGCATGGACCTGATCGGGATTGGAGATCTCGCCTGACTGAATCTTCTTATAAGCCGTGTATTCGAATTGTGAGCGCATGACGATATCAAAGAACCGTCGCAGTGCAACACTCAGCCATTGTTCCAGATAGTAGATCTTGTCTTCTTTGTTCGTTGCATTTCTGTAAAGATACTCCGCAGTTACAAATTCATTGAGCATCGCGAAACTTTCTGTGAAATAAGAAGGACCATCGAAATATGCGGGCGGGACTTTGTTTTCCTGGATCAAGTCGTAGTGGACAACGTGTCCGCCTTCATGCGCCAAGGTGAGCAGGTCATCCATATAGCCATGGAACGTGAACGAGTAGAAAACAAACGGCGTTCCATAATAGCCCCACGCAAACGCGCCCGGAACGCGGTTTTCTCCCTTCACAATGTCCAGCCTTTGGTTCGCCGGATCTAGCAAATTTGCAAGATCGGCGGAGTATTTCTCGCCATGGAACGCAAGCGCCTTTTTCAGGATATCGGACGTTTCCCCAATGGTGAATTGAGGCCGTTTGAAATCGGCCGCCACCACCTCCATATCCCACGGCTCGACGGCATCGATTCCGGAGACCGCGCGAATGCGATCCTTTCGCGCCTGGATGTATCGCTTCATTAAAGACGCATACTTTGCAATCTCGGCGTAAAAGCTGTCGGCTTGTTGTTCAGTCAGGTATGCGTCAAACAGCGAGCTGTCAAAACCATCTTTGAAGTTACGAACAGAACTGCCGGAGTTAATGGCATTGGATGTCTTGATGAGCAGGAATCCGAACAGATCCGCGCTGGCACTATACTCATCATAGAGCTTTAGTAGCGCGTCTTTTCTCAGATTGCGATCCCTTTCCTTGCTGAGAATGGATCTGTCTCGGTATACATTAAAGGTGCCGCTTTCCGTTTTAATCTCGGAGAATTTCGTTCGATCCAGCAGCCTCTGAAAGAACTGGTTCTGCCAGGAATAGAGCTCCGGCGAGAGGCGGCTCAGAAGTTGTTCCTGGTCGGCACTCAGAGTATATGGTTTGTAACGGGTATTCTGCTGCAGATAGAAACGGTACATAGCCAGCTCAGGTTTCTCACTGATTCGTTTTTCCAGATCGGTATCCGATAGCTGCCGCAATTCTGTGCTGATAAAAGCAATTTTGGCGTAAATCTCCGAGAGGTCCCGATCGGTCGCCGACATTGCCGGTTCGAGTTTCGTATTGGTTGCAAAGCCAAGATAGCGGTATACGGTCATCTTTTGGGTGAGAAGGCTCAATCGTTCCAGCTTGATTGCAAGATCATACAACCCGGCGCCAGATGCCGTTACTTTTCCCTTGTAAGACTGCACATCATCTGCAATCTTTCGGGCTTCGGCCAAATCCTTCTGGAAAGCCTCTTCGCCGGCGTAGTACCTTTTTGTAAGATCCCAGTGATATTTGGGCGCTATGTCCGGCGGTATTGACTGGAATTCAGTCTCTCCCGCAACAAAGGGGGCGTAAAAAGGGAGAATCAGCAATATCATCAGTATTTTGCTCCTGGACATGAAAAAATAGACCTCCTGGCTCCCAAAGAGTATATAATTCTTTCCAGTACTTTGTAACGTCGACGTTCCGGCGTTATAAAAAGATGATTTTGAGGATGAGGACTGGAGATGAAGAAATCAAAAAACGGGAGTTCTGTGCTGACAGCAGCGGAAATGGGAGCCCGCCAACGGGAGATTTCCGTTTCGGAATTTTTTACCAAGAACCGGCATCTTCTCGGATTTGACAATCCGCGGAAGGCGCTTTTAACCTGTGTGAAAGAGGCAGTCGACAACTCGCTGGACGCCTGCGAAGAAGCGGGGATTCTACCGGAGGTTCTGGTTCAGATCGAAGTCGCCGGCCAGGGCGAACCTCTGCCTTCGCCGTCCCAGGCTACGCGGTTCCGGATTACGATTACCGACAACGGTCCGGGAATTGTGCGGGAACAAATCCCTCGTATTTTTGCCAAGTTATTGTACGGATCAAAATTCCACCGTCTTCGTATGAGCAGGGGCCAGCAGGGAATCGGAATTTCCGCAGCTGGTATGTACGGACAGCTAACGACAGGAAAGCCGGTGAGAATTATCTCCCGCATCAGCGACCGCAAACCTGCGAACTACTTCGAGATCCAGATCGATACCAGGAAGAATGAGCCAATTATCCATAAGAAGAACGAGATCGAATGGGAACATGCCCGTGGCACGCAGGTCACAATTGAATTAGAAGGAAAATACCAGAGAGGACGCGCCTCGGTCGATGAATATCTGGAATTGACCAGCATTGCAAATCCTCATGCCACGTTTGTTTACAGCAGTCCGGAAGGACAGACGATCCGTTACGAACGCACCTTTTCGGAGCTTCCGGCGGCGACGAGGGAGATCAAGCCACATCCGTACGGAATCGAGCTTGGCATGCTTCTGAAGATGATGCATGATACGAAAAGCCACTGGCTATCCGGATTCTTGACCGGTGATTTTTCACGAGTTTCCCCGCGCACCGCTTCGGAGATCTGCAAGACGGCCGGGCTGGATCCTCATGCTCATCCGCGTCGAATTGCGCGGGACCAGGCAGAAAAACTCTATCGTGCGATCCAATCCACAAAAATCATGGCGCCTCCCACGGATTGTATCTCTCCGATCGGAGAAAAGGCGATTCTCGCCGGGCTTTACAAAGAGATTCGCTGCGATTTCTACACGGCAGCTACCCGCCCTCCGTCTGTCTATCGCGGGAATCCTTTTGCGATCGAAGTCGGGCTTGCTTACGGTACCGGAAACGGTTCTCAGTCCGAGGCTGCAAAGAAGGCCGCTCTAGCCGAAGGAGAGACGCATGAGGAGGACTTCGAACTGGCGCGGGTAATCCGATATGCGAATCGTGTTCCGCTTCTCTATCAGCAATCATCTTGCAGCGCCTATAAGGCAGTTCTGGAAACTGGATGGAAAAACTACGGCATCGGTCAATCGAGAGGCGCGTTGCCGCAGGGACCTCTGGTAGTGTTTATTCATATGGCCTCCGTGTGGGTTCCGTTCACCAGTGAATCCAAAGAAGCGATCGCCGATTACGATGAGATCCGGAAAGAAATGAAGCTTGCTTTGCAGGAGTGCGGCCGGCGCCTGGGCACTTATTTGAGAAAGCGCGAGCATGCGAAAAGCGAATACGGTCGGCGGAACATCTTTGCGCTTTATATTGAAGAAGTCGCTGAAGCCTGCGGGCGCCTAAAGCAGGGGAAAATGGACACGGAAAAGCTTAAGAAGCAATTGATGAAGATTGCGGTCAGAAAGACCGGAGGCGAGAAAACCGATGAGCTGCTAGGGCGGAAGAAAGATCTGGAAGACGAGATGCCACATTCCATCATCATCACGCCCGACGGTCCTCAGGGTGAGATTCCCGGAATTCAGGGGGCGTAAGCATGGCAAAAGCGAAGAAGACCAAAGACGTGGAGGCGAAACTGATTTCGCTTGCCGATGAAGTGATCTTGGCGGCAAAAGCGAATCGCGATCCCGCGTTCCTGATCCCTTCCCGCACCCTCTCGAACGTCAATTTCAATCCCAAAAAGGGAATCATCGAGATGGGAAAAGCGAAGCAGGAACGTACCTTTTTCAATACCGGAATGGCAAAGAAATTCATGCAAACCATGCTGGTTGCAGACGCCCTGTCGGAGTTGCAAAGACAGGATCTGACTACGTCACTTCGTGAAATCTACTACCGCACCAAGCATACGATTCAAGATTCGCATGAGAACACATTCGATTCTCAGGGCGAATCGGATCCGATCATAGAAGATCTGGAAGTGGGTCTGGATGCGCTGCGCGAAGAGCTGCACGTTCGCGCTGAAAATACGGGGACAGTGGTTGGCCCGCTAGTGCTTGTCGATGATGGAGATACGATCGATTGCACCCGGCTCGGGAAAGGCGGCTATTCCGTACCATCCATCGTGGAGCCGGACTATATCCATATCAAGAAATGCACTGCCGATTTTGTGCTACTTGTAGAAAAAGGAACGCAGTGGAATCGACTTTCGGAGGACAAATTTTGGAAGAAACACAACTGCATCCTATTGACAGGAAACGGACAACCTCCACGTGGTGTCCGTCGTCTTTCCCGTCGTCTGAACGACGAACACAAATTACCGGTATATGTGCTGGTAGATAACGATCCATGGGGGTATTACATCTTCTCAGTCGTCAAACAGGGCTCGATCAGCCTGGCTTACGAATCGCAACGAATGGCTGTTCCGGACGCAAAATTTATCGGTCTCGCAAGCGGCGATCCGGAAGAATATGGTCTGCCCCGAAACATCGGAATCAAGTTAAACGACAAAGACATTGCGCGCGCAAAAGAGATCATGAACTATCCATGGTTTCAGAAAAAAGCATGGCAAGTTGAAATCAAGCGAATGCTTGCCTCCGGTTTGAAGTACGAGCTGGATGCCCTGGCAAATAAAGACTTTCGCTTTCTCACAACGCACTATCTGCCGAAGAAGTTGAAAAGCAAAAAATGGCTCGATTAGGCCTATGGAGCGCAGGCGTCCCGCCTGCATTATGGACCGCACGCCTCCGGACTGCTCTCCTAAGAATCCACTGTGGATGGCGATGATTCCTCATCAGCTGATTAGTGATCAGAGGACTTGACTATAGAAGGTCCTGAATCAGAAGGACGTCCATGGCATCGATTTTTGAAAATACTTCATCGTTCGTAACGAATCCGGTTGCTCGTGCAACCAATGCGGTGGCGGCTTGAATGGCATCTGGTGTTCTCAGTTTGTGCTCAGCACGGATCCGGGCAGCTTGGTCGGCGATCTCCAGTGTTAGTTCGACCCAGGTTAGATTTGGATACGTGGAGAAGAGCGCGTAGAATTCGTTTACAAGATCCAAATTGGAGAGTTGATAGGGTCGAACCAATAGTTCGAGCATGGTCGTAGTTGAAGTCACCGCAGTGCCTTTGGCCTTTGCAAGCCAATCGAATATCGGGTGGACTATATCCGCATAAGGTTCAAAATCTTCGATTTGATAGATGAAGGTCATGGTATCCAATCCGATGACTTGATGCCTTTTCAGAAAAGCGGCGAGCCTCTTGCTCACCGCCAGCTTTCTCTCTCTTTCCGCAGATAACCGGAGGGATATACGCCTTTGCCGATCCCTCGGATCGCCTTCGAGTATTTCTTCACTTTCGGCAACAGGATCACAACATTTCCACGGACCACAACCAGAATCTTGTCTCCTGGTTCGATTTGAAGAGCGGTCCGCGCCTGTCTGGGAATTACAATCTGATTCTTACTGGATAATTTAGCTTCCATACTTTACATTTTAATAAAAAGTAAAGCATAGAGTCAAATGCTTTTGCTTCCAGAGTTCAAGCGTAAAACCCGCAGAAAGTGGTTATGCCGATTCTTTACTGTTTTCAGCGATCTTCTTCAGTTTCGCTGCGGTGAGACCTTCGTGCCAAAGGAAAGCGACCCCGAGGATCGTTACAGGCACAAAGGTTATGAAGTGTCCAATGACAGCGACTGCACTGGCCATGGACTCCGGAACACCGAAAAAACGAGAAAGTCCAATTTTGCATGCGAGATGATAACTTCCTACCGCGCCCGGTGTCGGCACCGCAATTCCGATTGCTAACAAGATCATGACGAGAAAAGTCCCTGTGTAAGGAAAGCCGGGAACGTAGGCCCGGACACCGGCCCAAAAACCGGCACAAATCAGCAGCCAGAACGCGATCGACCAGCATCCGATCTTAATTAGAAGCTTGGGGTCGTGCAAAATGGACAAACCCTCTATAAACGAATCCAAAATCCCATCCAATGAATGCGCAATTCTAGCCGGCATGATTCTGTCAAGTCTTTGAACCAGCCTGCGTACCAGCACCGGTTTTGTCTTCAGGTAGTAAAGAAAAATTGCAATACAGGTGACAACAGCAAAGAGGATGAGACCCGCCTCTTTCAATTCACTTAAGGATGCGCGGGCTTCCGGACTCAATTCTTCAGGACGGACGAGTACCAGCAGATAGATTACGAGTATGAATAGGATGCTGAGAGTATCAAAGAGCCGTTCAATCACTACAGTTGCCAGAGCTGCTGAGCGGCTGATGTTTTCTTTGCTTCCAAGCAAATACGGTCTTACGAGTTCTCCGATCTTCGCCGGGAAAATCGTGCTGGCAGCGAACCCGATAACGGTGGTGTTGTAGAGATTCCAGATTTTAGTTTTCTTGATCGGAAGGAAAAAATAACGCCATCGGACAGCGCGCATAAAGTAATTCAAAAGGATGAGCGCGGTGCTCAGCATGAGCCAGTAGGGATTTCCCCGGCAGATGTCTGTCCATACCTGATGGATGTCTATATTTCTAAGAAACAGGTACAGGAAGATCCCTGCCAGCGCGATCCCGATCAGAAACCGGCCTTTTGTCATTCGGATTCACCACAAAGGCACAAAGACCACAAAGAAGAGAATAGGCAAAGAAACGGGGAAAAGCATGCACGAGGACGTAGTGAACCTTTCTTTCGTTTTGGTTGCAGTGATTCTGGGTTAATACAATTCCTTGCTTTGTGATCTCGTGTCTTTGTAGTGAATTTCTATTTTGTGCCAACGAACATCTCGCCGCCATCCACGTTAATCACATTGCCGGTGAGCCAATAAGTATCCGGATCTGCGAGAACACCGATTGCGCGTGCGACATCGACGGGAGTTGTTAGCCGGCCCGAGGGATTCCGGGCCATGGCTGCTTCCATCATTTTTTCGTGTCCCGGAATTTTTTGAAGACTTGGCGTTTCCGTGACGCCTGCGCGAATTGCGTTGACCGTGATTCCCTTTGGTGCCAATTCCAGGGTCAATTGGCGCATATGGGACTCTAGGGCAGATTTCGCTGCTGAGACCGGGCCATAATTGGCTGCTGCCAGAACGCTCCCGAGACTCGTCATGCCAAAAATGCGCGAACCCGATCGCAAAAGGTCCGCTTGCAGAAGATCCTGCGTCCAGTACACCAGGGAATGCGCCATAACATCCAGTGTCATGTTCATCTGTGCTGGACTAATCTGATCCTCCGGCTTCTCTCCGATGAAAGGCTTCAATGTTCCAAATGCAAGCGAATGCAGCAGCACCCGAACGAAACCGTCCCCGATTTCTTCTTTCAGTTTTGATACCGTTTCACGCCGCTTCTCTTCATCGGCTGCGTTGATATTGAAAAACAGGGATCGACGCCCGGTCCTTTCAATTTTCGTGATGACTTCCTGGACGTGAGGCATAGTGCCGCGGCGATCGAGGTGGACGCCACAAATATGTAAGCCCCTGCGTGCCAGTTCGATCGCTGTCGCTTCGCCAAAACCGCTCGAAGCGCCGAGAATTACTGCAAAATCCTGTTCTCCAAACCGTTGATTCATGGAGCAAAAAGTAACACAAGCGCCGGGAAGTGTAAAGGACGGGCTAAACTTCTTCCAGAACCGGAGGTTTTTCCGATTTCAGGATCAAAATCAGAATTGCCGATAGAATCAGCGCTGCGCCAAATATCTGTCCGACCGTGAGGGTTTCGCCGAGAATCAAGAAGGCGAACAAAGTTGCAGTGACGGTCTCACTGGTTGAAGCGATCGCTCCGCCCGTCGGACTGACGCGGCGGAGACCGGAAAGGAAGATCGCGAAGGGAATCAAAGTCGAACAAACAGCAAAGAAAACCGTTTTACTCCACAATCGACTCGCGGATATTTGCTCCATCGTTTCAATCGGACTCTGGATCGCGCACCAGAAGATCGCTGCGATCGTGTAACCGAAAAATACAAGTGTCCAGGCGGAATGCCTTTGACCCATTCTGTGGGACAAAACCACATAGAAGGCGAAGGAAAGGTTCGATATCAATGCGCTTACCAGCCCGGCCGCCGGAATGCTCTGGTTATGAGATTTGTAGAGTTCCACCATCATGTAGGTTCCGGAAAGGGAGAGAAGCAGCGCAAAGAGTTTGACGCGAGTGAGTTTTTCCCTTCCGCTGACCAGGCCAAAAAGCAAGATGAGAACCGGAGCCGTAAACTGAATAAAGACGGCGAGCGCAATATTCAGACGGCTGACTGCATAGTAGTAAGACACGTTCACCAGAGCCAGGCCGGGAATGGCCAACAGGAAAAAGTGGGGAAGATCGGCGATCTTGATTTTCAAATGCTTGCGGCCAAGAAGGAGCAAGATAGGAAGAAGCACAACCGATGTAACCACCGACCGGATTTCCATCAGCATCGTGGTGGTGACTCCGGCCTTCATGATGCTTTTCCCCAGACTTGCGGAAGCGCCAAAAAAACAGGAAGCAAGCACGATCAAGCCGTATCCTGCGGCCTGTTTCAGATCGGATTTCATGGCTCCGGTGAACCGGGAGCAGGAGATGCGGGAACGGCGCCAGGTCGCGGAAAGATGTCGTAAAATCGATTCACACTCTCCTGCCGCTCCCAATGAACGAGAGCCACACGGGCGTCAAACTTAAAACGAATCGATTCGGGCAACCATACATCCTCGTGTTGTTGGAGGGAATATTCAAGTTCGAGAGTGTCCAGTTTCGCCAGAAGCCCCAATCCAAACTTGATACTTTCCTTCAAAACGGCTTGCACCCACAACAGATTGAAATTCTCATCCGCGCGAAGCATACCCTCGACATGATTCAGTACCTTTTCCATTCGATTCCGCTCAGAGAGTTTCGTGTTCTTGGGACGAAAGGTGTATTCGTAAAAGGCGCCGTGCTCCGCGGGCAGGCGAACGAAGTCATAACGATCGTAGAGTCCTTTCCATGCAATCTCCACATCCTTTTTGATTTCCTTTCGCTTGTCTTTCGTCTCTTTGCGAAATTTCTCCCTGCGCTTTTGTTCTTCTTTCCTCTGTGCAGCATTCAGACTCTTTCCGTCGATTTCGATGAGTTCAGCGTATCGCTGATCTCCGATCCAGGTTGTCCGGAAAACACGCTTCTCTTCCTGTTTTACAGTTCCATCGTCCTCCAATTCTTTTTTCAAGGTCTCCTGATAGAAGCCGAATTGATCGATGCGCTTTTCATTCTCATCGACTCGATCAAAAATCTTTTTGAGAATTTGCTCATCTGTCAGTTTTTCTTCCGCGGGACAGGACAGCGGAAGGGACAACACAAGAATCAGGATCGCGATCAGGTGCTTCATGATTTTCCCGAAGATTTCCTGGTGGTTACGGAATCATCGATCCATTTCAGGTATTCAGGCAAGCCGTAAGCAACCGGGATTGCGATTAGTTCTGGAGTTTCATAGCTGTGTATTTTCCGGAGAGTTTTTTCCAATCTACCGATCTTTGACTTGCTTGTCTTCAGAATCATGAGGACTTCGCTGTCCTTTTGGACGGATCCCTTCCACCGGTAAACGGAGGAAATGGAAGGGATGATGTTTACGCAGGCAACCAATCTGGCGTTCACCAGATACACGGCCATCCGGTGCGCTTCTTCAACGCGATTTGTGGTAGTTAGCAGAAGGAGATAGTTGCCCGGAACCCGCTTTTTTTTCATCAAGATCAATCTTCCAGCGACTCGATCCGGGCTCCCTCATTGTCCAGAACCACGTTTCTCAGCTCATACGAAATCTCGTGCATTGCCATCACTTCCTGGATCGCGGAACGAATCCGATTTTCATGCACTCGATAGAAAACTGCAAAACTCGGACCTGAGCCGCAAATAAAAACGGCAGAATCATCCGGAAACTTGTCTGCTTCCAGCAAATCACGGGCAAACGGCATTAACGGCGCGCGGTACGGCTGATGGATTTGATCCCGTACACTTTCGCGTAACCCGTGAAAATTTCCATCCTGCAGGCAACCCATAAAATAAGCAAGGCGCTGCAGGTTCGCAACTACTGCTTGCTGGGGATACAGCTGAGGCAAAAGCCGGCGGGCTTCTTCTGTGGAAATTTCCCATTCTGGAATCAGCAAGAGAATGCGCAAGCTTCGAGGGAAATGCAATTTCTGATGAAAGATCGATCCACAGTCGTCCTGCATCGCCACAGTAAACCCACCGAGTCCGGATGCGCAGAGATTGTCCGGGTGGGCCTCCCACTGCAATGCAGTATGAAGAACTCTGGACATCTCCTGGCGCAGATTCATCAGCCGCGCAGCTGTCAGGATCGCGCTCAAGATGGCACACCCCGAACTCCCAAGCCCGCGTTTGGGAGGGACTTCTGTTTCGATCGAGACCGTGAAGTTCCAATCATCCGGCGAAACGGGATAGCAGCTTCGTAGTACTTTCAGGAATAAATTGTCTTCCTCTGCAAATTCCAAAGGTTTGTTGTTCTGTTTCATTTCCAATTGGAATCGCGGTGACGAATAAATCGATGTTTTGAAATAGAGGGAGACTGCAAGCCCGAGCGCATCAAAACCACAACCCAGATTACTGATGCTTCCAGGGACCAGAATCTGGAAACTCTTAAACGCTTTTTCCCATTTTTTCATCCTGAACACTATCTTACAACAACTCCGTATCTGGAGATTGACGATTCTAACGGCAGCGCAATGATGCAATTCGCCTTAGGAACCTGGTCCAGGAAAGGGGAAGGGAAGCGCAGGCATTCCGCCTGTTTTAGGGACGTCTGTATGGTCGGATCCTGGAGCGCAGGCGATTCCGTCTGCGAGTTCGAAGTTACGCTGCTTTCTTTTCCGGATATCGGAAGTACTCGATCGCCTTCTGCAGCAAGCGGTCCGAATCATCGTCCGGCTCGATCGCCTTCACATCTTCTTTGTATGGAATCGTCGGCTCGATGCCGTTTATCAGAATTGTCCGCCCTTTGGGCGTAAGATATTTCTGAGTAGTCAGCACAAGCCAGTTATCACCGGCCGGTACAAGCTTCTGAATGCCGCCTCTACCATAGGTGCGAATTCCAAATACCTTTCCTGCGCCCGAGTCCTGGATCGCGCCTGCGATGATTTCCGCCCCGCCCGCCGTAGTGAAATCGGTAAGCACCAGTAATTTCCCTTTATAGGAAATTTTTTCGTCTCCCACGATCGTTTGCGCAACTCCATCTCGATTGGCGATCTGAACAATCGGAGTAGCTCCGATAAAAAGATCAGCAACTCTTGCCGCCAGGTCTGGATCTTCTTCCGTACAACCGCGAACATCCAGGATTAGACTCTGGATTCCCTGACCATTGTATTGTTCCAGCTTCCTGGCGGTTTCCACTTCCACGCCCGGCAAGAGATGATGAATCGCAATATATCCGATGTTTTGTTGCGCGACATAATTTTCCGTATACGGCTTTCTTGTCAGCTTTCGCGTCAGAACAAAGTCTACTGGCTTCTCCATTGCGCTTCGGAAAATCGAAATCTTTACTTGTGTTCCAGGATCTCCTTTCAAGAGGCGGTCGATGTGGTATAACGGCATGGACTGGACATATTCACCATCAATGCTCCGGATGAAATCTCCAGGCTTGATCTTGTTTTCTCCTGCGGAGGAGCCCTTTTCCACCGCAACGACAAGCACCATACCCAAACGTCGCGATAGAGTAAGGCCGACTCCCGCCTTGGATTTTGCTTCTTCCAATTCCTTCTTAAATACGTCGAGATCTTTTCCCGGGATCAGGGAAGCATCCGGATCCACGTTTTCAACCATTCCCCGCAAGGCTGAATCCATAACTTTGTGAAAGTCCACGCTTTCCACATAGTTTGCATCTACGAGATGGACCACATTGCTGAAAATGGTGAGATATGCGTAGCTGTTGTCCTTTGGCGCAGTACGTGCGAGCAGAGCGCCAATGGATAGGAATAAAACCAGACATCCGGAAAAGCCAATCAAAATTGCGCGTTTATTCAAGGCAAACACCGTCAGAAGATCGTTTCTCTCACTGGATTATAGGTTTACACCTGAGGGCTGTCAATAAAAACTAACCCCGTCGCCCGCGCCTCTGACGGGCTCTTGAGCTCGACCCGTATTGTCAATTCGGTTTGCAGGGAGTCTGGAATGTTTCAATGTAAAACTTTGGACTTTCTTTCATCGTAATCTCTCGTGAAGAGATCATCGCTGAATGAATGCCAAAAGTGCACCGGCAAGCTGGAGAGAGAACAAGTGGCTTGCCATAGCTGAGCTTGCAATTGTCGTGTCGATTTTTGTCGCTGACTGGTTGCACTTGGGAAAATATCCCGGATTGCACTGAACTCAATCTCGAGGGTTCCGCAAAGACATTTTTCCATTGGGTCCCCAGTACGTAGATGTTCGCCACACCTGCAAAGCATCTGGCGGTGGGCGTCCGAAAGGTTGATGTACAAGATCATATGATCTCGGCGCAAACGGAGTATCGGGGCGTCGCCAATAGAAGTTGACTCTCAGGAGCCAGCCGGAAATGCCTTCTTGTTGAAATCGTTTGCGGATCAGGTTGGAAATCAAATCTCTGCTACTGAAGTTGTTGATAAGATAACGTTCCGAGTAATAAGAAAGAGTTCCAATCTCACCAACCAGTTTGAAGGTGATCGATGATTCGGTGTGATTCCGAAGCCACAGACCGATCTCCCGGTATTGCGCGGTGGTTGCCCAGTTTGTGTGGATCGGAGCTTCCCGAAAGGGAAATCCGCCCTGGTGAATCAGGAGCGCTAGACCGATGGCAGGAATGGCTGCGGTCCAATATAGGTTCCGCCGACGGATCACACAGGCTATTCCCACGGATCCAATTAACACGCACGCGATCATCTGGTGCACGTAGTACCAGTGATATGGAGGTACGCCTAAAATCGAATAGGCCGAAAAATGTAAAAGCCCATAAGCTCCGGTCAGCAAAAGAAACTTTCGAAGCTGATGATTTGAGCTTCGAAGTGCAAAGAGTCCGAATGGGAGCAACGCAAAAGAGGAAATGGTGGCAATCGGGAAAGCCGGGATGTAATAGAAGCCAAGCCCCCTTGTGTAGTTGATTCCCTTTTCCCAGGCGCCCTGACTCATCTTCAGGAACAGTGTGTCCGGGAAGAATGATCCAAGATGAATCCAGGAAAAGAGATGCCACGGAAGAAGAACGAGAACATAACACAGAGCGCATCGCATTCTTATCTTCCATTCTCCGCGAACAGCGGGAACAAGGATTAGAAAAAGAAGGAAGCCGTCTGCGCGTGTGAGAGTTAACAATCCCAGGGTGACCGACAGCAGCAACCATCGCTCATGCAGAAACAGACAATAGCAGGAAAGAAGAAATAGAAGATAAAGAACGGATTCAAGTCCCAGAGTGGAAAGCAAAAGTGGATTGGTTGCAAAAGCAATCCATGCAATCAAAGCAAAATACGAGTTGTCGAAAAGTTTCTTTGAGATCGAGCGCAAGACGACGAAGATCAGAAGAAACTCAAACGAGGTCAGCAAAATGGATGCATCCAGGATCGAGCGGGTGAAGACGCCGAATAGCGCCATCAGGATCACGTTTAGCGGGGACGTCGCCGTGTTCGTGATGTGATCGGGAAAGAATCCCCAGTTTCCATACTTTAGAAGCGTATCGGCATATTTTAGCTGAATAAACGCATCATCCGTGTAAGCGTCTGAATAGGACAGTAGGTACGAAAAGATGCCCGCAAGGGCGCAGCAGAAAAGGAAGAAGGGGAGCGCTTGTTTTTTGAGGAAGATGACTCTCTCCATTGCCACAGCAAAGCATCTTATAATAATGGCCAATGAACCGCACCTGGATTCTCGCGACTGGCGTCAAGCGGAGCGTGCTTGTGGTTTTGATTCTTCTGGTTCTCGCCGGTGCGATACTTCGGATTTGCGAAGTGCCGGTAAGATCGATGAGTCATCCCGAAATCTATGTTCCCCGGATCGACCTTCCGCCGGACATTTCCCGCCCGCCTCCGCGCCACACCCTGGCGGAAGTTTGGACTTTTCATTTCTACACGGAAGTTCACCCGCCGGGATATTTTCTTTTCATGTGGGTGTGGGTAAACGTATTCGGGACGGGCGTCTGGAGTTTGCGTCTGCCATCCGTCCTATTTGGAGTTGCCTCCATCATTTTTCTTTTTCTGATCGTATCGCGTGTGTACGGTACGACCGCGGGACTACTGGCCGCGGGGATGTTGACGTTCAATGGTCATCACATCTACTGGAGTCAGATGGCGCGGATGTATTCCATGGTTTGCCTTCTGGGATTGGTTTCGGTCTGGATGTTGCTCGATCTGGGGTCTCGTTCTACCAGAAGCGTGTTTCGTGAAACCCTTTACGGAGTCGTTTGCTGGTTTGGTGTTTTTACGGAGATCATGTTCTGGCCGTTGCTCGCGGCCCAGATTGTCTGGACCATCTTGCGGACAGAATCTGCTAAACCTTTGCCGCGGATGATTGTCGTTCAGTTACTGATCGTGATTCTGGGCGCACCCCTGTGCGCACACGCAGTTCAAGTCGCGCACGAATCATTTCTGGAAGGCCCATCAATTTCGTTTCTGGTGCAGTTTATTTCGTTCGGCTTCTTGTATCTCCCCGACACCTGGTCGATTCCTGCAAGGGGAATTCCGTTTGCGCTATACGTTGGAGTCGCTTTGATTGCCGTTGCTCTTCTATGGCTTTCGCTAAAGACGCGTCCTGCCGGCGTCGCCTTTGTTGGTGGTTCGAGTTCAAGCTGGAGACAGCTTCTTCCTTCGGCCATTGGCTCCATACTCTTGATTTGTTTCCTTGCCTCTCTTGCGCATCGCCGGCGGCAAATGATGTTAATGACCGCACTCATTCCGATCCTCTGCTTGATTGCGCCATCGGTAATTCGCCGGTCACTCGCTGTCGTTCGCAAATTACAGACATCCGCCAAATGGATGATGCGTTTTCCGGGAGGATCATCTCCGTTCATTGCTCTTGCTTTTCTTCCTGTTTTTCTCACGCTGTTGATTTCGATTTTCGTACCTCTAATGGAGAGACGGACTTTCTTGATTTACGTCCCTTATATACTCGCTCTTCTTTCAGCGGGCGCCGTTAGCTTATTTCGAAGCTCCGTGTGGATGGCCGCTATCATTGCGGTTCTGATTGCAATTCATGCGGGCAGTGTTGCGTTCTTTCACTTTTTCCCTTCTGATACCAGAAACTACAAGGGTCTTGCACTCCAAATTTTGCCGGAGCTGCGAGAGGATGATCTTCTATTTGTCTACCGTAAGAACTGGGTGACCACGCCCATCTTCTACTACATCGATTGGAAGAAAAATCACTTTGTGGCAGATGGCTATTTGGCGGCTGTGAGAAGGACTGAGGCAAAACGAGCCTGGGTACTCCTGTTGGGTCCGCAGGGCGAGACTGTACCGATGAGGTCGGCGCTCAAGGGTTTTCGTTTGCAAAGAGAGTTCTCCGCATTAAGGGCGCGTGCGCTGTTGTATGTACGCGCCCCGGCAACGCAATGAGGAGGATTCGCCCCTTCTTTCCTGATTTTGGAGCCTGCGGGCCTCCGTGCCCGCAGGAAGTGGATGATTTACTTTCGCGGGCAGGGACGCCCGCGACTCCAAAAAAAAAGGCAGGGACGCGCATCCCAAAGGGCAAGGTTCCGAAACTTGTAATCATGAGGCTGGTATGGGATAATTTCACCCTTATTTTATTGTAAATTAAGGGATTTATGCGAGTTCTTGTCATCGGCTATGGAGGGCGCGAGCATGCGCTCGTTTGGAAGTTGCGGCAATCGCCATCGGTAACCGAGATTTTTTGTGCGCCGGGGAATCCCGGAATTGCGGAGCTAGCTGATTGTGTGCCTATCGACGCGCCAAACACTGTTGAACTTGCCGATTTTGCGTTGAATGTGAATATCAATCTTACAATCGTGGGGCCGGAGATTGCACTGGATCTCGGGATTGTGGATGAATTCAATAAGCGCAATCTGCCGATTTTTGGCCCCACGAAAATTGCTGCTGAAATTGAAAGCAGCAAAGTCTTCGCAAAGGAATTTATGCAGAAACACAAGATCCCGACGGCGCGATTCGAAATTGCAAGCAGTTCGGGTGAAGCGGAGCGCATCCTCCGTAAAGAAACATTCAACTATCCAGTTGTTCTCAAGGCGGATGGCCTGGCCGCGGGAAAGGGCGTTGCCATTTGCAAGAATTGGAAGGAAGTGGAGCGAGCTATTGAAGTCATGATGCGGGAAAGAAAATTTGGGATCGCCGGCGACAGGATCGTAATCGAAGAATTTCTGGATGGGCCGGAGATATCGTTTCAGGTCATTTCGGACGGCAAACGCGTATTGCCGCTTGCCACCAGTCAGGATCATAAGCGCTTGCTGGATGGAGACGAAGGGCCAAACACCGGGGGCATGGGCGCATATTCTCCCGTACTATTTGTAAACATAGAAATGCATCAACAGATCATGAGTGAAATCATTCTTCCGACTGTATCGGCGATGGCAGATGAAGGTCGTCCATATGTAGGCGCACTGTATCCCGGTTTGATTCTCACTTCGGAAGGCCCGAAAGTGTTGGAGTTTAATTCTCGTTTTGGCGATCCGGAGACTCAGGCCCTCCTTCCGCGTATGGATTGCGATCTGGCGGAGGTTCTGATGGCGGCGGTCCAGGGACGGCTCGATGAAGTCCATGTCGATTGGAAAAAGGAAGCGTCTATTTGCGTTGTTCTGTGTTCCAAAGGATATCCCCAGAACGTCCAGGCAGGGCAGGAAATTCATGGGCTGGAAGAATTGAAACAAATGGACAATGTGACTGTATTCCACGCCGGAACGAAAAATGTGGAAGGGAAGATCTATGCCAACGGCGGACGAGTCCTGGGAGTTACTGCTACACATCCCCATCTTTCGGAGGCATTTGACGCTGTTTACAAAGCGGTTTCCCAAATTCAATTTGACGGGATGCACTACCGGAAGGATATTGCAAAGAAAGCACTGGACCAATTCAAACATTAACCACTCAATTTTTACTGGCCGGCGATGATTCAAGTTTCAATCTTTATGGGTAGCAAATCGGATTTGGAGAAGCTTGCCGATTGTGTTTCGCTTCTCAACGAATTCGGGATTTCGAACGAAGTGCACGTGTGTTCTGCGCACCGCTCTCCCGAATATCTGATGCGGACGTTGCGTCGTTTGGAACAGCAAGGATTGCAGGTTGTGATCGCAGCTGCCGGCGGGGCTGCGCATCTGGCGGGAGTTTGCGCTGCGCATACAACGCTTCCTGTGATCGGCATTCCCGTGGACATTCCGCCGCTAAACGGACTCGATTCATTGTTGTCCACTGTCCAGATGCCGGGCGGTATTCCTGTTGCGACTGTGAGTATTGGAAAGGCGGGCGCAAAGAATGCAGCGCTTCTGGCAACTGCGATTCTTGCGTTGCAAGATTCTGCACTTCGGGAAAAGCTTTCACAGTACCGCTCAAAGATGGCTGCAGAAATAGAAAAACAGGACCGGGAACTGAACTCGAAATGACCCCCACCTACCGTGTCCATTTCCTCGGTTGTAAAGCGAATCAGAGCGATGCGCTCAGCTATGCCGGCTTGCTCCACCGCGCGGGTTGGGCTGAAGCCCCGGACGGTATTCCTGCGTCTCTGGCGATCGTGCAGACCTGCGCTGTGACGATGTCGGCGGATGCACAGGGAAGACAGCTTGCCAGAAGGATCAAGAGAGAAAACTCACAAACGAAAGTCTTGCTGACCGGCTGTTCGGCTCAACACGCGGAGCGCGAGCTGCTCCAGATGCCTGAAGTCGACTACGTGATCGGAAATCTGCATCCTCGCAAGTTTGAAATGCTGTCAATCATTGCGGGAAAGATGATCGCGGAAACGTTCTCTGATTTCCCGATGCCTGCCGAAACACCGCGCACTCGGCCATATATCAAAATTCAGGATGGCTGTGACGCGCGATGTTCTTACTGCATCATCCCATCGGTGCGTGGTAGAAGCCGCAGCTTGCCGCCGGAAGAAGTTCTGAGACGGATCGAATTATACCGGGATCGGGGTTATCGCGAAATGATCCTGACAGGTATCAGTATGGGCGGTTATGGTAAAGACCTCAGCCCGAGAACGTCGCTCAGTCAGTTGATGAAACGAATCGACGCGCTGGAAGGACAATTCAAGATCCGCTTGAGCTCCCTGGAACCGGAGGAAATCGATGACGAGTTTGTTCAGGTATTCTCAGCAGGAGGGCGTTTTCAGCCGCATCTTCATCTACCCCTACAAAGCGCTTCGGACAAGGTATTGAAGCGAATGCGGAGGCAGTATCTGTTTCGCCGGTACGATTCCATCCTGAATCAAATTAATGCGCGAAAACCGGACGTCAGTTTCGGGACCGATATTCTTGTAGGGTTTCCCGATGAAGATCGTGACGCATTCGAGGAGACGTGCAGGTATCTGGACAATGCACCATTTTCCTATGCTCATGTATTCCCGTTTTCTCCCCGTCCAGGGACTGCCGCCCGCAATTACAAACCGGCCGCATCGCATCAGGAAATCACCGAAAGAGCGGCAAAGTTGCGCTGCCTGGCGAAAAAGAAGAATATTAGCTATCGTAAGAAATTCATTGGCCGCAATCTCGATGCATTGTGGCTTCATGGCACCCGCGAAGCCCTGACCGGCAATTACATCCGGGTGCAACTGGACCCGTTCTACAGTTCCAACTTTGAATCTATTCGAATTGATAGGGTAGAAGATAACCAGACACGGGGAACAGCGGTCCAGAAACGGCAAGGAGGTTTTTCGAATGCCCGTTTTTCTTAAATCAAAGAAGTTCCTGATTCTGTTAGTCATTGTTGTTGCAGGTGTGGTAGGTCTGAATTTTTCATTTTTTACTGCGCCCAAAATGCGAGATATGAAAGAGAAAGTGATCATCCTTGGCTTTGACGGGATGGATCCGAAGCTTCTGGAGAAGTACATGGCTGAAGGCTTGATGCCAAATTTCAGCAAACTGGCGCAGCAAGGAACATTTCGTCCGCTGGGAACAACAAATCCTCCGGAATCGCCGGTAGCCTGGGCTTCATTTCAAACAGGGTTGAATCCGGGCGGTCACAACATTTATGACTTCCTGACTCGCAGTACCGAGACCTATCTTCCCAATCTGGGGATGGTCTCGCAGGAACCTCCAAAATTTCTGTGGAAACTAATTCCAATTAAACCTCCGCATGTGGAGACGATTCGAAAGGGAACCCCTTTCTGGGTACAGTCGGGCCGGAACGGTGTTCGCACTACAGTTCTGACAGTTCCTCTTTCTTTTCCACCGGATGAGATCCCGGGCGGCTATATGCTTGCAGGTCTGCCGCTTCCGGACATTCGCGGCACAACGGGCACATTCTCTTACTGGGCTTCGGATCTATCCGATTTCGAGCTTGGTGAAACTCACGAAATGGGCGGAAAAATCGGACGTCTTGAGTTTAATGGAGACACTGCAAAGACTGTGGTTCTCGGACCAAGCAATCCCGTTCTAAAGCAGGAACAGGAAGAATTGAGGCAAGTTCCAAAAGATCAGCGGACGATCGAGCAGCAGGCCCGATACGAGGAGCTCAATTCTCCCGGTTATCGCGATATCAAGCTAGATCTGGAAGTCCAAAAGATTTCCGGCGGTGTAAAGGTAACTGTTGCAGGAGACAGTTTTGAGCTGAAGAAAGGACAATGGAGTGATTGGAGAAAGTTTTCCTTTGAGATCACACCGATTCTCAGCATCCATGGAATGGGACAGTTTTTCTTGATTGAAGATCAGCCGGAAGTAAAACTATACATGTCTCCGGTCAACTGGGATCCGCGAAATCCGCCGCTACCGATCACAAAGCCGAACGGCTGGTCGAAAGATCTGGTCGATGAAGTCGGAATCTACAGAACGATCGGTTGGGCCGAAGCTACGTGGCCCCTCAATGAAGAGAGAATTGATGAGGCGACCTTCATGCAGGATGCGTACGTTGCGATGGATGACCGCATCAAGATCATGGAGAACGAGCTCAAGAAGAAGAACTGGAACCTGTTTGTTTCTGTTTACGAAACTACCGACCGTTTTCAGCACATGATGTTTCGATTGATCGATCCATCGCATCCAAACTACAATGCCGAGCTGGCTGCGAAATATCAGAACGCGATTCGGGATGTTTATATCCGTTGCGATAAAATTGTTGGGAAGGCCCTCGAATATGCCGACAGCAACACGACCTTCATGGTGGTCTCCGATCACGGATTTCATTCCTGGCGCAAGTCTGTGAACATCAATACCTGGCTTGTAAAGAACGGATACATGTTCCTGTACGGAATGGAAAACAAGGTCTATTCACTGGACGATCTTTTTGATAAGGGTCAGTTTTGGGTCAACACGGATTGGACCAAGACCAAAGCCTACGCGATGGGGTTGGGACAGATCTATATCAACTTGCAGGGGCGGGAGAAATTCGGAGTTGTCGCTCCGGGTGAAGAGTACGCTCAGTTGCAGAATGAGCTCATTACAAAACTTCGCGGTCTCCCGGATCCGGAAACCGGAGAACCGATGATTGTCGATGTTTACAAACGTGATGATATCTATCATGGTGAGTACATCGGGAACGCCCCTGATCTGATGGTCGGGTTTAACGATGGGTATCGTGTTTCCTGGCAGACGACACTCGGCGGCATCCCAAAGGAATTGGTAGAAAAGAATGAAAAGAAGTGGAGCGGCGATCACTGCTCCTACGACTATACGATCACTCCGGGCGTATTGCTGATCAATAGAAAGATCGAGAACCAGGATCCGAAGATTGTAGACATCGCTCCTACGATCTATAAGATTTTCAATGTTCCAAATGCACCGAATCTGGACGGGAAGCCGCTGTTTTAGCGCGCTTCTGTCGATTACCCTTTTGATCTCCTGCGCCTGCTTTTTAGGGGCACAGGAAACTTCACCTTCCGCCACGGAAAACCCGTCGGTCAACAAAGAAAAACAGGAAGCGATTGAAAACGAAATCCAGGCGCTTCGCGCGGAAGCTGCGCGGTTGTCCGATCAGGAAAATTCAATTCTTGCCAATCTTGTCCAGTTTGATTTGCAATACAAGGTGACCACTCATGAAATCGAGATCCTGGAACTCAAACAGCTGGGAACCCAGGCAGAGATTGCAAAGCTCCAATCGCAGTTTGAGGAGCAAAAAAAGAATTTGGAGCAACAAAAGGATTATCTGAACCGTCGTCTTGTCGATGCATACAAGCTTGGCGAATTGAATTATCTGAAACTTCTATTGCGCGTAAATGCGACTTCTGATCTGCTTCGCAGTTATCAATACATTACATTTCTCGCCAAAGACGATACTCGGAAAGTCCACGCATACCGGAATACGATGCGGCAGATGGATGAAGCGCGACTGAAACTGGAACAGGAAAACAGAAACCTGGCGTTGCTCAAGCAGAATCTTGAGGAAGCTCACCGTACACTTTTGCGAAACAGACAGGAGAAGATGCAGTTGTTGTCCGCGATTCAAGATCAGCGAGAAATGCATTTGAACGCCCTCAACGATTTGCGGATGGCAGCAGGGCAGCTGCAGCAATTTTTCAGCAATGTGGAGCCGGGTTCTCTTGTGGGGAATTCGCCGGGGCGGTACAAGGGATTTCTGGACTGGCCCGTTCGCGGCAGGGTAATTCGGGGATTCGGAATCTACCGCCATCCACGATTTGGCACCAGCACTGTCAGCAATGGTGTTGAAATCGCGGCTTCGGAAGGCGCTGAAGTTCGCGCCATCTTTTCGGGGCAGGTCGTTTTTTCCGAATGGTTCAAGGGTTACGGGCAGGCTGTGATTCTATCTCATGCCGACGGTTATTACACATTGTACGCGCACAATTCAGAATTGCTGGTGAAGCAAGGGGATACGGTTCAAAGAGGACAGTCCATTGCGAAAGTCGGCTCGACGGGATCGCTCAGCGGTCCATGCCTCTACTTCGAGATCCGCAAGAAGGACCAACCCCTCAACCCGACCGACTGGCTGCGAAAACTCTATTGATATGTAACCAATCGGTTACATATTAAGATTCAACCACAAAGACACGAAGGCACTAAGAGGAAATGAATTCACTCTTTGTGTCTTGGTGCCTTTGTGGTTTTCTTTTATTTCCTGTTCGTCTACGATGCGGATACCAGTTGCCGGATTTTCCACTGCCTCCTTGAGCGCGGCGATCATCTCATTCAATCTTACAAGATCCAATCGCCTTGCGGTTTCTCGGGTTGCAGGAAGCCGTTTCAATATCCAGTACATCGGAAGAAGTTCATACGCCCATCGATGACCCGGACCAAGGACATACCAGGGACGAAGACCCCAGATAACCTGTAGAGCCGGCTACAAGACCCTTCTTTGCACCTCAGGATCCAACTGTGGCCGGTTTCCCTTTACCCATAACGATGCGGCTATAACTTGCGATACCCAGCGCCACCAGCTTGTCATCCCCTGCCGTATACACTTTTACTTCGCAGACAATCAACTGTCTTCCCGCCTTCACTACTTTCCCGATCGCATAGACTTCCTTCCGGTAAACAGGGGCAATGAAATTCATCTTGATTTCTGCCGTAGCAAGGGGCGTTTCGCCGACCTTTGTTGCCGCAGCGAAATAGCCGGCGGTATCCGCAATGAGGGTGAGAACGCCACCGTGAATTACACCAAATGTCTGCTCGAATTCCTCACGGAAGGGAAGCATGATCTTGCACGTTCCTTCTTCCAGAACTTCGAGTTTCTGTCCGACAAAACGCGTGATCTTTGCGATTTTTGCCCGTTCTTCCCAAACTTCAAAATGAGCGCTCATCGATTGATTCTCAAGGCGTATATCCCCTTTTTGGTATGTCCTGCTCAATTCCTCCCAGTTTTTCAATGGCTGATTCTGCGGTATTCGCAGTCACTGTGTCCTTGTCTCGCATCGCAGTGATCAGATATCCGCGGATCACTTCATCTTGCTTGGAAAACTGGTTTGAATTGTCATCTACATATTTCACCGCCCTTCGTCTTTCATCGAGAATCCCTTTGCTCATAAACTGCGAGAGCAATCTGAGGTATTGCGGGCGTTTTGGATTCGGGCGAAAGTTGTTCATCTTCAGCAATTGATCGAGAATCAGAGTTCTTCCTTCCAGGTTGTTATCCTTCATCAGGACTTCTGCGATCTCAAACCATTTGGCATCACCGAATTTTGTCATAAAAAGAAATTCCGGACGCGCGATTCCCATCCCTTTCTGGTAGAGAAACCATGAAATCTTTTGCAAGAGGCTGAATTCAGTCATTGATCCCTCCCTTTCATTCATTTCACCACAAAGGCACAGAGAACACAAAGAAGCATTCGTTTCCGTGTCAAACCAATTTAGAAATGTCCCCTTTCTACCAAGATAGAAATGTCCTCTTTGCCGGGGTGGGGTGTGGGGAGGGGTAACCCCTCCCCACCAGTGCTTCTTGTTCCTTTTTTTGCAGTGCCGAATGTTGCAATTGAACTTTCCTATTTCAACTAAGACTTGGGAGGGTTAATCATGAAAGCGCGCCACAAACTATCTTTTGGTAGCCCAGTGACCCTGTTGATGTGATGATTTTTCCTGGTCCCTCCGGAGTCCCAGGACGCGCCGGCGGATGGATTTCCTGGTACCGAACTTCTTTGCCTTGGCAGCTAAAATGAAGTGACGAATCGAGCCATATTTGAACTGAAATTTCCTTTGCTCTAATTCGATCCTGAATTTGGTAAAACTTCCCGCCAAACTGAACGGTAGAATCATTCTTCAAAATCCTGCTCTCTTTGATACATAGGATCCGGCGCAAATCAATATCGTTGGACAACTTTCGATGTAGGTTCACCTTTTGTTCAGCTGCAACCCGGTATCGCTTGTTAAAATGTGGCAAATACTTTTCTAGGAATCTATTCGCCTCGGATTTTGTGCAGATGCCCGCCAATCGCATTTCCTTGACAAGACGGTCTTGTAATGTCCGGAATAGTCGTTCGATTCGGCCTTTGGCTTGCGGTGAATAAGCGTGGATCAGCTCAACGTCCAACTCTTTGAGTGCTCGCTGAAAATTGGTCATACCCTCATCAAGGCCTTCCAGCTGCTCGAGAATCGTGGGGCTTTGCCGCTCTGCTTTATAGACCGCGTGACGATCACAATATATCTTGCACGGCAAACCATTCTTCCGTGCATAGCGTGTAAAACTGTCGAGCACCGAAAAATTATCTTCCGAGTCGTAAAATCTCGCGAATACCTCGCTAGTTGCATCATCGATGTATCCCATCAATACCAGCCAGCCACCGCGCCCCTCTAACCAATCATGATGTGATCCATCCAACTGAATCATCTCACCGTAATGGCTTTTTCTTTTCTCCAATGCCTGTGCGGCCGGGCGCGTCGAGATGGATAAGGAATGTCGTTCCGTTTTAACCAAACTCGAAGCGTTTCATCTGAAATCTTGATTCCCACATCTTTCGATAATTTTTCTGCAAGCAAACGTCGGCCCAAAGCCTTCATACTTTTTGACGTAAAGATCTAAAACCTTCTCCTGGACCTCTTCATCCATACGCCGATTCGACGGCCGGCCACGCAACTTGTGTATGATTGCCACATCGCCCCGGCTGCAAACTCCCCGCATTAATCGCCGTATCTGTCGAACACTCAACCCAAGCAATTCCGCACCTTTTCTTTGCTTGATCTCTCCTTCCAATACCTTTCTGATCACGTGCAGGCGCTTCCGATCCCCAGCATCCATTTCCAATCTCTCCTCTTCCAATTCCCCCTCCTGGTGGCTCGCACACTACCACCAAAAGAGGACATTTCTATCTTGGTAAAAGGGGACATTACTACTTTGGTATTACAGAAGCATTCGTTTCCGTAGCGGCAGGCTTCCGTGCCTGACAAGAGCTTAATGCGGAAGACCGAAAACGTAATAGATAAGGCAGAGCACACCAAGAACGATGGACCCCGGGTTCAATTCTCTGTACCGTCCGGTAGCGAGTTTCAAAACGGGATACAGGGTCAATCCTGCGGTGAGACCATTTGCGATGTTGTAGCTGAACACCATCATGAAGATTGTAGCGAACGCAGGCACTACCTCCGTAAGATCGGAGAAATCAATTCTGGTAATCGAGCCGATCATCAGGACACCAACTGCGATTAAAGCAGGGGCATAGGCGTAGCGAAGCTGTTGCAACGGCTCGATCAGCGGGATAAAGAAGAGGGAAATGGCAAATAGAAGAGCTGTGAACACCGCGGCCAGTCCGGTGCGTGCTCCTTCCCGAATCCCTGTTGCGGATTCGATGTACGCGCCGCTGGTGGATGTTCCCACCAGGCCGCTGAACATGCATGTGACCGCATCGACAAGCATGGGGCGCTCGATCTGCGGAAAGTTCCCTTTCTCATCGAGCATGTTTCCCAGCGCACCCACACCAACCAGCGTGCCAAGTGTATCCAGAAATCCCATCAAGAATAGTGTCAGCAGAACAGGAAGTAAGCTCAAACGAAAAATACTTACGACATCCAGCTTGAACGCAATCGGACTGAGATCATATTCTCCCTGAAATGGCAATGCCAGGATCGCATGTGGAGAGCGTCCATATCCGAAGAGACTCCCGATCAATACGATCAGAACCATTCCCAGAAGGATGGCTCCCCGTACTTTTCGATAGAGCAGAGTTACGATGACAAGAAAGCCGGCGATGGCCAGCAATACTTCCGGCTGTCGCAGATTGCCGATCTTGACTGGCACGTCCGGTGCGCGAAGCAAGTCGCTGCCCGGAGTGAGTAGGGCAGCTGCAGGCATTCCAGTAACGAAACTTGTGATGATTCCTGTTTCATACATTCCAATCAGTGCAAGGAATAATCCGATTCCAACTGCGAAGCTGTATTTCAGACTGGGAGAGATGGAATTTGCAAGCCAGGAGCGGATTCCAACCAGGGTGATTAAAACGAAGAGAGCGCCGCCAACAAATACGATTCCCAGTCTTTGCTGCCAGCCGATTCCGATGGCAGCCAATCCGAACGCGATAAACGCGTTTTCTCCCATGTAGGGAGCTACTGCGATTGGCCGGTTGGCATAGAGTCCCATCAGCAGGCATCCGAATACTGCGGAAAGGATGGTTGCCACACTGCTGGGACCGACCGGAATTCCGGCGAAACTGAGAATTGCCGGATTGACCACAATGATGTATGCCATTGTCAGGAAGGTGGTCGCGCCGCCGATAAACTCTGTGCGCACGGTGGTTCCGCGCGCTTCTAACTGGAAGAAACGGTTGAGCGTCTCTCGCATCGTTGCCCGGTATTGTAACGCAGATGTGGCAAGAATTCACCGCGGAGGCGCAGAGTACACAGAGAATTTGCCACAGAGGGCACAGAGGTCACAGAAAGAACGAACGGGCAGCCGCCGGACGCCGAAGGCGTCCGCTCTGAAAAAGAATGCGCAAAAAACAAAATGATTTTGGTGACTTGAATGAAAGGATGTTTGATGCGGCGCATTGTTTTTTGCACATTCTTTTTCAGAGCGCCCAAAAGGCCGGCGGCTGCTGCTTTGCGACTTTGCGTCTTTGCGAGAAATCCTTCTGGTTTTGTGCTCTTTGTGCCTTTGTGGTGAAATTCCTAATGCAGGGTGTACTTGATGGTGCTGGCGTTATTGACCTGGTCGGAGCATCTCAAGACGATTTCTGTCACGTCCTTGGGATTTAGCTCGATGCGGTAGGTCTCCGTTTGTGAATCGTTAATCGTATCTACGGGAAAGATTGTGTTCCAGACTCCTGGTTTTGAGGAGTACAGCATTTCTTTGATGGCACTAAACTGGTCCAACGCGCGAACCTCTAATATTGTAGTTCCATTTCCAGGTTTCGCGCTGACGACCTCGATTTTCGGCGCCGAGTTATCCACATCGAACGGAATGCTTTCTGTCTCATTCGAGAGGGCATAGCCCAATGGATTGGAGCCGCTGTCGCTCACGGCAATCTTCACGGTGTACGTTCCATCCGGAATGGTCTGTGTATCCCAGGCAAAAATACTGTCCCTCAAGTCTGTTGCGAGCTGTTTCCAGGTCCGGTCCCCCTTGTCTTTGTAATACACCGTAAATCTGAGATCGTCCTGATTCTGGTCAATGGCGCTCCAGGTGATGGTTTGAAAGCCGTTCCTGTATTCCCGTTTGCCAAGCTGGGGGCCGAACGCATTCTGAGGCTGTAGCGCGGCGTCCGCCTGATCCTGAGCGGACGGAATGGTTTCGATCACGCCCGCAAATCCCTCCTGCAATACCGCGCCTTTTCGGAACACAATCCCGGGAGGATGTACGGTGATGGAAACGATTTCCGGTCGAATATTTTGTTGCAGATACGCGATCCGGACGCCGCGGAGTACCGGTGTGACTTTTGTGTTGGTTGTACTGAAATCGGCCTTCCACTGCGCAAAGCGAGCTTTGGGGACATTCATTTGTTTTCCTGCCGGATCGCTTCCCGCATCCTGCCAGGGAGACCATGTATCATCGGGCGTCTTGGTGTTTCCTGAACGAGCGGACATTCGAAGCGTGGTGCCCTGCGGGAGAGCCGCTTTCCAGGTGATCTGTCCCCAGGTAGACGCAGTCTCCGAATCCTTGATATCGGAGTAAAAAGTTCCCGTAGCGGAATGATCCTCCACAAGGTCATAGATGTTTCCGGGGTTGGCTGTCGAGATGAAGGTTCGATCTCCGCGAAGAATACTTGTGATTTGTTCTTCCGGCGTCTTGATAAGAATCGTGCTTTTCTTTTGCTGATCCAGGGAAATCAATTTTGCTTTCTTGCCTGTGGAAATGATCAACATCCCTTCTTTAAACCCGCCGATGTCCAGAATTTGATCTTCCGACGCGGTGTACACATCCTCCACAGAACCATCAGGCAGGATGCGGTATAGCTCGGATGCTCCCGAGGCCCTGGTTGGAACGGACGGTTGAGCAGGCATCACGCCTGGCATTACTTCGACCGTGGCAGATACTTCGATATTGTCTCCTTCGCCCGGATTGGATTCGGCGGCATTGCTCTTCTGAATCGGCTGGGGCGGTATTTCTTGTTGAATGGGTGGTGGTACCGTTCCTGAAATCGCTGCAAAGTAGATGGCGCCATCCGGAGCGCTGAAAATCGATGTGATTTGCTGAATCTCAGAATCAAACAAGACAAATATTCTTCCGGAGGGATCGATGCTGTACAGGATTCCATTGCGGTCTGAACCTGCGAGAAGATTCTTCGATCTGTCCCAGGCAAGCGCTGTGATATTTGTTTCCGTAGTATCGGCCAGCACCTTCCCCTCTCCCTTTTGATCGATCCGATAGACCTTTCCCTCGTCACCGGTTCCCGCATAAAGATTTCCATCCGGATCAAGAACCAGGCTCCAGATATATCTCTCGGGCGGATCAAAAAACACGGACGATGTGCCGTCCGGCTTGATCTTGTAAATCTTTCCGTCCGGAGATGTAGCCGCATACAGAACATCGTTCGCGTCAATCGTCAGGGCCTGAACTTCGAATTCACTCGTATCGAGCAACACGCTCGACTTTCCGGTCGCATCCAATTTGATGATTTTTCCGTCGTTTCCTGTTGCCGCATACAAGTTATTCTTTTTGTCGCGGACAATTTTCCAGAGTATGGAGTCGGTTCCCTCGTAGATCTTTTTCAATTGGGGAGCCAGGAGCAGTTCTCCATCATTCGTAATCGAAACCGATTGCGGATCACCGGCGGCAAAACTTTGCTGGGTGTTTTGCTCCCAGAATTGGGGAGCGATGGCAAAAGTGAATCCTGGAATGAGCAGGAACAGAGCGATCAGAAATCTTTTGATCATTTTGATTCTTCTTTGACTTAGTTTTGTTGGGGGAGAATTCTCAGGGTAAAGAGTCGTGTCCCTGTCAAATGATAATCCACACCGCGGCTTTCTTCCAAAAGTGTTGCAATTCCGACCCTTTGCGAGCTTCCGATCGTTTGCGAAGAAGAAAGAGCAGATAAAACAGAAGGGGGAAGCGATTGTAATGGTTGCCCCTTCAGGATCAAGCCTGGTTCCGGACGAAAAGCGCGCACATAGATCCGATCATCCGAACGAAGACTGTTGAGCAATGCAAGGATCTGATCAAAACTGGATGCTTCGTAGTTTTTTCCGTATTGAGCAAATTCCTGACGGCTGATTTCCTGCCCGCCGCCAACGATAAAATTCAGCATGCCCGCGCGAAGATCATCCGGAAGACGGATCGCGAACTCTTCCACTTTCTTTTCCCCCAGAAGCGGACGGTAAACTGCTCTCAGTTTGATCTCATCTCCGGGACGGGCTTCATTGCGGTCCAGCCAGACTTCCACTAGTTCCGCTTCGTTTCGTTTCATTGCCGAGTCCACGTCGATTTCTACTTCTTCTACATCCACGTTCTTGAATTCATTTGTCATCAACATGTAAACAATCGCCGCAACGTACTGAGAAGCATCCGTAAAGCTCCCCGCACCACTGAAGATATTGCCGATTTGAACCGGCGGCGATCCCTTGATCCCGATTTGTCCGGAAACCTTCAATGTGCTTTCGCTGTAGCCAAGCTGAGTCACAAGGATACTATTTTGAAAAGCAAAATCGATCAGCAGCGGAGACAGTAGTTTGTTATTTGCTACTTCAAAATGGAAGGAGCGCTTGATCTTTTTTTCATTTGTAAGATTCAGAGTCACGGGGATCATCGAAGAATTCCGTCCCATGATTCCAAAAACGGCGGAATGCAAGTCCTGCCGGATACTTCCTACGGTCGGTCCGGCCGAACCTACTTTGAAAGAGGAATGGAGGCTGGGAACAACCGTGAAGATTTTTGCAGTGGCCATGGGAAGATCGATCGGGCCAAGATTAAAAAACGGATGGCCAAAGGCGAGCACCTTCTCCGCGTCGCGATAGGTGACGGTTCCGATTGCTCCGATATCGAAATCCCCTTTGATGAGCTGCACGCTGATCGGAGCGCCCGGCTGCAAATCAGAATCGGGAAGCGAAAGATCAGTGCCGAAAGACGCGCCGCCTTGCATCGGTTGTAGTCCGAAGGCGCTGAAGAGTGATTGAAACCTGTCCAGAGTTCTGGAGTCGAATCCCGAAACGGAGAGTGGAAATGCAATCGGGGACAATTGAATCTGCCCGTATCCTGGAACATGGGCGCTGGCAACGGGGCTTGCAGCTCCCGCATGACCGGTGAGCATCTTTTCAAAGTTGTAGTATTCTGCAATTTCGATCGGTGGCGTGAGTGGCGGTTGCTCCGAAGGCAGCACCTGCGTTTCCAACATGCTCTCAATCGGTGTGATCCCCGCAATCGGCGTTTTTGCAAACGGCCAGGAATACGCGACCGCGCCGATCATCTTTCCATTGATATAGACAGGACTTCCGCTCATGCCCGCAATGACACCGGTCTCTTCCAGTTTGCTTCCTTTTAACAGACCAAGAATCAGATCCTGCTGTGGCGCAAAGTTTTTCAGGATGCCGATAATTTCTACCTGAAATTCCTCGATCTTGTTTCCGTGAAATACGGTTCGTCCAACACCGATCATTCCTTCTTTCACTTCTGACAGAGGCATGATCTCCGCCGCCGGAAGTCTCAGCGTAATCGAAAGAAAAATCAGGATAAAAAGGAGGATCTTATTTCGTGACATAGTTTCGGGAAATCCTTGCTCTCACAGAACTAATAGTAATGATTGTCAAAATTCCTGCAACATCAGCATACCAGTCCCGAATCGAGCTGTCTCTTCCCGGGATGATCGACTGATACGTTTCATCCAGAGCGCCATAGAGCGCGCCGGTTACAGCCACAACTAGAACACGTTTCCATGTGAAGCGCGGGGAGTCGTCCCGGGTCAGTGCCCGCCACAGCAATAACGCGAAAATCGCATATTCCACCAGATGAATCGACTTGTCGGAAACTAGTTTGGGGCCGGGAGGCAATTTGTAGGACGAAAGGCATAGGATGAGCGCTGCGTAGAGCAGGAAAGGGCACCAGTAGTAGAGAAATCGGGAGCGTTTGCTCATCGGATCGGGAACGGGTACATGATCCAGGCGATCAACAGAGCAATCAGTACCAGGGATCCGAAAAACTTCCAGAAATAACGCCACTGCTCGTGTGGAGTCTCCTTTGTAATCAGAGAAATCACTACAGAGCTGAGAAAGGCAAAGGACAACATGAAGAGAAAATGACTGCGCATGACTATTTCTTCCGGCCTACGGCAATGTCGTAGGCATCCAGGATTACGAGAAAATTAAGAAGACCGGCAACCCAGGTGAAGGTATTTCCATATTCAAATGTCAGTCTTTCCAGGTTTCCGCTTCCAAACTGGAAGCTCTCAGCAAATCCGAAAAAAGGAGACCCGGGATGCGTTTTCGAGAAGGAAGCGATCAGCCGCGCCAGAAAGTAGGGAAATCCCATCCCCACCTGTGCGAATAAGGCAAACAGAGTCAACGGCTGCTGCGGCTCATATTGCCAGATCTTGGCGCCGAGACTCAACCCCCAGTAAAAGAGGAAAACGAGAATGACAAAGAAAACAATCCCTCGCTTGGTCCGTTTCAACAAAACGTGTCCTGCGCCGGGAATCATCCAGGCCAGCAAACAGATCACTGAAAGAGACCATAGATTCGAGGCGGCTCGCGGGGTTACGACTTCTGCTTTTCGCGCGCTTTCAGTCATGATAGACGCCTAATTGTAGTGATGAGTGTCTGGCTAGTCAAGAAAACGCCTGTTCTTGCGCTTTCTATCTGCTGCAAGAAACATTACCAGTCCGATTAAATTTGTCACTACAATCAAGCCTGAGATCTTGACGGCGAAGGACAAACGGCTCTGAACCTGAACGATGGGAACAATCGAGAGAGCCACATAGAGCAGTGTCATCAAGAAGCCGGAGATTGCCGTTGCCTTCAGCCAGAATGGTGGGCGCGGTTGGATGCCCCTGAGTCCGATCAATGGGATCGCGAACATTGCCAAATAAGTGAGCGCATAGAACACACCGGAGGCATTCCACAACAACTGAAATGCCTCTTGCTTTCCGACACCGATGAGGCCGACGATTCCAAGCGCGAGAGTTGCAGCACCTACGAATAGAATCGAATGCACCGGAGTTCTATACCTTGCATGTAATTTTGTGAACCAGTCTGGAAGCAATTCATCCCAGCCTGCGACCATGGGAAGACGGGTGTTCCCTGCAAACATTACGCTGGACTGGGCGACGCGAATCCACAACAAAGCCAGGATTGTGATCGGCGCAACTATGGCTGCGAAGCGAAGGGGTCCGAACCCTTCACTCAAAACTTGCGGGATTGGGGCAATCAAGTCGATCCGGTCCTTTGGAACAAGTGCGACTACGGAACTCGTTCCCAGCATGAACATGACAGCAATGATGGGCGCGGCCAATACGACAGAACGAGTGATCGAACGCGCCGGATTGCGGCATTCGCCCGCGTGAATTGCGACATACTCAAATCCTCCCAGAGCGCCGAATCCCATCTTGCCAAGCAGGTTCAAGCTCATCAGTGACAGAACGGGCATCTCCGTTCGAAACGGATGATATTGCGATAGAGAGCCGTGCGCCACATTCAGCCATGGAAGGATCAAAATCGCGGCAAAGGTGAAGATCATCAGCGCGCCGCCGGTCTTGTGAACCCACTTACCCAAACTGAGTCCGATTGTTGTCAGCACTACCAGCGCGCCGACAATCGCCATAGTCACCAGACCGTTAAACCACTTGTTCGCCGTGAGCCACTCGCCACTCGGCCCGATCATGTATGCCAGGTATTGTGTTACTTGAAGTCCGATTTCAGAAGTATTCAGAATGGCAAACAACCACAGGTTCCAGGCCACTAGGAATCCCAACAATTCGTTGAATCCCATTTTGGCCCACTGATACAGCCCGCCTTCAAGCGGCATGATCCGGTTGAGATAAATCACAACCACCGCCGATGGAACATAGAACAAGAACATTGCGATCAACCAGAAAATAACGTGCGAAGGCCCCTGCTTGGCAGCGACACCTACCCATGGAAGACCTACGATAAACAAAACTTGAGTGAGCACAAGGTCGGTGAGGCCGAGTTCTTTTTTGAAAACCGCACTGTGAGCTTCTACGCCCTGTTCCTTCAGTCGAAGCTCAGTAGACGCATTCTGACGAGCCATCTCGCTGGCATTATACAGCCCGTTGGAATCCTCTGATATGATTTTCGAATGTTAACAAAAGTTCACGCAGCTCTCTTAGTTCTATCAGTTTTCATTACATTGTCCGGTTCGGCTTCGAGACAACCTTGATTGCGGATCAGAAAACGCTCGGCAAACGCGTGGATCGTTTCATGAGCTCTTACGTTGCGGCACATGATTTCAGTGGGGTTGTCCTGATTGTTCAGGGTGATCAAGTTTTGTTCCACAAGGCATCGCCGTTTCTTACCGCTTCGGCGATGAGGGGCCGTTGCTGCTCGACAGGGTTGTGGAAAGGCTCCCGTAGTAAGTCTTACAGAACGAATGCGTAGCCGACTTTGAAGAAGAGGGTCCGGTTCCCCTGCGAAAGACTGTAATTCAAGCCGTTCGAATACAGCCCGTTCGCATAATTGTCCGAGTAGCCGAGAAAGAGCACGACCTGGGGATTGATCTTGTAAGAGAATAGAAACTGATTGAACAGCGACTGATCATTTTCGCTCACCGGAAACGTGTACAATGCCGGGTTCCGTGTAACATCAAAGTATTGCGTAATGAGACGCACGAACGTACGAGTATTCAACTGATAGGTGATTCGGACATCACTTACGTTTGCATGATAAAGTTCGCCGCCATCCACGTGAAGCCGTTCGTAGCTGTCGTTCACCTCGAGTCGCAGGTGACGCGCCAGATCGAACCGCACTCCGGGATTCAGACGTAGAATGTTTCCCTGGCGAACATTGTCGTAGTCGATTTCCTGACCGGCGCGTCCTTCAAAATTCACGTACACGGTACCGGACGGACGCATTTCCATGAAGCCATTGAAAAAATTGCGATCAAACCGCCGGCCATTGAAATAAGAAGGACCAATCCCGACATAAAGGTTGGTGAAGAATTCCCTTGGCCCGTTCAGCCAGAAATAAGGCGCTACCTGATTCTGCAGCGGATTGCCGTCACGGTCATACAATTGTGTCGTCTCCGTCCCAAACGCCAACTTCCGCCACCAATGCTCGTTATGATCCGAAAACCAGTAACGTTCCAGAAAACCATAGCCTTTGTGATATCCAACCTGTGGAATGAAACCCAGATCTGCGCGAAAATCGTTGCCGGCCCCCATGTATTGAAGATATCCGGTCCATAACCGTTCTGAATGCTCATAAACCGCCCGGGTGGCCGTTCCGCGAAGCGTTCCTGCCGGCTGTCCGAAATCATTCTGAATCGAAACGGGATACTCCGTGCCCGAACCAAGCATTTCGATCCGCACCGCCTCATTTCCCCAGCGAATCAGAGCATCGGCTCCCAGAACGTGATTGTGATACCCTTCTCCATCGCGACTCGTAAAGATTCCTCCAATGGTGGAGCCGGACCCGAGATCGTATCGGTAGCGCATGATCGATGATGTATTTTCCTGATCGAGCGAACCGAGATTGCTGAATTGACTTCCCGGGAAGAGAAAATTCGTCTGGTCATCGCGTGAAACGATCGCTCCAAACGCACTCTTTCCCTGTTTTCCGCTGACCTTCATTCCCCAGTTGGGATCCGCAATATCCCGGCTGTAAAAGGCCATGATTTTTGTGTCAAACAAATCTGCGCCTTCCAGGAAGAATGGGCGTTTTTCAGGATAAAAGATCGCGAACTGAGTATTTACAGTAAGCTGGGCGGCATCTGCTTCCACCTGGGAAAAGTCCGGATTCATAGCGCCGTTAAGAGTGATTCCGGGAGTGACTCCCCAGCGGCCGGTGATTCCCGGTTCGGCAGTTCCATCTCTTTCAAAGTTCTGGCTGGGATCAACGCGCTCTTCCGAGTTCAGTCCGGTAAGGGTAGGATCGAATTCGAGATTCCGGCCAGGCTTGATTCCGTTGAATCCTTGAAGCTTCGATTCATTGCACAAATAGCAATTGCGGCCGCGGGGCAGCTTGTTCAATCCGATGCGATACCGCTGGTCGCGCGGCCAGATGCGAAGGGCATCGATTCCCCAGGTTTGTTCCCCGCTTGAATTTGGAAACCGCAAGGAAGTGAATGGAATCGCGATTTCCACTTCATAACCTTTCGAAGTGACCTTTCCGGCAGAGTCCCAGATCGCATCCCAGGATTCGTCTTCATTGCCGGTGATATCATTTTGAGAAAGATCCATCTGAACGCCCAGCGGGTTTACAAAAAATTCAAAAGCGCGGCGCTCGTCATTGAACGTGTCCAGCACTACTCCGAGAAAATCATCCTGGAATGCGCGATCGCGATCCGTCAACCGCGCCCGGATCATTTCCGGGTTTGGATCGTAAGCGCGCGCTGCCACGTACAGCAGCGAGTGGTCGTAGGTGATCCACATGTCGGTTCGTACCGGCGCTTTGCTGTTGTCGCCGGGATTCGTCTCATAGTCCAGCGTGAAAGTCGGCGGCTTGAGCCATACGGCTTCATCCAGGACGCCGTCGATTTTGACCGTACCGGCCAGAGCCTCTACACCATAGGTCCGTTTCGCCTGATCGAATTCCTGCGCATTAACGGGCAGAGAATACAGCGATACGGCACTGAACACTGCGAGTAGTTGTGAAGCCCTTCTGAAGATTGCATCCCACATCATATCGCACCCCTTACCCGTGATAAGACGTCGAAATTCGGGGAAAGGTTGCAGCTTCCCCGTCAGAGTTCTTTTCGAGTATACTACAGGTATAGGTTTATTTATTACATATGTAGTAGATTATCCCAGCAAGCAGCAGTTTCATGTTGTGAAACTATGTTTCATAATTTGCAGGCGGGACGCCTGCGGCCCATCATGCAGGCCGGAAGCTTGCGCCCCGATGCAGGCGAAGCGCCCGCGGTCCAAGAATTGCTGTTTATGCGACGATGATGTATAGTTTTTTCATGTCTACCGAGAACGATGAGGAGCTCAAATCCTTCCAAATCGGTTTGCGGTCGGGGGCTGCTGCCGGTTCTGTAAAAAGCGCTCCATCTGAACGTATCGAAATTACCAAAGAAGACTACCCAAATCTCACCACAGTCACACGCAGCAAGGCGACTTTCAAGAAGAAAACCGGCGAAAAACTGGAATCCTTCAAGAAAGTCCTCCGAGACGGAACTCCCGAGGAGAAAGAAGCTGCCGAGAAAGCGAAGAAAGCATGGGAGCGGGCTATGGAGGTGATTTCGCAAGTTTCGTTGAAGGAATAGGCAACAATTCTGTTCCATCATCCGATAAGAGCAATATAAGGAGGAAGACAACAATGGCAAACACAATTGGTCAAAATCTTAATGTTGGAATCACGGGTGCTGATGCGGATCTCGGCCAGGTCTCGACCGATCTCAGTTCCTTCTCGCTTGAAGAGGCGGGCGGCACTTTGGGCGCGGAGTCACTCGAGCTTTTGAAGCTTCAGCAGAAAATTGCCGAAGATACACAGAGATTCTCGTTGATCTCCCAGATTCTCAAAGATAGAGACGACGCTGCGAAACAAGCAATCAACAACATCTGATGAGAGGAATTTCACATGGCTGAACTCACACGGAACGATGAAAAAGTATTGTACGAAGCCGGTTATCTTTTGCTGCAAAAGGGAAAACTGAAAGCAGCCAGAGAAGTCTTTGAAGGACTCATGGCAATGACCCCTCAAAAGAGTCTTCCGTACGTCTTGATGGGAAGGACTTTTATTGCTGAGGCAAACTTTGAAGAGGCCGTTCGGCTCAATCGAAAAGCGGTTGAACTGGAGCCAGGAAATGCCCTTTCGATGGCCCATCTTGGAGAGGCACTTGTTGCCGCGAAGCAAAAAGAGGAAGGCGTTGCTGCTTTGAAAAAAGCCGCGGCGATGGATCCGGATGGCGCTCCTGGAAAGATGGCAAAATCCTGGCTGACGGCTATCGACGCGGGGTTGTTTTAGCAAGTCATGAAAATCAGATCGGGCGATCCATCCGCAAATCTACCGCCGGAACCGGAAAAAGTCCAGAAGAAAAAGCCGCCGGATCTTCCGGTTGAAGAGGCGCCATCGAGCGACGTAAGACAGACGCGGGCGAAAGACGCATCCGCCATTTCTTCCGAAGTACTGGCATCACTCGGAAAGATTCAGGACAAGGGAGAGCTTGGGAGAAAATTTGCAGATCTCGCTCTCGATGATTTTCGTGGATCCTTGCCGGCTGATGTTCTGGAAAGAGTGAAGAACATGCTGGCCGGTCAAATCAGCGAGGATCCATATATCCAGGAGAAGCTTGAGCGAATCTCCAGTCTTCTGGAAAGAGCCAGGTAGGATGTATGGAGCAGACCGTAGATCTTGCCCCGGAAGCGGCGCGATACCTTCCACTTGTCAAATCAATCGCGCTCCAGCTGAAGAAAAAACTGCCGTCAAACATCGAGCTGGATGACCTGATCGGCTACGGCACGATCGGTTTGATGCAGGCAGTAAAAAGCTTCCAAACCGGCAAAGGCACCGTATTCAAGACTTTTGCCTTTTACCGGATTCGCGGAGCCATGTACGATGGACTCCGAAAAATCGGCTGGCTGTCCCGTTCCGCATACGCCGAATACAAGCTCAGCCAGAAGTCGAATGAAGTGATTCAGGATCACGTCACCTCAGCGGAAGGTGTTGTGAAGCGGACTCTGGAAGCGGAAGCTGGCGAGTTGAAGCAGGTCTTGCAAAGCCTGGTCCCCGTTTGCCTATTGAGTATGGAAGCGGTGGATCGCATTTTGGCGGACCGCAAGGGTGATAGTCCCGAGGCCGAGCTTCTGGAAAAGCAGACGAAAGAACGAATCAGCGCCGTTTTGGAATCCCTTGAAGAGCGGGAGCGGTTGCTTGTGCAGTATTACTATTTCGAGGATTTTTCTCTGGAGGAAGCAGGAGAAAAGCTGGGCATTTCCAGGTCCTGGGCTTCGCGGCTTCATTTGAAAGCACTTGGTAAAATGAAAGCAGCTTTGGTGGGACAAAAAAAAGTTGCGTAGAAAAGTTTTCGGAGGTGAATGATGGATCCAATCTCAACAGGGGTTGCGAAACAGGTACACCAGAATCTCTTTGAACAAGCGGAACAAACGCTTCAGAAATCAAATCAGCAGGTTTCGGATTTCGAAAAACTTCGTGAGCAACTGGAACAGCAGGATGCAAGTCAGTTGCAACAGATGGATCAGACAAATCCATTGAGCAAGCCTCCCGAAATCCAGCATGCGGGGGAAGTGCCTGGGGTTGATTCTCCGCAGAGTATTTCCGAGGTTCAGGGAGTTCAGATTCCCGAAATCAAGAATATGGATGAGCTGCAGGGAATGGTCAATCATATTCGCACCGGCCAGACCCGGTTGAATCAGATTATTTCGGATGCGACCAGCGGTCGCACATATTCCCCGCAGGAAATGATTGCCATGCAGGCTGAAGTCGGGAAGATTACAACTGAGCTGGATCTTGCTACCAAAGTTGTGCAGCATTTTGTTGAAAGTGTAAAGACTACACTGAACATGCAATTGTGAGCCTATGAAAACAAAACAGCATCTTGTTGTTTGCTTGATTCTGAGTTTGGCGTTTGTCTATTCCGGCTGCGGCCGGACGGAGCTGCAGCACGGTTTGAGTGAAGAGCAGGCGAATGAAGTGCTGGTAGTACTGCAGCAAAGCGGCATTGAAGTGAAGAAAGTGCGCGAGGAAGGGGAAATTCCTACCTGGATGATTGAAGTGCCCGGAAAGATGGCAGAGAAATCGTGGCGAATGATGAAGCAACACGATTTGCCGCGCCCGCCGGGAAAAGGCTTTGCTGAAACCTTTGGCAAGCAGAGTTTGATTCCCACCGCAATGGAAGAGAGGGCGCTGTATTTGCAGGCTCTTTGCAGCGAATTGGAGAAGACCATTCAGGCGATGGACGGAGTGATCATGGCTCGTGTCCATGTGGTTCTTCCGGAGGAACAACTCGTTCCGGAAGAGAACGCGACAGAAAACCGGCCGAAAGCTGCGGTCTTGATCAAGTACCGGCTGAATGCAACAGGGGAAATTCCGTATCGCGAGGATAGCGTGCGCGCGCTAGTTGCCAACAGCATTCAGAAGCTCGATCCAAAGGATGTAGTTGTCGTGGGGAATGAAATCCCTGCGACCGCCGCACCTGTTTCGAACCAGGCTGCGTCGTACGTGATGTTCGGGCCGCTGAAAGTATCTCCCGAAAGCGTTCCTGCGTTCAAGATTGCTGCGATCGCTGTGTTTGGTTTGATTGCGCTGTTATCGATCGGATTGATTTTTTCGGCGCGCAGAAGCAGCAATCTGCAGGGTGAGATGAACCGGATTGCAACGCGGTAAGCGATGACACTTCGGGATCAGGCATTCCTGTATGCGTATTTGATTTACGGTCAACAGCGCGAGGAAATTTTTTCAGTTCTTCCTGCCGAACGGGTGCAAATGTTTAAGAAAGAGATCGGTAAGTTTGAGAAATTCCCGCGTGAAGTGCGGCTCACCATGGTGCTCAAGCTGTTCGGATACCTCTATCAGCACGTAAAGCAGAAGAATCTGGAGATGATCCATCCTTCCTGGATTGCAGAATCTCTGCGTAGAGAATCACCGATGGTTGTGCATGGAATTTTGAATCACTTTTCATCTGATTACAAACAGCGGCTGATGGACACGGCGGAGTTGTCCACAGGTCTGCTTTCAGCTCCCGAAAGATTTGAGGCCCCGGCAAAGATGCAGCTGATTTTTGATGTCTTTTGCGATCGTTTTGAAGCTATGATTGCACCCTGGGGAAATCCGGAATTGTCTGTGGAGACGATATATCTCCTAAAGGAGGAAGATCTTCTTACATTGGTGCAGCAGGCCGGCATCGGGGAAATCGCCCGCGCGTTTGCGACAGCGGGCAAGAAGCCGATTGCCGTTGCAGTGTCCCGTTTTCCTGCTCATTTACACGAGGATTTTCTGGCACGGATCAAGAAGGCGCGTTCAGAAGATCCAGCGAAGCACAAAATGGCAGCCAAAAGGCTTTCGGAATACTCCACCGTTTCTCCGGATGTAGCCATGATGAATCTGGGATTATTCAAGCTGGCAGGGATCTTGAGGGGTAGGCCGGCTTTGCTGCGAAGAATTGGGCAACGACTCCCGCGGGCGATGGGGCTGATTCTTTTTGAGAAGGCCCTTGATGCCGAGTCGCTTCCCGGTGAGGCGGCAGAAATTGTAGAGATCCTCCGCGATTTGATCGCGGCAGGGAAGATCGACAAGTCCTATGTGGAAACACGATTTGCGTCTCTGGATCCGGATGCGAGATCGAGGCGCACGAAGCGAAGCATTCTGGAGTAACGATGGCTGAGACCAAAGGCAAGATCATCAAGAAGAGTATCAGCCCGGCGCCAAACCCGGATTACTCCGTTTCCGAAGGCCGGTCTTCTTCCCTGATTGAAAGTGAGGTTTATGACGCCTCTCAGGTTGCAAAAGATCTCGTCCAGAAGGCTCAGGGGCAAGCAACTGAAATTGTAGAGCAGGCGCGCAAACAGGCGGCAGAAATCCTTGCGGAAGCGCAAGAAGAACAGGAGCGGCTTCATCGTGAATCTCTGGAGCGCGGTTATCAAGAAGGGTTATCCAAAACGACGGAATATGTGGCGCGCGCCGAAGAATATTATCGTCACATGGTCGAAAAGGGCAGGGATGAGCTGAAAATCCTCGCGGTAAAAATTTCCGAGAAAATTATCGGACGCGCTCTGGAAATTGATCCGGCAGTCATTCGCGACATTGTGAGTCAGGCGATTCGTACACTTCGCCAGCATAAGAGTCTGACGGTGCGATGCAATCAAGAAGACTACGATGCACTCAGACAGAATGAAGGGGAGTTTTTGAATCTGATGTCGCGTGACGGTTCGATCCATTTTCTTGTGGATGCAGCCATTCCAAGGGGAGGATGCATTGTGGAATCTGAAGCGGGAGTTGTAGATGCAAGGTTGGAAACGCAGTTGAAGACTCTTCAGAAAGTATTGTTCAGCAGGTAATGTATGGCAGAACCTTTCATTGATGAATCATTGCTGGATTCCGGTCTGAATCTTCAGCAATACTTCGATTTGATCGATCATGCATCTCCAGTGGAAGTGAGGGGGCGTGTATCGGAAGTTACAGGTCTGGTGATGAAAGCATACGTGCCCGGCGCGCGTATGGGTGATCTTTGTTTGATCAGCAGTCATTATCAAAAGGAGCCGATTGCGGCCGAAGTCGTCGGTTTTCGCGAAGGACAGGTTTTTTTGATGCCGCTGGGAGATATGGAAGGGATCGGTCTTGATAGTGAAGTCACCAACACCAACCGCCCGCTGAGTGTGAAAGTAGGTCCCGAGCTTCTGGGAAGGATTCTGAATGGATTGGGTCAGCCGATCGATCAGAAAGGTCCGCTCCCCGAAAGGATGAAGACGTATTCGGTACATGCAAGCCCACCCGATCCGCTGCAGCGGAAGCGGATCTTGAGCCATATCAGTGTCGGGGTAAATGCGATTGACGGATTATTGACGGTTGGAGAAGGGCAGAGGATCGGGCTTTTTGCTGCAGCCGGCGTGGGCAAATCCACACTGCTGGGGATGATTGCCCGAAACACAGAAGCGGAAGTGAATGTGATTTCGCTGGTCGGAGAGCGAGGCCGCGAAGTGCGCGACTTTCTGGAGAAGGACCTCGGTGAAGATGGATTAAAGCGGTCCGTGATCGTTTGCGCTACATCCGATCAATCTTCCCTGGTGCGTTTGAAATCGGCTTATGTCGCCACGGCCATTGCGGAGTCTTTCCGCGATCAAGGTCTCAAGGTGATGTTGATGATGGATTCCGTAACGCGTTTTGCGCGTGCCCAGCGCGAGATCGGTCTTGCCATCGGAGAACCTCCCGCGCGACAGGGCTACACTCCTTCCGTCTTTTCTACATTGCCCAAGCTGCTGGAGCGGGCAGGCAATTCGGAAAAGGGATCGATTACCGCATTCTATACGGTTCTTGTGGCCGGCGATGACATGAACGAGCCGGTCGCGGATGAAGTCCGGTCTATTCTGGATGGTCACATTATTCTGGGGCGCAGGTTTGCCGCGGCGGGGCACTATCCAGCCATCGATGTTTCAGAGAGCGTCAGCCGTGTCATGGATACGATTGTGACGCCGGAACACAGAAAAGCAGCGAACAAATTGCGTGAAGTGCTTGCCACCTATGAAAAGGAACGAGACTTGATCATGATCGGCGCGTATCAGAAGGGTTCCGATCCGCGCGTGGATTACGCGATTTCAAAGATCGATAAAGTAAATGAGTATCTCAAACAGGATGTCGGTTCCAAAGCCGAATTTGGTGAAGTCTGTAAGCGGCTCGTGAGCTTGTTTCAGGATGCAAAATGAGTCTTACAAAGTACCGGTTGCAGCCTGTTTTGGATTCCAAAGAGAAGAAGAAAAAGGATGCGGAGAAAGCGCTTGCGAAAACCCGGGCTGAACTAGAGCGTCAGAAGAATATCTTGCAAGAGCGGGAAGAGGAAGTAGTAAAGGCGGTCCAGAGAAAAGACGACTATTCCGCTGATCTGATGAAGAAGATGGAGAGAGGTCTGGAGAGCGGTAAGATTACGGATGGGAAGATGTATCTGGAAGTTCTGAAACGAAACATTGAGGCTGCACGAAAGAGAGTGGAGGACCAGAAAAAGGTGGTGCAGCAATGGGAGCAGAAAGTGGAAGCGGCCCTGGTGAAAGTAATGGAAGCAACGAAAGAAATGAAAGTTATCGAAAAGCATAAGGAAAACTGGGTCGAAGCCGAAAAGAAAGTAATTGAGATCAAAGAAGAAAAAGAACAGGAAGAGGTCGCGCAGAATTTGTATGAGCAGGCGCGCAAACGAAGACTATGAAAATTAATCCGAATGCACCGCCGACAACGCCACCCGGATCGACTGGCGTGCCGCCCGGCCAGGCCAAGAAGGATGGAACGGACTTTGAATCCGTATTGCAGGAAACGGATGAAGATCGGGAGTTGGAATCTCAGGACCAGAAGCCCCGAGAAAGGAAATTGCCGCCAGGTCAGGTAAGACAGGCAGAGAAACAGGCTGTTGCCTCGCAAGGGCGGCGGGAGTCTATCCCATACACTTCGCAGGAAATTCCGCTTCCGAAAGAAGAAGTGGCACAGCCTCCCGCACAAGAAGTTGAAGCCGAGGAGCAATCTGTACAAGAGGTTACGACTGTGCCGGATCAGGATGTGCAGGAGGCGGGAGAAGAATCAAAAATGATCAAGGAACAGTTACCCCCCGAAAAAATTGCTGTCGCAACAGATACCGGCGTTGACCCGAGTCAAAAAGCGAAACAGCCCAAAGATTTTTCAAACGCTTTGAAGCAACAACCGGATCAAGCTTCTCAAACCGGGCAGTCCGATGCGGCGAAGGCCGCGCCTCGAGCGGAAGGCCAGCAAGAGTTGTCGGAGGAAGACGTCAAATTGAAAGGTTCTGGGGAAGCGGAGTCAAAGTCTCACAAAACAACCAAGAATATTTTGCGGGACCAGGAAGTGAAACGCGAGCCGCTTGGCAGCCAGGCTCTGCCGGTTTCCGCATATCTGGAACCCCCGGCGCCACCAAAGGAACTGGATGCGTCTGGACAGCCGGCTCTTCAAATTGCGGAAATTGAAAAAATTGTTGACAACGTTTTTGTCGGTGTGAACGCCAGTGGTGATCCGGAATTCAAACTGGATATGAATCTTCGCGAACTGGGCAATCTGCAAGTCAAAGTCACTCGCACTCCCGAAGGGCTCGTGATTCATTTCAATACAGAAACGGAGAAAGCGGGTCTGCAGCTTGGCCAGAATCTCCAGGCGCTGCAAACCACGCTCGCTCAAAAGGGTCTTCAACTGAATAACCTGCAGCTCACAATCCAGAATCAACCCGTTCCGATGAACGAGTTCGTTCAGGCAGCCCGCTCTGCTCCAGATTCCCGATGGTCCCGCCGTGAACCTCAATCCAAAACAGAGCGCGCCCGGAAAGACAAGCCGGCGCCGCCTCCCAAGGGACGTTAATCCTCCATGCGGGAGTATCCTGTCTATCGCTTTTTAGGGCTGGAATCTTATACCGCGCAGGATGCTGCCGTTGTCAATCATCTGATTCAATCACTGGCAGGATCTGATACGTTTCCCAGAATCCTGAAATCAGCCGGCGAAACATTGCTTTCCTATGACATCTATTCCGCCGTAGATGTGGAAATCAGTTTACTTGTAAAGCCCGCAGGAGATGCCGGCAAACCTCAATTTTTTCGATTCAATCAGTCGCCGATCACACTTGGAAGAATTCAAGAAAATCAGGTTTGTCTAAAATCGCCTCTTGTATCCAAGAAACATGCAGAGATCTTTCTTCAGGGCACAGATTTCTGGCTCAGGGATTTGAGAAGCAACAACGGTACTTATCTGAATCAGGTGAAATTAGAGCCGGACTCAGAAGTCCTGCTCAAGAACGATGATGTAATCAAGGTCGAACCGTTTGAAATTGTGGTTGGGCTTTCCGCTGAAACGGCAAAACGGCCGTTGCAGATCAAAAACGCGGGAAGCAGGGAATGTACGGGATGTAAATGCAAAAGGTCAGATCCAAATCTATTTTGAGATCCAACCCGCGCAGGTTTCCGCCGCCGTTCTTCTGGATCAGACGGCAGCAAAGTGGATGGTCCAAAGGATTACAACGGGACAGCAGGAACGGACGGGGTGGACCGATATCGAAACCGGCCTAATGGAGTTTCTGGCATGCAGAATTCTCGCCGGAGTCAATCCTTTTCTGCAGGGTTCACGGCTGCTCTTTCAATCAGTCGAAACGGAACCTTCCGTGTTTGCAGAATGGCAGGCGAAGCAACAGCGGCTGGTTTGTCTACCCATGACTGCGGAAGCGGAAATCGGGACCCTGTGCGCATTTGTCTACTTACCCGATTCCAGCGTGAATCCGATTCCGCCTTCCAATGAGGTGCGAAGTTTTCTCGCTCGGGCTCCATGGGTCAAAAACCGAAGCTATTTGTTCTGGATCGAACTGGGTGTCTCACTTCTTCAGGCCGATCAAATATCGCTGCTGGAAGAAGGAGATATCCTCTTGCTGGATCGCGCCGAGATCCTGTTTGAACGCGGGAGACCAAGAGGCAAAGTCGCGTTGCGCAGCAAACAATTGCGGCGGGGCGCGATTCGTGGTTCACTGGATTACAGTGTCAACGGAAGTTCTTCGATTACAGTGGAATCGATGAATCTGGAGGGGTTAAAACGCATGACTGAAACGAACAAGAAGCTGAACCCTCAAGGGGAATCGTCCGATGGGCTGGTTGGCGGTCTTGAGATTCCGGTGACGGTGGAACTCGCAAGGCTCAGCTTCACTCTTGACGAAGTGTCCTCCTTGAAAGAAGGTCAAATTATTGAGTTGGAAAAAGGGCAACCGGAGCTGGTAGATCTTTCTGTCGATGGCAAGATCGTCGCCAATGGCAAACTGGTCGATGTGGAAGGAAAACTGGGTGTCCGCTTGCTGAAAGTTCTAAAGGGAAAATAGTTCGATGAACGTTTTTCTTCTTGCCCAGCAAACTTCAATGCCGGAAGACATGAACTTTGGAGCGCTCGCGTTCCGGATGTTCCTTTATCTAGGGCTGGTCATAGTTCTGATCTATTTTGTTTTGCCGCGTATTCTGAGGTTTTTTGTTCATCTACCTGCGCGAAATCACCGGCCTGTACGCATTTTGGAGCGCGTTCCGGTGGATCAAAAGCGGAGTCTATTGGTGGTTGAAGTTCAGGACAAAGTATATCTGTTTGGTTCTGCAGAAGGACAGATTAATGTGTTGATGGAATTGGACCGCGAGAAGATGAATCCGCAAGACGCTACCGTGAAAAAAAGCAAGGGGTTTGACGAGATATTACAGAAGGCGTTCTTGAAATCGAAATCGCCTGGAGTTCCCGACAAGGCATAATATGAAACGGGTTCTTATCCTCTTCTTCTTCTTGATCGTTATGTTCTGTGTGTCGCCTGTCCATGCCCAGGGCGCGGGGACAGATAATCCGGATCAGCCACTGGTTTTGATGTTTGTTCTTGCCGGGCTGTCGCTGGCTCCATTCGTTCTGATCATGATCACATCATTCGTGAAGATTTCCGTTGTGCTGTCGATCCTGCGAAGCGCGATCGGCACTCAACAGATTCCTCCAACTCAAGTGATTACCGGACTTTCTTTCATTTTGACGATTTACATCATGGCTCCGGTTGGAATCGAGGTCAAGAATCAGACGGCGGATCTGATCGAACAGAGGACGGGACGGGCACTCCTTTCTTCGGCCAATGCTGAAGTCATTCTGGAAGCAGGGAAACGCGCAGTCGAACCCGTCCGGAACTTTCTGATCAAACATGCGCACCGGGAAGACCGCGCGTTGTTTCTTGATCTTGCACGAAAGCAACGAAAACCGGAAGATCGCGCAGGTCTGACCGATCGGGATCTCATTGTGCTGGTGCCAAGTTTTGTAATCAGCGAGCTCAAAGAAGCGTTTGAAATCGGATTCATTCTTTTTGTCCCTTTTATCATTATCGACATGGTTGTATCCAACATACTTCTGGCGATGGGGATGTTTATGCTTTCGCCCGTCACGATTTCGCTGCCGTTTAAACTGTTGCTGTTTATCCTGGTGGATGGCTGGTATCTGCTCGCGCGCGGCCTCGTGATCGGCTATTTGTAGCGTTTTGATTTTGGAGCAGCGGGCCTCCGTGCCCGCCGGGAAGTTTAGACGTGATCGCGGGCAGGGACGCCCGCCTTCTCCAGATTCGATTTTTGGAGGTCGGAAATGGAACAGTTTTATATTCGCATCACAAATGAAGCGCTGCTTTTGATTCTCATTCTTTCCGCGCCCCCGCTGCTGATCAGTCTCGTTGTAGGCCTGATGATCAGTTTGTTTCAAGCGACCACGCAAATTCAGGAACAGACGCTCACGTTCGTTCCGAAGATTACAGCCGTCTTCCTGACACTTGCGCTTACAGGTTACTGGATGATGGCCCAGATGGTCCGTTTTACTCAGAATCTGTTTCTCAGTTTCCCGCAATATGTAAAGTGAAATGGAAATCTGGGCAAAAGTCTTCGGTTATCAGGGGAACATCAATTCTGATCTTACGATTGCGCTTCTGATTCTTGCGCGACTGCTGGGGATCTTGACGCTAATTCCATTTCTTGGGGGCAAGCTTGTTCCAAATCAAGTGAAAGTTGCCACAGCGGTTTCGCTTTCACTGTTGCTTTTCCCATTCGTTCGGAGTGGTATCGGTTCACAACTTCCGGATCTCGGTCCCATTTTTGGAGTGTTTGTCCTGAAGGAAGTCTTCGTTGGTGTCACGATTGGATTCGTGGCTTCTTTGCCGTTTCAAGCGATGGAAACGGCAGGTCAGTTCCTGGATGCGGCGCGAGGCGCTTCGATTGCCAGTGTGCTGGTTCCGCAGCTCGAGGAATCTGGTCCCATTTTCGCGCAATTAAAAGTCCAACTTGCGATCGTATTGTTTCTCGTGATGAACGGTCACCATTTCTTTCTGCGAGGTATGTTTCAGAGTTTTTCTGTTTTGCCGGTGGACACGTTTCCTTCACTCGGTGGAAACCTGACTTCGTTTGTTGATTTCATGATTCGCGCCACCGCGAACGTTCTTATGGCCGGGATGCAGATTGTAATCCCCGCTTTGATCGCGATTTTCATGGTGGACGTTGTGCTTGGGATTGCAAACCGGGCGGCTCCTCAGCTCAATGTGTACTTTCTGGGAATGCCGATCAAAGGATATGTTGGGATTGTGATGGCCGTCCTGGCACTTGGTTATTTCACTGCAATTGCAGGCAGGATGTTTCAGCAAATGCTGAAAGATATGAACTACTTGATGTATTTGATGGGAAGGACCTGATGGCTGGGGAAAAGACAGAACAGCCGACTCCCAAAAAGCTGCGGGATGCCCGCAAGAAGGGACAGATCATGCACAGCAAGGATCTGTCCTCGGCGCTTGTGTTTATTATTGCCGTAATCGTGCTTTTGAAAGCCGGGGCCTCCATGAGCACGGGTCTGCAGGATTTCATGACCATGTCTTTTCAGCTTGCAGTAAGCCATCTGTGGGGAGGAGAGGTGATCGAGCGCCTGCGATCAGAGACCTTGAAGACCCTGGTAACGGTGCTCGCACCCTTTCTCGGGAGTGTTTTTCTGGGAGCATTACTGGTCGGATTTCTCCAATCCGGAAGTATTTTTACGATGGAAACTTTGATGCCGAAGTTAGACAAGTTGAACCCGCTCGAAGGATTCAAACGGATGTTTTCCCTGAAAGGGATCGTCCAGCTGCTAAAATCTACCGCGGTTTTAACATTCGTATTTATTCTTGCCTACCAGGTAATTAAAGCTTCGATTCGCCCGATTCTTCTGTCGCAGGGAGCGAGTTTGTTTCAGGCATACGATTTCGCCCAGGGACTGATCTCGACTCTGTTGCTGCGTGCCGCCATGGTGATGGCTGTGGTAGGCGCGGCGGATTTCATGTATCAGAGATGGCAATTTAACAAAGACATGATGATGAGCAAAGAAGAAGTAAAGAACGAATACAAGGAGCAGGAAGGGGACCCGCATTACAAAGCCAAGCGAAAGCGGATGCACCAGGAGATCGCAATGGGGAGTATGTTGAAGAACGCAAGAAAGGCGGATGTGGTGGTTACCAATCCGACCCGTTACGCCGTGGCGATCAAATACGACAAGAAGGCTCGGGGCGCGCCGGTTGTAGTCGCCAAGGGAGAGCGCGTGATGGCGGAAAAGATTCGGGAAATTGCGAAAGAAGAAGGAATTCCCATCATGCGAAATGTCTCTCTGGCGCAGGCTTTGATGAAGGTGGAAGTGGAAGACATCATTCCGGAAGATCTGTATGAAGCGGTGGCTGAAGTGTTAAACTGGGTTTATCGTATGCGGCGGGAAGGACAGAGCGGATAAAACATGGCGGAAGCAAACGCAATCAGGCAGCATGTAGACGGTCTAAAAGAAACCCTCAGGAGTCAGGGAGTCGGCGGGCTCATCGGCAAATACAGCGATATCCTTCTGGTTGCCGTCATCATGTCCATCATCGGCATGATGATCGTTCCTTTGCCGACGTTCCTTCTTGATCTGTTACTGACGATTAACATTTCCTTTGCTGTGATTCTTCTGTTGATCTCACTCTACATATCCGAGCCCATCAAGATTGCCAGTTTCCCTACGATTCTATTAGTAACCACTTTATTTCGTCTGGCGCTCGAGATTTCCAGCACGCGCCTGATTCTGCTTCACGGATACGCAGGGGAAGTGATTGAAGCGTTTGGCCGTTTTGTGGTGGCCGGCAATTTTGTTGTGGGCGCTGTCATTTTTCTGATTCTGACCCTGGTCCAGTTCATCGTAGTTGCAAAAGGATCGGAACGCGTGGCGGAGGTATCCGCGCGTTTCACGCTCGATGCAATGCCCGGAAAGCAAATGGCAATTGACGCCGATTTGCGGGCAGGCTCAATTGATATGAACGAAGCGAAGACCCGCAGAAGAGGTCTGGAGCGGGAATCGCAGTTCTTTGGCTCGATGGACGGAGCCATGAAATTTGTGAAAGGTGATGCGATCGCAGGCATCATCATCATTCTGATCAATATCGTTGCCGGTTTGATCATCGGCGTTGCCATGAAGGGCATGGACGTGCTCCATGCAGTCCAGAAATACACCATCCTGACGATTGGGGAAGGCCTGGTGGCGCAAATTCCGGCACTGTTGATTACCGTAACCTCCGGAATGGTTGTAACGCGTGTGGCGTCGGAAGAGGCCAATTCTAATCTGGGAATGGATATCGGCACGCAGGTGATGGCACAGCCAAAAGCGATCGGGATTGCTGCCGGTTTTCTTGGTTTACTCGCCTTGATTCCAGGATTGCCGCACATCCCATTTCTGATTCTTGCCGGCGCGATCGGAGGGATCGCATACGCGCTCAATCAGACAAAAACAAAACAAAGTGCCGAGGCAAAAGGCTCGTTGTCCAGACCGGGGGCGATTACTCCGGCTAAAAAAGCGGGTGGATCTCTTGCTGCGGCTGCCGCAGCGGACGAGATGATCCTTGCGCTACCCACTCCGTGCAGTCTGGAACTTTCGTCGGCATTATCCGGTTATATGGATGGCACCGCGGGTGACGGCAAGTTTATGAACGAGTTGTTGCCCCAACTCCGGCAATCATTGTTTATGGACCTGGGAGTCCGGTTTCCTGGTGTCCGCGTGCGCACTCAGATTCCGAATTTGCAAAAGGGGCAATTCATGATCCGGATTATGGAAGTCCCATTGTTCAGTTCGGCAATTCCTCTGGACCATGTCCTGGTTGTGAATCAACCTGCACAATCGCTTGCAGCGCTGAAGATTCCTGTAGTGGAAGGACGCAATCCGGTAACCAATGCGATGGCATACTGGGTCCCCGAAGAACAGAAGGATCCTCTTGTTTCGGCGGGAATGGTCGTGTGGGATATTCCCACATATCTTGCGGTCCAGTTGTCCGCAGTTTTGCGCCGTCACGCATCTGACTTTCTTGGAATCCAGGAAGTGCAGGCACTCCTGGATGCGATGGAAAAGCAGTTTCCGTCACTGGTAAAAGAAGTTGTGCCGAAGGTAGTGAGTCTTTTTGTATTGACAGATGTTTTGAGACGTCTCGCGCAAGAAGAAATTGCCGTGCGCGATCTGCGAACGATACTTCAGGCGCTTGCCCAATGGGGCAAAGTGGAGAATGATCCGGTCATGTTGACCGAGTATGTTCGCACAGAGCTAAAGCGCTATCTTTCGTTCAAGTATACCGGTGGAAAGAATCTACTGGTGGTCTATTTGCTCGATCCGGAGATTGAAGATATTGTAGCCGGCGCAGTTCAACAGACAGAAACGGGCAATTATCTTGCTCTGGATCCGGAATCCACACAGGAAATTCTGAAGGCTGTCCGGAAACAGATCGGCAATCTGCCTCCCAGTGCTCAAAGACCGATCGTCCTTACAGGAATGAATATTCGCAGGTATATCAAGAAGATTGTCGAACTGGAATTTCCATCCCTGGTTGTACTCTCCTTCCAGGAGCTTGCGTCCGAAGTGCGCGTCCAGCCTGTTGCCCGCATCTCCCTACGCAAGTAGGAGGATTTACCACAGAGGCACAAAGAACACAAAAGGATAGGATTTAGATGGGAAGGGAACCACAAATGAACACCGATAAAAACAGATAAAGAAGACAGTCAATTCGGATTCTCCTGCTAAACATCTGTGTTCATCTGTGTTTATCTGTGGTTTCATCCATCCTCCCTTGCGAACAGTCAGGGAGTTGCTATATTAGTTGTTCAAGGAGAGAATAATGAAACGAATATTTCTCTGTTGTTGTCTTGTCATCCTGGTTTCGATTCCGGTCCATGCATCGAAGAGTAAGCAAGTGGAGCGGCTGCAGAATGCCGCCGACGTAATTTCGGAAGTCATGAAAATTCCCGAGGAGTCCATTCCAAAGGATTTGCTGGAAAAAGCGGAATGTGTTGTGGTGATTCCGTCCATGAAGAAGGGCGCGATTGGATTTGGCGGAAATTACGGTCGTGGCGCCGTAGAGTGTCGCCTCAAAGAAGGCTGGGGGCCACCGGTGATGGTGTCAATAACCGGAGGAAGCTTTGGACTGCAACTTGGCGGCACATCGACGGACATTATTCTTCTTATCATGAACCGAAAAGGCATCGATAAGTTATTGGAGAGCAAAGTGACTCTTGGCGGGGATGCGTCGGCAGCGGCGGGTCCGAAAGGACGCACAGCCGCGGCGGCGACAGATGTTCAAATGCGCGCAGAAATCCTCTGTTATGCGCGAAGCCGTGGGTTGTTTGCGGGAATTTCTATCAATGGTTCTGTCTTAAAAGCGGAAGCGGATGATAATGAGGAGCTTTACGGCAAGCCGGTTGATCCGAAGAAACTTCTGACTCAAGGCGGACCGATTCCCAATGGCGCCAAAAGGCTGATTGATGAGTTGACGAAATATTCGCCTCGCGGAAAAGAAAAATAAGTAAGGGCGATCCTTGTGGTCGCCCTCACGAAATCCGAATTCTTCCAGGTGGGCGACCACAAGGGTCGCCCGTACCAGTGTTTAAGAGGCCTGAAGAAGTAGTCTGATGCGGGCGAGGGCCGGGTGTTGGATGCGTTCGGCCTCGGAGCGCGCGCGATTCAATACTTCACGCGCTGCCGAATTTTGGCCCAACCCGAGATAGATTTCGGCCACTGTGATCATAAGCGGGACATCATTCGGCTTCAATTGAAGGGCAAGCTTTGCTTGTTGCAGCGCAGCCTGGGATCGATCGGTGAGGTGATAAAGCAAGGCAAGTACAGAGTGAAACTGGGCAAAATTCGGTTGTAACTCCGATAATCCTTCAAAGAAGGAAATCGCTTTCTCATATTGTCCTTCTTTGTAGAAGGTGTAGCCCAACTGACTCAGAAGCAGTGTTTCGTTCTTACTCAGGCCTTCCATATCACGCCTTGATGCTTGCGATCTGGTGTCCGTAAATGGACTGATACAGTTCCAGCGTCTCGTTCAGGGATTCTTGAAAATTCAGAAGTTTTTCCGACGAACTTCTACCGGCGATGTCTTCCAGCTTGGCTGAGATGTTTGAAAGCGCATCTAACAAAAGTCTCTTATCATCCAGATCCGGCATCCCTGCATACTCAGAATCATTGCGCAATTGTTCTAAGGCGGGCCCTATACCTGTAGATACATCAAGACCGGTAATCTGGAACGAATCGGGCAGAGAAGCATTCTCGAGACGATCCCATCCCTGCCATTCGGGAAGAGAGGTCGATTCTTCACCCAGCCCCAGCAGGTCCTGGGCCTCTTCGAATTCCACCGACCCGGTGAAAACGCTGCGATCAATTCTGATTTCAGCCATATATATTTATCGGCTCCTTTTCTCCATTGTTGCTGATTATCGATAGGAAATCGTCTTGATTCTCAGCTCTCCACTAACCATGGGCGTCCAGTGGACGCGATCGGAAACTATATAGAGGTCCGGAGTAATTAATAGTGGAAGATAAGGCAGATCCTGCGATACCAGCCTCATCGATCTTTGTAGTGCTTCTAATCGAGCTCGCGGCTTCATGATCTGTAGATTGGTGTCGCAGATCCTGTCGACTTCGGAATTGCTGTAACCAGCATAGTTTCCGGTTCCGTGTCCGTCCTGTTGATCCGGTGTACGGAGGCTGAACGTTAGGAACTCGCTGGCATCACCACTGGTACAACTGGACCCCTGTACGGTAATCGCGAAGTCCCCCGAGCTGAGCGCGCGCGTCATCTCTTTGCTGTCGTTCCACAGTTTCAAGCTTCCCTTAACCCCAATTCTCTCCCATTGTTTCATCAACATGTTTTCAAGACGATAACTCCCGCCTCGCTGAGTATAAAAGGGCAAAACCACGTTTGAATATCCTATCTGAGATAAGAGCTGTTTTGCCTTCTCCAGATCAAGCGCAAGCGGTTTGATGGAAGGATCGTATCCGAACACTTCTGGCGCTACGACCTGTGACGCCGGACGGCCGTACCCTTTCAGGACTGTTTGAATGATTTCGCCGCTGTCGGTGGCATAAGCAAGGGCTTGGCGAAACCGGGCGTCTGAGAGCGGGTTCTTTCCGCTGAAATCCGGGATCGTGGTCCGAATGTTAAAGACGACATATTGAACTGCCAGGCCATCTGAAAACACAAGATGTAAATCCTTTGGTCTGCGGGACTCAAATTCCTCAATTTTTCGAAAAGGTAAATACATTGTAATGTCGGGTTTGTCCTGCAAAACCCGATTGAGCACGGTTTCCGCGTCCTCGTGAATGATGAATTCTACCCTTTCCACCTGCGCCTGGGGACGGTAAAACTCATTTCGGAGCATGACAATCTTCTTTTTCTTATCCCACTGTAGAAGCTTGAAAGGGCCGGTACCCATGGGCTTCTCGCCGATGCCTTCACCTGCTGATTTTACAAATCGCTCACTCATGATCGGAATGAAGACAAGATTATTCAGGATGCTGATCGGGGATTCAGTCACGATCTGTACGTTGTGATCATCCATGGGACGAACGGACTCGATGTGCTCCGTAAAAGCTTGAAGATCGGAATGGGGCATGGACCTGAGGCGGTTAATGCTAAACGCAACATCCGAGGCTTTTAGCGGAGTACCATCGGAAAAACGCGCATTCTCGTCGAGAGAAAATACCCACGTCCGGTCATCCGGGTTTGTCCAACGAACAGCAAGCCCCGGTGAAAGGTGAAACGAGGAGTCAAATTCGATCAGGGTTTCAAATATATTTCCGAGAACATAGCTGCTTTCCACATCAAAAGGAATCTGAGGATCAAAAGTGCTTACGTCGGTGCCGAGCAAAATTACAAGAGGCGCCGGGGCCTCGGGCGTCCGAGGGGGCGTCTCCGTGCACGAAAAGATCAGAAGTGAGGCAAGAATGAGAGCAATCGGCGCGAACCTGGTTTGCATGTACTTCCTTTCATTGTATCTTTGAGTGCAATCTTTCACAATAAGAATGAGGAGGACTGGGATGGACCTGAAGAAAGTCATCGAATCGGTTCCAAATATCAGTGAAGCGCGCAGAGGGGATGTCTTGCGGGAGATCGTCGATTCGATTCGTGGAATTCCTGAGACACGAGTTCTGAATGTAAAACCGGATCAAGATCACAATCGTACGGTGCTCAGCCTGGCCGGGTCACCGGAAGGCCTGAAAGCGATGTTGTTGAAACTGTATGAAACGTGCGTAAGCAAGATCGATCTCCGTGAACACAAAGGGGAACATCCGCGGGCGGGCGCAGTGGATGTTACACCGTTCATCCCGATCAAGAACTCGACGATGGAAGAATGTGCCGTTCTGGCGCGCGAGCTTGGCAAAGAAGTTGCCGATCGATTCAAAATTCCAGTCTATCTGTACGAGTTTGCAGCATCGAGCGATGCAAGACGCGATCTGGCAATCATTCGTAAGGGAGAATTTGAAGGGTTTCCCGAGAAGATCAGAAAACCTGAATGGAAACCGGATTTTGGTCCGGACACCGTACATCCCTCTGCGGGCATCACCGTCATCGGCGCACGGATGCCGCTGATTGCATTTAATGTGAACCTGGCCACATCGGACATCCAAATCGCAAACAAGATTTCAAAGGCGATCCGGCACTCAAACGGCGGCTTGCGATACGTGAAAGCGATGGGTGTAGTCCTTCAGGACCGCAACATCGTCCAGGTTTCGATGAATCTGACAGACTTCAAGAAGACTCCTGTGTTTCGCGCAGTTGAGCTTGTCCGAAGAGAAGCCGCGAGGTACGGGGTCAATGTTGTGGGTACAGAATTGATCGGATTGATTCCCGCGGAGGCTTTATTTGAGACTGCAGATTATTATTTGCAGATGGAGAATTTTCAGCTTTCCCAGGTGCTGGAAAACAAGCTGCAGGAGGAGTAGTTGAAGAAGATTCCGCAGCACAGGTGGATGAGTCTCTGGCGTCATTTCTTTCACCGTGAGAAGACGCCTGATCTGTTGACCGGCGCGATGATCGAATGGCAGGAGAAATGGAAATGGGACTTTCTGAAACTCAATCCCGCTGCATGCTATCACGTGCTGGACTGGGGCGCGGAATATCAATTCTTTGAGGATCCGCTTCGTGAACCTGAACTGACGAAGCCGTTGGTTCGGCAGGCTGCCGATGTCGGAAAGGTGAGTCCCCTGGATGTGCACAACGGAACGCTTGGCGATCAATTGAAGGTCATTCGGCGTTTGCGCGATCATTTTGGTCCGGATCTTCCGATTGTGGAAACGGTTTTCTCCCCGATCGAAATTGCGCACCGGCTGATGAGCGGGCGCGAATCGCTGGTACAACTGCGGAAAGAGTCTCCCGGCGAGTTGCATTCCTTGCTGGAAATCATCCTGAAAACGTTTCGCGCATTCTGTCAGGCATGCCTTCAGGCCGGCGCAGATGGAATCTTTTTTGCGACCAAATGGGCGACAACGGACCAGATGACCTGGCAGGAATACGAGGAATTCGGCAAGAAATACGAGCTTCCTCTGTTGCGCGATCTTCGAGAAAATAATGCGTTGACCATTCTGCATGTTTGTGGCGAGCGGACCTATCTGGATCAGATGTTGGACTATCCGGTAGACATTTTCAGTTACGACTTTCATGCGGAAGGCGCCCCGGCCCCGGAGACCGTGATCGCTCGCAGCGGCGCTTTTGTTCTAGGCGGGATCAATCCTTTGCAGATGCGATCGGATGTCGGCGCGGTCCTCGCAAATTCTTCCCGGTACACCGCATTGGAGCGCTGGCTCATCGGACCTTCGTGTGTGGTGCCGCCCGACGTTCCGGATTCGACCATCGCTCTGCTGAAGAAGGAACTGTGTTCCAGTCTCTAATTCTGTCAATTGTGCAGACTCTCTTTCTGATTCACCCGGCAAACATATCATACTACTACTTACTTACTACATATATAGCAGAAACGCCGCGCCAGATGTTCTTAACCGGCGCGGGGGGAGCGGACCGGATCGACAAAAGTGGAAACGCAGTATGGCTGGAGCACCGCTGGCTGCAGGAGGGAGTGCCGGAGGAAGAGATGGTCGCGCTTTCGGAGAGATTGCGGGAGAACGGCATCCGCTATGTGTATCCACACCTGACTCCTGCGGATGCCGAGGGACGTCTGCCGGCATATTCGCGGGACGCCGCCAGGCGGTTTTGCAATTTTCTGCGCAGGCGGTCTCCGGGGATCCGAATTCTTCCCTGGGTGGGGGGTGTCCAATACGGATTCCACCAGATGCGTCCGGGAACCATCCGGCTGGATTCGGAAGTGTATCGCCGGACATTCGCAGATGATTGCATTGCCATGATCCGGGATCTTGGACTCGATGGAATCCACCTGAACATCGAACCCGTGGAGTCAGGCGATCGGCGTTTATTGGCGTGGCTGGATTATCTGAAGACAAGAATTGGAGAAACAAAGACCCTTTCCGTAGCGGGCAGTAAACCCTCGTTTTTTGAGGGATTCAACATATCCCCGTTGCGTTCCTGGGATCTCGATTACTACGCACAGGTGGCGGCGCGATGTAACCAGCTTGTGATCATGAATTATGACACCGGAATTTTTCATTCCGTGCCGTACAGTCTGTTTGTGATGGAGAAAATAGGCGCAATACTGCAGCGTTTGAAGTCGGAGCGGAGTTCTTGCCGGGTGATGCTGGGCGTTCCGACTTATGACGATGCTCCCCGTCACCGAAAAGATGTGGAAAACATCGTATCTGCTGTGCAGGGTCTGTCGGCGGCATTCAATCGTTCCGAATTAGACGTTGAAAACTTCGAAGGGATCGCGCTATACGCGTACTGGACTACCGATCAAGAGGAGTGGAAAGATTTCCAAAGCCTTTGGCTTCGGAATATCAAATATCAAAAATCAAATATCAAATAAAAATAAATCAATAAGCAAGAAAAACAGCTTGATTGGCCAGGCGCAATCTGTTTCTTTACTTCTTTCATTCTGTTTATTTGATTTTTGATATTTGATCTTTAATTTTTATTTTGCCATTTCTTTGATTAGGTTGCGCGCGATGACCAGCCGCTGAATCTGGTTTGTGCCCTCATAGATCTGCGTGATCTTTGCGTCACGCATGTATTTCTCAATCGGAAAATCTCGCAGATATCCGTACCCGCCGAATA
>CAWJJO010000019.1:0-130683 GCA_963843285.1 uncultured bacterium
CACAGTCGCCGCAGCGCCGGAGGCGCTTCTCTCTGAAAAAATATTACAAAACAAAAACCATCTGGATCCACTCCATCAACTCGGGCTGTTTTCGGGTTTTTGTTTTGTAATATTTTTTCAGAGAGCCCCGACGGGGCGGCGGCTGCGGAGCACGACATCGTTTGTCTTTGTCGGTGTGCTTTGCCCCGTTGCGTCTTTGCGTTGAAATCCTTGCTCAAAAAGCAACAATTTGCGATCCCCCCTTTCCTCTCCGCGCTCTCCGCGGTCTCCGTGTTGAAATTCCTTGCGGACTTTGAAGCATCACAGTTGCGATAGAATAGGACGCGATGTCTTTACAGGGCAAGGTGTGTATGGTGACGGGCGCGAGCAGCGGGATTGGCCGCAAGACGGTTCATGAATTTGCGAAACTTGGCGCGGAAGTCGTTCTGGTTTGCCGCGATGCCCAACGCGGTCAAGAAGTCATCCATCAAGTTGGAGACGCTACCGGAAATCAGAATCTGCATTTGCTGATTGCCGATCTTTCCTCCCAATCAGCCATTCGCAGGCTTGCTTCAGAGTTCAACTCGCGGTTTGCCCATCTTCATGTGCTTGTAAACAATGCGGGCGTGGCCACGCGCACTCGAAGTCTATCCCCCGATGGAATCGAGATGACTTTTGCAGTCAATCATCTTGCCTATTTCCTGCTCACGAACCTTCTGCTGCAAACACTCAAAGGATCGGCGCCTTCGCGGATTATCAACGTTTCTTCGGAAGCGCATCGAAACGCCCGACTTGATTTTGATGATCTGCAAATGGAGAAGAATTTTTCCGGCTTTAGAGCTTATTGCCTATCGAAATTCTGCAACATTCTATTTACGCGCGAGTTGTCCAAAAGACTGGAAGGAACGGGGATAACGGCGAACAGCATGCATCCGGGTTATTTGAGGACTGGAATTTTTCGTGAGACTTCCGGAATCTTGAAGCTCCTTGTCATGATGACTGCGGGAAATCCTGCGAAAGGCGCGCGCGCAATCGTTCATCTTGCCACAGCGCCCGAACTGGAGACTGTAACGGGAAAATATTTCAGAGGCACTTTGGAGCGTCCGTCGTCACCCGCGTCTCAGGACGGTCAGGCGGCCGAAAGGCTCTGGGAGATCAGCGAGCAAATGACGGGATTGAAGAGCTCCTGAGGAGCAGGCTGGAAGCCTGCGGCCCCCTAAGCAGGCGGGATGCCTGCGCTCCACACGGGTTAATGAGTTTGGGGAGGGGCGGGGGAGATGACGTCCAGGACGAGTTTCCAATCACCGTTTGATTCTTTGCGCCAGATGTGGACGTAATTTCCCTTTTGCGCCTCGCCCTCCGATGCTCCGTAGGTATAGCCGAGATCCGCAGATTGAGCCACCTCGGCCTGTAGCGGGCTCAAGATCAACTTCTCGGAAGTTACAGATGCGATCGCGTCTTTTCCTATGCGCGGCCATCCGCCATTGCGATAAATGCGAACACTATCATTGCAAAGCTGGGCACACGCGCGCGCGGTTCCGTCGGCGCCTGCAATCCTGGAGAATTCGCGATCCGCCTTCAGCATCTTGCTTCGTTCTGAATCGAGATCGGACCTGGTACGGGACACCTTCCAGGATACTGTTTCCAATTTCGGTTTTGAAGATGGAGGTTCCGGATATGAGATTCCAGCATCCAGGATCACTTTCCAGCTTCCATCTGATTGCTTTTTCCAGATCGATACAAAATGTCCATATCCTGCTTCTCCTTCGCCAGGTCCTTTGCTCCAATACTCCCACGGGCCGGTTGTATACCCGAGATCGCGGCCACCGGAAATCACCGCCAAAGCCGGCTCCCAGCTGAGATGACCCGGAACCGGGGGACGGTCTTGCATCCACTTTTTCCCTTGCACGGGACCGGGCCGAAACAAGATGGAATTTTCGGCCAGAAATTGCACAAAGGCGTCACGGATTCCGCGTTCTCCGGATGTCTTTGAAAAATCCCGTTCAGATTGAACCAGTGAATCAAGATCGGATGCGGCAGCAATGAAACCGTAACAAAACACAACGAACAACACGAGGCACAGTTTTTTCATAGTGATTTTCCTGCAACACGCGATTGTAAGCTGAAATGGGAAACTGCCATGCAAAGTGTCCTGAAGCGGCATAGAAGAAGAACAAACCGGATCAGACCCGGTGTAAGCCTTCCCGTCCCCAAAGCGACCGTTCGGGGCGATAGAATGTTATCATCAATCTGGAAAACCATGATGCGATTATCGTCTAACAAGCAGCGATGGAAAGTGTGGCTGGGCGTATTTGCGGGCATCACTCTTTTGTGTCTTCTTACCACCCTCATTTTCCGTCTGAGTCCTGCCTACAAAAAAATGGGCGCCTCCATGACGGAGGTGCTTGTATGGCAGATCACCTGGTGGTATCCATGGCTGCCGTTGTTGCCTCTGGTCGTCTATTTTATCCGTCGCTTTCCTCTGGATGGAGGACGATGGTTTCGCAACCTTGCATTACACCTTCCCGCAAGCGTGTTTTTCTCGTTGACGCACCTGACGCTTTATGTATACACGGCCTGGATTACAGGTGGCGCCTGGAAAATGCTGAAAGGGGAGAAAGATGTGGACGGTCCGTGGCAGATGCTCGTTGGGTTGATCGGTTCCCCGAGTTCGGTCAATTACAGAACTCGAATCTTGCTGTACGGAGCTGTTCTTGCGGTTCTTCACGCCATCGACTACTACAACCGTTCCAAAGAAGAAGAGTTGCGGGCATCTCAACTGGAAATGCGACTGGCACAGGCGAAGCTTCAAGCGCTAAAAATGCAGTTGCATCCGCATTTCTTGTTTAATACTCTCCATTCCATTTCCGCATTGCTATACAAAGATATTCGGGCGGCGGAGATGATGGTCGAAAGGCTGATGACCTTTCTGGAATTGACGTTGCAGGATTCCGGACCGGCGCTAGTATCACTGCGAAAGGAGCTGGAGTTTTTGCAATGCTATCTGGAAATTGAGAAGGTCCGGTTTCAGGATCGTCTAACGGTGCGCATGCAGATCGATCCGGATGCGCTCGATGCGCAGGTGCCGAATTTGATCACGCAACCGATCGTAGAAAACGCGATCCGGCATGGAATTTCAACGCAGGCCGCTCCGGGGGAGATTGAAATCACTGCGACGGCGAAGCATGGAACATTGAGAATTCAAATTCGTGACAATGGTCCGGGAATGAACGAAGCGCGTACCAGTAACGGCCGAGAAGGCGTTGGCTTGACCAACACAAGAGCGCGCCTGCGACAGATTTACGGCAGCTTGCACCGGCTGGAGTTTATCAACGACCCTCAGGGAGGGCTACTGGTCATGCTGGAAATACCGGATCACAAGACGTCGCCTGCGCTGGTTCATGCGGAGATGACGCTATGACCTGGGAGAATCGCTGGCTCCGGCGCACCGTCGTTTTCGGTGTGGTTACGCTTTGCGGCATTTTGCTTGCGATGCAATCCCACGCTCTTTATTCGAAAGACAAAGAACCATTCGGCTGGGGAGCCGCGTTTGCATGGAGTCTTTCCTGGTGTTATCTCTGGCTTGCATTCTCACCTGTTGTGCTCCGCCTGGCGAAGAAATATCCGCTGGTACGCGAAGGCGCAATTCGCAATTTGCGAATCCATATTCCGGCGTGTCTGGCAATTACAGTTCTCCATACGGTCCTGCTCTCCGCTGCCGCATGGGCGATTCTAATGCGTTCCAAGCCTCCCATGTTGATCCTGGAAATGGTCCGGGACCGCTTCGCAGAAGGCGATTATGTGCTCGGTGTATTTATTTACTGCATCCTCCTTGGTGCACATCAGTCTCTGGACTTATATCGTCAGTATCGCGAACGGAAAGTTCGCGCCACGCAGTTGGAAACGCAGCTTACGCAGGCGCAGCTGCAAACATTGAAGATGCAGCTGCAGCCTGAGTTCTTGTTTCACACGCTACGTTCGATCACGCAATTGATGCGAAAGGATGTAGAAGCAGCAGATAAGATGATCGCAAGACTCGGAGACTTTCTCCGGCTGACTCTGGAAAATGCCGAAGTGGAGGAGATCTCCTTTCAGCGCGAGCTGGACTTGCTGAAACTGGAGATCGAGCAGATTCCACAACAGCGAGGTGTATCGTGAGCAAAGAAGGCAAAGTGCGCGCCCTGATCGTCGATGATGAAGTTTTGGCGCGCGACCGGATTCGTGAAATGCTCAAAGGCGATCCGGATGTGGAAATTGCAGGAGAGTGCGCCAACGGTAAATCCGCTGTAACAGCGATCGAGAAACATTCCCCCGATCTGCTTTTTCTGGATGTGCAGATGCCCGAAATGGACGGGTTTCATGTTTTGCAGAAAATCAGCGCGGAAAAAATGCCACTGGTCATTTTTGTCACGGCCTACGACAAATACGCTCTTCGCGCATTTGAGGTCTTTGCCCTGGATTACTTATTGAAGCCCTTTGACCGCGAACGTTTTCAGAAAGCTCTGGAGCGCGCCAAATCACAGATCCATCATCGAGGCGAATCCGATTTCCGTCAGCAGGTGCTTGCATTGCTGGAAGACTTCAAGACCAAACCGGAATATCTGCGCCGTCTTGCGGTCAAAACCGGCGGACGTATTTTCTTTCTGCGCGTGGAAGAGATTGACTGGGTCGAGGCGGAAGGAAATTACGTGCGGATCCATGCGGGCAAAGAATCGCATCTCCTGCGTGAAACGATCAGTGTCGTTGAAGGACAACTGGATCCGAAACGGTTTTTGCGCATTCATCGTTCCACGATCGTAAACATCGACCGCATTGCGGAACTTCAGCCTTGGTTTCATGGCGAGTTCCGTGTGATTCTGCGAAACGGCACGCAGTTAATGCTGAGCCGCACGCACCGCGAAAAACTGCAGGAGATCCTCCGCAAACCGCTGTAGGAATTCACTTCGGGATTCACCGCAGAGACGCACAGTACGCAGAGTTAGGAAAAATCACGGAATTCACGGAAAGGATAAAACCGCCAAGGTCGCCAAGAACGCCAAGCGCAACCGCCGCCTTTAGGTCCTGTGAAAAGATTTGCCTTCCTCTCTGCGTTCTCTGCGTCTCTGCGGTGAAATCCTAGCCGAGGGCGGCGTGCATGATGGTTTGGAGACGATCCACGGGAAGCGCGGGTACAAAATTTTCGTTGGCACCGATCATGTCGTGATTATTGATCAGGCTATTAATGATCGCTTCTTCCGTAGCTTCGATGGTGGCTTCAAATGAATCATCCAGGTAATGATCATGAAGCCTGTCGAATTTCTGGACAGCTGTCTCCGGTTCCCGGGGCACCTTGTTGCAGGTAGAGAATCCGACAATGATTTCGCCGCTGGAATACGAGGCAAAACTGCCGCAACGTCCGATTCCGAGCGCCGCGCGTTTGCAGAGCCAGACAAGCTGGAAGCGGGTTAACGGCAGATCGGTTGCCAGCACGGTGATGATGGAGCCGTAGTTGTCGGAACGTTTGCGCATAGCACCGAAAATCGGCGCCAGCTTGCGACCGGCAGGAATTCCGAGAATCCGTAAATCGTCGATGCGCCCGAAATTGGAAAGCGCAAGAATTCCGATGACATAAGGGACTTCGTCAATCACAACAATCCGGGAACTGCTTCCGATTCCGCCTTTGAAATCACAACAAACCATTCCAGTCCCGGCTCCGACGGAACCTTCAGGGACCATCGCATCGCTTGCATGATTGAGAGCATCAAAAACATGGCGTTCTTTGATATGGCGTCCTACAGAATCGTTTAGAAAGCTATCATCACATTCACCGACAACGGGAATCACGACTTCATATTGATTCCCCATTTCCGGATATTTTTCGGCGAGCCATTTTACACACGCATCGCTGACACGCCCAACGCTCAAGGTATTGGTTAACAAGATGGGTGTTTCTATGAGGCCCCATTCCTGGATCTGGATCAATCCGCTGACTTCACCCGCGCCGTTCAGGATATGCGCGCCGGCAATGAGGCGCTCCATGTAGACGTTATGATGAGGAACGATTGCCGTAACGCCTGTCCGGACCGGTCCCGTCCCGGGCTTTCGTTTTCCGGTGCCTTCAATGATGGTGCTGTGTCCAACGCGCACTCCGGGCACATCTGTGATGGAGTTCTTGGCGCCGGTTGAAAAACGGCCAACCTGGAGCCCGAAATGGCGCAGTAAACGTCTTTTTTCCATGTTAAGAGATCTAATTTAACCACGAAGACACGAAGGCACAAAGGATCAGGATCTGGGGATGGTTTTCTTGCGCATGCGGATGGATTGCGGAGTAACTTCGACAAGCTCATCGGGATTGATGAATTCCAACGATTTTTCCAGAGCCATGTCCGTGAACGGAATCAAACGGATGGCTTCGTCTGATGTCGAAGCGCGCATATTCGTGAGCTTTTTTTCTTTCGTCACATTGACCCAGAGATCTGCCGATCGGGAATTTTTTCCGCAGATCATGCCACGGTAGACATCCTGACCGGGTTTGACAAACAGTTCGCCGCGGTCCTGCAAGTTGTTCAATGCGTAGGCGGTGACACGTCCGTCTCGGTCCGATACAAGGACACCTGTGGAGCGCGTTGAAATCTCCCCCAGCCAATGCTCATAAGCATCGAACAGATGGTTCATGATGCCGGTGCCGCGCGTATCTGTGAGAAATTCGGAGCGAAACCCGATCAAGCCGCGCGTTGGAATCCGGAACTCCAATCGGACGCGGCCTTTTCCATGATTGATCATGTTTAGCAGTTTCCCTTTTCGCATACCGACTTTCTGTGTGCAAACGCCGATATATTCTTCGGGACAGTCAATAAACAGGAGCTCCATTGGCTCCTTCAAAACGCCGTTTTCGGTTTTTGTAATGATCTCCGGTTTGGAAACTTCGAATTCATAGTCTTCTCTTCGCATCATTTCAATCAGGATCGCCATCTGCAATTCGCCACGGCCCAGGATCCGGAACGATTCCGTAGCGCCTTCGATCGTCTCCATCTTCAAGCTGACGTTCTTGAGCAATTCACGGATCAGGCGTTCGCGCAGATGCCGCGCGGTAACGTATTTCCCTTCCTGTCCGGAAAACGGTGAGATATTGGCGGTAAATACCATCGAAATGGTGGGCTCGTCTACTTTGAGTACGGGAAGCGCTATTGGATTCACCACGGACGAGATCGTTTCTCCGATGGTGACCGATTCATTGCCGGCAACAGCAATCAAGTCTCCGGCGCTGGCTGTTTCGACTTCCATCTGGCGGAGACCATCAAATACGTAGAGCTTTGTCACTTTGCAGTTTTCCACCGCACCGTCCAGTTTGCAAATTGCCACTGTCTCGTTATGTCGGATCGTTCCGTGAATGATTTTGCCGATGGCCAGCCGCCCTACGTACTCGCTGTAGTCAATATTTGTGATCAGGGCCTGCAGCGGCGCTTCCGGATCATGAAAGGGTTGCGGGATCGTTTTCAAGATCGTTTCAAAGAGCGGTATCAGCGTGCGCGAATCCTCATCCGGATTCAGCTTTGCAATGCCCGCCCGCGCATTCGTGTACAGAATCGGAAATTCAATCTGATGTTCGTTTGCATCCAGATCGATAAAAAGATCGTAGATTTCGTTGCGCACCTCCGGAATCCGAGCGTCACTGCGATCGATTTTGTTGATCACAACGATGGCAGGCAGATTCAGCTCCAGCGCCTTTTTCAGCACAAACCTGGTTTGAGGAAGCGGTCCCTCCGAAGCATCGACGAGCAACATCACACCGTCCACCATGTTGAGGGTACGTTCCACTTCGCCGCCAAAATCGGAGTGACCGGGTGTATCTACGATGTTCAACTTGACGCCGTTGTACCAGATGGCCAGATTCTTGGCCATGATCGTGATTCCCTTCTCGCGTTCCAAATCGATGTTGTCCATCACGCGTTCGTTGACCTTCTGGTTGGAGCGGAAAATTCCGCTCTGCCAGAGCATGGCATCGACGAGTGTGGTCTTGCCATGATCGACGTGCGCGATGATCGCGAGGTTACGAATGTCTTCTCTTGTTTTCATAAGAATCAGGATTTAACCACGAAGGTCACGAAGAGCACGAAGGCTTTAGTTAAACTTTGGGTACCCAGGCGTCTTCGTGCTTGAAGCCGATTTTGTTGTGCGTTCCATCACAAAACGGTTTGTTCGACGAATGACCGCAACGACAGAGTGAAAAGGCTTCCTTTTCAAAAGGGATGACATTGCCCTGAGGATCGATCAGTTGGACCTTTCCTTCCACACGCAACGGACCGTTTTTTAGTGCTTTGATTACAACATCGCTCATGATTCCCTCCTTATGTAGATCCCCTTCAGGCGCTACATTATAGAGATCCTGACGGCTTACGTCCACTTCGCACGTAGGGGCGACCCTTGTGGTCGCCCTCATGAAATGGTCTTTCTCAAGTTGGGCGACCACAAGGGTCGCCCCTACCATTTCCCTTCGGTCTACAATAAAACGGCAATGGAGAGGGCATGGTATGGGGTATGCTTTGCGCTCTTCGCTTTTCTCATTCTCGCCTCCTGTCGAAATGGCCCGGCGCCGCGCGTAGAAACTTTGAGCCTTGCGGTTCCGTACGAAGCGGAAACGCTCAACCCACACGCCATCTCTCGCAAAATATTGGGAGACGCCCGATCCCCGTACCTGGATATTTCATCTGAATCCAGGTGTGCAATTTCACAACGGAAAAGTCCTGGATTCGGAAGATGTGGTCTATTCCTTTCATGCAGGATCTCGCGTGGATCCCGCTTTAACATCGATCAGGATGTTTACATCTTTCAACGCAACCTGCAATGGAAACCGCGAAATGATGGATTCATCCTGGCTGCCGAAATCATGATCGCAAACTAAGTCCCAAGAAGGATTTCTCGCAAAGTCGCAAAGTTAGAATTCAGAAAGCTTTGCGCGCTTTGCGTCTTTGTGAGAAATGGCGCAGAATTAATTGGCGTGATCGACCAGACCATCTCCCATTACAGAATCCTGGAAAGTGTGGGAAAGGGGGGGATGGGGGTGGTGTACAAAGCCCTCGACACGCGGCTGCAACGAATTGTCGCCATCAAGGTTCTGCCGCCCGAATTCGCTTCCGATGAACGCCGGAAACGCCGTCTGATGAGCGAGGCGCAAGCGGCGTCGGCGCTCAATCACTCCAACATCTGTACGATTTATGAAATCGATGAGGCAGACAACATTCTGTTCATCGTGATGGAATATGTGGAAGGGAGAACTCTGCAGAAAGAGATTTCGAACGGCCCGATGGAAACCGCCGCCGCTCTGGATATTGCCATCCAGGTAGCGGGAGCGCTGGACAAGACACACCGCCGGAACATCGTTCACCGGGATATCAAGCCTACTAATATCTTAGTAAGCGAGGAAGGCCAGGTAAAGATTCTGGACTTTGGTCTGGCCCGTGTAGTCAAAGGAATCACGGATACTACGCCGAGCCATGAAACCACAGGCGAGCCGCGCCTGACCGATTCCGGGAAAATTGCGGGAACCGTCCATTATATGTCGCCGGAACAAATCTGCGGTAGAGACGTCGATGGACGAAGCGACATGTTCTCCTTTTCCGTGGTGTTGTACGAGATGCTTTCCGGGAAATCCCCATTCCCGGGTGTTTCGGCATTTGAAGTGGCGTCTTCCATTCTCAAGGACGAACCTGCGCCTTTATTGACACTCAATCCTGCAATTCCGGAGCCGCTGGCCGACGCGATCCACAAAGGCCTTTCGAAGGATCGTGACAGACGATTCTCTTCGATGAAGGAAATGCTTCTTGTCCTCAAACGGGTTCGGGGCGGACCGATTACGGATGAACGAAGCTCCGGAATCACCAGAGTCAGCAAACTTGGAAGACCGGTCAGGATTGTGGTAGCAGTCGCGTTTGTGTTTGCAATCCTCGCAGCTGTATGGTTTTTTCGGAGGCAGTCCGGGCTCTCTCCGCAGCCACCTCGATTGATTTCCGAAAAGCGACAATCCGTAGTCGTCCTTCCTTTTAAGAATCAGTCGGGAATCGCAGCGCTGAATCGCGCGCGTCTGGCTCTGACTCAAATGATGATTGATGATTTGATCCCTTCGCAGCAGATCAAAGTCTTGCCCTATGACCGGCTGTATCAGATTACGGATCTGATGAAAAATCTGGACCGTGATGTGTACGAGCCGGGTTTGCTCAGAAAAGTGGGAGAGATTGGGAATTCCAGAACGTTGATTCAACCGACCATTTTCAAATTCGGCAATGTGTGGCAAATCCTTGTAGAGTTCAAAGACGCGGCCTCGGGCGAGACTGTAGATTCCAGAAAGGTGATTCGCGAAGCCTCCGGCGCGCCGGAGCAAATCCTGTTTGAAATGTTGGACGACGTGACTCTGGAAATCAAAAAACAGCTTCATGTGTCTTCCGCGGAGGCCGTTCCACGCCGGCGGCCGCCCGCAACGATCGACACAGCAGGATTCAGCGAGGCGGCGATCCTGTATAACGAAGGACTGAATCACCTGAATCAAGGAAACAACACAAATGCGGTTACGTTTCTTTCCAGGGCAATCGAAAAAGAGCCGGCAAACGCACTGGCGCACGCCTATCTTGCGCTGGCGCAAAGGAATCTTGGATACGATGATCTCGCTGCGGGCAGCGCAAGACAGGCGTATGGTTTGCGCAACGATCGGCTGTCACTGGTGGATACGTATTTTGTTGAAGCGACTCTTGCCGAGATGACGAACGATTACCCGAAGGCCATCCGGATCTACGAGGAGCTCGCAAAACTGTATCCGGATAGTCCCGAATTTCAATCCAGATTGGGGTTCCTTCACGAACAAACTTCCTATTACGATCGCGCGATTGCCAGCTATCGTACTGCCATCGAACAAGATCCGCGTTACGCGCCCGCATATCTGCGGGCCGGTGTGGTTTACGGTTTACGGAACAATCCGGCGAACGCGCGAAAATTCCTCGAAGAAGCGTTGCGACTCTACTCTGAAATGGGAAATAGCGAAGGAAAGGCGCGCACTCTTTCCGCGATTGGTGGAGTTTACTATAGCGAAGAAGAATTCGACACCGCGCGAAAATATTACCAGCAAGCGATTGAAATCGATCGCGCGATGGAAAGCAAACCCGGAGTCGCGCAGGATCTTCGTTCTATCGGAGTCACGTATCTTCAACAGGGAAACATGAAGGCAGCAGACTCTTCGATCCGGGACGCGCTGGGTCTGTTCACAGAAATCGGCGACAAACTGTCGATTGCGCGGACCTACATCGACATCGGCAATTCCGATTTATTTCGTGGAAACACACTGGAGGCGCAGAAATCGTACGAGAAAGCTACAGGACTGGCGAATCAGATTCAAAACAAGAAATTGCTTGCGGACTGTTATGACCGGTTGAGCCAGATTTACTATTATCAAAAGCATTACGATCAGGCTGTGCAATTCGCGGAAAAAGCGCAGGCTTATTACACGGAATCGGGCGATCAACTTGGAATCATCAATAGCTTGATGGGATTGGGTGACGTGCAATATGAGCGTGGCGCTTATGCGGAATCACAACGGCTGAACGAACGGGCTCTGGCTTTGAGTCGGAAAATCCAGGACAGAAGCCTGACGGCGCAGTGTCTCGCATCGCTTGGAAACTTGAATTACCTGCAAGCGCGATATCAGAAAGCGATCGAACTCCGCACGCAGGAGCTGGAAATCTTCAAGGAAATGAAGGTGGAAATTGGAGCTGCGTACAGCAGGCTCAATCTGGCACATGTTTATCGCAACGTGGGAGATTTTGGTACGGCGATTCCTCTGTACGAGCAGGCCGCAGAATACTTTGCAAAGAACGGGAACAACCGGATGCGGGCGATCTCTTTGTACAATCTTGGAATGCTGTATGAGCTCAGAGGCCAGACGCAGGATGATTCTCTTGCAGAGAAGCAGTACATCGAGGCACTCCAGTACGCAAGAGAAAGCAAAAGCAATCAAGAGATCCTGTTGATCACAGGATTGCTCGCGCAAATGCGAGCTTTTCAACAGCGGTCTGCCAAAACAGATACAACGGAGTTTTTTTCACTTCTAAAAAGGACAACCATCGAACAGCAAGATATACTTTGTCAGGTCCACCTCATTTCAGGGTGGATCCATCAAGGAACAAAACAGTACGACCTGGCATTGCAGGATTTCAAGAAGGCTGGGGAGATAGCGCACCAACTTGGCCTGCGCGAACAACTTTTTCGAGCCTTCTATGCTGCCGCTCTGACGGAAACGGCGATGAACGATCCCGCGGCGGCGAACGAACAATTCCGGAAGTCTATAGAGGTCATCGAAGAGATTTCCAGGGACCTAAACCCACAAAACCGGTCGACTCTTGCCCGCCGAAAAGATGTTGAGACTGGGCGCGAGGAAGTCGATCGAGTCAAAAAAGGAGGAACAAAATGAGTCAGCATAAAGTGCCTAGATTTACAGTTACAAAAAGTTTTGTAAACGCTGTGTTCGGAGCCAATGCGCATAAGAACATCAACGACAAATATGATGACAATGCCGATGAAGGTACTCCGTTTGAATACGAGACCAAGACGATCAACGGGACCGATGTATATGTGGTTTATGACACAGTCAACCACCTGGTGCGACTCACCGGCGTGGAGCCTTCGGTCATCATCCTTTCTCCACCTTTGCAACAGCAAAGCGAATGAACCACGTGTTGCAGGCGGTTGCAATCCTGCTCGTTTTTGTTTCATTCGCCGCCGCTTCAGATCAGCAACAGGATCACAGCAAGGGATGGCCGTGTGCGCGAAAGATCGATCCTTCGTACATCATGATCGCGGAAGAATCAGGGGGTCAGGTTCAGTTGTTTCAGCCTTCCGAGGCTTCCAGTTCGTTGACCTTGATGGAATCACAATTGGCAGGAAACGAAGAGACGGTCTACAGGACTTCCGGAGAGTTGAATGGAGAAAAGGAATCCATTGTGCAGATCGATTCGACGATCGAAAGCATAACGTTTTCCGCCTTCGTTCAGTGCATGAAAAACGTTTCCATCTCAGATCCGTCCGGCGCTGAATTTCTTTCCGGCACGGCAAACAGCAAAGACAGCCGGTTTATTTCGGGTCGAATCCTGACGATAAAAGAGCCGGCGCCGGGTAAGTGGAGAATCCGTACTGAAGGCACAGGATATTTTTCCGTGATTGCCGAAGCGAAGACAGATCTTTCCATGGAGGCGGAATTTGTCGAAGTTGGAGGACGGCCAGGACATGAAGGTTACTTTCCAATTCAGCGACAGCCGAAAATGGATCAGGAGGAGATGCTTCAGATTACTTTGGATGGAAAGGTGAACGATGCTGAAATCCAGATCCTGAGCCGCGAAGGGGAATTGCTGAAAACCGTAAACCTGCAACAGAATTATCAGGATGAAGATTCCACAGAGTATGTGACGCCTCTCAAGCTGCAATGGGAGACGTTTCGAATTCAGGTGAGCGGCGTCGATGAAAAAGGAGGCCGATTCGAGCGTTTCCAATCGCGCCTGTTCCATGCGAAGAAAGAGGAATAACCACAAAGACACGAAGGCACAAAGTTAAGAAAAGCGGATTCGATGCTGTAATACCAAAGTAGTAATGTCCCCTTTTACCAAGATAGAAATGTCCTCTTTTGGTGGTAGTGTGCGAGCCACCAGGAGGGGGAATTGGAAGAGGAGAGATTGGAAATGGATGCTGGGGATCGGAAGCGCCTGCACGTGATCAGAAAGGTATTGGAAGGAGAGATCAAGCAAAGAAAAGGTGCGGAATTGCTTGGGCTGAGTGTTCGACAGATACGGCGATTAATGCGGGGAGTTTGCAGCCGGGGCGATGTGGCAATCATACACAAGTTGCGTGGCCGGCCGTCGAATCGGCGTATGGATGAAGAGGTCCAGGAGAAGGTTTTAGATCTTTACGTCAAAAAGTATGAAGGCTTTGGGCCGACGTTTGCTGCAGAAAAATTATCGAAAGATGTGGGAATCAAGATTTCAGATGAAACGCTTCGAGTTTGGTTAAAACGGAACGACATTCCTTATCCATCTCGACGCGCCCGGCCGCACAGGCATTGGAGAAAAAGAAAAAGCCATTACGGTGAGATGATTCAGTTGGATGGATCACATCATGATTGGTTAGAGGGGCGCGGTGGCTGGCTGGTATTGATGGGATACATCGATGATGCAACTAGCGAGGTATTCGCGAGATTTTACGACTCGGAAGATAATTTTTCGGTGCTCGACAGTTTTACACGCTATGCACGGAAGAATGGTTTGCCGTGCAAGATATATTGTGATCGTCACGCGGTCTATAAAGCAGAGCGGCAAAGCCCCACGATTCTCGAGCAGCTGGAAGGCCTTGATGAGGGTATGACCAATTTTCAGCGAGCACTCAAAGAGTTGGACGTTGAGCTGATCCACGCTTATTCACCGCAAGCCAAAGGCCGAATCGAACGACTATTCCGGACATTACAAGACCGTCTTGTCAAGGAAATGCGATTGGCGGGCATCTGCACAAAATCCGAGGCGAATAGATTCCTAGAAAAGTATTTGCCACATTTTAACAAGCGATACCGGGTTGCAGCTGAACAAAAGGTGAACCTACATCGAAAGTTGTCCAACGATATTGATTTGCGCCGGATCCTATGTATCAAAGAGAGCAGGATTTTGAAGAATGATTCTACCGTTCAGTTTGGCGGGAAGTTTTACCAAATTCAGGATCGAATTAGAGCAAAGGAAATTTCAGTTCAAATATGGCTCGATTCGTCACTTCATTTTAGCTGCCAAGGCAAAGAAGTTCGGTACCAGGAAATCCATCCGCCGGCGCGTCCTGGGACTCCGGAGGGACCAGGGAAAAATCATCACATCAACAGGGTCACTGGGCTACCAAAAGATAGTTTGTGGCGCGCTTTCATGATTAACCCTCCCAAGTCTTAGTTGAAATAGGAAAGTTCAATTGCAACATTCGGCACTGCAAAAAAAGGAACAAGAAGCACTGGTGGGGAGGGGTTACCCCTCCCCACACCCCACCCCGGCAAAGAGGACATTTCTATCTTGGTAGAAAGGGGACATTTCTAAATTGGTTTGACAAAAGCGGATTCGATGCTTTGTGCCGTTGTGCCTTTGTGGTTAACTCAGTCCTGTATGAAACGACAGATCATTCTAACGGCTGCTCTGATTCTTTGTGCGACGTTCCTTTATGCGGAAATGGATCAAGCAAGTGGATTCTATGTGCGTTTCGATGCGGGAATCTCCTTCGCGCGAGACCCGGTGCTGCGGATTCCATCGGGGCCAATACCGTCAGATCTCGGGAAGTCTCCGATTCTAGGCGGTGGAATCGGATATTCGTTCGTGCCGGGAATTCGAACGGATTTCACGGTAACGTACCGATCGGGGTTTGAGCAGATTTCCGGGTTTCCACAGATGCCCACAGGAAATGCCGAGTTCGATTCTGTTGCCGGACTCGCTTCTCTCTACCTCAATCTTTTTCAAATCGCAACGGCGGCACCTTATGCGGGATTTGGCGTCGGCGCATCGCGAAATCAGCTGAGTGAAGTACGCATTACAAATCCCGACGGTTCATTGCTTGGAACAATCGGAGGGAAGAATCAAACCAATTTCGCATGGCAAGTATGCGCAGGCATCTCCGCCAATCTCAGCAACCGGTGGCTTCTGGATATCGGCTACCGCTATTTGAGCGCTGGAGAATATACAAGCCAGGACTTGCTCTTCTTTCCGGATGGATCGTCCATCGCTGTACGGAACATCGGCAAATTCCGTTCGAATGAAGTACAATTGTCTCTACAATATACGTTCTAATATTCAGTTCCAAACACTTACCGCGGGAGCGGAGACCCGCGACTCCTCAAAACTAATGGGTTACTGGGGGAAGTAGGCTTTCTGGAACTGGACGTGCCAGCGGGGATTTTTCATTTGCAGCTTGATTTCCGGTTTTCGGACCAGAGTGTAATCGCTGCGGGAGCGATAGAAGAGCGTAAACCGGTTGGCCAGATCGCGCGCGATTTTGTCATAGGCGGCTTGCAAGCGCGGATATTGTGGATACAGCACAAAATACGCTCCGCCGGTTGAGTCGCATAACATGCGAAGAGTGGCGATATCCGCTTCGGAATTTTCCAGCATCATGCTGTAAACGATAATTTTGTTCTTTTGTGCCTGTTCAATGGTGGCCTTCAGACTACCCTCTCCGCTCGTATTCAGACCGTCCGATATGATAAACAGCGCGCGACGGGGATAATGGGCCGATTTCAGCCGTTCTTCTGCAGCCAGGATCGCATCAAACAACCGGGTGGCCTCACCGTAGCGGAGTCCATTCAATTTCAATGAAGTTTTCTGATTGGCATAACCGAAATCCTTCTTCATCACAACTTTTTCATCAAATGTCATGAGGAAAAATTCATCCTGCGGATGAAGGGACCAGATAAAGTCTTCCGTTCCTTTCGCCATGATTTTGAATGCAGGCCTCATGCTGAAGCTCGTGTCTAAAAGGATTCCGATGGAAAACGGCTCCCGGGTCAGTTCCAGATCCAGAACATCCTGCAAAACGCCGTCTTCCCAGACAGTAAAATCCTCCGGTTTCAAATCCCGCACAAACTCACGGTCCTCATCGGAAACAGATACCTGTAGATCCACGACCTGAACTTCAATCGTGTACTGAGCTTGAAGGGGGGGATTCACCGCAGAGGCGCCGAGTACGCAGAGAAAGAATATTAAAATAACTCTGCGCTCTTTGCGCCTCTGCGGTGAATCCCTTCTCATGCGAATTTATATTTCAAGATCGTCCAGATGATTTTTGTTCCTGCTTTGATCGATCCCATAACTGTACCACTAATTTTGGACATCCCGATTCGTTTGCGATAGGACACCGGAACTTCCAGGATCCGCAAACTCTGGCGCACGGCTTTGATTTGCATCTCCACCGTCCAGCCGAAAGTCTGATCGACCATGCCCAGATCCATCAGGGAGGAATAACGGATCGCACGAAACGGTCCAAGATCCGTATATCGAAAGCCGAACAACCGCCAGATGAGCATGCCGGCAAGCCGGTTTCCGAACTGTGCGTGAGAAGGCAAGGCATTTCGCTCGCGGGCGCCAAGCGCGCGCGATCCGATCACGAGATCGGCCGTTCCGGATGCAATGGGCTCCACCAACAGCGGCATCTCTTCAGGGTGATCGCTGAAATCGCCATCCAGAAATACAACAATATCGGGGTCGCGTGTCTCTTCAATTCCCTTCAGACAGGCGTATCCATATCCGCGGCGTGGTTCTGAAATCACACGCGCTCCCATCGAGGAGGCAAGTTCCGCGGTGCGATCCGAAGAGCCATTGTCCACAACAAGAATTTCCTGAACGAGATCTTTTGGAATCGCAGCCAGCACATGCGGAATGGAATTCTCTTCATTGAGAACGGGAATGATCACCGAAACTTTCATAACTTTGCCAGCAAGAGCGCGAATGCAGGATCATTCCGCACAGCGGACAAATTTCGCTCGATGCGGTAATGATGCGCGCATCTCCAGCCCAGATCGATGGCCCGGTTCAACCACTCCAAACTGTTTTGCAATTCGCCGGAGAGTGAATGGATACACGCGCGATCAAAAGCCGCATGATGATCCAGCGGATCGATCTCTTCGGTTGCCCGTTGCGCCATTTCTAGAGCGCGATCCGAATCTCCCAATTCTGCATAAACCACCGCCAGCCTTCCTGCGGCAAAACTGTTATCCGGGTGATTGCGGAGTGCATGCAGCAAGTACTCCTCCGCACTGACGAACTCTGCGTGATACGAGGCAAATACGCCCTGCAGGACGGAAAGAAGCGGGTTGCGGCTATGCCGTTGAATTGCCTTTTCCAGGACCTGACGGGCAATGACAAAATCTCCCAGCAAACTATGAATCCACACAAGATAAAAATAGGGATAGATCAGCTCCGGATTGATTCGGAGCTCGGTATGAAACGCCAGAATCGCATTCTCCAGATCTCCGGTATGCAAAAAGATTTCGCCAGTGTGATCGTGAGCGAGCGCAAAATGAGGATCCAGCCGAATCGCTTTTTGCATTTCCTCCATCGCTTCCGAATAGTTTCCGGAAAGATAGAGAAGCATCCCGCGGGTACAATGAACTTCGGGCAACTGATCGTTGAGTGCGGCTGCGCGCTCGACATGTTCAGTTGCTCGTTTCAGCCACACGCGATCGCGATCAAACCAGTTGTAGTATCGCTGCACATAAAGGTCCGCAAGCGCGGCGTGAGCCACAGCAAACTGCGGATCCTGGCGGACTGCATTTGCAAATTTTTCCTCAGCCACGCGATTGTCGGAGGCGGTTGCCTGATTGTAGTGGAAGCGCCCGCGCAGATAATCTTCGTAAGCGCGAAGATTGTGAGTGGGTCTCTCGCGGATCGATTTCCGTTCGACTTCGGTCAGCCTTACATGCAATGCTTCCGTGATTTCTCTCGCAACAGAGTCCTGCAATTCAAAGACATCGGACCAATCGCGATGAAAGCTCTGGGACCACACGATACTACCTGCTTTCACGAGCCGCGCATCCACCAGAATCTGCGCCTCTTCTTTTCTAACTGTGCCATGCAAGACGTAATCCACTTGCAGATTTTGCAGAACATCAGAAAATTCCACTTTTTTGTCTTTGAATTTCAGAACGGCGTGCTTGGATAGAACTTCGATTCCTGCGATTTTGGACAAATCCGTGATGATGTCTTCCGTGATTCCCATCCTCAAATATTCCGCTTCTTCGCCGGTTCCGGCGCGGTCCATGTATAACGCTGCGATTCGTGGAGCTCGGAATGCCGATCTCTCTGCAATGCCGGCCGAATCGAGTTTGTCCAGATCCTCTAGAAATTCCCGGGCGGTTCCAAATCGATCTTCCGGCTTTTTTGTCAGAGCCTTTTGAAGGATTGCATCTACTTTTTCCGAAATTCCCAGAAGAGGAATGGGATCCTGCAGAATCGCGGAAAGAGTGGATGCTCGCGTTTCTCGTTCAAACGGAAGGTGGCCGGAAAGCATGTGGAACAGCACTGTTCCCGCCGAATAGAGATCGCTTCTGGCGTCCCCGCTTTCCTCGCGAAGCAGCTCGGGAGCAAGAAATTCCAACGTTCCCAGTCCGAATTCCGTGGAAGGCGCCAGACCGAAGTCGATCAACTTCACCTGGTCGCGAAGTGTGATGAGGATGTTGGAGGATTTCAGATCCCGATGAACGATTCCATGTGAATGGATCTCCCCAAGCGCATCCAGGATCTGCTTCTGGTAGCGAATTGCTTTCTGCGGATCGACTTTCTTTTCCCTGATCCGCCGGCTCAACGTTTCTCCTTCCACCAGCTCCATGACCAAAAACGGAATCTGGTCATACCAGCCGATTTCGTACACCACTGCGATATTCGGGTGAAGAAATGAAGCACAGATCCGCGCCTCCTGGAGACTCCTCTCCGTTTGTGCGGAATTCTCCAGAAAGGTGAGAAATTTCAGCGCGACCGGCCGGCGCAAATAGACATCCTCAGCGCGGAAGACTTCGCCCGTAGAGCCGGCGCCCAGCTTTTCCACAAGCTGGAAATGGGATACCTGCATTCCCGGCACAAACTTGAGCATAGCCCATCATTATAGAAGGAAAGACGCGTTTTTGCGGGCGTTACAAACCCTTGTCTTTTCCTATATCATTTGGATCGTGAGAAAAAGTAACCAGTACGATCTGATTGTCATCGGATCCGGCCCTGCCGGGGAAAAAGGAGGCGCGCAGGCGGCATATTTCGGTAAGAAAGTTGCGCTGATCGAGCGACTTCCTTATCTGGGCGGCACTGGAATTAACACCGGTACCGTCCCCTCCAAAACCTTACGGGAGACAGCCTTATATTTTTCCGGATTGCGTCAGCGGGGTCTTTTTGGAATCGATTATTCGTTGAAAGAAAATCTGACGGTAGCCGAGCTGATGTACCGCCAGAAAGCCGTAGTAGAAAATGAACGCGCGATCGTCCGAAATAATCTTCTCCGACACGATATTGAAGTCATTCGTGGAGAAGGAAGGTTGAAGGATACGCATACGGTCTGTGTGCGGACTCCTTCCGGATCAGAAGAGGAGTTGCAAGCCGATATCATTCTGATCGCCACAGGCTCCTCGCCTTTCCATCCACTCGATGTGCCGTTCGATCATCGCAGAATCTACGACTCGGATTCCATTCTTCAAATGGCATCCATTCCGAAAACAATGGCAGTGGTGGGAGGGGGTGTAATCGGCTGTGAATACGCCTCCACGTTTACTGCGCTGGGCGTGAAAGTTACATTGATAGAAGGATCGGACCGCGTTTTGCGTTTCGCAGACCTCGAGATCGCGGAACGCCTTCGCATGCAGCTGGAGTTACTGGGCTTGCGCTTTTTATTTAGAAACCGTGCTGTGAAAACGGAGATTACTCCGAAAAGCGTAAGTATGGAACTGAGTAGCGGGGAAACGCTCGAATGCGAGATCGCTCTTTTCGCAGCCGGGCGCCAGAGCAACGTTCAAGGCATGGGATTGGAAACCGTGGGCGTGAAGTTAGGCGACCGGGGACTCATCCTGGTGAATGAGAAATTTCAGACGAGCGTTCCCAATATCTATGCAGCCGGCGATGTGATCGGATTTCCTGCGCTTTCTTCTGTGTCCATGGAGCAGGCACGCGTTGCGATGGTCCACGCTTTCAATCTTGCATATAAGGAAAGCCTTTGCTCGGTTCTGCCGCTGGCGATCTACACAATTCCTGAGATCTCGATGGTGGGTCTCACGGAAGAAGCTTGCCGCGAGAAAAATATTCCTTACCTGGTAGGCCGGTCTTTTTATGAAAAGAGTCCGCGCGGACAGATTATTGGGGACACAGTCGGAATGTTAAAGTTGATCTTCTCTCCGATTGACAAGAAACTGCTGGGAGTTCATCTGATCGGAGAACTCGCCTCCGAGCTGTTGCACATCGGCTCGCAGGTGATTGCCTGGGGAGGGACGATTGATGTTTTTATCAACAGCGTTTACAACTATCCCACTCTCTCCGATTCTTACAAATACGCTGCGTATGATGGTCTGGGCAATTTGAGAGCGTGGCAGGATCAAGAGAAGGGTGCAGTCCAATGAAATCTCGCTGAATCAAAGGTTCTTTCGCGATCGTGGGCCGCGAATTCATTAGACACTGGGAATACTTTAATTCAGAAGCCTTCTGAAATCTTCATCTTGATAGAACACCTTTAACTGATTATATCACTAGTGGCCTGTAACAATGATTTGACTAGTTAGTCCGGTCATGATTCGATGTTTGGGATTTGTATATGCCCATTTTGCGATTTTGGGAGTCTCATTGTACTTTCGAATGTACCGCATGATTTGTTTGGATAAATTGTGAACCGAAGAGAAAATACCTCTTGCGATGAGCTGCCTTTCGATTTTGGAAAACCATGTTTCAACTTGATTTAGCCAAGAGGAATAGGTCGGCGTGTAATGGATGCGAACGTTAGGATTTTCTGATAGGAAAAGATCAACGGTTTTGGTCTTATGTGCGGAAAGATTGTCGGCAATAATATGAATTTCGCGGCGCTTGGGTTGACTGGCAGCGATTTGGCCTAGGAAGGCGACAAATTCCGCACTTGTGTGATGCGCGGCGGTCTTTCCGATAATTTTTCCGGTACTTGTCTCCAAGGCAGCATAGAGGGAAAGTGTTCCATGCCGGAAATATTCAAAGCCGTGTCGTTCCGCTCTTCCCGGAGAGAGTGGCAAGACTGGATCCAATCGGTCGAGAGCCTGAATGGCCGTTTTCTCATCGACGCAAAAAACCGCCGCATGCTGTGGCGGATTCATATAAAGCCCAATGATGTCAGCTGCCTTTTGCTCAAAGTTTGGATCCTTAGAAGCCATATAACGCTTGAGATTGTGCGGCCGAAGCCGTGCACGGCTCCACGTTCTGGCGACCAACATGTGATTAATTCCCAACTTTTCCCCAAGTCTCCGGCTGCTCCAATGTGTCGTTCCATCAGTCGGTTTACGCCTCGTCCAATTGAGAATTCTCGCTTCAAGCTGCGCGGTCAGCACCTTAACGGCGGAGCCTTTATGCCTGGGATACAGCCCAGAAAGCCGCTCCTCTTCAAATCGTTTCCTCCATTTATTGATGTAGGTCGCGTAGCAGTGCAACTCTTTTTGAATCTGGTTGTAACCTTCTCCTTTCTCAAGAAGCAAAATCAAACGGGCTCTGCGCACCTCTTCGGAAGGCAGAATTCTGGATCGAGATCTCTTTTCCAGTTCTCTCTTTTCATTGGGATCAAGAACAAGCATGTTTTTCATGCCCTAATTATACCACTAGTCGAATGACTGTTACAAGACACTAGCCGCTTACCTCCAGATCGTTTGACAACTCACAAAACGTAAATAGAATAGACCGACTTTTGATCATTGCTAGGTATTAGATAACTTTGGTATATTTACCGTTAGTAATAGTTTTACTCACAATTCAGTAGGAACCGGAGTAGATAAAAACTATGGCGTCTAACTACAATCCGGAAAGTAGTGATACCGCGGCCTAATGTTCTGCTTTATGAGAAGAGGAGGGTAGCATGAAGTTCAGCGGTTCGAATATACTTTTCATTCTTTCGCTTTTCATAGTAACGTCAGTTACCAGTTTTGGCAGTGTTGCTCAAGGCGTGAATGAAGATCCGCCAGACTTCATTGTTTTGGATTCGAATGTTTCGCCACAATTCATGTCCACGGAGAATACGCAAAGTGTAGTGACCGTCGACTTCGGAATCCGTGTTGATCTACTGTCATCGAATCCTAAAGAACTGAGCATGTCATGGATGGTAACGTTTCGATCGAATGTGAACGTTGGTGAGGCAACGCTAACGCTTGGACCGTTTGTTACCCGCCCAACGGAACCTTATGAGTATGTTGAAGTACAGCAGGCGCAGCTGTTGACCGGCAAATACATAGTCATCCATGCTGACGAATTATTTCAGGGAAAAACAAATGAAACAGATGTAATTCCAGATGATCGGTACTCGACGCTGTTTGAGGGTACGCTTTTCCAGTCCGGCACGACACCGCTCAAGATTGCAATGACGTCTGGCTCTGGACCTATCCTGGCTGTTTTTCTGACAAAAAGCAACAAAGAGAAACGATGTCAGCAGGCGGAGATAGTATCTCAAAATGCATTGTCATCTTACGCGGGATCAGACTCAAGTTTTGTTCTTCGAAAAAGTGACGAAGATCAAGTCGGTTATATTCACTCCAGATATGACCAGTATTACCAGGGCGTACGAGTATTCGGCGGTGAGGTAATCTCACATTATGATGAGGTTTCGGGCAAGATTGAGGACATAACTGACGGGAGTAAGAAGAATATTGTCGTTGATCCGACGCCTCAGATCAACTCTGATCAGGCACTCTTGATCGCTCACAAGGATATCAACCCCATGGGGCCGTACTCTACGCCACCTTCAAACGAACTTGTAGTTTTCAGAACGGCGGATGATAAACAGGATGTCCTTGCATACCGTGTCCACAGTGAGCTTGAAAACCAATTCGAAATTAGCCACCTGGAGCACATTATTGATGCGACGACAGGAGTAATTCTTGCAAAGTGGCCAACGTTGCGTAGTACGGCGGCTGTGGGGACAGGGAAAACGCTTTACTATGGCAACGAAACTCTGGATACAAACTCGGTTGCCGGCGGAAGCTATGAGCTCAAAGATAAGACTCGGGCGGCTAATCCATGGAACCGAGTTCTCGCTACCAATTCCAATGAGAGCAACCTTTATGTCGATACGGACAATACATGGGGAGACGGGAACGCGTACAACTCAAGCAACGGAGTTTTTAGTGAAAACGGCGAAACTTCAGCCGCGGATGTGGCCTACGCCACACAGAAAAGCTACGACTATTTTAATACCGTTCTCGGACACAGGGGACAGGACGACGCGAATTCAGCCGTGAAAGGCGTCGTGCACGTCCCGAGTATGACGACATCGGCTGCCGGTACTATCGGCGTGATGTTCTTCAAAGACAATCCGACGCCGGCAACATCCCTGGATATTGTCGGACACGAATATACTCATGGCGTAACTCAAGCGTTGGTAAACTTCACTTATACTGGTGAAACTGCGGGGCTTGACGAGGGGACATCAAACATATTCGGAACAATGATTGAGTTTTTTGCAAAGCCGGGGATTGCAGATTGGGTCGAGTGCCAGCAGATCTCCTCCGTTGCATGTGCTCACCAGCGTTTGGACAAACCCAGTTTGGCCGGCGATGGGAGCGCCGATTTTTGGGGAGCGGGTGTTGGTTCTCTTGAAGCCCATAAAGCATCAGGAGTCGCTCGCCATTTCTTTTACTATCTTGTAAACGGCGTCTCCACCAGCGGCAACAACACATCCCCGTATTTGCCCTCTGGGATGACGCCGATTGCCGCGACTTTCAACAATTCAAAAAAACAGGCGGCGGAAATCTGGCATCGAGCTCTGCGCTTTTACATGACCAATTCGACTAACTACAATGGCGCTCGCCTCGCTACCGCTCATGCGGCTACCGACCTCGGATATTCTTCGTCTAAAGTCATGACGGCGTGGAAAGCCGTAAATGTCAATCGACCGGACCTCGCTGATCCCCCATGTGATTGGGGCAATTGTCAGCCTTTACCGTAGGTGTATGAGAAAGAGGATTACAATTATCCGAGCCTGCAATTTGCATTTTTTCATATTTGTAGCTGGCCTACTCCATGTTTTCATGATCCATGATCTACCCGGGACATCTCAGGCCGAGGCAGTGACACGGCATCCAGTTACATTATTCACCAATTTCCACGGACCGCTTAGATTTGAACCGAATGTAGGTCAGGTCGATGGTAGAGTCAATTTTCTTTCACGCGGAGCGAATTACAGTCTGCTTCTAAGTCCAACCGAGGCAATTCTGGAATTACCTCGAGTCGACGAAAATGTTGAGGCAATTCGGATGGAATTGGTGGGTGCTAATCCGGCAGCAGTAGCGAAAGGGGTTAATCTCCTCCGAAGTTTCAGTAATTATTTTATCGGGAACAACAAACATCTCTGGCGACAGAATGTCCCTCATTTCGCCAAAGTTGAATTTGAGAATGTTTACCCAGGAATCAATCTTGCCTACTACGGTAATGAGGGACGAATGGAATATGACTTCATTGTATTACCCGGCGGAAACGTCGAAAGTATCCAGGTTCGATATCGGGGAATCGATAAAGTCGAGATTGATAACCAGGGTGACCTTGTTCTGCACAGTCAGGATCTGGTCATTCGTCAAGAAAAACCAACCGTGTACACACTCAACAGTGGTGTCAAAGCGCCTGTTTCATGTGCTTATATCGTAAAAAATGGCAATGAAATTAGATTTCAACTGGAGAAGTTCGACGCGCGGAAGGTAATTGTAATCGATCCTGCCGTAACATTCTCTTCATACCTTGGTGGAACTGAATCAGACGAGGGAACCGCGATCGCCGTCGACTCTTCGGGTAATATTTATTTGACAGGCTTCACACTTTCCTCCGATTTCCCAAAACTGCGGGCAGTCCAATCAAGAAACCGCGGCGGGCAGGATGCGTTTGTTGCAAAGATATTAGTGGATGGAAACCTTTCCTACGTCACCTATCTTGGCGGTGATGGCAGGGACGAGGGAATGGGTATTGCTGCAGACGCAGCGGGAAACGCGTACGTAACCGGAGAAACACAATCGGCTAATTTCCCAACGAGACAGGCTTTTCAGAGTACACTTCGGGGGCCAAACGATGCATTCATTGTTAAGTTGAACGATTCCGGATCACAGCTCCTCTATTCGACCTATTTTGGTGGTAGCTCTGGTGAAGCTGCGGCAGCGATCACAGTAGATTCTATCGGAAATATGTATTTGGCGGGAGGCACAGACTCCTTAGATTTTCCACTTGTCCATCCGTTCCAGTCTGGATTCGGAGGATCGTCGGATGCGTTTGTTTGTAAACTGAATTCCTCTGGCTCGGCGCTGATCTATTCGAGTTACCTCGGTGGCAATGGAGGTGATGCCGCTTATTCGATCGCCCTGGATATTTCGGGGAAAGCGTATCTTGCTGGCATCACAGATTCGACAAATTTTCCTGTCGCTCATGCTTTTCAGCAGAAATTCGGAGGTCTCTTTGATGCATTTGTGGCTAAGGTGAGCGAGGCAGGATCGACCCTGGTTTTTTCAAGCTATCTGGGAGGGAGAGGATTCGATGCAGCTCATGGAATTGCGGTTAGCTCTTCCAACAAAGCACATATTGCCGGATTCACGAATTCGAAAAACTTTCCCACTAAGAGACCGTTTCAACGTTCGCGAGGCGGTACGAGTCTCGACGCTTTTGTCGTAAAAATGAATCGGTCTGGCAATTCGCTGGTCTATTCCACGTATTTTGGAGGAAGCCAAGGTCCGGATGCAGGTAGAAGTATCGCGGTTGATCGTAAAGGCAATGCTTACGTTACTGGCAAAGCAGATTCTGACGACTTTCCAGTTCTGAAATCTCTTCAAAGATATAACAATGGGGCTTCACATGCCGGAGATGCATTTGTGGCCAAGTTCAATCGAATCGGAAAATTGAAGTACTCAACCCTGGTGGGCGGAGACTTCGATGAGACTGGACTTGGCATTGCCGTAGACTCTCTCGGAACTGCGTATATCACAGGTACGACAGATTCGTTTAATTTTCCGGTCTTTCAGCCATTTCAGGAGGAGAAGTCCGGGACCCTTCTTCCAACTGACGCTTTTGTTACGAGGATTTCGCCAAATCCATGATTGTTATGGCCTGGGATCAAAATCAGAAATGAACATTCATTTCGTGTAGGAGATCTTTATGAAAAAAGTGGTCTTCGTCGTTTTTATCCTTTTAACGCTGTTCGTCATTTCGCCTTCGCATGCTGCAGTGGAACCCAAGCATGAGTATGAGAAGCCCGGATACAACCCAGGTCATGCTTACGATGGGATTCTGCCGGAAGAATCGATCGATCTCTTCACAGGCGGACTTCGAATATCTCAACGTGATGTACGGATTCCAAACATCGAGACATTTGACAACGCCTTCAAGCTGATTACGCGAAGCTACAGCAGCAAGATCTATCGTCAAGAGACGATCAGTGGATCATGCAGTCCATTCGCCGGAACGATCGAGGATGAGTTTGTAGGATTGGGATGGACCTTACATTTTGGGCGATTGTGGGACTACAACGGCGCAAATCCGGTTCTGGAGCTTCCGGATGGAAGCCATCATATGTTTTATACCGATACCAACCGACCCACGTCACATCCTGAACAGAAGATATCAAAGTCGATGTGGATACTTCGAACGGAGACCGATGCCTCTGGTCAGCAGTTTTATGAGGCAACTTCTCCTGGGCCAGATATGGTAAAGCTGCAGTTCAAACAGGCCACCAACGACACTCGCAACAGCAGACTGCTGCGGCATGCGGAGTACTGGTCGCTGTACAGGAGCGGCACCAGCAGTCCGGTAACCACGTTCATACGGTACGAAAAAGATTCTTCCGGACACAGCTTGCCGCGCGAGCTCCGGGAAACATGCACCACCAGCAGTGAACAAAGTATATTTTTCAATTGGACAACCACGGGTACGCTTACCAGCATCACAGTTCCCTGGCTCAACGGAACCAACGTCACTTACACGTATAACGTCATCACGCAAAACGGTCATAAGCTGCTGCGAAGCGTCACCACACCGCAGGGGCGCACCCACCAATATGACTACGACCCAACAACCTTTGAACTTACCAAAATGACGGTCTCAACCGATTCAACCATCGGATCGGGAGACATCGTCGTAGACTATACCTACCAGAGTAAGAACTTCTACATGAACCCCCAGTTTTTGAGCGCTGCCTGCGTTCGAGCAGTGACACAAAAGAAACTGACAAACACTGATGGCTCGATCAATACGTGGACGTATACGTACCCATCTGCGAGCAGCACTGTTCATAAAGTCTCGGTCAACGACCCCAACGGAAATAAAAGAGAAGTTACGTTTCAAGGTTATGCAAACATCGGATCAACTGTATGGAAAGTTGGATCCATTTTAAAAGACGAATCATTTGACGGTTGCTGCACAAGTTTGGTGACAATCGACAAAACGTATGACTTCAAACAGGTCTCGAATACCGCAGATGCTGAAGCCAACCTGCTCGATTCGATGAAAATACCCGTTGTGTTACAAACGACTAAGACTTTTTCTCAGACCGGACAACAAGCAGTCACGTCTTATGGTACAGCAGCAAATTATGACCGATTCGGCAATCCCGACTTTGTGATCGAGAAGAACTTCAACGGAACTCAACTTCGCCGAACGGAATATACATACGAGCACCGTGACGGTGACTCAGACGATGCGCTGATGACCGAAGCTCATATGGTCAGCGCCATTGCCAGCGAGAAAGTCCTGAATGGTTCAAACGTGCGCGTTTCGGAAGTAACTTTCACCCGGTATGGGAATCAGTCCGATTACAAAACTTATGGACTGATTAACAACGCCAACACCTGGGATAGCGTAACTGGAACGAACATCCGCAAAACATTTTTCTACGATAACCTCCGTCAACTGTCGAAGACCGCAGAACAAACGGAAACCACCGATCGAAATACGTATTTTGGTCTGGCTTGCAATCTAGTGAACAGCGTTACGGACGATCTGAGCATTGCCGGTCCGATCTTCAGTGCCACCGTTGACCCCGAACCGAACCTCTACACCAGCACCCGAAACGCCAACGGGAAAACTACCAGTTACAACTACGATCGAGATCAACGACTTACGTCGGTAACACCGCCCATCGGGAATGCGATTTCTATTACGTACAATGATTCGAGTCGACAGGTCACGATTAATCATGGAGCATCATCAACAATTGAAATCTACGATGGCCGGGGCCGTCTCACGGAAAGAAGGATGGAAATTACGCCCGGCCAATTCTCATATCAAAAATTTGCCTATGATGGCGTTAATAACCTCATCAGTCAATCGGAGAAGAGTTTCAGCAGCAATCCCAGCGCTTTTGTTACCAAAACATATGACGGCCTGAATCGAGTCGAAAGCATCACCACGATCGATGGTCAAACGGAATACCTTTTCAATGGTCCTGATGTAACCGTTCGTGTGCACAGTGAGCTTGGATCGCTCGATACTGTGATGAAGTACGATGCTGGAGGGCGGCTCACATCCGTTATCGAGCCAAATGGATTTACCACAACTTATGGATATGACGTTCTGGATCGATTGACTTCGGTTGCGCAAAGCGGCTTGACCACGCGCACCTTTAGTTGGAGTTCAAGAGGAAAATTGCTCAGTGAAACGCATCCCGAATCCGGAACGACGAGTTATATTTATGATAAGCTCGGGCGCACGAAGACGAAGACATTTGCGGGAGCGTCTGCCATTCAGTACACGTATGATCTGCGGGACCGGGTTACCAATATTAATTATCCAACCGATCCTGATGTAGCTTTCTACTACGATGGAACAGCCGTGCCCGGCAGAACAGCAACCTACATAAATCCAAAAAGTCATCTTACCGGGATGGTCGATGGTCTTGGAACCACGATTTGGAGCCAGTTTTCAGACCGGGACGAAGTCTTATCGAAAGACCTCTATCTGACGGGATTTACCGGAGCTTTATCCGTCGACTATACTTACGATACCCGGGGTAATCTGGATTCAATCGTTTATCCGAGCGGTCAAACGATCAGAATACCGAGAAATGACGGAAATGCGATCAGTTCTATTACTCGAGATTTCTCTGGCACTGCAACAGCAACACTCCTGAACTCGATCACTTACAATCCGGCTCTTTTGCCAGGTGCGCTTTCGTATGGAAATGGTACGACACTTAACATCAGCTCAGATTTACGAAACCGACCGGACGTGATGAGCGCTACTTCGAAGCTATTTCTGGACTATCGTTACAATTCAAGAGGATTGATTGACCAGATTCGAACGAGCCAGAATAATTCCAGTACAACGAACCGGGATATTGTCTATGACAATCTAGCTCGGATCGATACGTCCACCTCGGATACCGGAGTTTTAAACTACAATTTTGACAACTACGGGAATTTAACAAGCAAAACCGGCCCTCTGACAGGATCATACTCCTACTCAAACAACAAGATTGTCGGCGTTTCGTATTCCTCATCCGGTAATCAGTTAACAGCCAACGGAAAGACGCTCGTTTATGATGATGAAAATCGTATCAAGCAAAACACCAGTGCAGGTTCCAATTACTTTTATGATGGTAAAGGAAACAGGACCAAAGTCACTTATTCCTCCGGCTTAAGTCGCTTTTTCGTTTACGATGAATCGGGGAATCTGATTTCAGAAGCTTCGCAGAGCGCAAGCGGCGTACCCATATACATCGATGTCGAATATGTTAAGGGACCCTCTGGGACTGTGGCAAGTGCCAATTACGATCAGACAATCCGTGGCCTGACTGCAACCAACATCACGAACCATGTGCATCTTTCGTGGCCATCGACAAACAACTGCGGCATTACCGGATACAACATATATCGTGGAACAGCAAGCGGCGGGCCATACAACCAGATTGCAACCAACGTTTTCAATAACTTTTACGATGACACGGCTGTAGTCAACAACACGCGCTATTACTACAAAGTCGCTGTGCGTTATAGCACTGGAACAGCCGGGATTCAATCACCCGAAATTGGTCACACGTATTCCACTACTGCTGCCAATACAGATGGACCGATCACCAGTTATGCAAACGTACCGTTTTACTACAACCTGAATGATCACTTGGGATCGACGCGCGTCATCATGAATCAATCGGGCGCGGTTACTGGTTCGCTTGAATACTACCCGTTCGGGGAATCAAAATCGGCAACTGGTTGCCGTGAAAGTACGGAACGATTCACGGGGAAGCTCTTTGATGGCGACACCGGCCTGCAATACTTCGGAGCACGGTATCTTTCCAATGATTTAACTCGTTTTACTACCGTCGATCCGAGTTCTTCGAGTATTAACCCCACCAATCCTCAATCATGGAATCGCTATGCTTATACACTCAACAACCCTACCAACTTCTATGATCCAAACGGCAAGCAAGAGGTAACACCTAATCCTCCACCAACGCAATATTTGCCGCCACCTTCTGCTCCACCTCCCGCAACTCTCCCATCACCGACTCCGGCGCCTCCAGCTGCCGCTCCGGGTCTGGTCGAGGGTGCCGGACAATTATTACGATCCGCAGCATCGTTAATGAAGACCCTCCCTGGCGCGCTCGTCTCTGCCGCAGGACTTATAATTACATTTCCATCACAGACAGACCCAGATGATGTTTATTTAAAACCAGGGGAAAAATCGAAGATCGATCGAAATGCATTCAGAAAAGAACGCGAGGAATACTGGAGAAACGAGGTGAAGAATAACCCAGATAAGTACAGCCCGGAAGATCGTGAGAGAATGGAAAATGGTAAATCGCCAATTGGTCCAGATGGGTATCCGACAGAATTACATCATACGGACAGAACACCAGAAGGCGGAGTACAGCCTATGAGCAGGACTGATCATCGACTCGGTGAGAACTACAAAAAGAACCATCCATCGGAGAAATGAAATGCCGACACAAGATATTTTTGATAGCTCCGTTCGTTCAGCAGGCGATCTCGCCGGTGTATTCGAATATGACGGCGAGACCGGATATTTTTATCTATATAAGACGACGGGAAACGAGGGCGAGAAAGTGTTAGATTCAATTCACGTTGTCTCTGGCGAGGCCGACTTCAGTGAGTCAGACCTCTCGATACGTTGGGATCACGAAGAGCAAAGGGTCGGTCTATTTATTAGAGATGTTCTCTGGGCGGTCTTTGATGTCACGCGGCCGGCCAAGTATGGCGGCAATTACAGGAGAGGATCGAGGCCTTCATTGCCGCCAGAAACAGAGCAAGGCTTTGGCGCTGCGTCCTAGTGGACTCTAGCACCGGAATCCGCAGTATCATGCGATTCTCTGGCTAGGATCATAAAAGCACAAACAGCCTTGGCCTAAGGATCCCAACACAGAAAAAAATCAAGACGTTTCTCACGAAGTCCCCAAAGCTGACGGTGGAGCGGATGATGTATCAAATATTCAGCCAAGACCACACGATGAACATATGAAGATGCACAAAGACCATGGCGATTTCAAGCGCTGGGCACAACGGAGAATCACACGCGCTTATTACTCACTGGCGAAAAAAGCAAGGTGTCAAAGCCTGCTCAAGGATCTTACGACAGAATCATTCGCCGAGATGATTTAGGGCCAAAGTGATGGAAATTAGAGGATATTTCAACACTCAAGATGACATAATCGCGTGGATTCGGCTTCAGCAGCATATCTTGCCAAAGCAGGTAGCTCTTATTCACGTCGGCGAGGATGAAGGGAAAATATCGAAAAGAAATATTCTCGGAAGCGATGAGCAGTTCTCAAGATTTGTGGCTGATAACGATACAGGCTTTTTTCTCTTTAGTGACTTTGTTTCGGCTGATGTGAACCTTTCCACATCCAAGGGCAAACCCAACGTCTATTATTTTCAGGATGACAACCCCTGTGAACTCCTCGTTTCAAATTCCTACAAAATCATTGACAGTTTTTCGAAGACGAACGCTCTTCTTGTGAGGGCATGTCTCGATGAGGAATTGACCTATAAGAACAACGTCACGGTAAAGCTCGATATAGGAAAAGTTGAATCCTGGGTCGGTCGGGATATAGCACGTTACATCCCGGGTATTTATTGGCTGAATTGGATCTCTGACTCTTACGCCGCTATGCTGAATCTTGATATGTCCGAGATTGCCTCGAATTTGGATGCTCCCATTGAGCGGGTGGGACACGGTAATATGTTTCGAGTGAGTGAAGATCCACGATCATGGAAGGAAAAACTCCCCGCGATCCGAGACATGGCCTCAAAGAATGAGAGGATCTTTTACGTGGATAAGGTTGATTTGAGGAATGTAACGACTTATGCCCAGCTCCAGAAGGCAACCAACGCATGGCCCTAAATGTAATTGTCAAGCAGCGTTGAAAACTGATCCACATGCGAGCGCGAAAATTGACCCGAAAGGTAAGAATGCCGCAAAAGCAGGGCTCAAACCCGGTGAGCCCATTGGTCCCACAAAACAGATTGACCGCCATGACTGACAATTCAGGAGTAAGGAACCCCGGTGTCGTAGACCTTATAACATTCGATCCCAAGACCGATGAACATGTCTTGGTGATGATTGAAACTCGGCCGTGGGATGGTTCTTTTGAGAGACTAAAAGAGATTCAAGATAAGGTCAACAATTACTTGGTATTTGCGCTTGATGGTGAGATGGTAAGAAAATTCCCCGATTCAAAAAACAAAAGAGTCCGATTGCAACTGAACTCCTTTGAATCCCCCGATTCCAAAACCCAAGAATTTCTAGTGGCAGTGGCCGAAAAACTCAGACAGAATGGCGTGAATTTTGCCATAAGAAAATTGGATAAATAAAACATCAGAATCGTACGCTTACGATTGGCAGTCGTTTTGAGCGAGATACAGAAGTCTCTTGTATTATCAATGTACGACGTGTGCCTGGATCCTGCATCTGGCTGATCTTTGTCGGCCGCATCGACGCATTCGCTCTCCTGGTTCCTTACCCAATAAGATCCATTGCTGATGTTTACAAGCGCAATGGTGAGATTTTCTTTGCTAATTGTTTATCTTTATTTTCTTTATTTGATATTTGATATTTGATCTTTGATATACTGAGTTGTTTATGCCACATAATTCATTTCAGACACTTCGGACGTTCAAAAACGGAACGTTCTATTCACTTCCCCAGCTCGAGAAAGAGGGAATTGGGCCGATTTCCAGGCTTCCTGTAAGCATCCGTATAGTGCTCGAATCGGTTCTGCGCAATCTCGATGGAACGAGGATCCAGGAAGAGGATGTTCGCGCGCTGGCGAACTGGAAGGCAAACGCTGAAAGAACCGAAGAAATCCCGTTTGTCGTCGCGCGGATTGTGCTACAGGATTTTACGGGCGTTCCGCTGCTGGTGGATCTTGCAGCCATGCGGTCCGCAGTGGAACGGCTCGGGAAGAATCCGAAGATGATCGAACCGCTCGTGCCAGTCGATCTCGTGATCGATCATTCTGTGCAGGTCGATTTTGCAGGTACGCCAAATGCGCTGCAATTGAACATGGAGATGGAGTTCAAACGGAACCGTGCGCGGTACGAGTTTCTAAAGTGGGGAATGCAGGCATTTGACGGCTTCAAGGTAGTCCCTCCGGGGATCGGTATCGTGCATCAGGTCAATCTCGAATATCTCGCGAAAGGCGTGCTGCAGAAAGACGGCATTTATTATCCGGACACGCTGGTCGGAACGGACTCGCACACAACGATGATTAATGGATTGGGGATTGTCGGATGGGGTGTGGGGGGCATTGAAGCGGAAGCGGGAATGCTGGGGCAGCCCGTGTATTTCCTGACGCCGGATGTGGTAGGCGTTCATATGACCGGTTCGTTGCGCGATGGAGTCACAGCGACGGATCTGGTGCTGCATTGCACAGAGATGCTTCGCAAAGCGAAGGTGGTCGGGAAGTTTGTTGAGTATCACGGTGAAGGAGCAGCCACTTTGCCGGTGACCGATCGCGCTACCATCGCGAATATGGCTCCGGAATACGGGGCCACGATGGGCTATTTCCCGGTGGATGAAGAAACGTGCAAGTATCTGCTGGCTACGGGACGCAGCGCAGAACATGTCGATGCGTTTCGCAATTACTTTCAGGCGCAAGAATTGTTCGGAATTCCTCGCAAGGGGGGATGCGACTATTCTACAGTATTAGAATTGAATCTGGCTGACGTGCAGCCCGCGGTTGCTGGTCCCAAACGTCCCCAGGACCGCATCGTGCTGGGGGAGCTGAAGGAAAAGTTTGTTGAATTGCTGAGGAAGCCCATATCGGAAAACGGCTACAACAAGAGCTCGGACCTTCATGATCGATTCGCGGTAATGATGGCCGACTACACATCCGCTCATCCCATGAAAGGGGGAGGCGAACAGACGTCCACGATGCCGGAAGGGAAAAATACAAACCCGTGGACCGAGTTGGAAATGATCAACAATCGTCCGACTCCAGATGTTGTCCGGGAGCCTTCGCATGCAATCCCGGAACAGGGGGCGGTTGAGATTGGTCATGGCAGCGTTCTGATTTCCGCAATTACTTCGTGCACGAACACTTCCAATCCCGGCGTGATGATTGCCGCGGGATTGCTTGCAAAGAAGGCGGTAGAAAAGGGATTGTCCGTTCCATCTTATGTGAAAACTTCGCTTGCGCCCGGCTCGCGTGTTGTTACAAATTATCTCGAGAGAACAGGATTGCAGCCGTTTTTGAATCATCTGCGCTTTTATCTCGCAGGTTATGGATGCACGACCTGCATCGGAAATTCCGGACCATTGAATCCAAAAATCGAAGAAGTAGTCACGAAGAACGATTTGATCGGAGCCAGTGTGCTTAGCGGCAACCGGAACTTTGAAGCACGCGTGCACCAGAGCATCAAAGCGAATTTTCTGATGAGTCCGCCGCTTGTCGTCGCTTTTGCGCTCGCCGGACGCGTGGATATTGACATGAATCAGGAGCCACTGGGCAAAGGATCGGACGGCAAGGATGTGTATTTGCGCGACATTTGGCCAAGCTTGAAAGAAATCAACGAAGCGATGAGCTCGGCGTTGGATCCGGAAACATACCGGAGTTTGTACAGTGATTTTGCGGAAAAAAATCCGATGTGGAATGAAATTCCTTCCAGCACAGGAGCCGTATATCAGTGGGATGCAAATTCAACATACATTCAGGATCCTCCGTTCTTTGAAAATTTCCAGATCTCACCGGGACCGATCATAGCCATTCGATACGCGAGACCGCTTGCCATTTTTGGCGATTCGGTAACAACCGATCACATCAGTCCGGCCGGATCGATCAAGAAGAATTCGCCGGCGGGAGAGTATTTGCTGGATCATGATGTACCCGAGCAGGACTTCAACAGCTATGGCTCGCGCCGCGGCAATGATCGTGTGATGACTCGCGGCACATTTGCAAATGTTCGGATCAAGAATCTGATGGTTCCTGGAACGGAAGGAGGGATCACAATTTACCAGCCGGCGGGCGAACAACTAAGCATCTACGATGCCGCGATGAAATACATCGCGGCAGGGATTCCACTGGTTGTATTCGCTGGTCATGAATACGGGACCGGTAGCTCGCGGGATTGGGCCGCAAAAGGGACGCGCCTGCTGGGCGTCCGGGCCGTGATTGCGCAAAGCTATGAGCGAATTCATCGCAGCAATCTCGTAGGAATGGGCGTTCTGCCCTGTCAGTTCAAAGAAGGAACCAGCGCCTTGACTTTAAAGCTGGATGGATCCGAGACGTACGATCTGATTGGAACGGAGTCCGGCATCCTCCCCCGCATGGAGCTCACTCTTGTGATTCACCGAGCGAATGGATTCACGGAAAGTGTGCCGGTAATTCTGCGGATCGATACGCCGATTGAAATCGACTATTACCGGCACGGCGGCATTTTGCCGTACGTACTCAGGCAGATCCTCGCCTGAGATATGGAGCCATCCACACGCCGGCTTCTGATCGTATCGCTTCTTCTGATTCTTCTTCGCCTGTTGATTCTGCAACAGTATTTCGAACGGAATCCATTTTCTAACTATCCGATCATTGATTCCGCACTCTATCTGGATTGGGCAGAAGCGATTCTGCAATCCAAAACCTATTTCGCGCAGGAGTATCATCACCCGCCCGGCTACGTCGTCTTTCTGGCCGGAATCCTGAAGATTTCAGGAAACAATCTGTTTGCGGTGCTGTTCCTTCAAAGCTTGATGGTTGCATTGCAGGGAATGCTCGTTTTTGTGTGTGCGCGAAGATTGAACGGAACTGCAACTGCATGGCTGGCGTTCGTTTTGTTTTCTCTTTGCGGTCCGGTTGTATTTTATTCGATGAAGATACTTTCGGAGACGCTGTATACGACGGCGCTGCTAGGTTCGTTTTATTTCCTGCTGCGTTTCATACAACATATCCGACCGGCGGGCTGGAAGCCCGCGCTCCATCTAGCTCTCTCCGGGATGTTGCTGGGTCTTGCGATTGAGGTGCGTGGGAATGCGATGTTCTGCTTGATTCCGGCAATGATCGCACTATGGATAACGGAGAAAACCGTCACCAAACGGATCGCTTCTGTTGCAGTCCTTTGTGCTGGAGTCGCCGTATTTGTTCTGCCTGTTCTCTGGCGAAACGTTTCTGTTGCCGGTGTCTGGTCACCCTCTGCATCCAACTGGGGCGAGAACTTCTATTTTGGCAACAGCCCGTATTCAACCGGCGGAGTTCCATCCATGCCGGGGATCAGCAGGAATCTCATCATCCAAATTGATGATGTGCGAATTGAAGCGAGCAGGCGGGCGGGACGTTCGCTCAATTCTATCGAAGCTCAAAGATTCTGGTTTCGAGAGGGATTGCAATTTATTCAGAGCGAACCGCTGCATTGGGTCAAGCTCGAATGGCAGAAACTAATGAGGTTGATGTCGCGAACCCTTCCGTCAGGCATGTTTTTTTTCGACCTGGAGAAGCATCATTTCCAGCCGGCACTCGGACTTTTCCTGATCGGCTTCGGCTTCATCATTCCTATGTTCTTTCTTGGCCTTCTTGGCACACCAAGAATTAGAGACATTGGACTGCTTCTAGGATTCATCGCTGCCCAGGTATTTCTCCTGCTCCTATTTTGGGCTGAAGAGCGATATTTCATTCCTCTGATTCCATTTCTTCTGATTGTTGCCGGAAACATCGTTCACCTGAGAATCAAATCGCTCGGATTGAATTTCAAAACGGTATTCTGCTTCGCTGGAATTGCGCTCTGGCTTCTTGCGAATCTACTCCCGCATTCCGGCACAAATGGACGAGAGGCATGGTATGCGAATGCCTCTTCCGCTTTCTTTGCGAAAGGCGAGCTGCAGCAGGCGCACGAGATGGCGAAATTGGGCATCGAAACGGACGCAAAATACTCTGATGCATGGATCAATCTGGGAGTTGCCGACCACGCAATGGGTCAAAAAGAGAAGGCGCGCCAGGCATGGCTAAGGGCGCTCGAACTCCAGCCCGATCATCTCGTGGCCCTGCGGAATCTCGCACTCTCTCACGAACCGGATGAACCGCAGATTGCTCTCGAACTGTGGAACCGGGCTTTGTCTGCCGCTCGCAAGCAGAAAGCCCCGGAGAACGTCACTACCGCAATCGAGGATCGTATTAAAGAACTGAAAGCCAAACAAAATTAGACGAGTCGTCGTATCTATGATTGCATGCAGGACGAAGCGATCCTCTGGCGAATCCCAGAATTTCACGGCCTTGAGTTTCTGAAAGCCACATCCGTCCAACATTCGTACGCACGACACTGGCATGATACGTTCGTGATTCAAGTTGTGGAATCCGGCGTCAACGGACTGTATTGCGCGGGATCCATGTACTCGGTTCCGGCGGGAAACATTCTGGTAATTAATCCCGGGGATGTGCACACCGGGTTTGCACAGGGCCACAGGCCGATGTCGTACAGGAGCGTGTATCCCTCACCTCGACTTCTGCCTGAATTGCGTTCGATGCCTTCATTTCGGAATCCGGTCATTTCTGACCCGCCGCTTGCCGCGCGTTTCCTGAAAGCTCACCGCGGATTCGAGTCCGGATACGATTCTTTGCAAACCCAGTCTGATCTTCTCTGTGCTATCGCAGAGCTCGTAGTCCGTTATTCGGATGCAAAGAAGGGCGCCGCGCCGCCGGATGGGCCGGTTCGTCCTGCCAAGGAATTCATTCTAACTAATTACCATGAACAGATTCGCCTCGAGCATCTCGCGGATCTTTGCGGCTTCAGTCCTTACTATTTCGTGCGAGCTTTCCGCAAGACCCTGGGACTTCCGCCGTTTGAATTTCTGACAAACATTCGCGTGGAACGGGCAAAAGAGCTGCTCGCAAAAGGACTTTCAATCTCCGAATCGGCACAGCTGACCGGTTTTTACGACCAGAGCCATCTGCACCGGCACTTCAAACGAATTGCGGGTGTAACTCCCGGTCAGTATAGAGCAAGATCGTACAATACCACCATCTTTGCTTGAGTCTATTCTGACTGTGGAGGTACTTCTATGTTTAGATTCCTGCTGTTACTCTTGCTCCTTGTTTCTATGACGGGCTTTGCCCAAGCTGCGGGAGACGCATACGTTTGCCCGATGCATCCGGAACAGGTATCGGACAGTCCCGGCGTTTGTTCTATCTGTGGAATGGATCTGGTGAAGAAAGAAGAAATCAAAAACGTCGCGATATTCATCTTTGACGGAGTGCAAATCATTGACTATACGGCGCCGTACGAAATTTTCGGCCAGCAGGATCTCAATGTCTACACTGTGGCCGCGTCGACCAAAGCGATCTCAACATCGATGAACATGAGTGTCAATCCCGCATACTCATTTCAGAATGCTCCAAAGCCCTACATTCTGGTGGTTCCAGGAGGGAACGTGGATCCACATGTGAATAATCCGGAAGTAATTCACTGGATCCAGAGTCAGGCGCAGCAGGCCGAATATGTACTTTCTGTCTGCAACGGGGCATTCTTTCTCGCCAAAGCGGGATTACTCGACGGCTTGTCCGCTACGACATTTCACAATTTGATTCGAGATCTCAGGACTGCCGCTCCAAAAACAAAAGTTGTTTCGGACAAGCGCTATGTAGACAACGGCAAGATCATCACTACAGCAGGCCTGTCCTCCGGAATCGATGGATCTCTCTATCTAATCTCAAAGATTTTCGGAATGGATCGCGCCCGCGAGCTGGCACTGCATCTGGAATACAACTGGCAGCCGGACTCGGATTTTGCCCGCGGCAATCTCGCGGACCGCCTTCTTCCCGATCTGAATATCCCGGAGGCGAAAGGATGGCATCCGATCCGAAATCTAGGCAGCAAGCAAGAATGGGAGGTCCGTGGAACATTTACAACGGAAACATCGGCAGGCGAGTTTCTCAAGAAGGTAAACGATAGAATGAAACAACACTGGATTCTGATTTCTACCAGTAATAATACAAGCGTCTGGAGTTTCCAAGACGAATCAGGAATGCCCTGGAAGGGAACGATTGGAATACAACCTGTCGCAGGACAGCCAAACAAATATGAAGCCAGTGTGAAAATCAAACGCGTAAGTTAAGTCTGGGCTGGCGTCTTTGCGAGAAATCTTACTTCTTCAGGACAGCGATTTGTCCGGCATGAAAGAGATTGTGCTGGATCAGGCCGTGAAGCATGAAGTAAATCGTATATTTTTCGCCGGGGACAATTTCGTCAAGTTCCTCATCGGTCAGGCCGGAAAGCATTGCCAGGAGTTGCCGGTGCGATTCATCCAATTGTTCTAACAGTCGATTCCAGGCTGAAGCATCGGATTCTTCTATAGCAGGCCAATCCTCGGGATCCGTGAGTTTCAGCGGCGTCCCGTCAGCCCGCGTCAGCACGGCTCGCTCCCATGCAAGAATGTGCAGAGTAATCTCCCAAATGGTGTGTGCTCTTGGGATTGGCCTCCGCATTGCAATTTCGGGTGTGAGATTCGCAAGGAGCTCGCGAACAGACGGACCATGCCACGCAGGCCCTACATAAGCCCGCTTCAGCTGATCTTCAATTCGTTTTACTTCATCCATACTGAGTCTCCGTCGTTGATTGTACACCGCGATGATCAACTATCTTAACGCGGAGGGCGCGGAGAGAGGAAGCATCTTTTTCTCCGCGTTTTTCCGCGCACTCCGCGTTGCATTCCTTATGTCGGGAACTAGGATGCCACTTCCAGTTTTGCGTTGTTCCACGCCGTCATGCCGCCGACAACATTTGTGATCCGGCGGAAGCCGAGTTGTTCCAGAACACTGGTTGCAGCGGAAGAGCGGTACCCGCCGGCGCAGATCACAGCGACACCCTTTTCTTTATCGAGGGAAGAAGCGTCTTTTGGCAATTGATTCAAGGGTATGTGAATCGCGGACTTAATATGACCGGCTCGCCATTCGGGAGGCCGGCGCACATCGAGCACCTGTTTTGCAGCGCCTTCCTTGATCCGGCGATCCAGCTCATCCACAGTAATTTGCTCGGTGGTTGCCAGCGGAAATCTTGCCTCATTCCACGCCAGAATGCCGCCCGCCAGATAGCCGACCACCCTATCATGACCGACTCGCGCCAGACGAACCCGTGATTCGACAACTGCTTGTTCGTTTTCTGCAACAAGAATCACAGGAGTCTTGATCGGAATCAGCGATCCTGCCCAGGATGCAAATTGACCGGACAATCCGATGTTGTAAGACCCGGGAATATGTCCTGTTCCGTATTGATCCGACGAACGGGCATCCACAATGACGTGCCCCTGTTTTCGCAAAACATCCACTTCTTGAGGTGACAGCGCAGGCGGAATACTTTGTTCGTCTAACAACGCAGGTCCTTCACGATTGATTTGCGCATCTGAGCTGAAATATTGCGGCGCTTCCGGCAGATCTGTAGTCATCATCGTTACGAACTCATCCTTCGACATCGGCTGCAACGCGTAGTTGAACTTTCTCTGTTCACCGATCGTGGAGCTGGTGTCCTTCGAAATATTGCGCCCGCACATAGAACCGGCTCCGTGCGCCGGATACACCTTCACTTGATCCGGAAGAGATAATAACTTTTGATGCAATGAGTTATACAACATTCCAGCCAGCTCTGTTGCGCTCATTGTAGATCCCAACAAATCCGGACGCCCCACATCGCCGATAAACATCGTATCGCCCGTCAGCACTGCAACCGGCTCGGTGGATTCCTTTTTATCGAACACGACTACCGAGACGGATTCAGGGGTATGGCCGGGGGTTTCGAGAAACCGGAGTGTAACACCACCCAGCGGAATTTCATCTCCTTCATGAACGGGCACGTAATCGAATTTCGCATCCGCACGATAACCGTAGTAGATCTTCGCGCCGGTTCGACTCGCGAGCTCACGATGACCGGATACAAAATCAGCGTGGAGATGCGTCTCTATAACGTGGCGGATCGAAAGATTCTGCCTTTTGGCTTCCTCGATGTAGAGATCCACGTCCCGCTGCGGATCTACAACTACAGCTTCTCCATTACAACCGATGAGATACGACGCATGGGCCAGACAGCCCAGATAGAATTGCTTGAAATACATGGTTTCACTCCTGTGGAATTCACATCTATTTTACCGCTTTTTTCTGAAAATCAGTTTCTAAATGAGCACAAACTCATTTGACGATATTGGAGTTTAAACATAGTCTAAAATCCAGGAGTCGACAATGAATGTGCTGCTGATCAGTGCGCATCCTGATGATATGGATATCGGGATGGGAGGAACGGCCGCGAAGCTCGCCGAGCGGGGAGCCGGCTTAAGTTCCGTTGTTTTGACGGACGGGCGGAGATCCCCGAACCCGTTCCACCTTTCCGCCGAGGCTCTCATTCAAATCCGCCAGGAGGAAGCCAGGAAAGCTGCCGCTATCCTGGGTGTCCACGAAGTCATCTTCTGCGGCTTGCCGGACCTCAAGTCTTCTGAAAACTACAATTGCGCCAAACAAAAAATCAAAGAATTGATTTCCGGAATGCATCCTGGGGAGATCTACATTCCGCATCCGGAGTTGGACCGGCATCCTTCGCACCGTTTGACTGGCAAGATCTTGCTAGAATCCATTGCAGAACTTCAGGCCAAATGCGACGTTTGGGCATACGAAGTCTGGGGGCTCTTCCATCAATGGGACAGGTTCGAAGATATTAGTAGTCAAATCGGCAAGAAACTGCAGGCAATTTCCCAACACCAGAGCCAGGTGGCCGCCATATCCTATGGAGAGGGAGTAGCGGGGTTGAACAGATGGAGAGCCATTTTTGCCGACCCGCACCAAACACAGTCCCGTGCTGCGTTTGCAGAGGTATTTATCCGAGTGGAATAACATGGAGAGACACCGGGCGGCCGAACAGCTTGTTTTGGGGATCGAAGGCGGAGCCTCCAGTACAGATTGGATTTATTTGAAAATACTGGATTCCAGCGTTGAAGTATTGGGAAAAGGCGAGCTTCCTTCATCGAATTTTAAATTAACTTCCAGAGATCGCTTAAAACAACTGTTTGAACAGCTTCCGGAACAGGTCACACAGGCCGGAGTTTTTCTGGCTGGTTGCGTCACGCAGTCGGATCGAAATCATTTGCAGGATCTGGCGAAAGCTGTCTGGCCTGATGCACAGATCCGTGTGGGAAGTGACCGGGATTCTGCGCTGGCTGCGGCATTTGGCGAAGGAGACGGGATTTCAGTTATCAGTGGAACCGGTTCCGCAGTCACGGGACGAAAGGGCGGAAAGATGGAAAAGGCAGGCGGCCGGGGTCACTTGCTTGGAGATCGCGGTGGCGCATATGTGATCTGCCTCGAAGGGTTGCGGCTCGCTTTGCGGTGTTACGATCTGGAACATCGAACATCGAATCTGGCACAAAGCATCTTGCGGGCTCTATCGTTGAGCGATATGGAAGAATTAACGGTCTGGGTTCAGGAAGCAGACAAACTTACGATCTCCAGTCTTGCGCCTGCTGTGTTTGAGGCGGCTTTGGAAGGCGATCAAGAAATGCTGGCAGTCATCGAAGCAGGGGCTTGCGCCCTGGCGACATATACGGAATCTGTCGCGCGCTGGTTGAATTTCCAAATGCCTGTAGTAAAGCTTTCCGGTGGAATTTTTTCAAACCAACCGGCATACGTCACCCTGTTCAAGAAGGCGCTGAACCCGCTTCTGCCTACTTCCTCGATCTCTCTTTGTACGAATCCAGGATCTTTCGGTGCGGCTCGGCTCGCGATGAAGGCAGGCGAGACGCCTGCGGTCCATAATGCAGGCTGGAAGCCTGCGCTCCAGCATGCTGGCGAGAGGCTTGGGCTCCATGAAGAACTGGAGCGCGCGACCACAGAACAACAACATCCGCGATCTGTGGATCTGGAGAGTCTGAAGACACCAGCTCTAATCCAGCTTTTGATTGATGAGGAAGTATTTGTTTCAGAGGCTCTCAATGCGCGCAAAGAGGAACTTCGAAAGGCGGTAGAAATCGCGCTGGAAGCTTTTCATGCGGGTGGCCGATTGTTTTACGTCGGGGCGGGCACCAGTGGAAGATTGGGTGTATTGGATGCCAGCGAAATTCCACCGACTTTTGGGGAGCGTCCGGATCGCGTTCAGGGAATTATAGCCGGGGGTGTCAATGCGTTGTCCAGAAGTGTGGAAGGAGTGGAGGATGATCCCCTGAAGGGATCCGTTTCGATCCTCGAACGTGGAGTGTCTGACAAAGATCTTGTTTGTGGAATTACGGCAAGTGGGCGTACTCCATTTGTGCTTGGAGCGCTTCATCGCGCGAAGATGATCGGCGCAAAAACGATCTTGATTACCTGCAATCCAGCTCGAAATCGAGGCGTATCCTGGGATGTAGAAATTGATTTGCCGACGGGGCCGGAGTTGGTCACAGGATCGACACGACTCAAAGCAGGCACCGCCACAAAGGTCGCTTTAAACATCCTGACCACTTGCAGCATGATTCAACTTGGCAAAACCAAGGCCGGCTGGATGATCGATTTGAAACCGGCGAACGAGAAAATGAAATTTCGATCCGTACGATTGATCAGCCGCATCAAAGGCGTATCAAAAAAGGAAGCCGAAAAATTACTGGAGGCGTCCGGCTGGAATATTCGAAAGACGTTACGTCTCCCTTAGCAGGACACGGAGGAGTTTGATTCCGGCCTGAACGGTATTGTGCGATCGATCGAAGTCCGGATCATATGCGGCGATACACACGGAGGAAATTCCAAATCGCCCACGGATCATCCGGATGGCCAGCTCGGTTTCGCCTACAAAAAGACCATCGGGCGGCGCCATGTGATTGGCCGGAGTTTGCTCCGGATCCAGGACATCCAGATCCAGATGCAAGTGGACCCGCTTGACGCGCGGTTCCAGCGCTCCCAGTACAGCCCGGAAAGCTTCTACTATATTAGTATGACGGATGAAGTCACAGGAAACCAGGGCGATGCCGGATCCATCCAGCAGTTTTTTTTCTTCCAGATCCAGATCCCGCGCGCCCACAAGAATGGCATCGCGTTCGACCACCGGATGGAAATCCGGAATACTCGCAGTGATCTGGCGCCAGCAGCGGCCGGTTGCGATCGCCAGCGCCATCCCGTCCAGAAATCCGCTGATGGTCGTTTCGGGTGTATTAAAATCGCCATGCCCATCAAACCATACGAGACCTAATTCGTTTTGCCCTACGCCTGCAAGCGTTCCGATCGAGCTGTTGCAGTTTCCTGCAAGCACGACGGGAAATTTCTTTTCTTCAACTGCGGCCCGCACGCGTCTGGAAAGAATCCGGTTCAGCTCAAAAGCAGTGCCGATTTCGGCGGGGAACGTTTTGCCAAGATCAATCCGCTCGACATCAACGACATGTCCATCGGTCTTCAGAGCGTCGGTCAATCCATTGTCGATAAACGATTCAGGCCCCTGTCCCATGCGCACGTTTTTATGGCCCGAATCGTACGGAACCAGAATGATCTGTATTTTCACGGTTTTTACTCTGAAATCAGTTTTACATAAGCTGGATGGTTGCGGATCCTTTCCAGGGCGGGATCGCGCTTCATCCATTCAAAGTCACGCCGTCCGTTCTCTATCGATTTTGCGAGCCATTCGACAGCAATGTCGGGTTCGTTGAGCTGACTGTACAGACAGGCGAGATTGTACATCATGACCGGATCATCGGGACTGAGATCGGCGGCAATTCTTCCTTCCTCGATTGCCGTTTCACGCTCGTCCGCGCGGACACTGCTGTTTGCCAAAAAAATGTGAGCGCGCGCCTCGTCCGGAAACCGCGCCAGATATCGCCGGCAGGTCTCGATCGTTTCTCGGTGCATCTTCCCTGCTTCTTCAAACATTCCAAGGTTCTCGTATGTCTGCGCCAGATCGTTGCAAGCGGTGTAGAAATCCGGCAGAAGCTCGATCGTGCCCTGAAACCAGCGGGCTGCTTCTTCGTAGCGATTGAGGCGATAGGCAAGTCTTCCGGAAATCCAGGTGGCAAACGCGTCATGGGGATTGAGCCGGATCGCTTTGCGGCAAGCATCGATTGCTTCCTGTTCCATTCTTTTCAGGAAAAAAGCGAACCCAAGAGCCGCGTATGCTTCCGCTAGATTCTCATCCAGATCCAGGGCGCGGTTCGCCGATTCAACCGCAAGATCGGCAAGCAAATCGGAACCGCCGTAAAAACTGAGCTGGGTCGCATAGGCCTGCGCCAACCCCGCATGTGCGAGCGCGTAGTTCGGATCGTTGCTGATTGCCCTCTCAAAGTAATCCCGGGCAGCCTTGATTCCTTCCTTGCCCAACCGGAAAATCATTTCGCGACCCCGCAAGTAAAAATCATAGGCTTCCAGACTACCGGTAGGACGTCGTTTGATTTCTTCTTTCTCCGCTCCTGTAAGCCGAACCTTGAGAGCGGAAGCAATTCGCTGCGCAATTTCCGACTGGATTTCAAAAACATCTTTCAGCCCGCGATCGTATCGTTCGGCCCAGATCGAGACGGCGTTTCGCGTATCAATCAGTTGCGCAGAAATCCGGAGACGATTCCCGGACTTGCGGATGCTTCCCTGAAGAAGATGGGTCACCTTCAGATCTTCGCCCACTTCGCGAACATCAATCTCCCGGTCTTTGTATTTCAACACCTGCGAACGGGGACGCACTTCCAGCGATCTGACTTTGGATAATTCAATCAAGATATCTTCGGTCATTCCTGCGCGGAAGTAATCGCTCTCCTTCTCTTCACTGAGATTTTCGAAGTACAAGACTGCGATGGAAATAGGCTTTCCGGCTCTTTCTGCGAGATCCGGATCCTCGCCGCGCTGGAGCGCAATCAGATCCGTTTCTAATTCTTTCGCAGAAGAATATCGCTCATTCCGGTCCTTCCGCAGACAACGAAGGATTACCTTTTCCAATCCGGGGGAAATATTCTCAAGGTGTGCAGGTTCTTTTCTTACGATGTTTTCCAGTGTCTCCCCTGGGTTGCGTCCGGAAAAAGGACTCGTGCCGCCTGCCATTTCATACAGAATGGATCCAAGGGAAAACAGATCGGTGCGCGCGTCCAATTCCTCCCCCAGAATTTGCTCCGGACTCATATAAGGGACGGTCCCCACGATGCGATCGCCGGACGTAGTGTAATCATCTTCCAGTCTACGTTCCTTGAACTTGGCAAGACCAAAATCCAGAATTTTCACTTCATCGTCCGCGCGCACGTGAATGTTCTCCGGTTTCAAATCGCGATGCAGAACACCTCTTCCGTGCGCTTCGGAAAGAGCGCCGGCAAGCTGGATGCCGATCTGGATGATGCGGCCCAGCAGAAGCGGCCTGCCGCCTATGACTTCCGAAAGTTGTTTGCCCTCCACATATTCCATCGCAATGAAATTGGCGCCGGCTTCTTCACCAATCTCGTAAATTGTTGCGATTCCACGATGACTCAAAACGGCGGCAGCGCGTGCTTCCCGCAAGAAGCGCTTCTTTCCTTCGATATTTGTAGCAAGTTCCGGCCGGATCATTTTTAGTGCGATGCTTCTCCCGAGTTTGGTGTCCTCTGCAAGAAACACTTCACCCATGGCGCCGATACCGAGTCTGCGCAAAAGCCGGTAATGAGAGATACTCTGAAGGCCGCTCTCACGTCCGATTTCATGGATCGTTTCCGCATTGAGCGCTGCATCAATTCTGCCTTTGACCGAGGCCGGAATCTGCCGTGTGGGGGCTGCAAGAGCCACGGGAAGCATATGGATCGCTTCTTCCAGAGAGTGCAACTCTGCGATGCAGGATTCACAGCCGGAATCCAGATGCGCTCTGATCTTCAACCGCAAATCCTGCGAATGCTGATCGAGTACATATTCAGGCAGCAAATCCGCGAATCGATCCCTCATTGTAGACAACTCACCCTACCCTAATCATTATGTATACGAACGAAACCGTAAACCGATGAAACAATCTATTGTACATTCCGAGACAAAAAAAGGCATGGATCTGGCAAAAACGGGCGCTCAACTCGACCAGATCGCGTACCTGATGGATCAGTGCTTTCGGATTCCCGGGATCAACTGGAGATTTGGCGTGGAATCCCTGATCGGGCTGGTTCCAGGAGCCGGCGATCTGGTGGGAGGCGCAATCGGACTACTTGTGTTATTCCGCGCCTTTCAGTTCAAATTGCCAAAGATCGTAATCGTGCGAATGATCGCCAACACATTGCTCGATGTCACGGTTGGTTCCATTCCGTTTCTCGGAGATGCTTTCGATTTTTTCTGGAAGTCCAACACGCGAAACATGAAACTATTTCATCAGTTTGCGCAGGCTCCCGAAAAAAGTACCCGCTCCCATTGGATCTTCCTTGGCTCTCTTGTCGCAGGCTTTTTCCTTGTGTTCGCATTGATCGTATTTGGCTTCGTGTTGTTGCTTTCTCAGTTATTCAAACAATGAAGTAGGAATTCACCACAAAGGCACAAAGGACACAAAGTGAGAACTAGAATTCCTTTCTTCGTGTCTTTGTGCCTTTGTGGTAAATCCTCTGGCATTATTTTTGCTTTAGAATGCCAAAGAGAGTGGTGTGCTCATGAAGAAATTCTTGTCTCTTTTTTCGTATTGTTCGCAGGCAATTGCATTGCCGCGACATACTACGTTGCGAATGGCGGCAGCGACGGAAATCCGGGGACTCAGGCAAGCCCTTTTGCCACCATCCAGAAGGCATCGGATACGGCCCATGCAGGGGACACAATTATCGTCAAACCAGGCACCTATGCCGGTGCCAAATTTGGGACATCCGGCACGTCATCATTGCCAATTTTGGTACAGGGACAGCCCGGCGCAATCGTAAACGCGAAAGGTCCGAACAATTCCAATAACGACAATCTCTGGATCCGGAATGCGAGCTACATCACGATTGAAGGGTTCGAGATTCACTCGTCTCTACGCTCAGGAATCGCCGTGCAGGGGGAGCCCACAGCAGAAGTCCACGGAATCATTTTAAGGAACAACTTCTGTCACAACAACTCCCGCTGGGGAATCCTTACGGGTTACGCGGAGGGAATCCGGATCGAGAATAACGAAACTTCCTATTCCGCCATCGAACATGGCATTTACGTTTCCAACAGCTCAGACAATCCGGTGATTGTGGGAAACAGAGCGCATCATAACAACGCATCGGGGATCCAGATCAATGCGGATCCCGCGCTGGCAGGCGACGGCATTATTTCAAACGCATTGATGGACTCCAACGTGATCTACAACAATGGAGCTGCGGGAGGATCGGCGATCAATCTTGCTTCTGTCACGAACTCCATCATCCGGAACAACTTGCTTTACAACAACACCGCAGGTGGAATCGCCGGATGGGATGATGGGAACGGCACACAATGGGGAACGCACGATAACAAATTTTACAACAATACCATCATCCAGCCATTCAATGGCCGTTTTGTCGTTTCGTTTCTAAACGGTTCCACAAATAACAAAGTGAAGAACAACATTCTGATTCATCTTGGGACCAGAGGTTCGATCAATGTGGATTCTACCAGCGAACCGGAACTCGATTCTGATTACAACGCTGTTGTGAATGTGTTTTCCTACAACGATGGCGCGTCTTTTGTGAGCCTCGCAACCTGGCAAGGTCGCGGCCATGATATACATTCGTTTGTTTCGACAACGAGCGCTCTGTTTGTGGATCCTGTAAACAATGATTATCACTTGAAGAGCGGCAGCCCTGCAATCAACGCGGGAATCACCGTTCCGGAAGTCACGGATGATCTGGAAGGCATTGTGCGCCCGCAGGGCTCTGCGTATGACCTCGGCGCGTATGAAAGGATCACTACCTGCAGCGATGTGAATCCGCCAAATACATCCATCACGGCTCCAGGCGGTGGCGCGACAGTCAGCGGCACGATCAATGTAACGGCCAGCGCCACGGATGATTGCTCGATCAACCGTGTGGAATTTTACCGTGACGGCAGCGTGCTGATCGGCACCGATTCTTCATCGCCGTACAGCGTTTCGTGGAACACGACATCTGTCTCAAACGGGAGTCATTCACTCAAGAGCAGAGCCTTTGACAACGCAGGTCACAGCACGGATTCATCACCCGTTTCGGTGACAGTGAACAACACAAGCACGTTCTTTACGGATGACTTTGAAGACGGCAATGCTTCCGGCTGGACGTTTACCGCCGGCACCTGGACCGTAGTCAACGGCGATCTGACCGGTAGCACGAAAAATGGAAGCGCGCTATCAACAAACTTCGGCGGATGCACTGTATGTACCATTGAAACAGATGTAAAAATCACAACCGGATCCGGAAGAGCATCAGTATTTGGATGGCGTCAAAATACGTCTACATATGTGGAATTGCAGGTTTGGGATGATAAGAACAAGTTTGTACTGAACCAGATATCCGGGGGAACTACAATCTCCACACGGACCATTGCGCGCAGTGTCAGTGCAAACACCAACTATCACATCAAGATGAGCTATAACGGCACAAGTTTCCAAGTATATGTGGATAGCGTTCTGATCATCACCTTGAACGCGGGCGCGACACCTTCCGGAACTGTTGGGTTCCGGGTGTGGTCCCCAAACAACAAAGTAAAAACGGCGGCGTTCAACGGAATCACGGTCTATTAGGCATTCCTTGTTTGGACAGGCGGGCCTCCGTGCCCGCCCTTCCAGGTGGCAATTGGGATTGCTGCGGGGCAGGGACCCCCGCGAACTCCGAACCGATGGTGTAAAATCGCTACGTGGAAATCATCCGCGTATTCGAGCAACAGAAGGCGAACTGCCAGACCATTCGCAACACCACGACGCGAGACCGGATTGAAAAGCTCAAGAAGCTTCACGCCGCGATTCTGGCACATCGATCTGAGCTGGAAAACGCGCTCCTAATTGATCTGCACAAGCCGGCGCATGAGACAGGCCTCACCGAACTGTTTCAGGTAACAACCGAGATCAAACATGCTTGCACGAATCTTCATCGCTGGATGCGTCCCTCTCCAGTCCCCAACCCGCTCACCTTCCTGGGTGCGCGGGGTGAAGTCCGATTCGAATCGAAAGGAACCGTTCTGATTCTCTCTCCATGGAACTTCCCGTTTCAGCTTGCGATGTGCCCGCTGATATCCGCAATCGCTGCCGGTAACTGCATCATCATGAAACCATCGGAGCATAGTCCGGCTACTTCGCGCTTCATGCATGAACTAATTTCCACCATATTTCCGGAAAATGAAATCGCCGTCATTGAAGGTGATCAAACCGTCGCAACAGCGCTGTTTGAATTGCCGTTTGATCACATGTTCTTCACCGGGAGTCCGGCTGTTGGAAAGATTGTGATGCAGGCCGCCGCAAAACATCTTGCCTCGGTGACTCTGGAACTTGGCGGCAAATCTCCCGTGTTGATCGATTCGTCCTTTGATCTGAAGGAAGCTGCGCGCAAGATACTCTGGGGAAAATTGATCAACGCAGGGCAGGCTTGCGTTGCGCCTGACTACTTACTGATTCCGGAAAACAGACAACGCGATTTTATTGTAGCGGCAAAGGAATCGATCCGCGGCATGTACGGCGATCCCGCGACCAGTACAGATTACTGCCGAATCATCAACGAACGCCACCGGACCAGAATCGCGGCATTGATCCAGGAAGCAGTTCAAAAAGGCGCCACAATGGAAACGGATCCGGGAGCGGATGGTGACAAATTTGTGGCGCCAACTCTCCTGTCCAACGTTGCGCCGGAAAGCAAGATCATGCAGGAAGAGATTTTTGGGCCCGTCCTACCGGTAGTTCCTTATCGTTCGCTGGAAGAGGCGCTGGCCCTCATTCATTCGAAAACCAAGCCGTTGTCGCTCTATATCTTTAGCAGGGATAATGATTTTGTTGAACGAGTCCTCCGCGAAACTTCTTCCGGAAATATCTGCATCAACGATGTGGCAGTCCAGTTTGCAAATGTGGAGCTTCCCTTCGGCGGCGTCAATTCCAGTGGAATCGGAAATTCGCATGGCCATCACGGCTTTATGGCATTTTCGAATGAGCGCGCAGTTTTGCATCAGCCCAAGCGAGGCGCCATGACGTTCTTTTATCCGCCCTACACAGAGAGAATGAAGAAACTGATCGACTGGACAATCAAATATCTCTGAGGAAGATTTCACCACAAAGACACGAAGGCCACAAAGAGAAATAGGTCCAGACTTTGTGTTCTTTGTGCCTTTGTGGTGAATCCTACTTCGTCAGTTGCCGGATCAGATCCGCAAATTGCGGATACTGCACGATCAGCTCCTGATGGTTCCCGGATTCGTAGTCTGCGTACTCGAAACCGGGAGCGACTGTGCAACCCATCAGCGTGAATTCGCCCGTGGTGCGCCATCCCTGCCAGGCTCCCGCCGGAACCACAATTTGCGGCCGCTCACCGGCTTCTAGACGGATTCCGAGACGTTCCACCGTACCCTCTCCGTTCGAATACAGTAGAAGCAATTCGGCTGGAGAGCCTAGATAGAAGTGGAAGATTTCGTCCGATTGAAGCCGGTGCATTTCGGAAAATCCGCCGGCTTTCAATAAGAAGTAGATCGCCGTGGAAGCGGAATGACTATTCGGATATCGTTTTTCCGAGCGATATGTCTCCAAAAAGAAGCCGTCTTCCTTCGGGTGAGGTTGAAGGTGGAGCAGTTCGATTACTTCGTCAGCTGTCACAAACTGATCTCTGCGCCAAGTTGTTTTGAGACAAGTCCTGCAATCACCGCGCGAAATGGCTCTCGAGTTTTGTCCAGGACAAACGAGCTTGCGGATTCTTCCCAATCGAATTTGAAACTTGTCGAAAGGGCGGACACCCAGATTTGCCGGGCCGGAGAGTTCGGACTGATGATGAACTTTGCGTGAGATGGCTTCTCAAAAATCAGCGTGAGCATTCCACTGCCCGATTCCACTTCAAAGTCGTGTTGTTCCGAAACTGGAAGCAATCTTTCTTCAAGATCCTCCAGCGCTTCCGCTGCGTGGTCCTGAAAATCATGTTCATTGATCATAGTTAAACCCTCACACGGTACCGGAGAAAAAAGTTGTAGTCCTGAAATTCGTTCCGGATCGATTGAAAGACCTCTTCGCTCAGAGTCGCATCCGAAGCCGAAACATTTTGCTCCACCTGGGCCGGGGTCTTTGCTCCGGGAATGACTGTGCTGACGGCGGAAAACTTCAGCAAGAAGTTCAAGGCGACTTGAGAAAGTGTGTACCCGGTATGTTTTGTCAATTCTTTCAGATGAGATACTTTTTCGATCACTTCTTCGAATCTTTTTCGGGTCAAATAATTCTTGCGGTTGTCATCCGCCGGAAACTGGTGGTCTTTATTGAACTTTCCAGTAAGCAATCCGGATGCGATCGGAACCCGAACAATGATTCCAATCCCCCGTTGCTCAGCAAGCGGCAAAAGTTCCTTTGCCGGTTCCTGGTTCAGGATGTTAAGCAGCACCTGCAGAGAATCCACTTTCCCCGTTTCGATCAAGTGGATTCCTTCATTGATACTGGTGATCGAGACGCCTCTGGCACGAATCTTCCCTTGCCTCTTAAGTTGATCCAACAATGTAAAGACTTCATCCGATTGCCAGACTTCCGGAGCTGGATTGTGTAACTGATACACATCGATCACTTCGCGCTTCAGTCTTCGCAGGCTTCCTTCAATCGCCGCGCGGATATGTGGCGTAGAAAAATCCTTGACAGGCCCCTTTTCGGTGCGCGCATTTCCGACTTTTGTCGCGATTACGCAGTCCTTGCCTTCCAGGCATCGTCCGATCAACTCTTCGCTGTGACCACTGCCGTACACATCCGAGGTATCAAAGAAGCTTACCCCGAGCTCGAGTGCTCGCTGGAGGGCAGCCTCGGATTCGCGATCATCCACTTTTCCCCAGCCGACAGGAATTCCAAAGAGGTCCACCGGACCGCCAATTGCCCACGCTCCGAATCCGACTTCTGAGACGCGGATTCCCGTTTTTCCCAGTACTCTGTATTTCACAAGTCAATTATTATAATGTGTTACCTCTATGAAAGCAGGAATTATCGGATTTCCAAAAGTCGGAAAAACAACGCTGTTCAATTTACTCACGCGCGGCCACGCGGACACCTCCCGGTTCAGCCAGAAGAAAGCAGTCAATCTGGGTGTAGCCGAAGTGCCCGATGAAAGGCTGGACAAGCTGGAGGAGATGATCCAGCCGAAAAAGAAGACGCTGGCTACTACGGAGTTCGTAGACATGGTCGGCGCAAACCGCGGCGAAATGAAGGGCGCCGAATATCTCGGGCACTTGCGAAACGTAGATTGCTTGATCCATGTTGTGCGCGCTTTTGAAGATGCCGAGATGGGAGTTGCCGACTCCGATTTGCATCCGCATGAGGACATTCAGGATTTTAATCTCGAGCTGATTCTAGCGGACATGGAAGTCATTCACAGCCGTCTGGAAAAATTGAACCAGATGGTCAAGAAAATGAAGAGCAAAGAGAATGAAGAGGAGCTCGCGATCCTGCAACGTTGCGCGGCCCAGGTGGAGTCGGAAAAGCCCATTCGCGAGATAGAGTTTGAACCTGCCGACAAACGTCGGCTTCGCAGCTTCGCATTCTTGAGCGAGAAGCCGATCCTGCACATTATCAATCTCAGTGAAGACCGGCTCTCCAAACGGGACGAGTTCCTGCGCGAGCAGCTTGCGGGCAATCAGGGGATCACTTACATCTGCGGACCGCTGGAGGAGCAGATCGGAGAGCTGGCCGTAGGAGACCGACGCGAGTTCATGGAGCAGTATGGCTTCAGCGAAAGTGGACGCGATCGCGTAATCCGCACGACTTTCCGATTGCTCGATTTGATTCTCTTTTTCACCGCCGGTCCCGAGGAAGTGCGCTCCTGGCCGCTTCGCAAAGGTTTGAATGCGCAGAAAGCAGCGGGGACTGTTCATTCGGACATGGAACGGGGATTTATCCGCGCGGAAGTTGTCGCGTACGACGACTTCGTAAGAACCGGTTCTTTCGTGGAAGCAAAGAAGCACGGCGTCTTCCGGCTGGAAGGGAAGGAGTACATCGTGCAGGACGGGGACATCATCACCTTCCGTTTCAACGTCTAGTTTCCACCACGGAGCGCACGGAGAATTATTTTTTTACGCTCCGTGCCCCCCGTGTTCTCCGTGGTGAAAATTGATCACGAATGTTACGGCTGTAATTTTAGCGGGTGGTAGGAGCACTCGCATGGGGCAGAACAAAGCGCTGCTGCCGTTTCGAGGCCGGACCTTGATCGAAGCTGTCATCGAAACGATGACTTCGATTTTCTCGCGTGTCGTGCTCAGCGTTCATCACCCCGATTCATATCCACAACTGCAACTTCCTGAGATTGTGGACCGTTATCCGGAAATCGGACCGATAGGGGGCATCACGTCCATTTTAGAATCCGGGGAATCACGGATCTTCTGTGTCGGCTGCGATATGCCATTCTTAAACGCTGAGCTGATCCAACATCTTTGCAGTTTCACCGGCGTCGATGCGGTCATCCCGGTCCATCAGGATCGCCCCCAGCCTCTTCACGCCCTGTATTCGCAATCCTTACTGCGCTGTTTTCAGCAGAGTATCACGGCGAAACGATACCGCATCACGGATGCGCTGGAAAGCGGTCACATCTTGTATCTGTTTGATCTCGAGCCTGAAGGACGCTCGTTTCAGAATCTCAACACTCCTTCCGACTACGATGAAGTCCTGAAAAAGGTGTAACGATCTGCTATAATTACCGGTTTCGAAATCGATCCCGGATCCCATCCTCATGAAAATCTTAATGATCGCCCCCGAGCCTTTTTTTGAGCCGAGAGGCACGCCTTTTAGTGAGTATTTCCGAATCAAGGCGTTGACGGAACTCGGGCATGAAATCGACCTGGCTACGTATCCACTGGGGAAAGATGTCGAGATGCCGGGATTAAAGATCTACCGGTCGCTGCCGATCCCTTTTTTCAAGAAAGTAGCTGTCGGGCCGTCGTGGGGCAAGATTTTTCTCGATTTCTTTCTTTTCTTTACGGTGATGAAACTGCTCCTGAAAAACCGGTACGATTGCATTCACACGCATGAAGAAGCCTGCTTCTGGGGGGCCATTCTCAGCCGGCTGTGGAAGATTCCGCACGTGTACGACATGCATTCCTCCCTTCCACAACAGTTTGTAAATTTTGGTATCATCCGTTCCAAGGTGATTCATCGAATGCTGGAGATCTTTGAAAACCAGGCTTTGAAATCATCCGATGCAATTATCGCAATCTGTCCGTATCTTGCGGAGCACGTAGTCAACGCGGGAATCAAACGCAAAGTGTTTGTCATTGAAAACACTCCTCAAGCTGACACGCTGCTGTCGGATTCCACAGGGCCGGCCCCTCAGCACAAGGGTTTTGACGGGCGCAAGGTCGTATTGTATGCGGGCACTTTTGAAGCGTACCAGGGTCTGGATTTGTTGATCGAAAGTGTTTCCATTGTTGCAAAGAAGAGACCGGATGTGCTGTTTCTCATGATCGGCGCTGACAAGAATACGATCCGGCAATATCGGAAGATGAGCGAAGACCTGGATGTCACCGAGAATGTAGAACTGATGGAAAAGATCCCGGCCGGAGAAGTCTCGCAATATTTTGAGATTGCCGATGTTCTCGTTTCACCGAGAAAATCGGGCACTAACACACCGTTAAAAATCTATTCCTATTTACGGAGCGGCAAACCGATCGTAGCAACGAACCTTGTAACTCATACACAGGTATTGAATCCCGAGATTGCCATTTTGACCGCGCCGGATTCGAAATCGTTTGGGGAAGGCATTCTGGAAGCGCTGGAGAATCCAGGAGTTTCCGATATGGTAAAGCGCGCCCGGCAGGTTGCAGAAGAGAAATACAGTTACACTGAGTACCTCGCGAAAACCAGGCGTTTATACGCCTACGTCGGCAGTTTGCGAAAACCGGGGCAGTTCGTGAACGGCAACGCTCGAGAAACCGTAGTTTAGGATTCCTTCCACGATTCACACACGCACAAGACATGGCTGAAACAGAGCATTACAGTTATCGCGTTTATTCGGATCCGAAGACCGCGCGTGAGTTTGATGCAGACCGTTTTGGCGGTTCGGTAGGAACCCTGATCAGAACGACCCAGGAAAACGTCGTGTTTTCCAGGTTTCCGGACATAAAGAATTGGAAGGTCATCGACGTGGGGGCCGGTACGGGACGGTTCACCATCCCGCTGCTGGAACGTGGCGCAGCAGTCACTGCTTGCGATGCTTCGAAGCAAATGCTGGATGTATTGCGCGAAAAGACGAATGATCCAAAACTGCAGATTGTGGTCGTGGATGCGCAGCGGCTGGAATTTCCAGATCAGAGTTTCCATTGCGCTTTTTGTTTCCGGCTGCTTCTTCATGTCATTGATTGGAAGAAGGCACTCGGTGAATTGTGCCGGGTATCTGGAGATTGGATTGTGTTTGATCTACCGCCCCGTCACGGATTTCTTGTTTTTGCTCCAGTCTGGCACAAGCTCAAGAAGCTATTCGATTCCAACGTCCAGGAATACCGCACGTTTCCCATGCAAGAAGTTCGCGAACAGTTAAAAGAGAACGGCTTCCAGATCGTCTCGAGCGATCCTGGATCTTTTCTTCCACTTTCTTTCTATCGGTTCATCGGTAGCGCCGGCTTCATGAAGACCCTGGAGCGATTCTTCTCCGCGATTAGATTGACGCGGCTTGCGGGATCGCCTGTCACACTCTTTGCCCGCCGCAACAAATGAAGATCCGCTCCTACTGGTTCAAACTTGCCGCCGGTTTGATTCTGATCGCTCTACTCTTTGCTTTCAAGGTCCGGCTTGGCAGTGTCGGACAGGAGTTCAAGCAAAGCGACGTGAGCTGGATCTTTCTTGCCGGAGGACTGCATGTCATCGGGTTGCTGATCAGCGCATATCGGTGGCAGTTATTGCTGTCAGCGCAGGGCGTAACTGCGCCGCTTTGGGAGTTGCTGCAATCTTATCTGATCGGCGGCTTTTTCAATAACTTTCTCCCGACACGAGTGGGCGGTGATGTTTACCGTATGGTCGATTCAAAAAAATACACCGGCTCTATTCTTCGTCCGATTGCAGTCATTATTGTGGAGCGTCTGACCGGAATCTACGGACTTCTTCTGATCGGCGTGACGGCCGTCGCATTTTATCCCAGGTTTAGTGAGATCAAACCGCTCGCGATGGCGCTGTTCTCTCTCACGATCGTCGGGTTTGTTGCCATCCTGGTTTTTTACGGTAGCACCCGGTTTGCGGATTGGCTGAAACGTGCACTCACCAGGCTGCCTCAAAAGATTTCACACAGACTACTGGAAGTCTTTGATTCCTTCTGGCATTTCTCGAAATCCAAGGGAATCGTTGCGTACGCGTTTGTACTTGGCCTGTTGCTGCAGTTCAACGTAATCCTGTATTACTATTTCATCGCGCGCGGACTCTCCATGCCGATGGGACTGCTGGAATCCTCTATTCTGATGCCCATCCTGATTTGCATCCAGCTCCTGCCGTTGACTCCCAATGGGATCGGGGTTCGCGAGTTCACGTACATTTATTTGCTTGGAGGAATCGGTGTTACCGAAGCCCAGGCAGTTGCGTTTTCGGTGTGGGACTATATTCTTACATTCTTCTACGGTCTGATTGGCGGCATCATCTACTTGATCAAGAAATAGTTTTTCAACGCGGAACTCGCGGAAAACGCAGAGAGGAAATTTTTCATTTTTCTCTGCGCTTTCCGCGCTTTCCGCAGTAAAAATCGCATGTATAAGAGTATTTTCATTCGGGGCGCGAGGCAGCATAATCTGAAGAACATTGACCTCGAGCTACCGCGAAACACCCTCATCGTGATCACAGGGTTAAGCGGCAGCGGCAAGTCCTCGCTGGCTTTCGACACCATTTTCGGCGAAGGACAACGCCGCTATGTGGAATCCCTTTCCGCATACGCGAGACAGTTCTTGCAGCAAATGGAAAAACCGGATGTCGACTCGATTGAAGGACTATCTCCGTCGATTTCTATCGAGCAAAAAACGATCACGCGAAATCCACGCTCGACCGTGGCGACGGTCACCGAGATTCAGGATTACCTGCGTTTATTGTATTCGCGTTTGGGAGTTCCTCATTGTCCGCGATGCAAGATCGCGATTGAAACTCAAACTGTAGACCAGATTGTCACTCAAATCCTTTCTGGAAGAAAGGGCGCCAACGTTACGATTCTTGCTCCCGTGATCCGGGATAGAAAAGGGGAATATCGCAAGGAGCTAGAAGAATTTCAAAAGAAAGGATTTTCTCGAGCCAGGATCGATGGAGCCATATACTCTCTCGATGCCCCCGTCAAACTGGAGCGTCATAAGCTGCATTCGATCGAGCTGGTGATCGACCGGTTTCCTTTGGATTCCGGGATGGATGCGGCACGTATCCGACCATCCATTGAACTCGCGTTGAAGTGGGGCAAAGGGGATCTGATTTATCTCACCGAAAAAGAGGAGAAGCTTTTTTCAATCAACCGGGCTTGTCCAAAATGCGGCTTTACGTTTCCTGAGCTGGAGCCGAGATTTTTTTCATTCAATTCACCGCTGGGCGCATGTCCGGAATGTGATGGAATCGGCGAAGTCAGCGCGGCCAGTTTGTACTATCGGGAGGTCGAACGAATGGCGGAAGGTGTGCTGCTGAATTCGTCCGCAGCTTCCGCCGAGCTTTACAACTCACCGCAACGGAGCGCGTTGGCACAATGGCAGGTCGCCGAAGACAATTTACCGGAGGCGGAGGCAAAGGTGTGCCCTGCCTGCCATGGTTTGAGACTTCGCGAAGAAGCGACCTCCGTATTGATTCACGGGCGAAACATAGCGGAGCTCACAGCCTTGCCGGCATCCGAATCGGAGAAATTGTTTGGATCCTGGAAATTCTCCGAACAGGAATCTTTGATCGCCGGGCCAATTCTGAAAGAGATTGGTGAAAAGCTTGGATTCCTCGACAAGGTTGGGCTTGATTATGTAAGCCTGGATCGCAGGATATCGACTCTCTCGAGTGGTGAGGCACAGCGTGTGCGCCTTGCCAGTCAGATCGGCGCAAAATTGCGTGGAATTCTTTACGTTCTGGACGAACCCACGATCGGTTTGCATCCGCGCGATGGGAAAAAACTAATTGATGCGTTGCTCACTATGCGCGATGTCGGGAATACTGTGATTGTCGTGGAACACGATGAACAGACGATTCGTTCTGCAGACTACATGGTGGATCTCGGGCCGGCGGCCGGAAAAGGAGGTGGCTATGTTGTTGCCTCCGGACCGTTGGAAACAGTGATTGCGAATCCGGAATCGCTAACCGCAGCCTACCTGTCCGGGACCAAAAGAATCCCTGTTCCAGCAAAACGGAGAATACCTGAGCGCGGCTTCTTGACGATCAAAGGCGCCTCCGAACACAATCTGAAAGGCATCGATGTAGATTTTCCCTTGGGCCTGTTTACGGTTGTTACCGGGGTTTCGGGCTCCGGAAAATCAACCCTCGTAATCGATATTTTACATAAAGCAGTCGCAAAGAAACTGCATGATTCAAAGGAAGCTCCTGGCAAACACTTGAAGCTCGAAGGACTCGATCAGATCGACAAGATCATCAACATAGACCAGGCTCCGATCGGCAGAACCCCCAGATCGAACCCCGCAACTTACGTCGGGCTGTTCGGGCCTGTCCGCGAATTTTTCGCGCAATTGCCTGAGTCAAGAATCCGTGGTTATACTCCCGGCAGGTTCTCCTTTAACGTTGCCGACGGCCGCTGCGCCGAGTGCCGCGGATATGGCGAGACGCGTATCTTTATGCACTTCATGCCCGATGTCTATGTACATTGCGATATCTGCGGGGGAAAACGCTATAACCAGCAGACTTTGGAAGTCTTGTATGAAGGAAAGAACATCGCCGATGTTCTTTCGATGACGATCAGTGAGGCTCTACAATATTTCGATTTTCATCCTCAAATCAAGCCTAAACTCGACGTATTGGAGCGGGTTGGCCTCGGATACATCCAGCTTGGCCAGTCTGCTACCACTCTCTCGGGCGGGGAAGCGCAACGAATCAAGCTGGCAAAGGAGCTTTGCAAGCGAAGTACCGGTAAAACTCTGTACATTCTTGATGAACCAACTACCGGATTACACTTCGAAGACATCAGGCATCTTCTCAACATTCTTTTCAGTCTCGTAGAATCCGGCAACACCGTTATTGTTATCGAGCATAACCCGGAAGTAATCAAGTCCGCCGACTACGTGATCGATCTGGGACCCGAAGGTGGGAGTGAAGGCGGAAAAATAATCGCAAAAGGCACTCCGGAAGCGATTACCCGAAGTAAACAGTCCATAACTGGATACTATCTTCGGGATTATCTGGTAAATCTCAATTGAGGTCTGAAAGTCCCTGCGATATTAAAAGAGATCTCTCAATCCCGAGACATCGATTTCTGCTTGGAATCAACACACGTGAATACAATGGGAGGCAATCTACTAGTACTTCCTTGATACTCAAAATGATTCAGTAGTAGAGAACCTATTCGATAGAGTTGACGATTTCGAATCAGGATTCTACATTTAGAATGTGACGTAACAGGGTCGGAAACAGCCACATTAACTTTCAAAAACCCACTTGAATTCAAAATTATAATACTTATATCCCAATGATTATACACTTGAAACATGCATAATGATATGCAAGTATTAAACACTGTTAACACACATTTAATGCTTATGAAAATTATTTTAACTTCTTAATAGCTTCCGGAGTCGATTCTTTCTTCCGTGATCTTGTTTTAGGAGTATAATCAAAATCAAGCATTCTAGTATTTAGCTCTTCTCCGTGCTTGGAAACATAGTCTCGTATAGCTAACTGGCAAAGATCGGCCACAGTTAGACGACTGTTCTTAGTCTTGGTAACGAATGCGGCATACTTGGTGAGTAATTCAAGATCACTTCGGAGAATATTTACTTGTATGCGTGTTAACTGACCCTTTCTCTCGAGAAATTCCTCGAAATGTTCCAGTTCCATAATACTCAATCCTCCCGAGTCACAATGAACCGAGTATATCATGGATCGATGCGGAGAGATCCCCTGAGAACAGAGAAGCACTCCCGCACTGAAAGAATCTACAGTCTGGTTTGGAACAGACTCCGCGAGAATATCAAGCTGAAATATAGATTCTTAATAGTTTGATCGTGATGGTCTCCGAGGTCCACGCGGACGGTCACCGCTATAACGTCTATCACGATCACGATCATCCGGGCGAGGTCTGTTCTCCCCATCACGTCTGTGTTCATCAGGGCGATGCTCAGCGTAACCAGGTGGTGGTGTTGCCTGTGCGAATTCTTTGTGGCTGAGACGGATCTTATTGTCGTCGCCAATCTCGATCACTCGCACCATCAGTTCCTGTCCTTCTGTAACAAGATCCCGCACTTCTCTGACTCTATATGGAGCCATTTCAGAAACATGAAGCAACCCGACAAGATTGGGAAGGATCTCAACAAAAGCGCCGTATTCCGCGATGCGCTGCACTTTACCGAGATACGTGCGCCCCTTTTCAGCCTCTGCTGTAAGGTTCGCTATGATTTGCTGCGCCTTCTTTGCGGCAGCTTCATCTACACTGGCGATGGTAACAGTACCGTCATCTTGCACATCAATCTTAACCCCGGTCTGTTCGATGATGCTGCGGATCATCTTACCTCCTGGCCCGATGACTTCACGGATCTTGGCTGTGGGTATCTTCATCGTAATCAAGCGCGGAGCAAAAGTAGAAATCTCGGAGCGCGATGCGGGAATAACCTGTGTCATTTTATCCAGAATGAAAAGTCTGGCTTCGCGCGCTTGATCCAAAGCTTGCGTCATAATTTCTTTCGATAATCCTTCCACCTTGATGTCCATCTGGAGAGCCGTTACGCCTTTGGCCGAACCAGCAACTTTGAAGTCCATGTCGCCGCTGTGATCCTCTTCGCCTGCAATATCTGTCAAGACGGCAAAGCGGTCGCCTTCCTTGATCAGACCCATCGCCACTCCGGCAACCGGGGCCTTCAAAGGAACTCCAGCGTCCATCAAAGCAAGGATTCCGCCACAAACCGTAGCCATCGAGGAAGATCCATTGGACTCCAGGATGTCGGACACAAGACGAATCGTATAAGGAAACTCCGTCTCTGACGGAATCATGTTTCGGAGTGCTTTGTAAGCCAGAGCCCCATGACCGATTTCACGGCGGGAAGGGGCTCTCAGAAATCCGACTTCTCCTACAGAATAGGGAGGAAAATTGTAGTGCAGCATGAAGCGTTTCAGGCTTTCCCCTTCCAGTTCGTCTACGATCTGGGCATCATCGGACGTGCCAAGAGTCACAGTTGCCAATGCCTGGGTTTCTCCGCGCGTAAATAGAGCTGAACCATGTGTCCGCGGGAGCAAGCCGACCTGAATGTCGATTGGTCTGATCTCTTTCGAGCCACGACCGTCAGTTCTCTTTCCATCCAGGATCTGGCTGCGAACCAGTTCCTCTTTCACTTTGTAAAAGGCCCTTTTCGTGTGATCTCTCTTTTCCTCTTCTTCCTCAGGTATCTCCGAGATCATTCGATCCAAAAGCTCGCTGAGCGCTTCTTGCGAAGCGAGTTTACCGGTAACGTTCAATGCGGAGAGGATTTCAGCTTCGTGTTTCGCCTTCAAATCCGCAACAAGACCGGCAGGAAGCCCGGGAGGGTTCACCGTAACCTTTACGACGGGTTCCATCTCAGCAAGCTGTTTGATTCCGGCTATGATTGTCTTGATCGCCTCATGACCGAAACTGATTGCTTCGATCATTTTTTCTTCCGAAATTTCGTGTGCCAGTGATTCCACCATGACAATGGCGCTCTCGGTGCCTGCAACCACGATTTCGAGCTTGCTCTCCAGTTGTTGGGCATTTGTTGGATTCAGAACAAGCTGGTCTTCGATCAAACCGACACGCACCCCTGCAATCGGATTGTTAAAAGGGCTCTTTGAGATATAGAGCGCGGCAGAGGCGCCGCAAAGGGCAATCACATCGGGATCATTCACCTGGTCTGCCGAGAGCACAGCGGCAATTACCTGGGTTTCGCCATAATAACCCTCGGGGAATAAAGGCCGGATCGACCTGTCGATCAATCTGGAAGTTAGAACTTCCTTTTCTGTTGGTCTGCCTTCTCGTTTGAAAAAACCGCCCGGAATTTTGCCGGCAGCGTATGTGTTCTCCCTGTAGTCCACGGTTAGCGGAAAGAAGTCTCCGCTATCTGCGCCTTTCTTTTCAAAACATGCAGTGACCAGCACAACCGTATCACCATATTGAACCACAGCCGCGCCGTCCGCCTGTTTCGCCAGTTTGCCCGATTCGATCTTGAGGGTCTTACCCCCGACTTGAATTTCTACACTTCGTTCCATTTGAATACAAACCTCCGTTTGCTTACACGTGTCATGGGATCAACCGGCGTATGCGAAAGGGAACTATTTGCGGATGTTCAACTTCTTGAGGATCGCCTTGTAGCGCTTCGGATCTTCGTCTTTTAGAAAATCGAGAAGGCGACGGCGTTTACTAACCATCTTCAAGAGGCCACGGCGGGAATGATGATCTTTGGCGTGATCCTGGAAATGCCCTGTCAAAGAATTGATCCGTTCCGTCAGGATGGCGATTTGAACTTCCGGTGAGCCAGTATCGCTCTGGTGGGTTCGAAACGAGCCGATAATTTCGGACTTGCGTTCTTTCGTCAACACGACCTAGTGTTCTCCTTGTCTTTTTTTGGAAACGTAATTATACAGAAACGTGGTATCTTTGGCAAATCAATGAGTTCGATCCTGGTGAAGCTTCCAAATTGGTTGGGAGATATCCTGTTTTCCCTCGACCTTCTCCACACACTGTCGGCACATTTTGACAGAATCGGCCTTCTGACCTCACAAAATCACGCCGAGCTATTCAGCATTTTCCCGGTGTACGGAGCCGAGATAATTCCTTATTTACCAGATACATGGCCGAATCTGGACCGGGAAACGATCTTGCGAGTGGAAGCGTTTCAGCCGGATTGCGGATTGCTGCTTACCAATTCCATCGGATCAGCGATGGTGTTGCGTTGGGCCGGCGTATCCGATCTTTATGGATATGATACCGAGCATCGTTCCTTTCTGCTCAAGCACTCGTTGCCGGTTCCGCCATATCAATTACACCAGACCAGGTATTACCTTGAGCTATTGAATCTATTTGATATGGAACCGATCTCTTATCCCATTCCGGTAGATACCAAACGTGAGCGACTTGTCTTCATACATCCCGGGGCATCCAAGCCACCGCGCGCGTGGCACGTGGAACGATTCTGCAGAGTCGCAGAGCAACTTCAGCAGAAAGGATTTGATGTGTTGTTTGTTTCGCAACACGAAATGCACGATATTTCATTTCCGGTGATGCGAAATCCATCGCTCACCGAACTTGCCGAGCAGATGAAACGGTGCGCGTTGTTCCTGGGAAACGATTCCGGACCGCTCCATCTCGCGCAGCAATGTGGCGCCCCCGTTGTTGGGATCTACGGACCGGGCACTCCCATCACAACCGGACCGAGAAGCATTTCTCCAAACAGGGTTGTGTATCATGGCTTCCCCTGTTCTCCCTGTCGTCAAAATTTTTTCAAAGAATGTAACCCGGCCCCTTCTGAGAAACCGTATTGCATTGAAACAATTTCAGAGGACGAGGTTTTCAAGGCTTGCCTTAGTCTCCTAAGGAACTAAAATTAGGAAAGATTCAAACATGCAAAAACGTGTCTTGCTCGCAACCGGGGCCGGAAGAGGAATCGGCGCCGCAGTTTGCCGTCATTTCTCCACTCTTGGATACGAAGTTCTGGTTCACTATCGGAGCTCAGCCGAATCCGCGTTGCGGCTAGTGGAGGAAATCTCCGCAAATTGCCGGGCGTTGTCATTTCAGGCCGATGTTTCCCAGCCCGAGCAGGTAAAGGCGATGTTTGCCTTTTGCGTGGAGAATTTCGGCAGACTCGACGTTCTTGTGAACACCGCCTCGTATTCTTCCAGCAAAGGCTGGAAGGTTGAGCTGGAAGATATCGACTGGAAGGAATGGCAAAGGACAATTGATGTCGATTTAAAAGGCACAATGCTTTGCAGCCATGCGGCCCATCCGATCATGAAAGCTCAGGGAACGGGAGCGATTATCAATTTCTCTTCAAGCGCGGCTCTTTACGGTGACGTTCCCACTTATCTTTACACGGCCGCCAAATCCGCGATTGTAGGAATTACACGGACGCTTTCGCGGGCTTATGCCCCGGAAGTGCGCGTCAATTGCATTGCGCCCGGATCCGTGGCTACTGACTGGATCGAGAAATGGAAACTTACCGAAGCTGACTTGAAAGAAATTAAGCGCGAAACTCCGCTCAGGCGAATCGCAAAGCCCGAAGAAATCGCTGCACTGATCGCGTATCTTGCTTCACCGGAAGGCTCGTTTATCACCGGTCAAACGCTGGCGGTGGATGGTGGAATTCTGATGTTATGAGTCGTACGCTCATCATGCTTTCGGGCGGAATCGATTCTGCCGTAACCCTGGCCTGGGCTCACAGACACCAAGATCCTCTTCTTGCGCTGTCCTTTCAATATTTCCTTCGTCCGGTTCGTGAAAGGCTTGCAGTCTTTCGACTTCTGGAGAAATATCCTGCAAAGTTCATTGAAATCCCTTTGCCTTTTTTGAAAGAGGTTACCGATTTCGATCGCGATACAGGTAACGATTTTCCCGAAGGTTACATTTCCAATCGAAACATGATCTTTTACTCAATTGCAGCGCACTACGCGGAGCTTTACGGCTGCGACCGAATCATCGGAGGCCACACCATAGAAGATCAGGAGGTGTTTCCTGATGCTTCGCCGGAATTTTTTGGGGATCTTCAAAAGCTGATCCATCACGCGTTGTTGAAAGGACAGATTCGGATTGAGATGCCGCTTGGAAAGATGACGAAATTGCAGGTGATGCAGCAGGCCTGTGATTGGAAAGTGCCTTTTGAAGACACGTGGAGCTGCTACTGGGATGGCGATCATCCGTGTGGAACCTGCGTGAGCTGCTCTGAACGCGCGGAAGCCTTTCGCCGGCTCGGAGTTTCGGATCCGCTGTGTACGACCTGATCGTAATCGGCGGAGGGATGTCCGGCATCTCTGTCGGACACTATTTCCGCGATCGTAACATTCTGCTTCTGGAAAAAGGCGAACTTCTGTCGGGCGCAACCGGGCACAACGCGGGTTTCATCGTATCGGGATTCGGCGAACATTTTCGTCGCACAGTCTCTCAGCAAGGACTGGAGCGCGCTTGCGAGATCCAGGAGATTCATCGCGCCAGTCATGGTCAAATCCGCACACTTGCGCAAAAGATCGATTGCAACTACCGGCGATCGGGCAGCTTTGCGGTTGCGGTGGATGACCGGGAACGAAACGACCTGCGGTTGAGTTACGAGCTTCTGCACAATCAAAGTTACGCAGTGGAATGGGTAGAAACTCCGCCGGTTGGCCTGAAGCAGCCGCGTGGATCCTTGCTGATTCCCGATGACGGTGTATTTGATCAAGTCCGGTTCTGGAACGGCCTTGCCGAAGGACTTCCGGTGCGCACAAATTGTGAAGTTTTGAGCGTCCACGAAAATTCTGTGGAGACGACTCACGGAAAGTTCGTTGGAAAACGGATCGTCTATTGCCTGAATGCATTTGCCGATGTACTCATTCCTGAGCTGAAGGGCCGTTACATTCCGTTGCGCGGACAAATGCTGGAAATACCGGTCGGAGAAGCACCAACGGATCGTCCCGTATTCACTGCATTTGGAGACATCTACTGGCGGTTCTCTCCAGGAAAACTGATGTTCGGCGGTCTGGAATCGGCGGTCCCGGAAGATGAAGTTGGGATTGCCGACCACGTATCGAAGCAAATCACCGATTCTCAGATCGAGTGGATTCGGGAGCATTTTCACGAACAGTTGATTGGCGCGGTGCGGGCGTCTCGCCCGCGAGTGCCTCGACGAGCTAAAGGGAGGCTAGCGGACGGGACGTCCGCACCACAAGCGACGAAGGCCTGGTGCAGCACGATGGCGTTTACAGTCGATGGTTTTCCATTCGTGGGACGTCTCCGGCATCTTGATCATTACGTGCTGTCGGGTCTCTGCGGAATGGGACACAGTTACGCGCTTGAAGGCGCACGCTGGCTTTACGAACTGATCCAATACGGGCGGGATGTTATCCCGTCTTACTGCTCCAGTGATAGAATCAAGGACTTGCCCGTTTATACGGAAGGGAATTGGAGGACCATCCATGAAGCTTGGAATTACGGAATACATTGACTGCGCGCATTTTCTTCCCGGTCATGAGAAGTGCGGCCGCCTGCACGGACACACATATACGGTGGATGTCATCATCGAAGGAGAAAAGAAGCAGGGGATGATTCTCGATTTTTCGGACCTGAAAACAACCGTAAGAAACGTACTAGCGGAATACGACCACCGTTCCTTCAACGAATTTCTGGAATATCCGTCCGTAGAGAATATCTGCGAGCTGATCGCCGGAAAAATCATCACTCAGCTTCCCTACACTTTCACCATCCGTGTCTGGGAAGGGCATGGCAAATATGCCGAACTGACCCTGTCTGCCCACGAATGAGTTCAAAAGGGCGGAGGCGCCTGGTCATTATCGCCATCATTCTTCTGTCCGGCGTTTTCATGCGATATGTCCTACTCAAGCCAAAGCCTGTCGAGATCACGGCATACATGGTCAAACCGGGAAAGGTTGAAGAGACTGTCACCAACAGCAAAGCAGGCACGGTCAAGCTACGAAGGCGCGCAAAACTAAGCCCTGGAATTAGTGGTCGCGTAGTATTTGTAGGCGCGCGCGAAGGCGAAAAAGTGGTCACGGGGCAGGTTTTATTACGGCTCGAAGATTCCGATATGCGCGCTTCGCTCCAACTTGCAGAGCGTGGATATCAGGCTGCACAATCCGGTATGAAAGAAGCTTGCCTTTCAGCGGAATTGGCAGCGCGGGAGTTGGAGCGAAACCGGTCTTTGAGCAAGCAGGGAATTATTTCCGATGCAATTCTCGATCAGCTATCCAACAAAAATGATGCCGCACGCGCGCGTTGCGAGGCGAGCAAATCAGAAACAAAACGCGCTGAAGCATCGGTTGATGTAGCGCGCGCCAATTGGAGGAAGACGGAACTGCGGGCACCCTTCGACGGCGTGGTCGCGCAGCTTACAACCGAAGTTGGAGAGTGGATCACACCGTCTCCTCCGGGCGTTCCGATTCCACCCGTGCTGGACATTCTGGACAACACTGGTGTCTACATCCAGGCGCCGATTGATGAAACGGATGCCGGAAAAGTGAAGATCGGAATGCAAGCGCGTATTACTCTCGATCCGTACGCCGGTCAGACGTTCCAGGGACGGGTCACCCGAATTGCGCCATTTGTGCAGGACATTGAGGGCCAAAACCGGACTGTAGATATTGAAGCGGAACTTGGGGATAACGAGTTTGCGAAGCAACTTCTGCCTGGAACTTCTGCTGATATTGAAGTTATCATTCGGGCACGCGAAAACGTTTTGCGCATCCCAACCTATGCGCTACTGGAAGGGAATCGTGTTCTCGTGGTGGATGGGAAAAAGCTGGCGTCGCGTAATGTAAAGCCCGGCTTGCGCAACTGGGAGTATGTGGAAATCCAGGAGGGTTTGAAACAGGGAAATCAGATCGCCGTTTCGCTCGACCGCGCAGAGGTAAAAGAAGGAGCGCTTGTCGTGATCAGTCGCGAGGCAGACAAGTGATCCATCTCGAACAAATCTCCCGCGAATTTCAAGTGGGAGAAGAGACGGTGCACGCACTCAAGAACATCAACCTGGATATTTCCGACGGCGAGTATGTCGCGTTGATGGGCCCTTCCGGCTCTGGAAAATCAACGCTCTTGAATGTAATCGGCTGTCTCGATCATCCAAACAGCGGCTCGTATTCTCTGGATGGCAAAGACGTCACAACGCTGGATGAGACTGAGTTATCGTTGATCCGGCGCAACCGCATCGGATTCGTTTTCCAGTTTTTTCACCTGATTCCGCGTTTGGATGCTGCCGGAAATGTGGAGCTGCCGATGATTTTCGCCGGAATCCCACGCGACGAACGCCGGCAACGCGTGCTCCGCGCGCTGGAAAGCGTCGGATTGGCACATCGCGCAAAGCATCGGCCCAATCAACTTTCAGGCGGAGAGAGACAACGCACGGCAATTGCCCGCGCTGTGGTGATGCAGCCGTCGGTGTTGCTCGCGGACGAGCCGACGGGAAATCTCGATAGTCATTCGGGACAGGAAATTGTGGAATTGATTGAAAAGATGAATCGCGAAGGTCTGACTGTTGTTGTGGTTACGCATGATCCGGGAGTCGGAAAACGCGCGCGCCGTATGATCACCCTCCGCGACGGAGAAATTGTAACGAGCGAGAATTAATATTTCATTCTGTGGTTTCAAATGAGCTTTCTGGATTTGCTTCAATTCGCGTGGAGCGCGCTGCGTGGACATCGCCTGCGCAGTGTGCTCAGCACACTTGGTGTCGCGATTGGCGTGGCTTCGGTGGTACTCCTTACCGCGCTCGGTGAAGGCGCGCGAATTTACGTGACGTCACAACTCGCGGCGCTTGGAAGCGATCTGATGATCGTTCTTCCCGGAAAAGTAGAAACATCCGGTGTCATTCCGATTGTCGGTGGTGTACCTCATGACCTTACATTGGACGATGCGCTCGCGTTACAAAGACAAATTCCGGTTATCCGAAAGCTTGGGCCTGCGACCGTGGGGCAAACAACAGTGTCACACGGTTCTCTAAGCCGTAATGTGATGATCATCGGAGCAACTCCGGAATTCCTCGATATGCAACGCCTGAAACTGGGGCGCGGCAGCTCACTCCCTTCCGGTGAAATTACACGCGGTTCCAACGTTGCCGTTATCGGCACGGCAATTCAACAGCAACTCTATGGTGGTGGAAACCCGCTCGGCCAAATCCTGCGAATCGGCGACTTTCGCTTTCGCATCATCGGTGTACTGGCGCCAAAAGGGGAGCACATGGGATTCAACTATGATGAAATCGTATTGATCCCCGTGGCAACTTCCATGAAAGTGTTCAATCTGACCACTCTCTTCCGCATCTTTGTGCAGGCAAATTCCTTTCAAGATCTGGAACCGGTAAAGAGACAGGTGATTGAAATCATCAAAGAGCGGCATAAAGAGGAAGATATCACACTGCTTACGCAAGATTCTATACTCGATTCCTTCAATCAGATTTTTACGGCACTTACGCTTGGTCTCGCGGGAATTGCAGCTATTTCCCTGACTGTAGCCGGAATTGGAATCATGAATGTCATGCTTGTGTCCGTTTCAGAACGGACTTCTGAAATCGGATTGCTAAAAGCGGTCGGTGTAACGCGCGGACAGATCATTCTTGTGTTCCTGGCGGAGGCGTTGCTGCTATCGCTGGCGGGTGGATTCACCGGTCTGGCGGCAGCCCTGCTTTCTGTGCGCCTTGTGACGGGTATTTTCCCGTCGTTTCCTGCGCAGATTCCGCCCTGGTCTGTGTTGCTTGCGGTGGGTGTCTCTTTATCGGTCGGCGTGATGTTCGGTGTCTGGCCCGCACGGCGCGCCTCACGATTGGATCCAATCCTCGCCCTTACGAGAAGGTAGGAATTCACCGCAGAGACGCAGAGTGCGCCGAGGAAGGATGAGAATGAAAAGACGAAACTCGGAATTAATAGAATGGAGAAGCATTTTGAAAATTCTAATTGTGTTGGGCTCCATTCCCTATTCTAAAAACTCTGCGTTCTCTGCGTCTCTGCGGTGAATCCTTAACATGGAAGTACAGGATGTTGCGAAACTGACGATCGGGACGATTCGTGCGCACAAGCTACGGACCTTTCTTACCATGCTTGGCATTGCGATTGGAACGGCATCGGTGATTTTGCTCACTTCGATCGTCGAAGGGACGCGCGTTTTCATACTGAAGCAGTTCACGCAATTCGGAACGAATCTTCTAAATATCGTCCCAGGGAAATCGGAAGTGATGGGGCTGCCTGGAGCGGTTTCTACAACACGAAAACTTACGCTGGATGACGCGCTGGCCATTACGCGGATTCGCGGTGTGGTCAAATCGATGCCGGTCAGTTATGGCTCCGCAAAGGTGGAAGCGGGAAATCGCGCAAGATCCGTCTTTATTCGAGGCGTTACCTCCGATGCTCCGGAAGTATGGCAATTTCCGGTACGGCAGGGATCGTTTCTCCCGCCTTCCGATTTCAACAGGGGAGAACCTGTGACAGCGCTTGGACCGACACTCAAAAAAGAATTGTTTGGAACCGAAAATGCTCTTGGACAGCATGTCCATATTGGCGGAAGACGTTTTCTCGTCATTGGGGTGATGGACGCCAAAGGACAGATGCTGGGGCTCGATATTGATGATGCCGCGTACATCCACGTTTCCATGGCAATGAAGTTGTTTAACAAAGATGGTTTGCAGGAGATTCACGTGCTGTTTGCAAATGCGCAGATAGCAACGGCAGTTGCTGAAGAAATCCGCAGAGTCTTAAAGGAACGTCATGACAACGAAGAGGACTTCACGATCATCACTCAAACGGAAATGCTGGGGCGTCTGGACAGTATCCTCGGCATCATCAGTATGGGACTCGGAGCAATTGCCGCGATCTCTTTGATCGTCGGATCTGTCGGAATTCTGACCATGATGTGGATTTCAGTCAACGAAAGGGTCAGCGAGATTGGGCTCGAAAAAGCGATCGGCGCCGAACCACAACAAATTCTGCTGCTCTTCCTGAGCGAAGCGGCGCTGCTTTCTACGATTGGAGGCGTCAGCGGCGTGGTTGCCGGACTTGCAATTGCTCAGATACTTGGCGTGCTAATTCCCGCATTGCCAGTCAAAGTGCCTGCACTGTACGTGTGTCTGTCGATTGTAGTGAGTATCGTTGTGGGACTTGCGAGCGGCGTTCTTCCGGCGCGCCGCGCCGCGCAGCTCGATCCGCTCGAAGCCCTGAGAGCGGAATAGCGTCGTCGCGTCATCGCGTCTTTGCGAGAAATCTCACCTTGTGTCTACAACAACTGTGACACCGTTCAGGAACTGCGGGATAATACGACGAACCTGATCCAGCGTAACCGAACGAATGCGCCTTTCGAACTCGGTTTGATCTAACAACCGTCCTTGCTCAATCCATTCGCGAACATAAAACGCGGAAAGCTCTTCGTTGCTCTGATGCTGCGTAAGTCTGCGTCCGATCAAATGCTGCTTTGCTTCTTCTACTTCCTCATTGGTGGGCGGATGATCGCGGAGGTCTTTCATGATCCGTTCAAACTCCGCGCGTGAATTGTCCAGCTGGTCCGGATTCACACCGTAGTAAATCGAGATCCAGGAATTGACGCTGTCGCAATTGTAGTTGCTGCTAATATAGTAAATCAGGCCCTTTCGCCCGATCATCTCCTTTCCCAGACGTCCTTCATAAGCATGAGTCATGATGTAGAGCAGGACGCGGTAGGCAAGGGAGTGCGGATCGGAAGAAGCGGGCGCCGTCAGCGCATAGCCGAACTGGGACTGTGCCTTGCCGGGAATCCGGACCGTCTTTTCTTTTTGCACAACACGAAGCGGCGGGAGTTGCGCCTTCTTTGTTGCAGCGGCAGTTCCAAGCTGCTCCTTCAGAATCGCAAGAGTGGCGTCTTCGTCAATGTCTCCCACCACACAGATCACGGCAGGAGAACGGGAGCCGCGATTGACTCCGGCTCCCAGTAATTGTCCGAGGGTTTGGATTACCGCCGTTTCCGGATCCTCCAGAGCCGAGGGATCAGGCACTGCGTCCTTCAAAACGGCGCCGCCCACATCACGAACGGCAGCTGCCACATCGTCCTTGAGAAACCGGCGATGCACAGAGGTATGGCGCCAGACCGGAGTATCCGAGCTGAAATCAGCTTCACTTTCTACAGTATTAGATGGAATCAGTAACCGCACAAAGCCGGCAGGAGTCCTGGAGATCCTGCGGACAATCAAGGTGATTCCGTTCTTCAGGGTCACTATTTTCGGCAGGTCCGGCGCAGCGGGCACAGTTTTCATAGCGGCGCGTGGATGTTGTTCCGCTTCGGCGCCGTTACCGGATGTGAGATACCATCCGATCGTCCTTTGCCCTGGCTTGAGATACTTCCGAGCTACCGCCTGAATGTCGGCAGCAGTCACAACGTTCAGCAAATCGGACAGTTTTTGCAAAACTGGAAAAGCTCCAATTCCTTCAAAGAACGCCATCTGGTGAGACGCGTCTTCCGTTGTCTCAATATCAAACACCAGGGCATCTTGAAGCTCCTTGCGAGCGCGGTCGATTTCTTCACGCGCTACAGGCTGCTCACGCACTCCGGCGATTCGTTTTTCTATCTCGTTTTCAATTTGTGCCCGCTCAACACCCGGATCGGAAGTGCCTGCAATACTGAGAACGTATGGTTGAGCGGTAGGAATAAAGAACGTCGTAATCCGTTTTCCAACACCGTGCAGTCGGGTGTGCGGATGGGCCGGCTCCGCTTCCTGCTCTTGCCTGAAATTCACACCGGAGGCGCCGCCAAGCACTGCCTGCAGCAGCAGATACGCCGGATATTCCGGATCACGCGCGGCCGGTGCGCGATATGTAATCTGATAATAATTGATTGGTCCGGACCCTCGAATTGTGAACCTCCGCTCTCCCTCCTGCGGGGGCTCCACCGTCCGGGGTAACCCCGCTGCGTCTCCGGAAGTAAGCGTATCAAAATAACGATGGACTCTTTGACTTGCATCGGCGGAATCGACATCACCTGCAATCGCCAGAACAGCGTTCGCAGGATGATAGTAGCGATGATAAAAATTCACAATGTCGTCATGCGTGATCTTTTCCACATCGCTGGTCCAGCCGATCGTGTTGTAACGGTATGGATGTTGCAAAAAAGACATCGCATTTACCGCGTCGTTCAAGATCAATGACGGATCATTTTCATAGCTATGAAGCTCCGTGAGCACCGCGCCGCGTTCCGCCTCCACTTCCTCTGCTTTGATCAGAGCGCTGCTCATGCGGTCTGCCTGGATCTGCAGCACGAGATCAAAATCCTTTACCGGAACAGTTTCGAAGTATGTGGTCTGATCCAGGAATGTGTATCCGTGCCATTCACCGCCAACGGCATAAATTCTGCTTACCACATCGGTATTGGGAAAGTTCTTCGTTGCGCGAAATGCCATGTGTTCCACAAAATGCGCGAGACCGGTAGTACCGACACATTCATTGCGCGCGCCGACTTTGTAGAGCACCTGCGTGCTGACAAGCGGCTGTACATGATCTTCAAGAATCATCACTGTCAGACCGTTTTGGAGATGTTCGATTTTTACTTGCGACAGATCGTACGCGTAGGCGGAAACCACAAAGGCGCAAAGGCACCAAAGTATGAGAATGGAGGATAGAGGATGGAGGATAGATCGCGCTGAAATTTTATCTGCAGCCCTTCGTGCCTTGGTGTCTTTGTGGTTAATCCTCAAATGTATAAATGGTTGGGGTCGAGCTCTTCGCGAATGATCCGGAGTTGCTCCGGATGAGGAGGGTCCGTCGTATTCAAATTGGAGGCGACTTTGACTTTCCATCCAAGATTTTCCTGCACCTGTTCGACCGTGCAATTCGGATGCAGCGTTGTCAGAATCATTTCGCCATCCTCAAATCCGTAGCATCCAAGATTCGTAATTACCTGAACCGGACCAGGTCCGGGCATTCCCAGCTTCGCACGGGTATCCGGGCCATCCACGTACCCGGGAGAAGTAATGAAATCAACCCGCTCCGGAAAAGTTCGCTTGCTTTGAGGCGCAATTACAAACACTTTTTTCGCCAGAATCGCAATTTCACATGCGCCTCCACTTCCAGGTAATCGCACGGTGGGCTTTTCGTAATCGCCGACAACCGTCGTATTCAAGTTCCCGAAACGATCGATCTGCGCGCCCTGCAGAAAACCGACATCGATCCGCTGTCCCTGCAGGTAGTAGTTGAAAATATCGAACATGGAGCAAATGCTGAGCGAGTTGGTTACCAGGGCGGGATCTCCAATTGAAACGGGAAGACGTTCCGGTGTCGCGCCTACTGCTCCTGATTCATACAGCAACACAAGGTCGGGCGCATGCATTCTGCGCGCAAGATTGCACGCCATGTTGGGAAGCCCGATTCCAACAAACACTACATCGCGGTCTTGCAATTGCCGCGCCGCTTGACAAACCATCAGCTCGTTTGTGTTGTAATCCATGATGAAAGTATTTCATCATAAAGACGCAAAGAACACAAAGGAATTTTCTACGCTTCAAACCAATTTGATCAGCTGCGGACGTTACTGGACATCGTGTCGGCTCATGCATGCGGAACGCAGCTTTTGAGGTTAGCGTTCGCGCCAACGCTTTGCCTCTCGCACTCGCAGTAGAACCTCAAGGATTGCTTTGTTTTTAGTATCAGAAAACTTGCCTGTCTGATAGCTGACGATACCGGCTTTCAGAACATAAGCTCCCTGCTGATCAGGAGCGACGATAAAATCACCGATCGTACAGGAATCCTGAGGAAACACATCTCTTAGCAACGGTACAGCGCCACGCGCAACGATGATTCCTTCACTTAGAATAGACCATCCTAATACCACGCGGCCTTTCAAACGATCTCCCCTTGAGTGACCTATCCAAACAGATGATCCTTCATTCTTTGCGATAATCGCAAATCGAAAAGGCTTTGAAGGACGAACCACCAGAGCTTGTGGCACACTCCGGTAAGAAGCCATCACGCTCTCAGGGGCCGTTTGGCTCGTCGGAAGATCCTGTAGCTTGATCCTCATCGGATCTACCGCCATTCCTCTTACAAAAAGGGCAATCGGACTTTCGTTCCAAGACCAGAGACTTTCGGGAAAACGGTAACCCATATAAGAATTCCAGTTCCCCTGATCCCAAAAGGCGCCGATTGAGTGGGCGCCTATGGACCACAGCAAGGTCAAGACAAATATTTTTTTCAACCACCGGTTCCGAGAAATCAGACGACGAGCTGAGTATAAGAATAAGGTCAGGAGAGGCGTTATGTCTGCCATAAAGCGAGGGCCATAGTTTTGACCCGTTCCACCCCACCAATTCCCCCATTTGCTGTAAAGTAAAATGCTGAGCAAAACCCCTGCGGTCAAAGAACGTAAAAGACGGTCCCCATTCCTGTGCCAAACGAGCCCCATTCCAAGTAACGACAACAGAAATACAGGGGAGTAGATGAAAAGGCCGCGAGCCGGACTGAAAAGAATTCCCGCGAAACCCTCCAATAGTGGAGTTTTGAAAAAAGTTTCCGACAAAGGAAATTGGGAATGAAAGGGGTTCCCGAAATAGATCTCATTGTATAGCAGTTGGAAGACTGCCACTGGAAAAGCCGCGATAGCAAATTTCAAGAATTGAGGGCGATGATAACGAATTACATATAGAATCAGCGGCAGTACAACCACGAGGTCCGAAGGCCGACACACCACCGAGAAAGCCAGAGGGAATCCCGAAATGGCTATCCATACAGGTTGGCCCCGCCCACGGACCAGGCAATATACCCCGGCCGTCAATGCGAGCTGGCTGGCACCATGTTGCCATAACCCGCGGCTGCTAATGCTAAGGCTACTACTTCCCAGAGCATAGACGACAGTGAGCAGCATCGAGATCCTGCGGCTCGTCAATCGGCGAAGTAATCCGTAAAATAATACGGCAGATAGTGCAACGATTGCGGCTGCAGACATCTTTGCCAGTTCCTTCGGTAGAACGGCATCGATTTCGGCGCCGCCGATAGCTGTTGGAATGTACATGGCGAGCGCCATAATGGAAGAGCCTACCGGAAATGCGGAAACATAATGTCCGTTCACAAATTCCAGATAATGTCGAACACCGTTTTTGTGAAGAAAATCAAACTCATCGAGATTGAAGTTGCCTTCCCGAAGAATACTCAACGGTAAATATGTCGCCGGAGTCGAATCTCCCGCTGGAAGTCCACTGCCGGCAAGATAAATTGCCATCAGAATGGAAAAGATCATCAGGCGGGGGTGGCAAAATAGTAAACCCCAGGAAAATCTTCTGTGGTAAACAAGTAGCCGTAGTGGAATCATCAAGAACAAAAGCGCAGTTAGATTAGGAAGGGTCCATCGTTCTAGAGAAACACCGCGGGCAGTGAGCGTCTCCAATCCAGTGAACATAATTCCCAGGATACAGAAGCTTAGTAGAAGTATTGCAACCTTGAAGAATGTGTCGGCCCAGCCCGCAAATCTCAACAAACGCTTCCTTTGTCGAACAGCTTAGCTACCCGCAACCCGCTATTGGCGGGGGATTGAAAGGGAGTAGATCGTGATTTTGAAATGCGTCACATCACCCGGGGGAAGTGCAATCACGTTGCTTTCAATTCCGTTGTTGGAAAGATTGAACGCATCGGTGGGACAGGTGTAAGGCTCGATACAGATGGCCTTTCTGGGAGCTGGAGGGGTAAACAGAACGACGTTTGGAAACTGTCGCCCGTCAAATTCCACGATCGTTTGTGTTGCGTTCCTGGAATCGGCAAGAATGCACTCGATGGATCCGTCCGGATCGCTAACGAGATCTGTAAAAATATCATCCAACTGGAGCTTGTTGACGTCAACGGGCTGGCGTAGATCGAAATGCCCAATCACATCCAGCAATTTTCCTGTTGGAAGAGTCTCAACTAGTTCCCAGTACTTCCGCGCCTTCACCTGCAAGGTACCTAATTCCGATTTTCGAAAATACGGGTGGATTCCAAATCCAAACGGCAACAGATCCGTTCCTGTATTTCGCACAGTTGTGTTCATTTCAAGCTTGCCGTTTTTTAGACGGTATGTAACTTCAAATTGGAACAGGAACGGAAATTGCTTGAGAATTTGATCGGGATAATCATACGCATCGAGTGTGCAGTGTATCCACGCGCCTTCTTGATCGGATGCCCCAGATCCCGCAACGATCCAGCGTTTGTCCCGTACGAATCCGTGACGCGGAGGATCTACCTGATACTGCTTTCCGCGGAACGTGAAGGTTCCATCTTTGATTCGGTTCGGAAACGGAAAAAGAATCGGAATTCCGTAGCTGGTCGGACGTTTGCAAAATTCTTCAAAGGCAACCGGTTCAAGGACAGGCAGTTGTGAGTAGAACGAAAAACAATTATTTCCAAATTGCGGCGCAATTTCCGCGAACGCTCCGCTCGAGTCCCGAAGGGTGCAAACCTCCACATCTCCGCGAGTTTCAAATTGGACTGAATTGCTCATATTGCTCTTCATCATACACCCTCAGAGTACAATAGGAACAGGATGCGCAAGACGATCGAAATTACAACCGACAAGCCCAATGCGCTTTACGACATTACCGATCGAGTTCGCAAGATTGTATCGGATAGCGGGACGCAAAATGGACTCGTGCACGTATATGTTCGGCATGCAACAGCAGCGATCATGATCCAGGAAAACTGGGATGAATCAGTTCAGACAGATGTTGTGAACCTTCTGAAAAAGCTCATTCCCAGTGGGGTGTGGCTGCACGATCGCCAGGACGGAAATGGCGATGCGCACTTGAAATCCGGAATTATCGGACCATCGGAAACTGTTCCGCTTGTGGATGGCAACCTCGCACTTGGAAAATGGCAGAACATTTTCCTTTGCGAATTCGACGGTCCCCGAAAACGAGAGATCCTAATCACGGTAATTCCGGATAGCTAATTTCTCAGTTTACAGACTGAAGGAATTCTTTGATTTTGCGTTCCTTCGTGCCTTTTTGTCTTTGTGGTTAACCCGATCTTCAGTAACCGTAGTTGACGGGTTCGCAGAATTGATCCTTTGCTTTGAGCTGTGCGGCGCGTTCGGCCATTCTGGCCGTGTATTCGGCCCTGTCCTTCAGACCGAAAACCCATTCTTCCAGATATGCTTTGAACTTACCTTCATCCTGTGAAATGTTGCGCCAGTTGACGTAGAAATCGTTGTCGCGATCATAGTACCCTTGCGCAAATGACGGATGGCACCCGAACGGCTCCTGAACCACAGCTTTGACGATAAAACCTGGAATCAGTGTGCGGTTCGGATCGGAACGGATCAAACGCTGTTCGACAATCTCTTCCGCCACTACGATCACGTTCGTTGCAGCAAACGCAGCTTCTTTTTGCACGCCCATCAAGCCCCAGATTTGCGCATTGCCTTCCGCATCCGCGCGCTGCGCGTGAATGATCGTGGTGTCCGGATTGAGCGCCGGAACCGTGGCAAGTTTCTCGCCGGTGTAAGGACAGGTAATGGTTTTGATTCTTGGATTGACGCGTGGAAGATCGCTTCCCATATAGTTTCGTAATGGAAAAAACGGCAACCTTGCGGCGCCTGCAGTAAATCGCGCCACCATTCCAAAATGAGAATATTCTTCCAGTTCGATCGGATGCGGTTGGTTTTTTTCCACAGCACGGCGCAACGCATACAAGCGGACCGGCACCAGGATTTCCGGCCCAGCTAAACACCAGCTTCCGGACACAACCGGCGCCGATCAATTGCTCGTAGATCAGATCCGGAGTCAGCCGGCAGACGGTCAGATCCTGTCGCTTTCTGCCTGATGATCTCGTGTCCGGCCGCAAAACAGATCAGGTGGGTAAAGCCTTCGATCACAATGGTGTCGCCGTCCTGGACAAACCGGCCGATCGCTTCTTGCATCGACATCAGCTTGTTTTCCATAGGCTTTAATCCATCTTGCAGGCGGAACGCCTGCGGTCCATAATGCAGGCCAGGGCCTGCGCTCCATATCCTACGGTCTTTCGATTTCGGTCAGTACCTCATCCAAAATATTGAGAGCCAGATCCACTATCCTCTTTGTCCACAATCAATGGAGGCGCAAGACGAATGATGTTTTCGCCGCAACCAAGCAGCAGCAGTCCCTTCTGAAATGCCCGCTGCACAATTTCTTCCGACTCTTCTTTCGCTTTTTCTTTCGTCTTGCGATCACGCACAAATTCGATTCCGATCATCAACCCGATCCCGCGAACATCTCCGATCAAACGATGGCGATCCATCATCGACTTCATTTGACCCAGAAGATAGTTGCCGACTTCTGTTGCATTGGCCATCAAGTTTTCTTCTACTAATTCAATCGTAGCAATGGCCGCTTCGCACGCGACGGGATTTCCGCCAAAAGTGCTGCCGTGGCTTCCGGCGGGCCATGTCATTACATTCGCTTTTGGCGATCATCGCGCTGACCGGCATTCCGGAGGCGATTCCTTTCGCAACCGTAATCACGTCCGGTTCCACACCAAAATGCTCCGAGGCGAACCACTTGCCGGTTCGCCCCATCCCGCTTTGCACTTCATCCGCAACGTAAATGATTCCGTATTTTTCGCAGATCTGTTTCAACCGCTTGTGATAATCAGGAGGCGGAACGATGTATCCACCTTCCCCCTGAATCGGCTCCACAAAAACGGCCGCCACATCATCGGGCGGAACCATCTTGGCAAAATATTCTTCTTCCAGGACATTTACACAATACAGATTGCAAGACGGATACGTGAGGTTGTACGGGCAGCGATAGCAGTACCCAAATGGCACATGAGTGACGCCGGGAAGAAACGGCGAAAAATGCTGCCGCTGTTTCATCTTGCTGGCAGTCAAGCTCAAGGCGCCCATCGAACGTCCGTGAAACGCTCCGAAAAACGAAATCAGCCGCGATCTACGCGTATGATAGCGGGTCAATTTGATCGCCGCTTCAACGGCTTCCGTACCTGAATTTCCAAGAAACACTTTTTTTTGCGACGGACCCGGAGCAATCTCCGCCATCTTTTTCGCGAGAGCCGCAAACGAGGGATAGTAGAAATCGGTCGAGCAGATGTGGAGGAATTTTTCCGAAGCGTGTTTGATCGCATCTACAACTTTCGGATGCGAATGACCGGTCGTGACCACGGCAATTCCCGCCATGAAATCCAAAAAGCGGTTGCCGTCTACATCTTCGACCATCGTTCCCTTGCCCCGCTCCACAACCAGCGGATATTCTTTGATGTAAGACGTAGATGTATATGCTTCGTCCGCTGCGATGACTTCCTTTGCGCGCGGACCGGGTGGCGCTACTTTGATCTTCGGATAATCTTTCATAGGCAGCTCCGCTTACACTTCGACATCGATTAGAGTTCGGCTTTGTTCACGCAAAAATTTCATCAGATAGTACGGACCCAGCGCTGCCGGTCCAGTAGATCCGGATCCTTTCCAGCCTCCGAACGGATTCACTCCCGGCCATGCTCCGGTTGTGGCTCCGCCTTTGCGATTTGCATACGTTACGCCGGATTCAATGTTGTCCAGAAATTTCTTGACCTCTTGCGCATCCTTACTGAAAATGCCGGCCGTCAGTCCGTAAAGCGCGCGATTGGAGAGCGTGAGCGCTTCATCCAGATCTTTGACTTCCGTAACCAGAAGGATGGGAAGGAACATCTCTTCGTAAAACAATTCGTTGTTGTTGTCCTTCATGTATGCGATTGTCGGTTCTACATAGTATCCATGTCCGAGATCGCCGTCTTTGCGGACCACGCCGCCGGTGAGGATTTCACCACCGGCCGCCTTGATCCGTTCGATGTACTGTTGATAATTCTTGTACGCACTTTCATTGATTACCGGACCGAGAAACACTTCACGCAACACCGGGTTCCCCAGCTTGATCGCTTTCGTTTTATCCAGCAGTTTGGTCATGAATTCCCCTTTGATTGCCGGATTCAGATAGGCGCGCGAACAGGCGCTGCACTTCTGGCCGCCGTACCCGAACGCCGATCGCATCACGCCTTCCGCTGCCGCATCGACGTCCGCGCTCTTTCCGATGTAAACGGGATTCTTTCCTCCCATTTCCACGACGACGGGTTTGGGATACTTCGTCGAAAAATTCTTGTAGATGTGCATTCCAACCTGGTACGAACCGGTGAACGCCATCCCCTGTGTGTGCGGATGATCCGTGATCGTCTGTCCGACGTCTGACCCTGTACCGGAAACAAAATGAATTACGTCTGCCGGCACTCCGCCTTCACGCAATGCCTTGTACAGGAACGCGCCGATAATGGGAGCGTCATGAGACGGCTTAAACACAACCGTATTGCCGGTCACCAGAGCCCCGGACATCATGCCGATCGCAAGCGCCATCGGAAAGTTGAACGGAGCGATCACGCCCCACACTCCATAGGGCACCAGAACGCTCATCGTCTTCTCGTTCGGCATTGTCCGCTGCATCGGCTTGGTGTAGCCATCGCTGTCTTCCAGGTTCTGACAGTAGTAACGGATCAAATCAGCGGACTCTTCCACTTCACCCATCGATTCCAGGCGATTCTTCCCCGCTTCGAACGACATGAATGCGGTCAGATAGTACTTGTTTGCCGCGATCCAATCGGCGGACTTGCGCAGGATTTCCACCCGTTTGCGCCAACCCAGATCACGCCACGCTGGAAACGCCTTGTGCGCAAGCTCAACCGCCTGTGTGGTTTCTTCTTTGGTCGCCTGCTGCACTTTCCCAAAAGAATCCGGCGATCGATCGGAGACCGGATTTCCACGGTGCGTTCCGTTTTGGACGGCACTCCACCAATCATGTTTGGATATAGTTTTCCAAAATCCTTTTTTACGTCTTCCACCGCTTTTTCATATTCGCGATGAAATTCTTCGGACGATCCGATCGTTGTATATGTGATTTTTTGTTGCTCGCTCATGCTGTTTGCTCCAATGTTTTTTGAAATAATGAAATGAGTTCCTGAATTTCTTCCCTGGTAACCGTAAACGGAGGCGCCAGCATTACCAGATCCCCGTTTGTGCCATCCACGTGGCCCACATTCGGCCAGAGAATCAACCCATTTTGAAATGCAAGTTCGGTAAGCCGCTCCACAAACTTCTGAGAACGCGGAAACGGCTCTTTTGTGCCGCGATCCTTGACAAACTCAACCGCTGCCATCAAGCCCTTTCCGCGCACATCTCCAACGACGCGGTTTTCACGAAGCCGTTCAATTGTTGGAAAAAGTATTCCCCCATTTCGGCGCAGCGTTCCACAAGATGATTCCGTTTCAAGTAGCGCACTGTCGCAACACCCACGGCGCAGATCACAGGCGTATGCGAATAGGTCTGCGCATGATTGAAGTACCCGCTGGTACTGGCCAGCAGATCCAGGATCTCCTTCTTTGCGACAAGTGCGCTGAGCGGAACGGCTCCGCCATTGAGACCCTTTCCCAGAGCCATGATGTCCGGGATGAAATCAAAGTGCTGAAACGAAAACCATTTTCCGGTGCGTCCCATACCGGCCATAACTTCATCGGCAATCAACAGGATGTCGTACTTCTTGCAGATCTCCAGGACGCGCCTGTAGTATTCCTGCGTTGGGACCATGGCGCCCGCCGATGATCCAATGATCGGTTCCGCAATAAAAGCAGCGATTGTTTCCGGTCCCTGTTTGAGGATCTCTTCTTCGAGCGCTTCGCCCGTACAGGCCTTGCACCCCGGATGACGGTAGTTATCGGGCGCCTGAATGCGAGGAAAATCGGTCAGCAGCGGCCCGTAGACTTTGCGATAATGCTCGCGGCCGGAAAGGGAAAGCGCCGTCAAAGTGTTGCCGTGATACGACGGCGTTCTGGAGATGATCTTCCATTTCGTAGTGATGCCCTTTTCGTACCAGTACTGGCGAGACAGCTTCACGCAAGCTTCGATCGCCTCCGAACCGCTCGATAGGAAATAGCTGTACTTGAGCGTGCCGGGAAGAATCTCCGCGAGCTCCGCAGCCAGATCTTCGACCGGCTTGTGTGTAAATTGCGTACCATTTACATACGCTAGTTCGCCGATCTGAGCGGCGACAGCTTCCGCGATGTCGCGTACTCCATGGCCGACATTTACAACAACCGCTCCGCCCGAGGCATCCAGGTATTTCTTGCCGTCCTCATCAAAGATGTAGCTGCCCCGCGCCGAAACCGCGCGCGGGAACTTCCGCGTCAGTTTGCGGTAAAAGACAAAACTGTCGGGGTATTGATAACTCATCGATTTGGATTCCCTGGAAGGCGGGCTTCCTGCCGAACCCGTAATTATAACCCAAATGATTGAGGCATAGAACGACAAATCTAAGTCATTTATTTGCAATAAGATATCCCATTTTGTCGTGCGTTCTTTGGAATGCCAAGCATTATGCTTGACAAACATTATGTTGTTTGAGCATTATGTTGTAAATGAGAACCAGGGACCGCTTCTGGGACCGGGAGCGAGAGATGGGCGAGATTCGGCGTCGATTGCGATCCGGCGGCTTTGGATACGTTACAGGTCGTCGAAGAATTGGAAAAACAGCTACTCTGGTAAAGGCGTGCGAAGCTGCCGGTGGGTTCTATCATCAGGCAGTTGAAGGCACACCGGAACAGCAGCTTTTGCATCTGGCTGAAGAAATCGCCCAGGTGTTGCCCGTTTTTCGCGATGTCGTTCCTCGACGTGGATTGAGTTTTTCCAGTTGCTTTCACTGGAGCGCCTGCCACGTTTGATCGTCTTTGATGAATTTCCTTACTGGGTTCAGGGAGACCCGAATCTACCGATCCTGGTTCAGAAATGGATCGATCATTGCCGAATGTAAGTGGACAAACCTGGATCAAGAAGAAAAAAAGAGACTGTTAGAAGAGCTCAAGAAAAAATTCGAAAGGACCAAACTCGCGAAGACTCTTCCCAGGGTTCAATTCAGGATCTTCTCGAAAGAGGATCTTCAAAAGTTCGGTTCTCTCAAAACATACGAAGAATAATCTCACAGGAATGAGTATTCCGGTTCAGGATTTGACGTGATCTATCTGCGGTGTTTTGATTGGGAGGGACGGGATTTGCTCGCCTACGGGCTGCACTACGGCCTTTTCCAGATCCTGTTTGAGCTCTTGAATGGAGTGATATCGTTGAAATGGGTCTTTCTGCAGAGCGCGTAAGATCACTTTTTCAATTTGCGGCGAAAGGTTTGGATTGAATTGAGAAGGCGGCGCAGGCTCTTCTTTAAGCTGCATGAATCCCACGGCGATGGCCGAATCGCCCGTAAATGGAACGCGACCGGTGAAGAGTTCATAGAGGATAATTCCTAAAGAATAAATGTCCGCCCGCTCGTCGACTTTCTTGCCGGATACTTGCTCGGGCGCCATATATTCGGGCGTTCCCATAATGAGCCCCGTAGCGGTAAGTCCTTCCATCTGGGTGGTGCGCGCCAGTCCGAAATCAATAATTTTCACGCGGTTTGTCGCATCCAGAATAATGTTTTGCGGTTTTAAGTCTCTATGAATGACACCTTCCCGGTGCGCCGCCTGCAAACCGTCACACACCTGCGCCGCAATGTTAAAAGCCTGCATCTGCGAAAGCATACCGGAGCGCTTCATGTGTTCTTTGAGACTCGAACCGTTGAAATATTCCATGGAAATGTAATGTAATCCGTTGATTTCCGTGATGTCGTGAATCCGGATGATGTTTGTGTGCGTGATGCGGCGAGCCGCGGAGACTTCCCGTTTGAGTCGCTCCAACGCGTCCGGATCGTTACCCAGTAGCGGAGAAAGTATTTTGATCGCCACTTGCTCTTTTAGTTGTTTGTCGTAAGCGTGAAATACAATCCCCATTCCGCCGCGTCCCAACTCCTTTAGAATCTGATAACGGCCTTCCAGCGCCGCGGCAACATTCATCAATGTGGTAGGCATCTGGCTGACTCCTGCCGAATCCGGCGTTGTAACGATTCGGCCTGAGCTCATGGACCTTTCCAACTGATAATTCATTTCGGAATCCAGCCGGCAAATCAATGCTTCTAGATTCTGAAGCCGGTCCTCTACCTTCTTGATGCGGGTTTCCTCTGCAGGATCCTTTTGCGGCTTCTCCCCAGCCTGCGTTTGCTGGCGTTTATGACGAAGATATCCCGGCAAGAAAAACCAGGAAGTTATGGAACCGAAAACGATCGCGACAATCAGGACTTCTTTATTGGAACTCAAGAAGGCGAGTGTCATGAGAGCCAACAAGATCCACCAAGAGCGTCCTTTTTTTTCCTTCAGTACCTCTTCCAGCTTTTCCTTCAGCCCCATCAATCCCCCGGGTACAGCGTTCCTACTCCATCGTAACTATAGTCCATACGAGGGAGAAGAACCAAACGTTCGGCGCTATTCACCATACTACTTCACTTGTTCAGCCAGGCGACGATGATCCCCATAAAAATCACGCCGAATGTGTCATACACAATTTGCTTACATACGACTTCTGACGGCATCGGTTGCACGGCGTAGTAGATGAGATATGTCGGGATAGTCGTGAGTACAGCGACTGCAATACCGAAACGAATTCCCTGCATTAAGAATGGTTTGTCTTCTTTACCCTTCACGTAGACCCAGACAAATCCGATGGCGTAGATGACGTGAGCAAGCAGCATGAATGGGAAATGGGATTGCGCATCCTGTTCTGTACGGAAAAGGCTGGAAATTTGCGCGTAGTCCGCCTTTAGCAGCATGCCGTGAACAAAGAAACCGATCCCCATGCAGAGGACAAAAATGACGATCACTGAAATGAGTTTTTTACCCATACATTCCTCCTGAATCGCGAGATCACGTTAGTCTAACGTTATCACTTCTTGAACGCTTCCAGTAATTTGCCCAGAACGGATTCGGATACGGCTTGAATCTGGACAGGAGTGCCGTCTTCCCTGCGCGTGACGCGATTTCCCGTGGCAAACGCAATGCTGAACGGCGATTTGCTGATTTGACAGATGCGTAAGAGTTGTCGTGGCAGTAGAGGCGCGTTTGTTGCATAAACTGAGGTCTGTCCGATTTCAATTGTCTGCAAAAGATAGCCGTCCACTTCTTGCGCGTTGCCGTTCTCTTTTGACGATTTGATTCTTTCCAGTAGTTTTGTTTCCCAATTTTCCGGCAGATCTGAGGATTGGCTTTCGACCCCAATGCAGAGCGGAGGCCAGCCCATGTCGATATCCATATCGGGGCTGCGATTGTGCCCGAGTGTAATTCCGGCGTTGTAAATTTTTCCAAGCAGCGGAGCAGGTCCAAAGAGAATCGGAGATGAGAATGTTGCGAATTCCTGCACCACCGGCAATCCCATCACGTGACGGAAATCTCCCAGCGAATGCCATGCAAGAAAATAGCGATGCGGAGGCGCGTTCCACTCTTCCACCAGAAGAGCTTTCAATGATCCGACTTCAATCAGATCAAAGACGCGCAACTTTTCGCTCCTCATCGGCACGAAATAACCTGTGATGCCGTTCCATGATTTTCAATACACGATCGATTGGAAGCGCGTACATTTTGTGGCCGTCACGTCCTTCCATATCTGTGGCCATGAACAGAGCGTTGACGATCGCTTCTTCGGTCGCTTCGCTGGCGGCCTGAAACAGCGGATTGATGTCAAATTGTTCGATGGATTGCAGGGGATATGTTTTTCCGTTCCAGAAATCAGATCGAGAAATGCGATTTCCTGTGGAGAAGGCGAAAACAAAATCACCGCTGGAATTGCGAGAGTTGCTTCCCGTTTTTGCCAGTCCCATGGCAGCGCGGCGCGCAAGGCGGTCGAGCTGATAATCGAGAAGCGGCGCATCTGTGGCGACGATCATTAGAATTGAGCTCAAGCCGGAGGCCTCTTCCGGTTCCGGCATCAGATTGGTGATTTCTTCACCTACGGGAACGCCATCGATGCGAAGGACACTGCGAGGATCGTTATTTGCCTGTACCAGAACTCCTACCGTGTATTTCTGCAACGGTTCAAGCAGGCGCCGCGATGCATTGCCGATGCCGCCTTTGAATTCGTAACACGTCATCCCGGTACCACCACCCACGCAACCTTCTTTCACCGGACCGGATGTTGCATTGTCCATCGCTTCAAATACATGTTCCGGATGGACATGTCTTCCTTCTACATCGTTCAGGAACGCATCCCAGGTTTCGCCTACAATCGGAACAACTGGAGGAAAATCGCCAGGTGGAAATCGCGAAAGCAAGGCATCGTAAACCACTCCCACGCTGGAAGTGTTGGTCAAACAGACCGGTGATCCGAGGATTCCAAGTGAAGCCGCCTGAAGAAGTCCAGTGACTTCACCATTTCCATTCAGCGCGTGATAACCGCACGGAACGAAATCCTCAAAGATGCGGTCGTGCGGCCAGATGACCGTGACGCCAGTGCGAACCGGACCTTCGCCTATTTTGAGCGGACCGGATCCGCGAATGATGGTGGAATGTCCAACGCGAACACCCGCTACGTCTGTAATCGCGTTCCAGCTTCCCGGCTTCATCGTGCCGATGCGAATGCCAAGCTGACGGGCGCGTTGGCGTCGAGTTGGAAATGGAATCACCGATCTCGCATTCACGTTCAGCAAACTTGCGGGAATCAGTTTGAACAACGTGCGCCGATCGATCCGCATGGCCATTAGCTTACCCTATTTCAACCTTTGTAGCGGCGGCCCTCCGTGGCCGCCAGTTGCAGGCTGCAAGCCTGCGGCCCATAATGCAGGCGGGACGCCTGCGCTCCACGGGCTATTTGGATTTGATTTCGGTCCAGTAGCGATCCAGAAGCTGAGAAGTCGGCCCCAGATCAGAAACGAGCTCGCAGCGGGACAGCGTTTCTTCATCGTGGTAGCAAGCCGGATTCTTGAGGATCTCCGGATTGATGTACGGGATCGCCGCTTCATTTGTATTGGGATAATAAGAATAGTTGGTGATTTCAGCTCCGACCTTTGCATCCAGCATGAAGTTGATGAACGCGTAAGCTTCTTCGGAATGTTTCGCTCCACTGGGAATGCAAAAATTTTCAACCGCCATTACCGATCCTTCTTTGGGGATCACATAATCCAGGTCCTTGTTTTGCTCCATCACCATCGCGATATTGCCACTCCAGGCGTGAGCGATCCAGACATCTCCGCCAAGCAACATTTCATCAAAATTGGAGCTGTTGTAAGCCTTCAACAGCGGTTTTTGCTGCAGCAGGAGATCTCTCGCCTGCATCAAGGCTGCGCGATCGGTTGTATTATACGAGTGTCCCTTCCAGCGGAGAGCCACGCCGAAACTTTCCCGCACATCGTCCAGCATCAGCATCCTATTTTTATACTTCGGGTTCCACAGGATGCCCCAGGAATCCACCGGCTCTAATACTTTAGACCGATTGTATCCGATGCCTGAAGTGCTCCACAGGAATGGCACCGAGTGCCGGTTTCCCGGATCATACGAGAGATTCATAAATCGCCGTCCGACATTCTTCCGGTTCGGGATCTTTGTCAAATCCAGATTTTCAATCAGTTTCTGACGAATCAGGATCGTTACCATGTAGTCGGAGGGAACAATCACATCGTAGTCCGAGACACCTGATTGCAATTTTTCCAGGAGAGCTTCGTTGGAATCGAATGTATCAAACCGCAGACGAATTCCCGTTTCGCGCTCGAAACGCTGCAGCACTTGATCCGGGATATAAGCGGACCAGACATACAGATTTACCTGTCTTTGCCTGGCGGCGCTGGCGCGATCCGTGTCGCATCCGGCGCACAGGGCGATTGCAACAAGAAGGAGAATGATTCGGTTCACCTGGATTTGATCTCTGTCCAGTAACGGTCCTTTACTTTGTCGACTTCCGGCTGATCGATGCTCCATTCGCAGCGGGCAAGGGTCGCATCATCCGGATATCGCGCCGAATTGTTTAGAATCTTCGGATCCAAATAAGCATTCGCAGCCGGATTCTGGAATTTCTTCATCAGATAAATCAGCTTGGGCAAATGCGATGCATCCAGACTCTCCACAAGCTGGAGTTTCACCAGAGTATTGAGGAGCCAGTTGGTTGGGCAAACGACGTCGCATTCCACAGTTCCGGAACGCAGCTTTTCCAGAAGCGTCTGATTCGAATCATAAGTGTCATAGTTGACGTAGATGCCGGTCCGCTTCTCAAATTCTTTCAAAACATCCTGAAAAACGTAGGAAGACCATGTGTATAGATTCAGCTGGCGTTGAGAAGCTCTTGCGCAAGAGACAATGACCGCGAATGAGAAGATCAGGAGGCTAAGGAATTTCATCGGAGAGATCGAAAAAGGCATCGATGCTTTGAAGAAGCTGTTCGCGGATTTCTTCTTTTGTGCCGCCGATGAGATGAACTACAAGCCGCACCGGTTCTCCATCAGGACCCTTTATTTGCAGATGTTCGTGATGCCAGTTTTCCAGCTCGGTATTCTTTAACAATTTCATCGCGTAAATCAAGGAATGTTTTGGTCGTACAACCCGAAGTCTCGGCATATTGCAAAATCTATCACAGTCTGCTTGTCTTTACACATTCGTCCGAATAGAATTTTCACTATGATAGGAGCTATCATGAAAACAGCCGTTATTTGCCTGATTGTCCTTCTTTCAGCCGGCCTTCTATTCGCCGAAGACATCATGGATCAAGCCAGGAAACTGGCACAACAAAACAAAGTGGACGAAGCGATTACTCTGCTTCGAAACCATGATCAAACACATCCGAATGATGTGGAGCTTCACAAATTGATCCAAACGATCCTGACACGCCACGGCAGAAAAGAAGAGGCGCTCAAAACATACAAAGAACGCTACGAAAAAGAGCCGACAGGATTGAACGGCTATCTATATGTACGGTTGTTTGATGTCCCAAGTGAGCAGGAAAAAATCTTTCGCGAGGTTGTTGGAAGGGATCCGGCTTCCCAATGGGGCTATTACGGATTGGCGACCGCGCTGCTCGATCAGGATAAGTTGCAGGAAGGCATTGACGAAGCGGGCGCCGGTCTGGAAAAGGCGCAAAAGCCTGCGCAAATTCACTACGTGATGGGACGCATCTACCGGCGCATGAAAGATTATAAAAATGCGGCTGAACAAATGCGTCTGTATTATCAACTGGAGCCGACAGAAGATCACCGTGAAGACATGAGGGCATACGAATGGCTCGAAGTCAGCAACGCGGGGTCACAGCAGGAAAAGTTAGATCTGGCAAAAGCATGGTGGCAGAAATATAAATCAGACTACTTGAAAGTGGAGACGCAGGAAGATGCAACACGGCTTGCTGAAATTTCCTTTTTGTTTGCGGATCCTGGAAACGATCCGGCTGCTGTGCAAGGGCTGGTGTCTCCGGCTCTCAAGGTTTTAAAGAAACAGAAGCTCCCGCCCCCCGGTGAGGAGCGGGATGAGTATCTGCGCGTGAAGGGAGCAGTATATGCTCTCGAAGGATGGACCTTCGCGAAAAACAAAAAGAGCGGCAAAGCGGAACGGTCCTTGCGAGAAGCTTTGAAAATAGGGCCCGGCTCTGAGATGTTCTACTTCACAAGCCTGGGCTTCGAGACGCTTGGCAACAAAGAGGAAGCACTCAAAAACGCAATCAAAGCAGCCTGCTATCCTCCGGTTTACGCAGGCTCAAAAGAGCTGGCATCGAATCTCTGGAAAGAACTGCATTCTTCGGAAGATGGCTTCGAAGCGGCGTTGCATCAACAGCGCGAGGAGTTTGCGCCGCAGCGAAAGCAGCGAGTGTTGTCCCAGATCGTTTCGGAAAAGTTTGAACCGTTTGAGATGACCGATACTCAGGAGAAGAAACTTACAGAAAAAGACCTGGCGGGGAAAATTGTTCTGATGAATTTCTGGGCGGTCTGGTGTCCGCCTTGCCGCGAGGAGCTGCCTCATTGGAACGAATTCTACGCGAAACATAAGACGGATCCTGATCTGATGTTGCTGACAGTGGGGGATGAACCGTGGGAAACAATCTTGAATTACATGAAGAATCAGAACTATTCGTTTTCCGTTTATCGCAATGAGAAATACTGGGAGCAGTTCAGTGTGGAGGGAATTCCCACCATGGTGATACTTGATCCCGAAGGAAAGATCCGTTTCCGGAACGTTGGATTTGAAGAAGGAATGGAGTACGAGGAGACACTGGATTGGCAAATTGCAGCGGTGCGGGCGGAAAGCAACCACCGAGCCACTGAGGCACGGAGGAAGTAACTCGTGTGTGATAACATTTTCGAATGGAGGAAATAACCAATGGCTACTTACATCTTACTTCTTAATTACACGCAGCAGGGAATCGCAAACGTTAAGGAAAGCGCAAATCGCCTGGACTCCGCCAAGAAATTCTTCAAGTCGGTGGGCGCCGAAATCAAGCAGACTTTTCTGGTCACCGGTCGTTATGATTTGGTTGTGGTTGTCGAAGCACCCAATGATGAAACGATGGCAAAGATCTGCCTGAGTGTCGGTTCGATGGGCAATGTGCGGACGGAAACCCTTCGGGCGTTTCCGGAAGACGAGTACCGAAAAATTATCACCTCGTTACCCTAGGCAGAAATCCCATTCATCAATACTCCGTGCCTCTGTGCCTCCGTGGTTCCTATTTCTTTTCGGGAGGCGGAGGCCAACCCAGATTCAGATTCTGATAATTCAGGATCGCATTGAAGATCAGCGCAAAATCTCCCTGTGTATTCATCCGCCACATCGGGTTATTTGCAAACAGCAGGATGTGCCCTTTTCCAAGCGGGGAATCAATGATAACGGGCTTGCCGGCGATTTGATCCGCGCCTTCCAGCATTCCGGAAAGCAAGATTTTGTCCGCCTCTTTTGGGAATGAAAGAATCACGCGCGGCCGTTCTTCGACCCGCGGCAAGTAAGGCTGATAAAAATACGGAAGATCTTCCGGAAGTTGAAATCCCTGTTCGCCCGGTCCTGGCTTTGGTTTTTCAGGGGTCTCCACAAACGGCCGGCCCTGCGGAACATCCGGATCGGTTTGTGAGCCACGACCGCTGGGACGCTGATCGGGACGTTTGTTCTTCCCGGGATCAAACTGTGTTCCTACACTAAAAACCGGGGATCCGGCAAAGTGAACCGGGATGTTTTCATCGTATCCCCATCCGATCGGACTGCTTTTGTCTGTAAGTGTTGCCTGCAATACACTGCCGTTTGCCTTCAATTGCTCCGGCCGTTCAACGCTCACCCATCGCGCAAGTCCATATTCTGCCGCCCAACGCGAGGTGGCGCGCACCGTAATCAAGAGGCCTCCCTCTTCCACAAACTTTTTCAAGTTCTCAACACCATTCAGTCCGAGACCCGGACGCATATCGTCCGTCTCATCTACGCTCAAATTCGGGGTTAGATCCGTCTTCTTCCATGGGAGCGGCGGCCCAGCAGGGAGACCGTTCACGATATCCTGCGGCTCGCAATCACAGGGTGCAAATAGCACGACATCATACTTCGCGCGAAGATCCGCTTCTTTGGAAACGTCCTGCGTGGAGATGTACTCATAGGGAACCTTCAGATTCTCAAACGCCAGACGGTACCATCCCTCATCTTGCGTATCGATCCATGTGTGCAAGATGGCGATCCGGGGAGACGGCATGGAGTGCATTTTGACCGAAGGCGCCTGGGGGAGCATTTCGGAATCGACGCTTACATTTCCTAAGGCATCTTCCACTTTCTTCGAATTCGTTGCATCTAATGCAATGATGATCGTACCGGCAGGCCAGCTCGACGTCTTCACCTTCCATTCCTCTTCCAGAACGGAGAAGGGGACATCGGCAAGCGCGAAACGGAGCCGAACGAGATCCGTATCAGCGGCATTGCGGATCGCAAGCGCGGCGCCCGCTTTCGCGAGCGTTTTTTGCGGCATCTTTCCATCCCATGGATGCATCGGCGTTTTCAACATGTCCTGATTTACAATCCGTTTGAATTCCAGATTCTTTGTATAGCCAAGTGTCCAGCCTGTATCGTCATAGACAGCCTCTTCTCCGCGCACGTATTGAGTGTCCAGCAGGGCATCCGCCATACGGCTGTAGGGTTGGTCCATTCGAATCACAAAACTGCCTGCCGGGAATTTAGCGGTGTCCTCTTCTTTCTTTTCTTCCTTCGCGTCCTTCTTCTTATCCTTTGAATCCGCAGGCTTTTCTGATTCGTCCTCGTTTTTCTTCGGCGGCCAGTTTAGTTTCAGACTGACTTCCTGATCGGTCTGATGAATTTCGACCCCCTGAGTCTGCAGGAGATGCAACAGGTCGCGAAGCTGGCCCTTGCGTTTCTGATTCCCATCAAACACGTACGCGGCAGGACCTTCCAGGGTTGGCTTCGCGATGGAGCGTTTTCCGAGCAGCCAGAAAGTCTTCAAGAAGTGTTCGCGGTTCTCTGCCATATATTCCAGGGCCAGTAGTACGCCGCTCTGCTGATAGTTCACATTATTCCGCAGCGACCATTTCACTTTCGGCAATGGTGGATTGGGGCGGAACCATGCGCGCTGGCTGCGGTCCCGTACCGTACGATCCTGCGTGGAAGGATCCAGATTGCCAAATGTTTCGTAAAACCTGCCGATTGAGTTGTGACCGAGAGCCACCCAGAACATGTAGTTTGGCGCCCATCCGTCAAAGAAGCCGTGCGTCCAAACACCGGGCAGCCCTTTTGCGGTCAGAGTCTGAACTTCGTTGTAAGCCATCCGCTGCCACTCATTGATGGTAAGTGGATCGAGCCATGCGTTGTAGGGTCCCGTGCCTGTGGATATATAAAGGAAAGGAATCGATTCATGGAGATCGTGCATCACCTGCGGATGCCATTCAAAATAAGTTTTCAAAATATTGCGAGTAAGATTCAGTGCGAGCCCCATGGTGTCGCGATTGTTGTCATGGGAAACGTAATGTCCCCAGTATGCCAGCGGTGGAAATCCTGCATCGGGATGAGCCTGACGCCAGCGCACGAGATCTACCATTCGGTTTCGACCGTCGACTTCCAGAACCGGAGTAATCATGGTAACGATGTTGCTTCTGATTCTCTGGATCATCGGACTTTCATCCACTACCAGCCGGTATGCAAGCTCCATCAGCATTTCGGGGCTTCCCGTCTCCGGCGAATGCATCGCGCCGGTCGCGTAATAAAACGGCTTTCCCTGCTGCGCCAATTGAACAGCTTCTTCCTCCGTAATTTTTCGCGGATCGGAAAGCCTGCGCGTAATTTCTTTATATCGATCGAGATTGGCGATTGTTTCTTCATCCGCGATTGCCACCAGAATCATTTCGCGTCCCTCTTCCGTCTGTCCGATGTTAAAAACTTTCACCCGCGGGGACGCAGACTCCAGCGCACGCATATAGCGGTGAACATCTTCCGCGTACGTCAAACGATCTGGTGTGCCCGAAATGTAGCCTAGAAATTTTTGAGGTGTGGGGACTTTGTCGGAGGCCGGCAAATGGTCTACGAGATCCGTTAGAAATTGCGGATCAGTCGTGTATTCCCGGATCTTCTTCGAATAGTCCTGATCCCATTCGGGATGCTTCTCCACCGGCTCCAACGCAAACAACATTGATGGAACGAAAAAAAGAATTGCAACAAACAATTTCATGTACGGACCTCCGTGCGCATATTTCACCACAAAGACCCGAAGGACACAAAGGATAGCGAGTGTAAAAAAGGGGATGTGGAGATGACGGGAGATAAGGGGATAGATTTTGTTTTTCCTTTGTGCTCTTTGTGCTTTATGGTGAATTCCTACTTCTTCTCCTGCAGTTTGCGGGCGATGGAGGTGGCCATTTTTCGCGGACCAACCTGCGCGGCAACAGCGAGCACACGATTCATCAGGCCGGGAATCACAACCGTTTTCCCTTGCATCATGGCTTCATAACCGATCTGCGCGACTTCTTCGGAGCTCTGCATGCGCAATGCTTTTCCGCTCTCGAGACCGGAGTCTTCAATGTAGGCGCGCTTCTGAAAACCGGTGCGTGTCGGGCCGGGACACAATACAGTCACTGTAACTCCTGTTCCGGTCAGCTCATTTGCGAGCGCTTCGGAAAAGGACAGCACATAGGCTTTGCTTGCATAGTAAACAGCCATGAGTGGTCCCGGTTGAAACGCTGCAGTCGAAGCGAGATTTAGAATCTTTCCACTTTTTCGTTCCAGCATCCCCCGCAAGAACAGCTTGGTGAGATGAGTGAGAGCGGTCACATTGACCTGCAGCATTTCCAGCAACAATCGTAGATCTGTTTCCGAAACAAAGCCGTAGGTTCCAAACCCCGCATTGTTCACGAGCATATCGATATCGATGGAATCACTTTTGCACTCGGAATAGATTTCGTCCGGCGCATCGGCAACTGCGAGATCCTTCGGAATCACTTTGACTTGAATGCCATGTTTTGCGCGAAGCTCGTCCGCCAGAGTATCCAGAGCACTTCGATTGCGCGCAACCAGAACGAGATTGTGCCCGTCCTTCGCAAAGAGCTTTGCAAGATCGTAGCCGATCCCGCCGGACGCCCCTGTAATGAGTGCGGTCTGACTCATGCCTTTTTGCAAACGGCGATCATCTCACCCGAAACATAGTCGTACGGACGATGGTCGAAATGGCCGAAGAAGGCAGGTTGAAAGCCGGATCGCACCAGAAGATGTTCCAGCTCATACCGGAAGATGTATCGAAGCGTAAAATTCGCTTCCTTGCGAGCGACCAATACCCCCGCTGCGTTCCGTTCTTCCCAGTTCATTACTACCTCGACGGTTTGAGCTGCGAGGTCGGCACGGGCTTGATAATACCGTGTAATGGTGCTTTCCGTTTCCGTATTCTTCCGCGAAAACTCCTTTTCCCATCCCTGTTTTTCGTTTCCATAATGGCTGAGGCGATCGATGTTGGGAGCAAATACATCCAGGACGAACAGTCCATCGTCCTTCAAGTGCTCGCGCACCAGCTGAAGACAGCGCATCTGTAGTTCTGTGTTTAGAAGGTGCTGAAATGAACGGAACGGAATGTAGATCAGTGAAAATTTTTGATCGTAGTGAAAATCATCCATGCTGGAGCACTGGAGACGGATATTCTTTAAATTGAGTGCGCGTACTTTCGTCTCGCACACGCCCAGCATTTCGCGGTTCATGTCGAGCCCGTAACATTCCACCCCGGTTTGAGCGATCGGAATCAGGATGCGGCCAGTCCCGCAGGCAAGTTCCAGCACCGGAGAACCCAGCTTCTGCGCGTACTCTTTGTAGAATGGAACATCGCCGCGATCGGGGATCCCGATCGTGTAATCTTCATCGTAGTACTCAGCCGGATAGTGAAAATTCGCTTCCATCTTTGCAATATCAAATATCAAATATCAAAAATATCAAATAAACATAACGCAATGAGCAAAGAACTCTGAAGTTTCAACGTGCGAATTCGTGGAGCTCCTCCGAAGGGCGGGTATTTTGCTTATTTTCTTCTGTTTATTTGATTTTTGATATTTATTATTTCTCCAACGCGAGTTCTTTTGCGAAGTAGGTAATGATAATATCGGCGCCGGCGCGTCGGATCGACAGCAGGACCTCATCACGAATCAGTTTTCCATCCACCCATCCATTTTGAGCGGCCGCTTTGATCAGCGAATATTCGCCGCTTACGTTATACGCCACAATCGGGACCAGAAAGCGGTCGCGCGCCTCCCGCAAGATATCGAGATACGAAAGCGCAGGCTTCACCATAATCATATCTGCGCCTTCTTCAATGTCGGTTTCCATTTCTTTGAGCGCTTCACGCCTGTTGGCCGGATCCATTTGATGGCTCTTTCGATCTCCAAATTTCGGAGCTGAATGAGCGGCTTCACGAAACGGACCATAAAATGCGGACGAAAACTTTGCGGCGTACGAAAGAATGCCGGTATCCTGTAGTCCATGCTCATCCAATATCCGCCGAATGGCCAGAACGCGGCCATCCATCATGTCCGAAGGCGCCACAAAATCGGCTCCCGCCTGCGCGTGAGACAATGCGGTCTTCGCCAGCAACTCCAGAGATTCATCATTCAGGATCTTTCCATCGCGCACAACACCGCAATGCCCGTGATCGGTATAGGGACACAAACAAACATCCGTAAATACAATGGATTCCGGAAGTTCTTTCTTGATTTGCCGAAGCGCTCTTTGCACAATCCCGCTTTCGGAATACGCGCCGGATGCGCGATCGTCTTTTTGATCCGGCGAACCGAACAACAGAAAATGCCGCAATCCGTTTTCGTACAGAAACACAATTTCCCGAACAGCAGAATCCAGACCGTATTCCGATATACCCGGCATCGCTTCAATCGGGGATTCTCCGTCTACTACTGCGCTAATGAATAACGGGTAAATCAGTTGAGACAGATCGATCGTCGTTTCCCGTACCAATGACCGGATGGAAGGGTTTTGCCTCAATCTACGGGGGCGGTGTGTTGGATACATTAGTAGTCGTCTTCATCCCCGCTGCCCCAAAAGAAGTACTCAGCGCATCCTTTGCTACAGAAGTGCCGCCCCGCAAAAAAGTAACAGCAGTCTTCGCATATGTACTTAAAACAAATCGGACATTTGCGGAGATGCTTTGTTTCATCCGAAGCGGAGCATTTTACACAGAGCAGTGAAACAGGCATCTCCGTAATATTATACACTCAGCGTCGAGGTGCTTCATTGACATCCGTGCCGACGCTCACTAGAATCTATCGATTCGCAAACTTTGAATCATTGCCGGCGGTGTAGCTCAGTTGGTTAGAGCACGCGGCTCATATCCGCGGCGTCCGGGGTTCGAATCCCTGCACCGCCACTTAACCTCTAAACCTTTGAACCTGAATACTCGAATTCGCAGCTTCATCGAAAAGCACAACCTGCTCAATCCCGCAGACCGGGTCGTGGTCGCTTGTTCGGGAGGCCCCGATTCGATCTGTCTGCTGATTCTTTTACGCGAACTCTGGCCGGCGACTTCCGCTGTCTATGTCAATCACATGCTGAGGGGCGAAGACTCCGCCCGCGAAGAAGAGTTTGTTCGAAAGTTCTGTGGAGAGCGCTCGATTCCACTTTTTGTCGAAACGATTCACTGGAAGAAGATTCCTGGAAATCTGGAAGAAGCGGCGCGAAAAAAACGATACAGGCATCTTGCCAAGGTTGCTGCGGAACATTCCTTTCAAAAAGTAGCGCTGGGGCATCAGCGGGAAGATGTCGCAGAAACATTCTTACAGCGTCTGATTCGGGGGAGCGGCCCCTTCGGACTTGCAGTGCTTCCTCCGCAGCGCGGAATGTACATTCGTCCGCTTCTGGAATGCAGCAGGGCAGAAATTCTGAAATATCTTTCGCAAAACAACATTCCATTTTTTACGGATTCCACCAACGCCGATGTGCGCTTCCAGAGAAACCGGATCCGGAAGGAATTGATTCCTTATCTTCAGGAGCGGATGAATCCCGGAGTTGTGGATGCTCTCTTCCGTGCTTCGCGGTGGCTTCTGGAACAAAAGGAATTACTCGATGAAATTCTGGATCGTTATCAGCAACTCATTCATCCGCACGGGCATGGGTTGGCGTTGCCAAAACGGGAATTCCTGGCTCTATCCATTCCATTCCAGAAGGCTCTTTTGCGAAAGGCTCTTGAAAGAACAGACGCGCAAACACGACCCGGCTCCCGGTCTCTGGAATCGCTTCTTGCAGCAATCGCAAAAGGCAAAATCAAAGAATTGCCCGGATTTCTCCTGATGGATGCTACGGGAGATTTGATCTTATTTGCCGCGAAACAGCAACGGATTGGACCGCATGAAGTGGATGTGCCGGCAGAAGGAAAATATTTTTTCCCGCCGGCAAATGCACTGCTGCATTTTACAACGCGCGAATCAGTCCATTTCCAGGATGCGGCAGGAGTCGCATTTCTGGATGCGGAACTGGCAACATTTCCGCTTCACATCAGAAATTGGAAACGCGGTGATCGATTCCGTCCGCTCGGTTTGTCCGGCAGAAAAAAACTCAGCGATTTCTTTATCGATGCAAAAATTCCAAAACAGGATCGCAAGAAGATTCCACTCGTCTTTAAGGACGACGATTTGATCTGGATCGCCGGACATCAAATTCATCATGATTACCGAATCACCCAGAAGACGAAACGCGTCTTGCGAATTGAACTGCTGAACCGGGATGTATAAACACAGCGTTCTAATCACCGAAGATCAGATCCAGGCCCGGATTGCGGAGCTGGCAAATACACTCAACCTGGATTACCGGGGAAGGACGCTCCATGTTGTCTGCGTTCTCAAAGGAGCCCTATTCTTTGTGGTCGACCTGGTACGCTATCTGGATTTTCCTTTAAATCTGCACTTTGTTCAGGCTGCCAGTTACGCGGCCAGCGCTGAAAGCTCGGGAACTATTCATCTCCTCTATTCGTCCATTCAAGAGGTTCAAGATCTGGACCTTCTTGTCATTGAGGACGTTGTAGATACGGGGCTGACGCTGGATTGGTTGGGACGCCGGTTTCTGGCAAAGGGAGCACGCTCCGTCCGAAACTGTGTTCTGCTCGACAAACGGGAGCGACGAAGAGTACAAGTTCAGGTTGACTATGCGGGGTTTGTGATCCCCAATAGGTTCGTAATCGGATATGGTTTGGACTACAAGGAATTTGGCCGGAACCTGCGCTACGTGGGCGTTTTAGCGGGGGACGAGTATGAAAAATAATCCTTGCATTGTTTCGAATCAGCGACGATACTATGGTTTGACTCAAGGAATCGTTTTGTGAAGACTGCCTTACGTTTCTTTATTATTGTGGGGTTACTCTCCGCGCTGATTGTCACATTTTTATATTACGGACACTTTGCCGCAAAAACGCAGCAAGCGTTCAAGTTCAGCGCATTTCTGGATGAAGTGGATGAAGGACGAATTCGCGAAGTGGATATTCGTGGAAACGAGCTTCGGGTGAGCACACGGGAAGGTGGAGAGTACAAGACCTACGCGCCTCAGGGTTACAACGCCTACAACCTCGTAAACGATCTGAGAAAGAAAGGGGTGACCGTGTCATCCGAAGATAGCGCATCGAGTCCATGGGTCTCCTGGGTAGTCCAGGGGATCGTGGTGATTTTAGTGATGGGCGTTATGTGGATCCTTTTTATGCGCCAGATGCAAATTGGCGGAAACAAGGCTCTTTCATTCGGCAAATCGCGCGCCAAATTGCTGACAACACAGCAGAAACGTGTGACCTTCCGCGATGTAGCCGGCGTGGACGAAGCGCGAGAAGAGCTTCAGGAAATCATCGACTTCTTAAAAGATCCCCAGAAGTTCATCAAACTCGGCGGCAGAATTCCAAAAGGTGTCCTGCTGATGGGACCTCCCGGCACAGGGAAGACCCTGCTGGCGCGCGCAATTGCGGGAGAGGCGAATGTGCCTTTCTTCAGCATCAGCGGCTCTGATTTCGTGGAAATGTTTGTGGGCGTCGGCGCGTCACGCGTCCGCGATCTGTTTGAGCAGGGAAAGAAAAATGCGCCTTGCATTATTTTTATTGATGAAATTGACGCAGTGGGACGTCATCGTGGCGCCGGCCTTGGCGGCGGACACGATGAACGCGAACAGACGCTGAATCAGTTGCTTGTTGAGATGGATGGGTTTGAGACCAACGAAGGGGTGATCCTGATCGCGGCAACCAATCGTCCCGACGTTTTGGATCCGGCGCTTCTTCGTCCCGGTCGTTTCGACCGGCGGATCGTAGTAAACAGGCCGGACCTGAAAGGGCGCGAAGGAATCCTCGGCGTGCATACACGAAAAGTTCCCCTTTCAACAGAAGTCGATATCAAGAAAATTGCCCGCGGTACGCCGGGATTTTCGGGCGCTGATCTCGCCAATCTGGTAAACGAAGCCGCTTTGATGGCCGCACGACTGAACCGAAAAGCCGTTGCGCACGCAGATTTTGAGTACGCGAAAGATAAAGTACTGATGGGTGCAGAAAGGCGTTCCCTGATCCTGACAGACGACGAGAAGCGCAATACTGCATATCATGAGGCAGGACACGCTCTCGTGGCTCATTTGCTTCCCGGAACAGATCCGGTTCACAAAGTTACAATCATCCCCCGCGGTAGAGCTCTTGGTTTGACGCAGCAGCTGCCGCTCGATGATCGCTATAATTACAACAAGGACTTTCTGGACAATATGATCGCGATTTGCCTGGGCGGTAGAATTTCGGAAGAGCTTACGCTCGGTCAAATTACATCCGGCGCGGAGAACGATCTGGAAACTGCGACGGAACTCGCGCGAAAGATGGTTTGTGATTGGGGAATGAGCGTTGAGCTCGGACCGATTTCATTTGGCAAGAAAGAAGAAGCTATTTTCCTTGGACGCGATTTCTCACAACAAACGATGATCAGTCCCGAAACTGCAATCAAGATCGATCAGGAAATAAAGAAGATTATCTTGAATAATTACGGCCGCGCGCGGACGCTTCTAGAAGAAAATCGCCATCTGCTGGAAAAAATCGCTGAGGCATTGCTGGAACATGAAACCCTGGACACCGAGCAGATCCAGCAAGTCTGCGATGGATTGCCGATCACAAAACCTCAAACTGACGAAGAGCCTACCCGAAAAGAGCCGGCCACAGTGAAAGGCCGTCCGGTCCCCGTCCCCCAGTCGTAGATCGGATTAACCACAGACACGAAGGCGCCAAGACAGCACGAAGTTTCTAGTATTTTTTCCCGTTTCTTTGTGTCTTCGTGTCTTTGTGGTTAACTCGATCTTATGAGGCGCACTTATACTATCCGTTCTCGAGGCAAAACACTCGAACTTGGACGCCAAACCGGCATCATGGGAATCGTGAATATTACTCCTGATTCCTTTTACGACAGCGGACGGCACTTCTCGCCCGATGCCGCAATCGAACATGCGCGCCGCTTGATCGAGGAAGAGGCTGACATCCTGGACTTCGGCGCTCAATCCACCAGGCCGGGTTCTCAACCGGTCGGCGCACAAGAAGAGATGGAACGCATCCTGCCTGTGATTTCCGAAATTCGGAAAGATAGCAAGATCTGGATCTCGATTGATACCTACCGCAGCGAAGTTGCCCGTGCGTGTCTACAGGAAGGAGCAGACATGATCAATGATGTTTCTTCATTCCGTCTCGATTCTGAGATGCCTGCCGTGGTTGCGGAGTACGACGTACCGGTCGTATGCATGCATTTCAAAGACAGTATTCATCCCATGCCTGCCGATCCACAGTATCAGGATTTGTTTGGCGAAATCCTTTCCTTCTTTCGGGAAACTTTCTTCACCGCGAAGAAGGCAGGAATCAAACGAGAACAAATCATCGTGGATCCGGGAATCGGATTTGGCAAGCAATTGGATCATAATCTTCGCATCCTGAACGGGCTCTCTTTTCTAAACGAACTGGACCGACCGGTGCTCACCGGTCCGTCACGAAAGTCATTTATCGGCAAACTTACCGGACTGGCTGCTGAAGACCGGCTCGAAGGCACAGCAGCCGCTGTTGGCGCCTGCGTTCAGAACGGCGCGCACATCATCCGCGTTCATGATGCGGGATATTTCCGCCGCTATTGCGATGTGCTGGACGCTATTCTGAATGAGGGCCGGTAGGGCTGTTCATTGGCCTGCCTGTAGGGGCCATGCATTTGCCGGCCCAGTTTGGGCTGTGCATTTGCCGTGTAAAGCAGCAGATCACAAAAGTAGCCTTTCTCGGAAAGCAATTATAGATCCTTCAAGTGGGGACAAATGCACAGCCGTCTCGCTGCGGAAATGACACCACTTCACGTGACGGGCTGAGCATTTTCTCAGCACGAAAAGGAAACCGTCCATAAGGAGATTTTGCAACGATAGCCTCCGGCGCATCACTAACGATGGAAAATGCTCAGCCCCTACGTAGTATTATAGATGTGTGACTTTTGTCGGAATTGAAATCGGATGGATTGATGTCGTTGATATTGCTATTGTTGCGTTTCTTATCTATCAATTACTGCTGATTATCAAGGGCACAGGAGCGGTCCAGCTGGGACTGGGGTTGCTGTTCCTGATCCTGATCTTTTTTGTTTCCGAATGGCTTCGTCTGAACACGCTTCACTGGACCCTCACCCGAATATTTCCTTATCTTTTCTTCATCGTATTGATCCTCTTTCAACACGAGATCCGCAAAGCTGTTTCGATTCTTGGTCAAAACCCGCTCATCAACATGTTTACGGGCCGGCTGGCCAGGGAGCCGTTGGATGAAATTATTTTTGCAGTTACGGCTATGGCGAGCAAACGAATCGGCTCGTTGCTGGTTCTGGAACGCGAAATGGGTCTGAAAAATTATATCGAAAGCGGCATTCAGATTGACGCAAAAGTTTCGTACGATCTCTTGATGAGCATCTTCAATCCTGCGTCGCCGCTTCACGATGGGGCAATCATCATTCAAAGAGACCGGATCAGCGCCGCTGCCTGTTTTCTTCCATTGACCTTGAATCCCGATCTTGCGCGCGAGTTGGGAAGCCGTCATCGCGCGGCGATCGGATTGAGTGAAGAAACGGATGCGATGATCATTGTCGTTTCGGAAGAGACGGGAAAAATCAGTCTGGTTTACGACGAAATTGTGGCAGGTGATCTGGATGGTCCGGAACTGAAAAAGCGAATCACCGACTACCTTTATCTGGATCGTCCTGATTTCACGCGAAGAATTCGAAAAGATGTTCCGCTGCCATGAGAATTCCATCCGGCAATCTGATTCTGATGATCGTTTCAGCGATTCTGGCGGCGCTGCTATGGCTCTGGGTCGGAGCCCAGGCCAGCTCCGAAGTGATTATCAGCACACCACTCGAATACAGGAACTTGCCAAAGACATTTGAATTCTCCTCAGACGGTCCATTGCTTTCCGCCATCAATGTCTGGGTTCGCGGAAACACAACGATTGTCAAGAATCTTCGGCCGCAAGACATCTCCGCATGGATCGATCTGGCCGGAACTACGGCAGGCGCCAGAAACTTCGAGCTCACATCCAACAATGTTCATTTACCTTACGGGCTGTCCGTTCTTCGCATTTCACCTTCGCGCGTCCATTTGCGAATTGAAGAAGTGATCCGTCGATTTGCTCCCGTTGAGCCACATCTCGAGGGAGAGCCGCCGGAAGGTTTTGCGGTTACTCAGATGACAGTCGTGCCGCCACAAGTTGAAGTAGTTGGACCGCGATCCGCTGTTATCGCAGTCAAGAATGTGACCACAGACTCGATTGATATCAGCTCCACCCGCGGAGCCCACACGGAAAAAGTGAATGTGGGGGTAGATAACAGCTCGGTGCGACTTGGATCAATCAAGAAGGTTACAGTTTCTCTGATGATTGCCGAAATCAAGGATCACATCACTCTGCGACGCATCCCGGTTACAGTCGAAGGAACAAAGCGAACCATCAAGTACAACCCCAGGGTGGTGCGCATAGATTTGGAAGCGCCAAAACAGTGGCTCACAAAAATCTCCGAAGAACAGGTAAGCGTTACGCTGGATCTTGCAGGAATGGCTCCTGGCGTGTATGAACTGACTCCAAAGATCATAATCCAGGACGGCGAATCCAGAAGTATTTCCGTCCGAAGCGTGATTCCGGAACGCATTCACGTTCGTATCCAGTAAGGATTAACCTCAAAGACCGCAAAGGGCGCAAAACAAGAAGAAGAATTCCTCCCGAATTTTTGCGTTCTTCGCGGTCTTTGCGGTTATAATATTGAACTCCGATTTATGGCTAGACTTTTTGGTACGGATGGACTACGAGGGGTGGCGGGACAATTTCCCCTCGATCAGGCTACGGTGGAACTGCTAGGGCGTATTTTGTACTTCCAGTTCCTGGAACGAAAGATAGATCCCGAATTGATCATTGGCAGGGACACGCGCGAATCTGGCCCCGCGTTGTTTGCGGCATTGACGCGCGGGTTCGGCCGGGCTGGTGGTCAAATTGATGATGCTGGTATCCTTTCTACTCCAGCTCTTGCGTATCTTGCCCTGGCCGAAAAAAAATGCGCAATTTCCATCACAGCCTCACACAATCCATACAAAGATAACGGAATCAAGCTCTTTGGACCTGACGGCAGCAAGCTCTCTGAAGATGCAGAAATGGAAATTGAGCCGTACCTTCTTGGCGAGAAAACATTTCGTGAGGAATCCAAATCCTTTCCGGAAGTTCTAAGTCGACCGATGCACGGGTTCTTCAAAACAAAGTATTGTCTGCATTTGCGTGAATTATTTGCAGACCTCGATTTGGGTGGGATGCGGATTGCTGTGGATTGCGCCAACGGAGCCCTCTCCGAACTTGCCCCGCAGGTGCTTCGCGAATTCGGAGCGGAGGTAACGGCATTTCACAATGAGCCGAATGGAAAAAACATCAACGAAAATAGTGGATCGCTTCATCCTGATTTGTTGTTCGAATCTGTGCGGACCGGAAATTTTGATTGTGGATTTACATTCGATGGCGATGGCGATCGATGCCTGGCTGCAGATCCACACGCCATGTACGACGGCGATTTTATTCTTGGCGCAGCAGCTCGCTATTTGCAAATGCGAAAAGAGTTAAAACAGGATGCGGTTGTAGCAACCACGATGAGCAATCTGGGGCTCGAATTGTTTTTAAAGAAGCATCACATCCATCTTTATCGAGTCCCGGTCGGAGATAAATCTGTTCTAGAAAAATTGCGCCAGGAACGTCTTTCACTCGGGGGAGAACAATCCGGCCATATCATCTTTATGAACGACAGCTTCATTGGGGATGGATTGCTCACCGCCCTTCAGCTCCTGCGCATCTACAGGAATTCGGACGGCTTTGGGCATATTTGCGAGGATCTTGTGAAATGTCCACAAATCTTGTTGAATATTCCAGTAAAGAAAAAACCTGAGTTCATCACGATCCCCGAGATCCAGGAAAAGGTTCAGGAGATCGAAAAAGACCTGCAGGATTCCGGGCGAATTCTTCTACGTTATTCCGGAACGGAATTGCTGGCCCGGATCATGATTGAAGGGACGGACCAGAAGCGGATCGAACTGATGGCAAAAGATCTGGGTGAAATCATCCGTAAAACCCTCAACTAGTGAACTGTAACGATTTGGACAGTGATTCTCCCCCCTTATGAAGGGGGGAGTGAGTGGGGGGTTGGAAAGCAACCCCCTCCCAACCTCGCCCTTGATAAGGGGGACGAGGCGCTACCCGAACCTTTATTACAAGATACGAAGGAAATTTTATGAAGACACGATTTGTAAAACTGGGTGTAAACATCGATCACATTGCGACGATTCGTGAAGCGCGAAAATCAAATGAACCTGATCCTGTGACTGCAGCGGTTCTAGCGGAAATAGCCGGAGGTGATGGAATCACGGTTCATCTTCGCGGAGACCGTCGTCACATTCAAGAGCGCGATGTCCGGTTGCTTCGTGAGGTAATTCGGACGCGATTGAATGTCGAGATGGCTGCAACGACTGAAATGATCAAGCTCATCACAGAAATCAAGCCGGACACAGCGACGTTCGTTCCGGAAAGACGTGAAGAGCTGACTACCGAAGGTGGTCTGGATGTTGCGCTGAACGCATCCCAGTTGTCCAGAAGCCTGAGCGTCCTAAAAGATGCAGGGATCGCAGTCAGTCTGTTCATCGATCCGGATCTCGATCAGATCAAAGCATGTCAAAAGTTGGGAGCCGGCAAAGTCGAGATCAATACCGGAAAATTTTCAGATGCCAGAACTGCGGATCTGCAGGAAACGGAGCTGGAGAAAATACGAAACGCGGCTCAACTCGCAAAGCGGCTCGGATTTGAAGTTCTGGCCGGACATGGACTAACGTATTACAATGTCCGCCACATTGTGGAAATCGAAGAAATCGAAGAGCTGAATATCGGACATAACATTATCGCGCGTGCCGCACTAGTGGGTATGGATCGCGCCGTCCGCGAAATGAAAGCCCTTCTGATTTAAGGGAAAGAAACCACGAAGGCACCAAGGCGCGAAGAACTCACGAAGGATGAATATTCAACCAATTAGTTAAATATTATTCCCTCTTCGTGCCTTTGTGGTTTTTTCCGAGCTATGCGTAGATGCCGCGGGTTTTGATGGTATCCACCACACGCTGAATGCCGAGCATGTAGGCGGCCGTCCGGAAGTTTACATGAAATTTGGTGGTATAGTCTGCCACTTCCTGGAAGCTGGCAACCAGCACATCTTCCAGCCTTTCATTGACTACATCTTCCTTCCAGAAGTACCCCATCCGGTCCTGTACCCACTCGAAATAAGAGACCGTAACGCCGCCCGCATTGGCTAGAATATCGGGAATTACTGCGATCCCCCGCTTGTCAAGAATCGCGTCCGCTTCCAGCGAAGTCGGACCGTTTGCGCCTTCGCAGATTAATTTTGCCTTGATATTGTTTGCATTCTGTTCGGTGATCTGCTCTGCGGCTGCAGCGGGAATCAGGATGTCGCAAGGAAGTTCCATCAGTGCGGCATTATCCACTCTTTCGCCTTCAAAGCCCTCCAGGGAACGATGTTCTTGAACATGTTTCAGAACAGCGTCCACATCCAAGCCTTTTTCATTGTAGACTCCGCCATGAATATCGGAAATCGCTACAATCTTGCAGCCGAGCCGTGAAAGGAGCTGTGCGGAGACACCACCTACATTCCCGCATCCTTGAATCACGACGGGGGCATCTTTGAGCTCCATCCCGAATCTTTTGGCTGCCTGCTGCACCATAATCATGATGCCACGACCGGTTGCTTCACGGCGCCCTTTGGATCCGCCCAGACTCATCGGTTTCCCGGTGACGACCGCAGTCACGGTTTGGCGCGCGTGCATACTGTAAGTATCCATGATCCAAGCCATTACCTGTTCGTTTGTGTTCATATCCGGCGCCGGCACATCTTTTTCAGGTCCCAGTATTTCAAGAATCTCAGCCGTATACCTGCGAGTGATTCTCTCCAGTTCGCGCTGAGTCAGTTTGGACGGATCACATTTGACTCCGCCTTTTGCTCCACCAAACGGAATGTTGACCACGGCGCATTTCATCGTCATCCACGCGGCAAGAGCTCGCACTTCGTCCAAATTGACATCGGGCGCAAAACGAATCCCCCCCTTGGCAGGTCCGCGTGCAATGCTGTGTTGCACACGATAACCGGTAAAGACCTCGATCTGGCCGTCTTCCCGCAAAATTGGTAAATACACCGTTACTTCACGCATGGGATAACGGACAATTTTGTACAGACCGCGGTCTATATCCAGTAGCTGAGCTGCCCGATCAAAACGGGCCATCGTGTCTTCGTAGAGACCATGGTCGCCTACCGTTGGTTCGAGAATCATAAGTTATTTTCTCCTTGAATCAGGACCAGAAATTCAGATCGCGGTCGCAGGAACGGGAACCCGGAATTTGGGAAAATCCCGGACTTTGTTTTTCCAGAGCACCAGATCCCATTTTTCCGGATGCTCTAATATCTTAGAGATCAGTTCCGAATGAAGATGATGGCCGGCTTTATACGCCACAAAATGGCCAAGAAGGCCGTAACTTAGCAGGGCAAGATCTCCGATCAAGTCCAGAATCTTGTGGCGAACAAATTCATCGGGAAAGCGAAGATGTTCATTTAGAATCCCATGTTCCGTAAGGACGATTGCATTTTCCAGCGAACCGCCAAGGGCCAGATTGTGGGCGCGCATTTGCTCAATCTCGTGAAGAAAACCAAACGTGCGGGCAGAAGCAATCTGCTTGATAAAGTTTTGTCTGTTTACTCGAATTGTCTTTTCCTGCTTCCGAAGCCAGGGGTGAGGAAAACTGATCGTGTAACTGATATCAAAATGATCGGAAGGATAAACCCCGATAAACCGGTCGCCATCCTTGGATTCAATCGGCTCCAGGATCTGCAAGAAATAGTTTGGCCGGTCGAGTTGCACGATATCCGCAGAACGCAATAAATCTACAAACGGAAGCGCGCTACCGTCCAGGATCGGAACTTCGTCCGCATCCATTTCAATCACAATATTATTGACGCCCATTCCGTACAGCGCCGCAAGAATATGCTCGATAGTAAAAACTTTGGTTTGACCGTTGCTGATGGAGGTTGCGTAATTCACCTGTGTAATGAATTCCTGTTTGACCGGCACTTCAGTGTTGTTGAGATCAGTCCGCCGGAAGATCACTCCCGTATTGGCTTCGGCAGTCAGCATCTTGAGGTGTACCGGCTTGCCGGAGTGTAATCCGATCCCGGTGCAGGTAACCATCCGCTTGATCGTTTTTTGATACTCCATTTTTGCGCCTTCTCCTTTAATACTTCCCGGCCAGCAAAATTTCTTTTACAGTATCCATGAAATAATCCATTCCCACCGGCAAACGGGAAGCGATCCGGCTGTTATAATGTTCTCTTCCCCTCGTCAAATCCTGTTTCAACAATTCAAGAACTTCTCTCTTACTTTCCGTTTTCTCGATTTTTTCCTGATTATAAAGCTTGATTTCCGAAATGATCAACCTTGCAATTCGCCTGGCTTCAAAAACAGCCGCTTCCAATGCCTCTTGCTCGGCCAGCGAAATCTCGCCGGGACCCCTGGTTCCCGAACCATTTCCGGAAACCAGACCGGCAAAAACAAATTCATGCGAGCAATATGGACAACGTAAACGCAGTCTTTTCCGGGTGTAGGACTGCTGATCTAGAGTCCCTTCACGCCCGCATCGCTCGCACGAGATGGTCATGGCAGCAAGAAGCTCGGAAATGAACAAAAATCGCGTAATTGTAACATACGTACTAACTTAGAGTCAAAGGAACCACGAGGGTACCAAGATTACGTAGAATTCATGGGTTTCGTTGTTCTTTTTCCATGCTACTTCTATTGAAAATAGCTTCCTGTGTCATCTTTGACAAACTCTGGAAGACCCGAATCAACAGGGAGAGAGTCATCCAGCTGCCAGAGTTCATAATGCTCACTCGAGATCTCTTTCAAGAATGTGGAGGGACGATAAAAGTACGGTCCCTGATAATAACCCTCCGCAAATAGGACATAAGTAAGATACAGTTGGTTTTTTGCGCGCGTACAAGCGACGTAAAAAAGACGCCGTTCCTCCTCCAGATCAGCTGGATCTTTCATCGATCGTGTGGAGGGAAACCGTCCGTCGACCATATAGATGACAAACACAATCTGCCATTCGAGGCCTTTTGCCTGGTGGATGGTGGAAAGACGTACCCGTTCCTGGGGCGTGTCGGCCGAAGATTCTTCTCCTTCCATCTGGCCTAGAAGAGACAGTTCCGTCAAAAACCTTTGAATGGAGTCAAACTGCATGGCGAAGTTGCTCATCTGGTGGATATCCTCGCGCCGGGATGCGAAGTCTGTAAATTTGGACTCCAGATAGGCTTCGTATCCTTGCTTTAAGACATGATCGATCGCTGCAGCCGGTAGTTGCAGAAATCCTTCATGAGAAAGCTCCTTGAGCAATTCAATAAACCGGGTCCATCCGGCTTTTGCAGAGCGTGGAATTTCTCCCATGAATTGCGCCAGTTTTCCGATCGGTTCCTGCTCCGATCGAATGCGCGTCCACAGACGATCCGCTGTCCTCGGTCCGATTCCAGGGATCAGAAGAAAAATCCTTCGCCAGGACAATTCATCAAACGGATTGATCAAGACTTTGAGATACGCCACTACATCTTTGATGTGTCGCTGCTCAAAGAAACGCACACCGGAATGAATTGCAAACGGAATTCCCCGGCGCGTCAGCTCCAGCTGTAACTCCATCGAATGATAGTGAGCGCGGTAAAGGATGGAAATTTCGTTCAGCGAAATCCCTTCGTCCTGCAGCTCCAGAATCCGCTGGGCGACAAATTCGGCCTGCTGCGCGCCGTCGCGAAGCGGAACGACGGCCGGCTTCAACAAAACGCTGGTTCGTGTCGGCGTTAATGTCTTGGAGAATTGCTCCTCATTTTGACGAATAATGTCGTTGGCCATCAGGAGAATTTCCGGGGTGCTGCGATAATTCAACTCCAACCTGAACAGCCGTGTTTCGGGATATCGATCCGGAAAGTGCATGATATTGGCAAAATTCGCGCCCCGAAACGAGTAGATGCTCTGGCTGTCATCGCCAACTACCATCAGGTTTCGGTGCTGACTGGCCAGCAAATCAATGACATCCGCCTGAAGTTTGTTTGTGTCCTGGTACTCGTCCACCAGGATGTATTTGAATTTCGTGCCGTAGTATTTCCGGACGTCCTCGTGCTTCTCCAGCAAGTATTTGCTCCCCAGAAGCAGATCATCAAAATCCACGGCGTTCATTTCCTTCTTCTTTTCCGAATAACGCAGCGCAATTTCCAGAATCGGGGCTGCCAGTTCTTCGAATTGGGGATACCGGAGCCGGAGCACTGATTCTAGCGGATTCGTAGTATTCATTGCGAAGCTGATCAGGTCCTGCAAGATATCGACCGATGGAAATTGCTTGTCCTTCTTCTCTCCACGCAGCTGCGAAATACAGGCAGTCAGCAAGTCTTTGGAGTCGCCCTGATCCAGAATCGTGAAGTTGGAATTCAGCCCCAACAGCTTCGCATGCGGGCGAAGGAGTAGATTTCCAACATGATGAAACGTCCCGCCCCAGAGCTGACGTATATCGAGCTGAGTCAGCAGCGCAACGCGATGTAGCATTTCACGCGCTGCCTTGTTGGTAAACGTCAATAGCAGAATTTCTGAAGGATCGATTCCCGATTCCAGCAACCAGGCAACACGGTAGGTGATTGTTCGTGTCTTGCCGCTGCCTGCTCCGGCAATTACAAGTACGGGGCCTTCGGCCGCAACAACAACGTCCAACTGTTGCGGATTCAACTCACTCTCATAGGAAACCTGGCGATCCAACCTTTTCTTAACAGGTTCCAGTTTGTAACGCCTGACAGAGTACTCCATATTCGTATTGTGCCACAGAAAATTTTGTTTTGGAGTTGCGGGCCTCCGTGCCCGCAGAGAATCCGATGTTCACATGAACGGCGGGCCGGGACGCCGGCCGCTCCAAATGAATTTTTCGCAACCGCAGTACCGCGTCCAGTGTCTAAGACTATAGAATTACATTGACCCATGGGTGATGAACCATTAAAATCAAGCATTTGGAGGCGATTTGTATTTCTTATTAACCATCTTCTTATTACAGGCAGCGACTGGTGGTTCAGACGTTTCGGTTCTGACCCTGGTTTCGCGTTCCGGTCTGATTTCCAAGGCGGTTCTGATCGTCTTGCTTTTCTTTTCCGTCGTCTCGTGGGCAATCATTGCCGACAAGTATTTCGCTTTCCGGCGCGCGAAGAGACAAAACGGTTCGTTTTACCGGACTTTCAGGAAAGGAACTTTTCTCAACGAACTGGCAAACACTGCCGTACGTTTGAGATCCAGTCCTTTTGCCAAGATGTTTCTGACGGTATATGAGGAGATCTCTCCTCACGGAAAGAACGATACCGCGCCTACCGTGAAGTCATTATCGCTTCCGTCTCATGACCGGATCGACCGCGCGATTGGAAGGGCAGGTCTCAGCGAACAACAGCTTCTGGAAAAGAATCTTTCGTTTCTTGCAACGACAGCCAGTGCAACGCCGTTTATCGGCCTGTTCGGCACGGTCTGGGGAATCATCAATGCATTTGAATCCATTGGTGGCGCGAGAAGCACAGATCTTTCGGTAGTCGCGCCCGGAATCGCAGAAGCCCTAATCGCTACGGCAATGGGCCTGGCGGCTGCAATTCCTGCTGTCATCGGGTACAACTATTTTGTGCACCAGGTGCGTAATCTGAGCTCCGAAATGGAAGAATTTTCCATGGAGCTGCTCACCTACATCGAACAACAACAAGTAATCAGCAAATGAGGTTTCAACCGCAAAGACCGCAAAGCGCGCAAAGAATTATTTTCTTCCGCTTTGCGGTCTTCGCGTCCTTTGCGGTTCAATTCTGAGCTATGGCGTTTTCAGCAGATCGAAAATTCGGAGCCACGATGGCGGAAATTAACGTGACGCCTCTGGTGGATGTTGTTCTAGTGCTTTTGATCATTTTCATGGTTACTGCGCCTTTGATGCAGCGAGGGATCGATGTGGACCTTCCTCGCACCAATACTCAAACTTCTGAGAACGAGGAACGTTTAATTATTTCGATCAATAATAAAGGAGCGATCTCTATCGGAGACGTGGAGATTCCAATGGAAGATCTCAAGGACCAGGTGCAAAAGCGCGTGAGGACGATGAAAAACAAGAATGCTGTATTTTTACGAGCGGATTCATCGTTGCGATATCAGGTCGTGATGGATGTGATGGATGAGATCAAGCGCTCGGGTGTCCCGACGGTTGGTCTTGTGACCGAACCGCGAAAGGAGCCAAGAAAGAAATGAGCGAGACTTTGGTGCTGAAACAGCCGCAGCCGGCATCCCTTCCGGCGATGATGCTCCTTTCGATTCTTGCACACGCACTGGGACTGATCCTGATCCTCGTTCTGCCAGGTGTTTTTCCGCAAGGGAAGAAAGAGCCGTTCGGTGGCGGAGGAGGCGATGGAGGCCTGAATGTCATGACGATCGATCTTGGCAGGGGACTTCCAGGCAAGACGGCCGCAAGACCTGTGACGCAGCAAGAGCCTGCTCCGGCGCTCTATCTCAACAAGAACAAAGAAGACGAAGTACCTCTGGAATCAAAAACTTCGCTGCCCGATCCGAACCAGAAAAAGAAAAAGGACGTGCCGGCCGCAAAAGAGACTCTCAACGTGCCGGCCGCAAAACGGAAATTGGATGGACAGTTCGGGGAAGGCACCGACAAAAGCAAAGATGCCGGAAAATCGGGAACTCAGGGAAGCGGACACGGCGGCTTGAGCGCGGCTGGAACCGGCGGAATCGGCGCCTTTGGGCCGGGGACCGGAACCCCCTTTCCTTTTCCCTGGTATGTCGAAGCCGTCTTGACGAAACTGGAAATCAATTGGGGCCAACCTTTCATTAATGATCCAAACGAATACGCTACCGTTATATACTTTGTGATCTTGAGAAACGGCCAGGTGAGTAAAGTGCAGGTAGAACAGACGAGTGGAATTCCGGCTTTTGATCGCTCGGTGGAAAGCGCTGTTCTGGGTTCGTCGCCGTTCCCACCATTGCCAAACCAGTGGACTGAGTCTGATCTTGCATTCCGAATCAGGTTCACCAATAAGAAGTGATCTTATCAGGGAGATGAGTATGAAATGGTTTTCTCGGTTGGTAGTCCTGTCGCTGATCCTGTTTCCGCTTTACAGTCAAACGCAAACGGAACAGAGGGCAATCGAAGACCAAGTCACGAAGGTGTTTAAGCCGCTTCCCGTCATGATTCCAAATACGTTCCTGGATACTCCGGATGGTTCGGCGGAGGCGGAGGAGCTGCAAAAAACACTGGCCGCGGATCTGTACAACTCCGATTACTTTGAAATCATAGACTCATCGCAGTTCCCGCCCTTTCAAGGAACGGTGAATCTCGCCCCCTACAAGGGTTCGCGAGCAAAGTATGTGACCTTGCTGAAGGCGGGTCTGGCAGCAGGCCAGATCAGTGTAGAAGCTCGCTTTTACGATCTACAATCGGAACAGTTGATCGTCGGCAAAGTGTATAAGTGGGAAAAGAAATTTGTGCGGCAAATCGCGCACCGTTTTGGAGATGAGATTCTTTACCGTTTAATGGGAATTAAGGGTCTCTTTACTTCCAAAATGACATTTTCCTCGGATCGCACTTCGAATCGCGAAGTCTGGTTGATGGACTACGATGGATTCAACCAGAAACAAATCACCATCAGCCAGACGATCAATCTTTCCCCCGATCTCTCGCCGGATGGGAAGAAAGTCGTCTATACCACATACAAGACAACGGAAAACGGCACCGGCCAGGTATTGGTTGTCTATTCCATCTATGACGGAACAAAATACAATTTGTTTTCGCATGGAACCTTGAATTCTGCGCCGGCGTGGGCTCCGGATGGAAGCCGGATCACGTTCACGTCCAATGTGAAGGGGAATGCTGAACTGTTTACCATCAATACGGACGGCACAAATCTTCGTCAAATCACTTTCAACCGGTCCATCGATACGTCCCCCGCCTGGAACCCGAAAAGCGGTCAGATTGCGTTTACTTCAGATCGCAGCGGAAATCCGATGGTGTATGTAATGAACGAAGACGGAACCAACGAACAACGCCTCACCTATGTGGGGGAATACAATGAATCCGCAGCCTGGTCTCCCGACGGATCCAAGCTTGCTTATGTATCCCGATCGGGTATAAATTTTGACATATATGTGGTTGATATGGGGAAGAACAAGGTGACCCGGTTGACCCAAAACGAGCTCAGCAATGAAAACCCCTGCTGGTCGCCGGACAGCCGGCATATTGCATTTGCATCGAACCGGACTGGGAAATATCAAATCTGGAGTATGCTGTATGATGGTACAAAGCTCCGGCAGTTGACCCGGGAAGGAAACAATACAAGTCCGTCTTGGGCCGCAGGAGAATAGCTTTCGTTCACTAAATAATTAGATTTAATGTATTAGAAGTTTTCCCGAAGGAGGGTTGTCTTGAAACGAATTCAATCTTTTTTGTTTCTGTTGCTTGTTTTTTCAATTGCATTCACCTTTTTCGCGTGCGGCAAGAAAAAACCGGTCGATTTTGAACCGGCAACTTCCGCACCGTCCCCTACATCGGACATGAATCAATCCGAGCCTCCTCCTTCGGTGGAGCGTCCGACAACAGAAGGCCCGATCACCACGGAACTGATCGATGAAGTGACACGCCAGATGCAGCCTGTCTTCTTTGATTACAACAGGTATGACATCCGGGAAGATATGATCCCGGCGCTGCAGAACAACGCCCGTGTGATGAAACAGAATCCAGCCGTTAGCGTGCTGGTGGAAGGTCACTGCGATGAGCGCGGCACGGATGAATACAATCTCGCGCTTGGGGAACGCCGGGCCGGGGCAGCCAAAGATTTTATGATCAGCCTCGGAATTCCTGAAAACAGATTGAGCACGCTCAGTTACGGAGAGAGCCGTCCGTTTGCACCGGGTCATGACGAAGACTCCTGGTCTCAGAACCGCAGGGCTCATTTTGTTGCAGTCAGAAACTAATTCCATCTTGAAATTTACGGGACGCCCGGTTTCGGACGTCCCGGGATTTTCTTTTGTGACTCCAATGAGAACAGGATTTGTGTTTTTTGCTCTCTTCCTGCTGGCGACAATCTCCTTCGCGGGAACCAAGGAAGACATTGAACAGGTCAACCGGAACGTTTTGGATTTGCAAAGACAATTCTGGGATCTCGGAAAGGAGCTTCAAAATACGACGACCGCCTTCAATGATACGGTCAAGAAGCTGCAAGGGAGTAACGAAGAAGTTCGTGACAATCAAGCGGCCCTGAATGCGAAGCTGGAATCCATTCTTAATCAGCTTCAAGCGATCAATGAAAAACTGAACGAGACAAACCAGAGAATCAAGGGGTTGGAATCCTCCGGCATTCCAGGTTCCACAGCCATGTCAACTCAAGGCAGTTCCGCTCCGCCGGCGGAGGACAACCCGGGTGCGAATCTGCGTTCGCCCGTGCCTACCGAACCGTCCCGAAATCAGACAACTGCAGGAAGTCCGGACGAGCAGCAATTGTTTCGGGATGCGACGGCCCAATACAGTAAAGGGGAATTTGAGCAGGCCCTGCGCGCATTTCAAGATCTGCTCGATCAATATCCGAATTCCCGTCTGGCGGATGACGCACAATACATGATCGGCGAATCCTATTACGGAATGAAAGAATATGTCGATGCTGTTACAGAATATGATCAGGTCATCAAACGTTATCCCGATTCGGATCGGATTGCCGGAGCACGTTTGAAAAAGGCATTTTCTTTGACCGCGCTTGGAAAAAAGGGACAGGCGGTGGTGGAACTGCAGCAAATCGTCCAGCGTTATCCTTCCAGCAAAGAAGCCCAAATTGCAAGACAGAGATTAGCTGAGCTCGGTTTGGATTAACCGAAGAAACAAGGGGATCCTATGAAATCAATCAATAAAGCAATTCTGATCGGACATGTTGGGAAGCAGCCGGAAATTCGATATACGCAAGGCGGAGCGCCGGTTGCGAATTTCAGTCTGGCGACGAATGAATATTGGACTTCAAATACGGGAGAACGCCAAACCCGCACGGAATGGCACAAGATCGTCGCGTGGGCGAAACTTGCAGAATTCTGCCAGGAATATGTGCAAAAAGGATCTTATCTGTTCATCGAAGGAAGGATCCAGACACGCAGTTATGATGACCGGGACGGCGTGAAGCGTTACGTGACCGAGATTCGCGCATTTGAAATCGGCTTGCTGGACCGCAAAGCAGGCGGCAGCATGGAAGCAGCCGGCGGCGAACCTCCCATCGATTCGCTACCACCGGAAACTTCATCCGGTGGCGGAGACGACGAAGTCCCGTTTTAGGAATTCCAGTAGTAGCTGAACTTCACCAGGAAGATGTTATCGGCTTCGGAATTCCACAATCTGCTAAACGATTTACCCAGATGAAAATCACCGACATTCTCTTCTTCTGATCGGGTCTGCGTCCAGACAAAATAGACAGTGGAACCTGGACGGTATTCCCATCGCAGGATGGCATTGCCTCGCAGTGATTTGAAATTGAAGTTGGGATCGGAGAAAACAATCGGAGACGCGGCGCCTGTTCCATCGGGATCGATCGTATATTCACCATCCGTCCGGGAGATAAACGCAGGATCGTAGAGGTTGAAATCGAAAGTTCGAGGAAAAGCAAGCTCTTTAAATTCGGTGTAATCACCCGACGAAACGAGCGGTTGCGCGTACAGCTGCAGACTCAAATTCGGTTTGAACGTCCAGTTCAAGCGCAGACTCCCCACAAATGTTTTTTGATCCAGGAAACCGAATACGTAGCGGCTTCCGAACGTGTTGGTCGCAAGAGGATCTACAAAAGTATCGACATATTGTGCCGGAAGTTTTTCCGATTCAATTCTTGGATTCACGCTGACCGACACATTCGAACTGGGTTTCCACTCCATACTGGCATTCACAGACCGGAAGTGTTCCATGTCGGATTCGTAACTATTGCCTCCGAAACCGTAGACCCAGTTTTTTCGATTGTCCGTGACAACAGAGAGATTGACTTCCCACCCCGGTAGGTTGAGCATTTCCGGACCGCCACGCGTTCTTGTGTTATTGATCGTTGTTTCCGGATTCACCGCAAACGAGGAATCGATTGTCCAGTAATTCGCGAGCTCCATATAGTTGAATACATAGACGCCGGCCCACGTTGTATCCCCGCCAAAATCCATGTTACGAAACGTTGCGCCACCGATCTCGCGATACCGGAAAAGCTTTCCCGGTTCGGTCCACTTGTAGCCGCCGCCGAGATGGAAATTGATTACATCCGCCCGCCAGAGAAATCCGACATCATTGATATCAAACTTTGGACTGATCCAGCCGATCGCGGAGTTAAAAAACGAATTTCCCTTTTGTTTGTTGATCTGGATTCGACCCGCGTAACCGGTCAGCGAGGTCGCATTGGGATCGACTTCCACATAGTCTGCATCCGGGCGTTGGAAATAATGCTGCGAATTCTGCTGCAGGTCGGTAATTCTTTGTGTTGTTCCCTCCACGTAGGAAGCCCCGGTCCAACCCGCGATGATCCAGGACTGATTCTGATCCAGGAATGTCCACCCATCGATACCGGTTGCCAGGGATTTGCTGTTCAATTCATCTTTCAAACGAACGTCATCAAAAAAACGGGTTGCCAGAGTAGTCATAAACCCAATTCCCTGTCGTCCTTCATGAAATTCGTTTTGGCCGCGATAGACGCCATAATAAGTAATCGGCTCAATTTCTACGGAGGACTCCTGCCCCGACGTTGAAAGACGCGCGGATTCGCGTCCGGTAAACGCATTGAGCGCGCCTACATTCAAACTGCCGGCAAACTTGCCCGTAAGCTTGGCGGCGCCCAGAATGCTGGTACCATCCGGAATATCCATGAAATCAGCATCCGGAATCGATCCCTGCGGAGGTCGTCCGATTCGTCTGCTGTAGAAAAACAACGGATCGGACCAGTTGAAACCCCAGTAATTGTTTGCGCCGCCTTTTCCAAAATCAAAAATACTGGATCCTTCAATAAAGAAAGGTCGCTTTTCCTGAAAGAACGTTTCGACATCTCCAAGATTTACAACTGCAGGATCCACTTCTACCTGACCAAAGTCAGGGTTCACAGTAGCATTCACGGTGAGATTGGTGCCGAATCCTACCTTCATATCGGCGCCAATCCCCGGATCATAAAGCGAACCGTCATTAAAAGGATCACCCTGACTATGACCCAGAAACGACGCCTTTGAAGTGATGTAAGGCACAATCTCCAGTCGGCGAGGCGGGGAAATATTGTCCATACCCTGAAGGTCGACAAACCTGGAAACAAATCCGCTTCCGTTTTTCGGAGTAAAGACAAGATACACGTTCTCATTTTTGCGCGCGATTTGCCGCTTGAAATTTACGCCCCAAACTTGCGCTTTCTCAAACTTCAGTTGCGAGTAAGGAATACGCATTTCAGCAGTCCATCCTTTTTCATCGACATGCGCCTTTCCTTCCCACACTCCGTCCCAGGCGTTGTCGTCCCAGCTATCATTTAGAAGCGTTCCATCGTATAAAGTGCCCGCCGCATTGATCGAAAAATAGTAACCGGTGCGGCGGTCATGATATGGATCAACGAAAAATGTAAATTTATCCGCGGTTACGTCGACGTCTTTTCGCGAGAGTCTGGCCACAATGGAGCCCGGTGAGGAATCATACATCCGGGCTCCGACATAGACGGCTTCGTCATCAAAGAGAATATCCACCACGGTTTTTTCAGTGGGGGTCGCGCCTTCTACGGGATCGCGCTGCACAAAATCTGTTGCAGCATTCTCATCTTTCCAGATCGTTTCGGAAAGTCTGCCATCCATATTGATGGGTTCCGTCCGCCGGACCGCGCGCACCGGTTTTGCTGCCGGAGCAAGAGCAGGTGTTTCCACACCTATCGCAGGGCCCGCAAACGCAAGCAAAAGAACTACAGATATTGCCGCCTTCATAATGACTCCTTAAGAACGAGCTACACCTATAGACTGGACGGTAGGGCAAAAGGTTTACACCGGAAGCAAGAGGGCACAGAGTTCATGTTGCCACAGAGGACACAGCGCTCACAGAGCAGAACACAGAGGGGATTTTTCCAAACCTCTGTGAACTCTATGTCCTCAGTGGCAAAACTTCTCTGTGATCTGAGAGCGATTTTCAGGCAGGCAAAGACGCCAGGTAAGCTAAGGTTCGATGGTCACTTTCTGCATGGTTACAGGGGACACCGGCTTGTCATTTGGTCCGGTCGCTGTATTTGCGATTGCATCTACGACATCCTGACCCTGTGTCACGAAGCCAAAGATCGTGTACTGCGGCGGCAGCGGATAATCGACATGCATGATGAAAAACTGCGAGCCGTTTGTGTTCGGCCCTGCATTGGCCATTGCTACGACACCCGCTTTATAACCTTTCTTGTAAACATCAGACAAGCGATTAATCTCATCTTTGAATTCTTTGCCCCATGCGGATTCTCCACCGCGACCGGTCCCTGTCGGATCGCCGCCTTGAATCATGAATCCGCGAATGACGCGGTGAAAGATCACGCTATCATAGTAGCCGCGCTGCGCAAGGGTGATAAAGTTTTCGGTAGTTTTTGGAGCGTCGGTTTCCAGTAATTCGAAACGGATCGTGCCTTTATTTGTCTGTATGACTGCGGTGCGATTTACCATATCTCATCCTCCTGAGCGCCTTTCACTGTACCGCTAAGAAGTGGATTTGGCAATCAGTTTTTGGAGGTAACGATCTCCACTATCGCCTGACGGGCGCGCGGATCTTCGCTGTCGCCGAGCAAGTAAATCGCCTGCTTGCGTACTTCCGGATTCGGATGGCTCTTTGCAATCCGGATGATTTCCGTCAACCCCTGATCTCCTTCCATATCGGAAAGTGCATAGAGCGCTTGTTTCTGCACTTCGGTATCACCGTCGTTGTAGGCGACATTCCGTAATGTGTTGACTGTTTTTTCTGAAGCGACCTCGGTTAGATGAACCAGCGCTGTCATCCGGATCTCCCGTCTGTATTTCGTGTCTGTCCAATCGATCAACATCTGCGTGGCTGCGGGCAGCTTCATTTCGCTAATCCCGGCCATGGCGTTCTCAATGACTTCCTTCGACACATCTTTTTCGACAAGAGATTTCAACGTTGGCAAAGTTCCTGGATCGTTTTGCAATGCCAGACAAATGGCGGCTTCGGCACGGATTTCTGAAGATTTCTCAGCCAGGGCACGCTGCAAAAATGGAATCGTCAACGCAGGCTTCTGTTGCGCGCTGATCGCGTAAATCAAATCCTTTTTTGCTTCCTCATCGGGAATGAAATCATATAGTTTCTCCAGCCATGGGATGCTTTGCTCCGGTTCAACGCGACCAAGCCAGAATAGTGGACGACCTTCGAGTGGCACAAAAAGATTCAAATGAGAAATCCGGACAGATCTGATCCGGGAAGGAGAATCAATCTTGAATAAAATCGCGAGTTCTTTCAATACAAGTCTGTCTGAATGACTGCGGTTCGATAGAGCTTTTTGTCCTGTCAGAAGCTCCAGCAATGATTTTCGCTGATCGGTATCGCTATAGTAGGTTCCGATGAATTCGTTCTCAGGCATCATGCGGTCAAAACTGAATCCGATCCAAAAACCTTTCTTAACCGGACGCGCTTCTGCGACGGCCCATTGCCAGCGCTCTGGAAGAGAGCGGGAAGGATCCGGATGCCGCGTCACATCTTCTGAGAGCAGGATGGAACACGGCATAAAGATTGCCATGACAAGCGCTATGATGATTCGCATTTTACCTCCAGTCGGCAGGCCAGGAGGCCTGCGGCCCATAATGCAGGCGGGACGTCTCCGCTCCAGGAAGCCTGCGTTCCAAACTCATTATTCGTTGTCCTTTTGCAGAATCTGCATCAGGGCCTGTTTTGCTTTAGGAGTGCCCATATCCCCGATGGTCTGGACAGCAGCTGTGCGCACGCGTGTTTCCGGATCCGATTTTGCGATCTTGATCAGAACGGGTAACACTTCGTCTTTTCCCGCTTCTCCCAGTGAACGGACAGCAGCGATTCGGAGATCCGTATCCGTTTCCTTCTGCATGATTGTTGCGAGCGCTTGGACAGATCCTGGACCACCCATATCACCAATCGCATAGAGAGCGGCCTTGCGTACTTCGGGAAGCTTGGACTTTTCCAGCACTTCCAGAAGGAATTTCGGATCATTCTTCGGTGTCAGATCGGCGAGAGCGTACACGGCCGCTTTTGCTAACCTTTCATCCGTATTGTTAATGGCCATGTTGGAAAGCGCCTGCCGCGATGCGGGGCCGCCCAGATCTGCCATGGAATACAGAGCAGCTTCCTGAACACTCGGGTCTTTGGATGTGGCAAGAATCTGGTTCAGCGATTGAAATGTTGCCTCGCCTTTGATGTTGGCGATTGCGTACACTGCAGCCTTTTTCAATTCCGAATCGCTGCTTCCAAGGGCAACTTTGGTAAGCACAGGAAGACTGTCCGGATCTTCACGATCCGCAAGCGCGTACAGGGCAGCTTTGCGAGCTTCCGCTTCAATTGCGCCTCCCAGGATCTGCTGGAGCGCCTGCGAAGCTCCTTTGTCATCCAAATCGCCAATCGCGTACGTTGCTGCCTTCGCAAGCTCCTCATTCTTTTCTTTTGTAGCGACTTCCACCAGAACCGCAAGAGTGCCGGGATCATTCAAATTTCCCAATGCATATAACGAAGCCTTTCTGACTTCGGTATCATTTGGAGAACGTAAAATTTTCAGCAACCCGGCCTGAGCTTCCTTGCCTCCGCGGTCACCAAGCGCATACACCGCCTTTTTTCTGACTTCCACCGAAGGATCTTTCTCCACGATCTCCGCCAGTTTCACAGTGACTTTCGGCGAATCGGAATCTGTCAGCACATACAAAATCTGACCACGCAAATCCTCATCTTTTTCGCGATCATATAAATTGATGACTGTAACAAGAGCTTCATCATCTCCATAACTCATCAACGCATGAAGCGCGGCCAGTTTTGTTTCTTTGTCCTCCGAACCTCCCAGGGACTTTACAACGGCCTCGTATTCCGGTTTGCCGTTTCTGCCAAGCTGGTGCGCTACCTGCACCAGGTTTTTGCGTGCCTCGTCCGCAAATTTGCTCTTTGGATAAGCAGCAATAAAATCTTTGTAGCATTTGAATGCCTGTTCCAGCGGAATTCCAGATTTCTCTTTTGCGAGACAGATCCAGAAATTTGCCTCCGCAACAGCACCGGCTTGGCCGGGGTAGTCTGTGAGATATTTCTCAAATGCTTTGATCGCTTCCGCGTATTTTCCGTCCAGCACCAGGTTATAGGCCTGCGCGTAGGATTTCTCGGCAGCATCATTAGCCGCGAAAGCGGATACCGCCAGCATCAACAGGATAGAGGCGACGACAATTCTTTTCAAAAACATAAAACACTCTCCTCAAAGGTGGGGATTCGCTTTCTTGTCTTCCTTGTGCGCGCGATCACTCATCCGCATCTGCTCGAGATTGATCTTCAACAGAATGCCCTTTCGATCGACTCCACCTTTTACCATTTCAATTTCTTTCAAATCATTTTTCTCTTCTAAATTTGCAATTTGCAGCAAGATAATTTCCAGCTCGGATACCAGCTCACGCAGCCTTCGATGCTGGGGATCTTTGAGCTCTACCTGGAGCGAATCTGCCTGCAGGATCAAGTCCTTGGAAAGCTGTTTCCGCTCAGTACTGGAAGAGTCGTTCGCTCCGGAATTCAAATCTACCAGACCGAGTAGCAAGACTTGAGACCGGTCCAGGAATTGCTGTGCGCGGTAATCGGCTGTTTGCACAGGCATTCGCTGGGATGGAATTCTCTTGACCAGTTCGGGACCCGGTTCTCTATGTCCGAAAAAGCTTCGGCCGATCAGAAATCCAGTCAACAGCAACACAATGGCCGCAGCAACTTGAAGCATCCAGGGACGAATCGCAAGTGCAGCCGGCCTTACAGGATCGATTTTTTTTTCTAGTTTCTCGTAGTAACTCTTCCAAAATTGTTCTCCCGGATCCGGGTGTTCACGCCGGCTCATTACATCCAGAGTGACAGACATCTTTTCATATATGGATGCGCAATGAGGACAACCGCTGCGATGGATATCGAAAACCTCCTGCTGGGCAGGATCCAGCTCGTGATACAGTGCGTCCACTACGACAGATTCAAATTGTTTGCAGTTCATTGCGCTTCCTCCAATCCAGGGTGAAAACGATGCGCTGACAGAGCTTCCTGTAATTTCCGGATCGCCCGGAATAAGACACTCTTTACGGTGCCTTCACTGAGCTGCAGGACATCGGCAATTTCTCTCAACTTCAGATCCTTGTAATGCCGCAGCACAAAAACTGATTTCTGCTGCGGACTTAAACTGCTTAACGCTTGATCAATTTCCTGTTGCAGTCTCTTTCTTTCCAGATCTGTTTGCGGAGTTCCACCTGTTCCTGCCGGCTCCCTGAAGTCCTCATCAATCGATTCGTTCATTTTCATAATCCTGAATGATTTCTTGCGCCGCTCATCCAGAAAGGTGTTTACGGTAATCCGGTGAAGCCACGAGCCGAGTTTGGAATCACCCCGGAATCTTTTGATCGAGCCAAATGCTTTCAAAAACACATCCTGGGACAGGTCCTCTGCATCATGATGATTGCCAGTCAGATCCAGCGCCAGAAAATAGATTTGCTTTTTATATCGTTCCACAAATTCCTGAAGTGCCGGGGTCTCGTCGTTCTGTACCCTCTGCAGAAGCTCTTGTTCTTCAACAACCATAAGCGGCATCATGATACTTGGACGGGAGCCCCTCCGTAAAGGTTTACACTCACCGACCTGGAGAGGCAGGCCTCCGTGCCTGCCCGGTAGCGAAACGCATCACTTCTTGCGGGCACGGAGGCCCGCAGACTCCAAAACCCTGAAGGTTGACCTGCCCTCCCGGATGGACTAGATTAGGTTTCATCAGGATGAGGAAACTCCAGGTACCGCCGCAGTATTTTGAAGCACTGGTAGGCCGGCTCGACGAGAATCTGAAAACTCTCGAAAAAGCTCTCTCCGTAAGGATATCAGCCCGTGGGAATGAAATCATGATTGAGGGCGACGAGGTAAGCTGCGCTCAGACGGAATTGACCCTTGGCAAGGTCTTGAGCCTGCTCGAGAGCGGCTACGCGGTAACCGCGAACGACATCAAAACGGCAACAGAACTGGCACAGCAGGATCCGGATCTCGATCTAAAGAAGTTTTTCCTCAGCAGCCGGATCATCCCTTCTGCGAGAAAGACTGTTTACCCAAAAAGTTTCAATCAGAAAAAGTACATAGAGGCCATGCACGAAACTGATCTTGTGTTTGGGATCGGTCCAGCAGGAACCGGGAAAACCTATCTGGCCATGGCGATGGCACTTTCCCATTTGAACAACAAGACGATTAGCCGCATCATCCTGACACGACCGGCCGTAGAAGCGGGCGAGAAACTCGGTTTTTTGCCCGGGGATCTCCTCGAGAAGGTGAACCCGTATTTGCGTCCATTGTACGATGCGCTGTATGATTTAGTAGAACTCGATAAGGCTTCTCGTTTTCTCGAAAAGGGACTCATTGAAATTGCCCCGATTGCGTTTATGCGCGGACGGACGCTGAATGACAGTTTTGTCATTCTGGATGAAGCTCAGAACACGACTTCAGAACAAATGAAAATGTTTCTGACGCGTCTGGGCTTCAATTCAAAAGCCGTGGTTACCGGCGATATTACACAGATTGATTTACCTCCCGGGAAGATATCGGGCCTCAAGGAAGCAATTGAGGTGCTATTCCACGTGGATGATATTGCTTTTCTTTATTTCAACGAGTTGGACGTGGTTCGCCATTCGCTGGTAAAGAAAATCATTCGGGCGTATGAAGAGTATCCGGAAAAGAGGAGAATTGTAGAAAAGGTTCCCCAGTCATGAAATCAAAAGTTCAATTTTTTCACCCCGCTGAAAAGGGTGATCAGACATCTGACCGAATCCGCAGACAAATTTCCGGCTTGTTGCGCCAACGTGATTTCTGGTGGGGGTTGTTCTTTCTTCTCATTCTGGTGGCCGTATTCAGCGCACGGCTGGAATTCGCTGTACCAAATTACAAACAAGGTGATATTGCGCAGTCTACCGTGCGTTCCCCACAGGATTTACAAGTTCCTGACGCGGGAACCACTGAGAATAAGAGAAAGGAAGCACAGGAAAAAACTCTGCCTGTTTTTGATTACGAAGGCGGGCTTGTAGATTCGTCTGTTTCTAGATTGAGAGAGGTATTTGCATTCATCCGCGAGCATCAAGTGGCGTCTCCCGATAACAAAAATAATTTTCAGAAACTTGCCGAGGACATACGGGGACGACTGAATATTGTGATTGATCCAATCTTCCTCGCAGCGGCTTCGCGAAAGAATTTTGATCCCGAACTGGAAGATTTTCTTTCAGAGAAACTCAAGAAGGCGATGTCCCAATACATCATCAGTGACCGGAATATTCTTTTTCTGCACGCGCCAAAAGGGCTGACCGTACGCAATCCGGAAATGCGGAAGGAAGAGACTGTCGGAATCGCGACCATCCCGGATGTGCGCACGGTTCAGGAATCATTGCGCGATGGGCTCGCCGGTGATCCATCCGTCACCTCTGCCGAAACAACCGGGTATTCACAGTTCTTAAGCAACTTTGTCGTGCCCACAATCTATCTGAACAATGGAGAAACACAGGCGCGAATCCGCGCCGCTGCACAAAATGTTGAATCCGTCTTCTATCAAATCAAGAAAGGAAAAGTGATCGTTCGGGACGGTGAGGAGATTACACCGGCCGTACTCGCGCAATTGAAATCGCTGCGGGAAGCCAGACAGAGCAGCACTCCGATCCGGTATTCGATCGGGATCCTGATCTTGCTCGGAATGTACCTGATTGCCTTAAAGAAGTATATGGATGTGCATCAATACGCAGAGATCAAGCTTCGAAACAGGGCATTGTTCCTGCTTTATGGCCTGGTACTTGTGGTCAACATGATCCTGGTCCGGCTCGGATTCCTGATTGCCGCCTCCGTTTCGTCCGCTTTTTCAGCTCCACCGCTGAATCTTCTGATGGCGTATCAATTCGCGGTTCCGTTTGCGGCCGGAGCCCTGTTGCTTGCGATTTTGACAGACAGGCAAATCGCAATGATTTATTCGCTTGCTCTCGCGATTTTGATCGGCGTTTTCAGCAAGGGAGATTTTTATCTGGCTTTTTATTGCCTGGCAAGCGGGATCGCAGCGACGTTGAGCATCAAGCGCTACTATCAGCGATCCGCATTACTGCGAAGCTGTATCTGGATCTTTCTGGTTAACGTACTGACCATCTTTACCATCTATTTGTTGCGCGAAATGACGATGAACTCGAACGACATGCTCTTCCAGACATTGTGCGCGTTTATTGCCGCCACACTTTCGGCTGCCGTCGCATCCGTGCTCTCTCCGATTTTGGAATGGGCATTTAATATCACGACTGACATCAAATTATTGGAAATGAGCAATTTGGATTTGCCGGTTTTGCGTCAACTGGCGCTGGAAGCGCCTGGAACATATCACCACAGTATTGTGATGGGAACCATCGCCGAAGCAGCCGCGGAAAAAGTGGGAGCGAATCCTCTCTTTTTACGGGTGGCTGCTCTTTATCATGACATCGGAAAGGTTCGCAAATCCGAATACTACGTCGAGAATCAGCGCGAGTCGAACAAACACGACACACTGAACCCGCGCATGAGCGCGCTGGTAATCATGAACCATGTCAAAGAAGGACTCGAAGTCGCTAAGATGCTGCGCCTTCCGTCAGATATTGCGGATATGATCCCGCAGCACCACGGAACGCGCTTGATTACGTATTTCTATAAGAAGGCAAAGGACCTGGAAAATCGGGAAATCGAACAGGTCAAGGAAGAAGACTACCGCTATCCAGGTCCGAAACCGCAAACCAAGGAAGGAGCCATCCTGATGCTTGCCGATGCCACGGAGGCGGCTTCGCGGACGCTTACAGAGCCGAGTTCGGCCAGGATCCGAAACATGGTAGACACGCTTTTTCGTTCCATCTTCGAAGACGGCCAGCTGGATGAATCCAATCTAACTATGAAAGACCTCAACCTGATCTCCGACGCTTTTGTGCGTAAACTGGAAAGCGTTTTTCATCATCGTATTGCATATCCCGGTTACGAGTTCAATAAAGATGACAGAGCCAAAACTTCTGGCGAATCTCCGGACGTATCAGAGAAAATGGCCAATTAACCGGGTAGCCGTTCGGAATTATCTGCAGAGAATCTGGAAACACATGGGATCATCCCGACAAAGCGAGGTAACGGTAGTGTTTTTGAATGACGCTCAAATGCGGCGATATAACTTTCAATACCGCAAAAAGAATTCTTCCACCGACGTTTTGTCCTTTCCGGTCAACGACCTTCTGGATGGACGTCATTATCTGGGAGACATCCTGATTTCACTGGATCGAGCTTCGCATCAGGCAACCGAGAAGGGGCATTCGATGAAAAGGGAATTAGAGATCTTGCTGCTTCACGGGATTTTGCATCTGCAGGGGTATGACCATGAGACCGATCACGGCCAGATGGACCGGCTGGAACGTCGCCTTCGTAAAATTCTAATGAACCACAAAGACACGAAAACACAAAGAAGGACAAAAAGTGGTAGAGGCGGAAACGCATGACGAACCAAATCATCTGGCTCGTGCTTCTGTTTCTTTCCAGTCTGACGGCCTATGTCACTCTATCGGTGATTTCGGAAGACGCTCTTACCTCGCTGGAGCGCAGAAAAGAGAGTTAC
>CAWJJO010000020.1:0-342500 GCA_963843285.1 uncultured bacterium
ATGTTGTGTAGTCTATCGATTCAGCTAAGAGAGTATTGCTATGCTGAGTGTGCTGCCGGATGCAGTGCCCGCGCCGATGATTCTGTATGTGTACGACGCATGATCCGCGAAGTTGCCAAGAAGCGTCCACTGCGCTTCGCCGTCTTCACTGACCAGTCTTGCGGCATTGGAAGGACTGGTATTTCCGGTCGAATCTGCGAGTGAAACCGCCGGCGCGGTTCCGTTTGATTGCAACATTAAGGAAAGATAGCGATTCCGATAGAAGGTAGCGTCTGCAAAGTTTTCATGAAATGTGATCGCGTTGGAGCCGCCTACATTCATCTGATGAAAAACTTCATCTAGGAATTCCTGCCCCTTTGTTGTAGTTTGCCGGAGAATTTCGAAGCCATTATCCAGAACATCATTCCCAAGCCAATCAAGTAGTAGATGGGAAAGAGTATCCACGCGTGATTCGCCGAACTGGAAGCGGAGGCCGGCCTGGGCCATTTCCACTGCCCGCTGAAATACGATGCCGCGGCTCACGTAAGGTATGTTTGGCGGCAGGCCTCCCGGGGGCGCGGTTGCTGCGCTGTATGCGAGTCCAGAATATTGAGTCCCCTCTGAGTGAAGTCCGGCCCAAGGGCACTGGCATACTCCGGAAGCACCAGGGTATCCGGCGACGGCGGGATTCCCTGCTCGCCGACGCCGGTTCGAAATTGGAACTGGCCGTGCACATTTATTTTTCGATTCGTAATGACCGAGGCGGTAACCCGTCCGGTGATCTGAGGCATCATGCGGAAGGTCGCCGTAGCGGACTCGCCCGATGGGATGGTGTCGAAGTCCTCGTACGAATTGCCCTGGATCGTGACATTTACTAATGCATTCGTAGGAATAGATAGACGCACCAGGTTCGCATCCACCGTAGAAGTATTGGTAACGGTAACAAACAGGTCGTACGGTTCGAACGCTCGCACGACCGATGGATGCGAGAACGTGATCGCGAAGTTCGGATTCCGCACAAGAACAGCGCCGGTGGCTGTGCCGCTGATAGCGACATCTCCTGGACCAATCGACGCAGCGTCCCGTGAAGATTCATGCGGATGACATGTGTCCCTTCCGACAGCCCTTCGACAAAGAATTCCGACTGACCGGTCTGCTGCGCGATGATCAAATCGAGATCGTCCGCCGTTCCGATGATTCCATCCGCTCCGGGAAGCCGTACGGGAACCGGAGAGCCAAGGGGCACCGGCGGATTCGTCTTCTGCAGTTTCAGATTCGCCGGATCGTATGTAATCTGCGCAGTCAGATCATCCACGGATAGGGTGCTTCCATTGGATGCGCCATTCCGAACCATCAGCATTACGGCGAAAAATTGATTCAAGAACGCAATCTCGTTTGGAAATACAAGGACACCCGGAATGTCGGGAAGATTCAATGCGAACTCCGGACGGTCTGGTGTGAATGTGATCGGGGTAATGTAAGGTAATGCGGATGGGCCCATTCCAAATGAAGGGCCGACAGGCGAGGCAAAGCCGACATTGTTTGCGGTAGGCGCAATTAAGGGAGATAGCTCCGGCCTTTTTGGCAACAACAGCGGAAGGCTGATCTGTACTTGCTGGCTGTTGAATGTGAGTCCGACTTCAAAAGACACGGCGCTGAAATCCGCTTCGTTAATCACGATTCCGAGGCTGCGGATCTCATCCAGCGAAAGCGGACGACTGCTGATCTGTGTGATGAGAATTTCGATCACGTGAATCTCAACGTGATCCGGCGTTGCATTGACCAGCACCTGGTTGCCGTTTACAAGACGGATATCTTCGAAGAAATAAGTGCCTTTTGCGGTAAGAGCCGGAAGCTGGAATGGATTTCCAGGCGTGGTCTCGAATGTGATTGCGCCGCTAATCGAAGGCCCGCGCAACTCGCCCACGAGTTTCCCGCCCAGACCTTTACCCGTAGTGTTAATGAAGACTGGGATGCCGGCCGCCGTCTCGATGACTGGCGGAGATACTTCGATCTTCGAACCGAATACGGTGATACGCCCCGTTACCAGCGCAGGGTCATCTGCAAATAGAGACACTGCGGCTAACAGAAAGCAAACAAGCAAAGCATGTCTGCACAAGAAAAAGAGTCCCCCTAGTGGCTACGAAACCCGCAACCTTAGTTTTCTGACGACTGGAAGGTTGTTCGGAGAAATGACTGCGTTACATTTACAGATCAGTCATTTCAATAAAACGGGAAAGATTGAAACACGGATTCGCATCCGTGTCAAGGGGCATTAGGAAATAACTTTTGCGTGCTTGTAGATGCGGGCGTGCGATCTAGACACACCTGACCCTGACTCTAGGCATTCAGCCATCAGTCGTCCCCTAGGATGGTTTCGCCCATAAAGGTAGGGGCGACCACAAGGGTCGCCCTACCACTCTATATGTGCGACTACATCGCTTTGAAGCCGGACGTTTCTCGAATCACAACAGGCAAGTTGCCGAGTCTGGCCGGGATCATGCCTGCGGCAGCATTGAAGCCTGGGCCCTTTTTCACAAAGACCAGGATCGCCAGCTCATTAGAACCGCCCTTAGTGAGCCCTAGTCCGGCAGCGGAAACACCGGGAATCTGAAGTAGCTGTTCTATGTGTTGGTCTTTAATCGATTTTGCTGCAAGAAGACGTGGATCTTGCATACTCAACTTCGGAAACGCGGTTGCTTTTGCGGCAACCGTACTACATCCGACCTCAGTGATCTTTAGTTTCTTGTTCACGTTCTGAATACGATTGATTCCGGCAACACCGGCGTCATCACCGCAAACAACAGTCCTACGGGACCAGGACAAGTGCCAATGTTCTCGACAACCAGCGCACCGGAATCGCCGGCATCCACAAATTTTTTGTTCGTGTTTGGTTCGACAATGACCTGGTCAACAAACCGGGTCGTTTTCCCGTTGGTACCGCCGCATTCCGGATCAATCGAGACAAGGATATCGAAATCAAGACCGATTACTGTGCCTTTTCTTAATCCGGTAGTCCGCCCGGTTTTCTTTACCTGCAAGCCAAGGGCGGCTTCAACCGGATCTGATCCCGGAATCCCAATATCGATAATCGAGCCTGTAGGATCGACCGCGCCGGGAATGACTTCGGCAATGGCGGCATCCACCTTGTTCTTCTTGGTTCCGCCGAATTTGAATTTTGCTTTCTTGCTTAGAAACGCAACCGGATCGGCACGCGAATCGTCACAGTTGACATCGATCAATCCCGGCTGACCGATCGGATCCCCTATCTCGCCTTTATTGGATAGTCCAATCACGTGGTTGTTGCTCAGAATGAATTGTATGCCGTTCGCATTTTGAACCAAGGCGCCGAGAGTACCGCTGCAACAGAAAAAATCGTTCTGGTCCTCATTGTTTCCGCCGGAAGTCCCGAGTTTGATCGGTCGGTTTTGAGTCTTCCGGTGTTTCTTCTTGGCAACATCGGAAAACATGTCTGTGGTAAAGGTAAGTGAAATTACGATCAGACAAAAAACAATACGTGCGAATGCACCGGGTCTTGTCATGGCTCCTCCCACATCTAAGATTATCGTAGCACAATAAGATAGGTCGCTGGTAGGGGCTGAGCATTTTCCACTCGTTGTGTCGTCCCAGTTGCAATCCACGATGGTCTCTTTTTCTGCATGCTTTCTATTCGCAGGTGAAAATGCTCAGCCAGGCGCGTGAAGTGCGAATGTGCCAGAATTTGCGGGCTGTGCATTTGCGCGCACTTTAACGATCCAAAATTGCTTTTCGACATAGTCCACTTTGCCGATCGGATGCTTTATGTGGCAAATGCAGCAGCCCCTACAGGTGCAGGTGTCGTGCGCCCTTAAAGGCGCCAGGAATCGATTTGTTGGGACGGGAGCGGCTGCACTTCAACAATTCCGGAGAGGTCTCCGGATTCGTATTTGATGCGAACCTGATTCTGCCCGGCGGAATCTGCATAGCGCGCGGTGATCGCCGCGGCGGTCTGGATATTTTCGTCAGTCAAATCGCCTTCCGCAATCGTAATCGGGCCGACCACATCAATGGAAGTGAACACCCATCGTCCGTTCTCTCCATAACGCTCGAGAAAACGGTTCTCAACTTCATCGCGTCCGACCACTACCTTCAAATCCTGAGAAGGACGAAAATGACGGCCCACTTTCAGGAGGATGACATCATCGAGATTTGGAATCTTTCCTTCTTCCAGGTGAGTCAGAAGATCGCGCATCTTTTTTCCGTAATTCACATCTGCAAGCGAGCAGCATCCCCCCGCAGGCTGAGAGAATTCGGAAACGCCCAGTTGTTCCGCGAGCCGGTATTGTTCCTTTCGGGAACGGCCTGAAATGCCGGCCAGTTTTTCGCGATCCAGCCAGCCCATTTCTTCCGGAATCGTTGGAGGAAGCAGTTTTGCCGAAAGCGGGCGCACGAGTAATCTGCCAAGACCGCTTTCTTCCGCCACAATATCCAGCGCGCGGCGATACTGCGACATCGGACGCTGTCCGAGCACTTCACCGGTAAAGACAAATTGCGCGCCTGCTTCTTCCATATACTTGCGCGCGCGGCCCAGCATGTAACTCCGGCAATCCAGGCAGGGGTTGATCGCAGAACCATATCCGTACTTCGGCTTGATCAGGACATCCTGTATATAGGTACCGGAGATATCGATGTAATCGATTTCGACACCCAGGCTCGCCGCCGACTTCAGCGACTCGTTGTAATAGACCTTGCCCTTCGCTTTCTTTCGATTGACCTGCCGGCGGAAGTCGGTTGTGCAAAAGCCGGTATAAAAATTCACGGCTTTCACTTCGATTCCCTGATTCTGAATCAGCCGGCATGCAATGGAACTATCCAGACCGCCTGAAAGTAAGCCAACCGCCTTGATCATAGGATTCACCGCAGAGATGCAGAGCTATATTAAGGATTATAACTCATCCAATCAAGTCAGCGACCTTGGACCTTGGACTTTGGACCTTGGACTTTGGACCTTGGACTTTGGACTTTGGACCTTGGACCTTAGACCTTGGACCTTAAGGACAGAAGACGTTAAACGATCGAGGGAAGATGCGAAACTTCATCGGCAGAGCTCCGATCAGCTCGCCGTCCGCCTGAACCGCAAGCTCCTCGGGTCCAGTTACTTCTAATTCTGTAGTGCGAAACACTTCGACCGAATCCAGCTTTTCATGTCTGCGAGCAATGGCGTGAAACGCATACCATGTCATGCTCATTACGCCGGGATTCTTAAACAGACAGACATAAAAGTAATCGTCCGAGATATCGGCTTCGGGAGTCAACACGAAGTAGGCAGCGTATTCACGCGCATTACAGATTACGGCAAACACACATTCCTTTTTTTCTCCCGCAGCATGGACCTCGAATCTCGGAAACTTGTATTGAAACGCGGTATTCCAGGCGCTGATTCCGAACGCAAATTTCCCCAATCGCTTTTTCAGATTCCAATCTACGTTTTTTACGACAGCGGAATCAAAGCCGATTCCCACCATCAGCAGGAAACACCGCCCGTTGGCCTGCCCGACCGAGATCTGCCGCGTTTTTCCGGCGCCAATCATCCGGATCGCGCCGGAAATCGTTGTGGGAATTTTCAATTCGCGCACGAACAGATTTGCGGTTCCGCCGGGAATTACGCCAAGCGGCACATCCGAACCGAACATCCCATTGGCCACCTCGTTGATGGTTCCATCTCCGCCCCATGTGACGATCAGATCGGGAGATTCGCGCAGAAGATCGCGCACCTGCCCGATGACACTACCCTCCGGTTCTGTCGGACTCGGGGTTAAATCAATTCCTGCTTGTTCAAACTGACGCAGCACGGAAGACACATGCACTTTCGATTTCTGGCCTGTCCCTGCGGAAGGATTGAAAATCAAAAACCCGCGCTTCATAGGAAGAAGATTCTAACCCGAGTTTGTGAAAAAACCACGGAGGCACGGAGACACGGAGTTACCCTAGGTGGTAGAAAGCGGGGCCGGAACGGTGGGTGCGTAAAAACGCGCAGTTTGTCTGCTGTTGATTCCCCATACGGTAAAGAAGCACAACAGCATCAAGAACCATCCGAGCACAAATCCGACAATTCCAGGAATAAAGTAATCGACAGCAACGACAAAAATATTCGCCAGGGAGAGCGGAAGCAAGAATTTCCAGGCGAATGCCATTACCTGATCGATACGAAATCGCGGAAACGTACCGCGCAGCCAGATCAGGACAAAGAACAGGCCAAGCGATTTGATCATAAACCAGAGCCACGAAGGGAGAATCGGTCCGTTCCAACCGCCCAGGAACAACGTTGCAGCCATCGCGGAGATCGCAAATCCGCTCAGAAACTCCGCCATTTGAAATAATGCAAATTTCATCCCGCTGTATTCGGTATGATAACCTCCGACGAGCTCGGATTCTCCTTCCGGAGTATCAAACGGCGTCCGGTTTATTTCCGCGATTCCGGTAATCATGAATATCAGAAATCCAAGAAAGCCCCAGGCGTGAAGTACATTCCAGTTCAGTCCGTACCAGCCGCTCTGGTACTCAGCAATCGCTCGCGTCGATAATGATCCAACTGCCATGACTACGGCTACCAAAGACAATCCGAGCGGCACTTCGTACGAGACCATTTGCGCGGCAGCGCGCATTCCGCCCAGCAGCGAGTATTTGCTCCGGCTTGCCCAACCGCCCATGACAACGGCCATCGTTTCGAGCGCTGAGATCGAAATAAAGAAAAGGATTCCAATGTTCAGATCCACACCGATCATTCCGCGTCCGAAAGGAAGCACGACAAACATCATCAATGAGGGAATCACGATCATCACAGGCGCTATCACGTGAAGGATCTTATCGCCCGCAGCCGGAGTGATGTCTTCTTTGAGCATCATCTTGATTCCATCCGCGATTGGCTGCAGCAGGCCCCATGGTCCAACTCGATTCGGGCCCCATCGGTCCTGAATACGCGCGATCAGCTTGCGTTCCAGCCAGGTGAGATACATCATCAGCAGCGGCGCGAATAGCAGAATCGCGATCATGTTGAGTAGCATGGACAACAGATCCAGCCATGCGCCGGAAAGCAGACGTCCCGCCAGCGCCATGATCTGCTCCTTCAGTGTCAAGAAAATCCGTTCAATCATGATTTAGCTCTTCACCGCAGAGTCGCAAAGAGCGCAGAGTTTAATACTCTTCCGTTCTCTGCGTTCTTCGCGTCTCTCTGCGGTTAATTCCATTCTAAGTCGCGCTTTTTCCAAACGTAAACCAGTCCGATAAACAAGATAGCCAGAAAGATAGCCATCTCGATAAAAGCAAAGATCCCGAGCCGCTTAAACACTACGGCCCAGGGAAAAATCAAAACAACTTCAACATCAAAAACGATAAAAACAAGAGCATACAGATAGTATTGAATCTTGAACTGGATCCAGGCATCTCCCACTTTCGGCATCCCGCATTCATACGGATCCTGTTTTCCGGGCGACGGTTTCCTGGGACGAAAGATGCGGGCGGCAACCAGCGGTAAACAAGCAAATACCGTAGCCAGCAAGAAGAATAGACCGATAAATGTGTAATTCGCCGTGTAACCGGTCATGGACCCACCGCTTTTCTGACTGCCGCAATCATGGCAGCCGCTGCATCAAATGTTTCCTGCGGAGTCCCTTCCACTTTTTGCGCTTTCAGCAGATTGTCTACGTAAGTTTGATCTAGAATTCCCTTCTTCACAAAGTAATCATCCAACACAGTAAACACAGCGCGAAAACCGGTGGCTCTGTATTTGATGGAATGAAGAAGCGCCTGTGTCGCGCAATACATTGCCAGATAGGCAGTATTCATCTGTTCGAGCGCATCTTTTTTCGACGGCGCTTCTTTCAGAAATTTGTCCGCTTTTTCCAGATCTTTCACGACAAGCGCTGCAGTGGATTCGTCGTATCGAAGATACGGACTGTTGAGACAATACTGAAGTTCGGGGCTCCGCATCATTGCGGTTTTTCCTCCGGTTTGGTTTCCGGAGCTGCCGGCGCTGCAGGAGCGGCTGCGGCGGCCGCAGCAGCCTTGGCGGCTTCCTCCGCTTTTTTCTTCGCAGCGGCTGCCGCAGCAGCTTCTTTCGCCTTGCGTTTCTTCTCTTCTTCCTCTTTCACTGCGAGCTCTTTGGCCCAGGCGCGAGGATGTGTCTGCGCGTAGTAATCCGTGGAAACCAGCAGATCCTGCATATTGTAAACGTGCGATTGCTTCCGCTCATAATTGCTCAGCTCGAACTGGTGATCCATCTTAATCGCATCGAACGGGCAGAACTCAGAACAGAAACCGCAGTTCATGCAGACATCCATATCAATGAAGAAATCGTTGGCTTTTGGTTTCGGTTTCCCGTCCTGTCCTTTTGCCTGGACGATCCAGATGCATTGCGGAGGACAGACTTTTGCGCAGATTCCGCAAGCGGTACAACGGCAATCACCGCTTTCCTCTTCATATATAAGGACCGGCAAAACGCGGAATCGTTCCGGCACTTTGAGCTTTTCTTCAGGGTACTGAACGGTAAACGAACCCAGGGTCTCCGGCTGATTGCGGAAGCTGGTCTGACGCCGCTTGCTGCCGAACCAGTATTTGAAATCTTCGACGTAGGATTCCACAAAGTGCCGGGCAGTAATCGCCATCCCAGTCAGGATATTCAGTCCGTACAATCTCATTTTTTAGCTCTTCACCGCAGAGGCGCAAAGAACGCAGAGTTTTAATACTCTTCCGTTCTCTGCGTACTCCGCGTCTCTGCGGTTCATCCTATCTATCTGTCTCTCCTAACACGATGTCGATGCTGCCTAGTATCGCTACAACATCGGCAACCAGATGCCCTTTGCACATATGTTCAAGTGGCGTCAGGTTGACGAAGCTGGGGCCGCGGACATGATACCGGTACGGATGGACATCCCCATCGCTCACCACGTAATAACCGAGCTCCCCTTTTGGATTTTCCACGCGTCCGTAAGCTTCCCCGGCGGGAACGCGGATCTGCCATCCTTTTTTGCCGGCAAAAATATCGCCGCCGGGAATTTGTTCCAGGGCCTGTTTCAGGATCTTTGTCGATTCACGCATCTCATCGATACGCACCATATAGCGATCGTAAATATCACCGTTCTGATAGACAACTACATTGAAATCAAAGCGATCATAAATCGAATATGGATGCGCGCGGCGTACATCATAATTGACGCCGCCGGCGCGAAGCACAGGCCCCGCGGCGCTGTATGCGATCGCATCCTCACCCTTCAGAACGCCGACTCCACGGCACCGGTTCACCAGGATCTCGTTCTTTGTGAGATAGGTATCTATCTCATCAATTCCGCGCGGCAGCCGTTCCAGCACAAGCTTCTTTGCCAGAGGGATAAATTCTTCGGGAAGATCTTCGGCCACACCGCCGAAACGGAAATAATTGCACATCATGCGCGAGCCGGAAGCCATTTCAAAAAGATCGAGAATCAGTTCGCGCTCTTCAATTGCATACAGTGCCGGCGTAAAAAATGCGCCGAGATCATTGAGCAAGAATCCGATGGCCCAGAAGTGGTTCACGATTCTGGTCAGCTCCGCCATGATCACGCGAATGTATTCTGCGCGTTCCGGCGGCTTGATTCCCATCAATTTTTCTACGGCCAGGGAGTATCCGAAATTGTTCCCCATCGAACAGATGTAATCGAGCCGGTCGGTAAACGGCATATTCATCAGATACGTATTTCGTTCGGCAATTTTTTCGTGATTCCGATGCATGTAGCCCATCACAGGTTCCAGCCCGGCGACTTTTTCCCCTTCGAGAAGCAGCTTCATCCGGAACACGCCGTGAGTGCTGGGATGTTGTGGTCCCATATTGATGAGCATCTTGTCTTTGTCCAGCATCTCCGTAGTTACCGCGCCGATCGGTGTGCCGAGATCGTCGCCATAGGGTGTCCATTTGTCCGGGTCCCAACCTGCCGGATAGGAAACATTGCGGTGAAACGGCGCACGTTCTTCTGCGCGCACGTGATGGCCCTCGCGCCACCGGCTGGAAAAGATTTTGCCGGGTTCTTCGTAGTACGGCTCCAGATAATCCTTGCGCAGGGGATATCCTTCAAATCCTTCCCACAACAAAATTCGTTTCAGGCTTGGATGTCCATCGAAACGAATCCCCATCATGTCGTAGACTTCGCGTTCTTGAAAGTTTGCGCCCGTCCAGATCGGAGTCAGCGAAGGCACACGAGGATCCTCTTTGCCCGTCCGAACTTTCACACCGAGCACCGGACCGCCTTTCATCGAGGCGAGATGATACACAACTTCATAGCAGTCTTCGTAATCGACAGAAGTGAGATTTGCCAGATAATCGTACGAGTGCTGATCCTTCAAGTGGCGAAAGACTTCTAATGAATTAGCGGCAGAGACGATCAGGCTTTCATTCTGGGCGGCGACAGCAATTTCAGGATTCAATGCCGCATTGATCTTTGCGGCCAGTTCCTGGGTTGAAGTGAGCGTTTCTTTGATTTCACTTACCGGCGCCGATGCAATCCGCTTCGGCAGCTCTTTAAACGTGCGCGCATATTTTTCAGGGTTCTTGCATGCGTCACGAAGCTCATCCATCTGTCGCGGGTCCACCAGATCGGGACCAAGCTGAGGCACGACTGCTTCGCCAGTCTTACTCTTGTCGTACCAGCGCGCGCTGCGAATCGATTCGCCGTCGATCTTTTTCTGCAGGGTGATCAAACCATCCAGAAGCGCCTGCGGTGTGGGCGGACAACCCGGTACGTACACATCTACGGCGAGAAACTCATCAATGCCGCTGACTACGTTGTATCCTTCTTTGAAAGGGCCGCCACCGGAAGAACAGGCGCCCATCGAAATCACATATTTAGGCTCCGGCATCTGATTGTACAGACGAACGATCATCGGGACCATGCGTTTGACGACAGTTCCGGAAACGATCATCAAATCCGCCTGGCGGGGAGTTGCGCGAAACAGCTCGGCGCCAAAACGAGCGATATCAAAACGCGAGGCGGCAGTACAGATCATCTCGATCGCGCAACAGGCAAGGCCAAATTGAAGGGGCCAGATCGAGGAACGGCGTCCCCAGTTGACCACTTTGTCCAGCATATCGAGCAGTCCGCTCCAACTGGTAACAGCGACATGCCGTCGCACTTCCTGCTCTAAAACTTGATCTTCGGTCATTTGCTGAGGCATGAAACGATCACACGGGAAGTATTACTATAGACGAAAACATTTAAGCTAACAAGAGTTCGGCTGGACGATGAAGCAGGTATCCTTGACCGTAAGAAATTCCAAGATCAATCAGCATATTCAGGTCCGATTCAGTCTCGATTCCTTCCGCAATTACAGACGCGGAAAGTCTCCAGGCCATGTCCCGGAGAGTGCGGACAATCTCCTGTTTGATGTAATCATTCGATATGCCGTGCACGATTTTCTCGCTGATCTTAATGTAGTCCGGCTTGAGATATGCAATGGATTCCAGCGAAGCGAAGCCGCTTCCGGCATCATCAACAGCTACGCGGAATCCACGGCTGCGGATCGAATCGAGGGCCAGCGCCACAACACGATAATCCGTAATCGCAACGCGTTCCGTTACTTCCAGCACCACGTTTTGCGTTGCCGGCCCTTCAAACAGTGGGAGACGGAGATAACTTTCCTGCTCTAGAAGCGAAGGTTCCATGTTTACAAACAGCAGCTTCGATGTGGATTGTGATTCCAGAGCCGAAAGAATCTGTTTCTGACAGACATGCTCTAGATTCGCAAGCATGCTGCATCTCTGCGCCAGAGAGAACAAGATTTCCGCGGTTTCGAAAGCTGTTCCTTCCGGCCCTCTGGAGAGGGCTTCATGGCCGAGAACCTGATTGTGATCACCGAGGGCAAGTATCGGCTGAAACAGTGTGCGGATCTTTTCTAATCGCACGATCTCTTCCAGTTGCCTGATATCTTCTTGATCCGTTTCCACCTGACGGCTTAGGGCATTCTGAAATGCTCGATTCACGGTGCGCGCCAGGAGGCGTTCGAATCGCTGATTCGCGTTAAACTCCAGGATGGAGTAGCCGTGAAAGAGACGGCCGTAGGATTGTGCCGGTAAAATTTTCGCAAGATTCCTGTTGAGCATCTCTTCCGTTCGCGCGGAAACGATGGCAAGCTGCGATGCAGACAGAACGGGTTCACCCGGTACGGCTGAAACCACAAGAAGGAGGTTATCGCCGGGGACCCGGTGCATCGGAAAGAGTCTCAGAGGAGCAAATGCCATCGTAAGGGTTTCAATCCAGACGCAAAGCTCACCAAACAGAGAATCCATCCATTCCCAGCTGTGAATCTTTTCCAGAGTTTCCAGATGAGTTGTGTCGATAAAAATGATGCCGATCTTTCCGCATTGCGATGCAAGAGTCTGGATCGAATCCATGACCAGAGGCGCGGAGGGAAGTCCTGTAACCGAGTCATGAAACAGTGGATGAAATGACGAAATTGCGACCGGTCGCGAACCAGGCGGCAAATGCGTTGGTGTTTTCATTGTCCGAGCAGTCTCACCACTTTTTGGATCAGAGCTTGCGGCGCAAACGGCTTGGTCAAATAATCAGTAGCGCCCATCCGCCTCGCCTGGATCATATCCTGGATATCGCTGCGGGCAGTCAGCATCAAAACAGGGAGGTTTTGAAACTTCTCATTTGCGCGAATCATACGGCACGTCTGCATTCCATCCAGTTCGGGCATATTTACATCCAGAATTACAAGCCGCGGATTGTGTATCTCCAGTTGTCTCAGGCCCTCAATTCCGTTGGTCGCCTGAATCGTGGTGAATCCCTCGGATTCCAAGTATTCAGTAATCAGAATCAGAATGTTCTGATCATCATCTACGATCAAAAGGGGGGCGCCGGACATTCCACGGGATTATAGCATAAGCAGCATGCGCTCAATGAACCACGGAGGCAGAGTCACGGAGAATTTGCCGGGGGAGCGCTCTACCGTCGCTGAAACGAGCGGGCGCCGCCGGACGGCGATCTTCCAGCAGAGGAGCGTACCATCGAGGTACGAGTGCCGGCGGACGGTGATCTCGTTACCGAGGGGCGCTGAATAGACGAACGCGAGTGAGATGTGTGCGAGGCGGATCTGCGGGTCTGAGGCGGACGTGCACGAAAACGCCAGTTTGGCTGGTTTAGATCCCCGAAACCGTGGCCATGTTGATGTGGAAAGTAGTACGAATCATAATATGGCGCATATGGCGCGTAGCCGGGATAGTAGCTGTCGTAGAGCGGAATTCCGTTGTCATACGGGGGCTCTTCAGGGTAATCTTCCTCATAATCATTCCGTTCGCCCTCATTCTCATCCTTCACAATCACGTAAACTTCGCGCGGGGGTTCTGGCGATTGATATTCTACCGGTGGTGCCTGTTTGGCTTCCGGCGACAATTCGGGACCGAGTCTGTTGCCCTTTTCATCCATATTTGTAACAACGCGATGCTGTTTCCCTTTCTGATCGGTTGTGTAGGCAACACGAAGATTCTCAGCGATGTAATCGCCTTTTGTTCCGGAAGTTTGAACCAGATACCCGATCACGCGATCGCTGACACCTTGCTCCTTTAGAAACAGGATGTCCTTAGAGGAGAGTGGTTTAGTCAGCTTGTCCTTTTGAATAATTTGAATCAGGAGGTCATCATTGGTCTTAAGTTTGGAGAGTCTGGCAATTTCTTCGACACTAATGGCATAAGAAGTAACTGCAAAGAAAAGAAGTAGAAGAGCCGCAAGTACGGGCTTCATATTTATCAGTATAATACTTCGGGTCGACGGGGGCAACTTTCTGCTACAATGGCGGTTCACAATCAAAAACGGTTTGTAACGCCGGCATCTCGCCGGCCCAAAGGATTGTGCACCTACTAGCTCTGCCGGCGTGGACGCCGGCGCTACAAAACGTTTAGGAGAGACTATGGCTGAAGTAAAGATCGGAGTAATCGGAGGAAGCGGCCTTTATCAGATGAATGAGCTTGAGAATGTGGAAGAGGTTCGCATTCGTACACCATTTGGAGAACCTTCCGACCCTTACATTCTCGGAACTCTCGGCGGAGAGCCGATTGCATTTCTATCGAGACATGGAAAAGGGCACCGGATCCTCCCATCCGAGATCAATTACCGGGCGAATATCTACGGCTTTAAGCAGCTGGGTGTGGAGTGGCTGATTTCCATCAGCGCGGTCGGCAGCATGAAAGAACAGATCAGGCCGCTCGATATCGTGATTCCGGACCAATTCTATGATCTGACAAAACATCGAATCAGCACGTTTTTCGGAAACGGGGTGGTGGGTCATATCGGGTTTGCAAACCCGATCTGCCCAAATCTTGCAAAGCTTCTGGAAAAACGGAGCCGGGAGACCGGAATTACCACTCACATGGGTGGGACGTATTTGAATATGGAAGGACCCCAGTTTTCCACAAAGGCAGAATCTCGAATTCATCGCCAGTGGGGCGTGGATGTAATCGGAATGACGAATGCTCCGGAGGCCAAACTATCCAGGGAAGCGGAAATCTGTTACGCTGCGATGGCGCTTGTTTCGGACTATGATTGCTGGCACGAAACAGAAGAGATTGTAACCATCGAAGCAGTGATCCAGAATCTCATGAAGAACTCAAATAACGCCCGCGGCATTCTACGGGGAATCGTCAGCGACCTTCCGATTGGACGCGACTGCGAATGCGCCACCGCGCTCGCAACCGGGGTGATCACTCAACGACAGCATATCCCGGACAAAACTTACGAAGATTTGAAACTGATCATTGGAAAATACGTAAAATAAGGAGCGGACATGAGCTCAATTCTTGTTATCGGTACGGTTGCATTTGATTCAGTCAAGACGCCTTTCGGCGAAGCGCCGGAAGTACTGGGTGGATCTGCGACATTTTTTGCAATGGCAGCCAGGTTATTCACATCCGTCCGTCTCGTGGCGATCGTGGGGAAGGATTTCCCCTCTTACCATCTCAGGATGTTTGAAGAAAATGGAATCGATCTGCAGGGGCTTGTCCGTTCGGAGGGAGATACTTTTCGCTGGAAGGGCGAGTACGAAGAAAACATGAACGTCCGCCGCACGCTGGAAACTCATCTCAACGTGCTGGAAGACTTTCAGGCGGAAGTGCCGGAGTCGTACAAGAATACTCCTTATATATTCCTTGCGAATATCAATCCGGAGCTTCAATTGAAGGTGCTGGATCAGTTGAATCATCCGAAGCTGGTCTGCTGCGACACCATGAATCTCTGGATCATCAACCAGCGCAAGGATCTGGAAGAAGTCTTGAAACGTGTTGATTTCTTTGTGATTTCAGAAGAAGAAGCTCAGATGCTGACACAGGACCATAATATTGTGCGCGGCGCGCGCGAGATCCTGAAACTGGGTCACTTTTCGCTGATCATCAAGCGCGGCGGATACGGGGCAATCCTGTTCACACAACAGAAGGAAGTATTCGCGATTCCGGCTTATCCGCTGGAGAATGTTGTCGATCCAACCGGCGCCGGAGATACATTTGCGGGAGGATTTACCGGGTACCTTGCCTCACGGGACAAGCTCGACCTGCAAACGATCCAGCGCGCAATGGTGTTTGGAAACATTACAGCTTCCTTTTCAGTAGAAGGTTTCAGCGTGGATAAGCTGACAGACCTCACGCGGGAGAAGGTGCGCCACCGGCTTGGCGATTTCTTGCGAATGACGCATCTGGGGCCGGTCATCGCAGATGTGGAATAAAATCGTATCCACACCGATTGTCTACCCTTTCGTGCTGGCAGGTGTTCTCGTTTCTACCGCAGCCGGCTTCGCTTTGTCGAACAAATTCGCGCTTCCTCTGTTGAACATTCTGTTTGCGTATCCGGTCCTGTATTCCTTATTGAAACTGGAGAGAAGAAAAGCCGCGTTTGGCGCGATGCTTTTCTGGGCATTCTGCCTCGGCGTTGTAACTGTGAATGCATGCGTTCAGTTTCCCGTGGCGGCGGAACGTTCGATCTTTCATGGCGCTGATTACGTTCGCGAACAGTTTCACTGGATCAAATCGGGAGAAGGAACGGAAGGAGATCCGCTGAAGTTTGTGCCGCAGCATTTGTTTCACTTTACAGCGTTCGTTGTCCTGGCTCTGTTGACTGCCGGAATTCTCTCGCTGTACATGGGCGCGATTCTCATGAACTACATGAGTTTTTACGTAGGAAGTGTAATCCTCGCATCGCACGATGCTGTAACTGCAGCGCTGATGGGATGGCATCCGTGGGCCGTGATTCGCGTTGCATCCTTTGTGATTCTCGGTGTGATTCTTGCTGAACCTGGTGTTTGCCGGTTGAGCGGACGCTACTACGAGTACGAAGGAGCGCGTCCATATTTTTGGGCTGCTCTGACAGGAGTAGTTATCGATATAATTATGAAGGCGTTGCTCGCTCCCTGGTGGGGATTAGAGCTTCGAAAACTAATCTCATGACTCCTCAATCAAAAATGGAATCTATATGAAAAGACTATCGATATTCTTTGTTGTACTGATTGCTCTCATCGGACTTGCCGCTAAGAAACCGGAACCCGTAGAACCAAAAGCAGATCTCGTACTTCGTCACGGTCGCATCTATACATTGGATGCATCCCGGTCCTGGGCCGAGTCGATAGCGATCAAAACCGGCCGTATCGTATACATCGGAGAAGACAATCAGGTCGGGAATTGGATCGGACCACTCACGCGCACGATTGATCTTTCGGGTCGATTTGTGTTGCCGGGTTTTATTGATACTCACGTTCATGCGGTTGAAGGGGGGATCGGGTTGAACCGCTGCTCGCTGGAAGCAGCCGAGACAAAAGAACAGATCTTTAAAACAATCCGTCAATGTGCTGCGGATCATCCCGATGCGGAATGGCTTGTAGGACAGGGCTGGGCCCTTCCGGCGTTCCCAGAGGCAAATCCCAAAAAGGAATGGCTGGACGATCTCGTTCCGGATCGTCCCGTTTTTCTATCCGCGGCGGACGGTCATTCGGCCTGGGTCAATTCGAAAGCGCTGGAAATTGCAGGCATCGCAAAAGACACAGCGGACCCCGTTAATGGACGGATTGAACGAAACGGGTCCGGTGAACCGACCGGAACCTTGCGCGAAACCGCCGCATATCTGGTCTACAAATTTGTTCCGCCTCCCTCCATGGAAGAGGAGATTGCAGGACTTCAGAGCGCGCTGAAGCTGATGAATGGTTTTGGAATTACCGGATTTCAAGATGCGAGCGTCTCGGTGGAGGGCACAGATCCCAACGCGCGCGGATCTTTGAATGTGTATCGCGAAATGGAAAAACGCGGACTGCTTACAGCGCGTGTGACCGGCGCGATCTATGCAGATCCGGTCCTACCGCTCGAACAAATCGAGACCATGAAGACGCTCCGCAAGGAATATGCGGGAAAGTACTTTCATCCGACTGCCGTCAAGATCTTTGCCGATGGAGTCATCGAGGCGAACACAGCCGCGCTATTGTTTCCGTACCTGGACAAAGAGAGCGATGTCGGTCCGCTGAACTGGCCTCCCGAAAAGTTGAATTCGATGATCGAACTTCTGGATCAGGAAAAATTCCAGATCCATATTCACGCGATCGGCGACCGCGCGATCCGCGTTTCGTTGACTGCGCTGGAAGCCGCTGCAATCAAAAACGGAACGCGGGATGGGCGCCCCATCATGGCTCATCTGGAATTGATCGATCCTCAGGATATTTCGCGTTTTGAAAAACTACACGTGATTCCGGCGTTTCAACCTCTGTGGGCTTACGAAGATGCGTACATCAAAGATCTTACGATTCCCAAATTGGGAAAGCAGCGTTCACGTTGGCTCTATCCGATCAACAGCGTTGCGATCACCGGCGCCACGCTGGCAATGGGAAGCGATTGGAACGTTTCATCCGTAAATCCGCTGGACGGCATCAAGGTCGCTGTTACACGCATGGGCCCGGACGCCGGGGCGGATGCAAACGACGTGTTTATCCCCGAAGAGCGAATCGATCTGAAAACGGCGCTGGCTGCATACACGATCGGAAGCGCGTATGCGAACTTCTGGGAGAAAGAAACGGGATCACTCGAAACCGGCAAATCCGCCGATCTGATCGTGCTGACCGAAAACCTGTTTGAAATCCCCGCGTACCGCATCAACCAGGCAAAAGTACTGCTGACACTTCTGGAAGGCCAGGAAATCTATCGCGACCCCGCCTGGGAAATCCACTAGGGTTTCGGTACGGTTTTGTAGGGGCTGAGCATTTTGCATGCGTAGTGTTGCGCCGGACAGATCCGGCTAATGAGTATCGAATTGGTACAATTCTGTTTTAATGCGAAAATGCTCAGCCCGCTCGCAAAGAGTGATTTGCCCGCATTGAGACGGGCTGTGCATTTGCGTGCACTTTCATGATCCAAAATTGCTTCCACAGAAACACAACTATTCTGATCCGTTGTTTTGCACGGCAAATGCATAGCCCCTACGGCGGTGAATTCTTCTTTGGTGTAGTCTAGTTACATATGGGTGAGATCCATCTCCTGCCGGACGAAGTTGTAAACAAGATTGCCGCGGGAGAAATCATCGAGCGGCCGGTTTCCGTAATCAAGGAACTTGTCGAGAACGCGCTGGATGCGGGCGCCACTGAAATCCGCGTGGAGATCGAAAAAGGCGGAAAGCAACTCATCCGGGTTACAGATGACGGCTGCGGCATCGCTTCCGAAGATGCGCTGCTGGCGTTTGAACGGCATGCAACAAGCAAGATCAGATCGTCAGAGGATCTGCATCAGGTTGGAACCATGGGTTTCCGTGGCGAGGCGCTGGCATCCATAGCAGCGGTTTCACAGGTCCGTCTGAAAACGCGCCGGGCAACCGAAGATTCCGGTCTGTCCTTGTTTGTTGTGGAAGGAAAATGCCAGAGCTCGCAACCGGCCGCAATGACTGCCGGCACGATGGTGGAAGCCCGGAATCTTTTTTACAGCATTCCCGCCCGGCGGAAATTTCTCAAGAGTGACGCTGCCGAAGCTGCAGCCATCTCGAATATGATCCAGGCGTTTGCGCTGGCGCATCCGGAGATCTCATTTCATTATTTTCAGGATCAACGCCAAATCTTAAACTGCCCAAAAACAACCGGTCTTCGCGAACGCATTTTTCAGATCTTCGGAGCGGAGATGCTGGAGCATCTGCTGGAAATCGACGAATCCCTGTACCATTTCAAAATTACCGGATTTGTGAGCGGACCGGATTCTTTACGCACAAGCCGGAACTATCAGTATTTTTTTATCAACCGCCGTTTTGTCAAGGATCGTGTCCTCGCAAACTCGATTTATGTGGCGTATCGCGTTTTTGCGGAATCGGGACGTTACCCTGTCGCATTTCTGTTTCTGGAAATGCCACCGCCCATGGTCGATGTAAACGTACATCCCGCCAAATACGAGGTCCGGTTCCTGCAGCAAGCCCTGGTGCAAAAGGGGATCATCGATACGATCCAGAAACTGCTGAACACAGCCCGCCCTCTGCCCGACTTCTCCCTGTCTACGAATACGTTCATTCCACGCTATTCGAGCCCCGAGCTGAGCGTGCCCGATTGGACCGCCTTTCCGCAAGGCACTGATTCCGGCCAACCCGCACAGCCGTCAGGTCCGCCGCTCCAGATGCCGTCCTCCCCACAGCGAAAGCTGCCGCAGGAAGGCGCGTACAAGATCATCGGACAGTATGACAACACGTACATCCTGCTTTCGGATGAGAGCGGACTGATACTGGTCGATCAACATGTGGCGCATGAGCGGATTCTGTACGAACAGTTGCTGGAAACACAGGAACGGAGAGAGATCACGGTTCAACCGCTGTTGATTCCTCTGGTACTGGAAATCAATCCGGCTCAAATGATGCTGCTGGAAGATTACCTGGACCGTTTTCGGGAGCTTGGATTTGAGATGGAAGTATTCGGCAACGACAGCATCGCTGTAAAACAGATTCCTGAAATCTTGAGCGGCACGAATTATTCCGCAGCCCTGCAAAGATTGATCAACGATCTCGAAAAATTGTATCGAGGCGGAATGCTGGAATCGTTCGCTGAAGAGATGCGAAAGTCGATGGCATGTCAGGCTGCGGTCAAGATCAACATGCCGCTGACTATGGAAAAAATGGAGTATATGATCCGCATGCTTCTCCGGACAAAGACCCCGCAGGTTTGTCCGCACGGTCGCCCGATCATTTTGCGGATCAGCCATTACGAAATCGAAAAAAACTTCAAACGCATATAGCCCGCAGGATTTCACCGCAGAGACGCGGAGAGCGCAGAGGTGTAAGAATGGGGATGATGGGGAGAGGGGAGATGGGGATGATGGAGATGAAAGGGGATGTGGGGATAGCAGCCCCCGGACGCCGAAGGCGTCGCGCCAAGAAAGAGTACGCAAAAACAAAAGGAGACAATTGCAAATTGCAACGGCTGCCCTTGGCGCTCTTGGGCGACCTTGGCGGTTCTTTTCCTTTCTGTGATTCCGTGTTTCCGTGCTTAAATCATTTCCGTCCATTTCGGGCTAAAAATCTCCCTTCATTGTCTCTGTGACCTCTGTGTTCTCTGTGGCAAAATAGCTTTGTTCACATGGAGACAAACATGAAAAAAGCATTTTTCACAGAAAAGGCGCCCCACCCGGTTGGCCCGTATTCGCAGGTGGTACAGGCAGGCGGATTTTTGTTCCTTGCCGGTCAAATTCCTTTAACGTCGGACGGAAAGATGACCGAAGGAGACGTGGCGACACAGGCCCGAAGGGTCATGGAGAATCTGAAAGCTGTTCTAGATGCTGCAGGCGCGGGAATGAATCAAGTTGTAAAGACAACTATTTTTCTTGCAGACCTCGCCGACTTCGAAACAGTAAACAAAGTGTATGCGGAATACTTCCAGGAACCGTATCCTGCCCGCTCCACGATCCAGGCAGGCAAACTTCCGAAAGGTGCTCGCATTGAAATCGATGCGATCGCAGTCTCAGCGTAGCAATCGCCGCAATTCTTCCGGAAGCGAAGAGCGGAACACAACCGGAAGTCCGCTTCTTGGATGCACAAACCCGAGAGTTTCCGCATGAAGCCCAAGACGGCTTCCCCCATCTTTGCCGTACACGCGGTCGCCCAACACAGGCGTGCCGGCGTGTGCCAGATGAATCCGTACTTGATGCGTCCGGCCCGTATGTAGGCGGCACCGGATCAGCGCAACGCGTCTGAAACGATTTTCCGAAACCACATCGAACTTTGTAAGCGCAAATCGTCCATAATGAGCGACAGCACGGCGTCCGGTTTGATCCCGGGAGAGCGGAGCGCGGATTTCACCCTTTTGAATGGCCGGAATCCCGCGCGTTACAGCGAGGTATTCGCGAAGAATCGAATGATCCTCAAACTGCTTCAGGAGCGACCTGCGCGCGAGTGAAGTTTTTGCAAATACCATCAGCCCGGACGTGTCCTTATCCAGCCGGTGCAACAAATACAGATTCTGATCAGGTTTCCTTACGGCTTTCCAGTAGCGGCGAATCAGTTGAATCACGCTCTCTTCGCGAGAATCTCCTGTTGGATAACTGATGATTCCGCTCGCTTTCTCGACAATCGCAAGGTCCAGGTCTTCAAAAACAACCTCGATCCGGTCCAGCAACCTCTTACTCATTGAAACCACTGATAAACACAGATGAACACAGATAGGAAAATTACTGAACCGCCGAGGTCACCAAAGGCAGCCGGGGCCCATCGGGCCATCTGAAAAAGAAATGCGCGAAAACATGTGGAAAGTGAGACCATCGTCTGACAAATCTTTTAAGACTCCATATGTTTTCGCGCATTTCTTTTTCAGACCGGACGCCTTCGGCGTCCGGCGGCTGCCTATCCCCACATCATCTCCCGATCTCCCTTCTCACACCTCTGCGTTTCTCTGCGTCTTTGCGGTGAAATCCGATCTCATCAGTGTTCACCGGCGGCTTTTGCTTTATCACCAAAGATCAAAGCGACAGCATAGCAGCCGCCCGGACACAGCGATCCTTTCGTCCTTTTGAACCCGATGCCAAGAAGCGTGTTTTCCTTTGCGAAATTCGGCTGCAATTGTTCCGGAATGTTGGTAAGGCTGTTCGTTGTGTATACATTCACAAGCACCGATCCGATTTGACGCGTCAACGTGCCGAGGATCAATAGCGGACTGCTGGCGCTCATCTTGGTCTGCAGATCGACATGTGATTGCGCCACATTATTGAGCGAGACGGAAAGAACCAGAGGCGACAGGTTTCGCTTTTGACGATAACCGTTGATGTAGTTCAAAATGACTCCTCGCGCTTCTGCGAGCGGATAGTCGATGAGTTTCTGGATGAACATTTCGGTGATATAGAGGTAGCCATTTTTTTCATAGACTGCCGCAGCGCCATGTGTAAATTCAGGATCCAGAATGTTTTCACGATGGTATAGCGATTTCATGAGCGATGTATGCGCAGAAATGATATTGATGTCGCCGGCAATATTTTCCGCGGTCCTGGATGCAAAAATGCGCGCCGCGCGGATCCGCTCATGAGGCTGGCTGTTGTCGGAACCCTTGTGGCTGATCTTTCGCATCTTCGCCATGTCTCTGCTGTGATCCAGCGCAACCTTATACACATCCCGGTCCCAGACTAACCGGCGAAGATTTTCACGCGACCTCTCCGAATTCATGTAGCCAAACAATTGCCTGTCCTGGTCCGATTCCGCAAACGCGGCGCTGCCCCAACATCCAATTACTAAGATCAGTATTACGAGAACCTGTTTGGAAGGGAATCTCATCACAACTCGATTCCCTTATTCCGGCTTTTCAGATGCCTTCTCGGTTGCGGACAGCGCTTCTTCAAAGTCGCGTCCTTTCCGGTTTCGGGCGCGTTCGGCGGCAGCCATACTTCGTTGGTAGGATTCAAGAAACTCGGTCAGCTTTTCCGCGTCCACATTGCCGAGACCGGTTCGTTGAAAAACCGCCTCGATCCGTTTCGGAAGATCTTCATCCTTTGGCATGTGTAATACCAAAATTATAATACGAGAACAGCTGGAGCAAATGTGCTGGTCGAGCACATGCTTACGGAAGCAGGCTGGAAGCCTGCGACGCATAATGCAGGCCGGAGGCTTGCGCTCCATATGAAGTTTTTGGTTGCCTCCGCGTATGGTATGATTTGCGCTTCCCATAGCGCAAATCTCAGGAGGAGTGTGATGCGTAAATTCTCAGTTTTGTTTCTTGTACTGCCCTTTTTATTCTGCGCAGCGGTATCCGCGCAGACGGTGGATGAAATCATCGCCAAGCATCTTGCAGCTCGCGGCGGCGCGGATAAAATCAAAGCCGTGCAGAGCATGCAAGCAACAGGCAAAATGTTGATGCAGGGTATGGAAGCTCCGTTTGTCATCAAGATGAAACGCCCCAATGAGCTGCGAATGGAAATCAATGTCCAGGGAAAAACAATTGTCCGCGCTTACGACGGAAAAGAAGCGTGGATGATCATGCCCTTTATGGGCTCCCCTGACCCGCAGCGTCTTTCCGGTGAAGAAACCAAAGAAGTGGACGATGATGCGGATATCGACGGACCTCTGGTCGATTATCAGACAAAAGGAAACAAAGTGGAGCTGCTCGGCAAAGAAGACATGGAAGGAACGGATGTCTATAAGCTGAAAGTAACTTTGAAGAGCGGAAGCGAACGGACCATTTTCATTGATGGCGAAAGCTTCCTGGAATTGAAATCCACGAGCAAAGTCACCCGCAATGGACAGGAGTTTCAGGTGGATACGACCGTATCTAACTACAAACCGGTCAACGGGCTGCTTTATCCTTTCTCTGTGGAAAGCAAGGCAAACGGTCAAACCCTGCAGCAGATGACCGTCGATTCTTATGAAGTGGACGTTCCGATGGACGAATCCATTTTCAAAATGCCTGCTGTGACCGCGGCCCCGCAGACAAACCAGTAGATCCCTCCGGAGGTAACCCATGCGCAGGATTGCCATTCGTGTATCTTCTTTTGTTTCTATTCTCACATTCTGTCTGGCGGGTCTGGCGACCGCTTCCGTAAAGATTGATTCCAACACATTCGGCGCGCTGGAAGCGCGCGCGATCGGGCCTGCTGTCATGAGCGGACGCATCATGGCCCTGGATGCCGTCGCCGCCGATCCTCGCATCGTGTACGTAGGCGCGGCAAGCGGCGGTGTGTGGAAATCCAAGAACGGAGGGACAACGTTCGAGCCGGTATTTGACAAGAACAGCCAATCGATCGGATCCATCACCATCGATCAGTCGCATCCCGATACGGTATGGGTTGGCACGGGGGAAGCAGACACGCGGAATAGTTCCTCCATCGGAACCGGCATTTACAAGAGCACGGATGCCGGCGAATCCTGGCAGATTATGGGACTCGAAAAATCGGAACGCATCTCCAAAATCGCGGTCGATCCGAAAGACTCCAATACCGTCTATGCTGCAGCAACCGGCGCGCTCTGGAGCTCAAGCGAAGATCGCGGAGTCTACAAATCCACAGATGGCGGAAAGACATGGCAGAAAGTGCTGTACGTAAATGCAGACACAGGTTGTTCCGATCTCGCCATCGACCCGCAGGAACCAAAGATCGTTTATGCATCCATGTGGCAGTTTCGGCGCAAAGCCTATTTCTTTACTTCCGGCGGCCCGGGAAGCGGTTTGTACAAATCGATCGATGCCGGCAAAACATGGAAGAAACTCACAAACGGACTTCCCGCAGGCGACCTCGGCAGAATCGCAATCGCTGTCGCGCCTACAAGGTCCAGCATCGTATACGCAAACGTGGAATCGAAAAAGACCGCGCTGTACAAATCTGAAGACATGGGAGAAAGCTGGACTGCTATGAATACAGCTTTCAATGTTCAGGTCCGCCCTTTTTATTTCAGCCACTTATACGTCGATCCCAAAGACTACAATCGCATCTACAAACCGGGCTTCACGCTTTCGAGCAGCGATGATGGCGGACAATCCATGTCCGGTCTATCCTTCGGCGGCTACCATCCGGATTTGCATGCGTTGTGGATCAATCCGAACAATCCATCGCACATGCTCCTCGGTACGGACGGCGGCGTCTACGTGACTTACGATCGAACGAACACGTGGATTCCGTTGCAAAACCTTCCTGTCTCTCAGTTCTATCACGTTGCTTATGACATGGAACAGCCCTACAACGTGTACGGCGGTCTGCAAGACAACGGAAGCTGGAGAGGGCCGTCCGAAAGCACAAACGGAATTCAAAACAAGGACTGGGAAAGTATCGGATTTGGGGATGGATTCCATATTTTCCCGGATCCAACGGACAAGGATCTTGTCTTCTGGGAATATCAAGGCGGCAATTTTTTCCGTTATCGTTATTCCACAAAAGAGATCAAAGACATCAAGCCTTCTCCGAAAGAGGGAGAAGCAAAGTACCGATTCAACTGGAATACTGCGGTCAGCACAAACAAGAAAAACCCCGGCACGATTTATATCGGCGGACAATTTTTATTCCGCACAGCCGATAAAGGTGAATCGTGGGAAAAAATTTCACCGGATCTGACAACCAATGATCCTGAAAAACAGAAACAGGAAGATTCTGGCGGTATCACCGTGGACAACTCCAACGCCGAGAATCATTGCACGATCGTCGCGATCGGTTCCTCCCCGCTGGATGAAAATCTGATCTGGGCCGGAACCGATGACGGAAATCTTCAATTAACACAAGATGGGGGAAAATCCTGGACCAATGTTGTGGCAAACGTCCCTGATCTTCCGCGCAACACCTGGTGCAGTTCAGTGGAAGCCAGCCGTTATGATGCAAGCACCGCATACGCGACGTTTGATAATCATCAAACCGGCGACATGAAACCGTACATTTACAAGACCACTGATTATGGCAAGTCGTGGAAAGCGATCAGCTCCGATGCGATCAAGGGTTACGCTCACGTGATTCGCGAAGATCTGGTGGATCGCGATTTGCTGTTCGCCGGAACGGAATTTGGATTGTATCTCTCGATCGATGGCGGGCAAAATTGGGCACAGTTTACCGGCAAGTTTCCCAAGGTTGCGGTGCGCGATATTGCGATCCATCCGCGCGAAGGAGACCTGATCATCGCAACGCACGGACGTGGCCTGTATATTGTGGATGATATTTCTCCCCTTCGACAACTCACTCCGCAGCTATTGGAATCCAAAGTTGCTTTTCTCGAAGGCCGTCCGGCGGTGATCCGTTTCCCGCGGTACCAGCAGGATTTCCCCGGCAACAATGAGTTTGTCGGAGCCAATCCGCCGGAAGCTGCAACCATCGTTTACTACTTGAAGGACCGCCACGTGGTCGGCGATTTGAAACTGGAGATCTACGATGCTCAGGGCAACAAGATCAGCACGCTCCCCGCTACGGGAAGGCGCGGGATCAATCGCGCGACGTGGTACATGCGGCTCAAGGCTCCGCGAACGGCGCCCTCGCCTGAAATCACCGGAGGGCTCGTCTTCGGTCCATCGGTAGGAGAAGGCACGTACACAGTAAAGCTGATCAAAGGAGACGAGACCTTCTCCAGTCAAGTGAAAGTCATCAACGATCCGACGCTCACGCATTCTGCAGAAGATCGCAAGCTGCAACAGGATACCGTAATGAGCTTGTACCAGATGCAGGACCGCCTTTCCTATGTATCGGAAACATTGAAAGATGCGCGTGATCAGGCAAACAGTCGCGCCCAAAAAGAGAGCGGTCAGGCAAAAGCGCTTAAAGCTTACGCAGACAAACTGGAAGGACTCCGAAAAATAGTAGTGGCAACGAAAGAAGGATTCCTCACAGGCGAAGAACAATTGCGCGAAGAAGTCATCAATCTGTATCAGTCGGTAAGCGCTTTCGGCGGACGCCCCAGCCAATCGCAGCTCGAACGCCTTGCGGTACTTGAGAAACGGCTGCAAAAAGCGGAGAGTGACTTCGCCGTGCTGATGGGAAAAGATCTTGCAGCTGTAAATTCGAAGCTCAAGGAGCCGATCAAAGTCCTGTCGAAAGAAGAGTGGTCCAAGAAAGAACTCTAGGATTTCACCGCAGAGACGCAGAGAACGCAGAGGTGTAAGAATGGAGATGATGGAGATGAAAGGGGATGTGGGGATAGCAGCCGCCGGGCGCCAAAGGGCGCCCATGCTAAAAAGAGTGTGCGAAAACAAATAAAAGAGGTTTCGGGTTAAAGATCATTCCATAGGCTATTCGATTTCTTTATTTGTTTTCGCACACTCTTTTTAGCAGGCCCGAAGGGCCGGCGGCTGCCTTGGGGTGCTTGGCGACCTTTGGCGGTTTCCTTCCTTTCCGTGATTCCGTGTTTCCGTGCTTGAATCCTCTCTCTGTGTCCTCTGTGGTAACTTTGCCTTTGTGTTGAAATCCCATTGAGGTTTAATAGAGGCGCATGCAAACGATCGCGCAGAGGCTAGATGACCTTCCACTTTCCCGCGCACACTGGCGGATTGTCATCGTATGCGGGCTCGGCTGGCTGTTCGACGCCATGGATGCCGGAATCATCTCGTTTGTGCTGGCGGTGCTGTTCCAAAAATGGCAGTTGACACCCGGGCAGATCGGACAAATCGGAAGCATTGGACTGATCGGCATGTTTGCAGGCGCATTGTTGTCCGGCATGATTGCGGATCGAATCGGACGTCGATATCTGTTCCAGGCCACCTTGCTAGTATTCAGCATCGCCACCGGATTGTGCAGTCTCGCGGTTGGATATGCCTCGCTGATGGTCCTTCGTTTTCTGGTCGGGTTCGGACTGGGCGGTGAGCTGCCGGTAGCCAGCACTCTGGTGACGGAATTTTCGCCGGCAAAACATCGCGGACGACTGCTGGTTGTGTTGGAAAGTTTCTGGGCATTTGGCTGGGCGGCAGCGGCGATTGTTTCGTTCTTGATCATTCCCCGTTTTGAAAATGGATGGAAGCTGGCGTTTTTTATCGGCTTTCTTCCTGCCTTCTACGTGTTCTATCTGAGACGCACGATTCCGGAATCTCCCCGATATCTTCTTGCCGCCGGAAAACCGGAGGAAGCGCTTCAAGCCGTCCGCTGGTTGGAAAAAGAATCGGGAGTTGCCGCCGCCGATGTTTCTACTGCATTAGAAGGGACTCCAGTCAAAAAGGGATGGGCGGACATTTGGAAGGGCAGGTATGTCCGCCGAACGATCATGCTCTGGGTGCTCTGGTTTGCGATGGTGTATTCCTACTACGGCATCTTTACGTGGCTTCCTACCCTTCTGGTGAAGTCCGGACATCAGATGATCAAGAGCTTTGAGTATGTTTTGATCATCACGATCGCGCAAATTCCAGGTTATTTCAGCGCAGCAATTCTGGTCGACCGCATTGGAAGGAAGCTTACTCTCGTTCCCTACTTGATCGGATGCGCGATTTCCGCATTTCTATTTGGAAGAGCGGACTCCACCGCGGAGATTTTGATCTACGGCTGTCTGATTTCTTTCTTTAATCTAGGCGCGTGGGGTGTTGTATATACATATACACCGGAACTTTACCCAACTGACATGAGGGCGACTGGAGCCGGATCGGCGGCTGCATTTGGACGAATCGGCGGAATTCTTGCGCCAATTGTAGTCGGCATGATTCTGGAACGCGGCGGACAACAACTCGTTTTCGCCCAGTTTGGAGCGGTTGTAATACTCGGCGCGCTTGCCGTCGCCATTCTTGGGGAAGAAACAAAACAAAAAAGTCTCGAAGCCATTTAGCTCTGCATGTGGCCGTAGAGGCTATGCATTTGCCGTCTTTGCAGGGGCCGTGCATTTGCCACATGAAGCAGGCCAATCCTCAAAGTTGTGTTCCGGGAAAGCAGTTTCAGATCCTTAGAGTGCACGCAAATGCACAGCCCGGCACCATAGTGGCATGTTCTCGCAATTCGCGTGACGGGTTGAGCATTTTCTCGCGCGAACGGAACCCGTCTATACGGAGATTGGCAACGATAGCCACGGGCCCATCGCTGACGGTGGAAAATGCTCAACCCCTACGAAGTTGCAATCTAACCAGCGAGTCTTCGGAGCCGTTGCGAATTTCGAAAAGCTCCACATGATTGCGCCCGGAATCAAATGATTCTTCCGGAACGATGACTGCAAAGCCATCCACTTTTGGATTGATCGGAAACGTATTTACCGTCGCGCGTACGACGCCATTTACTGCGACCGCGATCAAGAGCCGTCGGGAAGCTTCCTGTCCGTATCGAATTCGTCCGCTGATGAGTGCGGGCACAAAATCAGATTTGAGATCAACTCGATCAAAGGCTTCCGGGTTGACCAATTCAAAATTCGCCGCGTTGGTACTAGCTCCTGCGAACTCGCTTGCCTCTCTCCCGATCCATTTTTCATTCGCGACCGGAAGCACCGGGGGAGACAATGCCAACCTCTGAGGAAATACAAGCGGAGTGGAAGTGTAATATGGGAACGCGCGCTTTTCCTTTCGTTCCGGAAGAGCGGCATTCAATGCAGAACTGCCATCCGTCTTCCACGGAATGGGAACATGCAAAGCATCCGCGATAGTAGGCAAGATATCGATAGACTCCACATTGCGGTCATTCACAATACCCGTCTTTTGGCCCGGGAGTTTTACCATCAGGACAACCGGCAGCAGATCGGCGGCATCCGATTTCGACAAATCCCGACGCATCTCTCCGTAACGAAAACAGATGCCATGATCCGATGTCACAACGATCAAAGCCTGATCGCGGATGCCGGCCTTTTGAAGCCGGTCGAGGACCTGCCCCAGCAAGCGATCGACAAATCCGACCTGGAGCAAATGGCGTTGAAGGCCACGTTGCAAGGACTGCGGATCCCGCTTCCAGAAGTTTTCGGACCTTCTTTCATCGATCGGGTTCGCAGCCGGATCGTATCGTTTGCCGGAGGGAAGATACCGCCATGGACTGTGTGGCAGCAAGATATGAAGAAAGTACAGAGCAGGTTTGTCGGTCTCGTCAATCGAATTCACAAATACGGAGAACTGCTGAGTTCGTTCGTTAAATGAATCATTGCGGAATTCCGTATCATTCCGCGACCAAAAATGACTCCACCGGCTTGTGACCGGAGGAAAGCGATGCGCTAGATCCTCCGGAATAATCGCCTGTACATAGATGGCGACCAGATCCTTCAATAATACAGAAAACCGAGCAGCAAAAGAGGGCTGTGAAATCAAAGTCGGATAGGGACAGAGCTTGGTGACCGGCTCAATGACCCGGAGATCGTAACTGCTTCCGAGCAATGTAAAAAGATTTGCGGGATAGTCACGCACGGAAGCATATTTCTTTTGCTGCGGATATTTCCCTGTCATGATTGCGGATATTGCGACAGGAGTATCGGGGGAGACGGTCGTCGCGTTTCGAAACCATATCGACTCTCTGCTAAGTCGTGCAAAGTTCGGATACTTTGCAGAATCGATTTCCAGGTTTCTATCCAGGATAGAAGTCACAGGCATTTCGTCCAGCAAAATCATTACTACCGGAGTGGCGCGTGCCACTCCTGGAAAAGACGGAATCTGTTTTTCACTCAGGAGACCAAATTCCCAAATGCGATAAAGAAATAGACCGGCAACAATCAGCGAAATAGGACCAAGATACCGAAAGAAGGCACGAACCTGTGAAAAGCGCGCCATGCAATAGAAAACCACGGACCCTATCGTGGCTGAAATCAAGATTGAAATAAGGCCGGGAAGCCGAAAATGATTCAAGTACGGCAGAATCAGCAGGCCTGCGAGCGCGGCAAACAATGCGCCAAACACAAATTCCTTTATCCGACTCGAGATGAACCCTGAGAGAAACTCAATGACAATAAGCGTCGCGGGAATAAGAAAGGAGACCGCGATGGTCAGCGCAAGAAGATCACCGGGGCGCACATCACGGACAATCAAAAACTGCGGATTTCGCGCTAACACCGAGTAGAGTGGCTGCGCAATTCCAAAGTTAACAAGGGCAAAGAGAGCCCGGCGACTAGCCGTTGAGTTTGGTTCCACAGGCATTGCAGAACGCAGAGCCTCCCGGCACACCGGCCCCGCAATTGGAGCAGCGTACTTGCGCTGCGACTTCCCTTCTGCGGAGTGTCCGGGTGAGCAAGAATGCGACCGCGGCAGCCCCGGCAAAAGACAATAGTACGAGAGGCGCAAGCAATAAAAGATTCCACTTTTCTGACTTTGCCCAAAGGGACTTAGGATGAAACAAATCCGTCACAGGAAGGCTCCACTTTGCAATCGAACCTTCCACAACTTCTGCATTCGAATCGACAATCTTACCCGGAAGTTCCAGGGATACTTTCAGAGTAATCGGAACCAGGCCGCCCGCATTCTGAGTTAGGAACCCACGATCATCTACCGCTTGTTCCCAGCTTTCCGTGTAAAAATATGTGCGTTTGAAAATCCCCTTCTTCTCAAGGCGAAAGACGTGACGACCGTTTTGAAGTTCAGTTACGTCTTTGAATGGAATGTCCGCGCCTAAAATGTAGTCCCCTTCTTTGAATTCTTCCGTGATTTTGGGGTGCAATTTCCGGAAGAACGAATCCTTTTCCAGTTGTTGTTTGATTTGATTGGCAAGCAACGCCGTGGTAGTAAACTTCCAGCTCTGCGATCCGCTCCCGTCCGGATAGACGATCGTCTTGATCTGAATATCGATGCATCCGGCAAGCGCAAACAGCGCCAGAAAAACGCACGCAGCGGAGACCGCCCGTTTCATGTTACCCATTGTACCAAAACTGGTAGGGGCGACCCTTGTGGTCGCCCGCTGGGGATGGGAGAGAGGACCGCTATTCATGAGGGCGGGGACAAGCCCCGCCCCTACCAACGTCATTGAAAAAGGGGGATAAACTTGCTACCTTTTCTGGAGCAACTCAAGGAGTGCCTTGTCATGAAGCGAAACTTCCCGGTCATTCTGATTCTCATTCTGATTTCCAGCCTTTCATTTTCGCAGTCAGCCAACAAATCCGAAGCTCAGCAGCGAGCGGACCATTTTCTAACTGTGTATGACAGCCTTTACCAGAAAATGTATACCGTTGATTCCGAAGCGAACTGGGTCGCCAGCACCGATGTCAGCGATCTGCATACGGGCCAGCGAATCGGCGCCGATAGCGCTTACGCAGCGTTCCTGGGCAGCCCGTACATCATCAACGAAACAAGAGATTTGCTCAAAGCAAAGCATTCGCTCGATCTGTTAACAATCCGGCAATTGGATAAGATTCTATATAACGGAGCGCACGCTCCTGGAACCATTCCCGACATCGTGGCAAAGAGAATCGAGGCAGAAGCGAAACAAAGCGCCACATTGGACGGATTTGAATTCTGTTTGGAGCGCCAGGGAGATCAGTGTATCAAGCCGATTACGGTGAATCAAATTGACGATACGCTTCGAGATTCCAGAGATCTTGCAGAACGGAAAAAAGTCTGGGAAGTTTCAAAACAATCGGGAGTTGCGCTCAGACCGGGGCTCATCGAATTACAAAAATTACGAAACCGAGTCGCGAAAGAAACAGGTTTCACCTCTTATTTTGCGCTGGAAGTTTCCGACTACGGAATGACATCTGATGAACTGGTAGCGATGACCCAAAAAATGATCACCGATCTCAAACCGCTCTATCAGCAATTGCATTGCTGGGCCAAATACAGTCTCGCGGAAAAGTACAAACAACCGGTGCCGAAGATGATCCCGGCACACTGGCTGGGAAATCGCTGGGGACAGGAATGGCCGGGCCTTGTGGAAGGAATCGATCTGGATCCATTGTTTAAGGACAAATCAAAGGAATGGATTGTCCAGCAGGCGGAACGGTTTTATATATCGCTGGGAATGCCTTCTCTGCCGAAAACATTCTGGGAAAAATCGGACCTTTACGATTTACCGGCGGATTCAAAACGCAAAAAGAACACGCATGCGAGCGCATGGCCCATGGATTTACAGGATGATGTCCGCTCCCTCATGAGCGTAAAATCCGACTTCTACTGGTTTCAGACATCGCATCATGAGCTGGGTCATATCTACTACTACATGGCGTACAGCATACCGGAAGTGCCGCTCACGCTGCGCGAAGGGGCCAACCGGGGGTTTCATGAAGCAGTCGGCGATCTGATCAAGATTGCAGCCGGCCAGGTCCCCTATTTGAAACAAATCGAAATCCTTCCTGCCGGCATGAAAATTGATCAAACAAAGTGGCTTTTGAATGAAGCGCTGGATGATGTGATTTTCATCCCTTGGTCTGCCGGTGTCATGACCGGATGGGAACATGATTTCTATGAAGACAATCTTTCCCCCGATGAATACAACAAACGCTGGTGGGAATATGTCGCCAAATATCAGGGAATCGTGCCGCCGGAACCGCGGAGCGAGGAATTCTGCGATCCTGCGACAAAAACGCATATCAACGATGATCCCGCCGGTTACTATGATTACGCTATGGCTTCATTGATCAAATATCAGTTGCATGATTACATCGCGCGCAAAATCCTGAAACAGGATCCAAACAACTGCAACTATTACGGCAACAAGGAAGTAGGCAAATGGCTTACGGACATTCTCAAGTTAGGACAAACACAGGACTGGCGTAAAGTAATCAAAGAGAAGACCGGCGAAGAGCTCAGCTCCCGCGCGATGCTTGAATACTATCGCCCACTGATGAAATATCTGGAAACCCAAAACAAAGGCCGGCAAGTCTCCTGGGAGTGAGGATTCACCGCAGAGACGCAGAGTACGCAGAGGGAAATATTTTTATGTAAGGAAGTAGACGCCCACTGCTACGAGCACAGCGCCGATAAGATCGAGCAGGATGCCATAGCGCACCATGGTTCGAATCGGAATGAGTCCGGAGCCGAACACGATCGCATTTGGAGCGGTGGACACTGGCAGCATGAATCCCAGACTGGAAGCCAGAGTAGCGGCGAGAGCGGGTTTAAACGGATCGATGGAAGCGGCCTGGGTAACTGCGATACAGATCGGCAAGATCAGGGTCGCCGAGGCTGTATTGGAAGTGAATTCAGATATGAAAATCGCCAGAGTTGTGAACAGCAAGATGTACATGAATTCTGAGTGAAATGGGTAAAAAGCAGATATGGAATCGCCGAGATACTTTGCCACGCCGGTCTTAAACAAGAATTTTCCAAGCACCAGTCCACCGCCAAAGAGCAAGATGATTCCCCAGTTGATGTTTTGAGCTTGCTTCCAGCCAATCGTAAATTTTCGATTCTTCCAATCCACCGGCATTACGAACAAGAGAAGAGCGCCAATTAAAGCCACAACCGATTCCGGAAGATGCGCTTCCCACCATTTTTGATTTCCGCCCGCAAGCACAGCAATTCCAGGAAGGAGCCACAGGATTACAGTGATGCAAAAGGCGATTGCTACATTTCGCTGCGCGCGGCGTATGGAATCATCAAATTTCTCTATGTCCACTTCTTGCATCGGTTCGTTTAGCGAATCATGCGTCAGGAAGTAGCGCATCGCAAAGTAAATCGCTAGAAAAATGATGATCGAAACGGGCGCTGCGAACGTCATCCAGTGAAAAAAAGAAATCGACTCGCCCGCAAGCTCTTTTAAGAAGCCCATACCGATCAGATTTGGCGGAGTGCCGACCGGAGTTGCCATGCCGCCGATAGAAGCGGCGAACGAAGTCATCAGGAGTATCAACTGAGAAACGGACCGCCGGCCTTCCACGCGGATTGCAGCAATCATGGAGAGACCGATGGGATACATCATCGCCGTGGTAGCGGTATTGCTGATCCACATGGAAATGAAGAATGTGATGCACGTATAAAGAAAGATCATGCGTCCGGCACGGCCGCGGACCCAGCGGAAATGCAAGACTTTCTGGGCAAACCGGCGATCCAGCTTGTGCGCCTGCATCGCTTCGGCAAGAATGAAGCTCCCGATAAAAAGAAAGATGATGGGATCGGCAAAGATCACGAATACGTCGCTTGCCGGCGCGATTCCAAACAAGATCGTCAGCACTGCGACCAGAAGCGCAGTTGCGGGAAGGGGGATCGCTTCGCTGATCCAGAGAACAGTGGTCAAACCAAGAATCGCAAGCATCCGATGCCCTTCTTCGGGCAGAGAAAACGGAAGGCAGTACAGCATCAGCCCCACCAACGGGGCAATCCAGATCCCGCGATTCATCACGCGTGATTCTACTACCAAATACCGTCCGTTTTGCTCTGCGGATTCCCCTCCTTATGGAGCAGGGGTTTCAGGCGAGGTTGGGATACTCTTCAACCCCCTCTTTCATCTCCTCCTTCATCAGGGGGAGAAACGCTAGTCTGAGTCGAACGAAGAGTTGATGAAAACAGCAGCCGGTAGTAGACTGTACGCACAATTTTGGAGGGAGACTCGGGATGTCAAGACTCACAAAACAATTTGTGATTGCCACACTGCTGGGATGCTGTGCGATTGCATTCACATCATTCCTGTTTGGCGCTTACGCTCGTCAGATTACATTTTCCGGTTACGTCTGGAGCGTCAAAACCAGCCGCGGCAAAGTGGGTCCCGGACCGAATTACTTTTCAGACACTACCCAGAGCGTATGGGTGGACACTCTCGGGAAGTTGCATATGAAGATCCGCAAGACCAAGAGCAAATGGTATTGCTCCGAGATCGTGTCCCTGAATAACTTTGGATACGGGACTTACAGGTTCTATATCGATACTCCGGTGGACAATCTGAATCCATATGTCGTTCTTGGCCTCTTTACTTGGAGTGACAACCCCGCGTACAACAATCGCGAAATCGATATCGAGTTTTCCCGCTGGGGAAGCGCCGCAAATCAGAACGCCCAGTATGTCGTCCAGCCGTACACGATTCCGCAAAACATCTATCGCTTCCAGTGGCTCTCCGGGATTTCGCTTTCGATGCACAGTTTTGATTGGAGAAACGGCCAGGTGAACTGCAGAAGTCAGCGCGGTCAAACCATCCCACCTGCAGCCGGCGATATTCTGCAACAGAAGACGTTTTCATCGGGAATTCCGATTCCGGGTGATGAAAATACACGCATCAATCTCTGGCTTTCCGGCGGCCACGCGCCTTCCGACGGACGTGAAGTTGAACTTGTATTCAGCAAATTCGAATTCGTCCCGTAGGATTCACCCCACACACGCGTGAGATTGCAGAGAAGGAAAGAAACCATTTCTTTGCGCCGTGGGGTGAATTCATATGATACAATCGCGTGTTTAATCTTATATGTCTAGTGGCGCGATTGAACCTTATACCGGCCGAATCCTCTCAAAAATCGCGGACGTACTCGCCTTTTTTCGTCTCACTCCAAACGTTCTCACCGTCACCGGAGTTTTCCTCAACGCAGCCGTTGCTGTGGTGCTGTTGGAGGGCCATTTCTTTCTGGGCGGCTGGCTGTATCTTCTGGTCAGCATGACCGATCTTCTGGATGGAATTCTTGCGCGCAAGAAGAACATGTCCACCCCGTTCGGCGCATTTCTTGATTCGGTGATGGATCGCTTTGGCGATGCCGTCATCTTCTTGGGTCTTTTGCTTCATTACGCCCTGATTCACAACATTCCGTGCGTGATCATCGTGACCTGCGCCCTATCGGGATCGTTGATCACGAGTTACACGCGGGCCCGCGCTGAATGTGTCATTCCCAAATGCAAGATCGGATTCATGGAAAGACCGGAACGCGTGATTCTCCTGGCGATCGGCCTGGTATTCAATCGCGTGCCGATTTGCTTGTTGCTCATGTCGATTGCCTCTTTCCTCATCATTCTGGACCGCATCATTTATACGCGACGCGAGCTGGAGAAGATGGAGGCTCAAAAAATCTGATGGCAGTGGCGCTTTTTAAAGGGCAACAGATCGGAAAGTATGAAGTCATCGATTCACTCGGGACAGGCGGATTTGCGTCCGTCTATCTGGCCCGGGACCAGTGGATCAACAAAATGGTGGCACTCAAAATCCCGCATTATCAGAATTACGATCTCGAACATTTGCTCAAAGAGCCAAGACTGCTTGCGCGATTGAATCATCCCAACATCGTTGGAATTCTCTCGGCAGAAAAGGAAGGATCGTTGTTCTTTATTGTCATGGAATATGTCGAAGGAGAATCGATGGAAGAGCTGCTGGAGCGGGAAAAGACCCTTCCACACAAACTCGCCTGCAACTACATATTGCAAATTTGCGAAGCGCTGGAATGCGCGCACGGGCAACAAGTGCTGCACCGCGATCTTCGTCCGGCAAATATCCTCGTGTCCAGAACTGGAGTCTTGAAGGTCGGTGATTTTGGTGTTGCTGCGTTACTGGAAAAACTCCCCTACGCGAAGACGGTAATCGGCACACCCCCTTATATGGCGCCTGAACACTTTCGCGGAAAGGCAGTATATGCAAGCGACGTCTATTCGGTTGGAATCATTCTCTACGAGATGCTTACCGGGCAGCTTCCCTATTATGATGCAAACCCTGCAAAACTCGAGCAAATTATTATCGAAGGCAAATGCACACCGCCAAAATTGATCAACAAAGAAATTCCCCGCGATCTGAACAACATCATCTTGCGAACGATGGCGAAGGACATTGAGAACCGCTACGCTACTTGTTTTGAACTAGCGCAAGCTCTGCGTCATTTTCTCGGTGGCTCGCAGGAAGTGACGGAGATGGCCGCGATTAAGAGTCGCATTCTGAACCGGCAGCAGACCCCTTCATTAAAGTGCTGGAACTGCGGTCGCCCGTTGCCCCGATATACAAAGGTCTGCCCGAAGTGCCATGTTAAAATAGAAGATTGATGAAAGGAAATTCAAATTTCAAAACGCAAAATGTAAAAATCAAAATCAGGATCCGTCATTTTGCATTTTTCACTTTGCATTTTGCCTTTTGCATTCTTTTCTTTGTGGCGTGTTCGAAGACTGAAAAAACGGCGGAGGAGATTCGCATCGGTATATTCGGGAGCATGACCGGAACTACTGCGACGTTCGGTCAATCCACGCAAAAGGGCATCGAGATGGCGGTTGCGGAGGTCAATAGCGCCGGCGGAGTCCTGGGAAAGCAGATCCGCCTCTTCATTGAAGATGACCAGGGCAGACCGGAAGAAGCGCAAACAGTTGTCACCCGCTTGATCAATCGAGACCGCGTAATTGCGATCATTGGAGAGACTGCATCATCCCGTAGTCTGGCCGCGGCACCGATCTGTCAACAGAGCGGAATTCCGATGGTCACTCCATCTTCAACGAATCCAAAAGTCACTCAAGTCGGAGACTTCATTTTTCGCGTCTGTTTTATTGATTCTTTCCAGGGCTCCGTCATGGCAAAGTTTGCGGCAAAGACTCTCCATGTCTCGCGTGTTGGAATCCTGCGGGATATCAAAAACGAATATTCGATAGGGCTTGCTGACGTTTTCATCGAGAACTTCAAGAAACATGGCGGGAGTATCACCGGTGATGTCAGCTATAGTGAAGGCGATACCGATTTCAGCGCGCAGCTCACATCGCTGAAATCCACGAATCCGGAGGCCATTTTTCTTCCGGGCTATTACACGGAAGTCGGGCTGATCGCCATTCAAACAAGAAAACTCGGGATTACAGTGCCTCTTTTTGGTGGAGATGGATGGGAATCACCCAAGCTCATTGAAATCGGAGGAGCTGCGTTAAATGGCTGTTACTATTCGAATCACTATTCGCAGAATGATCCGGCGCCGGAAGTCCGGAATTTTGTCAAAGGATACCGAACCCGTTACAACGAAGCGCCGGATGCCGTGGGCGCTCTTTCTTACGATGCGGCAAAGATCCTGATGGATGCAATGCGACGCGCAGGATCCGTAGAACCAACGGCAATCCGCAATGCATTGAGGCAGACCAAAGCATTCGCCGGCGCCACGGGCAGCATCACGATCGATTCCAACCGCAATGCTGTAAAACCCGCAGTCGTACTCCGTGTCCAGGACGGCAAATTGCAATACGTGGAAACCGTCGCGCCGTGAAGGAATTTACCACGGAGGTCACGGAGATCACAGAGTGACGCCAGCAAACACGTAGGTCAGATTAGGTGATTGGGTACGTCTTTTCTGGATTGTTGTTCAACTGCCGCCTTGGCGGCAGCTTCTGAAAAATTCTGAAAAAGAAAAAACGTTTGTCTGCACGATTCCTGACTGAGGCAGTGTTCCTGATTTTTCTTTTTCAGAATTTTTCAGAAGACAACGATCTAGAAAACAGGTTCCAAAGACAGAGTTCCTTCTTCGTATCCATCGATCACGCTCCGTGTTCTCCGTGACCTCCGTGGTGAAATTCATTTCGCGACATGGGATACTCACAATAGTCGTTGTCGGGTGAGGACAACTGATCGAAAGTGGAATACTTCGTTGATCAGGAAGATCGGGCCGACGAGAAGGTGTACAAGATTCTTCATGAACGCGGGTGATTTTTTCTCGTACACCGCGTGACCGATCGATTGAAATATCCAGCCGATCACAAACGCAGCCAGACTGATCCTCGCATCCCATGACATCCTGCCTAACACATCAGAAAGAACCGAGGCGATCAGCATAGAAACCGCGAAACGAAGATCGAGCGTGAAATAATAAATCACGGCTAAAACAATCACGATTTCAGCCGCAGTAACAACCCCAAACTGCGTTTGCCGGATGGGAAGCAACAGAAGCAGCGCAAGAATCCCGTACATGATGAGCGGAATACCAACAAAGTGACAGGCAATGTTTCCACGGGTTGTGTGATACGCAGCGTAGTCTGACAACAACTCATCAACGCGCGTCATTTTCTTTGCGTTCTTTGCGTCTTTGCGAGAAATCCTCTACGCTACGGAAGCCTGGGTCTTGACCAGTGAATGGATGAGGGATTCCAGCAACAGACGTCCATCGGCGCCGCCCAGCACTTCTTCCGCTGCCCGTTCCGGATGGGGCATCATCCCGAAAACATTCCGCTCCCGGTTGCAAACTCCGGCGATATTGTACAGCGATCCGTTGGGATTGGCTTCGGACAGAATCAACCCATCCGGAGTCGAATACCGGAACAGGATCCGGTCCTCATCAATCAGCTCATTCAATGTAGTATGATCTACATAGTAGTTCCCGTCTCCGTGCGCGATCGGCATCTGCAGAATCTGTCCTTGCCGGAGGAAGGAAGTTAACGCGCACCGGGTTGTTTCCACTCGCAAATGGACCTGGATACAGCGGAATTGCAGACAAGCATTTTTCATCAACGCGCCCGGAAGCATTCCCGCTTCGCACAAAATCTGAAATCCATTGCAGATCCCGAATACTGGGCCTCCCTCCCGAGCAAAACGCTCCACGGCGCCCATGATCGGAGAAAACCGCGCCATGACTCCCGTGCGCAGGTAGTCGCCATAAGCGAATCCTCCGGGCAGGATCACCAGGTCGCAATTGCCCAGCGATGTTTCCTTGTGCCAGATCAGCTCGACATCCTGCTTCAGGATGGTGCGGAACACATGGTCCGTATCGTGATCACAATTCGAACCGGGAAACACAACCACTTTAACTTTCATGATTCCTCTCCGTATTCGATCACAAACTCTTCGATGATCGGATTTGCAAGCACCTTGCGCGCAATCTCTTCCAGGATCGCATCCGCTTCCGGACGGCCGGTGTTTTGCAAATCAAGATCAAACACTTTCCCCTGCCGAACAGACGAAACGGCGGTGTAACCCATGTGATGCAGGCTCTGCCAGATCGCTTCTCCCTGTGGATCATGGACGGTTTGCTTCAAGCGGACAATGATTTTGGCTTTCATGCACTTTTCCTTGCGGGCGACCACAAGGGTCGCCCCTACAAATCCAGTATATCGCTGATTTCATCCTGCATCGAAAGATGGACTTCCGTTTGCCGGCTGTTTTTTTCCAGAGCTTTGACCGCAGAAACATAGGCAAGCTGAGGATGATTGTTTTGCCTGCTGAGATGAATCAGCATTATTTTCCTTCCCGTGCCGTCGAAATGCTGACCAAAGAAAAATGCGAGAGCCTCATTTGACAAATGTCCGAGATTGCTCATGACCCTTTGTTTCAGGGACCAGGGATACGGGCCCATTCGTAGCATTTCTGTATCATGATTGGATTCAATCACCAGAGCATCTGCCTTCGCCATTCTGTCCCGCACCGCTTCCGGCAAATAACCGATATCGGTGACAACACAGACGCGCGAGCCGCCCGCGCGAAGCGAAAAGGCCAGCGGATCCACGCTGTCGTGCGGAATAGAAAACGGCGTGACTGTGATCGATCCGATCTGCACTGGCACATCTGCGGCGATCGGCAAATGCCGTACCTGCTGCAGCTCAGCCCCCGCATAGTCGAGCGCGCGTGGCGAAATGTAAACGGGAAGATTCCATTTTCGCGCCAGAGGCTCGGCGCCTTCCACATGATCGTGATGCTCATGCGAGATCAGGATGCCGGTCAATGTCGATGGATCGATCCCGATCTTGCCAAGACGCTCGGTCAGATCCTTGATGCGCAAGCCGGCGTCAATCAAAAGACGGGTCGAACCGTCTTCCACAAACGTCGCGTTGCCGCCGCTTCCGCTGCCCAGAACGCAAATCCGCATTCAGCCACCCTGCTAATGCATTAGAAAGTCTTCGGTGCGAAAATCAAACTGCTCCAGGTCCCCAACTACAACAATCCCATAATTTGAATGTTGAAACAACTCCATCGCCACATGCTGTACATCTTCCACAGTTACTTTCGAAATTTCGGCAAGGACTTCTTCCGCCGTAACCTGGCGGTCATGATACATGTCATTTTTCGCCAGATTGAACATTCTCGTGGAAGAACTCTCTAAACTCAACATGAGACTGCCCTTCAAATGGTTCTTCGCATTCTCCAATTCTTCAGATGTCACCGGTTCGAGGACAAGAAGCCGGCATTCCTGAAGGATCAGCTCCGCCGCTGTTTTTACTGTATCGCGTCCCGTTCCGGCATAGATGCTCACATATCCCGTATCCTGAAACGCGTTCAGCGAAGAGAAAACTGAGTAGCAAAGCCCACGCTCTTCCCGGAGTTTCTGAAACAATCGAGAGCTCATGCTGCCGCCCAGAATCACGTTCATCACTCCCGCGGCATAGCGCTGCGGATGATTGACCGAATAGCCCATCATCCCGATACAAAGATGTGCTTGCTCGAGATCTTTTTTCGGGCGAAACAAGACAAGAGGCTGCGGGTTTAGAGGTGGAAGCTGAAGCGGCGCCGGCGCAACAGTGGGCTTCAGAGGAAAGTATTTACGAATCGATTCCACCAGTTCATCGTGATCGATTTTACCCGCCGCAGACAGGACCATGTTCGGGGGAATGTAATTGCTGGAAAAGCACTTGCGCAGTTGTATCTGATCCGTGGAATTGACCGTATCCAGGGTCCCGAGGATTGGCCGTCCCAGAGGATGTCCGGACCAGTAATTTTCCAGGAAGAGCTCATGAACCAGATCACCCGGGTTATCTTCCACCATCTTGATTTCTTCCAGAATCACCTTTCGTTCGCGATCGATATCTTCCGGTTCAAATTGAGGATGGATCAGGATATCCGAAAACAAATCGAGGATGACCGGAAGATGTTCATCCAGCATTTTGGCATAAAAGCACGTGTTCTCTTTACTCGTAAATGCGTCGGTATATCCTCCGATGGAATCGATAATCTTCGCAATTTCGTAGGCATCCCGCCGTTCTGTGCGTTTGAAGAGCATGTGCTCAATAAAATGATAAATCCCAGCGTCTTCAACCGATTCGTCCTGCGATCCTTTCTTGAGCCAGATGCCCAGCGAGATCGAATGCAAATGATCGATCTTTTCGGTCAGAATTGTCAGACCGTTTTCCAGAACGCTTTTCTTGATTGCCGAATCGGCCATGAATACACCTTCGCCCTTACTCAGAAGAATCTGTCAGAAAACACACCCGATAGAACCATTCCCCAGTGACATCAAATCATATCATATTCGAGTGACAACCAGTCGGCCATACTGATTTTGCTGGGGACGGTGTGGGCGATGCCCGAAGGGACGCCTCTGCAGGCTGCACCGTAAGACGGCAACGCAAATGACGGCCAGTTTACTCCCGACGGTTTTGAAGCCAACGATGGTTTTGGACAACCGTTCAGGTTTAACGACCCGCGTACCATCCGTCTGGGAATACGGTACACGTTCTAGCGATAAAGAAAAATTCCGCAATTCTCGGGACAATATGTAACCAAATGGTTACATATTTTGCTTGCGGCATGCGAGACGCCTGCGCTCCATAGCTACTGCAGCAGCAGGGGTTTGCCGTGGTACATATCGCGAAGGGAGAGTCGATGCGCATCGGCCGGCAGTTTGAGATCAAACATGTCTGCAGTGGCAGGTTCGTCACGGGGAATCCACTTGTCGATCTGCATTTCCAACTTGATATGACTCGCAGAAACTTCAAACCGGATGCGCGCAGGTAGCGATCGGTTATCCATCGTCCGGTAACGATCATAGCGGACCTGAACGGGCCTGCTTTCCGCCGGAGCCAGCGAGATCAGTGAGATTTGCTCCTGCATCGTCAGGTCTGCCTCAAAGCCGGATCGCGAAAGTACCCACACATTTCGCGCTGTCCCATCCAGCTTCCACTTTGGAAAGTTCAAACCCAGGCCTGCCAGCAGGAACAACAGATCATCCGGCAAAATCGCGAGACCTGTAACTGCATTTAGATTCTCGGGAGTGGATGGCTCCTTGATGTAATTCTTGTCATCTGTCCACAAGATGGAAAACTCAGCGGGATTCAGACTGACGGAATTGATCAGATGCCCATCGGGACCTGTAATTTCCAGATACACCATTTTCCCGGGATCCAGGAGGATGTTCAGCTTGGAGTGGGCGGTTTTGCCCGAAACGGTCGCGGAGAGACGTCCATAAATTTCGATCACTCCGGTCGGCAGTGTTTTTTGACGAAGCGACACGAATTCCGGATATTCCGGAAGAGGCGCCATCTGTCTCGCGCATCCCGCAATCAGCACAGCGTAGAGCAGAAAGGCAACGACCTTGGACCTTGGACCTTGGACTTTGGACCTTGGACTTTGGACCTTGGACTTATTACTGCAGTCTGTTGCGCGTGTCGTCGATTTTTTTCTTGAGAAACTCGGGATCGATTTCATCTGTTTTGTTTTTTAGCGCTGCTTCCCACTGCTCGATCGCCTCACGGAATTTACCCAGTTTGAAATATAGGTCTCCCATGTGGTCATGCACCACTGCATTATCGTCCAGTTGTTCCAGCGCCATTCGCAGGTTATCTTCCGCGAGATCGAATTTGTTTAGCTTGAAATAGCCCCACCCCAGGCTGTCCAGAAAGGCGCCGTTGCCCCGGTCCAGTTCCAGGGCTTGTTTGATGTATTGCATTCCTTCTTCGACCCGGATTCCTTTATCAATCAGCATATAGCCAAGATAGTTCAGCGCGTTTGCGTTCTGCGCATTCAAGGCAATCGACTGTTTGAGGAACTCCTCAGCTTTATCAATGTTCTTCAGTCGTTCGTATGCGGCGCCCAGCAGAAAAAACACCTGGTCATTGGAAGCGAACTTGGGAAGCATGGTATTGAGAAACACGATGGACTCATCGAACTTCTCCCGTTGTTGTAAACGCTGGGCTTTCAACAGGAAATAGTCGGCAGAATCAGGGTGAGTATCGATGAGATGCTGAACTACCCGATCGCTGTCGGCCTGATCCCCTTTTTCCTCGTAAACCAGCGAAAGCAGCTCCCACGCTCCGGTATCGTTTGCGTTGGCATCTACAATGGTGTTGAGTATTTCGATGGCCTGATCCCACTTCTGCTGTCCGCGATAATTGAGCGCGATGTAAAAATCGATCTTCGGAGTATCAGACGGATCCACGAGCGCGCGGGCTTTCTGATAGAATTCAATCGACCGGTCATACTCTTTCATTTTTTGGGCGGCATAACCGAGATGAGAGTAAACAAGAATTTGATTTGCTCTGCGTTCTCTTTCATCCGCTGTTGTATCCGCAGCCAAACGATCATTCATTCGCTCTAGGATTTTGAGAGCGTCGGGATACTTGTTTCCATCCTCATAGATCTGGACCAAGGCGAGCTGAAGATCGACATCGTTCGGTTCTTTCACGATTCGTTCTTCCAACACATCTTCCGCTCTCTCCTGATTGCCCGATTTCTGCAGCGTCTTTGCAAGCAATACCGTCCACTCGCTGCTTCGCGGTCCGGATTTTTGTTCCAGGATCCGGATCGCCTCCGGATAGTCCTGCACTCTGCCGAGAAGATCTACGTACCGGCGCACGATCGCCGGATCGTCCGGTTCCGCCTGATACACACGCCTTTGCAATTCCAGGGCCTGCTGGTAATCTCCCTTCTTTTCGAAAAGCGTCGACATCTGCTGCAAAACATACAGGTTGTCCGGATTCAGATCGCTGTATTTTTCCATGTAGGATAGCGCCAGGTCATTTTGATTCAACTGCTGGTATGCTGTCGCGATCGTCGCAATCGCAATCGAAGAATCGGGAATGACTTCAATGTATTTGCCAAGAACTTCCACTGCGGATTTTGGCTGATTGGTTTGCAGATAAAGCTGTCCAAGGGAAAGCAGAACCGAATCGTCTTGAGAATCGAGTTTGCGCACTTCCTGGAATTCCTGAATTGCCTTCTTTGCATTTTCGGGATTCGTGTCGTTCTCAAAAACCTGCTCGAGATAGATTTGCCCCAGCATTTTGTGGGCCTCTTTGTTACCGGGATCCTGTTTGATCGATTCCTCCGCTTCCCGGATTGCTTCCTGCGTGCGGTTTGTCTGGATATACAGATCTGCCAGTCGTGCGTAGATTTCAGAGGCACGGGGATCGTAGCGCAACGCTTCCCGGTATTCGGTGATCGCTTCACTCAGCTCGCGGGAGCGTTCCGCCAGTGTGCCAAGCAAGTAATGGTAATAGGCCTGTGATCTGTCCGAGTTCTCTTGCACCGCATCCACTGGGGGGATGAACCACGAAGGCACAAAGGCACAAAGGATCAAGAGAAAAATTCTGGTTTTCATTGGTGTTGATTCATTACGAAACCGGTCATTAACTTGGGATAAAAGAACGTTGACTTCTGAGGCATCTTCGCTCCCGCCCTGGATACCTCCACCACCTGTTCAACTTTTGTGGGATTCAAAAAGAATGCAATCTGCAACTTCCTGGATTCTAAATCATTCCATTCCTCGGATGCATCTTTGTAGTACTTCAAATATGTCTGGCGCTTAATATCTTCTTCGGAGATCTCAAGAACGTGCTGAATCAAAATCCGATGCAGGATATTCACATCAAGCTGCTGCACCGCCTCCGGCGTGCCGGCCGGATAGAAATCCTGCAAGCGTAAGTCCGGTCGCAAGCGAAACAAAACATAGCTGTCCATTCCACGTAGCCTTGCCAGGAAAACAGTTGTCATGGATCCTTCGCTTTTCAGCGCGGATTCCGCGGCATTTCGTTTTTGAAATTCCGTGATTTCAAAATATGCAGATGCTTTCCTCAGGAAAGCAGACGGATCGAATGACGGCAGCTGATAAACTCCCCTGTTGTACGGCAAGATCGCGATTCCAGGGTGATGAATGTTGGTAAAAAACATCAATGTGAATTGAAACGGCGCATCCGGATCCGGATTCTGTCTTGCCATTTCGTCGCGATACATCAAACAGGATTCGTATCGATGATGTCCATCGGCAATCAAGACCCAGTGCGGCTTCATCAGCTCCCGGATCCGGGCCGTCGTCTGCGTTTCGTGGATGCTCCACATTGAATTTGTAACGCCGCCGCTATCGACAATCCGTACGTCAGGCTTCGCTGCTGTGTGAGACGCAAGAAGGGATTCCACGCTTTGTTCCGGATCCGAATAGAGGGCGAAGATCGGACTGAAGTTGGTTTTGCATGCGCGCAATAGATTGAGGCGGTCCTCTTTCGGCGAGGAAAGAGTGGATTCATGCGGCAGCACGATCCCGCGGTCAAAATCCTCCAAACGGATCAACGCGAGAAATCCTTCACGTGTTTTCTCAATTCCATCCGGCAATCGAAACGTCTGATGGTATGCATAAATCGACGGTTCGCGGTCCTGAATCAAAATCTCCAGACGGATCCAGGACTGCAATGTCCGGTTTGCTTCCTCGTATGGATTCTCTCCTTCCGGTAGAATCAGGCGGGCAATATTCCATGGGCTTTTTCTCAAGAATTCTTGCCGCTGCGCAGGCGAAATCACATCGTACGGAGGAGTCACAACGCCCGCCGGATCCGGAATCTTCGCCGGATTGTAGCGCAATCCACGAAAGGAACGGATGTCGGGCACTATTCGACCCCCAGCTCGCCGCGTAAATAGGCGTCTACAAGTTGTTTTGTGATCACGGCGCTTGCATGGAGAGTGTTGCCGTTATGCTCCATGTCTACCTGATCGAGCATATCTGCAATCGGCTCGTCCACTTTCAATTTTGCGATCGTCAAGAGTCCGATCATGAATCCGTTTAGAAGCGTCGCCTGCTTCTCATCTTCCGTTTGTCCGAAAAAATGAGACTTTACTTCTGTCTTTGTTGGGATCCCGTAAAAGTGATAATTTTTCAATCCCTGCAGAATCGCATTTGTGCTCTGCTTCGCCTTTACCGCGGCAGCCTGTCTGCGCGAAAGCGGAATCGCGATTCCCCAGACTCCCGAATCTGGCGGCAACTTCTGAAATAGCGAGTTCAGTTCCACGTTGGCAGCCAGGCTTTCCACCTTGGAGCGTGAAAGATCCACTCCCATTTTTACTTCGTTCAGTGTGCCCAGCGCCAGCGTTGTGGAAGTCAATTGAGCCACATACATATCGTTATCCGGAACCAGACGGTACAGGGCGATCCCGAGATATTTTGTCGAAGTCATGGATTGAAGTGCGCCCGAGATGTCCCGCGTCAAATCGAAGACATGCAACCGGCCGCTGCTTCCGTAGGAATTCAAATAGCGTGAAAAGATGAAAGAGCGGACATCTTTGGCGGGATTGAGCTTGAGGATCTTAAAATATTCCGCAATTTCGGAATCATTTTCGTTGGACCAGATCTTTCCATTGCGCTCCAGTTCCTGAAAGATTGCGTTGTCTCGAAGCTGGGCAAAATCGGCGCCGATCACAATGAAACTGTTCCGAGGCGCATACAGCTCCAGCCCCCGGGGTGAAGCCTCCAGCAAAGAGGCGAAAGCGACCAAGAATAGAAAGACGATTCGTTTCATATCCGGAACTCCAAAAACGTGCTAACCAAAAGTAATTCAATATATTAAGACTTTCCAATGAGATGCTCAAGTTTTTAGTTCGTAGTAGCGAATTCATTCGCTACTGAAGCATAGCGACTGAATTCGCTACTACGAACTGGTTTGACAAAAATGGAAGGAGTGCCTTACAATGCTGAATCAGGAAAGTTCCAGTATTCATACATTCCTGCCGGAGGAGCATTCATGATTCCAGCAACACAAATCAGACGGGGTATGATTCTAAAACTCGACGGTGAATTATACTCTGTCATGACGATTCAACACATCACGCCGGGGAACTGGCGGGGTATGGTGCAAACCAAGCTACGAAACCTGCGTTCGGGAAAACAAACCGAACGCCGATTCCGCTCGGAAGAAAGTGCGGACCGGATCACCCTGGATTCGCACGAGCTCGAATACCTCTACAACGATGGCAACGATTATCACTTCATGAATACGGAAAACTACGAGCAAGTGACATTGAATTCCGAGCATCTTGGCGACAGCATTTATTATTTAATCGCCAACACCAAAGTGGCGGCTCAGTTCCACGAAGGAGTTCCGATTTCCATCGAACTTCCTACGACGGTCGACCTGACCGTGGTGCAAACGGAACCGAGCGTGCGTTCTGCGACGGCAACCAACGTGACAAAAGCGGCAAAAGTTGAAACAGGCCTGGTTGTCCAGGTGCCACAGTTTGTCAATGAAGGCGATACAATCAGGATCGATACGGAAGAAGGGAAATACATGCAGCGGGCATAACGATGCTACCTTTGTCTGAAGAAAAACGAAAAAACGTTCGCGTGCCGGTTAGTCTGGCGGCACGAATCCTCCTCGGAAATCACGAATACGAGGGAAAGATCCTGAACCTTTCCACCGAGGGAATTTTTGTGAAGTCTTCACATCTTCTGGATGCGGGCGATCTGGTCCAACTTTCTTTCTTAGTTCCCGGGGATGTCACTCCAATACAGGTCAAGGCAAGGGTGATGTGGGGTGGCTCCATGGAGGGTCCGGTTTCACGAACATACGCGATGGGGATCCATTTTGAAAGCCTGACCGCCGGCCAGCAGGACAGCCTTTCGGCGTACATCCAGAATCTCTTGAACGCTTGAGTCCTGTCTCCACGCGAAGCTCATCCATTCTAATTTCAATTCTTTTTGTGGTCAGCGGTTTGACCAGTTTGATCTATGAAATCACGTGGTCCCGCATACTTTCCACAATTCTCGGAAATACTTCTCTGGCAATCTCCATCGTTGTCTCTATTTTTATGGCCGGCCTTGCGCTGGGAAGTTTTCTTGCCGCCCGGTCCGTATCCGTTCAGCGTCATGGTCTTGCTCTATATGCAATGCTCGAATTGGGAATTGGAATCTATTCGTTATGTACTCCGCGCATTGCTGTCTGGACCGATTCGCTGTACGGCTCCGCCTACGCCGCCGTTTCAGGAAATTTCCTGGCTTCCGTCATTCTGAAATCGGTCATTGCCGTGGTTCTTCTGCTGGCTCCAACAATCGCCATGGGCGCCACGCTGCCGATTCTTGTTGGAATACACGGGGAGAAAGAGCGACAAACGCGCGCCGCACTTTTATATGGATTGAATACCGCGGGAGCAGTCGCGGGAACGATCCTGGCCGGTTACTTTCTGATTCCAGGACTAGGTATTTCGCAAACAATCCATCTCAACGCGGCTTGTAACTTTGGAATCAGTATCGTAGCGTTTTGGGCGCGCAGTCGCATGATCGCAGATCCGGAAACGGCGGCGCCGAAGATCCGGGCCTTCCATCCCGGCTATCTCTTGTTTCTTGCCAGCGGCTTCGCAGCGCTGTGTTATGAGATTCTGTGGACCCGGGCATTGAGCATGTTTTTTGGGTCCTCCGTTTACGCATTCTCCGCAATCCTGGCAGCGTTTCTGCTGGGAATCGCATCCGGAAGCAGCTATTACTCGGGACACATCCGCGAAGAAACCGATCCTTACCAGCTTTACAGCATGATTCAATTTCGGATTGCGCTCGCAGGGATGTTCTTCCTGGGCGTCTTTATGGGGATCCCGTTTCTGCTAATCAAACTGTTTCAGGTCTTCAACGGATCTTTCGCGCTCTTTCAGATCGCTCAGTTTCTGTTGATCGGCTCGACGATCATTTATGCCACGTTCTTGTTCGGGGCGACATTTCCGGCAGCCCTGCATTTCTTCCGGGCCAACCCCGGAGAAATGCAGGCGCGGACAGGATACGTCTACACATATAGTACTATAGGAAGCATATTAGGTTCGTTATGCGCCGGGTTTCTCCTGATCCCGGCGCTCGGCGTGGAACGTGCTCTCCGCCTGATCGTCCTGTGGAATTTGATTCTTGGAATCATCTGCTTCCGGAGATCACACCGGCAGGACAAGCGGGTTCTGGCGATTGGAGGCGTCTCCCTCGCGCTCCTGCTGTTTCTACCGGGGTGGAACCACTCCATCCTCAATGCCGGTTTTTATGCATTCGCCTACAAGTACGTGCCTCAAGCGAGTCCAAAGTCCAAAATCCAAAGTCCAAGGTCTAAAGTCGAAAGTCCAAAGTCAGGGGTCAGCCATGCGGGTATGCTCGCAGACGGCATCCATCCTGCTACTGAATTAGAATTACTGTACTACGATGAAGGACTGACGGCCACAGTGGCCGTTTCGCAGGAAGCCAACGGGATTCGCAGCTTGCTGGTGAACGGCAAACCGGATGCGTCCAACGTCGCCACCGGAGACATGAGGACCCAACTGCTTCTCGGACATCTTCCTGTGCTGTTTCGCGGCGACGTCCGGGATGCGCTGATCATCGGACTTGGCAGCGGAGTTACAGCGGGCGCGCTCTCGACTCATCATCCCGACCGAATTGACTGCGTCGAGATCGAAGAAAAAGTAGCGGTAGCGTCCCGTTACTTCGAACGCGAGAATCTGGGCGTGTTGGACAAGAAGGAATTTCACCTGATTCTCGATGACGGAAGAAATTTTGTGCATCATACATCCCGGAAATACGATGTCATTACATCAGAACCCAGCAACCTGTGGATGTCGGGCGTTGCAAACCTGTTCACTGTCGAGTTTTTCCGGTCCGCAAAGGCGAGACTCAAGCCGGGCGGCATCATGTGTCAATGGATCCACCTGTATCAGATTTCATTGAATGATGTCTTGATCTTTCTGAAGACGTTTCAATCCGTGTTTCCGCATATCTCGCTGTGGATCGATGACAGCGATCTTCTCGTGCTCGGGGCCGAGCATCCGCTCCCGATTGATCCGGTCACGATCACAGACCGGATGGCGGAACCGGAAGCCCATGAAAGTCTAAAGCGATCGAACCTTACACCGGAAAATCTTCTACGCAAATACGCTGGGGACGAACGGATCGTGCAAGTCCTTCGTATGTCATTCCCCATCAATACCGACGACCGTCCGATCCTGGAATTCTCAGCGCCCAAGAGTCTGTTCTGGAACAAAAGTCAGGAAATTGCCCACGACATCTATACGCTCCGGCGGATCGCCGAAGTCAGTATTAAGCAAGATCAAAAATCAAACATCAAAGATCAAATAAACAGAAACCAATAATTAAAAACTCAAGAATGAATCCTCTCCAGAGTTGCCGATTATTTGCTTATTCGATTTTGTTTATTTGATATTTGATTCTTGATATTTGATATTGGCCGTGTCATTCCCTTTGGGATTTGAACAATAAAAATAGGCCTGTAAAGATCACCCCTGCGCCGAAATAGAAATAACGGTCGGGGCTCTCTCCAAATAAAAAATACGCGAGCATCGTAGCCAGAACAGGTTCTCCGAAAAAGGCCGCGTTAACGACAAAGGCTTTCAACTTCCGGATTGCCAGATTAAACAGACCGTGTCCAATCAGGCTTGGAACAAGAGCCATCAACACGATCCAGATGAGATCGCGATCAGCCGGGAGCGGCAATGTTCGATAAAAGCAAACGCAAAAGATGAGTAGCCAGAGACCCGAAAACGAATAGACTGCAAACACGTAGCGTAGCCACGAGATGCGGGAACGCACGCCGCGGCCGATCAAGAAGTACCCGGCTCCCGCAATGCCTCCGCACAACGCAAGAACATCCCCCGTGAAAGTAGTGGTTCCACTCCCCCATCGCGGCACAATCGAGAGAATTCCTCCCAGTGTGACGACACAAACGGCGAGAATTTCAATTCCGTTCAATCGTTCGCGAAGGAAAATCGCGCCCAGAATCGCCGCCCATACCGGTTGCAAATCAACAAACAGCGTAGCCCGTGCAATGCTTGTGTAGGAAAGGCCGGTGATCCAGGTGCCAAAATGGAGCGCAAGAAACAGCCCGGATAGAATCAAGAGCCGGTAGTCTTTTCGCTGAATTGTCTGATCTGATTCCGCCCGCACAAACGGAAGAAGCATCAACGCGGAAAAAATCTGCCGGTAAAAAGCAATCACGAGCGGAGGTGTATGGGTCAGGCGAATCAAAACAGCGGAGCAGGAGACCGCACAAATGGCGATGACCAGATACAGGAAGGGTTTGCCGCGTTCCGTCATGCGACCGGCAACTGCACTCGAAAGAGAGTACCTTCCTGTCCGCTTTCGACCTGTATGGTTCCGTTGTGCTGGATCAACAGTTTCTGCACGATGGCCAGGCCGAGACCGACTCCCTCCTTCTTCGTTGAGAAGAAGGGAATGAAGATCCGCGCCAGATTTTCAGCATTAATTCCTCTACCATTGTCGCGGACATCGATCACCCAATACTTGCCGTCGTCCGTTGGAGAGCCTGACACTTCCACATGTCCGGGGCGCATTGCTCCATCAATGGACTCCACCGCGTTCCGAAGCAAGTTGCCAAACACCTGCCGTAACATGGCTTCATCTCCGGAAATCTCAGGAAAGGCGCCTGAGGTGGAAATGACCACAGATCCGGTTCCCCGCGACACCCGCACCTCTTCTACGCACTCCTGGATCAAATCATTGAGATTTACGAGCGTCAGTTGAAGCTGAACCGGACCGGCGAAGGAAAGAAAATCTTTAACAACTCTTTGAAGCAGCTCCATCTCTTTATAAACCGGAGCGATATACGCTTTCTGCTCTTGCGAAATTTTGTTCTCCAGCAACTGCATATAGCCTGAAATGGTAGCCAGGGAATTCCGAAATTCGTGCGCTACACCCGCAGCCATTTCTCCGAGACTTGCAAATTTTTCTTTCAAAGCCATCGTTTGCTGTAGTTGTTTGAACTCTGTGATATCACTAAAGAGACAGAAAACACCGGCAAACTGATTCACCCGGTCCCGAAGAGGCATAATGCTTGCGCCCAGATAGCGCGTCCCATTTGGCCGTTTGACCTCAAGTTCTGCGCGATTGATATGAATTTGTTCGCGAAAGCAGCGATCGATATCTTGCATGAAGTCCACCGAAACGGGGCTCATGATCTCTGCATAGGGATGTGACAGAACGTCCACACGTGGAATCTGCAAAATCGATTCCGCGGCGAAGTTGAACACCCGGATGACGCCGCTTTGATCGATCAGAAGCAACCCGCTGCTAATACTGCCGATCAGGTCTTGATTCAGCTGCTGCACTTCGTCTGCGCGGGCCTTCTCCGACCGGTGCAGGCGCTCCAGCTCCACTTCCTTTTCCTTGAGCTGTCCGATCACTCGCTGAAACGTATTGATAATCAAGTCCGCTTCATTTTGCGCTGAAACGGATCGAACAGTCTGAGGAACGGACTTTGCGGTCTGCAGCAGCAATCGAAAAGGACGCAGCGATGCCTCAATAAAATAAAATCCCAATAGCGCGGCAAACCCCATCAAAACGAAATTCAGGTAGTTGACAATTTTCGTGGAACGTTGAATCTGGACAAGCTTCTCAATCCCAAAAATCAGGATCATCGATCGAATTTGATCGATTTGCCGGTATTGCGTCGGAAAAAGAAGGTATTTGTCCCAGCGCAACTCCTGGGGACCCTGTAGTAGCTGACCCGGAGAATCGAGAATTTTCTCGATTTGCGGAGGCAGACCGGAGATCAGTTTTACTTCCGGCCGCAAATCCTTCCCGTAGAGAACTGCGCCTTCGACTCCATAGGTCTTCATCCTGCTTTGAAGGAAATCTTCGATTCGAACCGTTGGCGGCGCCTCGTTGCTGAGCTCTTCCGAAATTTGATTTGCAGCAAATGCAGTACGCTGCTCGACATCCCGGTTCAGGGATTGGAATGCAAGAGACAGAAGCTTGCTGGAATTGTAGCTGTTGAGGACGAGCGCGATCAGGAAGAGCAGCAGAACCAGCCGTACCGTCACTCGCATGCTGTTAGCATACCACTTCAGTTTCAGGCCGTAGGGGCGACCCTTGTGGTCGCCCGCTTCGAAGAATTGCGACTTGTGAGGGCGACCACAAGGGTCGCCCCTACCACCTTTAGGAGAGGACGGCTTTTAACTGATCACAGGCCCAATCGATTTCTTCCTGCGAGATGACCAGGGGCGGAGCAAGTCGAATTACATGTTCATGTGTTTCCTTGCACAACATACCGCGATTCTTGAGTGCCTCACAGAATCTACGCGCGCCCCCCGCTTCGGGCTTCAATTCAATTCCAATGAATAGTCCGCGGCCACGAACTTCCCTCACATGGGGACTGGAAATTCCTCTTACTTTGTTGAGGAAATAACCACCCAGCTCCGCAGATTTTTCCACCAGCCTTTCTTCAACAATGACGCGCAATGCTTCGCGGGCGACAGCGCACGCAAGCGGATTTCCACCAAAAGTGCTTCCATGATCTCCGGGCCGATATACGCCCAGAATCTCGCGGGATGCAAGCACCGCGGAAATCGGATAGATCCCGCCTGCCAGGGCCTTACCGATGATCACCATGTCCGCGCGCACTTTCTCATGATCCAGCGCAAATAGAGCCCCCGCCCTTCCAAGACCGCTCTGGATTTCATCGGAGATAAACAACACACGGTTCTCGCGGCAAATTTCAGCTGCTTTCCTCAAATACCCATCCGGAGGAAATTTCACGCCGGCTTCCCCCTGGATCGGTTCCACAAGAAAACCAACTGTGTTCGGAGTGATCGCCTTCCGAAGCGCTTCGGCATCACCATATGGAACGATCTTGAAACCGGGTGTAAATGGACCAAAATTCTCACGGTACTGAGATTCGGTAGAAAAGCTCACAATCGTGACGGTCCTGCCATGAAAGTTATCCGAGCACGCGATGATCTCTGCTTTATCCAATTCGACTTTCTTAATCTGATAACCCCATTTGCGTGCTGTCTTCACCGCGGTTTCGACCGCTTCCGCTCCGGAGTTCATCGGAAGAACCATTTCATAACCGGTAAGCTCGCTCAGTTCCTTGCAGAAGAGGCCGAACTGATCGTTCCGAAACGCGCGTGAAGTTAACGTGACTTTTGCCGCCTGTTCGACCAGCGCTTTCAAAATCCGTGGATGGCGGTGCCCTTGATTGACGGCTGAATAGGCGCTCAAACAATCCAGATAACGATTGCCTTCTACATCGTAGACCCAGACGCCCTCTGCGCGGTTGATCACCACATCCAGTGGATGATAATTGTGAGCGCTATAGCGCTCTTCCAGTTCGATATAATCCTTTGTTTGCATGATATCCTTCCAGTCTGAATTTTCTAAGTTCGATAGCGTATCATATTCGTCAATTTCAGAGTAGAGCCATTCTCTCCATTTTCGGTTATAATTTGAGGCTCTTTCCCATCATGCAAGATCATCAAAGACAAGCTCATCCCGAACACAGGCGAAGAAACCGTCGTCGGTTCCGGCGACAACCCTCCGGCGGAGGGACGCCGCAAACGAGGCCGGTGGATCAAAGTCCAGGACCTGAGAAGGAAGTTACAGGAATCCTGGACGTTCTTCCCAACGGAGCGGGATTCTTGCGTCAAGCCGATCACGACTTGCTCCCATCCCAGGAAGATTTTTTTGTATCGCCGAATCTGATCCGCGAACGTAATCTCAAAACGGGAATCCTGGTCAAGGGGCTTGCCCAATCCAACCCGCACCGAGGCAAGGCGCCTGCCGTCACTCGGATTCTCGAGCTGAATGGGATCCCTGCGGAAAAATATGTTGCCCCCGTACCTTTTGATCGACAGATCAGCATCGATCCAGTCGAGCGTTTTGTTCTGACACCGGCGAAAGATGCGGTAGCGGAAAGATCCATGCGTCTGCTGGAATTAATGGTGCCCATCGGCAAAGGACAGCGTGGTCTGATTGTCGCGCCTCCCAGGACAGGGAAAACGACGCTCTTGCACAACCTGGCATCCTCCATCGCGGAACATCATCCCGAAACATTTGTGATCGCTTTGCTGGTGGACGAACGACCCGAAGAAGTGACGCATTTCAAACGGAGCGTGCAGGGAGTAGTCGTGGCCTCTTCATCGGACAAGGAGGCGGCTTCGCATTTAAGAATCGCGAAACTGACACTGGAAATGGCAAGAAGCATGGCGGAGCATGGCCGAGATGTGTTTCTGCTGCTGGATTCGATCACACGATTGGGACGGGCCTCCAACCGGGAAGAATCTCATCGAGGCAAAACACTCAGCGGGGGTGTCGGGAGCCGCGCGCTGGAGTTTCCGCGAAGGTTTTTCGGGTCTGCGCGCAAACTCGAAGACGGTGGCAGTCTGACGATTGTGGCAACCGCCCTGATCGATACCGGTAGCCGGATGGATGAAGTCATTTTTCAGGAGTTCAAGGGTACCGGAAATATGGAGCTGGTTCTGGATCGAAAGATTGCAGACAGCCGCATTTTTCCAGCGGTCAATCTTAGCCAATCCGGAACGCGCAAGGAAGAAAAGATCTTGCCTCCCGATTGGCTCATCGCCTCACAAAGACTGCGAAGGCATCTCTCCACTTTACCGCCTCCGGATGCGCTGGACGTCCTGTTGGAACGGCTTGTAAAAGCAGAAAGCACACAGTCCTTTTGTTCCTCGTTGGCACAGTAGGGGCTGTGCATCTGCCACGCAGAAGGCGCAAGATCGCAATAGTGAGTTCTTTTTGGAAAAGCAATTTTGGATCATTCAAGTGCGCGCAAATGCACAGCCCGGCGGCAGATCGCATGATCTCACATTTCGCATGACGGACTGAGCATTTTCAAATGCAACCAGATCGTGCACGAAGGAGAACCACCACCGATTTGTCGCCCGGACAGGCACAAATGTTTGGAAAATGCTCAGCCCCTACCAATGCACATCCTTCAGAACACGCCAGTCGCTGTCGGGCGTGAGCTGCATTCCCTGCAGTTCCTTGCGCATGACAGCAAAAGTCGATTCGTACCAGAGAGAAATATACGGACAATCCTCGGCTACCTGCTTTTGAACAAGTGAATAGTACTGCCGCTGCAGCTCCTCCGTGGGAGCCGTTTTCGCTTTCTGCACCCATTCATCCACCTTCGGATCGCTGTATTTGCCGCGGTTCCGGCTGCCGTTGGTGGAAAATACATTGCGCAAAATATCCGGATCGCTTTCTCCAACCCACATCAGCATGCACAATTGAAAATTGCCCCGGTTGATATCCGAAAAGAACGTAGCCCACTCATACGATCGAATGTTTAGGCCGATCCCGACAGCTTTCAGATCGCTTTGCACTGCGGCAGCGACTGTGCGTCGGAATTCGATCGTAGTGAGCTTCAGCGTCAAATCAAATCTTGTGCCCGGACCGTCCCCATCCCGGTCGGGGTAACCTGCCTGGTCCAGAAGTCGCGAGGCGCTATTTGGATCATATGATACACGTAGTACGTTTGGCTCGTAAGACCAGTGATGAGGGGCCAGAATCCCCGTGGCAGGGACTGCTTCGCCGTGAAACAGGCTGCGAATGATGGAAGGACGATTGATAGCGGCGCCGATCGCCCGCCGGACCTTTCTGTCCGCCAGCAGCGGGTCTCTCAAGTTGATCCCCACATAGTAGTAATTATTGCCGGGTCGCGTAACAACCCTCAGCTCCGGATCGGATGCCAGAACCTGCAGGTAGTCGGGAGGCACACCTCCCGTCCCCAGTATCAGGTCAATGCTTCCCTTCTTCATCTCCAGTGCGCGCGTGGTTGCATCGGGAATGATCTTGATCTGAAGAAATCGAACCTTCGGAACGCCTTCAAAATAATCACGAAACGCCTCCAGAGTTGCTCCCGAATCCCGTTCAAATTCGAGCATCCGGTAGGGTCCGGTGCCAACCGGCCTTTCCGCAAATGACACATCTGTACGATCCGGAATGATCCCCAGAGTGAGATTCACCAGCAATCCATTGAACGGCTCACGCAGATGAATCTCCACAACATCGGCAGAGACCGCAGTCACGGATACAACGCTCTCCAATGCAGCTTTCTTGCTGGTATGGACCGTCCCGTTCAAAATCGTATTGAATGTAAACACCACGTCTGCGGCGTCCAGCAAGGTTCCGTCATGAAAGCGCACACCTTTTCGCAGATGAAACCGGTACAGTAAAGGCGTGACTTTTTCCCAGGAATCGGCAAGATCGGGAATCATCCGATCGTGTTCGTCCTTCTTCAACAGACCGTTGTAAAGAAGATGGCAGAAATTTTCGGATGCTTTGTCGATTCCGATCCGCGGATCCAGATCAGTGGGAGAACTCTCGGCGGCAAGAACGAGGGTATCAGTACGATGAGGAACTCGTTTGCCCTGAGTGCATGCAACCGGGGAAACAAGGATGGCAGCTATGAAACAAAGAAGCAGTCTCTTTGGCTTGATGGACACCAGCTTCAGAAGAAACTTTGCGGAACGTTGACTACGTCACCCGAAAACAGCGGGATGTCCGGCTTTTTCCCTTTAATGATGTCCTTCAGATTTGCTTTGATAATTATTTCCGCGCCAGTTTCATCTTTGCGCTTGATCTGGATTTTTGACTCGCTTGCATCCGGTGTCGGGCCACCTGCGCGGGCAATCAGGGAAACAAGGATGACAGGTTCAATCGAAGGAAACTCCAGAACGCCCGGATTCTTTACCGCTCCGAAAACGTAGATCACAATTTTCTTATCAGCCGGAATGTTGATCGTGTCTCCCGGATAGATCTGTATGTTTAAAGGTTGATTCCCGTTGTTCATCAAATCGTATAGATCGATCACGATTTTCGGTAAGCCGGGGCGAATGATGAAACACAATCGTCCGGCGCCTGGGTCCACACCGCCGACTTCAGAAAGGAGCTGCAACAACGAAAGCTGGCTCAGGATGTAGTGGGGTCCCGGACTTTTGACCGCGCCCAATACTGAAACCTGACGGCTCTTATATTCTTTGATCACCACAGACACATTTGCATTGTTCACAAATTTTGCTTGCAGAGCGTTCGCAATTTATCAACTTTGGCCTTTTCCACCAGAGCGTAATCTTTTCCACGCAAATGTCAAACCTACTTCGATCCGTTCATCGAGCACAAAGAGCACTGTAGCACAGGAGTCTAAGCGAGTGAGTAGTGGCTTTGCCTGCTTGTACACTCGTGGCCACCTATCGTTCGATTCCGGAATGTGATAAGAAGTGTTCTCAGGCCTAGCAGATCTCATGAAGACAGAACCCGGGAAAAACAACGGTGTGTGGCAAATTCTGCTTTTGTTCGTTTTTACACGAATGATTTTGGCGGCCATTGGAGTTCTGTCGATTTTTTATTTTCCCTCTGCGCGAAAGGTATTCCCGGTCACGGATCTCCAGTATCACAAAGTACAGCCTGCATTTCTGGAAATGTGGGCCCGCTGGGATTCCGAATGGTATCTGTTGATTGCAGATCACGGATATGATTCTTATCCGTACTTCAAGGACTTCGGGCATGGAAAATATTTGCCTCAAAACACGGCGAATTTCTTCCCCGGCTATCCCCTCTTGATCCGTTTCGCCAGCCACCTGGTTCGAAATAGCGTGCTGGCGGGAGTGCTCATCTCCAATCTTTCGGCGCTCTTCTTTCTCTATTTTCTTTATAAACTTGGCGCCAGATGGTTCGATGAGGAGTCCGCTTTTCGTGGCTCGTTGTTCTGTGTATTGTTTCCAACCAGTTTTTTCCTGTCTGCCGTTTATTCAGAATCTCTTTTTCTGGCAGCCCTTCTCGGCTGTTTTTATTTTCTGGAAGAGAAGCGGCTTCTGCCGGCGGTTCTGGCATGCTCCCTGGCCGTGATCACACGCCCGCAGGCCATTCTGGCTGCGCCCGCCATTTTGCTGTTAGCTGTCCAAAGACTTCAGGAAAAAAAGATCCTCGGTTGCGTTGCAATTGGCGCTGCGATTGCGATTCCATTTTGCAGTCATCTCTGGTTCCTGCAGGAGACTTTTGGATCTTTCCGCTCAATCTTTGAGGGGCAGGACTACTTCCGGGGTGAGTCCCGCTATCCGCTCTACGCGCTTGTGCGATTCGCGCAAAGCAACATTGCGATTCATGGTCAACACAATTCTTTGATCGATTTTCTCTTCGCCTGCTTCAACCTTCTCGTGCTTGCCCTTTCGTTCCGAAAAATCCCTTGGCCGTACTACCTGTTTAGTACTATGATCATATTATTTCCACTCTCCAGTTCGTTGTTCTCCTTTTCGCGGTTATGCCTCGTCAACTTTCCTCTTTTTCTGTATCTGGGACACAGGCTGACGGGTCGATTTGCGTTCTTGATGCAGGTGTCCTCCGCGATGTTGCTTGCGTTCTTCATGGCGGCGTTTGCCAACTCGTACTGGGTAGGATAATCACGAATATTTTTGGAGTCGCGGGCCTCCGTGCCCGTGGGAAGTGCTGTATCACATTTGCTGGCAGGGAGGCTCGCTGGTCCAGAGCAGGGTCCGGAAGAATTTGAGCGGCAAGGAACACTATTCATAGTTGTGGGGTTCTTTCGCTTCGTTTAGACTTGTAGGGACGTTGGAGGCGTAATGGAACATTATTATCATAAGGATGATCTTGCAAAATTTCCTGAAATCGGAAAGGATAGCCCGCAGCTCTGGGAGAAGTTTCTCGCATGGTATTCAGCCGTTTTTGCGGAAGGCAGCCTTACAGAGAGAGAAAAGGCGCTGATCGCTCTCGCCGTGGCGCATACAGTCCAATGTCCGTATTGCATTGACGCCTACACTACTACATGTCTGGAAAAAGGATCCAATTTGGAACAGATGACCGAAGCGGTTCATGTCGCGGCAGCGATTCGCGGCGGCTCTTCACTGGTACATGGCATTCAGATGCGAAACATTGTGGAAAAGTTGGAGATGTAAAGACAGCATGAGTATCGTAAAGGGAAGTCTGCTCAAACGACAATCTCCGCTCGCCTCCCCATCTGAAGAAATTCGTATATTGCAGGAGACGCATTCGATTCCGACATTCGAGAACACTCTGTCGCGGCATGGCAGCTCTCCGCTCAAGGCGGCGGAAATCGAGATTTTCCAGATCAATGTCGGTAAACTTTGCAACCAGGTTTGCGCTCACTGTCATGTCGATGCAAGCCCTGACCGTCCGGAAATCATGACCCGCGAGACCATGGAGATCTGTTTGGAAGCGCTTGCAAAAACAAAGATTCCAAAAGTAGACATTACGGGGGGAGCACCGGAAATGAATCCCAACTTCCGGTGGCTGGTAGAGCAGATCAGCGCTTTAAACCGGCACATCATGGACCGCTGCAACCTCACCGTCCTGTTTGTGAAAGGCAAAGAAGATCTGGCCGGGTTTCTAGCCGAGCATCAAGTGGAAATGATCTGTTCCCTTCCCTATTATCAGGAACGGGAGACCGACCGCCAGCGCGGCGCCGGCGTTTTCCAGCGATCGATCGAAGCCTTGCGATTGCTGAATTCCTATGGCTACGGAAAACCTGAATCGGGGCTGATCCTGAACCTGGTTCATAATCCGGTCGGTGCTTTCCTGCCCGCCTCCCAGAAGGCGATCGAGTCGGACTTTAAACGAAATCTGTTTCGCAAATATGAAATCGAATTTAACAATCTGTATTGCATCACCAACATGCCGATCAGCCGCTTCCTGGAATTCCTGATTCAATCAGGAAATTATGAGCGATACATGGAACGGCTGGCGCAAGCCTTCAATCCGTCAACCGTAGAGGGATTGATGTGCAGGAACACGATTTCCATTGGCTGGGACGGAAGATTGTTCGATTGTGATTTTAACCAGATGCTTGATCTGGAGACGGGATTTCCGGCTCCGCGTCATGTTTCAGAATTTGATATCGCACAGCTCAATCATCGCCGAATCGTAACCGGCCGCCATTGCTATGGCTGTACCGCAGGCACGGGATCGAGTTGCGGCGGCACAACCGCTTGATCTAAACTCATTCCATGAAATACGCGCTGCGATTCCTGACCGTTCTATTCCTGGTTGCCGGATCACTCACGGCTCAATCCGGCGAACTGGGCTCGATTCAATTCGACACTTCAGGATCGCCGGAAGCTCAATCCCACTTCATTCGCGGAGTATTGCTGCTTCACAGTTTCGAATATGACCGCGCAAAGGATGAATTCACGAAAGCGCAACAAGCACAACCGGACTTCGCCATGGCGTACTGGGGTGAGGCGATGACGTACAATCACCCGGTCTGGGTCGAACAGGATCGTGATGCGGCACTTGCCGTTTTGAAACGACTCGGCACTTCACCCGGGGAACGTTTAGCTAAAGCTCCCAGCGAAAGAGAAAAAGATTATTTGCGCGCTCTGGATATTCTCTATGGCGAGGGAAGCAAGAAAGTTCGCGACGTCGCCTACGCGGAAGCGATGGGTCGCCTGCACGAAAAATATCCCGATGATCTGGAAGCAGCTTGCTTTTATGCGCTGGCATTGCTGGGTACATGTGAATTCGAACGGGATATTCCCACATACATGAAAGCGGCGGCAATCGCCGAAGAAGTATTTGCCAGGAATCCAAAACATCCGGGCGCCGCACATTACTTGATTCATTCCTATGACGATCCGGTCCACGCGCCGCTTGGTTTGCGGGCTGCGCGTGTCTACTCGCAGATCGCGCCGGATGCCACGCACGCGCTTCACATGCCTTCTCACATATTCATCGCGCTTGGAATGTGGGACGAAGTTGTCAGCACAAATGAGGCTTCCTGGAAGGCGTCACACGAACACAGTTTTCACGCATTGCAATGGCTCGAATACGCTTATCTCCAACAGGGGCGCTATCAGGATGCCCGCAAAATGCTGGCGTTGATGGAAGATGCGGTCAAAAAGGATGCTTCGCAGAGGGCCAGATCCTACATGGGTTTGGTGCGCGCCGCTTATATCGTAGAAACGCGGCGCTGGAATGACGACGCCGTAATGATTCAGGTCGATCATACAAATCTCGATCTTGGATCGTCCGTATCCGATCTGTTTGCAACCGGCCTTGCCATGCTGAATCGTGGAAACAACCGGGAGGCAGAACAGGCTCTGGCGGAAATTGAAAAGCAACGGAAGGACGCATCCGGGCGTGTCATAAAGGAGATTTCCGGCAAGCCTTACGAAAACGTAACACCCGTCGAGTTGCAGGCCGCTTCTATCATGGAAAAAGAATTGCGAGCGCTTTTGATATTTCCAAAACAGAAAGAAGAAGCGATCCAGCTTCTACGCCAAGCGGCGGAGGAAGAAAAGAACATGACGTTTGATTTCGGTCCGCCGGTTCCGGTGAAACCTGCGAATGAGCTTCTCGCGGAAGTGTTGCTTCAGATGAATCAACCGCAAGAGGCTCGAAAGTATTTTGAACAAGGGCAACGGAGGGCGCCCAAGCGCGCGCTGTCGCTGCTTGGTGAGGCGCGGGCTGCAGCGAAGGCAGGGGATCCAGAAACAGCGAAGCACCGTTACGAAGAGCTGCGAAAGATCTGGCAACATGCGGACTCCGGCATGCCGGAGCTGGCAGAATTAAAATAAAACTCAACACAATTTCTTGGAGACGCCGGGCCTCCTTGCCCGGCCGAAACAGAACGGTCGCGCGCGGGCAGCGACGCCCGCCGCTCCAGGTTTTTTACTATGAAGATGCAAGTTTCCGTATTTCACGAAGATGAAATTCGCAGGATCCTTACGATCCCCGAAGCAATCGAAGCAATGGAACATGCATTTGCTGCGTATTCCAACAAGACCGCTAGCGTGCCGGGCGTGATTCATCTCGATGTGCCAGAACATCAAGGAGAAGTGCATGTCAAAGCCGGATACCTGCACGGCGCGCCGGAATACGTGGTGAAGCTCGCCGCGGGATTCTGGGAAAATCGCACGCGAAATTTGCCCGTCGGCAGCGGGTTGATGATTGTTTGCAGTGCGGAAACGGGGTTTCCACAGGCCATACTTCTGGATAACGGGTATCTCACGGAGCTCCGGACAGCGGCTGCTGGAGCGGTCGCGGCAAAATACATGGCTCCAACAGATGTGGAACAGGTGGCGATTCTGGGAGCAGGAATGCAGGGCCGTTTTCAGCTTCGGGCTTTGGCGTGCGTCCGAAACTTCCGGCGGGTTCTAATCTACGATCATCGTACTACAAATATAGCAAAATGTATTACGGATTTGCGGGGCCAAATCAATGCGGAACTCATTCCCGCAGCTACCGTAGAAAAGGCGGCACGCGGCAGCCGGGTCATCGTCACCACGACACCCAGCCGCGAACCGATTCTTCGCGCGGCCTGGGTCGAGCCAGGCACGCATATTACGGCCATGGGATCCGATGGCGCGGACAAGCAGGAATTGCACACGGACGTACTGGCGCGCGCCGGCCGGGTGATTGCCGATAGTCTTCCGCAGTGTCTGAAATTCGGCGAGATTCACCATGCCGTGGAAGAAGGTGTTCTTCTGGAAAGCGATGTAGATGGAGAACTGGGAGATGTGATTTCGGGACGGGTCGTAGGTCGCGGAGATGCGCAGGAAATTACAGTTTGCGATCTTACTGGTGTGGGAGTTCAGGATGCTGCAATCGCCGGATTGGCGTACCGAAAGCTTACTTCCAGAGAATCTTCAAATACACAAACGCAGCCAGAAGCAAAAGGTTGATCACATAGATCTTTTTTGGCAAAGAACCTTTATACGCAAAAATAAATATTGTGAGAGCGATCCAGGCCCAAAGACAAATCCAGGCAATCCCCTCATGGTTCTGATTCACATATTCCACAGGCTTTTCCCCTAATCTGTCATTATATACTTTCGCCATGGCGCCATTGAACGAACTACTCGATCAACTGGAACGGCACTACGGCCCGATCAAACGGCCGGAAATCAACGATCCCTTTGAAATGATCCTATGGGAAAATGTCGCTTATCTTGTAGATGACGAACGGCGCGGTGAGACTTTCTCGCTTTTGAAAAGACGGGTGGGGCTAAAACCCGGGCAAATTCTTGCAGTTCAACCACAGGTTTTGCGTGAAGTAACGAAACACGGCGGCATCCTTACCGATCAACGCGCGCAGAAACTCGTGGAATCAGCAGAAATCGCTGTCCGGGAGTTTGATGGGAACCTGCAAAGTATCCTGGATCTGCCTGCTGCGAAAGCAAAAAAGGTGTTGCAAAAATTCCCTGGGATTGGTGAACCCGGGGCTGAAAAGATCTTATTGTTTTGTAGAAAACTCCCGGTTCTGGCATTGGAATCAAACGGAATGCGTGTATTGCTTCGTCTCGGGTACGGGAAGGAAGAAACGAATTACACGGCAAGCTACCGCTGCATCCGGAAAGCAGTGGAACGTGAGGTGATCTCCGATTTCGACTGGCTGATTCGGGCCCATCTCTTGCTTCGCCATCACGGCCAGCAGATCTGCAAACGCAACCTCCCTCATTGTGATGAGTGCCCCGTCTCAAGGGCTTGTGACTTCTACAGCAAACACCACTAGAGGTTGACACGTTTTCAGCGCTCCACTTATAATTACCATCTTATGTTGTCGAACGAATGGAAAGGATCAAAGCGAACCGTGCCCTTTCGTCATTTGAGTAGACGCTGAGAAACCAGCCATGCGCGGCAAGTATCAGCATAGCGAAGGCGAACACGTTTCAAGCTCGGCAAGAAGGCTGAGTAGCCGCGTTCTTGTCCTCAATGCTTCCTACGAACCGGTCCACATTTGTAATGTGCGACGCGCAGTGGTCATGATCTTTAAGGGTGTCGCAGTCATGCAGGAGCAGGCAGACTTTGTGCTCCGGTCCGTGCGCTGTGTGTTGCCTGCGCCTTCTGTGATTCGACTGGTACATTTTATCCACATTCCCTTCAAGAGAAAAGTTGCATCCAAAAACAACATTCTCATCCGCGACCGCTATCTCTGCCAGTATTGCGGAAAGCCGTTGAAGTCTCATGAAATTACCCTGGACCACATCGTCCCCAAGTCCCGCGGGGGAGAATCGAACTGGGAAAACCTGGCTGCCTGCTGCCCACCCTGCAACGTAAAAAAAGGAAGCAAGCTTCCGGAAGAAGCCGGGTTGACACTGCTGAAGGATCCGCGAAAGGGCGCATCTTATCATTTCATTCATTTGCTGCGACACTACGGCAGCGTGGATGAGAACTGGCGAAAGTATTTGTTTTATTCGTGATATGGAAAGGAGATTCAAATGGCCTCTGGTGTGAAAGTTGTCCTTGTGGGATGTGCGGTAATCGGGATTGGAATTATCGTTGCGATCGGCGTTGGCGGATACTTCGTAAAAAAGAAGGTCGGCGAAAAAATCGAAGAAGTCAAGAACATGACCGGATCCCAGGACAGTGATTATGGGAAAAAGACAGAAGAGCTGAAGAAGAGATATCCGTATACGGCTCCTTCCAGTGGAATCATCACGGAATCGCAGCTCACGCGCTTTCTTACGATCCGGAAATCCGTTTATGAGACCTACAAAAAGTATGAAGCTGATTTCAAGAAAATGTCGGAGGCGGGCAACCCCGGTCTGGATGCCCCATTGAAGGGGATCAAGATGTGGAACGATGTTCATATGGTGCAGACGCAGGAGCTGGAGAAACAAAAGATGTCGCCCGATGAGTATTCGTATATCGCTACAGGTGTTTATAAGACCTGGTTTGCAAAAGGGACCAGGGAAGCGATGAAACATGAAAGTTTCAGCGATGCTTCGGCGGACGGACTGAAGAAGTCCATTGCGGAGATCGATAAGCAGATACAGGATCCTTCCACTAATGAGGAAGTAAAGAAGCAGTTACAAAGCGTAAAGGAAGGTCTCGAATCGCAGCTAAAGTCCATCGGCGAAAACCAGCCGATTAAAGAAATGGACGAGCAACTGGCTTCGGTTCCAAAAGAAAACATCGAGCTGTTCACGAAACATCAAAAGGAAATTGAGCAGTACTCTATGGCAGGTCTTGAACTTATTGGACTGTAGCCAGGGTGTCCCGTGCAAGTATAGCGCCGCGATAAAACAGGTACATCGCCCCCATTTGAATGATGTGGTAGATATCGTTGTGGTTCCAGTTTTTCAAATGACGAAACCCGCTTAGTTGAATTCCAGCCGCGGCAAACGAAACAAGAATTCCGCAAATGATCCAGCCGGAACCCGGAAAATCACTGCGATAGGCAAAGATCTGAATCGCCAGGACAACCAGCATCAGCGGAGCATAGTTGTAGACAACATAGCGAAAGCTATCGTGACGGGTGAGCCACGCGATACACAGAATGAACTGGATCGCAATCGCCGCCAGAAACCATGGCCGTATCGAAAGCGGGAGAGAGGAATACACGGTTGCCGCCAGCATGAAAGCGGTGGAGATCGCGATGCAGTATACAGTAACTCTCCACAGCGCCGCAGCGGATGGCTTGCTTAAGAAATCGATAAATCCGTGAAATGTTCCACCGGTCAGCGCAGCAATTCCGATCACAAAAAAGGCGCCCGCCCACATCCGCGTGGAAATCTGATGCTGGACGTAGCCGGTTCTCAAAAGCAAGTACCCCAGAACCAATACTTCGCAGGCCAGAATGTAATCTGTGATCGTTGTGACCGGTTCTTTCATGCCCCCGCTATTTTTCGGAGTGGCGGGCCTCCGTGCCCGCCGGAATCGACTGTTACAGGCTACGGGCAGGGACGCCCGTTGCTCCAGGCTTCATTTACGCGCTGCGGAACTCCGAACCACCGCATTCCGCGCACGCAGAAAGTTTACGACGACGTTTCACTTCCTGGATTTTTCTGCAGCTTACACAGAGAAAAACCCCTTTGTCCATCACTTGTCCGGCATGGTAGGTCAATTTATCGGACAGACTCGCTTCGAGATTTTCCGCAGCCCGCTTGATCACGGAAGCAAGATCTTCCAGAAGCCGCACACCGACCTGTTTCCCTTTCCGTACAGATTCTTCACCCTCAAACCTGGTACGCGCATTCTGAAATTGATCCACTACTTCCTGCCAGTTTTTCTTGACCCGTTCCGAGAATTCATCCACTTTTTCTTTTCCGTATTTGTTTTCCAATTTTTCGCGCGCCGTCTCCGCAACGCGATCAAATTCACGTTTCGTAATCCGGCCGGCAGTTCTCAGGCCTTCTTCCAGAACAATCAAAAAATCCTCTTGAAAATCACGAAACGACTTTTTCTTGTCTTGCCTGCTCTTGTTCATTTTCCTCCATCCAAGGGATCCGGGAAGGCTGTTTTCGTAATTTCAAGAATGTCACCAAATAGCTCGCTGCCGAAATCAATGAAACAGCCATCGTGATCCATAACAAGAAACGACCGAACACAAGCCAATGTTCCTTGTAGGTGTCGGCAATGATCAACACAACGATCGTAAAAACCTGAACAACCGTCTTTGTTTTCCCGTACCAGTTCGCCGGCATCACATGGCCCCAGGAGGCTGCAATGCTGCGGATGCCACTGACAACAAATTCGCGGCCGACGATGATGACGACCATCCACGCCTTGGCCAGTCCGAGTTCCACAAGTGAGATGAACGCCGAAGTCACCAGAAGCTTGTCGGCGATTGGATCCAGCAGTTTACCGATCGTCGTAACCTGATTTCTCTTTCGAGCAAAATAACCGTCAAAATAGTCGGTTAGCGCGGCAACCCCAAAGATCAGAGCACCATACAGCTCCTTTCCTTCCATTTTGGTAAGCAGAACCGTAACCAGCAACGGAGTAAGAAAAATCCTGCTCAGACTTAAGGCGTTTGGAAGGTTCACTTTCCCACCATACTGGATCGAATCATAAAGTCAAAATTCAGCATGAGAGGAGGAACCCCCTCCTCATTTTGACTTTCCTTTTTGGCCTGCTTATTCTTTTATCTTTGGTGTTATACTTGCACTGCATCCTGCAAGCGTTCCTGCTGAACAGGAGGTCGTCGATGTATCAGGAAACGATTGACTTATCACACCTCCCGCCGGATGGACTGAAGCTTGAACGCCGCGTAAATCCCAACGCATGGAAAATCCGGGAAGAAGACTGGGAGAGCCGGGGTGACCTTGATTTTGAGGTGTTTCTGCAGGGAAACGCGGGAAAAACCAGGGTGGAAGGAAGGTTTCAGGCTGGGATCGTTGCGAACTGTCACCGCTGTCTAAAAAGTACCCCACTTGATTTAACAAGGACCTTTCATCTAACATATCTAGCCCCCGATCCGATCCGATCTTCGAAAGAAGAAATGGAATTGGCAGATGATGAGCTGGAAGTAGCTTATCTGGATGGGCAATTTCTTTCGTTGCATGAAATGCTGCGCGAACAGATTTATCTCGCACTGCCGATGAAAGTTCTTTGCAAGCCGGATTGTCGTGGACTTTGTGATCGTTGCGGGGCTGATTTGAATGAAGTAGAATGTGCCTGCCCGGCGGAGCAAATCGATCCACGGTGGGTATCTCTAAAAAAGATTATTCAGGAAAAGAACTAAGTTCCTGGAACGTTTTCGCGCACCCCCTGCGGTGCGCATTTTATTTGAGGTGAATCAAGATGCCAAATCCAAAACGGCGACATTCGAAATCGCGTACGGGAAAACGAAGAGCGCATGATTCGTTGAGCCAGATACGTCTTTCTGAATGTCCAAACTGTCATGAATTGAGAGTCGTTCATCGCATTTGTCCGCATTGCGGACATTTCGACGGTCGCGAATATGTCGCGGCAAAGGAAGGGAAGTAAACGGAATGCCGGATCCGGTTCGAATATCGGTGGATGGAATGGGAGGCGATTTTGCTCCCCAGAACATTGTTTCGGGTTGCGTGCAGGCCGTTTCTGAATATGACGTCCACCTGGTTCTGGTTGGAATTGAGTCGCAGATCAAAGCCGAACTGTCCAAACATACTTTTCTTCCCGGACGCATCGAAGTAGTCGACGCGCCTGAGATCGTGGCGATGAATGAGCAAGCCACGGTAGCTATGCGAAAGAAGAGAAATTCGTCGATGCGTGTTACAGTCGATATCGCATCACGCGGAGAAGCGGACGGAATCATCAGCGCCGGCAACACGGGCGCGATGTACGCAACGGTAAAACTGGCCGTCGGCGCCATTCCAGGTGTCGACCGCCTTCCGCTGGCAGCTTTTGTTCCGCATCCAAAGGGTAGATCGATTGTGCTGGACGTTGGCGCAAATGTGGATTGCAAACCGGATCACCTTCTTGAGTTTGCATTGATGGGCTCCGTTTATGCAGAAGAAGTGTTGAGTATTCCGTCTCCCAGAGTCGGTCTTCTCAATATCGGCGAAGAAGAAAAAAAAGGAAATGAACTGACGAAGGAGACATGGCCGTTGCTGAAAAGCAGCGGATTGAATTTTGTCGGAAACATTGACGGCTACGGGCTATTTGCCGGACAGGCGGACGTGGTCGTCTGCGACGGATTCGTTGGCAATATTGCGCTGAAATCCTGCGAAAGCATGGTCGAAACCATCTTCCACGTCCTGGAAAAGGAGATTGAGGAGCAACCGCGGATCGCAAGCCTCCTGACAAAGTACTTTGATTATTCTGAATACGGTGGGGCTCCGCTTCTGGGCGCGCACATTCCCAGTTTTGTCTGCCACGGAAGATCGAGTCCGAAGGCGATCAAGAATGCCGTCCGCGTGGCGATTGAGTTCTGCAAGAATCATGTGAATGAGCGCATTCACAGAAAGTTAGAGCGGACTCACCACGGCGATTCCCAGCAGTTAGCATAATTATAGTATGACAAAAATAGCAGTAATATTTCCCGGTCAGGGCTCCCAGGCCGTGGGAATGGGTCGTGATTTCTACGACCGGTATCCGCGGGCTCGTGGTGTGTTTGAAGAAGCGGACCGGGCGCTCAATCAGCCGTTAAGCAAACTCTGCTTTGAAGGACCGACCGAAGAGCTGAAGCTGACCGCAAACACTCAACCTGCTTTGTTGACGGTGAGTTTCGCAATCTGGTCCCTGCTTCACGAAGTGATCCAGCCCTCTTATGTTGCCGGTCACAGTCTGGGTGAATACACTGCATTGACCGTCGCAGGCGCGTTTCGTTTTTCGGATGCGATCCGTCTTGTCCGGAAACGCGGCGAGTTTATGCAGGATGCCGTACCGGTAGGTCAGGGAGCCATGCTTGCAGTCCTCGGCGCCGAACCGGAAAAAGTGGAGGCGCTTTGCGCGGAAGCCGCCCAGGGCCAGGTTCTGTCTCCGGCAAACTTCAATTCTCCAGGCCAGATTGTGATTGCAGGAAATGCGGAAGCGGTCAAACGGGCGGCGGAAATTGCAAGCAAATTCGGGATTCGGCGAACGATTCCGCTTGCCGTCAGCGCACCGTTTCACTGCGCTCTCATGAATCCAGCTCAACAGAACATGATCCCTCTACTAAAACAACAGGCGTTTTTTGCGCTCCGGACTCCACTCGTTACGAATGTCGATGCCGCACTGGTTCAGACAGGAGAACAGGCGCGCGATGCTCTGATCCGGCAGATCCCAAATGCGGTGCTCTGGTGGCAAAGCATCGAACTGCTGATCAAAGAAGGAGTCACCACGTTTGTCGAAGTGGGACCGGGGAAAGTGTTGACAGGCCTTGTAAAGAAAATCTCCAAAGATGCGCAACTGTACAATGTGGAAACTGTAGACGATTACGAACAGTTGCGCGCCAAATATCAATCATGACACTCAAAGACAGGGTTGCTATTATTACGGGCGCGACCCGGGGGATCGGCGAAGCGATTGCGCTGGACGCAGCTGCCAATGGCTCCGCTGTGGCTCTGTGGGGTAGAAACGAAGAATTGCTGCAGAGTGTCCGGGCAAACGTAGAAGCGCTCGGAGGGAAGGCAATTGCAATGCAGGTAGACGTTGCGAACGCCGGCGCAGTCGAAGAAGCGGCGAAGAAAGTACAGCAGGAATTTTCCAGAATTGATTTTCTGGTGAACAATGCGGGCATCACGCGGGACAATCTTCTGTTAACCATGAAGCCAGACGAATGGAACGATGTTCTGCAGACGAACCTGTATGGCGCCTTTCATGCCAGCAAAGCGGTGCTTCGAACCATGATGAAACAACGGTACGGAAAGATTGTAAACATTACATCGATCGCAGGAATTACAGGAAATGCCGGCCAGACGAACTACTCTGCTTCCAAAGCGGGCATGATCGGATTTACAAAGTCGCTCGCAAAGGAAATGGGAAAACGAAACATCTGCGTGAATGCTGTCGCGCCGGGAATGATTGAAACGGACATGACACTTGGTCTTCCTGATGAACTGAAAAAACAATATCTGGAATCGATTCCGCTGGGTCGCTTTGGAAAAGTGGAAGAAGTCGCTGCTCTGGTGACATTCCTGCTCTCACACGCAGCAGATTACATCACAGGACAGGTCTTTGCTATTGACGGCGGCCTGCAAATGTAATATGTAAATGATTTATTCCGTTCCTCAAAGCATACGGAGGTATGAAAGAGATGGAAATTCCCAGCAAAGTGAAAAGCATTGTTACTGAGCAGCTCGGCGTGGACGCGGAAGAAGTGACGGAAGAAGCATCTTTTATCGAAGATCTGGGGGCCGATTCTCTGGATACTGTCGAACTGGTAATGGCCTTTGAAGAAGAATTCGGTATCGTGATTCCAGACGAAGATGCCGATAAGATCCGCACCGTGGGGGAAGCGATCAAATATATCGAAGCTCACGTCTAGTGCACTGTAACACATGGTTATGAAGTGTATTATTTCTGGGAAACGTTTTGTACCGCCGGCGTCCCCGCCGGCAAAAGTATTGTGACCGTCAGGTTCTGCCGGCGAGACGCCGGCGTTACAAAACGAATGGCATGCTCCTGCACTTTCCGATTATCTCCCGGTCACTTTTGAACTTTGTGTTACAGTGCATTAGGAGCTTGATTTGCACCGCAGGGTGGTGATTACCGGGATTGGAATGGTTTCCCCCCTGGGGATTGGAAATGCTGAGAATTGGAATGCCCTCCTGGAAGGGCGCAGCGGTATCGCGCGAATTACAAGATTTGATCCTGCCGAATATCCTGTCCAGTTTGCGGGCGAAGTAAAGAATTTTCATCCTTCCGATTTTGTTCCTCCAAAAGAAGTCAGGAAAATGGACTTATTTATTCATTACGCGATTGCCGCGTCTGAATTCGCGATGCAGGATTCGGGTCTGAAAATTGATTCATCCAATGCGGAGAATGTTGGAGTTTATATCGGTTCGGGAATTGGAGGATTTGGATTTATCGAACGCGCAGCCATGCTCTTATTGAAAGGTGGACCCCGCAAGATCTCACCGGTGTTTATTCCAGGGCTGATCATCAATCTGGCATCCGGTCAAGTCTCGATCCGTTTTGGCGCAAAGGGACCAAATTCCGCGACCAGCACCGCATGCAGCACGGGAACTCATGCGATCGGCGATTCCTTCCGGATCATTGCGCACGGCGATGCGGACGCGATGATCGCAGGCGGATCCGAGGGATCGATTACGCCACTGGCAGTCGCGTCGTTCGCAGCCATGCGAGCCTTATCAACGCGAAACGCGGAGCCCGAGCGCGCGAGTCGCCCGTTTGACCGGGACCGGGATGGATTCGTGATGAGCGAAGGAGCCGGCATTGTCATTCTGGAATCACTGGAACATGCAACAAAACGAAATGCAAAGATTTATGCAGAAGTTACAGGTTACGGGATGTCGTCGGATGCCCATCATATCACTGCGCCCCCGGAAAGCGCAGACGGAGCAATTCGTGTCATGCAACGCGCGCTAAAAGATGCAGGCACCGCGCCGGACGAAGTTGATTATATCAACGCGCACGGCACTTCTACGCCATTCAATGACAGACTGGAGACACTGGCGATCAAGAGAGTTTTTGGAACACACGCGAAAGAGCTTGCGGTTAGCTCCACAAAATCAATGACGGGCCATCTGTTGGGGGCTGCCGGCGGTCTGGAAGGCGCGATTACGGCTTTATCGATTTATCATCAGAAAGCGCCGCCAACAATAAATCTGGATCATCCGGATCCGGATTGCGATCTGGATTATGTTCCATTTACAAGCCGTGCCCTGACAATTCGGAACGCTTTATCAAATTCTTTTGCATTTGGCGGAAGCAATGCGGCTTTAGTATTCAAGCGCTATGAGGAGTAGAAACGGGAAGATCAAAAATCAAATATCAAAAATCAAATAAACATATTAAAATAAGTAAAGAACCTCAAAGACGCGACCTGGAACTTATTCAAGCGTTTATTTACTTATTGTTTTATGTTTATTTGATATTTGATTTTATATTGATATTCAGGAGGATCCTTTGAATCGCAGAGTTGTTATTACGGGCGTCGGAATGGTTTCGCCCCTTGGCATCGGGAATGCAGACAACTGGAACGGGCTGATGGAGGGCCGCAGCGGCATCGTACCCATCACCCGATTTGATACCACGGAATATACAACCAGAATCGCGGGGGAAGTGAAGAATTTTGATCCTGCAAACTGGATCCCGAAGAAAGAAATCAAAAAGATGGATTTGTTCATCCACTATGCGATCGCGGCATCGGACTTTGCAGTACTCGATTCCGGATTAAAGATCGATGCATCCAACGCCACGCGTGTGGGTGTCTACATCGGATCGGGAATCGGCGGATTCGGCGTCATCGAAGCGACGCACACCGCCTTGATGGAGGGCGGTCCCCGCAAGATTTCACCTTTCTTCATCCCGGCTTCCATCGTAAATCTGGCGTCCGGCTGGGTCTCGATCCGGTCCGGCGCAAAAGGTCCTAACTCCGCAACCTGTACGGCCTGCACCACAGGAGCACACGCTGTTGGAGATTCGTTCAAGATCATCGCACGCGGAGACGCGGATGCGATGATTTGTGGGGGATCCGAAGGATGCATCACTCCGTTAGGAATCGGTGGGTTCTGCGCGATGCGCGCTCTATCGACACGCAATGAGGAACCCGAACGCGCCAGCCGTCCGTTTGATCGCGATCGCGACGGTTTTGTGATGGGGGAAGGCTCAGGCGTCCTCATCCTCGAATCGCTGGAAACCGCGATGAACCGCAATGCAAGAATCTATGCAGAAATAGTTGGATACGGCATGACATCTGATGCGTTCCACATCACAGCGCCCTCCGAAGACGGTGATGGCGCCATTCGTGTCATGCAGGCGGCAATCAACGATGCCGGCGCAAAACCGGAAGATGTGGACTATATCAATGCCCACGGAACGTCCACACCGTTCAATGACAAAGCGGAATCCAAGGCAATCAAAGCAGTTTTTGGCGAACACGCAAAGAAACTGGCTGTCAGTTCTACCAAATCGATGACGGGACATCTTCTGGGCGCCGCAGGCGGTTTGGAAGCGGCGATTATGGCGCTGGCGATCCATCATCGAATGGCACCTCCAACCATCAACCTGGACAATCCGGGTGAGGAATGCGATCTGGATTACGTGCCGCATCGCAGCCGTTCCATGGACATCCGGTATGCCCTTTCCAATTCCTTTGGCTTTGGGGGAACAAACGGCGCCCTGCTGTTCAAACGCTTTTCGGAATAATTCTCCGGCGTGTCCGGAATGGAGAAATCATGAACATCATTGTGTTTCTAAAACAGGTTCCAGATACGGCAAGCCGGATCCGGATCGGAGCGAATGGAAAGAACATCGATGAAACCGACATCACCTGGATCATATCCCCTTACGATGAATATGCGTTGGAAGAAGCCTTGAAAATCAAGGAGAACCGGGGTGCGGGAAAGATCACAGTGATCTGCATGGGGCCGGAACGCGCCACCACTGCGCTACGAAACGCGCTGGCAACCGGAGCGGATGAGGCTGTCCATCTTCTCGATCCTGCGTTTGAAGGGAGCGATGCATTTGCAACGGCAACAATTCTCGCCGCTTCCGTGAAGAATCGAAGTTACGATATCCTGTTTTTTGGAAAGACGGGTGTCGGCATGGATCAGTCTCAAGTCCCCTCCATGGTTGCCGAACTCTTGAATCTCCCACAGGTAACGCAAATTGCAAAACTGGAGGTTGGAGACGGCAAAGTTACGGCGCACCGGGAAATTGAGGGCGCAACGGAAACAGTAGAAGCATCACTCCCCGTGGTGCTGGCGGCGGAAAAAGGCCTCAACGAGCCTCGCTATCCGAACTTGAAAGGGATCATGGCCGCCAAGAAAAAACCGCTGGAAGTGGTAAGTCTCACGGCGCTCGGATTGAGCGCTTCGGAGGTTGGCTCCGAAGGATCGCGGGTTGCCCTCAACCGTCTCTCCTTGCCTCCCGAGCGTGCTGCGGGGAAGATTCTAAAGGGAGATCCGCTTGAAACCGCAAAACAGCTCGCCCATCTTCTGCGCAACGAAGCGAAGGTAATCTAGGAGTAGTATTATGAGCATAGTAGCATTCGTTGAAGTGCGCGACGGCGCTGCAAAAAAATCTTCGCTGGAAGCGCTTTCGGAAGCACGACGCCAGGCAGACAGACGCGGAGCGAAAGTTACCGCGGTAGTCATCGGTTCGCCGTCCGCAGAGGCGGTGACAAAGACATGCATCTTCCGACCGGACCGAATCCTGGTTGCAGAGGACGCCGTATTTGCCAGTTACTCGGCGCAGGCGTATGCAAAGGCGCTTGATCAAGCGGTCCGACAGGAGAATGCCGACGCTGTGTTTGTCGCGGCTTCGGCGATGGGAAAAGAAGTCGCGGCGCGGACCGCGGCAAAATCAGGAACAAGCGTGCTCGCCGATGTCGTCAGCATCGATTGGCAGACTTCGTTCAAAGCGCAACGCCCTGTCTACTCAGGAAAGGCTTATGCAGAGGTCGAAGCAAAGCCGGGATCGCCTGTGTTTGTTTCCCTGAGACCGAATGTATTTCCACTTGGAGAAGCATCAGCCGATCACAAACCGGAAGTGCAAAAACTCGCGGTCTCGATTGGCGCGGACGATATGAAAGGCAAAGTCACCGAGACTCACAAAACCGTTACGGAAACTGTGGAGCTCGCAGAAGCGGAAATCATCGTCTCCGGCGGCCGCGGCCTCAAAGGACCGGAACATTTTCACCTCGTCAAAGAACTGGCGCAGGCACTGGGCGCAGCAATGGGCGCCTCACGCGCCGTTGTGGATGCAGGATGGGTGGACCATCAATTTCAGGTTGGACAGACGGGAAAAGTGGTTTCCCCTACATTGTACATCGCCTGCGGAATCTCCGGCGCCATTCAGCACCTTGCGGGAATGTCCTCCTCAAAATACATCGTGGCAATTAACAAGGATCCTGATGCTCCCATTTTTAAGATTGCGAACTACGGAATTGTGGGAGACGTCTTCCAGATCCTACCCGCGCTGACAGAAGAAATCCGGAAGTTAAAAAGTGAATGAATAAAACCACGGAGGCACGAAGACACGGAGAAAATATTTTCTTATCTCTGTGCCTCTGTGTCTCCGTGGTTACGTTCGCGTGCGGCGGGACAAAGATGAAAACGGACACTGCGCGAAAGATCATCGCGCAGGAGCTTCGCGTTCCCGAAGAACGCGTCGAAGTAGCCAGCGTATCTCAAACCGGCGGTACAGTGCTTGCCGAAGGTTCCCTCAAGATCACCTATGTCCTGCAAAAAGGTCCGCAGGGAAAATGGTCTGTGGTTAAGCTGAATTACTCTAACGGCTGGAAAACCCTGGATGAGTTCTTGAAGTCTGTGCCGGAAAAATCATCGCTTACCCGTTCGCTAGAATCCGCCGTGCTGGCTGAACTGAATCGCGAAGACCGTTAAGATTCGCGTCACGGATCAATCGACCGGCAAATGCATTTTATTGAGAAAGGCTGCCCAACGCGAGTCGCCGCTCAGCTTTGACAGAATCGGATCGCCCTTGATGAGACTAAGACCGCTGTCACGCTGTTTGTAGGCACGGTCCAACCATTCGAAAGTTTTGTCAGATTCGTTCCGGAAGGCGTAAATTTCTGCGATCTGAAGTTCCCCTTTGTTCCGGTTTCTTTCTATGTAGTCGTTCAGTGCCGCATCAGCTTCCTTCTTCTTCCCCGCGCGGTAATAAGCCAGCGCCAGTCCATACAACCGCCAGTCAGGATCCGGCTCTATTTGAATTTCGGCAAGCGCAGCCTCCAGTTTGGATTGCATTAGATAGATACTCCCGATGTTCATGTGCGCCGCGGGATACTGCAAGTTCAACTCCAAACTTTTCCTGAACTCCGATTCTGCCACTTTCAAACGGCCAAGATACAGGAGATACAGACCGAGATAGTAGTGCGCCCCGGTATTGAGAGGATCCAGTTCTATCGCTCTGCGCTGCAGTGTGATCGCTTCCTCGAAGCGACCCATTGTACATGCTAGCCCGGCTGCGGACTGGAGCACGCTTGCATTTCCCGAATCCAATTGGAGTGCGCGTTGCATTGAAGCATCTGCGCCCTTCCAGTCCCAGTCGTAGACCCTCAGGATGGACCCCATTCTCGCATGAGCCACAGCCAGGTCCGGATCGAGTTTAAGCGCCATCTCCGCTTCCCGGCGCGCCTTCCGGTTCGCTTCATCCACAGACACGTAGCCATTACCTGCTTGAACGCTGTGGGCAGAGGACAGTCCAACCCAGGCGCCCGCGTAGTCCTGGATCGATCTGCAGCGCCTTCTCGTAGTAACCGATTGCCTTCTCCAAATCTTCCCTGGTTCGACGGCTCCGGAAGTATCGCCCTTGCAAGTACGCATTGTAGGCTTCGACATTTGGTTCGTTTGCGGGCTTTTGAACTCCCAGCAACTTTAATTTCAGAGCTTTTGCCACAGATGCAGCAATATCATCCTGGACCGCAAAGATGTCATTCAGTTCCCGATCGTACGTCTCCGACCACAAGTGAAAACCGTCTGTTGCGTTGATTAGCTGTGCCGTAATGCGCACACGCTTCCCTTCCTTACGAACGCTCCCCTCCAGAATGTTTTTTACATTCAGCTTCCCTGCAATCACACGCAGATCTTCGCTCTTTCCTTTGAATGAAAAAGAGGAGGTTCTGGCAGCCACATGCAATTCCTGAATCTTTGCGAGATCGTTGAGCAGCTCTTCGGCCAGTCCGTCCGCGAAATACTCTTGATCCTTCAACGGACTCAGATCCTCAAAAGGAAGCACCGCAATCGATGGCGCGCTACTCTCAAGATGCGCCGGCGCTTTTGCTTCCGGCCGTTGTGCTCGCTCCAGATTTCCGCGGGGTCCGCGGAAGAACAGGAAAGTTCCGACCGCAAGAACAGTCACTGCCAGAATAATTCCAGCGAAGAGTCCAACTCTTCTGGAGCGATCCGTCGTCGACTTTACTTCCCTGGCAGAGAGGGTTGCGCGAATGCTGGAATGGGTGGAAGTATCACGCTTCAAACGCTGCAAATCGGTTCGCATTTCAGCGGCGCTGCTGTATCGAAGATTTCTGTCCTTCTCCAGCGCCTTGCTGATGATTTCTTCGAGTTTTGCCGGGACATTTTGGTTTAATCGTACGGGAGACACCGGCTCCTTCACGAAAATGGCTTCCAGAATTTCTGCCGTGCTCCGCCCGAAAAACGGCAACGATCCGGTCACCATTTCGTAGAGCAGTACCCCGAAAGAAAAGAGATCAGTCCGCACATCCACTTCCCTGCCACGGGCCTGTTCGGGGGACATGTAAGACACGGTTCCGATGGTAGTTCCTGTTCTTGTAAGATGCGGTTGAACGCTTTCGGTCGGCATCTCGGGATCCGTAGCTTCTTCCCGGGTTGTATGCTTTGCCAGACCGAAATCGAGGAGTTTTGCATGACCTCGTTCGGTTATGAAGATGTTTGCCGGCTTGATATCGCGATGGATGATATGTTCCGCATGGGCGGCGTCCAACGCGTCAGCAATTTCAGTTGCCAGTTCGATCACGGTTTCGATTTCCATTGGCGAGCCGTGAATGGCATGCTTCAGGGTTTGACCCTTCATCATTTCCATTGCGATAAAAGGACGCCCTTCGTGTTGACCGATCTCATGGATCGGTGCAAATGTTGGGATGGTTTAGCCCTGATGCCGACTGTGCCTCCCGCTGGAATCGCTCCAGCGCTTCCGGGCTGTCCGCTACATCATCCGGTAGAAATTTCAGTGCAACATGGCGTTTCAGGCTCAGGTCTTCGGCTTCGTACACTACTCCCATTCCGCCTCCACCGAGTTTTCTCAGGATGCGATAATGAGATACAGTTTGCTCGATCAAGTCGACCTATCCCTAATTGAAATGACTATAACACGCCTCCAGGCGACTTTTCAGAAATGCAGTCTCGAGCGGTGCTTGTGATTAATCAGATTCGTGCGCAACATGGTTGAGGACACGCATGTGGATCTTGTGGATGATGAAATCAGCCCACAGTTTCCAGTAGGTTTCCGGCCACATGTGATGCCGGTACCAGGTGGTCCCTTCCAGAAGCGTACGATTCCCGGGCAATCGTGTGAGCTTGAATTGTCCACCGTTTGAAACTAGAAATCCATCCAGATGCGGGGGCCGAATCCGCGAATAGGGAGTCCATTCTTGCATCGGTTGCGGATTCGAAGTCACGGAAAATTTCAGCAGCTCGTTCGGTTTCCAAACTTCGATCGGCTCTGTGAATTCACCGGTCGAAAATTCGCAATGACGAACCGCGCCAGCGCCGCCGGCGCCATCAATCCTGGCTCTCACCGGATATGCGATGCCGATTCGAAAAATCCAATCCTGCGGTTCCGGCAGTTCACTGAAGGCAATTACATGCGCCCAAACTACCTCGGGTGCTGCGTCGATTTCAATCGCTGTCTTGACTTCGAATTGGGAAGGACGCGGATCTACCGATTCCATTCCAGTAATAAATGGAATGGTAGCAATCATGGCAAAGAACATCGGCGCAACTCCATGCTTGGATGCAGGACGTGATTGAAGCAAGTATGCGATCCATGCGCCCAGCATTGCCAGCACAGCCGCGAGAGGCGCCGCCATCAGAACGCAAATCATCCCTTCAAATGCAAAGGCGATCAACGCCGCGCCGACAAGTACAATAGAGCAAAGAGAAACGATCAGACAACTGCGGATGCTTCTTGGCTTATGGTATGTATAAATCAAAACGGAAGTGAATCCGAGACAAAACGGCATCCCGATAAATAATCCCCATCCGTAGTTTCGCATCACATCCACACTGAACAGGGTGAAGAGAAGGGCAGAAATAACGTTCAAAGCCAGAGCAAGCGCAGCGCTTCCAAATTTGTCATCCGGGATCAGTCGATCCAGCAGCCGTAACCTGCCCGGTTTTGAGACAACAGCAACTCCATCGGATGGAGGAATCAGACACAACAGTAAGAAGAACAAAAGATTCAATACCGGCACAAAGAAGAGAAACACGAGCCAAGGGGACAGTCCGATCGACCGTAATCTCCGGATGGTCAACATTGTACCGACCCAGATAAACGGTAGGGCCAGAACAACGAGCGTGGCAAACAATGCGATGTCTTCAGGCCGGATGGAAAGAACTGTTCCGCTGGGAGCAGGAATCAAATAGCTGGTGATCGACCACGAATGTTTGAAAAAGACGAAAGCGACAGAGCGGTCCAGATTATATTTGACGGCAAACAGAAGGCAGCCCCAGAAAGCGTAGGTTCCGCGATCCACTTTGCCGCCCCATGTCCACAGCTCAGAAACCTTCATAAGCTTCGAATCAAGTACACCAGCACCATCGGAAAGACATTCACAGTCAGATATACCAGGTCCTGGCGCGCAGCTCCGCGAATATTCCGCCGCAGAATCAAACTGTTTTGTATCAAATCCCAACCGTAGTACATGGACGCCAGCAAGCAGTAGGAAATGGCGGGGACCAGCAAGAAACTGAAGAACACTGCGACCGCGCTATGCAGCGCGCAAAGTGTCCACAGAATTGCGGGCAGAAAGAGCAACCTGTTGCGACGATTTTCGGTTGCCGTCCCACGACAACCGAAAATGGTGCAATGTCCATATTCGGCCCAGCATGCGGAATGATGCGAAGTACCGCAGTCACTGCAGCTCCTGCTTTCCGCAGGAATATCTAGTAAGCCACGGCAATAGGGACAAACCTGCGAGGTGTTTCGCATGACAATCACCTCCTATTTCGAGTCCAGGAGTTTCCGGAGCCTGTCTCCCATTTTAATCAGCTTGATCAAGGAAGGAGTAGGAATCCGGCTCGCCTGTTCATAAAATCCGGTCATCGTTTCAAAGAAATTGAGCATTTCCTGCAAACGCGCTTTTGTTACGGAGTCTCGGTCCGCGGATTTTTCCGATTCCGCAACGCACTGGCGCAACACTGCCAGAGTCGGATCCAGCTCTCGCCGTTTGCGCTCTTCCACAACAATGCGGAACATCTCCCAAACATCTTTGAGTGATTCAAAATGATCGCGACGATCACCAAGCTTGTGAATGATGCGGACGATCCCCCAGGCCTGGAGCTCGCGCAAACTGTTGCTTACATTGGATCGGGCAACCGCGAGAGTCTCGGCGATCTCCTCAGCAGGCAGAGGATCCGCGGAGATGTAGAGCAAGGCATGAATCTGGGCGACAGTCCGGTTGATCCCCCATCGGGTCCCCATCTCGCCCCAGTGAAGGATGAATCTTTGTACGACCGGAGTCAGCTTCATCGTATTCTCCTTCTCTTATTTCTGTCTGAACTGAAATTACTGCAATTTATGTTATTTGTCAATGGCCCTTTCCTCTAGCCCGGGGACTCCTTACAATACAGGTTATGGCGAAACATATCGGCATCGTAGCTTGCAGCGCGGAAGGCGCCGCTCTCTGCTACCGGACGATCTGCCTCGAGGGAGCGGAGTTCATGGGAACGCATTCGCATCCGGAGATCAGCATGCACACGCATTCTCTTGGCGAGTACATGAAGTTCATCTACAAGGACAACTGGAACGGCATTGCAGAATTGATGCTGGATTCTGCTGAAAAACTGGCACGGATCGGCGCTGAATTCCTGCTCTGTCCGGATAACACGATCCATCAGGTTCTTGATTTCGTGGTTCCTAAAAGCCCGCTTCCGTGGCTTCATATTGCTGAAGAGGTCGCTGCCGAAGCAAAGCGAAAAGGCTATCGCAAGCTCGGCCTGCTCGGAACGAAGTATCTGACGGAAGGTCCGGTATATCCCCCAAAACTAAAAGCTCAGCAGATTGACTTGACGATACCGGAATCAGAGGAACGTCTGCGAATCAACGAGATTATCTTTGATGAGCTGGTGAACGGAAAGTTCCTGTCCAAATCTCGCAGCTATTTAGTAAATGTGATCGATCGATTCAGAGATCAAGGCTGCGATGCTGCGATTCTGGGTTGCACGGAAATTCCTCTGCTGATTTTACCCGAAGACTCACCGATACCGGTGCTGGATTCTACACGGTTGCTGGCGCGAGCGGCACTGCGAAAAGCCTGCAGGCCCCTGTAGGCTGAGCATTTTCCCTCGCAGTACTGTTCTGAAAAACTGCCGCGTTGACTTACGCGCGTAGAAATTTCCAATTCCCGGAGAAAATGCTCAGCCCGGTTCGCGAAGTGTGACTCATGCGTTTCGGAGACGGGCTGTACATTTGCGTGCACTTGAATAATCCAAAATTGCTTTTGAAGAGATCACACCTGCCGCGTTCCTAATGCTCAACGCGGCAAATGCATAGCCCCTACGAATAATGACATATTCAGAGCATTTTGGCGGCCGGGTGATCCACAAACAGCGTCAGCTTGCCCTCCACAGGCTGGATCAATTGCGAAGGATAAATGTCAGGCTGCCGGGCTCCCTGCAGTACCGCTTTCAATGGAATCGCCTTTGAGTCACCGGAAATCAGAAACGCGATATGAGATGCATGGTTGATCAATGGAGCTGTAAACGTAATTCGGTTTGCAGCGAATTTCTCTACATAGTTGGAAACGACAAGCCGGTCCGTTACCTTCAATGCCGATGTCCCAGGAAACAAAGATGCGGTGTGACCATCATCTCCCATTCCAAGAAATACAAGATCAAATCGTGGCCAACTCTCGCTGGCCCCAAAAACATTTCTGATTTCCCGCTCATAATCCAGAGCCGCTGATTCGGGCTGCGGATCTTCGCCGCGGATCCGATGAACATTTGCGGCGGGAATCGGCGCACGATCCAGCAGAGCTTCGCGCGTCATCCTGTAATTGCTGTCGCGATGATCCGGCGGCACACACCGCTCATCCCCCCAGAACAGGTGGATGCCCTTCCAGGGAATTTCCACAATACCAGCCAGTCTCGTATATAGTATTTTGGGAGTTGAACCGCCGGAAAGTGCAACGGTAAACCGGCCGCGAGAGGAAATAGATTCTGCTGCAAGTTGTACAAATAGTTCGGCCGCCTTGCGGCTGATATCCTCGGAATCATGGCATCGTACAAGTTCCATGGGACACTCCTATTGGCTAATTGTTCTGATGATTATAATGGGATCTGTAAGTTTGGGGAACATTTTTCGACTACTTTACATCAGATAGGGGGGAACCCCATGTTTCTATCGCGATATGTGAACTGGCTCCATACCCGCTGGCCGGCGGGTACCGTCGAGAAGCTCCCCGAAGTCAATGAAGACGGAACGACGGCCGTTCCCGGCGTCCGGGTAACGGGGGATCTGACCGGCATTCCCCTCTTGAAATTCTCCTCCGATACGGGCGCAAGAGCCGTCCAAGCGATTCTGAAAGAGTCGGATTTTGTTTCAGGCCGATCAAATGATCCAAATCTTCTCGATCTGGCGATTGTCGGCGGTGGAGTTTCGGGTGTTGCGGCAGCAATCGAAGCGAAAAAAGCAGGTCTGAATTACAAGATCTTTGAGGCGAGCCAGATTTTTTCCACCGTCGCGAACTTTCCAAAGGCAAAGCCGATCTACACGTACCCCACAGACATGATTCCGGCGGGTGGTTTGCAGTTTAAGGCAGACATAAAAGAAGCGTTGCTGGATGAAATGGAAGAGCAGCGGAAGGTTGCCGGCGTCGATGTCACAATAGCGCGGATTGAACGGCTCGAACGGAAAGGTGGCGAATTACTTCTGCATCATGGCGACAGCCAGACAGCTACGCGCGCGCGGCGTGTGGTCATCGCGATCGGTAGAAGCGGCAATCACCGGAAACTCGGTTGTCCGGGAGAGGATCTGGATAAAGTATTCAACCGACTTTACGATCCGAAGGAGTTTGCGGGAAAGGATGTCCTTGTCGTTGGCGGCGGAGATACAGCTCTGGAAACGGCAATCGCGGTCGCGTTATGCGGAGGGAATGTCACCGTCAGTTATCGGAAAAAAGAATTCGCCCGTCCGAAGCCGGAGAATGTCGAAAAGCTGCAAATGTTGCAAGCGAATCCAGAAGCGGAAGTCGCCGTGGAAAAACCGACATCTGAACGCGTCACGACGGCAGCCACCTATCGCATGCGCGGCGATAAGAAAGCGGGGAGCGTCCATCTCGCATTGCAGACGCGCATCAAAGAGATCCAGAAAGACAAAGTGATTCTGCTGAATGAGCGAAGCCAGGAAACCGTGCTTCGCAACGATGTTGTCTTCAGCATGATCGGCCGTGAAGCGCCTCTCGATTTTTTCCGGCGTTCCGGAATTCCGATTCGCGGAGAATGGAGAGCGAGCACCTGGATCAGTTTTATCGCATTTTTTGTATTTTGTGTGTTTCTCTACAATTGGAAATCCAGCGGGGATTTGAACAAGATGTTTCAGAAGAACCATTGGTTTCCATTCAACATCATGAAAGCAGACGATCTTTCCACATTCGCCGGAACGATCTCCATCAGTTTAAGGGATCCGTCTTTCTACTATTCACTGGCTTACTGTGTTTGCGTTGTGCTGTTCGGAATCGGCAGGATGAAGCGCCGGAAAACGCCCTATGTGAAGCTGCAAACATGGAGTCTGATGGCGATCCAGGTGATTCCGCTGTTCTTGCTGCCGCAGATCGTGCTTCCATGGATGGGTCATAACGGATTTTTTGATTCGGGAGCGGCCAAGTATGTAGCGGATCATCTCTTCCCGCTGGTGACATACGGGCAGAGGCGGGAATACTGGCGCGCATTTGGACTTGTGCTGGCGTGGCCACTTTTGATCTGGAATCTGTTTACGACTCAGCCGCTCTGGTGGTGGTTGACTATTTCTTTTGTGCAAACCTTCGTGTTGATCCCGCTGATCATTCGCGATGGGGTAAAGGCGCCTACTGCGGGTGGATCTGTTCCTGCGGCGCGCTTGCCGAAACATTGGGCGATGCGCATCGCAAAAGATGCCTCATGGTCCGTTCTGGAATCGAATGAATATGATCGGGCAGGTTGCGCTGGCTGCGGCTTTTCTGTTATTGTTTGCGCGCGTAATCTCCTGGAGTTGGCCGAAATCGGCTGCGGAATGAAGGCAAAGCTCTTGTTTGCCGGACGTATTGAACAACTGGTCCGTGTCTCGGGATCCAGTTGGATTATTACCACGTGGTCGATATCTTTCTCGCCGGGATTATCGGGGTGGGAATGTACTTCTGGTTCAGCGGACGCGTCTGGTGTCGTTTCGCATGTCCACTCGCGGCGTTGATGCACATCTACGCGCGGTTCTCGAAATTTCGTATTTTTGCCGACAAGACCGAAATGCATTTCGTGCAATGTGTGCACTTCCGTTTGCCATCAAGGAATCGACATCATGAATTTTGCCAATAAAGGGATTGCCGATGGAGGATCCGGAATGCGTGCGTTGTTCCGCCTGCGTTCAGATGTGTCCGACCGGCACTCTCAGTTTCGGCCGGTTCGGCAAAGACGGCAAACCGATTCTGGATCGCACTCCTGCTTCGCTCGTTCAAATCCGCGAAAGCTCAAACACTAACGCTCCACCTTGGAGATGCGGGCGTCCTGCCCGCCATTCAGGGAACCTATCAGAGATTTCGGCGGGCACGGAGGCCCGCCACTCCACACTTTTGTCGTATGAGATAATTATCGTATGAAACGAAAGGCAAATATCATCGGTGTGCCGATGGATCTGGGCGCCGGACGCCGTGGAGTGGATATGGGTCCTTCCGCGATCCGTATCGCAGGACTGAACCAGTCGACTCGGCGTCTTGGATTCGAGGTGTCAGATTCGGGAAACATCAATGTGCGTCCGCCGGAATCGATGAAACGCGACAATTCCAGATGCTACTACCTGCCGGAGATCGCCTCTGCATGCGAAGCAGCTTGCAGGCAAAGTGGAGTCAACACTGGACGCAGAGGCTGTTCCGGTGATTTTAGGTGGCGATCATTCGATTGCGATGCGGATCGCCGCGGGTGTTGCCTCCTTCCAGCGGAAGCGGGCTCAGAAACATCGGAATTATCTGGCTGGATGCGCATACAGATATCAACACACCGGAAAGCAGTCCATCCGGAAATGTTCACGGAATGCCGCTTGCTGCTTTGCTCGGACATGGCGCGCGAGAACTTACGCATATCGCAGGATTCACGCCAAAAGTTCTACCGGAACACACGGTGATCATTGGCGCGCGAAGTGTCGATCCAGGTGAACGCGATCTGTTACGTTCGTTGAAAATACGTGTATTTACGATGACAGAATTGGATGAACGCGGAATGGCCGCGGTGATCGAAGAAGCAATCGAGATTGCATCCGGCGGAACAGCAGGTTTTCATACCACACTCGATATGGATTTCCTGGATCCCTTCGTTGCCCCCGGTGTTGGAACGCGAGAACCTGGCGGCGCAACCTATCGCGAAACACATCTTGCGATGGAGAAAATCGCAGATTCGGGCAAAATGCTTTCGGTGGAAGTTACCGAAGTGAATCCGATGTATGATACTGCAAATCAAACGGCGCAGCTGGGTGTGGAGTTTATCCTATCCGCGCTAGGCAAGAAAATTTTGTAGCTACAGTTTTTCGAGGGGCGGGGGGCTGCCCGCCGGACAGGATTATTCACGTCTTCGCGGGCAGGGACGCCCGCGGACTCCAAACTTACTGGAGGCTAATCTAGATGGATCTTCAGCTGGATTGAGATGTTGAGCTTGATCTCCTGTCCGCCCTTATTCACTGTTACTTCAATCGGGAGGCTGACATCTTTTGTAACGGGAGAGGACTTCGCGGCAACAATATCCGGTACCGCTTTGATCTCCTGTTTGACACTCGGCGGCGGTGCAGGGTAAGCAGATCCCGGAGCGGCAGCAGCTTCCACACGGGGGGGACTTTCAATCTCTTCGTGAATTTCAGAAAGCTCCGTGAGCTCTTGTTGCGTTACGACCTCCGAATTATGGATGTCCTCCTGAAGCTCATGAACTTCTTCCAATTCGTTCAACGCGTGAGCCTCTTCCAGCGGCTCGGAAACTGGTTCCAGCGTCAACCCCGCTTCTTCCGTCACCTCCAGTTCCTCCTCGTTTGGAAGGTCTCTCACCTCTTCTTCCAGCGCAGGCAATTCGATCGGCGGCTCTTTTTCCTTTACCGCCTTTCCGGCTACTTCCTCAGTTTCATCCTTTGCATATCTGCGGGAAAGGCTCTCCAATACAACTGTCGCAATCCCCTTTAGTGTTTCCTGAACTCCCATCCCGGTAATGGCGATCGCTTCATAGCTTGGAACTTTGTTCTTGTTAATCTTCTTATTCAGATCTTTAACACTGAGAACATTCGGCAGGTCTCGTTTGTTGTACTGAATGACGAGCGGGATTGCGTTGATATCGAGACCGTTTTCCCGGAGATTCTGAGTTAGATTCTCCCAGCTCTCCAGATTCGATTCGAACATCTCCTTCTGTGAATCTACGACAAAAACAACACCGTCAGCTCCTTTCAAAACCAGTTTGCGCGTGGCATCATAGAAGACCTGACCCGGAACAGTGTACAGTTGAACACGTGTCTTCATGCCCTTGACGGAGCCCAAGTCCAGGGGAAGGAAATCAAAGAACAACGTCCTATCGGTTTGGGTTGCAAGTGAAAGCATCTTCCCGCGGCTTTTTTCAGGAAGACTCTTGTGAATGTATTCCAGATTTGTTGTCTTGCCGCAGAGGCCCGGGCCATAAAAAACAATCTTCGCGGTCAGTTCACGGGTTGCATAATTGAACAGTACCATAACCTATCCTTTCCTCGTTCTCACTTTAATACGGATTGTGGTTCCCTCGAAACCAAATTGACTCCTCAACTGGTTTTCCAGATACCGCCGGTGCGAAAAATGCAAAACCGGAGCGGCATTTGTGAACAACACAAACGTAGGAGGTTTGATTCCCGTTTGGGTTATATATTTTAACTTGATTGGTTTCCCTCGATGACTCCCCAGATACCGATCCGCCAGGGAACGGTCAAAGAACGCATTCAACTGTCCTGTACTCACCCGCTTTTGGTAGGACTCGTATACGCGTTCCAGCAGCGGAAAGATCTGATTTACATTCTTCCCCGTTTTCGCAGATACGTACAAACGGGGCGCGAAACTAATGAATTGTAATTTGGATTCGACCTCAATTTCAAGGGCTTGTCTTTGCGCCGGAGTTAAAAGGTCGATTTTGTTCAGCAACAAGAGGATCGCTTTGCCCGACTTCCGCGCATATCCGGCAACGACAGCGTCCTGATGCGTTACACCTTCCGCTGCATCGATCATGATGCAGGCGATCTCGGCCCGCTCCAGTGATTTTCTGGCATGGATGACTGCCAGCTTATCGGGGAGCGTTTTCGTAGCTCCCTTCTTCCTGATCCCGGCAGTATCGATAAACCGGTACGTGTGCTCCCCATGCACAAATTCAATATCGATCGTATCGCGGGTCGTTCCGGGAATTTCGCTTGTGATCAATCTTTCTTCACCCAGAATACAATTTAGAAATGTGGACTTCCCCGCATTTGGTTTGCCAAGGATCACTACCGGAATTCCCGCCGCATCTTCTACCTGATTCGCAGCGCCGGATTGAAGGCGCTCCACCACGTCATCCAGGACAAGATCGACATTCAGACCATGCTCTGCGGAAATGGAGAACACCCGGTCAAAACCGAATCGATAGAATTCCGGTTCCACATCATAACGGTTGGGAGAATCGACTTTGTTTACAAGCAAGAATACCGGTTTGCCGGTCTGACGAAGAAACGATGCGATTTCCTCATCCCGGGCAGTGATCCCCTCCCGGCCATCTACCACGAAGAGCAGGACAGATGCCGCCTGAACTGCCTTTCGTACCTGATCGGAGATGAGACGCGAAATCGTATCTTCATCGCCCTGCAAACCGCCGGTATCCACCACTTCGAAGCGCTTTCCACACCACTCGGCTGTCCCAAACTGCCGGTCACGCGTCATCCCCGGCATGCGAGATACCAGAGCTCGGCGTCTTCCAATGATACGATTAAAGAGAGTTGACTTGCCCACATTCGCCCGCCCAATGATCGCGACAGGCGCGGCGCGAGAACTCATTTGCCCGGAGTGCGGACACTCTCCAGCACACGGACACCAACGGCGTTGGATCGGAGCTTCCTATCTCCAAGTGTAAAGGTGACCGTGTAACCACCAGGAGTGTCGAACAGGTGATCGCTAAAAAACTCCGTGGTAATTTTGGAATCTGAGGTGAATTCCTCACAATTGGGTTTCTGACTGGAGATCGATCCATCTCCGTAATCCCATTCTTCGCTTAAACAGTGCCATTCCTGATCGTTCTCCGCAACGCCCTCCAGAACAACGCGAAAATTCACCCGCAAGGGAGTAAAACCCTGGCGCGGACTTGCGGATAAAGTCAGATCCGGCCTTCCAGGCGCAGAGGGTGTGGACTGGGGAGCAGTATGGCCGCCGCAACTCAGGAGACTAACCAGTACGATGAAAACAACGATCAGCTTCATCATGAGATTAGAATTCTAACGAAGGAGGTTTGGAAAAGCAATCGGAAAAGCGTCGCTCCAGTTGTTCCAGCGTCTCGCGTGAAGGTCTGGCCACAACGAAACTGACAGCGCAGATCAAAGAAAGCGAAAACATCCAGATGAGGTTACCGGATAGTAAAAAGAAGACAAGACCCAGAATTGCCGGGACTTCCGCAAGGGCAAACATGAGAATCGATCTCCGCAGGATATAGCGTCGCAATTGATCACCCGTTTCCGGATTCGGCATCTGTTCGGAAAATGAACTTTGCTTCAGTTTGAACACCGCAACCAGGATACAGAATCCTATCAGAAGAAACGTGCCAAAGATCGCGCGGTTCACCGCCTGTGAATCCAACAGCGGTTGCCACGGCATTTGCGATAGAAAAAACCCGAGAAGGAGATAGATCAGGGAGGAAAAGACGAACGCCGAAAAAACGATGGTAAGGGTTGTCGCCGTTTTTTGCATCGGGTAGGAACCAGATTCTGGCTGACGGAGTCCGCCAGCCAGTCCGGAAAATGGTAGCGGGGATCGGATTTGAACCGATGACCTTTGGGTTATGAGCCCAACGAGCTACCAGACTGCTCCACCCCGCAATGAAGTACCTATTATAGGAACCACCCTACAGGGTGTCAAGGAAACGCGGAGATGCAAATTCACCACAAAGGCACGAAGTGCACAAAGGTTAGGAGTATTATCTTCAAAGACCTTTGTGGCCTTTGTGTCTTTGTGGTGAATTCCTCCCCTTTCGCTATTGCGGATCTTCTGGAGGAACCAAAAGCACCACATCGTGGGGTGAGACCAAATGTAGTTCTTCGCGCGCGATCCTTTCGACGGTCGCCGGATCCCGTTTGAGGCGTTCGATCTCGTCTCCGAGTTGCTTGTTTTCAAGAGCGAGCCTGTAATTTTGCATCATCAATGAATCGTATTCAAGACGCAATCGTTGCAACCGCAAGATTCCATTCTGTCCCATAAACAAACTCAGGGTGAAGGATATGAGAACGGCTGCAAAAAGAAAAACTGGCAGAGGGAATTTCTTCTTATTCTCTTTCCCTCCGTGCGTCATTTATTGACCCAACAACAGCTCGCTGCTTTTCATCAGCTTCTGCAGTACTTCCGTACTCTCCGCTTCACAATACACGCGAACAAGCTGTTCGGTTCCTGAAATACGGCAAAGTACCCAGCTTCCATCCTCCAGGATCATCTTCAACCCATCGATTGTATTGACGTCCACGACCTGCTTTGCTGCAAACGTTTTCGGCGGGTGATTGACCAGTTCCTGCACACGCTTGCCGAGCTGTTCCGTATACTTGTAACTCTTACGTTCGTTGGCGCGGAAACCGTATGTCCGATACAGCTGCTCAAGCTGGGCGCGAAGACTTGCCTTTCTGGTTGCAACCATCTCCGCAACCAGCGCGCAGGTCAGGATGCCGTCCTTTTCCGGAAGATGTCCCTGCACAGAAAGTCCTGCGCTCTCTTCACAACCCAGAATGATCTTTTGATCCAAAAACAGCTCAGCAAGATATTTGAATCCTACCGGCGTAACCAGGACGGGAAGAGAATGTTTGCGTGCGATGGCATCGATCAAATGCGTTGTCGCAACACTGCGCGCTACACTTCCCTTCCACCCACGATCCTGCACTAAGTAATCAAGAAGCAGAGCCAGCGTCTGGTTTGGAGTGATGTACGTGCCGTCCGAATCGATGATGCCGAAACGATCTGCGTCGCCATCGGTGGAAACACCTAGATGAAATCCCTTTGAGACAACGAGCTGTTTCAGCTCCTGAAGCGTCAATTCAGTTGCTTCCGGTCCATATCCGCCAAAGTAGGGATCGCGAAAATTATGGATCACTTCGACCGTGCATCCGCTTTCCACAAAGAAGCGATCCAAATAATCGCGCGCAGTGCCCCAAAGAGTATCGACGGCCACTTTCAGAGATGAATTCATTCGATCTACCCGGACCGTGTTATTCAGAAGCTGCATGTAGGTTTCCTGGGGAGAGAACTCCTCAATCAGAGTTTCATCCAGATAGTAAAAAGTCGGAGGATGAGCTTCCAGTTTCCGGATTTCACGTTCGATTTGCTCGGTTACTTCCGGAAGCGCTGCTGCGCCTTTATGTGTGGAGAGTTTCAGCCCGCTGTACTCCGGCGGGTTGTGACTCGCGGTAAAATTGATACCCGCTTGTGCTTCTTTACGGATAATTGCAGCAGAAAGCGCCGGTGTCGGGACATCACGATCACTCAGGAATGCGGGGATTCGATGATTGGAAACAATGCGTGCACACTCGCCGGCGAACTTCTCAGACAGAAACCTTGTATCATAACCGATGACGATACCGCGTCCCGGTTGACGCTCACGCGCGATATAGTTGGCAATTGCCTGAGATACCAGCCTGACATTGCTAAAAGTGAACTCATCACTGATGATGCCGCGCCACCCGGCAGTCCCAAAGCGAATCATCGATTCTCCAGTACGTGCATTCTACCATAACCCTAACGTTTGGGGCCGCGGGCCTCCGTGCCCGCAAAAAGTGGAGGATCTACAAACAGGCGGGCACGGAGGCCCGCCGCTCCGCGTAAGGGATTAAATGCGATCCAGCGCGTAGCTCAAATCTCCAATCAGATCTTCCACATCTTCAACGCCGACGGAAAGTCGCACAAGTCCGTCGGTCAATCCCATCTTCGTGCGCTTTTCCTTCGGAACACTGGCATGCGTCATGCTTGCAGGATGTCCTACGAGCGATTCGACTCCCCCAAGACTTTCTGCAAGCGAAAAAATGCGGACACTCTCGACAAACCCACGCGCCTTTTCCAGACTCCCTGCATCAAACGAAACGATTCCCCCAAACCCTGTGCATTGTTTTCTGGCAAGGTCATGCTGAGAATGATCGGGCAATCCCGGATAGAAGACTTTTCGCACTTTCTTCGCATGCGTCAAATACTCGGCGATCTTCATCGCATTCTCATTGTGCTTGCGCATGCGCAAAGCGAGAGTCTTGATTCCTCTCAATACCAGCCAGGAGTCAAAAGGAGAAAGAATCGCTCCCACACTGTTCTGAATCAGAGCGATCCGCTGCGAAATTTCTTTCCGGGCAGTAACCACTGCCCCGCCCACTCCATCACTGTGACCGTTCAGAAATTTAGTTGTGCTATGGACGACCAGATCCGCGCCAAATTTTATTGGATTCTGAAAGTACGGACTCATGAATGTATTATCTACCACCATCAGAAGGTTCATGTCGTTGCAAAAATTCGCCGTGAGCCGCAAATCCGTCAGCGATAGCATAGGATTCGTGGGGGTCTCAATGAATACCATCTTCGTAGCCGGCTTCATCGCTTTTCGAACCTTTTCCAGTTCTGATGTATCTACAAATGTAAATTCGATCCCCAGATCAGTCAGAATCTGAGTAAACAACCGGTACGTTCCGCCATACACATTATCCGTAACGATTGCATGATCTCCCGTCTTCAACAGAAGCATTACCGAGGTAATCGCCGCCATCCCTGAAGCAAATGCAAAACCGGCGTGTCCTCTTTCCAAAACAGCAAGATTCCTCTCCAATGCCGCGCGGGTCGGATTTTGAGTGCGCGCATACTCAAACCCCTTATGCTTTCCCAAACCTTCTTGAACGAATGTCGAGGTTTGATAAATCGGAACGGTTACAGCGCCCGTTGAGGGATCGGGCTGCTGTCCTGCATGAATGGCGTCAGTTGCAAAACCCATGTGACCTCCAGAGGATCATTTTCTAAGAAGAATAGCCTAAAGGAGTTTAGCGGGGGGCGCAAGTGGATCCGTTCAGTTGCCGAACGATTCGTTCTGAAGAGCTTCAATCATCGAATCTGTGTCTCGGCGTTGGGCAGGAGTAATCCCGCGAAGAGCTTCGATATTGATGTATTGATCGATCGCTCGTCCATATTTTTTCATCTTCCGGTAGACTTCCGCTTTGAGCCGGAACACTTCGATTTTCTGATCCCGGTTCGCGGTCGGTAAGTCGATGTCTTCAAGCACTCCCAGAGCTTGTTCCACCGTTTCTGTTTCCAACAGATAGCGTGCAAGAAGAATCCTGGCTCTGGCAGCAGCCGGGCCTCGATCCAGCATCGGCGCTTTGGTTAACATTTCAACGGCCTGGGAAACAGCCCCTTGTTGATGCAACAAGGCTGCCTGATCGCAAATCGCATCCATTTTCTGGCCGGCAATCAAAGGTAACGATGGATCACTTTCGACTGTAGCTGGAGTTGCATTTGCAAGATCGGCTTCCGGTAAAAGATGAAAGAAACGAAAAATACCGATGAGGCATGCGAAAGCAAGAACAGCAAGGACAAGAGATCCATTCCCGTTAAGGATTCCTGCTTGCATCCAGGACGGAGCGCGGCGGGCCCGTGAGAATTCCTGCCATCGTGTCCATTTCATTTCGTTCGGCGACATCAGAGCATCCCGATCGGGATTTTCCAGCAACTGCCGCAGCTGAACGGACGAAAAGACGTCCTTCGGGTGCAGTTTTAGAATTCGTTTATGATAAACGGCGCATTGCAGCAAATCGCCACGGGACTTCGCAAAGGTTCCCAGACGCTGCAAAATCTGAATATTGTCAGGATTCGCTTTTAAAGATTGCTCCAGCTGTAACAGCTTCGATTCTTCTCCATCCGGTGTTCCATAACCCATCCTCTGAGAGAGAGCGCGAATCTCCTGCTCAATATTTTTGTCCTTCGGCTTCAAAAAGCGTGCGCGCTGGCATGCGATCAATGCGCGATCCCATTGCTCTTGTAATTGAAGCTGCGCAGCTTGCTGCAGCAATTCTTCCGTGCGGAGCTGATTGAGTTGTTCCACGGATACCTGCGGCTTCTTCAGAAAATTCGCCAGAACGTCGTACGAACGGATGTCGCCAAAACGATCGGTATAAGAATCCAGAATTCGTAATGCCTCTTCAGCAGTCTGGGTTCGCGTACCAAGCTCTTTTTCAATCATTCTTTCGGTCAAAGCTTCAATCTCGGACGGAAGTGTGGGATTCATTTCAAAGATCAGCTTGGGGCTGCACGCGATAATCTGCATGACTGTCCATTCCGACTTCTCATCTAGAAACGGATGCTTGCCGGTCAACATTTTGTATGCCAGCACGCCCGCTGAAAAAAGATCGCAGCGATGGTCCGCTTCCTTTCCCAGGAGATGTTCCGGCGCCAGATACATCTGCTGTTGTGCTTTCATTCGTGATTGAATTTGTTTTAGGAAAGTATTTTTCAGATCCAGGAATTGGAAATCATCTACTTTTACGAGACCATTCGAAGACAGAAGGACTCTCGCAGGGTTGAGCATTCCGTGAAAAACACCGACACTGTGGGCGTATTGCAATGCGCGTAGAATTTCCTGCAGAATAAACGCCGCAATTTCAGGAGGGATGTGCACTACCTTCGCCAGCAAGGATTCCAGCGTGCCGTAATCCATGTGTTCCTGAATCTGGTACATGTATCGCTCTTCCACGCCATAATCCAGAGTGGCAATAATGTTCCGGTGGCGCATCTGATACGCGTTGCGCAAACGTTGGAGAATCGCTTCCCGTACCTCCTCGTTCGCGATCGCTCCCGTATCGTAAACGCGAATTTTTACAGTGTAATCCTCATGGACATGGCGGGCGAGAAAAAGTTCGGAAAGAGTATTCCGTTCCAGACTCCGGATGATATGATAGTTCTTTATTTGCATGATCCAAGCGTCCAATCGCCGCTTTGATACTTTCTCTCCAACTCACCGACCAGCTGCTGCTCCACATCTGTGAAAGAGGAGGACTCCAGCCGAACTTCGAACTTTGTTTCAAATGCCCGGGCAAACCGACTTACAGCTTCCGGAAAAGCCACAGTCCTTTGCAGCACATGATTGAGCGGAGCAATCTTGCTTTCGATTTGCGAATCAGGCCGCTGGACACAGCCCTGTTGAAGATGCCGATCAAAACCCAGCAGGATCGAGCCATGCTGGAGGAACCGGTCCCGCGACCGTTTCTGCGCGCTACCGATTATTTTACGTGAATTGCTGGAATGCTCGAACTGCGATACGGAGACGAAACATTGCGAAAGACGGGCCTCGCGGCGAGAGACTCCAGGATCGCCGGCAAAAATAGAAGGCTGAACTACTCCAAAACTCTGCAATCCCAGACTCAAGGCTTCTGCAATCAACTGGTACGTTTCCTGCAAGGATCGTTTTTCAAAAGTGTGTTGCAACGGCGCAACGATCGCATATGTCACTTCAAATTGGTGTAGTACGGCACGCCCGCCAGTAATCCGTCGTACTACATCTATCTTATTATGCACACAGAAGGGTTCGCATACAACCCTTTTGTAATCCTGAAAATATCCAAGGCTCAAGGTGGGGCGTTCCCACGAATAAAACCGTACTACCGGAGGAGCATCCGGCTGCACAAGTCGGTACAGCGTTTCATCGATCGCCATTTGCCGTGCGCCGGGCAATCCCGGTTGCAGCAACAATCTCCACCTAGGACGCATGAATTAACCACAAAGACACAAAAACACGAAGTTACACCAAGACTTCTTTTTCATCACTTCGTGATCTTTTTATGCCTTCGTGCCTTTGTGTATTCCCTAATCGATCTGGGCTTTTTGCAGACGGCCGCTGAAGTCCACATAGACCGTTTTCCATTCCGTAAAGAAATCGATCACTGTGGGTCCGCCTTCCCGGTGACCATTTCCAGTTTGCTTGACTCCACCGAATGGCAGGTGCACTTCTGCGCCAATCGTGGGGGCATTGATGTACGTAATCCCAGCCTCCAGATCGCGCATCGCGCGAAAGGCATGATTGACGTTCCTGGTGTAGATGGAGCTGGATAAACCGTAATTTGTGCCGTTACAGATCCCAATGGCTTCGTCCAACTCCCGGAAGCGAATCGCAACAACGACAGGACCAAAGATTTCTTCCTTCGCAATCCTCATTTGCGGATCGACTTCACCGAATATGGTAGGAGCGTAAAAATACCCTTGATCGTATCGTCCCCCGGTAAGCCGGTATCCGCCGCAGAGAAGCCGCGCGCCTTCATCCTTGCCAATTTGGACGTACTTTTCTACTTTGTACAGCTGCGATTCATTCACGCAGGGTCCCATCTCATTTTCAGGCTCCAGACCGTTGCCGATCTTTAACGATTCCGCCCTGGCAACAAATTTCGCAAGGAAATCTTCATAAATCGATTCGTGCAAAATCAATCTGCTGGCTGCAGTGCAACGCTGACCTGTCGTACCAAACCCTCCCCACACTGCGCCGTCCACAGCAAGTTCGAGATCTGCATCGTCCATTACGATCATTGCATTCTTGCCGCCCATCTCGAGTGAAATCCGTTTCAAGGAAGGCGCAACGGACTGGTTGATGGCACGCCCTGTTTCTGTGCTTCCAGTAAACGACACCAGCGCAACACCTGGATGGCCGACCAGATGCGCCCCTGTAACCGCGCCGGTGCCTGTGACTAGATTCACCACGCCCGCAGGAATTCCCGCTTCCACAAGGATCTGCACAAAGTTATACGCGGACAACGGAGCATCCGGAGAGGGCTTCAGTACAACTGTATTGCCGGTAACCAGCGCAGGAATGATCTTCCAGGACGGAATTGCCATCGGGAAATTCCACGGCGTAATCACGGCTGTCACACCCAGCGGCACACGCATCGACATCATATATTTATCATGCAGCTCCGAAGGCGTTGTGTGGCCATGCAAGCGACGCCCTTCACCCGCAATGAAGTACGTCATGTCGATTGCTTCCTGCACGTCACCCCTTGTCTCTTTGAGCACTTTTCCCATTTCCCGGGTCATATCAGAAGCCAGAGATTCTTTTCGTTCGCTGAGAAGCCCGGCTGCACGGTAAAGAATTTCCGCGCGTTTGGGCGCCGGCACAAGCCTCCATTGTTGATACGAACGGGCGGCCGCGTCCACAGCAGCCGACACATCTTCGATGGTGCTTTCCGGAAATTCACCAATGATATCCAGACTGTCTGCGGGATTCACATCCGCAAAAAAGGCTCCTGTAGATGGTTCCGTCCATCTGCCATCGATTAGATTGGTGTATCGTCTCACTGTGATCATTGCATTCAGCGAAGGGCCACCCCTGTCCGGCTCACCCCTTACAAGGGCGGAGAAAACACAATTCCGAATCCTCTGTACAGGTTACGCCGGTTCCAGGGAAGCGGAGGAGGCAGGCTTCTTCTCCTTCTGCGTATCGTCCCCGGCTTCTTTCGAGACCACAGGTCTCATATCAATGGAGCCGCGGAACAGGGCCGATTCTGAAATCGACAAGCGAGGAGAACGAATGTTGCCCTCCAGCACGGCTGTGGACTCGAGCTCTACTTTATTAGATGCCGTAATATTTCCCACGACCTTGCCCGAGACCTTAATGTTGTCCGCTCGCACGGACGCATACACTTTTCCGTGAAGGGCTACATGGACATCGCCGGTGGTTTCCATCGATCCTTCAACAAAACCATCGACTAGAATCGATTCGTTCGCCGTGAGATCACCTTTGATCATCACCGTAGATCCAATCAGGGTACGGCCGGTTTGTTGGGAATCGAGCCTCTGTGTCACAAGCACAGGTTTCTGCGGTACCGGCGCCGGCGGCGGTTCGGGTGCTGCTACGGGAGCGGGGGTGGCTACCGGAGCAGGAGGCTGAGCGGAAGCCGGCGAAACAGGAGATTCCGTCGGAACCGGAATCATTACGGTGGGCGCCGTATCCGCCGAAGCAATTCTGATAGTCTCATCAGGTCCGGGAGCCGGCGGACGCGGTAGCGGCGCTGGAGGCGCTGGAACTACCGGCGGTGCCGGAATCGCCCGAGCCGGTTGTTCCACCGGCGAAGGCGGAACTGGAGCAGGAGTAGGCGGAGGATACGTAGAAGGATTTTGTTCTTTCTTCTTCGGGTCAAAAAATTTCATATTGATTCCTTCCCAGCAAAAATCTGACAGGGCCCGAAACGTGCATCCGGACCCGCGTTACAAAATAGAAAGCGGGCAACGGGGCTCGAACCCGCGACATCAAGCTTGGGAAGCTTGCACTCTACCAACTGAGTTATGCCCGCACATTATTTATGTTATCACAAATTGAAAGCGCAAATTCACCTGGAATCCCGTATAATACCAACTTTGCCGGTCTGAAAAGTAATAAAACGCAAACTAATGATTCGACCAAAACGAGGTATCTTATGCGCATCTTTTTCCTGCTTTTTTTGATTCTTTGTTGCTTTGTACCTGCTGCGTGGACCGCAGAAGATAAAACCGAAGCGCAGAAACTGAACGCGTTCTTTGGGGAAGAATGGGAACGAGGCCTGAAAGAAAATCCTATTTTCGCGACTCTGATCGGCGACCTGAGATACAACGATCAGTTGGGCGAGTTTTCGCTCGCCAGTATCCAGCGCAACCAGCAGCATGATCTGGAAGTACTCAAGAAACTCGAATCCATCGATCGTTCGAAGCTGTCCGATTCGGACAAGCTCAACTACGATCTATATCTCGCAGATACAAAGTTGAATACCCAGGGGCATAAGTTTCCCGGTTACCTCATGCCGATCAATCAACTGAGCGGAATCCAGCAGAACGCCCCGGATATGGTACGAGAGTTGCCTTTTCAGAACACGAAACAATACGATGATTACCTCAGCCGGCTGAACCAGTTTTCGAAAGCGATCGACGATACGATAGACCTGATGAAAGCCGGACTCGCGCAAAAAATTACTCCTCCACAAATTACCTTGCGCGATGTAGGTGAACAAATTAAAGCCCAAATCAAGCAGAATCCGGAAGAAAGCGCCTTTTATCAGCCTTTCAAACAGTTTCCTGAAACCGTCGCCGCAGTAGACCAAGAGCGTCTGCGAAAGGCAGGACGCGAGGCGGTACAACAAAAGGTAGTCTCGGCGTACCAGAAGCTTTCCGATTTCTGGGAAAAAGAGTACTACCCCAACAGCCGCGAAACGGTTGGAATTTCCTCTCTTCCAAACGGTCAGGAATGGTATTCATATCTAGCGCGCGCTCATACTACAACGAGCCTGACACCGAAGGAGATTCATGAAATCGGTTTGAGTGAGGTAAAACGCATCCGCGCGGAGATGGACAAAGTGATTCAAGAAAGCGGATTCAAGGGTAGTTTTGAAGATTTTCTCAAGTTCTTGCGTACCGATCCGCAGTTCTTCTACACAAAGCCCGAAGATCTCCTGACGGGCTATCGTGACATCTGCAAACGGATCGATGCCGAATTACCAAAGCTGTTCGGAAAGCTTCCCAGACTTACGTACGGTGTTCGTGAAGTTCCCGCTTCTTCAGCGCCTTCGCAAACGACCGCGTATTACAATCCTGGTTCCCTGGCAGCAGGTCGTCCCGGATGGTATCTCGCCAACACATACAAGCTGGAAACTCGCCCAAAGTGGGAAATGGAAGCTCTCTCCATGCATGAATCGGTTCCCGGACATCACCTACAGATTTCGCTGGCCGAAGAATTGGAAAATGTTCCGAAATTCCGGAACTTCTCGGGTTACACGGCGTTTGTTGAGGGATGGGGCCTGTACAGTGAGAGTCTCGGAACCGAAATGGGATTTTACAAAGATCCATACTCCCATTTTGGCCAGTTGACCTATGAAATGTGGAGAGCTGTCCGTCTGGTTGTAGATACGGGAATCCATTCCATGGGCTGGCAACGCCAGCAGGCGATCGATTACTTTAAGGCGAATGCTGCAAAGCAGGAACACGATATCACCGTGGAAGTGGACCGCTACATTGTGAATCCGGGTCAGGCGCTTGCATACAAAATCGGGGAATTGAAGATCAAGGAACTCCGCAAATACGCGAATGACCGGCTCGGCGACAAGTTTGATATTCGCGAATTCCACGATCACGTTCTAAGCAACGGCGCAGTGCCTCTTTCGATCCTGGAACAACAGATTAACGATTACGTAGCCACAAAAAAGCAGTAACCAAACCCTTTGTGTTCTTTGTGCCTTTGTGGTGAATCCTAAAGTCCTACGATTGCAGCTATTCTGCTCCTCCACTGTTCCCACATTCGCTCACAGGCGGGAGAATAGCGGTACGCAAGGATCGCCAGCGGCCATCCGGCAAACAAATCTACGATGTAGTGGTGTCGAAGATAGATGGTTGCCACAAGCAGTCCCAATCCAAGAGGGAGAAGAAACCAGAAAACCGGCCGCACGAATTTGTATGAATAGATTAGAGTCAACAGAGTAATTGCGGCATGCAGCGAAGGAAAAGCCGCGCGTGACGAAGACTCGGAAATAGAGACCATGGCCCGCTGAGCCCGCGTCAACAATCCCCCTTCCAGAGAATGTGTGTATTGATCTGCAATCCAGAGCCGCGGTGGGACCGCCGGAAACAGAATGTAAAGCACGTATCCGACATAGAAGCATAGGACGATCCCCAGGAGGGTTGCTCTGGCTTCCAGATCTTTTTTCTGTGAGTACAGCACTACGGGGATCAGAACAGTCAACGGCAAGTAACTCGCATAACAGAAAGAAAACAGTTCAGTCAGCCACGGTCGATAAAACTGCTGTGCCCAGAGCGTTGGTTCCTGACCGAATAGCCATATGTCTGCCTTCAAGAACCAGTCTTGCACATCATGCGGATTCACAAAATGGATTGTGTCATGCATGTTAGTGTAAATCGCCAGACAAATTACAAACGGAAGAGCGTTTCGCGCAATTGAATGCAGCCGGGAACGGCTGGATCTGTGAGCAAGATATGGAATGAGAGGAAGGATAAGTGAGACAATCGCGATTCGCAACACTCCACCTTCAATTTTCCTTCCGAAGCCGAAACCCTGCAGCCAAAGGTAGAAATTTGCGCGAAATGTGATTGCAATGCATGGGATAAAAAACAAATATGCGATGAATTCTTCAATACGAAACCTCGCCACTTTTTGGAGCACAAAACTCCGCTTCCAGTCAAACAATGCGGGTTTCTCTGCTGCCCTGGTCTCCACATTCTTCGCATGCATAGAATTTCGATACGATATCATAACTACGGCGGGCACGAAGGCCGAGGCTGTTGAAAATCTGTAGGAGCGACCCTTGTGATCGCCCGCTCAGAATTTGTGTCTCGTCGTAGTGGGCGGGGACAAGCCCCGCTCCTACCATGTCACATGATATGTTTCACTTTTGCACAGCACGGGCGACGGTCAAACCATAAACCTTGCGCGCGCCGGCGCTCCGCAGAATGCGCGCACACTCTTCCAGAGTAGCCCCGGTTGTTACCACATCATCAATCAGCAACACCGATTTCGGCACTGAAACTCTTTCCTCCAATCGAAACGTGCCGGCCAGATTGGCCCTGCGGGCTGTTCCTGAAAGCAAGCTCTGCGGCGGTGTCGGTTTGATTTTACGCAGCGGTTGCCAGAGCGGCAATCCCGTGAGCCGGCTTACTTCGCGGGACAGGATCTCAGCCTGATTAAAAGTGCGTTCCCATTCGCGCATTTTGTGCAGCGGTACCGGCACAATCGCATCGACAGGAGCGGTCCATTCTGAACAAAAAAACAGAAAGAGCTGTTCTGCAAAGAATCGGAGTGGGCGCGCTTTTCGCCTGTACTTCGCATCACGAATCATTTGTTGTACGAGGCCTTCGTAGTAGAAGATGGATCTGATCCGCGTTACCGGTGACCGGCGGTTCCGGCAATCGGGGCAGATCCGCACGCGCCAGTGTTCTGGAAAGGGATCTCCGCAACGAAGGCAAAGCGGATTTACGATCCGTTTCAGAGCTCGTACACATGTCTCGCACACCGGAACGGGATAGGGCAACTGCTGGTCACAACCTGGACAACACCAGGGAAAGAACAAGGAAAGAACAGAGTTTCGGCAGAACTGCCACAAGAATGATGGATCTTCAGACAGGATAGGCGGTAGATTTCTCATTCATCGATTCCATCCGTACCGCCTGATTTTGGTGAATGTTGATGCCATTCCAGGAAAGGCACTCTAGACACAAGCTCCGGTATTCCGGATACATAGTATGACAAGTATAGCACTGCCAGGTGAATCCCGAGATCAAGTCGCCGGCGCCGACGACTTTTTGCAGGAGATCTGCCGCCCGCTCCGGCTGTCCGGTCCTCCGGTACAGCGAAGCAAGCCTGGTTGCCGGCAGGTGCCAGTCCGGCGCAGCCTGCAGAATATGTCCAAACACATGGATCGCTTCAGGGACCATTTCCATTCGCAGGAACAGATCAGCAAGACAAAATTCCAGGAAGAGGTCGTGCGGATTCGCGGCCGCAACGCTCCGCAAAAACTCGATCGCTTTTTCGGGTTTTCCCTGCCGTAAAAGATGTTCTCCGATGCGTTGCAACAAGACCGGAGCCCTGGTTTGCTCAAATCCTCGTTCCCAAACACGCAGTGCCGCGGATGGGTTCTGCATCTTGTCCAAAATCTCCCCGGAGAGGAGATGCGCGGGGACAAAGCCATTCTGCATTCGCAGCACATACTTTAGCAACGCCTGAGCCGTCCTGTATGCGCCGTTACGAAATTCGGCGTGAGCAAGCTCAAACCGGATTCCGACACCATTCATTTCTTCTTCGGAATCGGACAATCGCTTGGGGAGATGATGTTCTACATATTCCTGCCAGTGCAGCGCATCTTCCCACTTCTGATCCGATACGGCCAGCATTCTCAAACGAAGGAGTGCCTCCAACGAATGAGGCGCCAGTTGAAGAACCTCCTGATAGAAATCTTGCGCGCGCGCAGTCAATCCCTGCGAGTCATAGAACCTTGCCAGAGCAAACAATACGACCGGTTGCTGTGGATCAGCTTTAAAGGCTTCGCGGTATAGCTTCTCCGCTCCGGACCAGTCTCCGCGTTGAGCAGCCATATCCCCGGCGATCCTCCTTGCTTGCCAGGATTGTGCATCGGAACCGGAAATACCCGCCAGCAAAGATTTTGCTTTCTCGTGTTCGCCCAGTTGCATGGCTGCCTCTATTTGATGGAACGGGCAATGAGGGCCTTTAGAAGACACAGAAGTCTCGCTGCGTCGCGAACCCTCGGGAAGTGTGGAAAACAAGAAAAACATGAGCAGAGCGCCAAGCGTTCCGGAAGCAAGAATCACATAGATTAGCTTGGAATCAACCTGAAATCCGTGAAGATTGAAAAGACGAACTTCCATTCTTAGGGATGCTATGAAGAGAAAGGACAAAGAAAGTAGAACCAGTACACCGGCAAGTGTTCTGCTTCTCATTCACCTCTAAATTTAATCCAGAAGACCCTGCTCCTGCAACTCCTGGCAATTCAGACAGTATTTTGCCCAGGGGATCGCTTCAAGACGTGTTTGTTTGATATCAGTTGAGCACGAGCTGCAGACCCCAAAATCCCTTTCTTCGATCCTCCCCAGTGCTTCGTCAATCAACCCCAACAAATCCCTCTCTGCATCGGTGAGACTAAAGAGAAACTCTTTGTTGTACGCGTTGGTTGCTTTGTCTGCGATATCCTGTGTGCCATCATCAACGGTGGATTCTCTCCGGTAGTTCACGTTCTTCTGGAACTCGTCGACAATGTCCTTGCGCTTTTCCATCAGCCTCTTGCGGTACCTTTCCAACTGTCGTTTATCCATCCCTAAAAATCTCCAAAAAATTAAGATTTAAGATAATAGCAGAATTACCGGAAAAGACAACCGAAAGTATGCCTATTGTGCTTTGGGGTCGCGGGCGTCCTATTATGTTATGGAGGCGGCGGGCGTCCCTGCCCGCCGGAAAGTGAATGCAACAAGGATTGCGGGCACGGAGGCCCGCGGACTACAACCTGAAATAGCCCCTACTTGTGGTATGGGATGTTTTTCAAGATGGTCAGGGCCCGGTAGATTTGTTCCAGCAGCACAACACGGGTCAGCTCATGTGGAAGAGTCATTTTCCCGAAGCTGAGTTTCACAGCGTTTTCCGGAGCCAGGGTTCCTTGCGGACCACCAATGATAAAATCAATATCGGATGATGTTCTTTCCAGCCAGCGCGCGAATTCCTCGGAGGAAAACTGCTTACCCGCGGAATCCAAGAAAACACAAATCGGCGCTTTGCATTGAGCAGTAAGTGATGCCGACTCTTTGCGGACGCGCGCCAGTTTTTGTTTGTCCGTCCTTGACTCTTCGCGAGTTTCGACGATCTCAAACCGGATGAGCCGGCGAATTCGGGAGGCGTAGTCATCAATCGCAACTCTGTAGTGCGGCGCCTTTGTTTTGCCGGGCCAGAGAACACGCAATCTCATTCGATTCCGTATTTTCGTTTCTTCAAAAGTAGCGTCTTGCGGTTGATCTTCAAAATCCGCGACGCTTTTCCTTGATGACCTTTCACTTTTCGCAAGACTTCTGCAATGTACAGTTTTTCCAGTTCCTCCAGACTCAAGTCGCGTTCTGCCAAAAACGATAGTGAGTCTTGATGGAAGACTGAGCTTCGAAGCGCCAGATCAGCCGGCCCGATGACGCCGTCGGAATGAATGACTGCATTCTCAATTACGTTCCGCAACTCACGTATGTTTCCAGGCCAGCGATAGTGGATCAGAAACGATGCAGTTTCGGATCCGAGCGTGGATTTCTTACGGTATTTTTCATTAAATTCCCGAAGAAACCCGAGTAGGAGAAGATCCAGGTCTTGAATCCGGTCTCGAAGCGGCGGCAGTTCTATGTTCACAGCGGCCAGACGGTAGTAAAGATCTTCGCGAATCTGTTTTTCCTGAAGACAGATTTTCAACGGAACACTACAAGAGGCAATAATCCTGCAGTCCACGGAGTACGTTCGTGAGCTACCCAATGGTTCCACAATGCGCTCCTGGACAAAACGCAGGAGCTTGGACTGCACGGTTGTGGAGAGATGGTTGACCCCGTCCAGATAGACGGTTCCCTGTTGCGCCATTTGCAGCTTACCGGCCTTGGACTCGATTGCGTCGCTAAAAGCACCTTTCTCGAATCCGAAGAATTCGCTCTCCGCCAGAGAAGAAGGAATGGATGAACAATCAATTTTCAACAACGGCCGCAAACGTCGGACGCTTGCATCATGGATCAGCCCGGCAACAAAATCTTTACCGCTTCCAGTCTCACCGGTGAGAAGAACGTTTGCGTCCGTCTCTCCAACACGTCTCACCACACGAAGAATTTCAGCATACGGTGGACTCCGAGTTTCGATTTCATCCAGTAGCATTCTTGAGCTTCTCCTGTCAGGATAGAGCCATTCCGATTTTGTCGGTTATGTCCACCCGGGGAGCGTCATTCCATAATCGTTCGAGCTCGAAGAACTGTCTCTTTTCTGGCGAGAAGATATGGACGATGAAGTCGCTATAGTCCAGCAGAATCCATCCTGTTTCGGGGCGTCCCTCGGCGTGATGCAATCGAATTTTTCGAGCGGCTAATTTCTCCTGAACATGGCTGGAGATGGTCTTGATCTGTGGTTCGGATTCACCGCAGCAAATCACAAAGTAATCGACAAAAGAAGCAACGTCTCTTAAATCCAGCACGGTGACGGAATCCGCCTTTTTCTCCAAAATAGACTCAATCACCACTTGTAATTCTTCAGGAATTTCTATGGAAGTCACCTCCTTTGATACAGTGAGTGTTTTCGAATATATGCCGCAACTTCAGGCGATAGCATATGGGAGACAGTCCGCCCCTCGCGAACAGCATTTCGGATTTGAGTAGAGGATATGGGCAATACGGGAGCATTGGCAAAACGGATCCTTTCGCTTAAGTTCACTTGAAGAACGTTTTCAAGATGCGCCAATTTCTTCTTTAGTTCTTCCTGCTCATCTCCACGGTTCATGATAATGATTTCGCAAAGTTGAATCAACCTTGCATATTCGTGCCACGTATGAATTTCCAGAAAAGAATCGGACCCGAGGAGAAGCAGGAACTGGTACTGGGGCCCGTAATACTTTTGGCACTCTTCGATCGTATCGATCGTAAACCGGACATGACCACTCCGGAGCTCGATCGTAGAAAGCAAGAAGGTCGAGCAGTTCTGGATCATAAGCGCTACCATCGCCGCACGATGATAGGGATCGGTCAGTTCCTCCGTTTGCTTGTGTGGCGGGATGTAAGCAGGAATGAACCAGACCTGGTCCAGATTGAATTCCGAAGCCGTCCGCTCAACCGGCAAAACATGACCCAGATGCGGGGGATCAAACGTTCCGCCCATAAGCCCAATTCTCATAGGATTTAACCGCAAAGGTCGCAAAGAACGCAAAAAACTCTAATAAGGAAATTCAACTCTGCGGTCTTGGCGGTCTTTGCAGTTCATTTCTCCTTTTCGATATTAATCTGATTCTTGAGCAGAAACAAAAGCTCCGGTAACCCCTGGCCGGTAACGGCAGAAATGGCAACGAACGGCAGCCCCTGTTTCCGGACAAACGTCTGAAGCGCTTTCAAACGTTTCGGGTCTGCAATATCGATCTTGGTCGCCACAACGATTTGAGGTTTCGTATAAAGGCCCTTCCCATATTCGCGCAGTTCTTTGCGGATCATCCGGAAGCTGCTCACGGGAGTTTGTTCTTGTCCGAGAGAGACATCGATCAGATGCATCAGGATTCGAGTGCGCTCGACATGACGGAGAAACTGCAGTCCCAGGCCGTGTCCTTGCGATGCGCCTTCAATCAAGCCGGGGATATCAGCTACTATTATCGCAGTACTATCTCCGGCTGTTACCACGCCCAGCAATGGTTCCAGGGTAGTAAACGGGTACGAAGCGATTTTTGGTTTTGCAGCGGAAATCCTCGAAAGCAGCGTGGATTTACCGGCGTTTGGAAGGCCAACCAGGCCGGCATCGGCAATTAATTTGAGCTCTAATTCCAGAAACCGTTCCTCGCCCGGTTCGCCGTCCTGCGCTTTTGCAGGCGCCTGGTGTGTCGCCGTGACGAAATGAGCATTCCCTTTCCCGCCACGGCCGCCCTTTGCAACGAGAAGGGTGGCGGCTTCCGTATCCAGATCCTGGATCTGGGATCCGGAATCAGCATCGAGGACGACCGTTCCAACCGGCACACCGATCCACAGGTCGACGCCGGACTTCCCGGTCCGGTTTGAGCCTTCTCCGGGCCGTCCGGACTCGGATTTGAAATGACGGCGATAGCGAAAATCCAGCAACGTATTCTTTCTGGATGTCGCCTTTAAATAGATGTTAGCGCCTTTTCCGCCGTCCCCCCCATCAGGACCACCGTGTGGAACAAATTTTTCGCGCCGAAAGCTGACACATCCCCGGCCTCCACGTCCAGCCTGGACATGAATTCGCGCCTTATCTATGAACATGAGAAATCATGAATGCCGGGAGAACGAAAGAAGCTCCGCAATGAAAATGTTTTCGGCGGAAGTAAATGCTTTACTGTTCGAGGGGGCGAATGCTGATATATCTGCCGCGGCCGCCTTTGTCTTGAAAACTGACCACGCCATCGCACAACGCAAACAAAGTGTGGTCGCGTCCTACTCCGACAAAGTCGCCGGGTTTGAATCGTGTGCCGCGCTGACGAATCAGGATCGATCCACCGCGTACAAACTGACCATCAAACCGTTTGACACTCAAAAACTTTGGTTGACTGTCCCGGCCATTCCGGGAACTGCCCTGTCCTTTTTTGTGAGCCATGATTGCCTCGCTTTAGAAGAGAATGGAGCCGATCTTCACCCGCATCATTTGCTGCCGATGCCCTCGCGTTCGCCGGTACTGCTTGCGGCGCTTCTTCTTGAAAATAAGCACTTTCTTGTCTTTGCTCTTTTCAAGAATTGTCGCTTCCACACGCGCTGAGGCAGGAATCTTCTTCCCCGCAAAATATTCGGTGTCGTTGAACAAGAAGATCAACTGACCCGGATCAATCTGGGCGCCTTCTTTGCTCTGATAGATTTCCAAACGGACGACGTCGCCAGGCGCAACTTTGTATTGTTTTCCGCCGTTCTCTATGATTGCGTACACGACTCCTGACCTCCAATTAATTCAAAGGCGGAATATTACACAATCGACGCCTTAAAGTCAAACCAACGGGGCAGGAAATTAACTACGAAGTGAGCATGTTTCGATACACGGGTGTGTCTACAATGACTCAGGCGGCATTGCGTTCAGAGATCTGTTTGCAGAGTCTCAGCTCGCCGATGAGGTGCCGGAATGCCTCTGTAAATTCCTCAGAGTGAAAACGATCGTGACACCCCGGACAACACTCGGCAAATACCGTTCCCATGAGTGCTCGCACGGCCGTCCCGGAGTCAATCTGTTCTTCGTTCAGAATCTGTTCCATCGCCTTATAGGTATTCACCTTCTCACTCTCCTTGAGAGGAGAGGAAGCAACCTGCGTGCCAAAGACTTCCTGCAGGCGGGACGCCTGCGACCCATAATGCAGGCTGGAAGCCTGCACTCCACAATGCGGGCTGGAAGCCTGCGCCCATTTACCTTCAAACGTGGTTTCTAAGCATCAACTCGGCCGGATATGGGTTCAGATATGTCTGGCCTTCCACCCACGGCACTGGATTTCGCCGAAAATGGTGTTTGAGCAAGGTAATTGGGACGATCAGCGGGACGATGCCTGTCCGGTACTCTTCGATCCGCGCGACAAGCTCGGCTTTGTCGGTGGCATCGATCGAGTTCTTTAGATAGCCCATCAAGTGATACAACACATTTGCATGTTTGCGGAGAGTTGCCTTGCGTTTCAAAGTCTCCATAAAGGTCTCGCCATATTCCCGAAAAACCCTGCCGGCGCGATCTTTCCCGGCGCGGGCAACGATCCGGCCCAGTTCCCGGTACAACTCGGTACTGTGTGAAAGCAGCGTCATCTTGTGCCGCGTATGGAATTCGACGAGCTTCTTCGCTGTCGGGGAATCCTCTACAAAATTAGTAAAGCGATAGTAACAGAAGACTCGTTCAATAAAATTCTCCCTGAGGGGCAAGTCATGAAGCCTTCCTTCCTCTTCAACAGGGAGCATCGGGTACCGTTCTAGAAGCGCTGCGGCAAAAAGTCCTCTGCCGTTCTTGCGCGGCATGCCTTCGCTGCTGTAAACGCGTACTCGATCCATTCCACAGGATGGCGAATCCTTCTTCAGGATGTAACCATGCAAATTGTTTAATTCCTCCACGCGAGCGGCGCAAAAGGAGGTCATGGATTGAGTAAAGTCATTTTGCGACCGCACTCCAACCATTCGGATCCCCGATGAAGAATCGAGTAAACGCACGCTTTCGCGTGGGATTCCCATTCCCATTTCAACTTCCGGACAAACGGGAACCCATTCAAAAAACTGACCCAGTGTTCCCGTGAGAAACGGATCGTGTTTGTGTCCGCCATCAAACCTTACTTCGTCCCCCAGCAGACATCTGCTGATCCCAACCCGGATCTTACGCATGTTGCACGCCCTGAAAGATTTCATCCAGTTTGCGACGCCGGTACTCGAACACGCGCTCCAGATCGGGACGCACAAACAGAGAATTGATCACCGATTCGAGCACCCAGCCCGGCGTTTCGTAGGCAACGTGATCCTTCACCAGTGTGCCGCCCTCATTCTCTTCGAATGTATGAGTATGAATCCATTTCCGGTACGGTCCGCGATTCTGCCGATCTATGAACTTGTACGGTGGCTCCCAATCCAGAATTTCCGTCTGCCAGCGAACCGGAAAGCCATGCAATTTCAATCGATATTCCAGCAGCGTTCCGCGTTGCATCTCGATCGGATGAGGAGTCAGAATCTCGAACTGGAGCCACGGAGGCGTAAGGATTTCGAGGTTTGAGGCAGAGCTGAAAAATTCGAAGACGCTCTGGATCGGCTGGGGAATCCAGATTTCTGAAAAGAGATTGCGATCGGTCATTTCAGATGCAATTATATGGACTGCCGAATCATGAGCAACCCGGATCGTATATTTTCATGGAACAACAGCGCCCCAAATCCGAATGGGAACTACGTTCTTTACTGGATGCAGATCTTTCGCCGGCTGGAATACAATTTTGCGCTGGAGCACGCTGTACATTGGGCAAATACGCTGCAAAAACCGCTTCTGATTTACGAAGGTCTTCAGTGTGACTATCCCTGGGCCAGTGACCGTTTTCATCATTTTGTGATGGAAGGAATGCGGGAAAACCGGGATCTGTTGAGGAAAGACCATCACAACTACTTCTGTTTCCTGGAAACGCGATCGGGGAAAGGCAACGGATTGGTTCGCGCCTTGTCCGGGGAAGCGTGTCTGATCGTTACGGATCAGTTCCCTGCTTATGTAATAAGAGAACACAATGAGAAACTCGGACCCGCCATGCAAGTACCGTATCTTACGGTGGATTCAAACGGAATTTTGCCACTCGCTATTTCCCCAAAAGCGCCTTATTCCGCGTTCCATTTCAGGCGTCTCATTCAAAAGCATTTCCTGGAAGCGTATACAAGTGCGCCGGCAAGAGAGCCATTATCCGCATTGAAAGTGAAAAAGAAGGCCGGACCATCCGACGCAATCTTAAAGCGTTGGCCCGATGGTTCCAAAGTGCTGGATTCAATTCCAGCGTTTATCCAAAAATTACCGATCGGTCACAAAGTCACGACTTTGAAAATTGGCGGAACCAGATCCGAGGCGCTGAGGCGGTTTCGTGCTTTCACGAAAACGGGCCTTTTGAAATACGCTGATCTCCGAAATCATCCCGATCTGAACCACACCAGCGGAATGAGTCCCTATCTGCATTTTGGAAAGATCTCCACACATGAAATCGTCAAGGCTGTTCTGAAAAAGCAGCCTGCCGGGTGGAATCTGAGCAAAATCAGGAATCGTGACGGCTCACGCGAAGGATTCTTTGGAGGACATCCTCCGATCGACGCGTTTCTGGATCAGTTAGTCACGTGGCGAGAGATTGGATATCACTTCTGCCATCACGTGAAGAATTTTGATCGATATGAATCATTGCCCTCCTGGTCACGTACAACGCTCGAGAAACATGTGGGCGATCCGCGAGATTTCATCTATACCCTGGAGGAGTTCGAATCTGCGCAAACTCACGATCCACTGTGGAACGCGGCGCAAAATCAACTCGTGCGAGAGGGCGTTATCCACAACTATCTTCGAATGCTGTGGGGCAAGAAGATCGTCGAATGGTCTCCCGATCCACGGACCGCGTTAGGATACATGATCGAGCTCAACAACAAGTACAGCATTGATGGACGAGATCCAAACAGCTATTCGGGAATCTTCTGGGTATTAGGGCGCTTCGATCGACCGTGGGCTCCGGAACGCGACATCTTTGGATCCGTGCGCTGGATGAGCAGCGAAAATACCGCCCGCAAGGTCCGGTTGAAAGAATACCAGAAGAAGTATTCGTGAAGAATCGGCGGTTCGATCCTCACAACACAAAGCCGGCCAGATCGCGCATATTCGGGCATTCCCTGTGAAAGCGATTTACCATTTCAATGGTGCGCATCCATTCATAGAATAAGCTCTTCGTACTCACGATGATGGCCCCGGCGTTCTGCATCCGGTTCAATCCGATTTCGTGACCGGGCGCAGGTGTACCCGTTGCGTCAGCAGCCACCGCAACATGGTAGCCTTGGTCAAGCAGCCCGATAGCCGAATGGGCGACACAAACATCCGTCTCCAATCCGATCAATACGGCCGTTTTGCGGCCAGTTTGCTCTACTGCAGCGAATATGTCGGGCTGGTGTGCAAGGCCAAATGAGACTTTATCAAATATGGGAGTGCCGGCCGGCAAAGATTGGATCAGTTTGGACGCCAGTGGCTGTTTCTGGATTTCTTCTCCTGTAACGACCAACGGTAACTGCATCCACTGCGCGACCGCGATGAGCCAGCACACACGGCTAAGCAATCGTTCCCTTTCCTGAACTGGTAGTTTGTCCAGGAAAGCATCTTGAACATCAATCACGGTCAGCACAGAGTCGTCTGCGTCAAGTAAGGAGTGAGATGATGTCCCGATAACCATGAATGCTCTCTATTTCTTCTTCAGCTTTGTGCGCCCCTACAACGTGCAAGCGTCACGGGCTTGCGAAGCACCAGAATGATAACTCACGAGACCTTTCTCTGCCACCGAAACAACTGGCATGAGTGAGCGCAGGTGTTGTCCGCTGTAGCAAGTTGTTCGGCAGTAGAAGAGAAAAGACCCTCTCTCCATTTCAGTTCAACCAACAAGAACAGCTACTGTCCCGACTGTGATTTTCTTGACGATGGGGTGCCGTTTCGGTTCAATGTGAATGGGTCGCACGTAGAGATCCACGACCAATAGTTCGCCGCCTGTCGTGTCCGTGCCGATCCGTATCACACCTCGCTCACCCGTCACGGGATTCTCGTACACTTCGCCGACTTTCAACATTTTGCTTGATGTCTAACGCTTGAGCTCACCCGCACGGACCGCGCCGAACCAAGGCGTGCCGCTTGCTAGCCAGAGGCGGTACAATCCATTTTATCAGAATAAACATTTGCCTTGCGCACCAACGTGTGAACCGGAGAGCAAGCGCCATGACTGAGAGAGGCGCGATTCGTGCGGGTGCAGCCGTATTATGAAAGGTCGCCCCTCCGGTGATAGCTTTCAGAGAAAACTATCAACCAAAGGAGCAACCATGATAATAGAAAGTATGTCGCATTTGATGTGCATTTAGCAACCATCGCATTTTGCATTGTGGATGCGTTTGGGAAGATTTTGTGGGAAGGAGTATTTGGCAATACAGCTGAGACAATTCGGGATTTTCTAGGTGGAATCCGTGGTGAAGTTCATCTTACATTTGAGCAGGGAACACTAGCTGCATGGCTTTACGATTTAGTCAGACCACTGGTCTCCATGTGCTTGTCTGCAACCCGCGGTACAATCGCGTGGTTCTTTACGGAAACAAATCGGATCGAATCGATGCTCGAAAACTGGCAGAACAACTCCGTCTGGAAGCACTTCGTCCGGTTTACCAGACAGAATTTTCACTGCGACCGCTGAAGCAGCTGGTTCTCGGTTACGAGGCTCTCATCCGCGATTCAGTGCGGACGATGACTCGAATTCGATCTTTGTTCCAGGGTCACGGGTATTTCCTGCCAGGGCGGAGGACTCTACAATCCGGAAAAACATGACTTCTGGCTCGAAAAAATAAAGGATCTGGGTCTTCGTTTTCGACTGCAAATCCTTTTTAGCAATTGGATTCCATGATGCCGCTGCGCGAAGAAGGAAAAAAGCAACTTTTGCTTGAAAGCAAAAAATATCCAGCCGTCAAACTACTGAAACGAATTCCCTGCCTTGGACCGATCCGCTCAGCTCAGATCGTGGCCGTGGTGGCAACACCACATCGATTTCGCACCAAACGTCAGTACTGGCCTTACTGCGGGCTGGCCGTTGTCAATCGCACTACATCTGATCATGAAATTGTGAATGGACGAGTCCACAAGAAAATCAGAAAAGCTTCAACCCGTGGATTCAATCGAGATTACAGCCGAATTCTCAAACGTGTCTACAAGAGCGCTGCACTGCAGGCGACCAATCATAAACTGCTGAAGACCAATTTATCAAGCCCTGCTTGCACAAAGGACTGCAACCCAGCTATGGCTCGATTAACTCTTGCCCGTCGCTTGTCGTCAACCTCGTTGACAATCTGGAAAAAAGAAACAAAATTCGATTCAACAAATTTCTTACTAATAGAGTCTGCACACTAACGAATCAGCAAGGAGGAAAAAGAAAGAAGAAAGCTCTCTCTTAATAAAGGAAAAACGGAACGGTTCAAATACAATCTGAAGTAGGTTGGTACCGGATCGGTATTATTCTGGTCTGGAAGTGAAAAGTCTTTCGAGGGAAGCATCTAAACAAGTCGTGTTCCTGGTGTTTCTGTTTTCCAAGGACCATTGCAGCCCGTATGCCCCCTCGCATAACCAAATGATGCGGTAGGCCTTTGAGTCTCAGATAGACGCGTGGTTAGCCATAACTCTTTTCGCAGATAATGGGCCAGGTGGTTCTGCCTGCTTTCATCCGGTTGCCGGCTCAGCTCAGAACTGTTCGATTTCCGTCACCCGGGGCTAGTTGTCAGGAAAGCTCTTCCCCTTTCTGACCCCGCTTGAGGTGTCTTTCTCTTGACAACTCCTTTCATAGACGACTTGTTAGCAGAATAAGTTCGCGTGGCGCACTTGATACATAGAAGTAGCTCGAGCTGCTTCCGTTTATACTGCATTTGAGTCGTTCACGCGCAACCATAGTTTGACTATTTGTTGTGCCTCGTGGCTGAATTCTGATAGCTCCTGCCTCGATATCATGCCTTCAGCAACAGCATATGCAAGTTGCTGAAGGGCTGTTGAACGCCGTAAAGGGCCAAATGCATTTTCAAGCTTCTTGTCGGCATCTTTCAAAATAGCATGCGCTTTGCCATACCGATCGGAAGCATCTTCCTTGCTGTTGGCAGCCTGGGTGACTTTAGCCAAAGTTTGTTCACAAAATCTTTCGTAAGCAATATCAGTTATTTTTCGCCAGAGCTTCCAGTCAGCTTCAGTTATTTCTCTCATGTGATTCAGCCGCAGATGATGCGTTCATTTCGTCTCTACAAGGTAGCTGACCAACCGTCCGATCTTCCCGTTCCGCATGTCGAATACATCGCAAAAGACCAAGTTCAGAAACGTGCCGTCCTGTTTGGGGGCTAGCACGGAACCCTCCGCCACCACTACATTGTCTTCCTCCGTCAGCCGGTTGACGGTAATCGTGGGGTGGCCCACAAATCCCTCATCGACGATGTGCTTGGCGAAATCGTCCTTACCTCGGGCATGAAATGCACCAGGAATCACCCACTCAACGTCATCAGTCAGGCAGGACAAAATCTGCGGACGATCCATTTTCCTGAAGCCATCCATATAGGCATCAATCGTTCTCTTGTTCGGTGTCATGCGAATCCTCAAACATGTGTGTAAAGGCGCCTAACGCCCGAACTCAGCGGCAAACACCAAGCAGAGCGAAGCCTTGCCGCTTGCTTGGGTTTCCCGGCACAAGACTATCATAGGAAATAATACTTTTCCTAGCACCGAAGTTTTCAAAGCCGATTGCAAGCGGCAATGCCTGAGCGAGGCGCAGGTGTTGTCCGCTGCAGCGAGTTCGGCATCGTTACTTCTTTCCGTACACCTTTGTAGCAACCTGTCCGGCCACATCATCTTCAACGACGGGCACAACCTCAAGATCTAGCAGGTCAGCCCACTGGGCGTTGATCTCTGCGAGAGCGGCATCGGAGCCCTCCACCAAGTGAAAGCCCCTACTCGAACCCGATGTGTGCCAGCGACCGATTGTTTTCAGGCCCTCCGGTGCAGGAGCGCCAGTTTTGAGGAACCGCTCGACCGCCGTCTTGTAATTCTCCGGCGATATCTTCCACGTAATCATGAACTTCATCTTGATCTCCTTTGATTAATCGTTGACCGTTAACTGGTTTCAGCAAATGCGCTGCCGAACTACCAATTATTATCGTACCATACGGACTAATGCGGGTTAGCCTTACGTGTACGGCTTAATAACCTTTGGGAGGGCAACAAAAACTTGCGCAACGACCGCTCGGAGCTGGATCGTTAACGTCGCCGTGGCTCAAACTCCGAGCTTCCGGATAGAACAGATCCGCAAATCAGAGGGTACGGCTCAGTGATTTCTTCACCTTTGCCGGAAGCTTTTCGTACACCATCTGATACGAATCTTTGATCAGACGTTTGACTTCCGACACTTTCAGCACGCCGGGTCGTTGAATTTGAACCCAGTGATAGCGGGCGACATAAGGCGCTGGAATGATCCAATCCATCTGGGTCAATTCCCCAAATTCTTCCGGGGTACACTTAAAAGAAAGCGTGACCGGTTCGGATTCGAGATTCACTCCCGCAAAAATCTTGCCTCCGATTCGAAACAGCAGATCGTTCTCCCATTGAATGTCTTCCGTGACATGCGGCAGCGAAAGACAAAATTCACGAATCATTTCCCGGTCCATTGAGTGAGCTTATAAGCTTCCCTGATTGTTAGCAACAGTTGTATGATGAGATTCGGTTATGGATGAAGTCTTCTGGGGCAACACGGTTCGGGAATACCCCACTTTGCCACCTTCGGAGAATCTGCGCTGATCTTTGAAATTGTGTATGTCGTCTTGAGTCCAGAAGTTTTCGATCAAATGGAGACCCAACAGAAACTGAATCTCGCGATTATGGAACGTTTTGCAAAGGAAGGAATCGATTTTGCGTACCCGACTCGAACTATTTATGTTGAGGGAAGTGAGTAATCCGGCCCGACTGCAGGCGAGACGTCTGGGCTCCACGGCAGCATGAATAAAAAATCAACCGCGCTGGATGTGAACGGGATTTCAGTCGATCTTTCCAACCTGGATAAAGTTCTGTATCCTGCGGCTGGATTTACAAAGGCGCAGGTGATCGATTATTACATTCGAATCTCGCAGTTTCTGTTACCGCATCTCAAAGACCGTCCACTCACGATGAAGCGTTATCCGGATGGTGTGGACAGCGGACATTTCTACGAGAAGAACGCGCCATCCCATACGCCCGAATGGGTGGAAACATTCGATGTACCGAGAAACAGCAAGGACGAGACGATCCGTTACTGTCTCGTAAACAACCTCCCTACCCTCGTGTGGTCAGCCAATCTTGCGAATCTTGAGATGCATGCTCTGCTCGCAAAAGCGCCAAAACTCGATCAGCCGACCATGGTTGTATTCGATCTGGATCCGGGCCCGCCGGCAGATGTGCTTGCCTGCGCGCAGGTAGCCCTCTGGCTGAAGGATCTATTCGATCCACTCGGACTTCAGTGCTTCGCAAAATCATCCGGATCGAAGGGAATCCAGGTATACATCCCGCTGAATACAAAATCTGACTATGATACAACCCGCGCGTTTGCACAGGGCGTCGCGATTGTGCTGGCAGCAAAGCATCCGGAGATGGTTGTATCAAACATGTCGAAAAATCTCAGGACTGGAAAAGTTTTTATCGACTGGAGCCAGAACGCAGAACACAAAACCACTATTTGTGTTTACTCTTTGCGGGCACGTGAAAGGCCCTACGTATCCATCCCGCTAACATGGCAGGAGATTGAGAAACACCTGAAAGGCGGGGACGCATCCTTCTTTTATCTGGAACCGGAAGTAGCGCTCCAACGCATAGACCGCATCGGCGACCTCTTTGCGCCGCTACTGAAACTCAAACAAAAGATCCCCGCAGATTTTCCAAATCAACTTCCTCTGCTAGTGGAGAAGATTCGTCCACCATATTCGAAACGAAGAAATTTGTCTCCGAAAAGCGAGAGAGACATCAACGTATATAACAGAAAGCGCGATTTTACCCAAACAAAGGAGCCTCCCGGCGCACGCCATCTCAAAAAATCCAAAGAACCGATGTTTGTTATACAAAAGCACATCGCGAGCCATCTCCATTACGATTTTCGCCTGGAAATGGAAGGCGTCCTCCGCTCCTGGGCGGTCCCAAAAGGGATCCCGGCAACAAGGGAAGAAAAGCGTCTGGCCATGCACGTGGAAGACCATCCGATGGATTACGCAATGTTCGAAGGGATTATCCCCAAGGGAAACTACGGCGCAGGAACAGTCATGGTGTGGGACACCGGAACCTATACCGTTCTCGACAGTAATCCTGTACAGGATTACTACAAGGGAAAACTTCACCTCGTATTGGACGGCAAGAAACTGAAGGGAGAATGGATTCTGGTGAAGATCAGGAACCGAAAGGAACCAAAAGAGGCGTGGCTGCTGATGAAAGGTGGAACCAACATGAAACCACTCAGCGCCAGAGACGATGACCGATCTGTAAAAACAGGCCGGACAATGAAACAGATCGCCAGTGACCGGGATGCGGAGTGGATCAGCAACCGCCCCGCGCGATAAAAGAAATCACACGATTTGGAGCGGCGGGCGTCCCTGCCCGCCATGGCAGGCACGGAGGCCTGCCAACTCCAATGAGAGTGCGCCGAGCTTCCAATTAGCCTAAATTTATGAAAAATGACCATATGAGTGTTGGTGCATGAAGCGTTTCATCCATTTCTCGGCAAAGGTGTTGCGGGCCATCGCGCTCGGACTGCTGCTTCTGATTGTGGCAGTCGCCATTTTCCTGAACAGCAACTTCTTTGATTCCATCATTCGAGACCAGATCCAGACCCGCCTGGGTAAGGCGATCAACCGCGAGGTAACAGTGGATTCCGTAGCATTCAATCCGTTTCGCCTCGACATTTCGCTGCAGAACTTTCGCCTGGGAAACGATCCGCGAAGTCCCGAAGCTCCCTTCTTCAAAGCAGAAGAGATCTACGCCAATGTTTCCTGGAGCGGATTGCTTCGAGGCAGAGTCAGAATCACAGACGTACGCCTGGAGAAACCGGAGCTTCACATCACCTTCTATCCCGAAGGAGGCAATAACATACCCAAAACAAAACCAAAGCCGACACCGACGAAGAAATCGGGCGGCGTGGACATTCTGATCTCACACGTGGATTGCCACGATATGACCGTTGTGTACAACAAACTGCGCCAGCCCAAGCTCCATTTCTCTGCGCATGACCTTCGCGCATTTGTCGAATACGACTACGTTCAGAATAACTATATGGCCACAACGCAATTCAAGAATGGCTTGTTCCGTATCCAGGATTTCGAGTTTTTTCAATTTGATCTGGACGCCCGTTACAGGATTATCGGCAACCGCGTGGCTTTCGAACGACTGTTCTTCCTGTCACCCAGAACGAAGTTTTATATGGCCGGAGATATGTACAGTCCGAAGGATCCGTTTTTCGATTTTCGCTTCAGGTCCAAAATTGATCTGACTCAAACCAGGTATATGTTCCATTTTGGCCCCGAAATGTCGGGAACGGGGACTTATCGCGCTGTATACAAGGGAACGTTTGGAAATTTCAGCATGAAGGGCATCGGGGATTTTCGTAACTTCACATTCTATTCCCTGCCGATCCGAACGGCGACATTCGATCTGGATATGACCCAGGACTGGCTTTCTGTCTCGAACATCAAGGCCGGCATGTTTGATGGGATTTATAAAGGGACATTTTCCATTGCCCCGCTCAAAGGAAACTCCATTTTTAAGGCGAATGGGGATTGGGAAAATCTGGATGGACGTGAATTGGGGGATCTAATCCGCATGAAGGATCTTGTGTTACCTGTGAAAGCTTCCGGAAAGGCTTCCATTCGTTGGACTGAAGAAACCGGAATTAAAAACCTGACTGGCGATTTTCGATTTGCCATGGAACCGTACGAATCTGCGCCTTTTGATCTGGCCGCACAGGCCGAGCGAAGTAATTTTGACAACAGGTTATTTTCACAAAACTATTATCTTCCGGTCACGAGTGAAACTACATTTCGGATCCAGAACAAGAAGCTTCAGGATTTGAGCTCGCATCTACAGACGCGTCACACCGACCTTCAGGTACAGGGCAGCATCGATTTTTCGGGCGAGGCGAATCTGCAGGTAGAAGCGCGAAACGAAAGCATTCCTGAAATCGATCTTTTGTTCCATCATTTGCAAGCATATTTTGGCAATCGATCGGTCCGCACTCAGGAGTTCTGGGCCGTCAACGGCGGCGCCGATTTTTCGGGACGACTGGACGCAACGGTCTGGGGTCCGTTTGAACCTCGGCTCACTGGAACGGTTCATGCGAGAAAAGTCCGCTATCATGGAGTGCCCTGGGATGATGTTCGCGCGGATGTCCAGCTTCACGGAAAACTGATCGATGTCTTCGAGTCGGATCTCTCGCTTGGAGATGCGGTTGCGAAGGCCACGGCGCGGTTCTTTCTGGAAGACAAACTTCACGGCAAGCCCAATGCGCTGGAGCTGACAGCTTCCGTGTCCAGGTTTCCGGCCCCGGAGATTGCCCATGCATTCGGATTGGATCTGCCCGTGAAAGGAAAAGTGAATGCTTCTCTGGAATTGCACGGCCCGTTTTCCGATCTGGAGGGAAAGTCTGAGTTTGAAGCGATTGAAGGCGAGTTCTGGGGAGAAAAATACGACCGCGGCACCGGAACGGTTTTGTTTTTTCCGGACTCCCTGGAGCTTCGGGAGATCACAGCATACGTGGACAGCGGTCGCGCAACCGCCTCCGGCGATCTAATTTACGAAACCGATGAGTACACGGTTGAATTTTCCGGAGAGAATATTCCACTCGCGAAGCTCAACCTTCTCAAGGATAACGGATTCGAAGTGACGGGAGTCGGTTCGGCAAGCGGCACAGGGAAAGGCACTTTCCTAAAACCGCAGCTGCAGGGCGACATTCAAATCTCCAATCTGACTTACAAAAGGGAATTATATGGAGACGTAAAATCCAAAGTTTCACTGGATCAGGGAAAGCTGTCGTTGAATGCAAACGGAACCGCGCGCGGGATTAACAGCACGGCCGAGGCTACTCTGGATCTGGATGGAGACTTGCCGATGCGCGCCAAATTCGATATTCAGAAATTTCCGGTGGAGATTCTGACCCGGGCGTACGCGCCGGAAACGCAACAGCTAACCGGGCTGATCGGCGGCAAATTCGAATTAGCCGGAACGCTTCGTCCTGCAAATATCGATCATGTCGCCGGATCGCTGGATTTCATCCAGCTCGATCTTCTGGGCCTAAAACTGCAACAGGCCCGTCCGTTAAATGTGACTCTCAGTGATGATGTGATCCAGATCAAAGACAGTCTGCTGACCGGAAATGAAATGTCGGTGTCGCTCACCGGAAATATCTATCCCAAACAGGACAACCGCCTGGATTTGACTCTGAACACGCAAATGGGGCTTTCGAACCTCTCGCAATGGGACAAAGACATTACAGCCAACGGAACGGTCGAAGCAAGGATGGCCATCGCCGGCACAATGCAACAACCCAGCCTTACCGGCATTATGGAAATCAAGGATGGCTTCTTTCGTCATTTCAGCTTTCCCAATTCTCTCACCGAGATTGCAGCGCTCGTCACATTCAAGAATCGCAACATTAATATCCAGTCGTTTCAAGCGAACAGTAGCGGCGGAAAACTGACGCTAGGAGGCTCCGCCACGTTGAAGGGCTACTCTCTGGATCAGTATCGTTTCGATCTGTACGCCGAAAAAATTCGTGTCCACTATCCCGAAGGACTGAGGTCCACCGTTACCGGAGAACTCCATCTGCAAACACAAAAAGAAGGAAGTTATCTGACGGGAGACATCGACGTTTTGCAGGGTGTATACACACGAAGTTTTGAAGAATCGCCAAATGTGTTCGGATATGCGCGGGTGCCGTCTTTTGGAGGACTGGGCGGGGGAACATCGAACAATCAAACGCGCCAGACGAATCTGAACATTCACATCCATTCAGATGGGAACATCCTGGTGCGGAATAACTTTGCAAACATCCAGAGCTCTGCGAATCTGAATCTGACCGGCACCATGGATGATCCCGTCCTGGTCGGCAGATTGGAAGTGACAAAAGGAGTCATTACATTTCAGGACCGCGAATACACCGTTGCGCGCGGAGCTCTCGATTTTTCCAATCCTTATCACACGGATCCGGTCTTGAACTTCATCGCGGAAACCCGCGTGCGCGAATACCACGTAACTTTGACCTTTAACGGCACATTCGACCGGATTTATCATGAACTCTCTTCGGACCCTCCTTTGCCTCGGGATGATCTCTATGTTCTCCTCGGCGCGGGAATTGCTCCCGGACAGGGGGTACCGGGCGTGGACCTTTCCACATACATCGCGGGACAAGAAATTTCGCGGTTCATCACAAATCCGATCGCCTCCCCGCTGGAAAAGGGTTTCCGGCAGGTCTTCGGACTACAGAAATTTCAAATCGATCCGGTTTATGTTCAGAGCACGCAGGTTGCGACTGCAAGGATCACCGTACAAAAAGATGTTTCCTCGGACTTTACCATCACCTACTCCACGAACCTCTTTACAACAGCGGAAGAAATCTTCTTATTTCAATACCAGTTGACCGATCAGATCCAGATGACAGCCTCCAAGGATGAACAATCCCGCTATGGAATCGATGTTCTTGTTACAAAGACATTTGAGTAGAGCCTTTCTCCTCGTCTGTCTCTGCCTGGGATTTGTCCGTTGTTTGCATGCGCAATCGGCAATCTCCGCATTCCAATCTAAGAAAGTGGGCGAGGTTACCGTTCAAGCGGATGGACCGGTGGATGAAGCGTTTCTGCTGAATTTGATTGAGATCACACCCAATGTGGATATTGTAACAACATCAAAAATCCGAAAATCCATCGAACTCCTTTACGAAACCGGGAATTTTACCAACGTTCTGGTGGATGCGGAATTGGTAGAGAATCGCGTGCATCTCACCTTCATTCTGCGCATGGTTTACAGAATTGAGTTTGTCCGTTTGAGGGGAGATCTAGGAATTTCCGGACAAAAAATCAAGAAAAAGCTCCTGCTTCGAAAGCGAGAACCGTTTACCCCGGAGAAAGTGCTCCGGGCTCGCAGCACGATCCTTGCGACACTGAAAGACAACGGGTATTACAATGCGGGTGTCGTGCAAGACGTGCTGCTCCATCGCAAGAGTAAAACGGCCGAAATTGTATACACCGTTCAAGCAGGGCGCCCCGCTTATGTCGGCAGCATAGAATTCACTGGATCACCTCACTTTCGACGCGAGGAGTTGCTGCTCCACATGAAATCGCTTTCCGGTAAGAAGTTCCGGCAGGCCAGGCTGGACAGGGATCTCGAACAAATCGAGCAGATTTACGATTCCAATGGTTTTCTGGAACACGACATCAAGGTTGTGAAACAGGACCTGGACGCAGCCAACCGAATGAATCTGGGAATACAGATCAACGCAGGAAAGCAACTGATCTTGAATACGGAGGGATTCCAGATCTCCAAGAAAACCGTTCAGCAAATCCTGCCGATCTGGCTGGAGCACAGCTATAATGATGACACTCTCGAAGAAGGCAAACGCAGTCTTACGGAATATCTGCAATCCAAAGGCTATTTCGACGCAAAGGTGGCCTGGGAAAAGGATCTGACAGGCCCCGAGATCCAAATTACGTACAAAATTGAGGCAGGACAACCGTACAAAGTCGACCGGATTTTGACTCAAGGAAATGATCACGTTACCGATGAGGAGATCCTGGAAGTCATGACAACCGATCAAAGCGGCATGTTCGGCGCGCAAAGATTGGTCACCCCGGTTCTCGATTCCGATTTGAACCGCGTCATCTCGCTTTACCGGGAGCGTGGATTTCTATTTGCTCATTGGACCCGGAACGAGATCCATCGGAACCCGGACGGGAAAATCGATCTGGATCTGGCAATCGATGAAGGACCGCAGGTTCTTCTTTCGGAAATCCGGTTCAAAGGGAACACAAAGATTTCAACGGAAGCCCTGCTCCTGCCCATGGTTTTGAGACCGGGAGAGCCGATCAACGAAGCAAAAGTGAAACAGGATTCCAATGCGATTGTTTCCCTTTATTCCGATCAGGGATATCCGAAAATGAAACTGGAAAACCGTCTGCTGCTATCTCGCGACAAAACAAGGGCAGTTGTGGAATACAGAATCGACGAAGGAGAGCAGGTTTTTGTCGACAGAATTGTGATCAACGGCAACTATCGCACCAAACGCAATGTAATTGAGGAAAACCTGTTCTTCGAAGAAGATGAGCCTTTCAGTCTTGCGAAAATCATTGCAAGTCAAAGCAAACTCTATTCCCTGAATATCTTCGACCGTGTGGATATCGAGACTCCACGGCCGGACAGTCTTCAAAAACAGCAAAGTGTTCTGATTCACCTGACGGAGGCAAAACCCTATACGATTTCTTACGGATTTGGATATCAAACTTTCGACAAACTGCGCGGCATCTTTTCCTTTTCCAACAGAAATTTCTATGGGACGGCTCGAACCATCGCATTCCAGGTCCGCGGAGGCTTTAAAGAAGGGCGCGTCCTGCTTTCTTATGTCGATCCTCATCTTCTCTTTGATAAAGTGAACAGCACTCTTACCGGATTTGCGGAACGCGGCGTGCGTGAAAGTTTTGATTTCACCCGGTACGGCGTGCGTTTCCAGGCAGAAAAGAAACTATCCACAGAGAGCATTTATCTGCGCAGCAAGAAGGAACCGTCCAAATCGCTCTTCTTCGGTTATTTGTTTGAAGATGTCGATACCACGGGTACTCCTTCCCTGGATCCGATTGACCGCCAGTTTCTTGCAATCCATATTTCCGGTCCTTCCGGATCATTCGTGCGGGACGCGCGAGACAATCCAGTAGATCCGGTGACCGGTAATTTCCTCAGTTCCGACCTCCAGTATGCATCCAGCTACCTCGGCTCTGGTACGGATTTTCTGAAATCGTTCAGTCAGTTTCAATACTATCTTCCCGTTCGCAAGAGCGTGATGGCCACTTCCCTGCGCATAGGTCTGGCAAGAGGATTCAGGGAAACTGTAGAAATCCCCCTCTCCCAGCGATTTTTTGCAGGTGGTGGACGAACGATTCGAGGATTTGAGCTGGACACTGCCGGGCCTCTCGATGAAAACGGCGAACCGCTCGGAGGAAACGCGTTGTTCATCCTGAATCTCGAATATCGTTTCCCGATCAGCGGAAACCTCGGAGGCGTCGTTTTCTTTGACTATGGAAACGTGTTTGACCTGGTTTCCAATTTCGCTGTTTCAGAGCTTCGTAAAACAACGGGGATCGGGATTCGCTATAAAACACCCATCGGGCCGCTGACCGTGGATTGGGGATACAAGCTGGACCGAAAGTTCGAGCCGGTTCGGGAAAGCCCTTCTGAATTCTTTATCTCGGTGGGTCATGCGTTCTAAACTGTTCTTCCTTGTCGCAATCTTGATTGCCTCACGCCTGGATGCGGTCATCGTGGATAAGATCACTGCGATCGTCAACAATCATGTCATCACTCAAAGTGAAGTGGTCGCGCTTCAACAACTGGACTTACATTTGTCAGGATTGCCGACTGAAGAAGATACGTTGCATCAAAGAATCGATCATGAGCTACTCTTGCAACAGCTCACGAAGCAACCCCCGATCCGTCTGACAGACGAAGAAGTAAAACAGGAAATTGAGCGCTATGCCGGAAGACACAGCAGCCAGGATCAGATGATCAGGTTCTTGAATACAATCGGAATGAATTACTCGGATTTTGAGACAGAAGTTCGAGAACAACTCAGCATTCGGAGATTCATCACGGAACGTTTTCGCCCGTTTGTAAACATTACAATCGAGGAAGCCGAGAAATACTTTGAAAGCACGTATGCTCCTCGCAGACGAAAGGAGGGAGTGGAAGTACTTCCCTTCGCCGAAAGTTTTACAGAAGTGCAAAATGAAATCGTGGAATCCATGGTACAAAAACGACTCAGTGATTATCTGGAGCAACTTCGGCAATCTGCTACCATCAACATCAAGGACTAGCAGGATTTCACCGCAGGGACGCGGAGAACGCAAAGAAAAGTTTTTTTACGCGCCTTGGCGTTTTTGCGACGGTTCCGTCGTTGTATTAGAATCTATTGCAGCAGGATGGTTACTAATATCATAGCAGCCGCGGCGCCAACCAGAGTGTTCATGAAGTTGATGATCTCATTATCAATAATCTTCATGGTTTCCAGCGTGGCCCCGAGGTAGCTCTCAACGGTGGTGCCAATGAGAGCAGCGAAAGTACAGAGGGCTGCGACTGGCCAGGAAAGCAATTGCAGCCCAATGCCGACCCCGCAAACGATGAGCGACGCGACAATTCCTGCGAATGTGCCTTCCAGCGAAATAGCGCCTTCGGTCCCGACCGGCACCGGGCGAAGTGTAGTAATCAGAATCGGATGCTTGCCGAGCACCTGGCCGATTTCACTGCTCACGGTATCTGAAGCAGCGGTCGCAAACGCGCCAAAAACTCCGGCTACAAAAATCATCCGGAGATGTTCCGGTGCCAGCATTGAAAGGATCGCAAGAAACGCGCCCATCGTACAATTGGCCGTGGCGTTTTTCCATCCTCTGGCTCCCCCCTTTTCCTGAGCCACGCCAAGCGCTTTCTTTCGAGCGTAACCGAACTTCGTTGCGCCGGATCCTAAGAAGAAAAACACAAATAGAACCAGAAACAACTGCCAGCCGCCAAACGTGTAAAGAACCGTGCCAATCAAGAACCCGGAAATAAATCCCGAAACACTGACCATCCGCAAACCATAGACAACACCTCCAAGCACGAGATTGATGGCGCCACCCCAGATCAGATTTTGCAGCAGAATCTCTTGTTTAGCAGCAAGCATCGCAGGATCGATTTGCTGTAGAGCGAAAGCAAACAAGGCAGCCGAAAGCGGGACGGTCAGGTTATCGTTGATCCCCACAGGGATGGTTTCCACAAGAGCTGCAAGAACAGCCGCCAGAAGCGGAATCCCAACAACATACCAGAGCTGAGGTTCCGGAGGATGGACCCATACCCACTTTGTGAAAAGCACTGCGCTGATCCCGCCGAAAATAAGAAAGGCGAAAGAACCGGCATAGCTTCGATCCGGGTTCCAGGGAAGTTTCTTCTCACCGAACTTTTTCCCAAAGATCGATGCGAATCCGTCACCCCATGCCATAATCGCCCACGCGCAGGCAACCACATGAAGATGACGGGGGAAACAGAGAATGAGGAATAACACTGATAAAGGATAAAGCAGAATTCCAATCGGATATCCGCGTTGATGATCCTCCTGCCGATAAAGTCCTTTCCCGCCGATCCGAGGCAGAATTTGCCAGTTGAAAAGAAAGGCTGCAAGCGCAAGCAAACCTGCCTGCCAGAAATTCAACCAGCGGAGCAAAAGCGCAAACGCGCTGCTTCCCACATGGACGGCCTTTCGCTTGTATTCAGAATTCATGTTTCACTACCACAAACCTGGAGACAGCGGGCCTCCGCGCCCGCAGGCGGTGAATGGCTACACTGATCGGCGGGCAGGGACGCCCGCCACTCCAAAAGAGAAAGCATCATTTTACATAGCCTTCGCTTTTCAGCCAGGCTACCATTTTCGCCAGGCCTTCTTTCAATTGTGTGATTTTGTATCCCAGCTCGCGAATCGCAAGACTGCTGTCATATGCCCAGGCGTGTTGATAGATGCGAGCGACTTCATGTGTAAGCATGGTAGGCTCGCGGCCGAAAAGCTCGGCCAGGAGATACTCCCCATATCCGGCAAGAGAGGCCATCGGCATCGGAATGTTCATCGCCGGCGGCTTCTTGCCGCTCACCTCATAGAGCGCTTGATAGAACGATGCGCCGTTCTGATTGTCTCCCCCAGTATGTAACGCCTCGATGCCGGTTGCTCTTCAATGACTTTGATAAAGCCGCTTACGACATCCTGAACGTAGGAGTAGGACCACTCTTTCAATGCAAGACCAAAAGGCATTTTCCCATTGAGAAACGGGATCAGGCTTTTTGCAACGATGTTTCCATCCGTCAAATGACCGGGGCCGTAGATCACGCCGGGATACAAAACGTATAGCGGATGGCCTTCTGCAAGAAGCTTGCGCGCTGACAGATCACCAAGATATTTTGTGCGCTCATAATCATTGTGAAAATGATCGGCCCGCCGCGCATCCGCTTCGGTTAGCGGCGGCCCATCGGACGGTCCGAGTGCCATGAATGACGACGCGTAAACAAACTTGGGAATCCCCGCACTGGTGGATGCGCGGACCGCATTTTCCAGCGATTCCACATTGACAAGATCGAATTGTTTGCGATCGCGTACCCACATTTTCACAAGTGCTGCGACGTGCAGAAAAACATCCTGACCGGCCAGAGCTTCCCGATAACCCGCAGGATCTTCAATGGCACCTTTCACAATCCGAATTGCTGACGGAAACGCTGAAGCCTTTGCAGGACTTCGCACGAGTGCTGTCAACTGATGATCTCGGGAATGAAGCGTTTTGAGCAATTCTTGCCCCAGAAAGCCGGTCGACCCGGTAAGAAAAATCCTCATGACACGGTTGCGCCTTGAAGCCTGGATCGCCAGAAATCCAGAAGATCTCCCAAAGTGATTCCTATTTCGTGCTGCGGACTCCAGCCGGTTTCGTTTCTTAACTTTTGCGCGCTACCAAGCAAGAGTGGCATATCCACAGGTCTGAATTTTTCGGAATCTATTTCTACTTCAAACCGGCGTGAGGATCGTGACAGAAGAATGTCCAGCACCTCACGGATGGAAATCGCTCTGCCTGAACAAACATTGTATGGCTCCCCGGGAACCCCTTTCTCCAGAATCGCGTGATAAGCCCGTACGACATCACGTACGTCAGAAAAATCCCTTCTGGCTGTCAGATTTCCAACTCGAATGACCGGCAATTCGTCCGCCATCTCTGCCATCGCAATTTGTTTTGCAAAGGAAGAGCAAACAAACGTTTCCTTCTGGTATGGTCCTGTGTGATTGAAGGAACGCGAAAGAAAAACGGGAAGATTCTCCGCTTTCGCATATTGCATTCCGAGAATCTCCTGCGCGATCTTGCTCACCGCGTAAGGCGAAGACGGAACCAGCGGACAGGATTCGGTGATGGGCTGCTGCGCTTCCGGAACGATGCCGTAGCAGTCCGCGGAGCCGACCAGCAACACTCGTGGAAACTCGGGGAGTCTCCGGCAAGCTTCCAGGAGATGAAGCGACCCTACAAAGTTTGTCTCGATCGTTCGCTTGCGGTCCTTCCAGGATTCATGAACGTGAGCCATGCCGGCCAGATGATAGACGCGTTCCGGGGCGATCGATCGAACCAGCCGGGCCAGCTTTCTCTCTTTCAGGATATCTTCGCGATGGACGACAACGCGGGGATGTTCCTCCAGATGCTGGATCTCATGCTCCGGATGGAGAATTCCTACTATTTCTGTAGTACTATCTTTGAGCAGGAAATCAACCAGGTGACTTCCCACAAATCCGGCAATGCCTGTAACGAGTACTGTGGTCATCCGACTTCAATCCCCAATCCGCAAAACGCAATTCGCAATGAAGTTACTGGATGCGTTCGCGCCAGTAATCCATGATGTCAGCAAGCGTCCGTTCAAACGGAATTTCGGGTTTCCAACCGGTCGCTTTCTGAAACTTCGTGCAGTCTCCCTGCAGCAGCGGCACATCTGATGGACGCAATCTGGAAGGGTCTTGCTGCACATCCACTTTCGCGTTTGCATTGGCGATCACCATTTGCAGCAGTTCCTGGATCGAAATCGCGTTTCCCGAGCAGATGTTGTATACATCACCCGGTTCGCATTTCTCTAGGGACATCCAGTATGCGCGCACCATGTCGCGAACATCCGTAAAATCGCGTCTGGCTTCAAGGTTCCCCACATAGATCACCGGCGGTCGTTTCCCTTTTTCGATTTCGACAGCCTGCTTGCTAAAATTGGAGCAAACAAATACTTCTCCCCGGCGCGGGCCGGTGTGATTGAATCCTCGCGTGCGGACGCTTTTGATTCCGTACGACATGTAATACTGGTACGCCAGGTAGTCTTGACCTACTTTACTCACCGCATATGGACTCAGCGGGCGGAGAGGATTGGTTTCCCGGATCGGAATCTCATTCGGATAGACCATCCCGTACTCTTCGCTGGAACAGGCAATCTGAACCCAGCAGTCATGGAGTTTTGATTCCCGCAATGCCTCAAAGACATTGAGTTGTCCGAGAATATTCGTAGTTAGAGATTCAGCCGGTGCATTCCACGAACTCGGCACAAAACTCTGCGCAGCCAGATGAAAGATTTTGTCGGGTTGGACATCGGCGATCAGCGCTTTTACGGAGGAGGCATCCACAAGATTGCATTCCAACACCTGAATCCGGTCAAGCAAATGCTCTATGTTCTCAGTCCGGCTTCGCCACCGGCGGATTCCATAAATTTGAACACCGGGATGCTCGTTCAATATGTATTCTGCAAGATGACTCCCTGCAAATCCTGTGATTCCTGTGATTAATACTTTCAACAACTCCTCCCAGAAATATATTCTCTCTGCGGATTCTTCTTCCCTGCGATGAAACTCTACGAATCCAGCTCGTGTTCGTTCTCTTTCAGGAACACGATGTACTCTGCCGTGCTTTGCTGCCACGTCCTAGGACTGTGCCCTGTTTCGTGTATGTAGCGGGAAATGTCCAGCACCGAGAAGCGGGGTCGTTTTGCCGGCAGATGTAAACGTTCATTTGTAACAGCTTCTACGGAATTGTTCAAGCCGTAGAGTTGCAGGATCGTCTGAGCTTGCTCGTGGCGGCTGCAGTGACCAAGATTCGTAAAGTGGATCGTACCAGTGGCTTGAATCGAGAGAAGTTTCACAAGCGCATGGGAGACATCACCGGCATAAGTAGGAGCCCCAGTCTGATCCACAGGCGCTTGCAGCGCCGCTCCGGCTAGCGCTCTTTTCAAGAGCTTCTTAACGAAGTTGTCTCCATTTCGGCCAAAGATCCAGGAAGTGCGGAGAATCAGGAACGAGCACCCGGACGCCACAATCTTCTTTTCTGCTTCCAGCTTGGTTGTACCGTAGTAGTTGAGGGGGTTGCAGGGGGCATCTTCGCGGTAGGGCGTCTCGCTGTTTCCATCAAAGACATAGTCTGTGGAAAAATGTACAAGATGTGAATTGTATTTCCGGCAAAGTCCCGCGAGATGACCCGGCGCCTGGGAGTTGACTAGAAATGCAGTCTCGCGGAATTTTTCGCAATCATCGACTCGCGTAAATGCAGCGGCATTGATTACGATTGCAGGTTTTGTCTTCAGAACAATCTTTTCGACAGCCAGATAATCGGTAATGTCGAGATCGCGATGGGCAAATGCAAATAGCTGTGGACCTGCGAGAGTTTTTGCCAGCGCGCTTCCGATCATTCCACCGCTGCCCAGCAACAGAGTTCGCACTTTTAAAGAGGACGGATCTGCCATGATTCGTTTGCGATTCTCCCGTAATGTTTCGTATAAAATTCCTGGAACTCTTTCTGTCGTTCCCGGATCTTGCGCCACCAGTTCTCGTGTGCAACGTACCAGGTGATTGTTTCGTCCAACCCGCGTTCCAGATTCCATTCGGGTTGCCAGCCAAGAGCTTGCAGCCTCGAGCTATCCAGCGCATAGCGGCGATCGTGACCCGGACGATCCGTAACGTGCTGGATGAGAGATTTTGGTTTTCCTAACCGGCGAAGGATGGTGTCGGTGATTTCCAGATTTGCCGCCTCCTGATTTGCGCTGATATTGTAGACTTCGCCGGGTTTTCCCTTTTGCAGCAACAACAGTAATGCAGAACAATGATCCTTTACATGCAGCCAGTCACGGACTTGCTTGCCGTCACCGTAAACCGGGAGATGCTGATCCTGAATCGCGTTGGTGACAAACAAAGGAATCAACTTTTCCGGATACTGGTTTGGCCCATAGTTGTTGCAGGACCTTGTGATGATCACCGGTAGGTCATAGGTCTTGAAGAAAGAAAACGCGAGGCGGTCGGCTCCCGCTTTACTCGCCGCATATGGATTCGCCGGCATCAGGCAATCTTCTTCACGAAATCTTCCGCTCGCGCAACTGCCATAAACTTCATCTGTGGAGATGTGTAAGAATCGCGAGATTCCGCGTTTGCGGGCTGTTTCCAGCAAAACAAAAGTACCGTAAATATCGGTGCGGATAAAATGTTCCGCGCCATAGATGGATTTGTCCACAAAAGACTCGGCTGCGAAATGCACGACAGCGTCTGTTTCCGCCATCAACCGGTCTACAAGCTCGCGATCGCAGATATCTCCCTTCATAAAATTGTGCCGGGGATGATCTTGCAGATCAGCAAGATTATCAGGATTCCCTGCATACGTTAGCAAATCCAGATTCACGATCTTCGCATCCGGATCGTGATCCAGCAATGCGTGAACAAAATGGCTGCCGATGAAGCCGGCCCCGCCTGTTACTAAATATCTCATTTGAATATCAAATATAAAAAATCAAAGAAACATAATTCAAAAAGTAAATTACCACTAACTAGTGATGATCGATCTCATGAGTTCTTTACTCATTGTGTTATGTTTATTTGATTTTTGATATTTAATTTTTGATTTTTAATAGATTTCGATATCGCTATTATCTCCCAGCAGCAATCTATATCCTTGCGGAGGACGGTCATTTCTGGAGATTCGAACATTGACCCCGATCAAACTGTCCTCTACCCGTCTGCGCAAATCCAGAATTTTGCTTCCGCGCAGCAAGATGCTGTGCTGGATCTCGCTGTTCCGAATTACACATTCATCCTGAATGGAAGTAAATGGGCCGACAAATCCATTTTCGACTGTGCTGTTTTCACCGATGATAGCGGGTCCCCGGATTGTGCTATTGATGATACGGGCGCCCTTTTCAATGACTACTCTGCCGTCAATTCGGGATTGCGGATCCACTTCCCCGTCCACTCTTTGCGACAGCGTTTCCAGAATCAACCGGTTCGCTTCCAGCATGTCCTCCAACTTTCCGGTATCCTTCCACCAGCCTTCTACTTTGTGGGCTTCCACACGGAACCCCCGGTCGATCAAGAACTGAATCGCATCGGTGATCTCCAATTCACCGCGCCAGGACGGTTTGAGCACTTCCTGCGCTTCAAAAATATGCGAATCAAACATGTAGACCCCGACCAATGCCCAGTTGCTCTTCGGTTTGCTGGGTTTCTCTTCCAGACCGATCACCCGATCGTGATCCAACTCGGCAACACCGAAGTGTTCGGGATTTGGCACCGACGCCAACAAAATCTGAGAATTCGGCTGAGAACTGCGGAAATGATCGATCAATGACGCGATTCCATTTTTTAGAAGGTTGTCACCAAGATACATGACGAAAGATGAATCCTTGAGAAAATCTTTTGCGATAAATACGGCATGCGCCAGGCCCAACGGCTCCGGTTGATCGATATATGTGACTCGAACATTCCACCGATCACCATTTCCGACGGCTTCCATCACCTCGGCGCGTGTTTCGCCAACTATGATCCCGATTTCACGGATTCCCGCTTCCGCAAGGGCCTCCAGACCATAAAATAAGATCGGTTTGTTTGCAATCGGAACCAGTTGCTTCGCGCGCGTGTAGGTTAACGGTCGAAGACGCGTTCCTTTTCCACCGCTTAGGATCAGTCCCTTCAATTCCATTGGGAACTAGAACCTTCGGGGAGGCGCGCCACTTTGAAAATTTACGAGATTGCCGATATTGGGAAGGCTGATCGAAAACGTGATCTGATTCTCTTTTCCATTGATTCGAAAGACTTCGCTAAAATGTCTCCACTGAACACCAACAGTAAAACAATCATCGTTGTAAACAAATCCAAGGGAGTTGCTGAGCAGCTCCTTTTGTGTGATGTCAATACCGGTGGTTCCACTCAGAACAACGCGGTTCTTCCAGAGTCCCACTCCTGCATTCGTCTGCAGTGAATTGCCGGCAACGCTTCGGAACCGTGGCACTCCGGGCACAATGGAAGAGGGTGTTGGATTGCTGTAGACATAACTGACATTTGTGTACCACCGGTCCCTGTCGCGCAATGTTGCCGCAAGCTGGATCCGGGTCAATTGGGTAAAGTGCAAATCGTATTCCGTGGTGAACGCGATGTTGTAGTTCGCGGTTGGATTTACACGCAGCAATGAGCTGATCGGTGAAACCCGCTGGAAAACTTCGTTCCCCTGAACCTTCTGGAATGAGTCCGAATCAAAACGATAACTCTGCGATAATCGCCAGGAGATAAACTCCCACGCAGATTCAGCAGCCTCTTCCGATGGCTTCGGATTATAAAACTGATATTCATCCGGCTCATATTCTTCTTCTGCTTTCACCGGGCGTTTCGCATACAGAAGATTGGTTAAAGAATAAGTTACCTGCCTTTCGCCGAAAACAGAATCTACCTCATCGATCTGAATGATGTTCAGACGCTCCGGAATGTCCTGAAGATATTCAAAGGTGACTTGCGGTTCGATGGCATGCTTCCATTTCTTGGCATATCCATTCCCGGGAGTATCAAAAATCTTGCCGAAGTTTGGACCGCGGAAATCGAGAGACATCTGGTGGTAGGTGCGAGTCAGTGGATCATCCACGATTCCCTCTATTCTGTTCTGCTGCTTCGTATAGTACGTAAACCGTTCCCCGAACGCGGGAGTCACAGTTAGCCAGGAAAGATACGTTATCGGGTAGGAGATCTGAGGAAGTGCATCGTACCTTTGATAGAAGAAATCAACGGATGTGCCGTTTGCAAACGTGTTGCCCCTTCCCAGTTGATCAAACGAGCTCAGGAGAGTCCAGAATAACGGGCTTGGCCCCAGTTTCTGATTGCGGGATTGAAACTCGACCTCCGGAACGTGATAGAAACTTGAGGAAGAATTGCTCTGGTTCCCCTGTCGTTCGGACCAATTGCCAAGAAAGTTCAGGCTGTAATAAGACCAGTTTCGCGTAAGGAACCCCTGTGCCGTTTTGGTCTGCCGCAACGCGCCCTGCAACGTGTTTGCGTAATCCCGAACGTACTCAAAACTGCTGAAATAATCCACGATCCCCGACAGCCGGAAATCGGCGGGCAGTTCCTGCTTCACCGCGCCATCAATCTGCCACTGGGTTCCCAGAATATCATCGTTGGCCGCATACGCCTTGATCGAGCCAAGTGATTCCTTGCTTTCCGCATACCGATACTCCGCGCCGCCTCCCCAACCGCGCAGCTGATAATGATCCAGCCAGTACGTGGTATCCATGGAATCGCCCATCGCCCAAAAAAAAGACCCTCCCACATAAAAGCCTTTTGTATTATTTGGACCGAAGGCGGGAAACAAGAATCCAGTAGCACGGTCCCGTTTGATCGGCCACATCATATACGGGGAATAAAATAACGGCAGCGATTTTGCTTTGAGCAGAAAATTCTTGAAATGGATATACTCATCGATTGTCATCCGCGCTGTTGTGGAATTCAATTTCCAGTGCGGGACAATCTGGGAACATTCCGTAAACACTCCGTCGTAGAGTTTGTATTCTTCGTCTCCCAACTTTTCAAGCCTTGTTCCCCAAAAGAAGATTTGAGGCGGAACGAACCCACGGGCGTTATACATGTTTCCCTTTTTGGTCTCCAGATTCAGCTCGAGCCTGGTCCCGGTCAGGTGTTGATCTGTTTGATCCAGCACGACGTTACCCGTAGCGACCAGATCCTTCGTATTCATATCGTATTCCGCATGATCGGACTGCAAGCGCATTCCCTGATACACGATATCCACATATCCATCCAGCACATAGTATTTCGGCCGTGTTTCATTCTGCGTTTGGGATGCTATCTTCAGGTCCTGCGAATATCCCGGGCTGTCCAGTTTTTGAAACTTCCCAAACTGACCGCGGTCCGCGGAGATGTCGTTGCTATCAGGACCCTGAACCTCGGTAGGATACTGGCCTCCCGTATTTTCGGAATCCGGCTGGTCGGAAGAATCGTAAGATTGTGCGAGTAATAGGGAAGGCAGAATCAACAGAAACGCAAGGACACACGTGAAAAGAAACCGTTTCATGTAACGGACTAAAGTTATCACGCTGACCTCTGTTTTTCAAGGTCGGTATCACCAAATGACACAATGAACGCTGAGGAAGAAATAAGCACGGAAACACGGATCACGGAAGGATAGGTTTTGATCGGGCCCTTTCCGTGATTCCGTGTTTCCATGCTTAAATAGGCAGCAACAGTATGCCCGAATGGATCGATGCACACACACATCTGGACAGCGGCGAACTGTTTTCGCATTTGAATGAAGTATTGCAGAGAGCCGCGAATGCGGGCGTTCGCGAGATGCTACTGGTCAACAGCGAAGCCGACGAACAAAGCTTCGCAAGAACCATGGAGTGTGTCCGCAAGCAAAGCGAGATCCAAAAGCATGCGGCACTCGGAGTGCATCCGCATCATGCCAGCCAGTATGGCGACGAACTTGAAAAATTGCTGCTTACATTCTTGAGTCAGAAGGGAGTCATCGCGTTGGGAGAAATTGGCCTGGATTTCTTTTACGATTTTTCTCCGAGGGAAGTTCAGATTCAGGTTTTGGAACGTCAATTGCAGCTATCGCTGGAACGAAATCTTCCAGTCGTGATTCACTGTCGCGATGCGTACGGGCTATTAGCTCAGATCCTTGAGAACCAGGCAAAACAGTGGCACGGAATGATCCACTGTTTTACGGGTACTCCTGAGGAAGCGGAAACTCTGACGAATCTCGGGTTCCATATCTCCTTTTCAGGAATCGTTACGTTTCGAAAAGCAGAAAAGCTGCGCGAGGCGGCCGCCGCCGTTTCACCGGACCGAATTCTGATTGAAACGGACGCTCCGTATCTGGCTCCTGTCCCGCATCGCGGAAAGCAGAATGAGCCCGCCTTTGTTGTACATACGGCACGACAGATCGCTCAGCTGAGACAAATCACGGAAGCAGAATTATCCGGACAAATCATCCGAAACTTCCGGACATTGTTCCCGACTTGACAGTATTGCTAAGATTCAATAGATTGAAAACGGTTTTCAAAAACGAATGGAAGAAGAATTACAGGTCCTGAGGGAATATCTCGTCCACAAAAGACTGAAACGGACGGGCCAGCGCGAAAAAATACTCGAAGTCTTTCTTCATTCCAAACGTCACGTCACAGTAGAAGAGCTGCATAATCTTGTAAAGTATCAGGACCCGAGCATCGGACTCACAACAGTCTATCGCGCGATGAAGCTCTTTTGCGATTGCAGTCTGGCGCGAGCCAATCACTTCGAAGAAGGAAGAGTTCGATACGAGCAGCAATACAAGACAGCCCACCACGATCACATGATTTGCGTACGCTGCGGAGAAACTGTCGAGTTTGTAAACGATCAGATTGAACGTCTCCAGGAGAAAGTCGCCAAGAAATACGGTTTTCAAATGGTCGATCACAGGATGGAGATTTTCGGTTATTGTCCCAACTGTTTGAAAGGGAAAAAGGGAAAGGACCTGGAGTTGCTATAATTTTGAAATTGATTTTCAATTTCATAATTGCACATCGATGAACCCTGTTTCTCGAGGAAGCAAGCTTGAATCCCGTTTCCATTTGCCCACGCAAGTCCCTTCTTTGATCCCATTACGTATAGGGCGGTGCTCAGGACGTCCGCAACGAAGGCAGATCGATTCCAAACGGTAACAGATCCGAAATCCGGAGCCGGCATGCCGGTTTCGGGATTCAGAATATGCCCGATCATCTTTCCCTGAACTGTCTTCTGTTGTTCCGATTGTCCGCTTGTGGATATGGACCCGTACGGAATTTGAAGAAAATTTCCTGAAGTTAGGTCTCGGATCAGTGGATTGGCAATCTCGATCTCCGCCGGCATCTTCCAAACAGCCACCTGTCCGCCAAAGTTCAAAACCATAGGATCAAAGCTCTCTTTCGCCGCCAGAAGCAATACACGATCCAGCGCTTCCCCTTTTCCAAACGCGCCGGCATCCAGCACAACCGATTTCCCTTTTGTTAATGTGCACTTCCCCCGATTCAGATGCAGGTGAACGAAACCGGTTTCCGCGAGCGCTGCATTGATCTCCGCCGGATCAGGAATTCGCCTTTTCCCCTGAATTCCCCAGACGCGAATCAGTCTTCCAACCGACGGATCAAATGCTCCGTGAGTAACTTTCACCCAGCGATCGAGCTTCTCCATCAAGACGCATGTGGAGGGCGACAGCGAAAACGGAACTCCGGCAGGCTGGGCGTTCAAACGGGAGAATTCACTTTCAGGCCGCCATGTACTGAGCTCCGCCTCTGTTTGTTCGATCATGCGCACCGCGGATTCCATCTCCCGGATGCCGCGTTCGCGATCCTGTGCGTACGAAGAAATTCTTAGAATTGTACCCATCAGATACACTTCTCTTTCGATCGGTTCGGCTGCAGCCTGGATTAGAAAAAATGAAAGCGCAAGAATCCGGATCATGCACGCACGCGATTGCGGAGTTGCGCGTTTTGCGCCGCCATGGAGCGTCTGAAACGAAGAGAGGAAATCTGATGTATGACAAACGATAGAAACCAGAGTATCCCGCTGATCAAATGAATCCACAAAATCACCGGATGGGCCGTCCCTGTAATTACTTGCAGCAAATATCCCGAAACCACCATGACGGCAAATAGCGGCATGAGGAAAATCCCCGACCTCCGAGCAATTCGCGCGCCATTCTCCAGTTTCCAGAGGATATGCGAGTGAGCGATCAATCCAACCGCCAGCACGAGCACCGGAGCAACCACAATGTGAGCGTCTATCATGTAGGGTTCCCATGGATGATTCACAACGCTAAAAGGATCCACTGGTTTCATGAGATAGTGCATGGCCGCATAGATCAGTCCCGTTGCGCTCAGCACAAACGTAGAAATGTGCAGAAGCCAGACTTCAATTCTGTTCAATTCGCTTTCTCTCCTGTTTTTGAACCTTCTTTTTGCTGGAGAATGTGATCAATCGCGAGCACGCGACGTACCGCTTCCGTGGTTGCTTTGGCAGTCAAACTCGCGCCCGTAACGGGATGGATCTGCCGCGTCAACTGCAATTCCTTGCTCAGATCCTTTCCGTCGAATTGTTCGTACCATTTCCGGTTCGGCTGGTACTCAGGTGGCTCCAAAAAGGCGACGACCTCCACGCGTTTTACCTTTCCGTCGGGTTCAAGAATGATCAGTAAGCTTTCCTTCTTCGTGCGAACAACATGAGTATCAAGATATGCTCTTCCGACCACCTCTGCGCCGCGAACAGCCACGTAACGCGCAACCAGCGCGCTGGGAAGTTCCACTCCGGAATTCTCTTCGGCAAGTTTCTTTTCCTGATCTGAAAGAAACACAACGGAAGATTGAATCGTGGCATCCGGAAAAGCGATCTTCAAAGCTTCTTCTCGCGTGATCCCGGCTGCCTCCGCAAAAATAAGGAAGCCAAATGCCGTGATCAACGCAAGAAGCTTGAACATTAGAAGCTATAACCCAGAAGCAAATTAAATTGATCCGTGCCGGTGCCGGCCTCGTTATCCACGTTCTGATAATCCGCCTTGATGACGATATTGTAAATCGGACTCAATTCAGCGCCAAAGGTCCAGATGGTCTGCTCCAGCGCAGGGTCCTTGAAAAAGCCGGATGCAACTTCGTTCTGCGTATTCAATTTCTCATAACGGAAGTATGGCGTGAGACCAATCTGTTTGCCGCGCCCCGCCAATAAATCATAGCCTGCTTGAAAATAACCGCCGACAAGAGACTTTCCAATACCCTCTGCGTCACTCAATCCTAATTCTTCGTTGAGTTTGGCCGCATCATCGATCGCGGCACGAGCGTACAATGCGCGCAAATCTAAACCATGGTTGCGGTATTGAGCATGAAGCTCAAAGATGGAAGTGCCGAAACTTTCTTCCGCTGCATCCGCCAATTTTGCCAGTTCTTCCCCTTCCTCTCCTCCAAAGAGACCTGAACTGCCTGCGTATACCGAGCCGCCTGCAAGGAAACCCGGGGTGATGTTCGCATCCACGCGGCCAACAAAAGCCGGATGAATTTTTGCTTGCGACCCGGCCTGACGGCCTTCGCGAATTCCTGATGCTTCAAACCCTCCGGCATTCAAACCGTTGATCAGATAGGCCCGATAATCAACAATCCCCACGCGGCCAAGTACTCCCGCGCCATTTTCACGCCAGGTTGATGGAATGATCTGCGTCTCTGTAAACGGCCGTCTTGCGCCGAGATAAACATTGGGTTCATGAAACTCATTGATGAAACCCATCGGAACGAGCATCAATCCGCCGCGCAACGTGAGATCCTCGCGAGCGCGAAAATCGACGTGGGCAAATTCCACCGATGCCTCTCCTCTTTCTTCTGAGCCTTCACCGGTTGTAGCATGCTCGAATTCAATCTCAGAGTTGAAAAGAAAGCGGTCGTTAAATCTGTAGCCGGCATAAACTACAGCACGAAGAAAATCGATTTGATCCGGCTCTTCGGAATTATCTGAAAAATTTTCATACAACATTTCGCCATAACCTGCCAGAGACACACCCTGTTTTTTTGTGTAGACGGACGCGGCAGACGGACCAAGTCCGAGTGAGCGGCGTTGTGCGTCATCCAGTTGCACAGATTCTTGCTCCCCGCTGCGAAGTTTTTCAACTTCGGCAGCAATGATTTGAAGCTGCTTTTGCATCTCTTCCAGATCGGCGGCAGTAGCCTGCTGCTTCACCGAATCCAGCTGCTTTTGCAAGCTTTCAATTTTCTCTTCCAGTTTTTTGATTCGATCCTGTTCACCGGCCGGATCGTCCGCAAAAGCAGCGGATACGATCAATACACACACCAGAAAAACCCATGACAAACGAGCTAAAACCACTGTCTCCTCCCTGATTTTGATAATCATTTTGATAATCGTTTTCAATATAGAAGTCGGGTAGTATAGCCTCGCTGGATTTGGGTGTCAAGAGCCCGCGGTGAGTTAAGTGCCGGCAATCGTACGGACAGTAAAAGCCTTGTATTTGAATTGGCCATCCGCAATCGTGCCGATGATTAGAATGCTCCCGGGATAGTGCCAGCCGGCGAAGTCTTGTGTGGAAGGATTCAGTATCCCATCCGGATGTGTGTGAAAGATTGCGTCCGGTTCTCCAAAAAGAGCCAACGCATGGGCAACACACGCGGGATCTGCAACAAACATCGTCGCGGAGGATTCCTGAGTGGTCAGTGAAACAAAGCGATCGGAATAGACAAATCCGCAGACCTCTTTTTCGGGATCCGACAGAGTGAGTTGCATCATTTCTTGCAGCACAGCAGGTGAAATCAAAAACTGGAGAGTTGCAAACAATTTAGACTTTCATCCCGAATTTCGACATGGGATCTTCATCCTGAGGGCCTGATACGCGTCCAGCCGCATGTTGCTGCTTCATGGTTCCAAGTCCCGCGAGTATCAAAATCAGAAACCCAAGTGCCCAACCAGCCAGCACAATCTGTCCCGGAACTGGTCCGATGGAGGCCCGCATCCAAAATTCACTCCAGGACTGCATCGGCGCCGGATGCACCATGATTTTCGCAACAAAGCTTGCGCCTAGAACCGCAAAGATCCAGAGGTAATTGCGGCGAAATCGACGTCCGAGCGCTTCCCAAAAACTGATATGAAAGCGTAGATGATCCAGATCGCGCGCAAGCGCGTCGTTCCAACCGTTTTCAACATTTATCCCAGCTCCACGTAGCATCGGTCCGTAAAAGTTCACCTCTATCAATCGCACCCTCGTACGCCAGATATCAAAATAGCGATACCGCCGCGCTTCAATCGAGAGAAACACCAGCACCAGAAAAGCAACCAGCATGAGTGTAAGTGGAGAATTTGCCGGATTGCTGAACGTAACGGATAGGCCGATTCCTGTAGTACCGACAGCCCAGTTTGTGGTTCCATCGAGTCGCGTGCGCCATACTTTGCTTCTGTACATCTCGCCGCGATACAGGTGCGCGAGCGCGCCGATTTCAGCAGGATTCCACTGAAAACGAGCTGTCTCGTCCTGTGCCATTACGCCAGATTATACTACTTCCGAATCAAGAAAGAATTTCACCACACTTGCCGGATTCGGCGAGTTTTTTCAGCTTCTCGTAGACATGGACGACCTGCTTGCGGGTTTCAAGAAATGGACCGGATGTATTGATTAAATAATCCGCGAACCGTTTCTTTTCCTGTGTAGAGAGCTGCGCGGCAATCCGCTGGAGAGCCTCTTTACGGTCGATCTTCTCCCGCTTCATGATCCGCATGATTTGCGTCTCTTTGCTGCAGTGAACGACAATGATCTTCTTGAAACGCTTGTAGGCGCCGGCTTCAATCATCAGGGCAGCAGAGACAAGTGTGATCTTGTGACGATCCTTCCCTTCGCGAACCATCTTTTCTTCTTCGCGAATAATCAACGGATGCAGAATTGAGTTGAGGATCTTCCGTTTTTTGGAATCGGCAAAGATGATGGCCCCGAGTTCCTTCCGTTTGATTGTACGGTCTTTGTTGAGGATGCCGGAACCAAAGAATTTTACGATCCGTTTCCATGCCGGCTGATCCGGTTCCACAAGTTTGCGTGAGATTTGATCGGCATCAATAATGAAGCAGCCGAGATCGGCAAACATGCTACTGACGGACGATTTTCCGCAACAGATACCGCCTGTGAGTCCTACAACCAACATAAGTTACAAGTCTAAAGTCCAAGGTCCAAAGTCCAAAGTCTAAGCTCGGGTGTCCTCGACTTTGGACTTTGGACTTTAGACTTTAGATTCCTCCTGGGCAGCGCGCAGGGTGTTGCGAAGCAGCATCGCAATCGTAAGAGGTCCGATCCCGCCGGGAACAGGCGTATAAGCAGAACTCTTTGGATAGCAGGATGGATGAACGTCACCAACGAGAACATTCTTCCCGGCGCGGAAATCTTCTACTTTCTTGCTATCGGCCCCAAAGATGGCCGCAACGTCCGTTTCATTTTTCAGCACGGAAGTTCCGACATCTACAATCACCGCTCCCTCACGAATAAATCCCGGCGTAATCAATGCAGGCTTTCCCATCGCAGCCACCACAATTTCCGCTTCCGAAACAACGGCAGGAAGGTCTTTTGTTCTGGAATGACAGATCGTAACAGTGGCGTTTTCGTGCATCAAAAGTAACGCCAGCGGCTTCCCTACCAGGTCGCTGCGTCCTACAACAACCACACGCCTGCCGGCAAGCGGAATTTCGTACCGTCTCAAAGCCTCAATGCAACCCAGTGGCGTGCATGCCATCAGTCGAGCGCGACCTTGAACCAGCAATCCGACATTCCATGGATGAAGTCCATCCACATCTTTTTTCGGTGAAATTGCATCCAGCGCTTTGGTCTTATCGATCTGGATCGGAAGCGGAAGCTGCAATAGAATTCCATGAATGCGCGAAGATTCGTTCAATCGCCCGATCAAATCGAGCAATTCGGATTCCCTGATTGTTGCCGGCAGAAAATGGCTTTCCGATTCAATCCCAACCTGCTCACAGGCTTTGATCTTGCTCCGCACGTAGATGTGCGATGCCGGATCGTCGCCAACAAGAACGGCTGCCAGGCAGGGTCGTGTCCCTGTAGTCTTTTGAAGTTCCGCTACACCCGCAGCAGTTTCCTTGCGGATCGATTCGGCCAGTGCCTTGCCATCAATGATCTGCGGCATCAGGACACCTTTTGTGCCTTTGCCTTTAACGGAGCAACCTTCTTCTTTCCGAATTGATTCTGATACAAGATGATCAGCGCGCTAGCAATGTAGATCGTAGAATATGTTCCCGAGATACATCCGATCAGCATCGCGAATGCGAAATCGTTGATCACTTCGCCACCAAAGAAATAAAGGACGATCGTCACAATCGTAACCGTGCCGTTGGTTAACAGTGTCCGGTTGAGCATCTGATTCAATGTGAAGTTGATGACACTTTCCAGAGATTGCGCCCTCATGATTTTGAGGTTATCGCGAACTCGATCATAAATTACAATCGTGTCGTTTAATGAAAATCCGACAATCGTGAGAAAACCTGCAACGACCGTCAGTGAGATCTCACGACCAAAAAATGCGAAAAACGCAAGCGTTACGAGAACGTCATGGGCCAGACACGCGATTGCGGAAACTCCCCAAAGCAATTCGAAACGGAGCCAGACATAGACTAGCAACCCGGCCAACGACCAGATGATCGCAAGCTTCGCCTGCTCGCGAAGCTCGGCGCCCACTTGAGGGCCGACATATTCGGTACTCAGAATGGCAACATCGCTCACATAGTAATTCTCTCTAAGACTTCCGATGATTTTGGAGTCGACTCCCTTCATTTGATCAAAGGTCGGAAGCAATCCCGTGTTCCCCTTCTTCATTTCGGACAGCTTTGCCACTTCGCCGGCGTACTTTGTCGGATCCCCGACTCCCCAGGGATCTTTCAACTGGAGGTATCCCTGGATTTCCGTGGCTGTGGCAGCATTCAGATCTCTCTTTCCAGCAGGAATCGTCGCTTTCAGCACCTGCGTCTGTAAAATCCCTGAAACCTGCGAGGCGATTTGGCCGATCTGATCTTCCGAAGAGATCTTTTGCGGCAGCCGGACCAGCATCTGGGTCTCGTCTTTGAAACCCTGTACACCGCTGTCCACAAATCCGTTTTGTTTCAGAGTCGAGCGGAGCGTATCAATCGGAACAGCAGCGCGAAACTTTACATGGATCGCCGTGCCTCCGCTGAAATCCACACCATATTTCAGTCCGTTCTTCCAGATCAGCGCCATACCCGCGATAATGATGAGCAGTGAAACCAACATGGCAGGAATTTTGTACTTGAGAAAATCAATTTTTGTATCTTTCAATAATTCCATGATCCACCTCTAGATGCTGATCGTTTCGACTTTGCGCTTGCGGCTCAAGACAAGATCGAAGATCAGACGGGAGACGAAAATCGCAGTAAACATCGAACAGCAGATACCCGTAATCAGCGTAACTGCAAAACCTTTCACCGGGCCCGTTCCAAACCAGTACAGAAAAACTGCGGCAATGATCGTGGTCACGTTGGAATCAAAAATCGGCCAGAACGCCTTCGCAAAACCGCTCTGGAGTGCCGAACGAACTGTCTTTCCCAGCTTGAGATCCTCTTTGATTCGTTCAAAGATCAACACGTTTGCATCCACGGCCATACCGATCGATAACACAATTCCCGCGATACCGGGCAGCGTGAGCGTCGCTTCGAAATAAGCCATAAACGCCATCAGGAAAAGCATGTTCAAAACCAGAGCAACCACTGCATTCAATCCGCTGAGCTTGTAATAAACAAGCATGAAGAGAATGATGATAAGACCGCCGAGGGCGCAGGCCATCATGCCTTTCCGGATCGAATCCAGTCCCAGGGAAGGTCCGACGACTCTTTGTTCCAAAAAACGCAGACCGGCTGGAAGGGCGCCTGATTGCAGCATTACACCCAGATCATTCGCTTCTTCAATCGTGAACGATCCTTCGATGATGCCGCTGCTGCCGATCCGGCTGTTGATCACAGGAGCCGATTGCACTTTGTTATCCAGCACAATGGCAAGTTGTTTCCCGATGTTTGCTTCGGTGAACCGCCCGAATTTGCTTCCGGCAGCCGAAGTCAGGTTGAAATTTACTGCCGGCCTTCCATACTGATCCACGGTACGGTTCGCGGATTGCAGTTCCTCACCGGAAATGATTGCCTGGCTTTGCAGCAAGAAATACTCGGTGCGTGTGCTGCCATCCTTTTCAACACTGATCCGTGAAACGACTTCGTTGCCGGGGGGAAGTTCGCCCTTTGTTGCGGCAAGCAGCAACTCTTGTGTAGGGGAAGGACCGCCGACAACCAGTTTCAATTCGAGACGCGCGGTGCCTTCGATCAGTTTCTTCACGCGGTCTGTGTCCTCCACTCCCGGCAGCTGGATGATCACACGCCCGCCGGTCAGACCCTGTCTCTGGACGACAGGCTCGGTTACGCCAAATCTGTTAACTCGTTCCCGGACGATCTTAATGGCCTGCTCCACCGCCTGCTCCGACTTGTTTTGAATCACAGACTGGCGCATCGATCCGGCTGCCCGGTCTCCGGTGATCGTCACATCCCATTCTCCGTGAGCTTCCATCGCCTTTTTAAAGTTCTCCTGTTTGTCCGCAGGAAGGCCCTCTATGACAAATGTAGTATTTGACTGCCGTATGATATTTGTAAACGTAATCCCCTTCTCCCGGAGATCGCCCCCCAGGCTATCGATAAAGCGGTCTGTGTATCCGGCCAACGCTTCATCGATCTTCACTTCGCCCACAAGATGGATCCCACCTTTGAGGTCGAGGCCGAGCCGGATCTTCTTATCAGGCGGATAAATCCCATAAACGGCAATCACGGTTAGAATCAATACAAGAATCAACTTCCATTGAAAACTTTTCATCACAAAACTCCGATCACCTGCGCAAAAAACGCCGGAAGGTTATTTCTTCTCCTCTTTGGAATCTTCGGGAGCCAGCCCCGAGATCGCTGATTTCTCCATATCCACTACCACGTTGTTGGCAATACGGAGCTTGATGCTCTTATCTGTAATCCCGGTGACCACGCCGTACATGCCACTGTTGGTCAACACGCGATCGCCGTTTTTTAGAGTGGACATCAAGTCTGAGAACTGTTTTTGCTTCTGTCTCATCGGACGCGCAACAAACAAATAGTAAAAAAGGAAAATAAAGAGCAGCCAGGGAACCAGGGTCAGGAAAGTTGTAGCCGGACTTCCTGCGGGAGCAGCCTCGGCGGCAAGGAAAAGATTCATTGCTGTTTCTCCATCAAACCGGAAAAGCAATCATTTGCAATCCTTTCCCGGATCTGTTTCATCAACTTCATGTAGAAGTAGACGTTATGATACGTATTCAAAATGGCCGAGTTGATTTCACGCGCCATAAATAAATGTCTCAAATAAGCTCTCGAAAAGTTCTTGCACACATAACACTCGCATTCAGGATCGACCGGCTCCGGATCTTCCCGGTAGCGGCTCTGTTTGATCACCACCGTTCCCTGCGAGGTAAACAGCGAACCGTTGCGCGCATTGCGTGTTGGCAATACGCAATCAAACAAATCGATTCCTTGCGCAACTGCCGCCACGATCTCTTCCGGTGTGCCCACCCCCATCAAATAATGAAGGCTTTCATCCGGCAAGTTCTTTACGGCGGCATCGACCATTTCGGATTTCAATCCGCGACTTTCCCCCAGGCTCAGACCTCCGATCGCATATCCGTCAAACCCGATCGAAACCAGCGTCTTTGCGCTTTCCTCGCGCAACCCGGGATACGTGCTTCCCTGCACGATTCCGAGCAGCGCCTGATCCTTTCCCAGTGGAAATTGCCTGCACTGTTCTGCCCAGCGGTGTGTGATTTCCAACGACCGCTTTGTCTGTTCTTCCGAAATCGGATACTGCGGACAATCATCCAGAACCATCACGAGATCGGAGCCAAGATCGCGTTGCACGGCCATCGAAAGCTCGGGAGTAAACTCGTGCTCCGAACCGTCCAGATGCGACTTGAATCGCACACCTTCGGGCGTCACTTTGCGCAAATCACTGAGACTAAAGACCTGGTACCCGCCGCTGTCCGTCAGGATCGGCCCATTCCACCCCATAAACCGGTGGAGTCCACCCAGTTTACGGATTCTTTCGCTGCCGGGCCTCAAATACAAATGATACGTATTTGAAAGAACGATGGTAGCTTCCACTTCCTGAAGCTGGGCCGTCGTCAGCCCTTTTACGGCAGCCTGTGTGCCGACAGGCATAAATGCGGGAGTTGGAAACTCGCCGTGGGCTGTTTCTACTTTGCCCAATCGCGCCCGAGTTCCAGACGCCTTCTTCTCAATGTTAAAGCGCAAACCGCAATCCGAAACGGCATATTCTATCACAATTTCAAAAACGCTCTGCAAGGATCAAGAAATAGGGCAAATGAGCAAGATCGTGAGAGGAGCTTTTGCTCCGGATCTCCTCAAGCTGCGAAATCTCAGTGACGGTCAACGGAAGTTCCTGCAGAAAATCAAACCGCCGGGGATCCGGCTCGTACAATCGCGGAAGAAGCTCTACCCGCGTTTGGAACCCCGCGTCTGTCAGAGCGCCTGATAGTTTTCTTCCGGCAAAAGGATCCCCTTTTGCCCGTTGGAGTGCCGCAATCCAGAGATCTCGTGTTTCGATTTCCGGTGGATATTCGATCATTCCGCCGAAGTCCGGTTCCAGCAGAACCCAGATTCCGCCCGGCTTTAGCGCGCGAAAGGTCATCGTTGCTACGTCTGTAATACTATGCACCCAGAGCATCAGATTCTGACTGAACACAAGATCGAAAGTCGAATTCGGGAATGGCAGCCTGGCGGCATCGGCACAGACGGCAGGAACGGGCGCCACCCGAAGAGCTTCCAGGGAAAGATCCAGGGCAAAAACGCTCGCGTCGGATCGACGTTTGAGCTCGGAACTGATGATCCCGTACCCTGCCCCAAGATCGAGGATACTTTTGCGCCGGCCGATCTCTGCAAGACGGAGCAGCCGGCCACGTGCTTCCGATAGCCATTCTGCCTGCCGTTGCAATAAGTCGTTCGCCGGCAGACTGTAGCTCATGGCAATATCAAATATCAAAAATCAAATATCGAATAAACATAACTCCATAAGCAAAGAACCTTCTTACAGATTTCTTACTCATTGAGAGTTGATTCAGTGCTTCGAGGTTTTCGCCGGCACTAAAACACGTTTGTGGATTTTTTGCTGATTTTGTTATGTTTATTTGATTTTTGATATTTGATTTTTATCTTCCGCCGCCGGCACAGGCACAGGCACAGGCGCAACCCGCGCAGGCGCAGGCACAACCGCCACCGCCGCTTCGTCCGCCGCCGCTTCCGGAGCTCGCCATTGCCTTGGAAACCGCTTTATCCATGGCCGCGAAGCTGACAAGTCCGCCTTCCTTTCCTTCTATCTTTGTGACCACACCGGAGGCTGTGTTTTGCAGCCAGCCGGAAACTGAACCGGCCACATCGCTGAAGCGGGTCCCAAAGCCGCCGGATGGTTTGCTCATAGAACCGACTGACGGTCCCGCAGTGGTGCGATAGGAACGCGGGATGTATCGATCGTTGTAGGGCCGGAATCGATCATTGAATCCGGGATCGAGAATCATCCAATCGACTTTTTCATCCATTTTCTTTTGCCATTCTTCCACATTCCCGATTGCCCTGGCTTCCGTCCACGCACGCGAAATAATCTGCTTGTAATATTCGCGGGTCTCATTCAGATCAAATCCTTTCATCTTTTGAACCACTGAATGCATAAGATTTGAAGTGACTTCACTAAAATCATATTGCCCAACCGCCTTTCCGGAGTCTTTGAGTATCGACAAGACATCCTTTTCGTATTCTTGAAGGATCGCATCGGCAGGCGGCTTTGGCTCCACAGAAAAGCGAACGGGATCTTGATTGATTTGACGGATCAAACCCTTTTTCATCATTCCAAACAGGATGAGTGTGACCACCTTATTCAAGGGCATCTCGAGAAGCATTCCCGCTTCGGGAGCAGTCAGCCCGCGCTTGATCCCTCCCCCTTCTACACTGGCAATCGCGGGCAGGTATTTGGATTTCCGGCGACGTCGGGTAGTTTCTACCACTACCCCGAGGACTATCAGCACGGGCCAAATCAGAATTTCCGTCGTCTCATGCCGCGAATAAGAAATTCCGGTGATGATCAGCAGAATGAAAAAGATACATCCGCCCGTACCGCCGGTAAAACGGAAAAAGATGATACCCAGCGCGACAATTGCCGCAATCCCAATTCCAATCCGTGTATTGATGGAAAACGTTCCTTTCCACCATCGCATCAACAATTCCGACATCGTCATGGTCACGATCCTTTCCATCACGCGTTTTGGAAACGAAACGCCCACCCGATATGCGGACGTAAACCCTCTTTTTGCTTCCCAACTGACAACGACAGAATCGTTTTCAAATTGTTTCCCGGTAAACGGAACATCTTGAAAGACAACTTCTTCCGCGGTTACTCCTTTTGGAAGGTGTATCCGGATCGTAAGCCTGGTATTGCCTCGTACATATTTCCCATCGAACCAGGTAGGTGTGATCTGCATCGAAGCATAATCGTCGCGGGTCGTGTCTTGAAATACGAGATTACCGGCGGACCCACGAAACTTGAGGTTGCCGGACTCCCCTGGCGCTATCGTCTTTGAATCGAGATGGACTTCCACGCCGGGATGGACATACTGGGATTGGCGGATATCCGAAAGTTTTGTGTCGCCCGACCAGGCCTCCATCTCATTGAGACCGTACTCTTCGTTCGGCATACCGATATCAACAATGTCGATCGGATGCGCGCCCGGCGCATTTTCAAAATCCATGTCGTATTCCAGAATGGCGCCGCCATTGGTCAGCACAGTTACATCCAGATCGGCGCGTGGAACGGAAAACAGATAATCCTGGGCGATAGCACTATTATTGGAATGCGATACTAGTACTACTACGAAGATAAAAAGAAGACGTCCAGGCAAGATGCCTGCGGCCCATAATGCAGGCTGGAAGCCTGCGCTCCAAGCTCTATTCATCCTTGATCCTTCATCCCTCCTCATGGGCCCAGCCGCGCGGATCGCCGGGGCAATCAGCCGCGCAGATTTCCAAACCCGGACAAATATCACAGCGTGTCGGGGACTCCACCCGCCCGCGATAGCGGCGAAATGTTTCGCGGTTCCAGATCGTCTGCCAGTCTTCCTTCAGTAGATTGCCCCCCGAGATCAACGGTCCGCGCGCAGGATACACCGATCCGTCGGGATCGACGCGAACAGATACATCACCGGCAGTGCGCGGGCCTTCTACCAACGTTTGTTTCCAATCTCCCAAAACGGGCGGCAACCAGACATACCGGACTTCGGCGCGATGCGCCAGTTCTTCGACATGAACCGCAGCTTCGATGATCTCATTCCGATTCAATGCCGAATGATCTTCGCCGGCAACCGCCCAGTAAGTGATATTTTTCACTCCGGCGTTTCGCAAGAGTTGAATCAATGAATCCAGTTCCGGCCGGCTCCGCTTCGTCAAAGGGATTTCTGCGACAGGACATACTTCCAGTTCCTTGCAGTCATGGAAGCATGTCATCGCAGCGGAAAAATCCCCAGCTCCCAGCTGCATATCATGCACTCCCGGATCGCCCGAAAGAACCGGGACGGTGATGTAATCCACGCCTGCCAGCGCGGCGCTTCGAAGAAGATCGGGAGTTTGGAGCCAGGTGGCAGTTCCACGCAATCCGGAAATCATTCCCGTATCTTCGGCGCGTTCGATGTTCGCGACAGCATCGCGGACAGAACTGGAGTGATTGGCCAGGAACGTTACATGAAGAATTCCGTTTTCCCAGAGCTTTTTCAGCAATGGATTTGTCTGCTCACGGGGGGCAACGCGGAGCTGCGCATGAAACGGGGCGAATAAAGCGCGTGGCGTTCCTGTCGCCGGGTCATCCAGATTAAAGATCGGATAGTTGTCTTCCGGATTTGCGAGTGTCTCAATAAAAATCGAAAGTTTGCGCAAATCTTCGTTCACCTGGCTATCGTTCACGCTGCGGAAACTTTCACGGACAGCACGGCGCACCTCTTCCTGAGATTGGCCTTCCAGAAGCGCTTTGGCAATCAAAACACCGCTGGTAGAAAGCCGCGCTGCAACCGACGCATTCGCGATCAGAAGACCGGTGCCGTCTTCCTCCACTCGCAAGTGAAATCGGGTGACGTTTCCACCCTGCTCGCGCCGGTAGTGATAAATGCCATGCTGAACGCGAGGAGTCTCCAGAGGCAAACGAACTCGGAAAAATCTCCGGATCTGTTCGCCCAGCGCCGGATTCATCTCACACCTGCTCCGCGGCCCATCGAGCGTTTTCCGATGTGCTGCAGCGATTCGATCGGAACAAAACTCGGCTTTGAGGGCTGATCGCCGTGACAGCTGCCCTCATGGTGAACGGCCATTCCGTCACGCGCTTCCCGCTCAATCCTGCACCCGCCGCCACACAAAGGCAGATCGGGACATTCCCAGCACTTCTCCGGCAAACCGGCCCAACGTGGATCCTGTTCACGATCCCGAAAACTGCGAAACAACTCGCCATTCCAGATCTGCTCCCAGGAGTCGCGCAACAAATTTCCGGCAGAAACGTAAAACGACTGACAGGGAAGCACATCGCCGTTCGGTTCCACACAGATCGAGTATTCCGCTGCATTGCACCGCTTCGCGCCGATCTCCAGTTCTACTGGATTCATTCGACAATATTCGGTGGGTGTATACCATAAAAACTTCATTCCCAGCTCGCGCGCCGTATCCCGGATCCGGATTAACAACGGAGGCAGTTCCTCTTCCGGAATGGCCTGCGGATCGCAATATCCGCCGCCCGAATAGATCATTCCGTTCATCGCAAAAGTGCGAATGCCAAGGCTGTAGATGAACCGGACGATCTCTTCCGCATGGCCACGATTCTTCTGAAGGAGAGTCGTATTTGTAATCGTGTGGATTCCGGCAGACAGACAATTCTCGATCCCTTTCACCGTCTGTGAGAAGGCGGAAACGCCGTTGATTTCATCGTGCACTTTCGCGAGATGAGATGCCAGTGTGATCTGGATATGATTGAGGCCCGCTGCGCGAATTGTTTCTGCGAACGAAGAGTTTGAAAAACGGCGGCCGTTGGTATTCAGCCCCGCGACTTGTCCCTGATCATTCGCAAACGAGACGAGTTCCGGCAACGCAGGATGCAAAGTGGCCTCTCCCCCCGTAAAGATGATGTGCGGCACTCCCTTTTCGTGAAGCAATGCGAGCACGCGTTTCCAATCCTCCACAGCCAGGGATCCCATCCCGATATGCGAAGTGGCGTTGTAGCAATGGGAGCAGGCGTTGTTGCAGCCATAGGTGAGAGCCACATCGGCTTTGAATGGCGCGCGGGCACGGGTTGAAAACAGTGGTTTGCGCTCCAGAAACTCCAGACCGCACGTGGTGCAACCGTTTTCGAATGTAACATGGCGGATCATCTGGTAGACCTGCTTTACATCGCTTGCGGCACGCGCGCTATCCCGAAAATGAAACTTGAGGCGGTTCAATGCAGCGCGCTCTGTCACATCTTCCAGCGCCCATTTGGCAATCTGCGCGGCGGTCGGATTCAAATAAAGAACGTCGGTTACATCTACAAACAAGACGCCCTGGCCGTCAGGTTCGATGCGCAAATGCACGCGGCGACGGTATCCATCTCTGTCTACAAAGTGAAATGTGTAAAGGCCCGGATTGGGAGTATCGTAGCTTTGGAAAAATGGAAATGTATCTTCGCGAATAAATCGTGCAATCCGGCTGAGCATCACCATTTGGGCGCTTCTTCCAACTGGTACTGTGTGCCGCAGAACTCGCAGGAGATAAAAATCGCTCCGGCCCGCACGGCCACTGATTTATTCGTAAGGGTGGAACCGCAGTTCTTACACTTGAGCTCCTGAGCGGAAATATCGCCGGTAAGATCGATCTTTTGAACGACGGTCGTTTCTTTTGCGCGTAATCTTGTCGTGGCAAAAAGCACGGCGCCGGATGCAATCAAGACAAGACCGATGATCAGTCGCGCGATCTGACCCTGAAATCCGATGACAAACAGAAGACCGAGCAATGCGAGGATCACCGACAGCGCGTTGATCAGTACCGCCATACCCGTATGTTAGCAGGAATTCACCACAAAGACACAAAGGTCACAAAGGGAAGAAAATAGATTCCTACTTTGTGTTCTTTGTGCCTTTGTGGTGAATCCTACCGGCTGAAGGCGTGGCGGTAGACGTCGTTGTAGTCTTTGGCAAAATGAACGGTAAGATTTTCCCGCAGGTAATCCGGAAGCTCATCAAAATCACGTTTGTTTTCATCTGGAAGAATGAGAATCAAGCGCCTGGCGCGGCGTGCGGCAATAATCTTCTCTTTGAGTCCTCCGATCGGCAACACCTGCCCGGTGAGTGTGAGCTCACCAGTCATCGCAAGACCGGGCACGACGGGTTCTTTTTTGAGCATGGAAACAAGCGCCGTTGCCATTGTGATTCCGGCGGATGGACCATCTTTGGGTGTCGCTCCTTCGGGCACATGAAGGTGGACAAAGTGTTTCTCAAAAAAATCTTCTTCCACACCGTATTCGCCTATATGTGCCATCACATACGAATACGCGATCTCCGAGCTTTCCACCATGACGCTTCCAAGCTGGCCGGTTTGCTTAAAACCCCGTGACTTACTTGGGGCAAACGTCGCTTCGATTTGCAGTGTATCGCCACCCATTACTGTCCATGCAAGACCGGTGACCACTCCTGCGCGTCCTTCCAGGACATGATCCACCGTAAACACCGGTTTTCCCAGGTACGAATCGACGTCCGATTTTCTGACGACGATTTTCAGTGTCTTTCCTTCCGCAAGCCGGACGGCACACTTTCTCAGGATTCTCTTGATCTGTTTTTCCAAATTGCGAACGCCGGCTTCGCGGGCGTAGCCATCAATGATTTGCACCAGTGCATCCTTCTGAATGATCACCTGATCCTTGTTGATCCCATGGTTTTGCAAAGCGCGCGGCAGGAGGTACCTGCGCGCGATTTCCACTTTTTCTTCCAGGATATAACCGGAAAGACGGATCACTTCCATTCGATCGAGCAACGGACCCGGAATTGTGTCCAGCTGATTTGCCGTCGCGATAAAGAGAACGTGTGACAGATCCATCGGCACATCCAGATAGTGGTCCCGGAAAGAGTTGTTCTGTTCCGGATCCAGCACTTCCAGCAAAGAGGAAGCTGGGTCTCCATGGTAGGAAATTCCGATCTTATCAATTTCATCCAGCATAATGACAGGATTGGCCGTGCCTGCTCCTTTCATCGCCTGAACAAACTTGCCCGGTAACGCGCCTATATAGGTTCGGCGATGCCCCTTGATCTCCGCTTCATCACGAATTCCACCGAGTGAAAATCGAAAGAATTTACGATCGATCGCTTCCGCGATGCTTTTGCCTATCGACGTCTTGCCCACTCCGGGTGGGCCTACGAGACAAAGGATCGATCCTGCAATGTCGCCTTTCAATTTACCAACTGCGATGAATTCCAGGATTCGATCTTTCACGTCACCAAGACCGTAGTGGTCCCGATCAAGAATCTCCCGTCCCCTCTTGATCGAATAGCGATCTTTGCTGAATTTGCCCCAGGGCAGAATCGTCAGCCAGTCAAGATAATTTCGAGTTACAATGTACTCGGGCGAAGCAGGTTCCAGAATCTTGAATTTCTCCATCTCCTCATCAATCACTTTCTTTACTTCGGCGCTGAGTTTCAGGTTCTCAACTCTCTTCTGGAATGACTCGACTTCCGCGGCCTTCCCTTCTTTCTCCAGACCGAGCTCCTGTTTGATCGCTTTCATCTGTTCGCGGAGAAAAAACTCACGCTGAGTTTTGGAGATTTTTTCTTCGATCTGTTTTGAGATCTTTTGTTTCAAGCGGGAGACTTCCAGTTCCTGCTTCAGCAGAACGAGAACCTTGTCCAGCCTTTGCATGACGTCTAAAGCTTCCAAAACTTCTTGCAGCTGGGTCCCATTTGCCATCGTGAGATGTGCGGCAAAATCCGCAAGTTTTCCGGGATCATCCATGGCAGAGTGACTCAAATACATTTTGATGGCTTCGGAATGAATCGGGCTCAGCTCGTGAAGTTCTTTGAGAGCGGACACGATGCTCATCGAATAGGCTTTCAGTTCCGGATTTACCGGGGACTCGGTTGCGTAGTGGTACTCGACCCGGGCCAAGAGGCCATCATCTGTTTGCGAAATTTCTTTGATCGAAAAGCGTTCCAGACAATTGATCAACAGATGAACTGTGTTCTCGTTTTCGTAAAATGCCTTGAGGATCCGCCCGACGGTTCCAACTCGATGTACCCTGTTTGCGGGATCGGGATCGTTCCCATCTCCCTTTGCTAGAACAAGTCCCAGCGCTTGTCCGGAAGCCTCCTCGAGCGCCTTTTTTACCGTCTTGATCAAAGGGGGATCATCGATCAATAACGGCATGGGAAATCCGGGGAAAAACGGACGCGGCCGAACCGGGATGATGTAAAGTTGCTCTGGAAGAATCTCAGTAGCTCTTACAATTTGAGGACCAGTCTTCTCTTCTGTTTCGTTCTCAATCATTGTGTTGGTCATTGTAGCATCGCCTGTGACACTTGCTACAAAGGTAGGAAGAAAAGGAACTGACTGCAATCCGCCTACCATTTGTTTGGAGTTGGCGGGCGTCCCTGCCCAATATGCACCGGGAACTGGCGGGGCTTCCGTGCCCGCCATTCGGATGACATCACCATACCGGCGGGCACGGAGGCCCGTCGCTCCACACTTTTGTGCTCAGTTGACGCAGCTATACCCTTTTGTTAAATTTGATGAAATCATAGAAACCATTGGACAAACGTGTAGTTACACTCGAACTTTATTTATAAGACAATGCCGATGCTTGATTACGTACTGACTAAAATTTTTGGAAGCAAGAACGAGCGGGAGCTGGAGCGCATCCAACCGCTCGTGCAGCACATCAATTCGTTCGAACCGCAGGTCGAGAAATTATCGGATGATCAACTCCGGGCGAAGACACCGGAATTTCGTGAAAAGCTGTCTCAGGGCGCGACCCTGGATGACCTTCTCCCGGAAGCATTTGCAGTCGTGCGGGAAGCCTCTCGCCGAACACTGAAAATGCGCCACTTTGACGTCCAGTTGATCGGGGGCATCGCTCTCCACGAAGGAAAGATCTCCGAAATGGCGACCGGTGAAGGAAAAACTCTCGTAGCAACCTTGCCCGCGTATTTGAATGCCCTTCCAGGAGAAGCTGTTCACGTAGTCACCGTAAACGACTATCTGGCCCGGCGTGACCGCGAGTGGATGGGACCTATTTACGAATTCCTCGGACTCAGATTGGGCGTGATTCAGAACGATTCCTCTGTTCAGGACCGCCAGCAGGCTTACCGCAGTGATATAGCGTACGGCACAAACAATGAGTTCGGCTTTGACTATTTGCGCGACAACATGAAGTACGACCTGCGTGATTACGTGCAGACGACTCACAATTTCGCGATCGTAGACGAAGTCGACAGCATCTTGATCGATGAAGCGCGAACGCCGCTGATTATTTCCGGGCCGGCGGAAGAAAGCACGGATAAATACTACAAAATCGATCGAATCATCCCACGTTTGAAAAAAGAAACGGATTACACGATCGATGAAAAGGCAAACGCCGTGACATTGACTGAAGAAGGCATCGTTCACGCGGAACATCTGCTTGGGATTTCGAATCTGTACGATCCGAACAATATCGACTGGCTTCATCATATCCATCAGGCGCTCAAAGCACACGCGTTGTTTGATCTGGATGTGGATTATGTAGTCAAAGACGGTCAGGTAATCATTGTCGATGAATTTACCGGACGTCTGATGCCGGGTCGCCGCTACAGCGATGGCTTGCACCAGGCGCTCGAAGCGAAAGAAAACGTCAAAATCGAATCGGAAAACCAGACACTCGCGACCATTACTCTTCAAAATTATTTCCGGATGTACAAGAAACTTGCAGGAATGACGGGTACCGCGGAAACAGAAGCGGTCGAATTTGCGAAAATCTATAATCTGGATGTCATGGTAATTCCTACAAACAGACAGATGAACCGCGTTTCATTCCCCGACGTCGTGTACCGCACAGAGAAAGAGAAATTTGCTGCGGTAGTTGAAGAGATCAAGCAAATGAATTCTACCGGACGACCGTCGCTTGTCGGCACCGTGAGCATCGATAAGTCAGAAAGGCTATCTACATTGTTGAAACGGACCGGGATCAAGCACGTAGTCTTGAACGCGAAGTATCACGAAAAGGAAGCCGAAATTGTTGCCCAGGCCGGTCAGAAAGGAGCGGTCACGATCGCAACCAACATGGCAGGACGCGGTACGGACATTGTGCTGGGTACCGGCGTTGCGGATCTGGGCGGTTTGCACATTGTCGGCACGGAGCGCCATGAGGCGCGCCGCATAGACAATCAGCTTCGTGGCCGTGCCGGACGTCAGGGGGATCCCGGCTCTTCTCGCTTCTATCTGTCCCTCGAAGACGATTTGATGCGCATTTTTGGAAGCGACCGAATCTCCGGAATCATGCAAAAACTGGGAATGGAAGAAGGTGTCCCGATCGAACATAAGCTTGTGACCCGTTCGATTGAGCATGCACAAAAGCAGGTGGAAGGGCGCAACTTTGAGATCCGCAAACATCTTCTTGAATACGATGATGTCATGAACAAGCAGCGGGAAGCGATTTACGGCCTCCGCCGCAAGATCCTGGAAGAAGAATCGCACAGCGAATACATTCTCGAGCTTTGCGAGGATATCCTCCGTTACCAGATCGATGAAAGATGTCCGAAGGGAAAAGATCCGCGTGATTGGGACTTGTCAGGCTTGCTCACAGACCTGCATTCGCAATTTGCCCTGGAAGGTATTCGTGACAAGTTGGCTGAGCTTGAAGACAGCGAGCAGATCTATGACTTCATCTATCAGAAGCTGGAACAGTCCTACGCAGACAAGAAAGCGATGCTGGGAACGGAACGATGGAACTTCCACGAACGAATGTTGATGCTGCATGTAATTGACAGCCAGTGGAAGGATCATTTGTATGCGCTGGATCATCTCAAAGAAGGAATCGGATTTCGCGGATACGGTCAACGAGATCCGTTGATCGAGTACAAGAAGGAATCTTTTACTCTATTCGAAGATATGATGAATCGGATGGAAGACGAGATCGTCAAGTACGTTTTCCTGACGCAGCCACCGGCAGCCGAAGCCGCGCCGCGCGTTCGCGCGCCGCGCATGGTAAGCTTTTCCGGTCCTTCGCTTGAAGCGGCAGCAGTCGCCACTTCGGTAAGGAAAGGAGAAAAAGTCGGACGGAACGATCCCTGTCCCTGCGGTTCGGGAAACAAGTTTAAGAAGTGTTGTGGCGCGAACGCATAAAATGGAGGCGATGATGGACATGTTTCAGAGTGAAAAGAACCTGCTGGAAAAGCTGGCGGATGCGATTCCCGGTTTGAAGGGATATCGCGAAAAGGAGGCTCGCCGCGACACGGACAAGCGGTTTCGCGAGTATCTCGCTGGTCGCATCGAAGCGGCCAGTGAGCCGATCGAAGAGGCAAAACGCCAGAAGTTGAACGAGAGTCAGATCGACGGGTTGGACGATTTGGATCGTCTTGCTCAGAAACTGTTCAAAATCGCCAATTCTATCCGTCATGCTTCCTACGGCTACTCCGGCTTTTTTGATCAGGTAAAGATCCAGGAAGCGGAACTGGACCGGATCTACCAATACGATCTTTCCCTCATTTCCGATATCGAAGCGTTGGAGAAGTGCACACCTGCGGAATGGGAAGAGAAAATCAAGACTCTCGAAAAACGCGTGGATGAACGGAAGAATCTGTTTTCCGTAACTGGGTAAGGGGAGGAACCGAAATGGCAATTGAAGTCATTCAGTGGAAAGAAGACAACGGAAACGACATGGTGTATCGCTTCCCCGGAAGCGATGAGATTAAGATGGGCGCACAGTTGATTGTAATGGAGAGCCAGTATGCCGTATTTTTCCGCGACGGCAAAGCGCTCGATGTCTTTGGCGCAGGACGGCACACACTGAGCACGATGAATCTTCCGATTCTAACCAAGTTGATGAGCTGGCCGTTCGGCTTTAAGTCGCCGTTTCAAGCGGAAGTGTATTATGTCAGCCGGCGTGTTTTTACGAATCAGAAATGGGGAACGCGTGAACCGGTAGTGTTTCGCGATACTGAATTTGCCATGGTACGCTTGCGCGCATTCGGAATTTTTTCGATCCGCGTCCACGAACCGCAGCTGTTTGTAAACACCGTGGTGGGCGCGCAGCAGCGCTACAGCACCGGCGATGTGGAGGGCTTCTTGCGCGACATCATCGTCTCTCGTTTGAATGACGTCCTTGGTGAAACTCTAAAAACGTTGCTCGATCTCCCCAAGTATTACGATGAGCTTGGGGTTGCGCTGAAGACGAGGGTTCGAGAGGATTTCGGCAAATACGGATTGGAGCTGGTGGACTTCTACATCAATTCCATTACGCCGCCGGAGGACGTCCAGAAGGTCATCGATGAACGGAGCGGAATGGCAGCGGTGGGAAACATGGGAGAATACATGCGGTTCAAAGCAGCGCAGGCGGTAGGAGACGCGGCCAAGCAGGAAGGCGGAACGGCCGGAGCCGGGATGGGGCTCGGCGTTGGAGCTGGAATGGGTATGATGCTTCCCGGGATGATCCAGCAAGCGATGCAGGAAGGGCAGAGACAGCAATCCGGCCCAGTAACCGGACCCATTTGTGGAAAGTGCAAAACACAGCTTCCTCCTGCAGCCCAATTCTGCAGCAACTGCGGCACGCGCATCGCCGCAATTCTGAACTGTCCCAAGTGCCATTCAGCAATCACACCAGGTGCAAAATTTTGCCCAAATTGCGGATCGGCGATTGCAACAGGTCCGGCCCCGTGTTCAAAATGCGGAACGGAAATTACGCCGGGCGCCAAGTTCTGTTCTCAGTGCGGAGAAGTTGTAAAGTAAGGCTGCTATGCTGCAAAAACCACTGGACGAAGGACTCACATTTGATGATGTGCTTTTGGTGCCTGCCGAATCGGATGTTCTTCCGGCTGAAACTGAAATTAAGACGCAATTTAGCCGGAATATTTCCCTCAATATTCCGATTGTGAGCGCCGCAATGGACACTGTGACGGAATCAGGAATGGGAATTGCGCTCGCCCAACAGGGTGGAATCGGAATCATTCACAAGAATCTCACCATCGCAGAACAGGCAGATGAAGTGGATAAGGTCAAACGGTCCGAATCCGGAATGATCGTCAATCCAATCACGATGTCACCGGACGATTCACTCAGCGATGCTTTGGCAGTCATGGAAAAATACAAAATTTCCGGGGTGCCGATTACACAGGATGGACGATTGGTTGGAATTTTGACCAATCGTGATTTACGGTTCGAGACAAATTTCCGGCAAAAAATCTCGCAAGTAATGACAAAAGAGAACTTGATTACCGTGCCGGTAGGAATCAGTTTGGAACTTGCAAAGAAGACCCTGCACAAGCACAAAATTGAAAAACTGCTTGTGGTGGATGAACACAATCGTTTGAAAGGGCTGATTACCGTAAAGGACATCAAGAAAACCATTGAGTTCCCGAACGCCTGCAAAGATGAGCTGGGAAGGCTGCGTGTAGGCGCGGCCATCGGGCCGGCTTCCGATATGATGGAGCGCGCAAGCGCGCTGTTAAACGCGAATGTGGATGTTCTCGTCATCGATACGGCGCATGGTCATTCGAAAAGGGTGCTGGAAGCGATTGTCGCCGTTAAGCGGAAGTTCACAAAAATCGACGTGGTTGCAGGCAATATTGCAACAGCCGAAGCCGCGGGAGCTTTGATTGAACGCGGTGTGGATGCGATCAAAGTCGGAATGGGGCCGGGATCAATCTGCACGACACGCGTGGTAACCGGTTCGGGTATGCCGCAAATCACAGCCGTAGATAATTGCTACAGAATCGCGCGCGAGCACGGCGTTCCTATCATTGCGGATGGCGGAATCAAATATGCCGGTGATGTGGCCAAGGCGATTGCGGCCGGCGCAAATTGTGTGATGATCGGTTCCCTATTTGCAGGGACAGACGAAAGTCCCGGGGAACAGGTTCTGTATCAGGGGCGCAGCTATAAAGTGTATCGGGGGATGGGATCCATCGAAGCCATGAAACGTGGAAGCAAGGACCGTTACGCCCAAACCACAGATGACGCAATGAAGATGGTACCCGAAGGAATCGAAGGACGTGTTCCCTATCGCGGTTCTGTATCCAACATTGTTCTCCAATTAACTGGGGGATTGCGCGCCGGCATGGGATATTGCGGATGTCGGAACCTGGAAGAGATGCGCGCCAAAACAAAATTCCTGCGGATTACCGCCGCCGGATTGCGTGAAGGTCACGTTCACGACGTCATCATTACGAAGGAAGCCCCCAACTACCAGGTAGATTGAGATCGGAGTAACCACAAAGACACGAAGATACAGCAGCACGAAAGGAAAGAGGTATCTCAACAACTTGGTCGCACCTCAGATCTACCACTTTGTTTCGGCTTGAATTAACGTCTCCGCATCTTTGCTTTCCATCGGCCTAGAAAAATAAAATCCTTGAGCCGATTCGCATTTCAGGGCCTTAACTTGCGAGAGTTGAACGGCTGTTTCTACTCCTTCTGCAATTACTTCCATTCCCAGATTGTGCGCAAGAGTAGCGATCGTGCCTACAATTTCTCCTCTTTCCTCACCCTTTCCAATTCTGCTAACGAAGGAGCGGTCTATTTTTAATGTATCCACAGGAAGGTGATGCAGATAACTTAAAGAGGAATAGCCGGTTCCGAAATCATCAATATGCAAACGGACTCCAAGACCCTTCAACTGAAGTAACCTTCTGGTCGCTTCCAGCGGACGGGCCATCAGGACGCTTTCGGTCATCTCCAAAGTGAGAATAGTAGGATCGATCCCGGTCTCCCTTAGTATCCGTTCCACCTGGTTGACAAGGTCAGCTTCTCCAATCTGAACTCCGGAAAGATTTACGCTGATGGTCAGCCCGCGATGCTGCGGAAACTGCGCGATCCATCTTTGCATTTGTTCGCAAGCTTCGCGGAGGATCCACAAGCCCATGGGAATGATTAATCCTGTTTCTTCCGCCAGAGGGATGAACTCTTCCGGCAAAATTAAATCACGTTGCGGATGCTGCCAGCGCATCAGAGCCTCAAACCCTGTAAGCTTTCCGGTAAATAAACAGACGGTCGGCTGATAGAAAGCGCGGAATTCTTTTCGCTCCAGCGCGCGCCGAAGATCATTTTCCATTTGCAATTGAAGAACGGCGCTGGTATGCATCCCGGTATCAAAGACCTGATAACGAGCGCGTCCCTGAGCCTTCGCTCGATACATTGCGATATCTGCATCCCGCAAAAGATCGTCCGAACGTCCATACTCTTCCGAATTCAGTGCGATTCCTATGCTCGCCGTAGTAAATACCTCATGCTGGCCCAGAACGAAGGGATTGCTCAGCTCCTGCTGTATGCGATCCGCAACGTGGGTTGCGTCACTGACGTGATGGATACCATCCAGTAGCACCGTAAACTCGTCTCCGCCAACACGTGCGACTGTGTCCCCGGGCCGCAGGCAGTCGGACAATCTCCGCGCAAACTGAATCAGCAACTGGTCTCCAACAATATGGCCCAAGCTGTCATTAATATTCTTGAATCGGTCGAGATCCAGAAAAAGCACACCGAAAGAGTAATCGATCCTCCGCTTTGCTTTGTTGACCGCCTGTGCAAGCCGGTCGTTAAAAAGGGTCCGGTTCGGCAGTTCCGTCAGCGTATCGTAGAGCGCTTGCCGCTCCAATTGTTCTTCGACACGTTTGCGCTCTGTGATGTCTTCACAGAGTGTAACAATCCCGATCGGTTCGCCTGCATCGTCTGAAATCACTTCCGATATTAACTGGACCGGGAAAGTGCTGCCATCTTTCCTGATATTGGTGGCTTCCCGGCGCCAGCTTTTCATCTGGTTCATGCTTTCGGCGGTTGCTGGATTCCAAAAAGCATGGGGAGCGAAGATTCGTGCTTCCTTTCCGATGAGCTCTGCCGGTTCATATCCATGAAGCAGCGCGTCGGCGCGGTTCGTAAACAGAATTTTGCAGTCCATGTCCGTGATCGTCATGCCCAGGTTCATTGTTTCGACTGCCTTTTCCAGCCGCCTGAACTCGATCTGCGGGTCCTGCTTTTTAAGCCTGCCTGGTTTGTTCTTCATTTCACCGCCAGCTTAGACGATTTACCTTGCCCGTTCAGTAATCGTATTTATTACTTTATTCATACTATTTCGTACTTACTATGGATGTCAAATATGAGCAAAAAACAGTTGATTTCGGGCCTTTGATTGTTTCGCCCGAATCGTGTCGCTATTTTTTTGTGTTGCTTCGTGCCTTTGTGCCTTCGTGGTTAACCCGGTCTTTCAACCGGTAGACAAATTTCAGGCCGGACCAGACATCGTCTACCGCACACACCTTTACATCCACCAGATCGTTTGCCAATCCAATTTCGCGGACAACGTTGTCATTCAAATCGGTCGGAACTTTCGAAGAGCCTTTTGGCCAGGAGATCCACAACATCCCCGATTGTGAGAGTTTTTTCTTCATCTCCGGAAATTTCTTCAGCAGTTCCTTTTTTTCTTTGGTGAAAAAATGGACGAAGTCGTACGGTGCGGTCCCTGAAGACACAGCAGGATAACCAGGAGGAGCACCCACAAGATAGACCATCATCCCCGATTTGATCCCCAGTTTCTGGACGAGAGGCGTGCCCGAGTACCCCGCCGGCTTCATTGCCTCATTCTAACCTCCTTTTTGTTCTTTGTGTCTTTGTGGTGAATCCTCCCGACCAAATTGGTACTATGCACACCGGGAAAGGGAGTTAGCATTTTTGCTATGGAATACAAATTTGAAAAAGCCATTGAAATACTGGAACGAACGCCGAAGGTTCTTCGGACTTTGCTTTCGAGCCTATCCGGAGAGTGGACAAACGGGAATGAAGGAACTGATACATGGAGCGCCTACGATATTGTGGGACATCTGATTCATGGAGAAAAAACAGATTGGATCACGCGAATCAAGATCATCCTATCGGATTCTCCGGACAAGATGTTTCCAAAGTTTGACCGCCTTGCGCAGTTTCGGGAAAGTGAAGGGAAATCGCTCTCTCAGTTGCTGGACGAATTCGAGCAGCTGAGAACCGAAAATTTACGCGCCTTTCGAGGGTTCAAACTGACGACCGGTGATCTGCCAAAAGAAGCCATACATCCCACGTTCGGGAAGGTAACTCTGTCGCAACTCCTTTCCACATGGGTAGTTCATGATCTGAATCACCTGGCACAGATCCAACGTGTGATGGCGAAGCAGTACATGGAAGCGGTAGGACCGTGGGTTGCGTTCTTGCCGGTATTGACGCGCTGATTCCAGCGTTGTGATCAACGCGCCGATTCCTGGAAATAGAAATCGGCTTGACCGCCCGGTTTTGCGTAAATGACTGTGGATAAATCGGGAGCGATGTCATACGCATTCCCGTTGAAGTTGAGCGGAAATGCGAATGGCAATGTCAACGCAACCTTCGGCTCACCAACTAACTTGCCGTCTTCAAATCCCTGACGATAAAAGATAATCTCGCCTTTTCCCTGGATCGGGTACAGAAATGATTTGCCGTCGGCTCCGGCGCGAACAATAAACGTATCGACACCGGGCAACAGCGGGAATCGCTTCTTATCTGAGATTGAGATTGCCCAGATTCCAGTATCCTTTCCGGATGTCTTCACGGCGAGGAGATACTTTCCATCGGGCATCGGATCCATGAGGATCACCCCTTCAACAAACTTTTCAGGGTGAGTCCCGTCTTCGTTAAACTTCCAGATTTCAGGCTGGCCCCCTACGACGATGGAAGCAAAAATCGTTTTCCCGTCAGACGACCAGCCGATCACCTGAAACGAACCGGGAAGTTTTTCAAGAGAAATTAGATCTTTTCCATCTGCCTGGACAATGTATCCTCGACTTTGATCGTTGCTAAAATCTTCGAATGAAATGTGCGAGTTATCCGGAGACCAAAAACCAGTTCCAAGATTGTTTGCGGATGTGATCCTCACCTTGTCCGAGCCATCGATATTGGACACCCACAGTTCTTCGGTTTTTCCTCTCTCCACGATCCTCTTATACATCAATTTCTTTCCGTCCGGAGAAACGGCAGGTTGTGTGGCAAGCTCCGAAACAATATCTAAAGTTGAGTTCGACTTTACGTCAAACCGGATCAATGAACCGGAAGCCCTGCCATTCTTATAATAGATTCCCTTTCCAGCCGGGTCCCGAAGCGGTTGAGTATCCGGTCCGGGTCCGGTGGTAACTTGTTTGTAAGACTTTTCTGCAAGGTCGTATGACCAAATGTTTCTGATGTCGTTTACTGATCGGGATAATAGGAGGCTTTTCCCAGGTTCATCCCATGTGTAGTCATCTCCATCGATCGAACTGAGCTGTTGAATCTGTTTTGTTTGCAAATCCAGTTTATAGATCGACGTTGATCTCCCGCTAAACGCGATGATGGCCCCGATCAATAGACTTCTTCCATCCGGATAAGCACCACAGCCGACAGGAAAATAGGGGGCAGCAAATGTATACAGGACTTCCTCTCCCAGTCCGGAGCTTGCGGCACTGAAGATCGACGGGCGATCCGTCTTGAAATAATAAAGGTGTTTGCCGTCCGGTGAAGGAGTCAGCCATACGCCGGAAACCACTCGTCTGGGTGTTCCACCCAGTGAAGGCACGGCCCAGACCTCATCAAATCCCGAAGTTCTCGCGTAGAAAATTTCCCTGCTGTCAGGCGTAAAAGAGATTACGTATTTTCCGCCTTCGTCACTGGTAAGCTGCAGCGGTTCGCTTCCGGATGTCAGCATGACGAACACCTGTTCGGTCCCGCCAACATATGAGCTGAATGCGATCGTGCGGCCGTCGTTTGATATTGTTGACGAGTTAATCGTCTTGTTCCATTGGCTGATCTTCGTAATCTTTGATGGTCCGGTCGAACCTGAATCGTGTTTTCGAGATTTGTATGCGACAAATCCGGCGCCAAGAATCAGAAGCGCAGCAATCGCAATTACGGCCCACTTCTTTCTCTGTCCGGCAACAGCAGGGTGCGAAACAGAAGCAGTGGACAATGCTGCCGGAGTGATTGTGGTGGAGCTTGCGGGCGCCGATTCCTCATGCGCGGTCATCGTGGCGGAACGGCCCGAATCCGAATCGCGCTTCAAGCGCTTCAAGTCAGCGCGAAGATCGGCGGCGCTCTGATAACGCAGGTCCGGATCTTTTTCCAATGTTCGCTGAATCACTCGTTCCATGTCGGCCGGCAAATCGGGATTCAATCGCAGCGGAGAAACAGGCATCTTGTTCAGAATCTGATCAAAGATTACGGCGGAGGAATTACCGGAAAAGGCTTGCCTTCCGGTGGCTATTTCGTATAGCACAGCGCCAAAAGAAAAAATGTCCGTGCGCGCGTCCAGATCTTTCGCTCGCGCTTGCTCGGGAGACATGTATGCTACGGTTCCCACAGTGCTGCCGGGGCTTGTCAGCGACTCGGGCGTCTCAGCGGTCTGCAGAGCGGAATAAGTTGCGGCTTCCGGCAGGCGATTCCGTTCGGGCATTAGTTTGGCAAGGCCGAAGTCCAGGATTTTGGCCTGGCCCCGTTTTGTTACGAATAGATTCGCAGGTTTGATATCGCGGTGAATGATTCCCTCCGCATGGGCAGCATCGAGGCCGTCGGCGATCTGGATTGCAAACTCCAGTACTCGCTCCAGATCCATAGGACGCCCGCTCAGGGTGTGCTTCAAGGTTTGTCCTTCCAGCAATTCCATCACGATGAAGTGCATGGGAGCGCCCTGGACCGGAACCGAGGAACCTTCCTCTACCGGAATCCCGGCATCGATGTCATGAATCGTACAAATGCTTGGATGATTCAGCGCCGAGGCCGACCTGGCTTCCCGCTGAAAACGTTCCAGCGCAACCGCATTGCTGGCAAGATCCTCCGGCAGAAACTTTAAAGCAACTTTACGTCCCAGACGAAGATCCTCAGCGCGGTATACAACGCCCATCCCGCCCCCGCCCAGGCGTTCGAGGATCTTGTAATGTGTAATCGTCTTACCCAGCATGTTGGAGTACATTATAATCTCGATTTCGGAAAAGTTCGGTCCCGGAGATCTATAATACGTACATGAGAGAAATTCTGGGCCTTGAGTTGCCCGAACTGTCGGAGGAAATCGGGGCCGAGACCTACCGTGCATCGCAAGTATTTGAATGGATCTATGCGAAGCGAGTTGAGAAATTCGAGGATATGACAAACCTCCCGCGAGAGTTGCGGGAGCGGCTTTCCCGGGAATTTTCCATCACCATCCCGATTCCCGTTGCGACCCAGCGATCTCGCGATCATACAACCAAGTATGCATTGCAGGTGGGCGACGAGACGATTGAAACCGTGTACATGCCGGAAGAAAGACGCGATACGGTGTGTCTTTCCAGTCAGGCAGGGTGTTCTTTTGGCTGCAAATTCTGCGTCACGGCGCAGATGAACCTCCACCGCAATCTGACAGCCGGCGAAATTGTCGGTCAGGTGTTGTTTACTCTGAAACAACATGGCAGGCCGGCACGCTTGAATCTTGTGTTTATGGGAATGGGAGAGCCACTGCACAACTACGCGAACGTGATGAAGGCGTTTCGTATCCTGATTCATCCGCGCGGAGTTGCAATTTCTCCTCGGAGGATCACCATCTCCACCGTCGGATACGTCCCATCACTCCTCCGGTTGAAAGACGAACCGGTTATCCCGAATCTGGCGGTATCGCTGAACGCGCCAAACGACAGTCTTCGAAACGAGTTGATGCCGATCAACCGCATTTATCCGATTGAAATGCTAATGAGAACGCTGGCCAAACTACCACTGCGTCACCGGCAAAGGATCACGTTTGAGTATGTCTTGCTGAAAGGGATCAATGACTCCGGGCAGGATGCGACAGAGTTACTGAACGCAACAAAAACGATCCGTTGCAAAATCAACTTAATTCCTTTCAATCCAGATTCACATCTGCCTTACGAACGTCCGGATGACGAAACGGTGAGTCGTTTTGCGGCTGTGCTGACGAACGGCGGACGAACGGTGGCTGTTCGGCGAAGCCGTGGTCCGGATATCAGCGCCGCCTGCGGCCAGTTGGGCACACAGTACATCGATCCGGCGCGGGTGCCTTTAGGATTAACCACAAAGACACAAAGACACGAAGGGTTTCCAAAGAGGAATTAAATAATACTCATCGTGATTCTTTGTGCCTTTGTGTCTTTGTGGTTAACTCGATCTTCCGAACGACACGGTCACGACGTCGCGTCCATTCCTTTGTCAGTGCGGCAAAACGGGTGGTCAGTCCGCGATATTTTTCGAGTTTGCAAAGTTGAGCTTCGATCATTTCCATGGCAAGGTGATAGTCTTTGAGGTCGTGTTCACAAAGAATGCACAGGCGGCGGATGACTTCTCCATCGCATCCATCTTTCCAGGCCTGCGCGATGAACCAGCGCATTTGATCGTGATCGCGGATGCGACGCAGATTTCGGGCTAGAGCGAGAAGCAGCGGTTGTGGAGAACGGCAACCCTGACTCAGAGCACGGACCTGGTGTTCCACGGCGCGATGATAATTCTTATGCCGTCCGTACAGCAGACCCAGCGAGAAATGCTCTTCCGGAGTCAAATCCTCCGGTTGCTCGCAAAAAAGCACGGCACGCGCGGCTAGCACAGCAAGCGATAAGATGTCCCATCGATTATGTTCCAGCACCTTTTGAATCATGGATGCGTTCGCGAATCGCAAGTAGTCTGTATAAGCGCCGGGAATCAAATACGATGGGATATCTTCCGTCCGATGAAAATGAAGAACGTTTCGCTCCAGATTCGTAAGCTCACACTCCTGAAGTCTGCGCTTCCACAGACGTCTCGCGATAAACAACATGTCGATGTGCTGTTTGCCGGCAAGCGGATCTTCGCGCCTGTGCATCAGATAGCGATTACGCAGGATTTGCGAATCGAAGCACTTGCCGTTATAGGTAATCAGAAAACGGAACTTGCCGCAGAATTCAGCGATCGCATGCAAGTACGCTGCTTCCTCGGCAAGATCGTGCAAAAAGAATTGCCGGATTTGAAAATAGCCTTGTTCCACAAATCCAAGTCCGATCAGAAACGCATATGTTCCTGTGCCTCCCGCTGTTCCTGTCGTTTCAATGTCCAGAAAAACCGCGTCACGCACGGAAAAGTCGCGAATCGAAGAATCTAATGATAGAAATCGAACCATTTCCGCCGGAATTTCCGGAAAGTTCTTGAGATCGATCTGTCCGTGATAATCGATATGGACAGAATCGTTGTAGTAGGTCAGGCCATGTTGATTTTCCATCGGAGAGAGATAGCTCAATGGCGCAGGCTTCGCCGGACGCCGCCTTTCCGTCTGGGAAGTTGCTGTCCTCAGACTTTCTAATCGCTCACGCAGCTGCATATCTCTTCATTTTGCGGTGATTGATGCACGTTCTGTGCAGTCAAGCAAATACATCACCACATCCTTCGTGCGATTTGTGTGCAGCAATGGCGCGCCGATGCAGGAGGGACAGCCGCTATCGCACGAGCAGTGGCGAACAAGTGATTCCACAGCAGAAAACAGGGCATGACGTTGTTCGAAGAGTGTCTTGCTAAAGCCGATCCCGCCTGGATATTTGTCATACAGATAGATGCTGGGCTGAAACGCATCGCGCCCCTCTCCGGCAGGCTTGCGTCTCCGAAGTTGATATTGATAAATCTTGCGATCCTGGAGCGTATCAATCACCGCTAACCCCAGATCGCGCAGATCGCACATCAGATAGATCACTGCCATACTGCGGAGCGCATATGCCAGTCCGCGTACGCCGTCAATCTTCTGTTCCGAATCAAATGGGGCTTCCGCCAGAACTTCGCGCGGAATCGTAAACCAGAAAGATGTCGTATGCCACTCGTTCTCAGGCAGACTGAGCTCACCCGCCCCGACATTTTCCAACGAAAACAATTTGAGTTTCTTGAACCCGACCACTTCCTCTGTCACCTGGATCTCACCGTGCGACGGATGGAATAATTCTCCTTCTTTTTGCTCAAATATCTCAAGCGCTGTCACATCCGTATAGGTGATAGCATCGGTATAGTAATCTGCTTCCACCGGACGGACCAGCGCCTTTCGCCCTTCATAATCCAGGCGGTCTACGTAATACGGAATTCCTTCGCACATGTAGATTGCCTTCTCATGCAATGTGGTGAGAGCGCTTGTAAAATCCACCTCTGCGATGATTTCGTTGTTCTTCGCAGTATCCACGACTAGAAAATTATCCGATGTGATTCGCCGCAGGCTGACTGCATTTGCCGGATAGGCTTCGTTAATCCAATGGTAGGAGTCATCTGCCTGATGAAGAAAGCCCTCTTCACCAAGGAATGTAAGAATTTCACCAAGATCCTCCTTGCCGAATTGTTCGTTGCCGCGAAACGGCAATTCAAACGCCGCACATTTGATGTGATCGACGAGCACGTGCAAATTCTCAGGGTTAATGCGTCCGTGTTCGGGAGAAGCGCCAAAGAAGTATTCCGGGTTGTTCATCAGAAATTGATCGATCGGTGAGGAGCTGGCAACCAGCACGGAAATCGATGGACGGTCACGGCGGCCGGAGCGCCCCGATTGTTGCCACGAGCTGCTGATCGTTCCCGGATAACTTGCCAGAATGCTGGCATCGAGCGATCCGATGTCGATTCCGAGCTCTAATGCGTTTGTACAGACGACGCCCTTGATCTCTCCGGAGCGAAGTCCGGCTTCAATCTCGCGCCGGACCGACGGCAGGTAACCGCCGCGATATCCGCGCACTTCTCCATCGCGCAAAACTTGTTTTGTCTGCTTCTCCTGCAAATATGTGAGCAGGATTTCCATGATCAGCCGGCTGGGAGCAAAGAGGATCGTGTGGTAGTCGCGCGTCAGAAAGAAATTCGCGAGCGCCTGGCTCTCTTTCACGTAAGATCTGCGAATTCCCAGCGCGGCATTGATGACCGGCGGGTTGAAAAAGAAGAAGTGCTTTTCGCCGGATGGCGCGCCGTTTTCGGCGATCAAATCCACCGGTTCTTCGGTAATTTGCGATGCGAGCTCCGCAGGATTCGCGATGGTGGCGGAACAACAAACAAACTGCGGCGAGCTTCCGTAGAAGCGGCAGATTCGTTTCAGACGGCGCATCACGTTTGCAACATGACTGCCGAATACGCCGCGATACGAGTGTAATTCATCCAAGACAATAAACTTGAGATTCTCAAACAGCTTTTGCCATTTGACGTGATGCGGAAGAATTCCCGAATGAAGCATATCCGGATTCGTGATGACGATATGTCCCTGCGCGCGAATGGCTTGCCGCGCGTCGTCCGGAGTGTCTCCGTCAAAGGTGAACGCTTTCACGCCCGGCGCCGCGCGATCCAGCAGCCCTTGCAGCTCGGCAAGCTGATCCTGGGAAAGCGCCTTGGTGGGAAACAGGTACAGGGCGCGGGATGACGGCTCCAGCATCATTTGCCGCACGACTGGAACGTTGTAACAAAGCGTCTTTCCCGAAGCAGTGGGAGTAATCACGACAACGTTTTTTCCGGAGGAAAGCTTCTCCCAGGCGGCAGCCTGATGCGTGTATGGAGAATTGATTCCACGCGAGCGTAAAGATTCTACTATATTAGTAGGAATGGTTTCCGGATAGGGGACATATTGCGGTGGCCGGGCCGGCAACAGTCTGTGGCAAGCAATCCGGTCGGCAAACTGGCGCTGGAATTCCCCGAGCACCCCCAAAAAATCACCCATATGAAAAGCATTATAGATCGGATTAACCACAAAGACACAAAGGCACGAAGTTTCACAAATAGAAATTAAATAACAAATTTCGTGATTCTTTGTGTCTTCGTGTCTTTGTGGTTAACCCGACCTCAGGCGAGCGATATAAAAGCCGTCCGTTTCGTCACGGTGCGGATAAAGATAACGGTCTTCCAAAAGCGAGAACTGCGGATGATCTATCAGAAACCTCTCTTTAACCTTTTCTGTTTCTTCCGGCTCAAAACTGCAGACCGAATACACCAGAGAACCTCCCGATGCAACAGCGTGCGCGCAGGAACCCAGGATCTCCAGTTGCAGACGATGGTGAATGATCAAGTCCTGAGGCTGTTTCCACCATTTCACTTCCGGATGACGCCGAACCACTCCCAGGCTCGAACAGGGAGCATCCACGACCACGAGATCGAACTTGCCGGCAAACGGCAGCTTGCGCGCATCGGCAACAACCGGATGAGCACAACGGATCTTCAGACGGCGGACGTTCTCCTCCCACATCTTCATCCTGGCTGGATCAGAGTCCAGCGATACGATGAATCCCTGGCCATTCATCCGTGAAGCAATCTGAAAGGTCTTGCCTCCCGGCGCCGCTGCGATTTCTAGGACATGCATTCCGGGCTTTACGCCTAGAAGGCCGCCGAGGACCTCGACTCCTGCGTCGTGGATGTAAAAGAGGCCTTCCTGGAAGAGACGAGTTCGCTGGGGGGCGCCCTTCCGAACACGAAATAGATACGGTCCAAAAACAGTCGCTTCAACTTCAATTCCTTCGTCCCGAAGCAAATCGAGAATCTTGTCATTTTCTTGAGCCAGCCGAATGAAGACAGGCGCAGGCTCGTTGTTGTTTTGCATCAACGAAACCGCTTCGTTTTCCCCGAATCGTTGCACCCAGCGTGAAACCAGCCATTCGGGATGAGACCAGTGAATAGACAATGAAGTGATGAGATCACCCTTTGGCTCAGGAAGAGATCCAAGCCTGGATTGGACTTTGCGCAGGATTCCGTTTGCAAACGCAGTAGCCGAGGAGAGTTTCGCTTTTCTGCAAAGATCCACCGTTTCATGGATCGCGGCATGATGCGGAATTTTCGTGAACACAAGCTGATAAATACCCAGCTGAAGGATGAGTGAAATCTCCCGGTCTATTTTCCGTCTGGTTGAAAAGGAGTCGATCAAAAACAGCAGACGGGAGCGCCATCTTAGCGTCCCCAAAACCAGATCGGTAATCAAGTTTCGATCTTTTGCTTCGGGAACCTCGATCAGCTTCTTTTGCAGGAGAACGGCGGAATTGGATCGCTCCTTTTGCAGTTCCAGAAGGATTTGCAAGGCAATCCATCGCGCATTTCCTGTTTTCTTGACGGCCATGACACCCCCCATTACTATATAAGTTCATGAAACGGCTCGCTATTCTTATGTTTCTGCTTTTCACAGTTGAAGGCTGGAGCGCAGGGCAAGTAAAGTGGTTCCACAGTTTTGATCAGGCCATCGTTCAGGCGAAGAAATCCGGAAAGCCGATTTTTGTGGACGCGTTTGCCGATTGGTGCGGGTGGTGTCACAAACTCGATCAGGAAGTCTATTCAAGCCCAAAGTTTGTAAACTACATGGAGCGATACATTCCACTAAAAATCGATGTCGAAGATGGCGCTACAGGAACACAGTTCGCCGAGAAGTACGCCATCACAGGCCTACCCACACTGCTCGTAACCGATCCGAACGGCATTTTAATCAATAGGATCGGCGGTTTTATGGATGCGGATGAGCTCATCCAGGATCTTGAAAGCATCCAGCGCCTGGTGGACCGTGAGCGAAAAAATCCGAAGGATACGGCAGCGTCGTTTGATCTGGCCAGGGAATATCTTTCGCGGGATATGAACTTCGAGGCAGAAACCCGGTTCAAACGGGTCATGGCATCACCCGATGCTACGGCCAGTCAGAAGGAGACATCACAATTTTCTCTGGCGCTCACACAATACTACAGGCGTGATTTTGAACTGGCGCTTGGGACGTTGGAATCGTACGAAAAGACGTACGAGAACGGCGAATCCGGCGAAGATGCGCTGCTTCTGTTGTCTGAGATCCACATGGAGCTGGATGCAAACGACAAGGCTCGTTACTACCTCGAGCAGTTTCTCAAGAAATACCCGCACAGCGGCAACCGGAGTCGCGCGGAGCAAGTCCTTTCCTCGCTAGAAGAGAAATCGAACTAGGAAGGACTTCACCGCAGAGACGCAAGCTCGCAGAGGTGGCGCGGAGATAAGATAAATGGCTACAATCAGGGTTGGCCCTACCACTCGTTCCTGACTCTGCGCTCTTTGCTTCTCCGCGGTGAATCCTCCCGATGTTTGCCCGATAAACGTTCTCTGGTATAGTTGTCCCTACAAGAGGAGGACCACTGCATGCGGGGAATCTTTACGACCAAGAATCTGGATGCAATTCTAAAGGACGCTGAAGTTCCCGACCAGCAGTTGCGCAGAGCGCTTGGGCCTGTGCAAATTACTATGCTGGGAATCGGCGCAATCATCGGCGCGGGGATTTTTGCGACAATCGGGACTGCCGCTGCAGGAGATATGCACCGCGTGGGTGCCGGCCCCGGGTTGATGCTCTCGTTTGTGATTGCAGCCGTCGTTTGTGCCTTCGTAGCGCTTTGTTATGCTGAAATTTGCGCGATGGTTCCGATTTCCGGATCCGCTTATACGTATTCCTATGCAACGCTGGGCGAATTGATCGCCTGGATCATCGGTTGGGATCTGATCATCGAGTACGCCGTCGGGAATGTCGCGGTGGCTATCAGTTGGGCGAATTATTTCAAGACACTCATGAAAGGATCCGGATTCATTATCCCTGATTGGATCTCGATCGATTTTCAGACTGCTCACAAAATTCCGGGCCTGATCGAAAATGCTCCGCACATATTTGGAATTCCAATCGTATTTAACCTGATTGCCTTCCTGATCGTCGCCGCAATTACAGTTATCCTGTTGATGGGCATCCGGGAGAGCGCATGGTTTAACGCAGGAATGGTTGCCGTCAAATTGGTCGTTCTGACCTTCTTCATATTTATCAGCTACAAAGCCACACATTCCAGCAACTGGCATCCGTTCATGCCAAACGGATTTGTTGGAGTCTTTTCGGGAGCTGCTGTAATTTTCTTTGCCTACATAGGATTTGATGCGGTTTCGACTGTTGCGGAGGAGGCCAAAAATCCGCAAAAGGATATGCCGATCGGGATCATTGCCTCGTTAATCGTTTGCACCATTTTTTACGTCATCATTGCAGCCGTGTTTACGGGGATGATTCCTTATGGCGATCTGGTAAAGACGCTATCGAGCCAGCAGGCCGAGCCCCTCACGCTGGCATTACAGTACGCAAACATCGGAGGATGGGCCCTGACGATCGTTGCATTTGGCTCGGTCGTAGCGCATACGGCTGTGTTGTTCGTGTTTCAGCTAGGACAGCCGCGCATTTTCTTTTCGATGGCGCGCGACGGACTTCTCCCAAAAATGTTTTCAACTGTCCATCCGAAATATCGCACACCATGGGGTTCAACCATTCTGACAGGTGTGGCTGTTGGCGTTGCCGCAATGTTTTCCAGCCTGGATGAGATGGTGGATCTGACAAATATAGGCACCCTGTTTGCATTCATTCTCGTGTGTATCGGCGTCATCGTTCTCCGGAAGAAGGATCCATCACGGGTTCGTCCGTTCCGCGTACCTTTTGGACTTGTTCTTCCAATTCTTGGAATCGCCGGATGCGCATTCCTGATTTACTATCTGCCTCCGACTTCGTGGCTGCGGTTCGCTGCATGGCTCAACTTCGGCTTTGTTATCTACGTCTGTTACGGCAGCATCACAAGCAAGCTTACCGGACGGGAGCTGGCGGAAAAGCCTGAGCTTCACGATGTAGCGACCGCCCATGCAGGAGCGTTTCTAGGAATCCTCGGTATTTTGTTGCTTCTGGTCACAAGGGTTATGGACGTGTTTCGAGGCAGCAACACGCAACACTGGCTGTTTGTAAATTCATGGTGGCTCACTCTTCCGCTGATCACGAATGCAATTTTCCTATGCCCCGCCGTGATGTTCCGTGCGAGTCGGGCTAAGAAGTCTGGTCTTCCGGCGGCCGAAGCTGCCAAAGCGAACCAGGCGATGCTGATTGCCGTAGTTCAGCTGGTAGTGATTCTGGCCTATCTCGTCCGCGTCCTGGCGCTCTAGATGCCAGATTAGTACGGGCGGCCCTCCGCAGCCGTCCAGTATCAGGCATGTCTCCGCAACAGCGGGCAGGGAGCCCGCCGCTCCAGGGACCGAGAGACCCAACCTTTTGAGGTCGCGCCGGTCTAAAATAGAGTGGTTAACGTGATGCCCGACGACTATGAATTGGTACGCCACGCCCAGGAAGGTAACATGCTTGCGTTTGAACAACTGGTGTCCCGCTATGACAGACAGGTACTATCCATAGCCGCGTCGTTCTTGCGAAACGCCGAAGACGCAAAAGACATTCACCAGGAAGTATTTATGCGCGTCTACCGGGCGTTGCCAAAATTTGAATTTCGAAGCGCCTTTTCTACCTGGCTTCACCGAATTACAACCAACGTTTGTCTGACTTACCGGTCTAAGAGACAGAGAGAAATGCATATGTCGCTGGATGATCGATTCGAAACAGAAGACGGCTCAATCTCTCTTGCGGATACTCTTGCGGACCGGGCGGATACGGGGCAACAAACGCGAAATTCGGAAATCACGAAGCACATGGAAGATGCGATTAATTCGCTTTCTCCCAGACAAAAGCTGGTTTTTTCGCTGCGTCATTATGAAGGGTACAAGCTTCGGGAAATCGCGTCGATGATGAATTGCGCAGAAGGCACCGTCAAAAAATATTTGTTTACCGCGACCGAGCGCCTGCGCGACCGGTTGAAGGAAGTGTATTAGGAGAATGGCCATGAACCATCAGGAATTTCGAGAATGGCTTCCGTTATTTGCATACGGAGATCTGGAAGGTAACGACAAAGAATCCATGCGCCAGCATCTGGAAACATGTGAGGATTGCCGTACGGAATTGGAGCAAATTGCAAAGCTTCATGGGTCGCTGGATCAATTGCAGCGCGTAAGCGTCACGGAAGAGCTGCTGCAGGAATCGCGACAAGAGCTTCGTGCAGCGCTTCGAATCGAGCGAACAAAGCTATCATTTTGGGATCGCGTAAGGGAAGGCCTGACTTCGACAGTACCCCAATACCGGGTTGCGCTTGGCGCCGCGGCGATGCTTGCCGTAGGTGTCTTTGTTGGTTACATGGCTTTCGGCCGAACTGAGACGGCTCCAGTTGTTACTCACACGCCACCCCGGAACCCTGTAGTCCGTGGCAACCCGGAGATCACAAACGTCAAGTTTATCGATTCCGATGCGAGCGATGGTCAAGTGGAGTTTGAATTTGACGCGGTCACACCCATGAGTGTGAGAGGAAGCATCAACGATGCGCAAGTCCAGAAAGTATTGAGTTACGCGGTGGTCAACGAGCAGAACCCCGGGTTCCGGCTTCGGGCGGTGAGTGCGCTTGGAACTTCCCGGCAGACGAAGGGAACGGACCCGGAAGTTCGGGATTCGTTGATCACGGTTCTAAAATCGGATGAAAATCCGGGAGTGCGGAAAGAGGCGTTAGAAGTCTTGCAAAAATTCCCGATGGATGAAGAAATCAAAAAAGCGTTCCTCTATGTACTTTTGCATGATCGAAATGACGGGATGCGTGTTTCTGCAATCAAGGGGCTGGAATTGGCAGCGAAAACAGACCAGGAAGTTTTAGATGTATTCAAACAGAAAGTTCATTCCAATGATATCGATTATATTCGTCTCAAAGCACGAGACTTGATTCAGGAGGTCAAACAACAACAATGAGATTAAAAACGGTCCTGGCAGCATTTCTAATATTGATTGCCCAGTTCGCTTTTTCCAAGACGCAGCTCTCCATTCAGACAAAATCGTTTGAAGTGAGTCCCGGCGGCATGCTCGACGTATCCATATCCGGGGGAGACATCCTCCTGGGGACGTGGGAGAAGAATGAAGTTTACGTCAAAGCGGAGGGGATCGATCCGGATGAGCTGGAACGTCTGATCATGACCCAATCTGGAAATAGGGTACGGGTTCAATATGAACCCGAGTGGGGCGAATCCATGCGCGTCCGGTTTACGATTAATGTGCCTTCCCAATTTAACAGTGATCTACACACATCCGGCGGCGACATTCGCCTCCAGGGGCTCTTTCAGGGGAAATTGGATGGCTCTACGTCGGGAGGAGACATTACCATTGCGGATATCGATGGAACGGTGGATATGAATACCTCCGGTGGAGATATCACAGCGGGAAAGATCAAAGGCACTTGTAGTCTGAGCACCTCCGGCGGCGACATTCAGGTTGAGCTCTCTACGGGAGAAGTTCAGCTCTCTACCTCCGGAGGCGATATCACCATCGGTAACGTTGGAAAGTCGCTTGTGGCAAAGACATCGGGTGGAGATATTCACATCGGAGATGTGGGCGGCGAAGCAACTGCGATTACCGCGGGCGGAGACATCATTATCGGGCGAGTTTCTGGAAACGCGACACTCAAGACGGCAGGAGGAGACGTTCAGCTTCGCGGCGCCTCCGGGATCGTAAAGGCCAAGACTGCCGGCGGTGATATGAGTTTAGTAAACATTTCCGGATCGATCGATGCCTCCACAGCCGGCGGAGACGTAGAAGCGGAGCTTCGCCCTTCAGGAAGCGGTAGGAGCCGTCTAACTTCTTCCGGCGGCGACATCATTCTCTCCATTCCGGAAAATGCAAAGGCATCTATCGAAGCCGTAATTAGCGTTCGCGGCAGATGGAGAGAGAATTCGGAAGACTATTCGATAGAATCCGACTTTAAGTCTAAGACGTATGAAAAGGATCCCGATACAAAAGAAATCCGCGCCACGTTTCTACTGAACGGAGGCGGTGAAGAGATCATTCTTGAAACGGTGAATGGAAATATCATGATCCGGAAATTACTGAAATAATCACAGAACTACGTGCGGCGGCGGGGATCTGTGCCCGCCGTTTTGCATGCAGGCAGGAAGCCTGCGACCCTCAATGCAGGCGGGTACGCCTGCGCTCCGTTATGCTACTGAAGATGCCCGGCGACGGTTTCGAATCAATTCGATGATCGCCGGAAGGATCGAAAGGAATATGATCGCGAGAATTACAAGCGTAAAGTTTTTCTTCACTACTGGAATGTTCCCAAAGTAATAGCCGCCGATGATAAAGAGAGCGATCCACAGGACACCGCCGATTACATTGAAGGTAAGGAAACGACCATAGGTCATGCTTCCAATTCCCGCGACGAAAGGCGCAAACGTGCGGATGATCGGCATAAACCTCGCAAAAATGATCGTTTTGCCGCCGTACTTCTCGTAAAACTCGTGGGTCCGATTTAGATGCTCTTTATTCAAGAAGCGAACTCTCTCCTTGCTGAAAATCCTCGGCCCCACCTGGTTTCCGATCCAGTAATTCACGGTATCTCCTGCAATTGCAGCAATCATCAGCAAACCCAGCGCTGCCGAAAGTTCTAGGGATCCGCGCGCGCAAAATGCTCCAACAGCAAACAAAAGCGAGTCCCCGGGCAAAATCGGGGTGACTACAAGACCCGTCTCGCAAAAGATGATCAAGAACAGAATCAGGTATGTCCAGAGCCCGTACTGGAGAATCACGGAGTCGAGATGCTTGTCCAGGTGTAAGAACAGATCAACGAATTGATGTATTAGCTCCATATCAAATATCAAATATCAAAAATCAAATATCAAAGATCAAATAAACATAACACCATAAGTAAATAACCTCTAACAGTGAAGGATTCACGGGGGAAGAACCGGTCAGTACAGAGTAATGGTTTATTTGCATATTGAATTATGTTTATTTTATTCTTGATATTTGATTTTTGATATCTCCTACCGTTCCCCAAGATAGGCTTCCTTGACACGTTGATCGGCGGCCAGTTCAGCAGAGGGACCTTCCATGACAATGCGACCGGTCTCCAGCACATACGCGCGATGGGAATGACGGAAGGCGACATTGGCGTTTTGTTCGACCAGGAGAATCGTCGTTCCTTCTTTATTGATTTCGTCGATTGCTTCAAAAATCGTATGGACCAGGAGTCGGAGCCAGACCAAGCGAAGGCTCATCCAGCAGCAGCAGTCGCGGATGCGCCATCAGAGCACGTCCCGATCGCGAGCATCTGCTGTTCACCACCACTCAATGTGCCGGCTGCTTGTTTCGTTCGTTCCTTCAGCCGGGGAAACATGGAAAATACCCGATCCAGTTCCCTTTGTCTTTTTGCCTTGTCTCTTTGCAGATAGGCGCCCATCTCCAGATTTTCCATGACGGTCAGATTCGCGAAGACGGCGCGTCCTTCCGGAACCATCGAAATACCCAGTCGCAACGATTCTGTGAGTGGGAACCTCGTTCAGACGTTTCTCCTTCGAACAATCGACATCACCCGAACTGGCGCCGACCAGACCGGTAATCGTGCGCAGGGTGGTGGTTTTTCCGGCGCCGTTGGCGCCGATCAGAGTCACGATTTCACCTTTTTCAACACGAAGCGTGATTCCCTTGAGCGCTTCAATCGCTCCATAGCCGCTGGAAACATTCTTGAGAGAGTCAGCATCAAGCGCCCCCAAGATATGCTTCTATGACCCTCGGATCATCCTGAATTTCTTTCGGACTCCCGAGCGCGATCGTTTCACCGTAGTCAATCACCTGGATCTTTTCGCAAACACCCATCACAACTTTCATGTTGTGCTCTACTAACAGAATCGTGATGTGGAACTGGTCGCGGATCCAACGAATCAGATGCATCAATTCCATCGATTCCTGAGGATTCATCCCGGCCGCAGGCTCGTCCAGTAACAGACCTTGGGCTTTGTTGCCAGAGCGCGCGCAATTTCCAGACGACGTTGCGAGCCATAAGGCAGATTGGAAGCGCGAGCTCGAAAGCGACGCCATCCAGCTTGAAAGATTTTCAGCAATTCCAGCGCATCGTGCTCGATTTCCTCTTCTTCGGGTTGCAGAACCGCGGTTCCGTAGAATGGCGTCAAACAAGATTCTGCTTTCGGCGCATGTGCCTTGCCAGCTTCACATTCTCCAGCACCGTCATGCTTTGAAACAACCGGATGTTCTGAAAGGTTCGCGAGATGCCGAGCGCGGCAATCGCGGAAGGCCTTCAACTCCCTGAATCTCTTTCCCTTCCAATTCAATGGTTCCTTCATCAGGCGTATAAACGCCCGTAATCAGATTGAAGATCGTGGTTTTTCCTGCGCCATTCGGTCCGATCAAACCGTAAAGATCTCCCGGTTCAGACTCATGCTCAAGTCTTTCACGGCCACAAGACCGCCAAAACTGTTTGATGCAGTTATCTACTTCCAGAATCGCCATTCGTCACCTTGTCGTCAACACTTTTGACTTTCGGCGGAAAAGCGCCATCGAGCCGAGAATGCCCTGCGGACGGTACATCATGATCAAGATCAGCGTGATTGAAAAAATGACGAGCCGGTAAGGTCCAAACTCGCGAAACACTTCCAGGATCACGGTAATCAGAATGGCTCCCAGAATCGCGCCTTCGATGCTGCCAAGTCCGCCGATTACAATCATGATGATCAGTTCAAACGACTTGATGAACGTAAACGTATTCGGATGCAGGTACATCGTGAAATGACCAAACAGAGCACCGGCGATGCCTGCAAACATGGAACTGATCACGAAAGAAGTCACCTTAAAACGTGTGGTATCCACTCCCATGGCTTCGGCGGCAATTTCATCATCGCGAATCGAGATAAAGGCGCGTCCATAGCTGGAATACACGAGATTGTGAACTACTACCACTGTAATCAGCACAAACAGATACACCCAGAAGAAATTGCTGAGCTGAGGAATTCCGGTGAATCCGCGGGATCCTCCAATCGCGTCGATGTTGAGAATCAGAACTCGAATGATTTCGCCGAAACCGAGAGTAACAATCGCAAGATAGTCTCCGCGCAAGCGCAGAGAGGGGATCCCTACGGCAAGACCGGCAATTCCGGCAAGAAGTCGCCCCTGCACACAGACCAATCAGCAGAAGGACGGCATTCTGACCGAAGTCCGGAAGGAACATCAATACGCTACGAACGGACTTCTCCAGCAATGAAATCACAAATGCAGATGTGTAGGCGCCCACCGCAAAGAAACCGGCATGACCGATCGAAAATTGACCGGTAAACCCGTTGATCAAGTTCAAACTCACCGCAAGAATGATGTTGATGCCCACCAGGATCACAATCTGATGAATGTAGGGCCCCTGCAGGATCGGACCCGAGAGCAAGAGTCGATCGATCACTGTGACTTGTAGTATGACAAGAATAGCAACTGCCGCCAGGCAAAGCAGCCACTTCTTCATACTTTCTCCACCAGGCCCTTGCCCATGATTCCTGCGGGTTTCAAGAGCAGGATCAGGATTAAAATGGAAAACGCAATCGCATCGCGGTACGTAGATTGCAGGTAACCGACTGCCATGACTTCGGCGATCCCGATGATAAACCCGCCGAGCATGGCGCCCGGAATATTTCCGATACCGCCAAGTACCGCGGCTACAAACGCTTTTAAACCAGGCATAATTCCCATGAGCGGATCAATTTTGGGATAGTTCAGCGAGATCAAGATTCCACCCGCTGCCGCCAGCGAGGAGCCGATCGCAAATGTGATCGCAATGATGCGGTCCGTGTTGATCACCCATCAGTCGCGCCGCATCCAGGTTGAAGGAAACCGCGCGCATTGCCCTTCCGGTCTTAGTGTAGTGCACGACCGTGTTGAGCAAGAACATGAGGATGATGGCAACAACGAAGTACTGCGATTTGCTGATTGTTGATGCTTAGGTCGCCGACATTCATTTGTTCGGCGTTGTATGATTTGCGGAAAGAACTTCGGATCGGCGCCAAAGACAAGCTGTCCGCCGTTTTCCAGCAAGAAGGAAACACCGATTGCCAGGATCAGAAATGCAAGACGCGAGGCGCGCCGGACAGACCGGATCGCAAATCGTTCCACAACCACTCCAATGACAATCCCGGCAATCGCGCCAGCAACAAGACCCGGGATCGAAGTACTCAGAAAGTGCCCGATCACGGCGCCCAAAATACCAAGCCAGAAAGCCATCGTAAATTTTGATCCGCTTCGTCCGGGGCGGTACGCAAATCGTTCAATCAACATCCCGAGACCAGCGGAAAGAATCATCGCACCAATCATGATGACAATGGCACGAAGCAATGATCCATCGGTCTGAGATGCGCCGATGCGGGCAAGGTAATATCCCATAAAGGCGCCGAACATGTACACATCACCATGAGCGAAATTGATCAGCCGCAGAACGCCGTACACCATCGTGTACCCGAGCGCAATGAGGGCGTACTTGCTCCCGAGCACGATTCCGTTAATCAACTGTTGGAGAAAATTAGTCATCGAGATTTCCAATGTGGAGCGGCGGGCCTCCGTGCCCGCAACACGTGTTGAATCACATTCGGGCGGGCAGGGACGCCCGCCGACTCCAAACGGTTCAAGGCACGATTCGTTACGGTGTGATCGTTTCGACATATTCCAATTTGCCGTTTTTCACCCGGAGCACAACGGCCGGCTTCACAGCATTTCGATTTTCATCGAGGGTGATCTTACCCGTAACTCCCGGGAAGTCCTTTGTTTGAGCAGCGCATCGCGAACCTTTGCGCCGTCGGTACTTCCGGCTCTTCTCCAGGCATCAAATAAGATACGCGCCGCATCATAACCCAGAGCCGCAATGGCGTCCGGAACCTGGTTGTGGATCGATTTATAGTCGGTGACAAACTTCTGGATTGCCGGACTTGGATCATTCACCGAATAATGGTTTGAATAGAAGCAATCGTTCAGCGCTTCCCCTCCGATTTCCCAGAGCTTCGGAGAATCCCAACCATCCCCGCCAATCAACGGAACGGTCATTCCAAGCTTTCTGGCCTGTCGGGCAATCAAGCCGACTTCAGTGTAATAACCGGGAACAAAGATTGCCTGCGGATTCTTCGATTTGATCGACGTCAACTGAGCGCTAAAATCGGTATCGCCTTCACTGTAACTCTCATCGGTCACAATTGTGCCACCAAGTTTTTTGAAGTTCTCAACAAATACATCCGCCAAGTCCGACCGAGTAGTCGTTCTTGATATCGCGAAGCATGGCTACATTCTTGATTTTCAGACTGTTGGCGGCGAACTTTGCCATGACAAGTCCCTGAAATGGATCGATAAAACAAACGCGAAAAATGAAGTCACCAACCTGCGTCACCCTGGGATTGGTTGAAGATGGAGTGATCATCGGAACTCGATTTTGCTGACAAACCGGGGCGGCGGCCAGACTTCTGGAAGACGCCACTTCCCCGAGAACCGCAATCACGCGATCCTTGTTGACCAGCTTCGTAACGACGGTTTGCGCTTCTTCAGGTTTCCCCTGATCATCTTCAATGATCAGGCGAATCTTCTTCCCAAAAACACCGCCCGCTTGATTCGCCTCATCCGTCGCCATAGCAATCCCGTCACGGGTAGAGATTCCAAACGTAGCCGTCGTACCTGTCAGAGATCCATATACTCCGACCAGGAGTTCGTCAGGCTGCTTGGCGCTTTGCTGGCCATTGTTCCCGCAAAAACTGAACACCAGGAGGCAGAATAATGACAGGGCAATATACGACAGTTTATGCTTCATGAGTTCCTCATTTTAAGGCTTTTGATCAAGAGTAACACGAAGATTCTACAGGGATTTATGAGTACGGGCAACCACCCGTCACCAAGTCAATTGGGAGTCGGCGGGCGTCCCTGCCCGCAGGAACATTATCGTAGGCTATCGGGCGGGCACGGAGGCCGGCCCCCTCCAAATTTGTGTGGATCTAGGATACCTTGATGCGCATGGCGTAGAACGAGCGCCAGACAAAGACGAGGGATGCTAGAAAGAAGACGGCAGCCAGGATCGTCGTGATACCGGGATCTATCTCAATCGCCAGTTCCACTGCGAGCAGGCCGAACAGCGTCGTAAACTTAATGACCGGATTCATTGCCACGGAGGACGTATCCTTGAAGGGATCGCCAACGGTATCCCCTACAACGGTGGCGGCATGCAGTGGCGTTCCTTTCTGGTTCAGTTCGACTTCCACGATCTTCTTGGCATTGTCCCAGGCTCCGCCGGCGTTTGCCATGAAAATCGCCTGATACAGACCAAACAGCGCAATGGAAATCAGATACCCAATAAAGAAGTAAGGTTCCAGACACGCGAAGGCGAGAGTTGAAAAGAACACAGTCAGGAATATGTTGAACATCCCTTTCTGAGCATACTGCGTGCAAATTTCAACAACGCGTTTGCTGTCCTCAACGGAAGCCTTTTCGGCTGTGCTGTCCAGATTGATATTCTTCTTGATAAACTCGACGGCGCGATATGCCCCCGTGGAGACCGCCTGTGTCGCTGCACCCGTAAACCAGTAAATTACAGCGCCGCCCGTCACCAAACCAAGCATAAACGGCGGATAAACCACCGAGAGTTTATCGAGCCCTTCGGTCAATCCTCCGGTCAAAACCACAATGATCGAAAAAATCAATGTCGTCGCGCCGACAACCGCAGTACCTATCAACACAGGTTTTGCGGTTGCCTTGAACGTATTGCCTGCTCCATCATTTTCTTCCAGGTACCTTTTCGCTGTATCGAATTTCGGTTCAAAGCCAAAGTCTTTTTTGATCTGTTCCGCGATTCCGATCTGAGTTTCGATCGTTGAAAGCTCATACACCGATTGGGCGTTGTCTGTAACGGGGCCGTACGAATCCACCGCAATCGTGACCGGCCCCATGCCGAGGAATCCGAATGCGATCAACCCGAACGCAAACACGGCCGGAGCTACCATCATCGTTCCGAGACCCATCGTACTGATCCAGTAACCGATTCCCATCAAAATCACGATGGCGATCCCCATCCAGTAGGCGCTGAAATTTCCGGCGATAAAACCGGCAAGAATGTTGAGCGACGCGCCCCCTTCGCGGGAGGCGGTCACAATTTCTTTTACATGGGCTGATTCTGTGGAAGTAAATACCTTCACCAGCTCTGGAATGATGGCGCCCGCAAGCGTGCCGCAGGTGATAATAGTGGAGAGTTTCCACCAGAGAGTGCCGTCGCCAAGCCCGGCAATCAACATGTAGGAAACAACGTAAGTCATGATCACGGACACTATAGATGTGAGCCAAACCAGGGTTGTGAGAGGAGCTTCAAAATTCATTTCCTCGACCTGGCTGTACCGCGCCTTTGCGATCATCCCGTTGATTCCGTAGGAGAGGCCACTGGTGACGATCATCATAATGCGCATCACAAAAATCCAGACAAGAAGTTGAACCTGGATTGCGGCAAAACCCTGTCCGGCTGATTTTTCACTGACTGCGAGAAGAATGAAAGTGATCAGAGCTACCCCCGTAACTCCGTAAGTTTCGAAACCGTCGGCCGTAGGCCCAACCGAATCACCTGCGTTATCTCCCGTACAGTCTGCAATTACGCCCGGGTTACGCGCATCGTCTTCCTTGATATTGAAGACGATCTTCATCAGATCCGAGCCAATATCTGCGATCTTTGTAAAAATACCACCCGCGATTCTGAGCGCTGCGGCGCCAAGCGATTCTCCGATGGCAAATCCGATAAAGCAGTTGCCGGCATAGTCCCCCGGAACAAAAAGCAGAATTCCCAGCATCATGACGAGCTCAATGGAAATCAGAAGCATACCGATGCTCATTCCGGCCTTCAGCGGAATCGCATAGGTTGGATAAGGTTTCCCTCTGAGCGAAGCAAACGCAGTGCGGGAATTGGCAAATGTATTGATCCGGATACCAAACCACGCAACACTGTAGCTTCCTGCAATTCCAACCAGACTGAAGATCAGAATGATGATCACGCGATCCGCGGGAAAATGCCGCAGCCATCCAAAGTAAACGATCATGATGGTGCCGATCAGCACTTCCAGAATGAGGATGAATTTCCCCTGGGTGATGAGATAGGTTTTACAAGTTTCATAGATCAGCTCGGAGATGTCGCGCATGGAGCTGTGAACCGGCAACTTCTTCAATTGGCCGTAGATCATCATTCCAAAAAGCATACCGAAAACGCACACAACCAAACCGAAAAGCAACAGGTTATGACCGGTAACTCCCTGAAAGCTGACCGAAGAAAGGTCGGGTAGGACAAGATCAGCTTCGCTCGCAGAGACCGCGGTTGGAAACACGGCAGCGACGAGCAGAGAGATGAACACAAAAATGCCTAGGCGACGCAGATCCATATGTTCTCCATTCAATCAGAGGCTTTGGAAGGGGAAGATTCTATCACAGAACAATTCTTATTTGGAGAGGCGGCCATCCCGGCCCGCTAAAGCATATGTGGAATCCCAACCGGGCGGGCGCGGAGGCCCGCCCCATCCAGACATTTGTGGGTTTATTCCGGCAATACGACCTTTTCAGTGATGATGCCGATTCTTTCAGCTCCTGCGTTCCGGATTGCGTCCATTGTGGTCATAACGACTCCGTAATTCAGCTCATCATCTGCAGAGAAGAAGACCGTCTTATCGCTGCGGTGCTTCAATATATCGGTGAGCCGGAGCGGTAGCTGGTCGATGGGGATCTCTTCGCGGTTCAAAAACACTTTGTTGGTATCTCTCTGTGTGACAATCAGCTGTTCCTTGCTGATGACCGCAGATGCTTCCGCCGTTGCCTTAGGAGGGACGTTAACGTCATAGCCCATTTGTAATAGCGGCGTAAGCACCATGAAAATGATCAGCAGAACGAGCACGACATCTACCAGAGGTGTCACATTAATATCGGATTTGAGGGAACCGAGGTTCCCAACTCCCATTCCCATAACTCACCTCGACTAGCTTTGTCCTTCCTTTTCCGGTTCTGTGACCAACCCGACGTTTTCAAAGCCCGCTTCGTTGATGACGTCCATCACTTTCTTTACATCTTTGTACCGAAGGCGGGTATCGCCTTTGATCAGGATTTCCTTACCGGGATTGCGCTCGTGCAATTCCTTCATCTGCGATTGGAACTGGTTCTTCGGAACCCAGTCCTGCTCAATGTAGATCGTGGAGTCTGACTTGATGGAGATGATCATTTGATCCGGAGTATCCGGTTTTTTGCCGGGGTTCTTGGTGACAGGTAGCATCACGCTGACGCCTTTTTGAAGCATCGGTGTAACTACCATGAAGATGATCAGCAGAACCAGACAAACATCAACCAGCGGAGTTACGTTGATATCGGCTTTTACGTCTTCGCTACCGGACCCTACTTGCATTAGCTCCTCCACGTTGCTTGATAAAGTAATCAACCAACTCGTTGGAAGAATTGGACATTTCCACATTGAAGCGTTCAATCCGGTTCATGAAGTAGTTGTACATGATCACGGCCGGGATCGCCACAAGAAGACCGAACGCTGTGGTAACCAGGGCTTCGGCAATCCCGCCGGAGACAACTGAAAGACCGCCGCCTCCACTGATCTGCATGCTCTTGAAGGCGTTGATGATTCCTACGACTGTTCCAAACAGTCCGATAAACGGCGCCGTAGATCCAATAGAAGCCAACCCGCCAAGTCCGCGCTTCAATTCTGCATAGGTCATTGCGGCTTCGCGTTCAATTGCGCGCTTGGCGGCATCCACAACGTCAAATCCGGCAGCCACCCCCGGATTCTCAGTTTCATACGTGAATTCGTAAAGTCCGGCAGACACGACTTTCGCAAGATGGCTCTTTTTGTAGGTTTTCGAAGCCTGGATCACTTCACGAAGTTTGTTCTGCTTCAAAAGCTGTGTTGCCTGCGTGGCAAACTTCAGCGATTGTTTCTTGGCAGCGTTAAATGTCAGCCATCGTTCGATCATCAACCCGATGGAGTAAATGGACATACCAGCCAGAATGATGACCACACCTCTGGCGAGCCATCCCATGTGCCCCCACATACCTAACAGTCCAAATTCCATAACTTATTCCTCCTAAATCGGCAATTAGCGCAACGTAAAGTTTACGGTAACGGTAAAGTATACTTTAACAGGACGTCCATTCAACATCGCAGGCTGATATTTCCACTGCCGCACGGCATTGACCGCTGCCTGGTCCAGAATGGGATGCAACGCGCGCAAGACCTTTACCTCTTCCACGGTTCCTATTTTTGTAATGACGGCTTCCAGAATCACGACACCCTGAATGCGGGCTTTGCGCGCGATTTCCGGGTACGGCGGTTCTACTTTCTTGATCAGGATAGGCTGTTTCACTTCGGCCGTAATTCGCATCGGCGTTTCGTCTCCGCCTCCGCCTCCGATTACGCCTCCCACAACGCCGCCCAGAACGCCTCCTGCAACGCCGCCCTCGACACCGCCTTCGACGCCGCCTTCCACACCACCTTCAACACCGGTGTCTGGTTCCACCGGATTCTCTTCAGGAGTGGGCAGGTTTTCCGGGATCTCCGTCGGCATCACTTCTTTTGTAGATTCAACAGGTTTGACTTCTTTTGGTGCTTCCTGTTTCTTTTTTGGCGCAGCAGGAGGAGGAGGTGGAGGGGGTGGAGGAGCGGAAAACAATGTCACGGGAATGGGAGGAGCTTGAACGGCCTCCACAAACCAGTAAGACGCTCCAATGATGACAAATACGATCAGCGCGTGGAAAAACATCGCGAGCGGGATCGTAATCCACTTTCGCTTTCCTTCCTGAGTGCCCCTCGATTCAATGAGGGTTTTTTCCCACATAACTCCTCCTAGCCGGCAGCCTTGCGAAGCGCCACGGCCTTATCCTGAAGTTCCTTGGCTTTCTGCAAATACGAATTATATTCATCAATCCTGTCATCCGGTACGGGAAATGTATTCGGATCGGGGGAAATCAGCTTTGCTTTTTCGCGGTACAAAAGATTCATATAGAGGTAAGCATCGGCGTACTTGGGATTGAGTTCGGTTGCCTTCTCGAGAGCCTCCATCCCGGTCTGAATCAAGGTTACTCTCTGCTCCGGTGTAGTGTCGGCAAACTTGTATGATTTTTCCCAGCAGATGACACCAATAACATAATATGCCTCAGGGTTGTTGGGTTCAATAGCGGCCCGTTTTTTGTACCATTCCAGCGCCTTGTCGAACTTACCGGATTGCGCATACAGAAACGAAAGTTTCTGTATGATCGCGGTATCGTTGGGATTTTTCTGCAGATGGGCTTCAAAATATGCGATCGCATCTTCCTTCCTGTCTGCGTTTAAGAACATTTGCACCAGATACCCGTTTGCATTCTCATCATCAGGCTGAGATTTCAGATATTCTCGCAGCTCGGCAATTGCTTCATCGGCATACTTGACATCTTTCGGATGAGTGGACCCGGGGACATAAAGACCCATGTAAGTGAGGCCTAGATTCAGATGGACCTGATACAGACTCGAATCTTTCGCCAGAGCGCTTTTGTATTTTACGATCGCTTCCTCATATTTTCTTGCCGCATACAAATCATTCCCTTCCTTGACTTCCATTCTGGCCTGAAACCTACCGCATGAAACGAAACTCAGCGACAAAAGTGAAAAGATGAGGACCGAAAGGAAACTGAAACGTTTCATAAAAACTCCTTCAGCGAAGACACCAGTGTAACGCGCAACGATTGATCTGAATTCTTTGTCGGCAAGCAACAGGGATAGAACTCCCGAGCAATTGCCGGCGAGGACTTCAAGCGAAACGCTGCTAAATAGTTATACTCGAGACGCCTCAATTGTCAATATGTCCTTTGGGGACCTGCGCGGAGTCGGTAAAAGACGCGGCACAGGCGCCCACAGGGGACGCTCCTTTCAGAAAATATGGACACATCAAGAGCCAAAAAGTTCCCTGATTTGATCGAGATAGATTCGCCTGATTTTTCGCAAGACCTCCTGATACTCAAAAGAACGGTAATCGGGATAAGTCCAATCAAGAGTCCGGATACGGCTTCGCTCAAACAACAATTCCTGCTGCGCGAATACACCTTTTCCCAGATAAATCCGGTGCGCATAGTTTTTTGACGTAGCCAGGATGTATGCTGTCGGGTTGAGATAGCCGGGATCGATGTTGAGCGACCTTTTGCCATCGGCTGTAAGCGCATTGTCCCGTTCAATCCGGTTTGTCCAGTTCTTGATAGTTGAGAGATCGGCTGGATCCACAAGGTTTTGAAAACTGACAAACACCCGAAATAGAGGTGTTCCCATCTCTTTTTCGTAGTAGCCGGTGTACGAGAATTCAAGATTTTCGGAGCGAAAGTCGATATCGCCGAATTCCGACTTTAAACTGCCGAGGCCGCTTTCGAGCGAATCTTCGGACCGGAAGAGCAGACCGCAGACAAGTTTCACAGGGAATGGGCTATCTAGTTTTTTCATCGCCCGATTCTCTTCTGAAGCCGCGAAACGGATTCGTACAAAGAGGGAGAGCTGTAGAGCGCAGAAACAACTGCGATTCCATCCGCGCCGGCCGCAATCAGATCCGGGATCCGGTCCTCAGTGATTCCGCCGATACAAACAATTGGAATTTCTGTCAGTGGTCGAACCTTCTTGAGAAACTCCACGCCAACTGCGCGACCTGCAGCAGGTTTGGTTCTGGTGCCATAGACCGGCCCGATCGCAATATAGCTCAGGGGTAAAGAATGTGCCGTCGAAAATTGCTGGATGTTGTGTGTGGACAAACCGATGATTTTGGCGGGCAGAATCTTTCGTGCTTCGGTCGCCGGAAAATCCTCCTGTCCCAGATGGACCCCCGCTACCGACGAAACAAGCGCTACATCCACCAGATCGTTGATGATCAGCAACGCCCCGGTCTCTTCGCAAATGGGAATCAACTGCTCGGCGATCTCAAAGACTTTGAATTTCGTGAAATTCTTGGCGCGAAGTTGAAAGATACGGACACCGGCCCGCAAAAGCGTTCGGCCATCCCGAATCAAATCATCGCTAAAGGCAGAATCGAGAATAGGATACAGGAAAGGCGAAGTCGGTAGATTCATCCTTCATCCTTCCTCCTTCATCCCCTAGAGGATCCGGCTTGCGCCTGCGGGCTCGGCGAACAGATTGGAGCGCGATCGCTCTTTGGTGTCGTAGCGCGTCATGAAATTCGTATCGACTTCTCCGCGAAGAAAATCGGGGTCTTCCAAAACCATGTTGTGCAGCGGGATATTCGTCTTGATTCCCTCTACAATCATCATGTCCAGCGCGCGACGCATCCGCGAGATGGCAGCTTTTCTGTGCGGCGCATGGACGATTACTTTTGCGATCATCGAATCGTAATAAGGAGGGATGGTGCATTCGGAATAAGCGCCGGTATCCACGCGCACGCCCGGACCACTCGGAGTATGAAACGCGGTAATCTTTCCCGGACTTGGCAAAAACGTGACCGGGTCTTCCGCATTAATGCGGCATTCGATGCTGTGTCCGCGAATTTCAACATCTTCCTGCCGGATCGGCAGTTCCCTTCCGGCTGCAATCCGGATCTGCAAATATACGAGATCCAGCCCCGTGGTCATTTCCGTTACAGGATGTTCGACCTGGATACGGGTATTCATCTCCAGAAAATAAAACTTACCGTACTTGTCGATCAGGAACTCGACCGTTCCGGCGTTCATATAATCCACAGCCTCTGCAACTTTTAAAGCGGCCTCACCCATGCGGTTTCGCAGATCAGCATCCAGAATCGGAGACGGCGCTTCTTCGATCATTTTCTGGTGGCGACGCTGGATCGAACACTCCCGTTCTCCAAGGTGGATCCGGTTGCCATGCTCATCTGCAAGAATCTGAAATTCAATATGCCGCGGACGCTCCAGATATTTTTCAAGATACAAACCGGGAACGCCAAATGCGTTCGCCGCTTCCCGTTGAGCCATCCGGAACGCAGTTGCCAGCTCCGCAGAGTTGCTCACAACCCGCATTCCTTTGCCGCCCCCTCCCGCAGTTGCCTTGAAAATGACCGGATAGCCAAGTTGGTCAGCAACCTGAAGCGATTCTTCTTCCGAATCAAGCACTCCGTCGGATCCGGGGATCACCGGCACACCGTTTTCCTGCGCAATTTTTCGAGCCGTCGCCTTATCTCCCATCAGACGGATCGAAAGCGGACTGGGGCCGATAAATTTGATATTGCAGGTTTCACAGATTTCCGCGAAGTTCGCGTTTTCTGAAAGAAATCCATAACCCGGATGGATCGCATCCGCTCCCGTTACTTCTGCAGCGGAAATAATATTGGGAATATTCAAATAACTTCCGCTGCTCTCCGGCGGTCCGATACACACATCCTCATCCGCAAAACGCACATGAAGCGAATTGCGGTCTGCTTCCGAAAAGACTGCAACAGTGCGGATTCCCAGCTCTTTACAGGCCAGGATGATTCTCAGTGCGATTTCACCGCGGTTGGCAATCAGAACTTTGCTAAACATGATTTGGCTCGATATCAGGAAACGGGCCTGATGCTGAACAGCAGCTCGCCAAACTCAACAGGCTGCCCGTTCACTGCGTGGGTTTTCCGGATCTCCCCATCGATATCAGATTCGATTTCATTCATGATTTTCATCGCCTCCAGAATACAGAGAACCTGTCCCTTTCTGACTGTGTCACCTACTTCAACAAAAGGAGCAGCTTCGGCGCTTGAGGAACGGTAAAATGTTCCCACAATTGGCGAGCGCACTTCATGAAGATCCTCTTTTTCTTCCACGGGTGGGGGCAGCGCGGACTCCACGAAAGTTTCGGGATTTTGCGATCCCTGGCCGTTGGCAGGCAGATTGGAAGGCGACGGCGCGGGATATTCCTCCGCAAGATTTCCCTGCCTGATTCGCAAACGATAGTCGGCTTTGCGGATTTCAAATTCTGACACGTTACTGTCGCGAAGCAGCTTGATCAGCTCTTTGAGTTCTTCCAGGTTCAGATCTACATGGCGGTCTGACATTATACAAATTCCTTTTCAAGCGCGTACTTTGCCTTCTTCAGCTCAAAGCGGGCCCGGCCAAGATTTCCACCAGCAGGCAAAAGAACGAGCAGGAAATATTCCAGTGTAATCGCTTTGGTCAGGAGTATCATTTGATCCGATAGTATGATCACTTCCTGCACATTCCCCGCGCTGATCTCCGCGGTTGTATGGCCCGTAATCCGGACGATCGTTGTAAATTCGGCGGTCAGCGCTTCCATATTAAATGCTTCGTTCAAAATAACTTTTTCGATCGGAAGACCGTCAATTCCCATTAAAAGAACTGCATATACGTCCTCGAGGTTTTCAGCAACCTCGCGCAAGGTATCGGTAAACAACATACTCATCGATATTTTTCCTCTTCAGGAGCGCTCTTTGCGGATGGAAGCGAGCCAGTTCTCCAGAGTTGTAATCTTCTTACGACGATCGTCGATGTGGGAATCGTGCACGCTTCGCACAGGTATCATAGGATCTGTCGTCTCCCAACGCAAGGCGGGCTCCTCTTCTATGTCGGCACGAGCTTCTTCCTGGGCGGTTACCGCAAGAAACGCATCGATCGGATTGAGTTCCTGCAAACGCTGTACGATTCGTGGATTGTTCGGATCATTTAACAGCATTTTTTGATAGACTTTGATCGCGCGATCTGTGAGCCCCTGGGAAGCATACAGTTCAGCAAGACTCTCGCTGGTCAGTTCATCGGCACTTTCATCTACTTCGGATTCTTCCTCTTCCATTGGTTGCGTGCGATCCGGTGGAGTTTCGTCCTGGCCTTCTTCAAGGACCTGTTCCAGTTCTCCCGAATCCAATTCTTCAAACGAATCTTCCTGGATTTCCTGATCCGCTGCGATCACGGGGACTTCCCGAACGTCTACGAATTCATTAGAATCAGGCTCCGGTTCCAGAAGCATACCGGCAATGCCGGACAGATCCGGCTGTCTTGGCTTTTCTCCCATCGGCATTTCGTTGGTCCGGTTCCAGGGTGTCTCGGGGCTCTTGGAAACAGGCTCCTGTATTGTTTCAATCGGAGCCGGGTCGGTTATGGATACTTGCTGCGGAGTAGGCTCGGCCAGGTTCCAGTAAGAATCCTCGTCTCTCGGGCCGATGGTTCCAAGATCTACAAATTCTTCCATCTCCATTGCAGGTGCAGGCATGACGGAAGGCGGGGCGTCCGTCTGAAGTTCCGCCTGTATCGCAGCTTTCAATGCCTCCTGGGTATCCGCGATTGCAGCGGCAGCGGGCTGCATCCCCGCCTCTACAAGCGGCGGTTCTGATTCCACCGGCTCTGGTTCCGGGATCGCTTCCTCAATGAGTTCCGCCGGAGTCTCAACAACCGGAAGTTTCACAGCGGGCATCATAACTGTTGGAGCAGTTTCGGCGCTTCGCGCATCGGATAGATGCGCTTCTAATTGCTGGATATGCGCGGAAACTTCCTGATCGGCCGGATTTAGCATCTGGACAACCTTATAGCGTCTCAAAGCCTCCTGCGGGCGATTCTGACGCAGGTAGATATCTCCCAGCATCCGGTTGGCCAGCAGGTTGCCCGGCACCGCGCGGATCACTATTTCCAATTCTTCAAGTGCGCGAACCAGATCTCCACTTTCGTAATGTATCCGCCCAATTGAGACCCTGGCGGTCCAGTAATTCGGATGCCGTTTGAGTCCATCCTGAAGCACACGGAGGGCATCATCGACCTGTCCGTCTTTCCGGTACTCCTCGGCCAACTGCATGAAAACTAAGGAGTTCGGCTCCTTACTCAGCTTCTTTTGGAGTTTCTCGATAGATGTTGCTGCCATAGGGCTCTGAGCGGAATTCCTGAATTATACCATGAATTACAAACGGCTAAGTTCCGGGAACGGTGACTGTTTGCGGCGCGCAGTTTGCTGTCTGCCCTTCGTCATCGGTGACTGTAAGGTTCACAATCTTACTTCCTGCACCGGAGGCCGTGTAGTCGTGAGAGTTCAAGGGATTCGAGGTTGTCAGCTGTTTTCCATCGCCAAAATCCCACTGATAAGTCACGATCGAGGAATTATTCTCGTCATTGTCCTTGCTCGCAGATGCGTCAAAGGAAGTGATAAAGGAAGTGGCCGGCGTGTTGAATGTAAAGCTGCAAGTAGGTGCAGCGCCGACGAAATTTACGGTAACGGTCACGGGATCACAGGTATCGCTGAGATCTTGATCATCCGTAACGGTATGAGTCACGACAAAGCTTCCGGAATTCTCATAAGTATGGTTCACGCTGGAACCTTCATCGTTTCCACCGTCTCCAAAATCCCATTCCGATCGGACTATCGATCCATCGGGATCCGTACTTGTATCCGTAAAAAATACTGTGGTGCCAGGATCGATCGCACCTGATGGAGAAAGTGTAAACGAACAAGCCGGGGGCTGCCCTTCGGTAACAGTGACTGTTTGGGGTGTGCAGTTACTCGTAAATCCCTGGTCATCTGTAACAGTATGAACAACAACAAAAGATCCGGCTTCACTGTAACGATGGGTCACATTCAAACCCGAAGATGTAGAGCCGTCTCCAAAATTCCAGAAAGAGCTGGTAACCCGGCCATCCGTATCTGTAGTCGTATCAATGAAAAAAACATCTTGCCCAATCGCAACGCTGCTGGATGGAGAGATGACAAAGCCGCACGTTGCAGGTTCTCCGACATCAGACTGGATGTCGATCGAATCGGTAACGCCGCTGATGGACGTGGATGCCGTTACAGTCGCATCGGCTGTTGTAGTCAGAACATCTTTTGCTACACCGGAACCGTTTGTTTCCACTGCCTGTCCATGCGATGCGAGAGTACCTGAAGTGGTCTGGAAAAACACGGAGATTCCGGAAACGGGATTGCCGTCTTCATCGCGGACAAACGCGCGAAGATCCACCCTGCCTCCACCGATCGGAAGTCCGGATGGATCCGCAGTCAGAATCATTACGGCTGCTCTTGCATCTCCTACCGTAATATCCACATCATCCGACGCCACGCCGGATACCGCGGTAATGTTCGCTACCCCCGAACGTTGCGCTGCAACAAAGGTGGCCGTTGCGCCGCCATCTCTTGTTTCTACTTGATCCGGAACAACCGTGCCGAGATTTCCGTCAACGGTGAAACGAATTACAGTTCCATCCGCAAGCGGAGCGCCGTTATCCCGCTGCCCCGTTACAGTCAGAACTGATCTGCCATTCTTATCCACACTCACAGGTCTCGCGGTCAACGAGATTGTCGAGCCTTCCGTGGCGACAAAATCCACCTGGTTGCAGGCAGATAGGAAGACAAGAAAGACAAGAGCAATTCTAAATAACTTCATATTCCAAAAACAAAACAGGGGGCCGTTGTTTTTCGGCCCCCTGCAAAAACTCCTAAACTTCTATTCTACCCTACGGATCATCATTCTGAATGGTGCCTACGCCTTGTGGGTCAACTATGTTCCCATTGTTGGCGATGGTGAGATTCACGTTGAATGTTTCATCCGGTTCGTTTGTTGCATCATCATTGATGGTGACTGTAAAAACCTGCAGAGTTTGACCCGGGGTAAATGTAACTGTGGCGCTTTGTGCCACGTAGTCATTGTCTGCCGTTGTAGCAGGGTCTATGCCAGTACCGTCCTGTGTCGAAGCTAGGACAGTCACATTCACAGTTGTTGCCTGCGACAAAGTGATGTTAAAGGAGGCGGAGCCAAAAGCCTCAGCAGAACTCACATCCGAGATGGATATATCGGGCACAACAGCGATCACCATATCAACGGTGTCAACGCACTGGTTGCCTTGCGGATCCTGGACGGTAAATGTAACGGTAAAGTTCCCGTCCGTGCTGAACGCATGACTCGCGTTCTGGGTCGTTGCATCCGGGCTGCCATCCGCGAAGTTCCAGTTGAAGGTCAACTGGGCGCTCGGTGTATCAGCGTCTGCAGCAGTTCCCGTAAAGTTGACTGTTTGACCGACGTCGGCCGGGTTCGGGCTGCCAGACGCCGAACAGGTTGGTGCCAAACCGTTAGTCACTGTCACAGTCTGCTGGCAGTTTGTACTTTGTCCTTCATCATCTGTGACGGTCAACGTTATTGTAAAGGTACCTGCGGTGTTGTAAGTAGTATCGAATGGGTTCCCGGTTCCGTTTGGAGGCGTACCGCCAGGTGTGCTCCAGGCGAACGTAAGGGCTCCGCCATCAGGATCGACGCTGGCTGAAGCGTCAAGCGTGACTAGTGTGCCGGTTACGATATTACCACCGGGATTGCGTGTAAAGCTGCACGTAGGCGGAGGATTCGCGCCGACTGTGATGTCATTGCTGCAACTGGATGTATTACCGTCGTTGTCAGTTAAGGTCAATGTCACGGTAAACGTACCGGCTGTGTTGTATTGATGCGTCGCTTGCGGGTTCGTGCCGGTGCTGACAGACGGTGTGTTATCACCGAAGTCCCATGTAAAGTCAACGATAGTTCCATCCGGATCGCTGCTTCCCGAAGCGTTAAACGACGCCGTATCACCGACATCAATCGGATTCTGACCGATGGTGAAATCGCAATCAGGAGCGTCACTGCTGATGACCACCGTAATGCTGCAGGTGGTAACGTTGTCCTGATCATCCGTGATGTTCAGCGTTACCGTAAAGGTGCCGGCGAGATTGTACGAATGAGTAATCGTCGGATCGGCTTCTGTGCTTACGGTTGCGCTGCCGTCTCCAAAGTTCCAGGTGTAGTCCACAATGCTCCCATCGGTGTCGGCACTAGCCGATGCATCAAAGAAGATGCTATCGCCAATCGATCCTGTGGACGGGCTTGCAGTGAAACTGCAGGACGGAGCATTACTACCGACTGTGACTGTGGTGGTGCAATTCGAGATATTGCCTTGATCATCTCTGATCTCGAGCAATACTGTGAAAGTACCGGCAGTTCCATACAGATGCGAAACCGAGTTGGTAGACGTAGTCTGCGTTGTGCCGTCGCCAAAGTTCCAGGAGAAGTGGCGCACGCGGCCATCATCTACAATTACGGCAGTTAGAAGCACCGAAGATCCCAGCGGCGGGTTCTGTGGCGACACCAGGATAGAGCATGTCGCGGTATCACCTGTATTGATCTCAACTAGCTGAGTGATTGTCGAGCAGTTTCGATCATCGTCTTGAATGGTCAAGGTGACATTGAAGAAGCCTTCCGATGTGAATGTATGGCAGGTCGTGATGCCGGCTCCTGTGCTGCCGTCACCAAAATTCCATGAGGCCGCGACAATCACGCCGTTGTCCGTCGATGCCTGAGCATCGAAGCAAACCGGCTGATTGATGGTTCCCGGGCTAGGTGTAAATGTAAACGCTGCTACTGGAGCGCCTGAGCCGCCGAAGGTACAATCGATCGGAGGAACAGCGGCTTCCAGATCCAGCGCATGCTGCCCTGTCACTTCAAATGTGAAGGCAGGATTGGTCATGATCGCAAGAATATAGATACGGGTGGGAATCGGTTGTTCGAGTGAATTGGGAGACCGGTAGACTACTCGCGCGAATCCTGCGCCATCCGTTGTTGCAGTCAGTGCGCTTAACGAACCGATATTCACTTCGGATCCTTCCTTGTTTGCGATCCGAAATTTGACGATCTCGTTGGGCACACCTTGCCCAAGCTGGTTCTTCAACTGAGCTGTAATGCGCGAACTTTGACGAGACTGCCCGGGCGCACGAATCACAAGATGATCCGGATCTGCCGACATGGTGATGAAGAGACGGGCGCCGCTTGGCCCCGTCAACGGAGGAACTTCAACTTCATCCGTACGGCAGCTGTTCATAAACATCGCCATGGTCAGCAAAGCTAACCAGATCAGGGGATGCTTTGGAGTCCGCGATTTTCCATTCGCTGTCATAATTCCCTCCCAGAAAATCAGAAACGGCCTAACACGAGGATTCTGGCGCTTCATTGACCTTCCCCGTAGTTCGCAAAGTGAATCTCAAGAAATCCTGTAGCCGAAACGGTGTGACCAGAAATATCCGCGCCAAAGAATTTCATCTGTGCGTTGGCAGTTAGAACACCCTCGCTGGAACCGTTATCCAGTTCTGCAAGCGGCGGTTCTCTTTTTGCTGTGTGTCTGACAACCAGCATGATATCATTGGTGGTTCCGCCCACAGCAACGCGGGTATTCATGCTACCGTCAATGCCAAATGGGACATCGACGCCCGGTGTGTTCCTGTTGTTTGGACGGAAATAGTCGACTCGATACTGCGTGACAATGATGTCGTTCAAGAATGTCGGATTCAGTCCAATACCCGTTCCTACCTGAAGAAACTGGTTCCCAAATGTAACTGCAGCATTGTCATTAAACACTGTGCAGAACTCCGGGTCTTGAGGCTCTATATCCGGATTGTCACAAGTATCCGAAAGCAGGGGGTTTCCAGCTTCTTCCCCTTCACTTCCCGGCTGTCCAACCACTTGATCGACTGTCAACAAAGAAGCGGAGCGTGTGTTGTCTTCCACCTTAGTACAGGCGTAACTCAATAGCATGACGAAAAGAAGAACAAGGTAAACCGGTTTGAAATTCATTGTCTTTGTAATCATCTCTGTTCCTCCTTCCTACCGCAAAATCCGCGGAGTCAAGAAAATCAAGAGCTCGCGATTTTCTCTCGTAACGTTCGTGTTCTTAAACAGCCAACCAAGCAACGGAATCCGATGCAGAACCGGAGTTCTTCCCTGCGCGTACTGGTCGCTCGCAGTGAAGATTCCTCCGATTACCGTTGTGCCACCGTCTTCCACGCGAAGGGTGGTCTGTGCCCGCTCGGTATCGATTGCAGGGGTTCCACCCAGCGTGACGATTGCAAGGTTTGGCCTGTTGTTTTCAACTTCCACGTCCATAATTACCGTGCCTTCTGCGGTAATCTGTGGTGTAACCGATAGACGTAAAGATGCTTGAACAAAGGTGGTGGTAATTGTGTTATTGGCGATCGTCTGTACTGGAATCTGAGTCCCCTGAATGATTTCCGCTCTTGTATTATTTTGAGTGGCTACCTTAGGACTGGAAAGCATCCGGCCATTGCCCGTGTTCTCCAGAGCCATCAACGCGACATCCAGACGGAATGTGTCCAGGATATTTCCTGCAGACAGCAGAATTGCAGAGTTTGGAGCGTTATTGGTCGGCAGGTTCACAGCGTATCCGCCAAGCGGGTTGCCGGTAATGCCGGTGGTCGATTGAACCACGTTGCCATCCGCAAGAATATTGTTGGGAAACTGCAAGGTCGTGTTGTTTCCGAACGCAGGATCTACGATACCGCGAAATCCCCACTGAATTCCGAAAGCCTGCGAGAAGTTCTTTGTTGTTTCCACGATTCTTGCTTCGATCAACACCTGAGAGGTTCTTGAATCCAGCGTGTCCACTAGATTGATGATCGCATCGATGTTTGTATCGATGTCGGTGATGATCAAAGTGTTCGTTCTCTGATCAATGATGCTGCTGCCTTTTGGCGTGAGAAGTCTCTTAACGATTCTGTCCGCCTCATTCGCTTTTGCATAACTCAATGGCTTTATTTTTGTGACCAGAGGAGCGCTCAACTGCTGCTGCTTATACGCATCCTGTCTGGCTTTTTCTTCGGAAGCGATTTTCGAGAGCGGCGCAATCCGGATCACGTTTCCTTCCACCGTGTACCCTAATCCCTGATTCTTTGTAATCAGATCGAGGGCCTGATCCCACGGTACTTCTGTAAGTTTCAAAGTCACCGAACCGCGGACCGTCGGATCCAGAATTACGTTCAAGCCACTGATATCAGCGATGAACCGGAACAGATCCTTGATATCGATGTCCTTGAAATCGAAGGAAAACGGCTCACCTGTATACTGCTTTTGTCCACCGCGAAGAGTCTTTTCCTCGAAAGATCCCATGCCCTCACCGGTAGTTTCAGTCTGGGGCGCCTGTGCAGGCAGTTTCGACTGTGCAAACAATGAAGTATCCGGCTTGAATGCAAAAAACTGTTCGTTATCCGAAGCCGGCGTGGCGATGTCCGCCTTTGCAACTGAGGGAGGAGCTTCGGAAGTCAGCGTTTCAGGAAGTGACTCGGGCGCTACCGGTTGAGTGGTCTGCACCGCTTCCGCAGCCGCAGGAGCCGGTTCTTCAGCAGGAGTTTCATGAGCAGATCCATTCGATGATTCGGAATCGCCCAGATGAATTCTCAACTCAGATCCCGAAGGAACGACCTTATATGGAACCTTACGGTTGAGATCCAGGACCGCACGAACCACCTTTGGCGCAACCTGATATTGCGCGATCCGCACCTTGGATACCATGTTCTGACCACCCGCGGTCATGTTTTGAACGTGGGGCGCCATAGTAACCGATTGAAGATCAATGACCAATCTCTGTGGATTGGATAATTCAAAGATGTCGTAACGAAGTGTGCCGTTTGCAACCAGCACGACATCCACGCCGTCACCCGCCAGAGGTTGAATCTTCAGGTCGCGAATTTCAGTAGCCGCAGCCAGCTGTTCCTGAACAGGTGCGGGAGACGGTTCCTGGACCGCATCCTGCACCGGAACCGGTGCCACTGCCTGTGCTGTCTGTTCCGCAGGCGCGGAAGGTTCTACTTGGTTTGAGACCGGCGCTGCTTCTACCGCAGGAGCCTGCTTCTGCTCTTGCGGCGGCAAAACCGAGCTCACCGGGGCTAATAGCGCATCCCCCCCTTCCGGATTTCCTTCTACATCAATGTAGAGCTTGTTCCCTTCCGCCAGAACTTGATGGGGGCGAAACGAGGTCAGCTTCACAATCAATCTTGCTTTTTGTCCCTCGGTTTGGGGAAATGTTTGCAGCGAAATCACTTCGTTTGTATTAATGAACAGTTCCTGGGGCAGGTTCCGCAAATCAAGATTTGCCAGTTCTACCTGAACCTCGGAAGAGCTCTGCGAAGCGATCACGTTGTAATTGAGAGGTCTGGATGTTTCCAGAATTATCCTCGTTTTATTCTTCTGCTCTTCCCAAGACAGGTTTTTCAAGCCCACGAGGTCCTCTGCCGCTATGAATTGCGGCATGAGAATGGAAAGAAGAAGCAGAAAGAACAGACAACAAGATGCGTGACGTTTGCTCATTATGTCCCCTCCTGGACAGGATTCAGCCGTTTTACAACTTCCCTTGACTTTAGACCCGGAGCAGCCGGATTATCGTCTGTGAAATCCTGCCGAAATCTTACTTGATCCGCTTCGATTCCGATGATTTCACCATCGTATAATTTGTCCCCGACTTTCATAAAACGAGCTTTATTATCCGCTCCTACTACGACTGCAACAAAGCCCTCTTTGCTACGCGTGATTCCTACTACCTTTGCGTCTCCGACCGTAAGCGCTCCTTTGGGGATATTTGCGCCCCTTACTTTAATCCCTTTTAGAAGATCTACAAAAGGATCCCTGCGTCCGCCTGGGTCATATGTATAGTTTATATCATAAGATTCAGGCTGATCGGGTTTTTTCTCAGGTCCGGAGCCTGCAGTTTGCAACTGAAGAAACGGAGCAGCGACGTGCGTATTCTGATTTGCAATGACAAACCCTGCCAGCAAACAAAGAGCAAGTAACAGACCTATATTTTTTATCATCGTTTCCTCGTCGTTGATGTGGTTGCCGGTTTGGGAGCAGTTTCCCTATAGATGAACGTTGTGGCAACACAATTTGCCGTGAGCGTATTTCCGGTCCCTTGTTTCACGGTGGTAAACCCCTTGATCGTTACATCGTTGACGTTGATGATTCTGTAGAGTTTACCGAGCCGTTCAAAGAATTTTGCAAGTGTGTGATAACTCCCTGCCACGCCCATGTTGATCGGCCATTCTTCATAATATTCTTTCGGAGCATGCGCTCCAGGACGAAAACTCGTAATGCTCAGGCCGAGTTCTGTTCCTTCCTGCTGGATCCTACTGTAAAGATCGGCAACTTCTTCACTCTCCGGCAGGATTTTCTTTAGAGATTCCAATTGGATTTCCAACCGCTTTAATTCTGCTTCAAATTCAATCGAACGGGCCTTTAGAGTTTCGCCTTTATTGATTTCCTGAATCAGTGATTCGCGTTCTGTTTCCAATGCGGCAATCTGTGCTTTCTTGGGTTCAATCAACTGCCAGTGGCCTACCCAGAAGATCGCAATACCGACCACTGCAAACAGAGCGACCTGTCCGTACCACGGCCAACCTTTGATTTTATCTTCCAGCGCCATTCTTCTCTAACCTCGTTTCCTGGTTGTCGGTTTGGTTGCCGGTGTTTCTACGGGTTTTGGTTTGAAAGGATTCGTAATCGGAGCAGCGATCTTAAAGAGTGTAGCGGCGGCGACAGTTCCCGGTGCACCTACCTTTTTGGTTTCGATCAACCTGCAGGTCCCGATAAACTCGGAGGTGTCCAGATTCTTCATAAAAGTAGGAATCGCCTGTTCCTGCAATGTTTGACCATCAATCGACAGAAGTTCGCCTTTCAAAATCATGCTTGTCAGCCAAAGATATTCGGGAAGGGAGCGGCTGACTTCATCCAGAATGTGTACAGGAATTGTCCGCTGGCTTCGAAGCTGTTCAATCGCGTTGTTTTTCTTGGCCAGTTCGACTTTGCGGGCTTCGAGTTCATCGACTCTCTTGATGTATGGTTCCAGTTCTTTTTTCTTGATGCGCTTTTGTTGCACATCAATCAGCAAACTGGATAAACGATTGTTGATGGCAAGGTAATACAGGATAAACGCAACGATAGTGGCGCCAATGATCAAAAGCGCCAACAGCATTGTCGGCACTCCGCCGGAAGGAGCAGCCGCTTTCGGTCTGCGCTCCCGTTCCACTTCCAGAAGATTGATCTTAATCATCAGTCGCCTGTCCTTCGTAGAGCCAGGCCGACTGCAACTGTGGCAACCGGTGCCACTTCATGCAGATAATCAGCATCCATATTCATCAGTTTGATATTCTTGAACGGATTTAGAATCTCGGTGGGAGCACCGAACTTGGTTTGGAAATATTGCTGTATTCCTGTAACTTTGGACGATCCGCCTGACAGCATAATGCGGTCGATCCGCTCTTCTGTTGAAGTTGCCTTAAAGAAATCAAAAGTTCGCTGGACATCGACCGCCAGGTCTTCCGTGACTCCTTGGAGAATGGAAGCCGCGGCCGATGGATCCATCCCTTCGATCGACTGGCCGCGTTTGATGGTTTCTGCGTGTTCCCGGCTCAAGTTCAATTCCCGCTGGATCGTTTCCGTGTAGAGGTTTCCGCCAGTTGAGATGTCGCGCGTGAAGAGTGAGATATCGCCCTGGATAATGTTGATGTTAATCAGGCTTGCGCCAATATTGATCAGCGCAATGACTTCACTCGGATTGACCTCCCCTTTGTAATTGAGCTCAAACGCATTTTGCATCGCAAACGCGTCCACATCTACTACCATGGGTCTTTTTCCGGCCTGCGTAATTACGTTGGAATAAAAGCCAATCATGTCCTTCTTCACGGCCACAAGGATGATATCCATCATTCCCCCTTCGGCTACACTGCCGCGCAGGGTTTTGTGATCTAGATTGACTTCATCAATGGGGAACGGGATGTATTGCTCGGCTTCCCAACGAATCGATTCGGCAAGCTCGTCTTCGCTCATCGCGGGGAGGGAAATTTTCTTGACAATGACGGAGCCACCCGAAACGGAGGTAGCAACTTCGGACTTCTTTACGTTGTTATTGACAAAAAGAACATCGATCCCTTCCGCAACCGCAGAAGAATCCATGATGGCTCCTTCCACAATCGCTTCCGGTGGAAGAGGTTGGATTCCAAAACTAACTAATTCGTAGGTCTTTCCTCTCTGTCGAAGCTCAACCAATTTTATGGTGTGAGAACCGATATCAAGCCCTACTAAGTCCCTCGACCTGCCGAATAGGCCCATCCCTTCTCCTTCTTTCGGAATCTTCGGGTACGTTAACAAAATCCACACCCTTTGTCAATACAATCCCCCTCGAGCGATTGAATTCACTTCAATAGTACTATTCATAATAGTGGCAATGTGTAGTACTACTGCTGAACGGACGGAGTGCGGCTCTAGTTGCGCTTTTGAGTCAGCCTGCTTGCGGCGAGTGTCTCTACGTAAAGGCGGACACCGCGAGCGAGTCCTTCCGCAACGGACTGCCGGTAGCGGGACGTTGCGAGTAACCCGGATTCGCGCTGATTGCTGAGAAACGAGATTTCAGCAAGGATGGAAGGCATCTGCGCACCGATCAAAACATAAAACGGGGCTTGCTTCACTCCCAGATTGCTTGCCGAATACTCTTTTTGCAGTCTGCTTACCAGATGCGTCTGGATCGATTTTGCAAAGTCCTGAGATTCTTCGATTTTAGAATTCAGCGCAATCGCGGTGGTGAGTTTTTGCAACTCCGCCATGTTCTTTTCGGCAATTGCATTTTCGCGGGCTGCCACTTCCATGGCTTCGGGTGTCGTTGCGAAGTTCAGATAGTAGGTTTCTACTCCGCGCGCCTGTCTGTTGCGACTGGAATTGACATGCACGGAAACAAAGAGATCCGCGCTGTTGCTGTTTGCAAATGCCGTACGCTGTTCCAGCGGAACGAATACATCGTCCTGACGGGTCATGAGGACTTCGTAGCCGAGCTCGCTTTGCAGAATTTGTTTCAAACGCAGCGCGACATCCAGAGTGATGTCTTTTTCGCGGAGTTTTCCCTGCATGGCGCCGGGATCATGCCCTCCGTGCCCCGGATCGAGAATGATTCGTTGCACCTTCAGTCCCAGCTGCCGCGCAAGGGAGTATTTTCCTCCACTATTTGCCTGCGCCATTTCAGGAGCCTGGACAGGTTCGACGGTCGCCACAGGAGAAGACGGGATGGCTTTTTTCCCCTGTACGTCGATGATGATGCGGTAAGGATGGTAAAGGGCAAAAATTTCAAAAGTCTCGATGCTTTTCAAATCCAAAACAACACGGGCAGTGCGATAGTTATTCTGTCCGACCCGGATTTGTTTGAGAAAGCCGTCATCCACAGGAAACGTTTGTTGAAGCAACTCTTTGTATGCGACTGTATTCTGAAAATCCACATAGAGACGATCCGGATCCGAAAGACGATCCCGCTTGAATCCAACTTCTTTATCAAAATCGATCACGATGCGCGAGTAATCTGTGCCGGTATAATGCCGAACGCTCTTCAGTGTTGCCGGTTGGGCTGCGGTGGCCTGGGTGCGCGTTTGGACGGTTTTCGCCGTTCCGGGAGAAACAATCCGAAACTTCTTTTCCATCACCAGCGCGTCCTCTTCTTTTCCGAGCTCCTGGCGGAGGATCCGGATCGACTCGAGTATCGCCTCCGCAAGCAACGAACTCGAAGGATATTGCTCGATCAAAAACTGATAGGTGCTGGTTGCGCGCCTGAAGTAAAGCGGATCGTGAAACGTATTCCCCATTTCCGCGTACAGCGCGGCCACGTGAAAGAGAGAGTTGTCACAGTAACCGGAGGAAGGGAAAGAATAATAAACATTGCGGAAAGCACGGATGACCTTTTCCCACGAAGCCACCTGCTTTTGCAGGCTGCCGGAACCCCTCAAGTCTTTTTCGAGTTGCAAAGCCTTGTTATAGAGTTGCGAGGCATCTTCTTTCGCAAAGGAAAGGGACGTTATCAAAAGCGATAACAGAAGACCCAGGATCCCGAACTTTCAAGGTAGAACCATCTCCCTTTGTTCCTGCACCTGGCGCAACCGGCAAGCGATTGCTCCAACACCCGAATTTGGTTTCATGATAACCATGGAATAGTGCTATGTCAAGAGTACTATGCAGATCGAAGGCGGGAATTGCTATTTGCGGGGATGGGCCTTCCGGTACGTCTGAAGCAATTGATCGAAATGGAGGTGCGTATATTTCTGGGTCGTGGAAAGGCTGCTGTGCCCAAGAAGCTCCTGGATCCAGCGAAGATCGGCGCCGGAGTTCAAAAGATGGGTGGCAAAACTATGACGGAGAGTGTGTGGGGAGATTCTCTTTTGCAGGGCGCTCGACCTGACATAGCCGTTTAGCATTTGACGGATCCGGGTTTCCGAGAAGCGCCGTCCGTGGGTATTCAAGAAAAGAAAACCGGGATCCTGGCCGTGAACCAGTTGCCCGCGGAGAGTCAAATATTGACGAACTGCATCGGATGCCTTGCTCCCGAAAAGAACGATCCGTTCCTTATTCCCTTTGCCGACCACTGAAATCGTTCCGGCTGCAAAATCCACCGAGTTGATCTTGAGAAAAGACAGTTCTCCGACGCGCATTCCTGTAGCGTACAGAAGTTCCAGGATGGCACGGTCGCGCGCCGAAGCCGGCGAAGCGCCGAAGTCGGCATCCAGGAGTGATTCCACTTCGTTTGTCTGAAGAACGGGAACCAGCTTTCTTGGCACTCGTGGAGTCCGAACGGCGGTCGCAAAATTCTGCGACATGTACTGTTGCCGGCATAGAAACCGGAAGAAAGATCGCAGGGAAGCGAGCTTTCTCGCGATGCTGCTCTTTTGCAGCGAGAGTCCGTGCAGATGATTTACAAATCCACGAACGGAAAGCAGATCGATCTCCGGGAGGATCCGGGAATCACCGGCGATCTCTCTGCCCAAATAAGCGCCCAGATACTCGCAGAATTGTTCCAGATCCCGGCGGTATGCCAGGAGCGTGTTGGAGGAATACCTCTTTTCTATTTTCAGGTAAGAATAAAACTCATCCAGATAGCGCCGCACACATCTATAATACTACAGGAATCGTATTAACACGTTATGGTAGGGGCGACCCTTGTGGTCGCCCTCACAAAATAGCAACGCTTCCAGGCGGGCGACCACAAGGGTCGCCCCTACGAATCCCCTCGATCTCTTCCGCAAATTCCCGCACCGCAGAAACGGCGTTGGCAACCAGCAGTTCCTTTTTGCGTTGCTTGTCCGCGATGGACTGAATCTCCGGAGCGCGCAAGAGACCAAAGGTGATATTCATCGGCTGAAAGTGTTTTGATTCGGCGTGTGAAATGTAATGCGCCAGAGCGCCTAACGCCGTGTGCGGGGGCGGAACGCGGGTGGGGAGGTCGAGCGCGAGAAGGGCCGCATTGATGCCCGCCAGCAATCCCGACGCAGCGGAGTCCAGGTATCCTTCCACGCCGGAAAGTTGTCCGGCAAAAAACAGCTGAGGATTCTTCTTGCACTGATACATCTCGTTCAGAATCTCCGGCGCGTGCAGATATGTGTTGCGATGGATCCAACCGTGCCGGATGAATTCCGCATTCTGCAACCCCGGAATCAGACGAAATACGCGCGTCTGTTCCGAAAAACGCATGCTGGTTTGGAACCCAACCATATTGAAGTGCGAAGCGGCCAGATTATCCTGACGAAGCTGCACGACTGCATAGGGGCGGCGGCCGGTTCTCGGATCAGTCAATCCGACAGGCTTCATTGGTCCGTAACGCAACGTATCGCGGCCGCGACGAGCGAGCTCCTCGACAGGCAGACAAGCCTCAAAATAGATCGCCTTTTCAAATTCTTTCAGTGGGTGAACTTCGGCGGAAACAAGCGCGTCAAAGAAGCGATCATATTCCTCCCGGTTCATCGGACAATTGAGGTAGTCTGCGTCCCCTTTGCCATAGCGGGATGCCGCAAAAATGACCGACCGATCCAGAGACTCAGCCTCCACGATGGGGGAAATCGCGTCGTAATAATATAGGTAGGGTGAGCAGGTAAACTTCCGGATTGATTCAGCCAGTGATTCCGAGGTTAAGGGGCCGGTGGCAATGATGTTGATCCCATCCGGGGGAATTTCGTGCACTTCTTCACGGCGAAGATATATATATGGATGACTCTCAATCGATTCGGTAACCCGCCGCGAGAAGGTTTCCCGGTCGACTGCAAGAGACATCCCGGCCGGAACAGAGCTTTGATCGGCAGCCTGGAGGATCAGGGAGTCCAGAAGGCGCATCTCTTCTTTGAGCAACCCGGGAGCATGCAAACGATCGTTGGATTTTAGTGAATTACTACAAACCAGTTCGGCGAGATTTTCGGTGACATGTGCCGGCGTCTTTTGCACTGGCCGCATTTCGTAGAGATCAACGCGAAGCCCGAATCCGGCAATCTGCCAGGCGGCTTCGCTGCCGGCGAGTCCGCCACCAATGACTCGAATTACGGGCTGGGTCATCATGGCTCAACCACAAAGACACGAAGGCACGAAGCCAAGAGAAAAGAGTTTTCCCAAAATTTCCTTCGTGCCTTTGTGCCTTCGCTGTGAATTCTGTTATGTGGCAACAGGTTGGGTTTCGGGTTGTTGGTCCAGTTGATACTTACAGTCTTTGTTGTAGCACTCCAGGTACGCGCCGTCGCCTTTCCGAAATTTTTCCAGCATGAAGGGATTGTGACAAACCGGACATTCCTGCCGGACCGGTTTATTCCACAACGCGAATTTGCAATCGGGATAGTTGGCGCAACCGTAGAAAATCTTCCGGCCGCGAGTCCTCTTCTCAACCAGTTCGCCACCGTCCTCCGGACATTTCACATCCACCGTTTTTGGTTTGATGTACTTGCAATCAGGATAATTGCTGCATGCGATAAACGGACCGAATCGCCCTTGTTTCACTACAAGCTCGCTTCCGCATTGTGGGCATTTCTCTCCCGGCACCTCGACAGTTCCCTCTTCATTCTGAACTTTTGTCAACGTCGCCGTAAACTTACACTCGGGATATCCTGAACACGCCAGAAACTTGCCGTATCGTCCGACTTTCACCACAAGCGGTTTGCCGCATTTCAGGCAAACGTGCTCCGATTCGGAACCGACATGACCGATATTGTCCTGCGGATGCTCATCCGGGTTCTGCGTGTACTTGCATTCCTCGTTTGTACAGGCAAGAAACGCGCCGAATTTACCCCACCGCTTTACCATCGCGCTTCCGCACTGCGGGCACTTCTGATCTGTGGCGACGCCTGTAGCCTTAATGTTTTCCACATCTTTGTATGCCTTTTCCAGATCGCGGCTGAAGTCCGTGTAAAATTCGTTCAACACATCCAACGTTTCCTTTGTGCCTTCTTCGATTTCGTCCAGCTCCTCTTCGAGATGGGCTGTGTATTTAAAATCCATGATTTCAAAAAAATGCCGAACAAGCAGGTCTGAAACCAGAAATCCCAGATCGGTGGGTTTGAACCGGTTCTCTTCCTTGACTACATAACTGCGGTTCTGAATTACGGAAATGATCGCGGCATATGTGGACGGGCGTCCGATTTCTTTATCTTCAAGTTCTTTGACTAAAGCAGCTTCCGTAAATCGCGGTGGAGGCTGGGTAAAATTCTGCTTTGGTTCCAGATGATCGAGCCGAAGTTCTTCTCCTTTCTCCACGACCGGCAGTTTATTGCCAGCCGCTTCCTGATCCGCATTCTCCTCATCACTTTCCTGATAAACACGCAGATAACCGGCAAATTTCATTACCTGACCGCTGGCTTCCAATTCGTAATCGCCAGCTTTCACAGTGATGATCGTTTCATCAAAAAGCGCGGACGTCATCTGCGAGGCAACAAACCTGTGCCAGATCAATTCATACAACTTGTATTCATCCCGGCCTAAAGAGGCGTGTATACTTTCCGGCGTACGGAAAACAGATGTGGGACGAATCGCTTCGTGTGCGTCCTGCACGGATTTCTTGTTCTTGAAAAAGTTCGGACCCGCCGGCAAATACTCGGCGCCATACTCATCGTTGATATGCTTGCGGGCATCTTGAACAGCCTGCGGAGAAAGGCGGACAGAGTCAGTTCTCATGTATGTAATCAAACCGACCGCGCCTTCTTCCGGCAGTTCGATGCCCTCATACAGATCCTGTGCGACCATCATGACTTTCTTGACCGGCCAGCGGAATTTCCGGGAAGCTTCCTGTTGGAGTTTGCTGGTAATGTAAGGCGCAGGAGCGTTGCGCTTTCGCTCTTTCTTTTCCACATCTTCAACAACAAACAGCGCGCGGTTGAGATCCGATACCGCCTGATCCGCTCCGGCTTGATCCGTAACCTTGATCTTTTTCCCAAGATACCTGGCCAATCTCGCCGGAAAAAGGGGAGGCTCATGACCCTCCAGAAATGCGGCGATCGTCCAGAATTCCTCAGGAACAAAAGCCAGGATCTCGCGTTCGCGATCGCAGATCAAACGAAGAGCGATCGATTGGACTCTTCCTGCGCTCAGTCCGCGTTTGACCTTCTCCCAGAGTAGCGGTGAAATTTTGTATCCGACGATGCGGTCCAGAATTCGCCGCGCCTGTTGCGCCTGCACTTTCTTCTGATCTATGTCCGTCGGATTGGCAAACGCGTGCAATACTTCATCCTTTGTAATTTCATTTAAGATTACGCGCCGGACGTTCTTGCCATTGCCCAGTTCTTCCGCAAGATGAAAGCTGATCGCCTCGCCTTCGCGGTCGGGATCGGTTGCGAGAAAGATATCGTCCGCCTTTTCCGCCGCCTTCTTCAGATCCTTTACAAGATCGGTCTTCCCACGAATGATCACGTACTGCGGCTCGAAGTTATTTTTTTCGTCCACGCCCAACTTGGACTTTGGCAAGTCCTTGATATGGCCCATACTCGCTTTCACCGTATAGTTCTTCCCAAGATACTTGTTGATTGTTTTTGCTTTGGCAGGCGATTCCACCACTACCAGCGATTTTGACATACTCTGTGTTCCTCTTTTTTCAACGCGGAGAACGCGGTGAGCGCGGAGAAAATCTTTATTCCCCTCCGCGCCCTCCGCGATTTCCGCGTTGCGTTACTTCACCCGGATGAAATGCTTGCCGGGCATCTGCGTAATATAGTTCTTCAACTCCAGACTTACCAATGCGCCAAGAAGATCTTGAGCCCTTGTCTCCATCTCAACCGCCAGTTCGTCTACATGTTTCGGCTGATCGAATGAGAGCAATCTGATAATACTTTTTTCCAATTCCGTCAAGTCCGCTACCGGCGCTTCAACAGCATTCTCGTCTATGAGAAGGCGCGAAGAAATATTTTCCGGAAGCTGCAAAACGATGTCTTTCCAGTTTTGCACCATCACCGCGCCATCCTTAATTAAGGCGTTGCATCCCTGGCTCAATTCGCTGAAAATGCTACCGGGCACTGCCATCACATCGCGGCCCTGTTCAGAGGCCATCCGCGCGGTGATCAATGAACCGCTTTTGGATGAGGCCTCCACGACAACCACGGCGTAGGACAGACCGCTGATAATCCGATTGCGGATTGGAAAATTCTCGCGATTTGGAGGAGTACCAAGTGGAAATTCAGAAATGACCGCGCCATGATCCGCAATTTTACGCGCCAACAATTTATGTTCCGCCGGATAAATCACATCCAGACCGCTTCCCATCACTGCAAGAGTCCTCCCATTTGTTTGAATCGCAGCTTGATGAGCGCGCGCATCAATGCCCCGCGCGAGTCCACTTACAATCGTAATGCCCGCCGTGCTCAAGTCCTTAGCCAAAACCTGGGTCACGTTCAATCCGTATGCTGTGGCCTTACGTGAACCGACCAGCGCCACTCCAGGTTCCTCGCTCTCCAGAGAACCCGAGATATATAGTACGGGCGGAGGATCGGGAATCGATTTCAGCAAAACCGGGTACTGCGGATCATGTAACGGGCGAATGCGAAATCCAAGATCGACCGCTTTGCGCACTTCTGCCTCCGCCTTGTGCATATCGAAATGCGCGATCCGGTATGCAAATTCCGGCTTGATCTCCGGGATGGAAGAAAGCTCCATCTCGCTTCTCTGGAAGATCAGGTCTGCAGTGCCGAACTCCTTTAACAACGCGGCGCGATGCACCGGCTTCAGCCCTTCCACCAGATTCAGAGCAACCCACGAAATCATGCGCAGCACATTAACACAAAGAAAAATCGAAATGCAAATGAGTAGAACCGCAAGGGTCGCAAAGACCGCAACGGAAACAGCCGGAATATGTAACCAAATGGTTACATATCAGTTCCATCCGGGCATCTTTGATTTTTCTTCCAATCTTCTGTATTTTTTCTCGTATGAAATTTTTCATTTCCTTCCTGATTCTGATTTCGAGTTTCGCGTTTGCGCAGACGGGCGCGTATGAAGAGTTCTTAAACAATGAAGGGTACTATCTCCTGAGTCCGGAACAAAAGCAAAAATTCCGCTCGCTTCCCGAGACGGAAAAGCAGGCCTATCTGAACAATCTCTGGGCAAGTATGGATCCGGATCCCTTGACTCCGCAAAACGAATTTCAAATCGAATATATGAAACGTTACGAGGAGGCAAAAAAGAAATACAAGATCCCGTCCGATCGCGCAAAAATCTACCTTCTTTTAGGAAAGCCGAATTCGATTGAGGATCACGCCAACTCCGATAAGTACTATCCATTGGAAGTCTGGTCTTACTACAGTCTGGGACATAAGGGACTTCCCCCTTCCCTGGATCTGATTTTCTTCAAACGATGGGGAGTCGGAGATTATCGACTCTACAGCCCGATCTTTGATGGATTCAAGGCGTTGACACCATCCGGGATGGATTTTGAGAACCAGAGAATCAAATCGCAGCTCAAGGCATATTTCGATGCGTCGGTCATTGAAGCCGCGCAGCACATCACCACAGGGGCCGGCCCAAATGAATCAGAAATCATTCGCGCAACATTGCAAGATCCCGGCGCAATGACCCGGATTCTTCAGAAGCAACGGCCAAACGTGGAAACTACCGTCGTGTATCAGGGGTTTGATGCGGACATATATACATACACCGTGCCGGCTGAAGCGGAAATCTTCAGAACAAGCGTGGCACTGGCTGTATCTCCAAAGTATCTGACATTTGAAAAAGACAATACCCAGTATCGCGCTCGCATTGACCTGATCGGCAGGATCTCCGACGAGAAGGGAAATGAAGTGCTTCGCATCAACGACAGCCCTGCGATCGGACTGACCGAAGGGGATTTTGAGAAAGCAAAGGCTTTCTTATTTTCGTATTTCTTCGATTCCTATCTCCTTCCGGGGAAGTACAATCTGGATTGCATTTTCCGGGATTATGCTTCGAACGCAACCGGGAAATTGGAAAAGACTTTCGAAATCAAGTCGTTTTCTCCTGATCTCGAGCTTCTTCCGCCTCTTCTTGCGTACAAGTCCACCACAACTCAGGGAGCGACCGTTCCGTTCGGTTATGACTACCAGCAATTTCTGCCGAAAGAAAACTCCGTTTTCAACAACGAACAGATTCTCAATTTTTACACCATGGTTTTGAATCCAAAGAAGACCCGGCTGGAGGGAATCTGGAAATTGCGGATGGTGCTGAAAAAGGATGGAACGGAGGTGATGGCAACAGAGGAAAATCTTCCGCTGTCCACCAGTTCGAACGCGACCATTACCCGCAAGCTGAAACTTCAGGGGTTGGTTCCGGGTTCTTATTCGTTTGAGATTCAATTGACCCAGGGCGCGACCACTCTGACATCCGAGGCTCCGATCAAAATTTCAGCGGAGTATCAGATTTTGGGCCGGATGCGCGTCATGGCTTTGTCGAATAAAACACCGGAAGAGTATCACACGAATCTAGCGCTTCAGTATTTCTTCCGCGGTGATTTCGATGAGGCGGCGAAACACATCAGAATCGCTCTTGATTTTTCACCGGGGCTGTATTCGGCCAGAAGCTTAAGCGCCAGAATTGAAAAAGCAAAGGGTCACAGCGATGTTGCAATTGCTGCGTATGAAAAGTTGGTGGAAGAAGCACCTGCAGATAGTGAAGGCTTTTTCCTGATTGGAAAGTGGTCGATGGAAAAACAGGAATGGGAAAAAGGATCCACGATGATGAAGAAGGCGATTTCTCTCGGCTATTACACAACCGAAGCGCTGAATAGTCTGGCCGGCGCGGAAATCGAATTGGGAAACAAGGACGAAGCCATCGATTACTGGGAAAAATCGCTTGCCCTCGATTCGAACCAGCCGGAAATCCAGAAACAGCTCGCCACCCACAAGAGGTAGGAGGAAGGTTCAAAGGTTCAAAGGTTCAAAGGTTCAAAGGTTCAAAGGTTCAATTTCAGTGTTTCGATCTGCGGTAGCAAGATTCCCTCAAATACACAATTAGATTGGCCAGCATCCCGGAAATCGTACGAAAACGTGTTACTAGTTCTTGGTACACTTCCGAATCAATATACTCTTGATCGCGCGCAATTGTGAGCTGTGCGCGTGCCTCACCAGAGGAGCCTTTTGATATGTACAGAAAACGGATGAATTCAGGGTTTGTCTCTCTTTCAAATCCTTCAGCAATGTTCGACATAATCGAAACAGCTGAACTCCGTACTTGATTCACAAGATTGAAATCTCGAGAAAACGGTGTCCGCTTTGTGATTTCGTAGATCTTGTTTGTTAACTCCCGAGCGCGCTGATAAACGGCGAGATCTTCGAAGCTTCGCGCTTTTTGCATGGTCCTTGCTCCTTCCCGCCATAACTTTGATTCTACACCGGTCTCCCTTTCCTTGAACCTTCAACCCTTGAACTCTTGAACCCCGATTTCGCGCTTGAACCCACCCTCCCCTTGCCCGTATCATAAGGAAACATGAAAGAGACCCTTCGCGCGTTGATCAGACGGTGTAAGCCCTTTTCCCGGGACTGGATCTACGCGTTCCTCAGCATGATCGGAGTGGCCTACTTCACATCCCAGCTAACCTTGCTGGTGAAACGAATCCTGGATGATGTGCTGATCCAGACAAAGCCGGACGCGCTCGCGCGGGTCTCGGTCCTGCTGCTGCTTTACTATGTGGGCAAAGGCGTCTTCTCGTTCACTTCCTCTTATTTGATGACATCGATCGGATTGCGTGTGGTACGGAATCTGCGAAACGAACTCTACCGCCATATCATGTTTCAGTCGATGGCTTTTTTCTCGGGACAAAAGACGGGCGATCTGACAGCAAAAGTGATCAGTGACACAGATCGAATTCAGGATACAGTCTCTAAAACGCTGACGGATCTGATTAAAGAAACATTGACGGTTGCCGGGTTGTTGATTGTCGTTTTCAGTTTGGATTGGAAACTCGCTCTGATTTCGCTGGCGATGTTTCCAGTTGTTGTTTACCCGGTCACTCGATTCTCCGGCAGACTTCGTCTTGCCAGCCGGAAGTCACAGGAAAACATCAGCCGTCTTTCGCAAATCTTATTTGAAACCTTTACAAGTGTGCGAATTGTTCAAGCCTATCAAATGGAGAAACGGGAGACGAAGCGGTTTGATCAAGAGAGCCAAAAATTGTTACAGGAAGGGTTGCACGCATCACGTGTGGTCTCATTTTCCTCGCCGTTTATGGAACTTCTCAGCGGTGTAGCGGCCGTGCTCGTGATGTGGTATGGAAGTCATCAGATCCAGCAAGGTTTCCTGACGGCCGGTGATTTTACGGCATTCCTGACTGCATTGTTTTTCATGTACACGCCGGTCAAGAAGTTGAGCAAAGCCAATCAGTCTCTCCAGCAAGCGGTTGCTTCGTATCAGAGAATTAATCAGCTCCTGAACCAGTCGGATGAAATTCGCGAGAGACCAGGGGCCATCCCCCTTCCACGCATTCACGATTCCATTGAGTTTGATCACGTTTCATTTCATTACGGGGAAATACCGGTGCTCAACGACATTACGTTTCACGTTGGAGCGGGCGAGGTCGTTGCACTGGTTGGACCAAGCGGCGCGGGAAAGAGTACGCTCGTGAATCTTCTTCCACGCCTGTATGATGTGACAGAGGGTTCGATCCGGATGGACGGGCTGGATGTCCGGGATGTCATGCTCAACTCTCTGCGCTCGCAGATCGGTCTCGTCAGTCAGGAGATCGTTCTATTTGATGATTCGGTGGCAGGCAACATCTCCTATGGAAAACAAGGCGCAACCATGGAAGAGATTGAACACGCCGCCCGCGCGGCATATGCTCACGATTTCATTCTTGCTTTGCCGGAAGCGTACGACACTCAAATCGGCGAACGGGGTCACCGTTTGTCGGGTGGGCAGAGACAAAGAATCGCACTCGCGCGCGCGATTCTTCGCGATCCGGCAATTCTGATTCTGGATGAAGCCACTTCCGAGCTGGATGCCGAATCTGAGATTGCGATTCAGCGGGCTCTCACTGAAATCATGAAGAACCGCACCACATTTATTATCGCGCACCGGCTTTCCACGATTCGGAAGGCAGACAAGATTATCGTTCTGGAACAGGGACAAATCCTGGAAGTCGGCACACATGAGGATTTGCTCGATTCCAGAGGCCTCTACCGGAAGTTCCATGAGCTTCAGTACGGGATCCTGGACCTGTGAGGAAAGTATGATCAAAAGTATGACTTCGTTCGCGAAAAGCAACTATGACGGAAAGGAATTCACGCTGGAAGTTTTTGCCAGGACCTACAATCACCGCTATCTGGATATCAATCTCAAACTGCCGATCGAATTGATGCACCTGGAAGGCGATCTTCGGAACATGATCAGCCGTCACGTCTCCCGCGGACGAGTAGAAATGACGATCAAGACCACGATTTTGAAAGAAGGTGTCTATCAGGTCTATATCAACCGCGGCCTCGTAGGAAAACTCATCGCCGAAATCGAGGCGATGCGTTCGCAACATCACCTTACATCTGAAGTAGAGCTTGCATCGTTGTTGCGGATCCCCGGATTGATTGAAGTACAAACGGACGTCCAGGGAATCAGTAAAGAAATCCTGGAGGAAATCAAGGAGATTATCGGCACGGTGATGCAATCTCTCGTAAAAATGCGCATCCAGGAAGGTCAGATTCTGGCGAAAGATATCCGTGACCGACTGGAATCGCTCAGCCAGATTGTGGAAGCGGTTCGGGAACATGCAAAGGATTATCCGCGTTCTGTCCGGGAAACCCTCGAACAAAATTTGAAGGAGATCTTGAACGGACAGAATACGGATCCTGCGCGACTTCTTCAGGAAGTCGCCTACTATGCGGAGCGAAGGGATGTCACGGAAGAACTGGTGCGACTGCAAAGTCATCTTTCCCAGTGCCGGCAACTGATTGATGGCAGTGAAACAGCAGGCAGAAAGCTCGATTTTCTACTGCAGGAAATCCTGCGTGAGATCAACACCATCGGGTCTAAATGCGATCTTCTTGCCGTATCGCAAGCGGTGATCGAAATGAAAACGGAGGTCGAAAAGATCCGCGAACAGGCTCAAAACGTGGAGTAGGATACACCACCCTGGTCTGGAGGCGCAGGCCGCCGTGCCTGCGCAACAAAAATACAGCGGGCAGGGACGCCCGCTCACTCCAACCAATTTTCAAGGTACAATCTTCACATGCGGGAGTTGCTCAATATCGGTTTTGGCCACACGGTAATTGCATCGAGAATTGTCGCAATCGTTTCTCCCAGATCCGCCCCCATCAAACGGTTAAAGGATGAGGCGAAAAAGAACGGCAAATTGGTAGATGCAACTTCCGGCCGTCAAACTCGTGCTGTGGTTGTGACCGACAGCGGCCATGTCGTGCTTTCCGCTGTGATGCCCAGCACGCTTCTGGCAAGACTCGAATCCCGCGAAGAAGTCGAAGAAGCCGAAGGCACTCATCTGGTGGAAGAGGATGCCCGAAAACAGTAACGTCTTCATCCTTTCGGCGCCTTCAGGCGCCGGAAAGTCCACTCTGATCCAGCTTCTGTTTCAGGAGATATCCGGATTGCATTTCTCAATTTCTCACACCACGCGTCCGCCGAGAAAAGGGGAAACGAATGGGAGAGAGTATTTTTTTGTCAGTGATCAGAATTTCCGGGAAATGATTGATTCCAATCAGTTTCTCGAATGGGCACATGTACACGGATATTTTTACGGCACGTCCCATCAAATGGTCGAGGAGGCTGCTGAACTAGGAAAAGACCTCTTGCTGGATATCGATATTCAGGGAGCGGCTAAGGTTCGAACCAGGCTTCCCGAGGCTGTAAGCATCTTTGTCCTTCCCCCGTCCTATGAAGCTCTCCGGAGACGTCTCGTCGAAAGACGGACGGATTCTCCCGAGCAAATCCAGCAACGGATCGAGAATGCCCGGCAGGAAATAGAGCATTATGCCGAGTATGACTATATTATATTGAACGAAGACCTGGTTGAAGCTTGTCGAAACCTGGCCGGAATCATTCGAAGTCATCGCTGTAGGCTGAATATTCAGGCGGAGAAGATCGAGAAAATCCTGAAGTCGTTTCAGGAATGAAAGCTTGCCCCCTACCATTTTGGGGTTTTTGTCATATAATACAGCGCCAAAAATAATTGGAGAGATACCGTTCATGGAAAGAGTAACCAACATTTCTCAGGATACGTTCGACAACCGTTTTCTCTTTGTGCTTGTGGCCGCCAAACGGGCGCTGCAGTTGCAAAAAGGGGCGCGTGCCCGCATGGACGTCGGTACCCGTAAACCAACGGTAGTTGCCATGGCCGAGGTGCTCGCGGATAAAGTTGAATTTGAGCTACCGGTCAAGCCCGAAGAGACCCCCAAGAAATCAAGAAAGAAGAGTAAATAAATTGAGCCGGGTTACGCTGGGTGTAACCAGTTCCATTTCCTCCTATAAAGCCGCGGAAATTCTTCGGGGTCTGCAGAAGGCCGGACACGAAGTGCGTGTCGCCATGACGCGCAATGCCACACGCTTTATTCGTCCGATTCTATTTCAGAGCTTGAGCGGACATCCCGTTTATCTGGATGAGTTTCGTGCAAAAAAGGGAGAGGTCATGCATGTGGAGCTCGCCCGCGATACCAATCTGGTTGTTGTTGCACCCGCATCTGCAAATACCATCGGCAAGTTTGCAAACGGAATCGCAGATGATTTCTTGAGCACATTCTTTCTCGCGCGCAGGTGTCCGGCGCTTCTTGCACCCGCGATGAATGTGTACATGTATCGGAATCCGGCAGTGCAACAAAATATACAGAGGTTGAAAGATCTGGGTGTGGAATTTGTCGAGCCGGAAGAAGGATATCTGGCATGCGGCGATGAAGGCGCAGGTAGACTCGCCGATGTGGATCAGATCGTAGCAAAAGCGCTCTCCATGATCGCTTCCGCGAATTCCCTGGCAGGGAAGCAGGTGATTGTTACTGCGGGTCCCACATGGGAATCGCTTGATCCCGTGCGCGTTCTGACCAATCGCTCCTCAGGCAAAATGGGATACGCACTGGCAGAAGAAGCGGCATCCCGCGGCGCGCGGGTGACTCTCATCAGTGGTCCGACCCAGATTCTACCTCCACTCAATGTCTCGCTGATTCGTGTTGAATCGGCGGAGCAAATGAAGAATGCCGTACTGAGCTCTTTTGACTCAGCAGATTACATCCTCAAATCGGCGGCCGTTTCTGACTTCAAACCCTCGCAAAGTTTGCCAGGCAAAAGGAAGAAAACGGGAGAAGCGGAAACCGTCGAGCTCCAGCCGACGGAAGATATTCTTGCCTTGCTGGGCAAGAGGAAGCAGCACCAGATGCTGATTGGATTCTGCGCCGAAACGGAAAATCTGGAAGAGAATGCAAAATCTAAATTAGAGCGGAAGAATCTCGATTTCATCGTGGCAAACCTTGTCGGAGGAGAACGGAATCCGTTTCAATCTGATGAAAACGAAGTTCTGGTTCTGGACCGGCTAGGAAACAAAGAAGTGTTCCTGCTTCAAAAAAAGAAACAACTCGCATCCCGCCTGTGGAATCTGATCATTGAACGATCCAGTCAAATCCAATCTATCCCCAGCCGAGCGCGATGAGATCATCCGGCAATGGCTGGATGTTTATCGAGACTTCGGCATCACCGAATTGTTTTTGCCCGCTTCTTCACCGGAAAGTCCCGTGACGTCTCCCTTGCAGGGAGAAGAACTGGAATCTCTCCGCGTTTCGGATCTTGGCATCTGTACCCGTTGCAAACTGCATAAAGGCCGGAAGACGATTGTTTTCGGTGAGGGGAATCCGGCCGCAGAGCTGATGCTCGTAGGGGAAGCGCCGGGTGCAGATGAAGACATCCAGGGGCGTCCATTTGTCGGACGCGCCGGCCAGCTTCTGATGCAGATGATCCGCGCCATCCAGTTCGAGCGCGGTGATGTATACATCGCAAACGTGCTGAAATGCCGGCCGCCTCAGAATCGTCCGCCCGAACCGGATGAGATCGCGAGCTGCTCGCCGTTTCTGTGGAAACAAATCGCGATCATCAAGCCAAAAGTAATTCTGGCACTGGGCACGTTTGCCGCACAGATGCTGATCGGATCCAAATCTTCCATTAGTTTTCTGCGTGGGCGCGTTTACGAGATGCCGTTCGGACGTCTCATCGCAACATACCATCCTTCGTTTTTGCTGAGATCTCCGCAAAAGAAACCGGAAGCTTGGGAAGACCTCAAGCTGGTAAAAAAAACGCTGGCCGAGTAAGGTAGAATTGGTGCGCTACATCCGGGGAGCATTTCCAAGATCACCTTTGAAGCCGCTCACTTACTCTGTTCCGGAGGATTATCCCGAATTGTTTCCCGGAATGCGGGTTTTGGTTCCGCTTGGCAACAGATTTACATCCGCTTTCATTGTGGAAACAGACGTAAAGCCGGAAGAGAATCTGGAAATGAAGCCGGTTGCGGATCTGCTGGATCTTGAGAATCTCTTTTCGCCAAACATGATCCGCCTCACACGATGGATGGCGGAATATTATCTGGCAGAATGGGCAGATATCCTAAAGTCAGCGCTACCCCCTGCTCTGGAAGTAACGCCGAAGACGATTGTCACCATCACACCGCTTGGAGAAACCTACACCGCAGAGCATCCGCTTCTGCAAGTCCTGAAAGAAAAAAGGACGCTGCCTCTACGCGATATCTACCGAATGTTCGGACATCGTGGAACGTTTTCACAGCTACGGGTGCTGCAACATCGGGGTCATGTGGAGATCATCGCAGAGAAGCCCGGCAGGCGTCACGGTTACAATTGCGCGGAAGCCGTCCGAGATGCAGCGCCGCCTGCAAATCTAAAGGAAAACGAATTGTTCGAGTTTCTGCGAAAACAACCCGGCGCTGTGGCTGCGGAAGAACTGCGGAAATATTTCAAAAACTCTGCTACTTTGCTTCGCAAAATGGAGGCGAATGGACAGGTGAGGCGCTTCTGGAAGGCGGCTCCGGCAGATGAGGCCTGGCCACCCATTCAGCAAGTGGAGACGATGAACGCTGCGCAGCAAAAGGCGTTTGAGCGCATTTCTTCACATTTGGATTCCTTTCATGTGTTCCTGTTGCATGGCGTAACCGGCAGCGGCAAAACGGAGATCTACCTGCGGCTGGCAAAAAAAGTGTTGGATGAAGGAAGATCGGTTTTGATCCTGGTACCGGAAATCGCTCTTCTTCCTCTTGTGGTGCGCCGCGCGGAGCATGTGTTGATGTGTCCGCTCAGTGTTCTGCACAGTGAGCTGGGTGATCGGGAACGGCTTGAAGAGTGGCAAAAGGCAAAGGATGGAAGAGTGCATCTTGTGATTGGAACACGTTCCGCTTTGTTTGCGCCGCTGCAGAATCCGGGCCTGATCGTGATTGATGAAGAACATGATGGCTCATACAAACAGGGGGAATATCCGCGATATCACGCGCGTGAAAGCGCCATCATGCGCGCCAGCTTCGAAGAATGTCCGATCGTGCTGGGTTCCGCGACGCCTTCGATTGAATCATTTTTTAACGCCGGAAACGGCAAATACATCTACCTCTCACTTCCACATCGCGTGGAAGAAAGGCGAATGCCCCAATATCACCTGGTGGACATGAAAACGGAGTATCGGGAGACCGGAGATCCCATGTTTTCCAGGCGATTGCTGCAAGAAATCACGGAACGTCTCAATCGAAAGGAGCAGATCCTTGTTCTGCAAAACCGCCGCGGGTACGCTTCACTGTTGATGTGCCGGGAATGTGGAAATGTGCTGGAGTGTCCGCATTGCAGTGTCACACTTACCTTCCATAAGCAGGACCGCAGAATGAGATGCCACTACTGCGATTATGCGCGGCTTGCCCCCAAGAAATGTGAAAAGTGCGGTAGCGCGTTTCTGCATTTTTTTGGTGTCGGCACTGAAAAAATTGTGGAATCGCTCAAGCGCCTTTTTCCGCAGGCGCGGATCGAACAATTTGACCGGGACACCACCCGTAAACGCGGAAGCATCGCGCAGATTCTCACTCGCTTCGCCCACGGCGCAATCGACATACTGGTGGGAACTCAGATGCTCGCCAAGGGTCACGACTTCCCCAACATTACTCTCGTTGGGGTATCCGGAGCCGATTCCGCAATCGGCATCCCGGATTTTCGCGCTTCCGAACGACTGTTCCAACTGCTGACTCAGGTGTCCGGTCGAAGCGGACGCGGCAGCGAACCGGGAACTGTGATTCTCCAATCGTTTCATCCCGATCATTATGCAATCCGCGCTTCCATGGACCAGAGCTATCAGGAGTTTTATGAAAAGGAAATTCGCTTCCGCCGGCTGATGCAATATCCACCATATGTCTCCCTGGCAAATACTGTTTTCTCCGGGAAAAATCCGCAAAGAGTTTTGGAGGAGGCTCGTGAATTTGGAAAGCTTGTGCTCGCGTTTAAAACGGATCCCATGAAAATGCTTGGACCGGCCATCGCTCCGATTTCGCGCTTATCCGGAATGTTCAGGTTCCAGATCCTGATCAAGAGCCCGCTCCGAAAGAATCTGCGTGACTGCCTCCATTCGGCAGTAGATCGATTCACCCTGAAAGAGAAACGCTATTCACAGTTTTCAATCGACATCGATCCGTATTCCATCGCGTAACGGTGATAAGAAATGATTCGAAGTCGGGTAAACTTGGAATGATGAATCCACTGGATCTGGACCTTTCGACAACCCGGTTGCTCGTTGAAAGCCCGAAAGACTCAAGTAAAGCGATCCACCGCAGAAATTCTCTTTCCCCGAAAACATTGAGGGGCGGCCTGTACTTCCATCATCGATTTAAGTCCGATCATCCTGAATATCCTTTAGTTACAGTTATAACGGCCGAAAAAGACGCGGAAACAAAGATAGAAGATACGATCCATTCCGTCTTGCATCAGGATTATCCCAACATCGAGTACATCATTGTGGATGGCAATTCTTCGGAAAAAACGATCGAATTGATCCGGAAATATGAAGATTATGTGGACCTGTGGATCAGCGAGACTGATACGGGCTTTTATAACGCGATCAATAAGGGCATCCTTCTGGCGGAGGGCGAGTATATTCATGTGTTAAATGCCGACGATCTCTATCTCGATAACAAGACAGTTTCCAGATTTGTACGCGCCTTTCAAAAGACGCAGTCTGATCTTGTCTATTGCGACACGCTTATTTTCGATCGAGAACAGGGCGGCGGTTGGATCCGTTATTCGCAGTTAACCCGATTTCACCTCGCAAATGGCGGATTTGCTCAACAGGCCTTCTTTTATCGCAAAACTCTATTTGACAGGATTGGTCTCTTCGATGAATCCTTTCGAATCGCCGGTGATTATGAATTCTTAATGCGGGCAGTGCTTCAAAACAACGTTCGAAAATATTACTTAAGCGGTCCGCAAATCATTTTCGCCCGGGGCGGAATTTCCGCTAAACCTCACAACGAGAGAATGAAAGCGCTAGCACCATATTATTCCCGCTGGGAACTATGGCTGTTCACGAGAATTTGGTTTCGTATGTGCTTCAATAGTGTTGATTATTTCTACCGGATTGGCCGCTTCGAATGGTTCATACGGAAAATATTTCATCTCTGGACCACGTAAAAGTGAACGATCGGCTCAATGTCTCCATGATGTACCCCAATGAGTTTTCCTATTCTGAGACCTTTATCCGAAATCAAATCAAACATCTTCCCGAAAATGTCTTTCCACTGTACGGCGCGTGGTTTCCGTACTTGCAGCCCGGCCGCAAACATGTCCTGAGCCGCAATCCCATTTCGCGGGGTTACAGAAAGATCCGCCGGAGTTTACTGGGCATTTCACAGCATCAACTCATGGTCGAAGGATTGACTCGTTATTTAATAAAGAATCGGATTGATGTGGTCCTCGCCCACTACGCGCCAACCGGGCTTGCAGTCATGGAATGCTGCGAAGCAGCGAATGTTCCCCTCGTTGTGCATTTTCACGGATTTGATGCTTTTGAACATCGAACATTAAAAGAAAATGAGAAGGCCTACAAAGAACTGTTTCGATCAGCGCAAAAGGTAATCGTTGTGGCTCAGCATATGAAAGATCAGGTCCAGAGTCTGGGATGTTTACCCGATAAGATTGCTGTGAATGCCTGCGGAGTGGATACGGAATACTTCTCAGGTGGAGCGGCTCTTGAACCTCCCCCGCGATTTATTGCCGTAGGCCGTTTTACACAAGTAAAAGGACCTCAATTCACCTTGAAAGCGTTCCAACTTGTTCTTCAAGAAATTTCCGAAGCAAAGCTTATCATGATCGGTGACGGCGAATTACTCACAGAATGTGAGGACCTGGCAAAATCTCTGGATATAGTTCATGCCGTAGAATTTCCAGGCCCACTTAATTCTGAAGACGTTTTGAATGCATTGAGGCTTTCGAGAGTTTTCGTTCAGCACGGTATTCGTAGCGAACAAGTTTCAGCTGAAGGCATGGGGCTATCCTGCATGGAGGCGTCTTCTGTAGGCCTTCCAGTGGTTGCAACCAATCATGGCGGTCTCAAGGAATCGGTTGTGGACGGCGAGACAGGTTTCCTTGTTGAAGAAGGCGATGTAACCGCTATGGCCGGATACATGAAAAAACTTGCTCAAGACGACGCGCTGTGTCTGCACATGGGCCGGAAAGGCCGGGAACGCATGAAAGAACTATTTGATCTTTCGAGGCGCATCGACACGCTGGACAATATCCTACATGAGGCGTGCGGGAAGTAGGAGCATCCTCAGTGCGTCCCGATTGTTTTCTTATGGCTCCGGCGCCAGGACGTTGGCTTCAGGCCCCACTGCGGTTTGGTCCCGTGATTGAACAACTGCTTTGTAAAGCTCAACGTATTTGTTTACCTGAGCGCCAAGAAAAAATTCACGCTCGACCATCTGGCGAGCGTTCTTGCCCATCTGGACTCGCTCCTCTGGATGCTCAAACATCCAGCGAATCTGCCGGGCAAGGTCATCCGTATTGGCTGCATCAGCAAGCAATCCGGTAATACCAGTACGAATCATTTCAGGAATTCCACCGATGCGAAAGCCAACAACAGGCGTAGAACAAGACATAGCTTCAAGGACTGTATGCGCCAGCGACTCATAGTGGGAAGGGATCACAAAAGTGTCAGCTGCCGAGTAGCAAAGAGATAATAGTTCTGCAGAATTTACAGTTCCCAACAATTTGAACTCCAGGTTCTTTGTGTTTTGCAACCACTTTGGGTTCCCGCTGCCAAACGTGACAACCACCGTTGGAATATCACGCAACTGTTCCATGGCTTTCTGGAGCTCAGGTAGTCCTTTTCCTCGATTCTCGATCGAAAATGCTCCGAAACAGAGTACGAATGCGTTGTCATCAATCGATAGTGCCCGCCTGCAACTTAGCTTGTCTATAGTAGAAAACGATCGAGTATCCACTGAATTGGGAATCGTACGAAATGATTTTGCTCTTGAAAATAGCTTGCTCTGTCTGGCACAAGTTTCCAACCAGTTACAGCATGCAACAACATGTATTGTTTTGTTCTTAATTGCATCCCATTTGATTGTCATATTCTGATGAGAAAGGTCTTCTGACGATCTGTTTGCATTGAGTTGAGGACAGTTTCCGCATTCAAATCGATACTTTTCACAATCCATGGCGTGGTGGCAACCACCGGTAAATGGATTCATATCCTGCAAAGTCCAGACAATCGGTAGCTCGTTAGGAATGCTGTCAAAGAAAGAAGGATAGTCGAAAAGGCCTGAAATCCAATGTAAATGAATTACATCGGGCTTTTCTATATCGAAACCAACCGATGTCTCGAACGGAAGTCTCGCGTAGCTGAACGTACAAAAGCCGTCAGGTTTGTTCATCAAGAAACGATCCAAATTTCGCTGAAAGTCCCTGCGAAAGAAATACTTGCCGCTGAATCGATCCGTGACTTTTTGAAAAAACGTCAGCTTGGTATTGTGTTCAAACCCTCGGTACGAGTCGTCGGAGGGAACGCTGAGCCACGGGCTGTGATAATAGCGGCTCACGATGCCGTGCATGGCAAGCGAATCATGCAAACGGCGGGCGGCAATGGCCGCTCCTCCGTCGAGATACATATTGAAATTATGTACAATCATTGCAAGTCAGCGAACAATAGGTCGAACACCGGCTGAGAGAAAGATTTTATCACGGCGGCAGGAGACCGTCGTTACTGCGGTATGATGAGTACTTATGAAGGCGGAAGGAAAGACGATCCCTGCGGTACTTTTCATTCATCTTGCCGGCTTTCTATTTCTGGCGTCGGCGTTTGCAATCAATCCTCTCAGGATTACGCGCGCTTTCTTTAGCGATGAGGCTGTCTATTACACGATGGCTTATAGTTTCGCCTTTGACGGCGACATGGAGTTTCAGCGATCCGATCTGGTTCGGGTCTATCAAGAATTCGCCGCCGGCCCTCAAGGAATCATCCTGAAGCTAAATCATCGGGACGAGAGCATAGTCTTCGGCAAGAGCTACCTCTACGCCCTGATCGCTTCTCCCTTTGTCCGGATGCTGGGAACAAACGGTTTTTTCGCGCTCCATAGCTTGCTTCTATGGCTGAATCTGCTTTGCGCCTACCGGTTCTGTGTTTCATTCATGCAACCCCGGACCGCAGTTCTGTTTTCATTCTTCTATTTTCTGGCAAACGCGTCTCTGCTGTATCTCTTCTGGATGACGCCGGAATACTTCACGATGAGTCTCGTGTGTTGCGCTTTCTTCTTTTTTCTGGCCGCGGAGAATCTCCAATCGAAATGGAAATTCTTTCATTCACCATATAACTATCTGATTTCAGCCTTCCTTTTTGGCCTTGTTTCTTACTCCAAACCCACCAATGCGCTGCTTGTACTCCCCCTTGGAATCTGGATGCTTTATCGCAAGAAAATCTTGCCAGCGCTTTTTACAGTTTCGGTCTTCGCTTTAACAGTTGTGGCTTTGTTTGGAATGAATGTCTATTTTACCGGAGAATGGAATTTTCAAGGAGGCGATCGCGCAGTATTTTACGATCATTTCCCCTTTGAAAAACCGGGGATCTCGGAATTCGCCCCATTCAAGCAAAAGGAGTCGATCGGCTCGATGCGTGCCCCGCCGTTTTACATCAAGGCGTTTCTGCATAACTGGATCTATTTCTTTTTTGGAAGATTTTCAGGTCTTGCGATCTATTTTTTCCCAATGTTCTTCGGACTGATCTACTTCCTGTTTTCAAAAAAGGGAAAATTATCTATTCCTGTTTACATTGCCGGAGGTATCGGGATCCTGACGTATATGGTCGGTCTTCCATGGAACTACTTCGGAGGATCCGGTACAATCGGAAATCGTTATCTACTAAACGCGTTTCCTGTATTGTTGTTTGCAATTGCCCAGCAGCCTTCACGTCGCCTCCTGGCGGCCTCCATGGCGTTCTCGTTAGTATTCCCGTCGGCCTTTCTATTTTCTCCCGTATTTTCTTCGTTTGACGTGGCCTTTCATCAAAAGAGATCCTTATTCCGCGTTCTTCCCGCGGAAAAGACACTGCTTGTCGATCTTCCCACGAACAACAGTCTGAGGGCGCGACGAGTGTTTTTCGATAAACCGGCGAACTACTTTGCACACTTTCTGGATGACAACACGTATTACCGAGAAGACTTTGAGCAACATAGCGGCTTCTGGGTCAAGGGAGAGAGGACGGCCGAGCTGATCATGCGCGCGTTTCAACCTGTTACCAGAATGAAAGTTTATGCAAAATCCATAGCGCTTGGAAATGAAGTCATCCTTGCAGTAAATGGCCGAGAGTCACACATTCAATTGTCCGATTCAGGATTCCAGGAAATGGAAGTTTCACTGCCCGGACCATTCCCCTACGATCGGGACGGGACAGGCACCAGTTATTTGTACGACATCAAGATCCATTCATCCTCCGGAGAGATTGCAACCTTGGACAGTACGGGGGAGAGATTCCTGGGCGTTTTTATCAGACTCGAGCTGCCGGAAGCGCAGGAAGCGAATCCTGAATCGGAGGAGACGAGCCAGTAGCCCGCAAACATGCTACAATTATATTGAGGTTTACCATGAACGGAAAAACAGCATTGATTTCCAGCATTGTGGTTGTCGTGGCTGCTCTCGGATTCCTTATCTATACGGGGTTGAGCGACAACATGGTGTATTACTATCATGTAGATGAGTTCCTTCCCAAGGCTGCCTCCTTGCGCGGCGAAACGATCAAAGTCAACGGAAAGGTTGTTCAAGGGTCTATCCGAAAAACTCAAATGCAGGATTATGATTTTGTGATTTGCGGCGGAAACAAAGCGAACCTCGTAAATGTTTCGTATCACGGAGTTGTGCCGGATACTTTCAAGGACGGTTCCGATGTCGTCGTGGAAGGCGACTACAATCCGGAGGCACAAAAGTTTCATGCCACAACTTTGCTGGCGAAATGTCCCACGAAATACGAACCCCAGCAAATCAAGCAATAGGAATCTTCAAAGTATTGAAATCACCGGTGTGGCTATGATTTGCTTATTTACTTCTGTTTATTTATATTTGATTTTTGATATTTGATGTTTAATGTTAGCTGATGTTGGTCATTTCTGCCTGATTGGCGCATTAGCGTTTTGCGCATATTCCATTCTCACGGCAATCGCCGGCGCCAAAATGCACCGTGCCGATTTTGTGGAAAGTTCAGAGCGCGCCGTCGTTGGTGTTTTTTTCCTGATCGTATTCGCTTCAGGAATCCTGCTTCATGGTCTGGCTACAAACAATTTCCAGATCGAATATGTGGCTCATTACACCAGTACCACATTGCCGATTCCTTATCGCCTGGCCGCGTTCTGGGGCGGGCAGGCGGGTTCCTTGCTGTTCTGGCTGCTCATTCTCAACATTTACACCATCGTTGCGCTTCTGCAAAACCAGAATAAGAATCGCCAGCTCATGCCTTACGTCCATGCGACTTTGATGGGAACCTCGCTTTTCTTTCTCACAGTATTGTTGTTTGCGGCAAATCCTTTCCAGAAACTGTCTCCTATCCCCTTGGAGGGACAGAGTCTGAATCCGCTGTTACAGAACTACTGGATGGTTTCTCATCCTCCATCACTGTACACGGGATATGTTGGTCTCGCCGTCCCGTTTGCATTTGGAATGGCAGCTTTGATCACAGGACGACTCGATGCGGCTTGGATCAAGGCGATTCGAAGATGGACCCTGTTTGCGTGGCTGTTTCTGACGATGGGAATCTTGCAGGGCTCGTACTGGGCGTACATTGAACTGGGGTGGGGCGGATATTGGGCCTGGGATCCTGTTGAAAACGCTTCGTTCATGCCCTGGCTTGCAGCAACTGCATTCCTGCATTCCGTGATGATCCAGGAAAAGAAAGGAATGCTGAAGGCCTGGAACATGATCCTTGTGATGATCGCATTTTCACTTTCCATTTTCGGCACCTTCCTGACCCGCAGCGGAGTGGTTTCCTCCGTCCATTCTTTCGCGCAATCACCCATTGGAATGTATTTCGTGGTTTTTTTGGCGATTCAAGTTCTCTTCAGCACATTCCTGCTGGTGTATCGAAAAAAAGAGCTTGCGCCAGAGGCGCGATTAGAATCGTTTGTCAGCAGGGAAAGCAGCTTCCTGTTCAATAATGTGTTTTTTCTCGTCATCTGTCTGGCAATCCTGTGCGGCACGACCTTCCCGATTCTTTCAGAATGGGTCACTGGCAGCAAAGTGACCGTAAGCGCTCCATTCTTTAACAAAGTGACAACTCCATTTGCGATCGGCCTGCTTCTTCTTACAGGCATCTGCCCCTTAATCGCGTGGCGCCGCGCTGGAATGAAGAACCTCAGACGCAATTTTCTGAACCCAACAATCTTCGGAACGATCGGTGTGATCGTTCTGGTTCTCTTCGGAGTCCATCATCCGGTAGCGCTACTCTTTTTCTTCTCCGCATTCTTTGTGCTTGCCACCGTTTATCTGGAATTTACCCGGGGGACGCAAGCGCGAATGGCAATCGTACAGGAACGCGCACCGTCTGCTCTTTATCATCTCGTGGAACGGAACAAACGCAGATACGGCGGATTCATCATTCATGCCGGTGTGGCTATTCTTTTTGTTGGAATTGCCGCGAGCTCCTTCTTCCGAATTGAAAAAGACGCACTGGTGCAGTCGAAAGGATCTTTTTCTGCGGGCGACTATACAATCGCTTACCGCAATCTGCAAGAATTCAAAGACCCGCACAAGGATGTGGTGCGCGCGTCCCTCGAAGTCTTCAAAGGAGAAAAATCCCTTGGGTTTCTCTATCCGGAGCGTCATTTCTATAAGAATTCCGATCAACCCACAACCGAAGTTGCCATTCGGTCGTTTCTAAAAGAGGACCTGTACGTGATTATCACTGGATGGGACGATAACGGATCAGCAAACTTCAAAGTTTACATAAATCCATGGATCAGCCTGCTCTGGCGCGGTGGATTGATCATGGCACTTGGAGGACTGATCGTTTTAATTCCAGACTTCAAGCCCAAATTTGCAGAACATACAGTCTCGGAAGCAGCGGAAGCAGAACAGGCTCAAGCATGAAAAGGGATTTCATGCAAAGACGCCAAGTGCGTAAAGTTTTTTTTCTAAAGCGCGTCTTTGCGCCTTTGCGAGAAATTCTTCTCCTTTGTGCGCTTTGTGCCTTTGTGGTGGCCTCCTCCTACGCCGATTCGAAACCGACTGTGGATCAGATCGCCGGAAAGTTGTCCTGCTTTTGCGGAACATGTCCACATCTTGTAGTCAGCCAATGCGGCTGCAGCACAGCGGATAAGATTAAGTCTGAGATCCGTCTAAAGATCGATTCCGGAATGAGCGAACCACAAATCATTCAGGCTTTTGTCGCGGAATACGGACAAACGGTTCTATCTGCGCCCCCCAAAAAGGGTTTTAACCTGACCGCGTGGGCGATTCCGTTCCTCGGTTTTGTTCTGGGAGGGACCGTTTTGTTTTCTTTTCTAAAACGACAGCAAAAGGCGCCGGACAGTCCGCCTGCATCAAAAGAGTTCAAGGCCTCTACCAAGAATGAGGACGATCATTATCGCGAGCTGCTCAGAAAAGAAATGGAAAACAGGAAATGATCTGGGTTTCTTTTTATCTTGTTGCCGGCTTCTTCACGATTTATGTTCTCTCTCCTTTCTTCGAGCGCTCGTTCCGGAACCGAAAACTGGCGAGTTCTGCGGTTGCTCAGGAGAATCTTATGTTTCGCAAGCAAGAGATCCTCGGCGCGCTAGACGATCTGGAATACGATTACAAAATGAAAAAGATGAGCGCATCGGATTATGACCAGCTAAAAGAAAAACTGACTGGCGAAGCAATTGACGTAATGAAGAAACTGGAACAGCCGGGAAAATCCGCGGCCCCTCATGAAGCCGAACAAAAGCGGAAAGCCCGTTCCTGAGCTCGCGCTCCGTGTTGAGAACCTGCAGTTCAAAACCGGTTTGATTTCCGTTCTCAAAAACATCAAATTTGATCTCACAGGAGGCGAGGCGGTCGCGCTCCTGGGTCCCAACGGTTCCGGAAAAAGTACATTGCTCAAGTGTCTCGCCGGCCTTCTGCCTCATACCGGGAAAATCGAAGTTTTTGGAACGGCTTCCAGAAAGGATCCGTTTCGAAAGCGGAAACTTGGTTATCTTGGACACGAAACTTTTCTATATTCGAAGCTTTCTGCCAAAGAAAATCTTGCGTTCTATTCCGAGCTTTACGGAATCGATAAAGATCTGGACGCCGTTTTGGAAGAATACAGGCTGCCCGCCGCTTCAGAGCAACTTGTGGAAACTTTTTCCCGCGGAATGAAGCAGCGTCTCGCGCTGGCCAGAACACTGCTTCCTTCTCCGGAATTGCTGCTGCTGGATGAGCCGTTTACAGGTTTGGATCAGCAAGGAAGCCGATGGCTGGAAGAAAAGATTCTGGAACAGAAGGGGACGGTAACCATTGTGATGGCGACGCACGAACTGGAACGCGCTTCCGAAATCGCCGACAAGGTGATCATCTTGAAAGGCGGACGACAGATGTTTTTTGGAGCCATCGCGGAAATGGATTCGGGAATTCATGATTTCTACCGCCTTCGGACAAGTTAGCAGGTTTGCGGTTTGTAGCGCCGGCCGCCACTCCAGGCCGCCACTCCGGCGTTACAACCCGAATTGTTTGTTGTCTTCGGGATCTGAACTCTCTTCCAGGTGAGATCCAGTCAGAGAAGAGCGAATCCATTTGCTAATCAGATCAGCCAGCAGAATGTGCCCACCCAAACCCAAATGATGACCATCCGCCAGCAGAAATTCCTCTTTGGTTGTACAAACGGCAGAATGAAGATCGACGTAACTTGCGTGCCACTCGTTTGCCACCTTTCTGAGAATCTCGTTGTATTTTCGAATATTCTCCTGGATTCCGGGGGATCGAAAAGACAATCTCTCATCCGTTGGAGCAATGGAAACAAAGCAAAGCTTTACATTTGCCTCCGAAGATCGTTGCGCGATGGATGAGGCCGAGCTTTCAAAATTGGCTGGAGACGTATAAACCTTCCCAGGTGAAATGGAAATCAGTGAACGTCTATGTCTTTCTACGAATGCCAGAATCGAATTCCGCAAACGAATAGGTCGAATTCCGTTCACAAACCAATGTTGTCCTCTCGAAAAAACGCGGGGCGCACAATCTACAATACCGATATGAACAATTACCATGGTAGGCCGAAATAACTCGACTTCCCACCAGAATGAAGCAGCCTCCGGCATGGTCCGGAATCTCAGTGCGTTGCAGATGAAATCAATACCGGCGATTTTTTCATTCTGAAGACTTTCTAATTTGGATCGCAATCGATAAGGATAGGTGTCCTCACAAGCTAGTTCTCGAGATCCGTTTAACGATGGGCGCGGCAAAGCAAGGGAATCAGCTAACAGATAGATTCGGGTCTGCTGCATGAATTACCTTCTTTAGAGGAACTGCAAGGCCTACCCCCTAGATAGGAAAATCGATTGAATGAATTTGCCCGTCGGGCAGATGCCATTCGTAAGAAACCAGTACGGATGCTGCATCACGAACAAGAGACTCCGCAATTGCCCCGTAACCGCAGACATCCTGGGCATGCCCCAGAACACGAAATGTTGCGACCTGCCGCGATCGTATCAGCATCGTAATCCCATCCTCCCTTCGGATTCCTAAGGATACCGTATAAAATTGCGGCATTAATGGCAGTGATTTGAATTTGCAGGCAATTTTCCCTCGACCCTCCACATAGTCGGGTTGGTACCCATCGAATAGCGTACTGGCGCCGAAAAGGAAGCCGTGTTTTCCACTGATTACGAGAACAAAATTTGGACGCACAATTCGCTGGGGAACGAAATAAATAATCTCAACTGTGAGCGGTTCGCCCGCGCGAAATTCCACGTTCTCGTTTTCATCAAGGTCGCGCAGGATCACCTGTTCAATGAGAATGTCACCCGTACCTAAACCTTCCTTTCGGAATTCTTCGGTAGACTTAGCGGCCATGCGACGATCCGTTTCCTCCATATATTCGGCGATTACTTCAGCCGAATTGCCTGTTCGTACAATTTGACCTTGATTCAACCAGAGAACGCGATCACAAAGGCTCTGAACCATAATCATGTTGTGAGAAACGAATATGACAGAATTACCTTGACTTATGAAATCACGCATACGCTGAATACATTTGGCCTGAAAGGAGATATCACCTACGGCCAGGACCTCATCAACAAGCAAGATATCCGGATGGATATGAGCAGCAACGGAAAATCCCAGACGAGCATACATCCCGGATGAGTAAAGCTTTACAGGCATATCCATAAAGGCGCCCAATTCCGCAAATTCAACAATTTGATCGTAAATCCTATTCACGTGATCTTTCTTTAGCCCGAGGATAGAGGCGTTTAGATAAACGTTTTCTTTTCCAGTCAACTCCGGATGAAAACCTGCGCCCAATTGAATTAGCGCACCCACCATTCCACTCACGGAAACCTTCCCTGAGGTCTCAGATGTGATGCCGCTTAGAATAGATAGAAGCGTTGTTTTTCCGGATCCATTCGCCCCGATAATCCCCAGCGCCTCCCCCCGAAACAATTCAAATGAAATATCTTTTAATGCCCAAAGCTCATTCGATCGAACCGCGTGGATGTGTTTCCCAACAAAGTCTGGGAGAAGTTCCCTGACAAACGCTTTCCGGCGACCAAGATAGTATCGCTTCGATACCTGTTCAAAGTGGACAATAGAATTCGTCATCGTCAGATTATGTCGAGACTACATCTCGAGCATCAATTCCCATAGATTTTTTCGATCAGTTTCATTGTCATTATACAATCCTGCAATGTCGTCGATTGTGACGGCTCTCCGATCGAAGATTTGACGGCTTCCTGCGCTTGTAACCGGAAGCCCGGTTTAAACAATCGATCCCACTCGTGCAATTCAACAGGATGCAATTGACGTTCTCCGGAATCCTGATAGGCCGCGGTCTCCAACGGACGCAATTCCCATCGGCGTCTTGGAGTTGTAATGCTCAGTGCCCATGGGCCGGGCATTTCCCAAACCCCTTGATAAATGGCAATGTCTCCACTTGAAAATTCCACCGAGGCAACCACAACATTGGATTCCCCATTTTTCCAAGGGATTATGGTGTGAACATCAGTTATATGGCCGCGGCCCAAAAGCACGAGTAGATCCACAACATGGATTGAGTTTGCATACATTAAATGATTGACAACAGTTGCGGAATGCCCATAATCATAAGCCGCGTCCCGATCCTGCTGATCCTGAACATAAATAAAGCGAACTTGCAAATCTCGAGCTAAGTCGTCGGTCAACGTCTGAATGCTGGACATAAATCGGCGATTCAACGCGACTAGAACGCAATGATTCCGGCCAGCTGCAGCGTTCCAGATGACCTCGGCCTCTTCTACATTTATGCCCGGAGGCTTCTCAAGCAGTATCGTCCATCGATGTTCGATACATGCCATAGCAACTGCTTTCATCGACTCCGCACTTACGGTGACCACGACCAGATCCGCACGAGTATTGTCGTACAGCTCACCGATGGCTCCGTAAACATGACCGATCCCAAATTCCTGAGCCAATTTGTTTGCCTTTTCAACCGTACGACTGCAAATGCCGCTGAGAACAATATTGGGCATGTCGGAGAAAGCTTTCAGATGTTCTCTTGCGATATTGCCTGCACCAATGAAGGCTACTTTGCATTCGCGCATTCCTTAATCCTCAGGCCCAAGAAAAGCTTCGTGCTCTTGGCAGATGTTCATCCAGAGAAATTGCAACATGTCCGTTTTCATTTGAAACGTGTGCAGCGACCAAAATGGCCACCGCATCACGGCCGTCTTCACCAGTTGGGTAGTTGGATTCGGCAATAAGTGCCTTAAGAACCGCAACCGTTGCCGTAACGGGATCTTCACGCGAAAAACGGAGCTCGCTTGTTGAGTTTGGCATTCCGTAGCGTGTGGTTGGTAGATCCCTGTATTCGTCTTGTCTGAGATCCAGAAACATAGTACCGGCCAGATCGTCATAAATGACGCGGCCATATCTTCCCGATAATACGCAAAGTACGCCATGTCCTTGATCAGGACCCGCTTCCAAATAGAATCGTTTGCCGCGAGGTGTATCGATTCTTATAGAGCCTCCCCGATCTATGAACTCCAGGCCGCGCGGGTTCGGGACAATTTCATCTGAAAACCACGAGGTTACAAACTGAGGCCTTTCACCTGTCAAATATGAAAACAATTCAAAGAAATGTATTCCGTTCATGGCAAGTCCAAAGTTCCCACTGATGACTGTAACGCTCGACAAAGATCCAAAAGAATCGGAATTCACGATTTCTTTCGCTTTCACATATGCTTGCATAAACCGGCGTTGGTGGTTAACTGCAAGGCGTGTTGAATTACGGCGACAGGTCTCAATCATGTGATCGCATTGTGCCAGTGAAATTGCCATTGGTTTCTCACACAGAACATACCTGGCTCCCGCTACAGCAGCTGCGCATGTATAGTCACAATGAGAAGGACCAGTGGTAGACACGATGACGCACTCGGGATGTACAGTATTCATCAGTCCGGCAACATCGAAGAACAATTGTGAGTCATGAAGGTGATGTTCTGACTTGGCCTTTTGCAGCGCTTGATGGTTGATATCCTGAAGGCCGACGAGTTCCCACTCGAGAGCTTTTACGGCTTCAATATGGCGAAGCCCCATACTGCCGACACCGATAATCGCCACTTTCAAATCGTTTCTCCTATACGATGGCAAGGCGCACTGGACATTATATTACAAGCAATTTATAGTGAAGATCGTCTCGAAGATGGCTGAGTTAAACGTATTGGGAATCGTCCCGGCTCGCGCCGGTTCCAAAGGAATCGCCAAAAAGAATATAAGAAAGGTCGCAGACAAGCCGCTAATTGCATATTCCATAGAAGCGGCATTGCAATCTAAAGCGATTCAACGTCTGATCGTATCCACGGATTCTCCGGAAATCGCCAAATGCGCACGCAATTATGGTGCCGAAATCCCATTTTTACGCCCCGCCGAAATCTCTCAAGATGACACACATGGAGTTGAGCCTGTCCTTCATGCTCTGGAATGGCTCAATGCGCGAGAAGGTTATCATCCAGATTTTGTGATGCTCCTTCAACCCACTTCGCCATTACGAACTGTATCTGACATTCGGTCCGCAATCCAGTTGGTTGTAGATAAAAGTGCCGATGGAGTGGTCAGTGTAACTTTTGCGAAACAACATCCCTGGTGGACAAAGGTACTTAATGAGGATGGCACGCTGACGGATTTCATAAAAAGCGATCTTTCTTCAACACGTCGCCAGGATTTAACACCATTATATGTCCTGAATGGGGCAATCTATCTTGCGCGAACGGAGGTGATATTGACTCACCAAACGTTTTTCACATCCCGAACTTATGCATACGTCATGCCTGCAGAACGTTCCATCGATATTGACACGTCTTGGGATTTGTACCTGGCTGATTTGATACTTCGGGAGAGAGCCCGAAAATGAAACTCATTGATATCCGTGGGCGAAAGATTGGTCCCGGCTTTCCCTGTTTTGTTGTAGCTGAGGCAGGAGTGAATCACAACGGGAAACTGGAAAGCGCCTTCCAGTTGGTTGATATTGCAAAGAAAGCGGGTGCTGATGCAGTCAAGTTTCAGACTTTTATTTCGGACCGGCTCGCCACACCTGATGCGCCCAAGGCGGAATACCAGCGTGGACCGGAGGAATCGCAGTTGCAAATGATTCGTAACCTCGAATTGTCCTTCGAATCATTTGAGAAAATTAGAACCTACTGTGAAGAAGCACAAATTCTCTTCATGTCAACTCCATTCGATGAGCAGAGTGTTGATTTTCTGGATGCTCTGGGCGTTGCGGCATTCAAAGTTGCATCCGGAGAAATTACCAACCACAGCTTGCTATTTCACATAGCCAAGAAGTTTAAGCCAATCGTCCTCTCGACCGGAATGTGTTATCTCCATGAAGTCGAGGAGGCTGTTCGGGTGGTAAAGAAATCTGGAAACGATCAACTTGTCTTGTTGCATTGTGTTTCAAACTACCCTACTAACCCGGCGGACGTAAATCTCCGCGCGATGCAGACTTTGATGGCGGCGTTCGATGTGCCTGTTGGGTTTTCTGATCATACACTGGGAACTGAAGTTGCGATTGCCGCAGTAGGACTCGGCGCGTGTTTAATCGAGAAGCACTTCACGATCGATAGGAATTTGCCCGGGCCGGATCACCAGATGTCGCTTCAGCCGGATGAGCTTGCGACTCTCGTTCGCTCCATCAGATTGGTAGAACAAGCATTGGGAACCGGCGTCAAAGAACCTGCCCCTAGCGAATTCAGCAATCGAATAGTTGCGCGTCGCTGCATAGTAGCTGCTTGTTCCATTGCTCCAGGAACTATTATTACCCGTGAAATGCTGACACTGAAGCGTGCTGGTGAAGGCTTGTCCCCAGGTTGGATGGAACATGTGATCGGACGCGTAGCGGGCATAGAAATTCACAAGGATCAAATCATCACTCAGGAAATGGTGCTCTGAGGTCTCGATGATTATCCGACCGTATGAGCCAGGTGATGAGAAGGAAATTCTTAGTCTTTTTGAGAAAGTATTCGGCCGGCCTATGTCTGAGAATTACTGGCGCTGGCGCTTTGCGAACAATCCCAATGGATTGCTCTTGATTGAGCTTGCCTGGGATGGCCCCACGCTGGCGGCTCACTATGCTGTTTCTCCGGTAGCTGTATCCGTAGAAGGAGTTGATTTCTTGACTGCGCTTTCGATGACAACGATGACGCACCCGGATTACAGAGGATGCGGGTTATTCCAATCACTTGCAGAAAGCGTTTACGCTCGGATGTCAAATCTAGGAATGTCCCTTGTATGGGGATTTCCGAACCGCATCTCTCATCGGGGATTCATTCGCGAGCTTTCCTGGACGGACATTTATGAAATCCCGATGTTTCGGAGGGTGCTGGCAGAAGGGAAACCGCTCCTCTCACCTACTAATAACATAGAAGCTTTGAGCCAGTTTGATACTCGTTTTGATATGTTATGGAATAAGACGAGCCGGCGACACGGAATCCTGACGAAACGGGATTCAAACTTTCTGCGTTGGCGCTATCAAGGCAACCCGGATCAGCAGTACCATACGATCGGCTATTGCGAAGATCATGAATTGTTGGGATATGCTGTCTATAAGCGCTTTGGAAATGAATTGGATCTTGTAGATCTATTAAGCACTAGCGATGAAGTGAGCGTTGCTCTAATACTGGGAATCGCTCACGAAGCGAAACAGATGACCTGCAGTGCTATCAACTGCTGGTTGATTTTGACTCGGTCGCTTCACCGGGAACTGGAAAAACTCGGCTTTCAAAACGGCCAACCTGTAACCTACTTTGGAGGAAAGATTTTGCGCTCCGATTTGGCAGGTGAATTGGTGTACAGCTTTAAGAACTGGTATCTCACGCTGGGAGATTCCGATGTCTATTAGTAGGAAAACACCATCGAAGATCCTTTTCATTACCGGAATTCGATCGGAGTACGATATTCTCTTCCCCGTTTTGTCCGCCATCGGAAGACTCGGAAAAATGGAGACTGGTTTAGTCATCAGCGGAGCTCACCTATCGGAGCTGTATGGCCACACCGCGGATTTGACAGAGCTTGATGGTTTCCACATAGTTGCTCGCATTGAAAGCTTGTTGAACTCCGATACGGCAGGAGCGCGAGTGAAGTCCGCAGCCATTCAATTACTCAGCCTTGTGGACGTTGTCGCAGATTATGATCCTGACATCGTCGTGGCAGTTGGTGACAGGGAAGAAGCCCTAACGATTGCTACTGCTGGAGCATACATGGGGATTGCCGTTGCCCACATAGGCGGCGGCGATTTTGCTGAAGACGGAAATGTCGACAATCTAATTAGAGATGCCGTTTCAAAGATGGCTCATATCCACTTTGCGGCTACAAAAAACAGCGCAGAAAGGCTGATGCGGCTTGGCGAAGAAGCATGGCGAATCCATACGGTAGGAGCTCCTGGCATTGATCGATTCATGAGGACTCCAGTCCTTTCCCGAAAAGAGATCGGCGATTTTCTGGATTTTGACATTACGCAGGCGCCGATTCTGCTGGTAATTCAGCATTCGATCAGCACAGAAATCCAGCAAGCGGATCAGCAGATGCGACTTACTCTAGAAGCGGTCTCTGGACTTGGAGTCCGAACATTGGTTAGCTATCCGAATTCGGATGCAGGAAGTCAGCAAATCATCAAAACCATCAAAGAGTTTGAATCTAAACATCCACAGCTGAAATCCTACAGGAACCTCCCGCGCGACATTTTCGTGAATCTCCTGAAATCGATCGACGTTCTCGTCGGAAATTCGAGCTGTGGTATCATAGAAGCCCCTGTGATAAAACTTCCGGTTGTCAACATAGGCAAGAGGCAAGTTGGCCGCGAACATGCCGAAAATGTATTATTTGTCGACCACAATGTAAAGAAAATACAAGAAGCAATTAAAATCGCACTGCACGATCAGAGTTTTCGATCTGCAGTACAACACTGCCAGAACCCGTATGGAGATGGGAACGCGGGAGAATCCATCGCGGAGATTCTATGTACTACACCGATTGATGAGCGACTCCTGATGAAGCGTCCCTGAGTTTCGGAAGTAACGATGCGAGTTCTCGTCCTTTCGGCCCATCCCGATGATGAAACATTGGGATGCGGCGGAACAATCCTGAAACATAGAAAACACGGAGATCGCCTTTTCTGGTTAATTGCAACGCGACCTTTCGAACCTGTCTACGATGCGAAAGTGATTGAAGAAAAATCAGAAGAAGTGAAGAAAGTTGCGACGGTATACGGCTTTGAGAAAACGTATGAACTGGGCTTTGAGACCGCAAAATTAGAAACCATTCCTTATGGAAACCTGATGAGCAGCATCGGCCAGGTCCTCCGGGATGTAATTCCTGATCGGATTTATCTTGTAAATCGTAGCGATGTCCATTCGGACCACCGGATTCTCTTTGAATCGTCGATGTCCGTCTTAAAACCTTTTCATAAGGAATTTCATACACTTAAAATCTTAAGCTACGAGTGTCTTTCTTCAACGGATGCCGCGCCTGCTATGGCTGCTGCTTCATTTGTTCCGAATGTCTTTTCCGATATTAGTGAGTTCCTTAGTCAAAAACTAGAGATCATGAATCTGTATCAGTCAGAGAGCCAGAAAGATCCTTTGCCGCGTGGTCCTGAGGCGATCCGCGCTCTCGCACGATATCGTGGCGCAACGGTAGGTGTGGAGTACGCAGAAGCATTTATGTTGATACGTGAATTTTTCTAGCGGTATTGCGCGGAGACTTACTCATGTCTATCTCAATCATCGGTCTAGGCGCCGGTGGGCACGCCCGGGTTTTGATTGAAATTATTCGGACATATAAGGATTACAAGATTGAAGGGATTCTTGACCGAAACCAGGAACTGCACGGTACGGAAGTCCTGGGAATCCCCATTTTAGGCGGCGATGAACAACTGAACGAACTCGTGACCTCCGGCTTCCGACATTTCTTTGTAGGAGTCGGAAGCGTTGGGGACTGTTCCCGCAGAAGATCTCTTTATGAAAGAGCGACGGGCCTTGGAATGATTGCTGTGAATGCAATTCATCCATCCGCCATCATTTCTGAGTCTGCCAAGTTTGAAAGTGGGTTGACGGTAATGGCCGGTGCTATAATCAATTCCGGCGCCAAATTCGGAATGAACGTAGTCGTGAACACTGGAACGATTGTAGAGCATGACTGTCTTGTCCGAGACCATGTTCATCTCGCCACAGGTTCGCGCCTGGCTGGTGGTGTTATCGTTGAGGTGTGTGCTCACATCGGTATTGGCGCTACCATTAAGGAAGGAATTCGTATTGGGGAGGGGGCGATCGTGGGGGCAGGCGCTGTCGTAATAAGAGATGTTCCTGCGAATAACGTCGTGGTTGGAGTACCAGCTCGACTTCTGCGTTTAGCAAAGCCATCTGTCGAATCGTGACGATGACTCTTGATCCAAAACACCTATTCATTCTCCCCGAAAGTACAATTCGTGAAGCGATTGCCTGCATCGATCGCAATGCTCGCGGCATTACCCTCGTGATTGATGAGGATGAGCGACTTCTTGGAACCCTTACAGATGGTGATGTGAGGCGTGCGATACTTGCCGGGCTCGGTCTCAATACTCCCGTAAGTATCCTGTTAAATTCGAAAGCCAATTCGCTTTATCCTGAACCCGTGTATGCTTCTCCCGATACCGATCGAGGCGCACTGTTACAACTGATGCAAGAGCGACGAGTTCGACAAATACCGATCCTGGATCCGGAGAAGCGCGTTCTTGGATTGGTTACCATCGACGAACTTCTTCCGAACGAAGTCTTGTCAGTGCAGGCTTTGGTGATGGCCGGTGGGATTGGTATGCGCATGCTTCCAAAAACGGAAAACTTACCCAAACCGATGTTGCCCGTGGGAGATCGCCCTTTGATGGAAGATATTATCCGACAGCTTCGCCAGGTAGGCATAAAGCGGGTGAATATTGCGACACATTACAAGTCCGATAAGATTACGGAATATTTTGGAGATGGCCAGGCGTTCGGCATCGATCTGAAGTATGTAACCGAAGATTCGCCGCTTGGCACAGCGGGAGCAGTTGGCTTACTGGAACACGCGCAGGAACCTTTACTGGTGATCAATGGCGACATACTCACACGTGTTGATTTTCGAGCCATGTTTGATTTTCACCGGGAACAGCAGGCGGATCTCACGGTGGGAGTCAGACAGTACGATTTACAGGTGCCTTACGGCGTGATCGAATGCAACGGGATCCATGTTCAACGATTGCTCGAAAAGCCTCTGCTAAATTTTTTGGTGAATGCGGGAATTTACATGCTTTCACCGGCTGTTCACAGCTACATTCACAGCGGGCAACGTTTTGACATGACAGACCTGATTCAAGAGTTGATACGCGAGAAGAAATCAGTTGTGAGCTTCCCGATATGGGAATACTGGCTGGACATTGGCCAGGTCGCTGACTATGAAAAAGCACAAGCAGACATGAAAAATGGGAGACTCGGTTCTTGAATTGGCACGGGAAGAATGTCCTCGTAACCGGCTCCGCTGGATTCTTAGGCAGTCATTTAGCGGAAAAACTGGTCAGTCTGGGTGCGCGAACTCGATGCATGGTGCATTATAATTCTTCCGGATCTCATGGCTGGCTCGACCATAGTCCCTTAAAAAAAGAATTTGAGATCTATGCCGGAGATATTTGCGATCCGGACAGTGTCCATCGGGGAATGAAAGACATTGAGATTGTGTATCACCTTGCGGCATTGATCGGTATTCCTTATTCATATGGCGCCCCGCGATCCTACGTGCGTACTAACATTGAAGGAACTCTCAACGTTGTTCAGGAAGCAAGAACCGTTGGCGTCGAATATTTAGTTCATACTTCCACAAGCGAAGTCTATGGAACAGCTTCCTACGTACCGATCGATGAAAACCACCCTTTGAAAGCTCAATCCCCTTATTCGGCGAGCAAGATTGCGGCGGATAAAATTGTAGAATCTTTTCATCGCTCTTTCGGCTTATCCGCTGTGACCATCCGTCCATTCAACACTTTCGGCCCACGTCAGTCGATGCGCGCTGTCTTACCTACGATTATTTCACAGTGTCTTGCTGCTGACACTTTGCATCTAGGGAATCTTTACGCTACCCGCGACTTAAATTACGTGATGGATATGGTTGAAGGATTCGTCTTGTGTGCGACCCCCCAGGCAGTCGGTCAGGTTATAAATATTGGTTCCGGTCAGGAGATTAGTATTGGTGAGTTGGCGAAGTTGGTTGCGAAACTGACAGGAAGGTCTATAAAAATCGAACGTGATGAAAAACGCGTTCGCCCGAAGGAGAGTGAGGTAGATCGCTTGCTTGCTGATAATTCCCGGGCTCTCAACTTGATCGGCTGGCAACCCCGGTTTTTGCTCGCAAATGGACTTCAATTGACCATCGATTGGATGAGAGACAATATGAAGCACTATCGATGGGATGAATATTCGCTCTGAAAATGGACAACCCTTCGAAGCAAAATCTCATCCCTCTTTCCGAGCCGCAAATCGCGGGAAACGAATGGAAATACATCAAGGAATGCCTCGATACAGGCTGGGTGTCATCTGCCGGACCATTTGTCAACCGATTCGAGCAACTGGTGGCGGATCGTGTCGGAGCCAAATACGCGGTAGCAACCTGTAATGGCACTGCTGCGCTTCATACGGCACTAATTGTTGCGGGTATCCGTCCAGATGATGAAATACTGGTCTCCACTCTCACTTTCATCGCGTCAGCAAATGCCATTCGCTATGCGGGAGCCTGGCCAGTTTTCATGGACTGCGATCGGCAGTACTGGCAGATGGATCCTGAAAAAGTAATTGAGTTCATCGAAAAACAGTGTCATTGGACAAATGGCGAGTTGAAAAATAATCAATCCGGACGCCCGGTCAAAGCAATCATGCCATGCCATGTACTTGGTCACTGCGTTGAGATAGACCCCATAGTTGAATTGGCTCGGAAATACGATCTGGTGGTAATCGAAGATGCTGCGGAGAGTCTCGGAACAAGACATAAAGCAAGGGGACATGCCGGACATCTGGGTAATCTCGGTTGTTTTAGTTTCAATGGTAATAAGATCATTACAACCGGCGGTGGCGGTATGCTTGTCACAGATGACTACTCGTTGGCCGAAAGAGCGAAGTATCTGACAACCCAAGCCAAAGATGATCCTGTGGAATACATGCACGGTGAAGTGGGATACAACTATCGTTTAACGAATATTCAGGCTGCACTAGGATGTGCCCAGATGGAACAACTGGACGACCATATTGCCTCCAAACGACGCATCGCAGCGGTCTACTCGAATGCGTTTGCAAAGATTCCGGGAATTACGCCGATGATGGAACCTCCCTGGGCGATGAGCACATTCTGGTTGTATACGGCCCTCATTCATGAAAAAGAATACGGTATCGACAGCAGATCTCTTCTAGAACGACTCGCAAATGAAGGAATCCAGACAAGACCTTTGTGGCAACCGCTACATCGATCGAATCCTCATCGGAGCGCCCAGGCTTACCGCATTGAAAACGCCGACGCGATATATCGTGCTGCCTTAAGCTTTCCCAGTTCCCCCGGGCTGACAGTAACAGAGTTACAGTATGTACTTCAGTCGGTAGAATCCTTCAGCAGAGCAAGGAATCATGTCTGACTAAAGTTTATGTCGTGATGGAACTTCTCGCGGAATTACGTGCTTGAGGACTACGAATGTTGACATTGGAACAAACACTCCGCGATCAGGAAAACCTGGAGGCACTATGTGCCGACAGGCCACTGGTGACGAAGGAAATTTTTGGTCCGAACGCCTTCTATGGAATCGACTTCATTCTAAAACAATATGTCGGGTTGCATTCTGATTACGCTCTAAAAGCTGTCATTCCTCACGGTGTGTATTACGACGGGAACTATTTGTGGGAAGCGGAAAAGATTGCGCTCGTGCCGGCAGTTCTTTGCTATTCTCCATTCCGAAGACGTGTTTATGCGACGCAAACGGAGAAGCTGGTTGTGCCATCAGCCTCTCCATTCATGTACTTACAGGAACTGATGAAAGGGCAACCTAGGCCTGAGAGAAAGGGGATGATCTTTTTCCCGGCTCATTCCACACACCACATCACAGCACAAATGGATATCGAAGGTTTGGCAGATAAACTGTTGGAATTTGGCCGCGAGTATGAGCCTGTTACGGTTTGCATCTACTGGAGAGACTTCCATATGGGTCGACACATTCCATTCGAAAAACGGGGCATGCGAATCGTTTCGGCCGGTCATATGTTTGATCCTCACTTTCTGTATCGCTTTTATCACCTTTGCTCTCTTCACAGTTATGCCGCAAGTAATGAAATTGGCTCCAACCTTTTTTATTCCGTCCGGGTCGGTTGTTCATTTTTTTTGGTGGATACAGCTGTGACTTTGGAAGGGGATGAAATTGAGCAGGATCTTGAGTCTAGAAGCAAGAGACCCCCCCATCTTCGAGAGTTGTTCAGCAAGCCTGAACCGGCCGCTACGGAGAAACAGAGACAGGTGGTTGATTTTTATCTCGGCTCGGAGCACCTGAAATCACCGGGAGCATTCAAAGCGCAACTCCGTTACCTGGAATTCCTGGACCGATTTGGGGTTCTCATCTATAACAAAGGGTTTTCTCTCAGACTCATTTCCCCTTACAGGTACCGCAGGAAAGGCTTGCCACTTCAAAAGGAATATTTGTGGATTAGAAAAAAACTTTCAGGATTGAAAAGAAAAATACGATACCTCCTTCGGTCGTAAAGTCGTACGCGAATGATGTGAGCAAGAGCGCAAAGCAATTGAAGAGATGATCGTTTACGATTTAGAACGAAAAATGAAATGAATCGACCGGGAGGTCATTTTTTCACATCACATCTGACATCGACATCTCTAACTTCTTGAAATAGACATAAGAAATCAGACAAAGCGCAATCGCAACAGCGGCAGCGGCTCCCAAATAAGCCAGATCAGGGGGTTTTCCCCAAAGCATGACGCGGCGATAGGAGTCGATAATGCCGGCCATTGGATTCAACATATACAAACTTCGCCATCTCTCCGGTACTGCGCTGATAGGGTATATAACCGGACTCGCATACATCCAGAGTTGCATCGCAAGCGGTAAAGCAAAGGAGATGTCACGGATGAAAACGCTGACGGAAGCACCCAGCAGGCTGATCCCCAGCGCCAAGGATGTCTGGATGAGGAGGAGAACCGGTACGTAGAAGAAGGTAGAATGCCAAGAAATGCCGTGCCAGATCATCAACACAACAAGGACAATCGAGGCAATGAAGAAATCTACTATCCTTGTCAGAATAGCCGATAAAGGAAGGATTTCCCGCGGAAAGTAAATTTTCGTAACCAGTTGCATATTCCCGACAATACTTGGAATTGCGGAACCAATCGAAGTTGCGAAAAGCGTCCAGGGCAACAATGCTGTGTAAATGAAAACCGGATAGGGAAGCCCTTCACTTGGTACTTGAATAAAGCGCCCAAAGACAATCGTGAGTATGAGCATCTGGAAGACGGGTTGAATCAGAGCCCAACCGATCCCGAATACGGATTGCCGGTAGCGTGCTCGCAATTCCCTGCTGGTCCACAAAAACAACATTTCACGGTAGCGGAGCAACAAGCGGATATGGGCCGCTAACGTTCGGGGTTTATCCACAGCCCTCCGCGTCATGGACTCTTTTGTGTGACTCTTTCTTAACTCCTCGATTTGACGTGTGATGATCCAAAGGTGCACGGGAGAATTACATTGTGTAAATCAAGATTATACCGTACTTTATGTGATTCCTGGCCTCGATTTGAAGTATCGGGGAGGCAGTCTCCCACAAAAAACTCCGGCGCAAATCGCTGCAGCGGACTACCACTCAGGGAATTGGACCTGAATACTCTCGAATCACAAATATGCCCGGGGGAAAATATGTGGTCCGCCAGCCAAAGCATTGTGCACGGTCGCGCTCTGCCAGCGGGCGGCGTTACAAATCGAAAGCCATGTTAAGATACGCTGAGAAAGTATGAGTATTGTACGGTCGCTCATCCGCAAAGATCTGGTCATTGAATACCGGAGCCGGCAAGCTTTTGTGACCACGCTTTTTTTCGGGCTGCTGGTGCTGGTGGTCGGCAACTTTGCCCTTTCCGTCGCAGGCGATCAATATCCGGTGTTCGCGCCTGGAATTCTATGGATCTCCTTTCTTTTCTCCGGATTGCTGTTCTTAAACCATATTCTCTACATCGAAAAGGATGAAAGCACTCTGTCGGGTTTGTTGATCAGTCCGGCGACTTCTGGACAAATCTTTCTCGGGAAAATGCTGTCTGCTTTGCTCTTTCTGATTACGCTCGAAGCACTCTTATTTCCAGTGTTTCACATTCTCTTCAATTTTTCATTCACAATCAAATCACTCTGGCTCTTTTTTGTAATTGTGCTTGCCGCTGTCGGGTATTGCTCCCTCGGGGTTCTGTTTTCCACTATGTCTCTCCATCTGAAGAATCGCGAAATGATTCTATCTGCAATTCTGTTTCCAGTTCTTCTCCCGATGCTCATCATGGCGGTCAAGTGCTCGATCATCCTTCTCAACCATCTGAAGATGAGCCAGTTCTACAGCTGGTTCAAACTGTTGATTGCATTTGATGTGATTTTTGTAGTTCTTTCGTACTGGTCATATCATTGGATTTTGGAAGAGGCCTAACTTGAAACGATCCGATCAAATTGTGCTTGCAGCATTGTTCGTCTTGATGATTGTGGCGCTCTACTTTGCGTTCATTTATGCGCCGACAGAAAAAGTCATGGGGACCGTGCAACGTATTTTCTATTTTCACGTTGCCAGCGCGTGGGTAGGATTGATGTCCTTTTTCTTTGTGTTTCTTGGCGGCGTTCTTTATCTGTGGAAGCGCGAAGAGAAATACGATCATCTGGCGCATGCAGCGGCTGAGATGGGTGTGCTTTTCTGCCTGATTGTTCTCGTAACCGGCCCCATTTGGGCCAAGCCTGTTTGGAATGTATGGTGGACGTGGGATCCACGTCTCACCAGCACTTTCATTCTCTGGCTGATTTACGTAGCGTATCTACTATTTCGGTCCTCGCTTCGTCATCATCCCTCGATCCGGGTCTACTCAGCCGTGTATGGAATCATCGGATTTGTGGATGTTCCAATCGTTTGGATGTCCATTCGCTGGTGGCGCACAATTCATCCAACTGTGCTGACTTCCCAGAGGATTGATCTCGATCCCCGGATGTGGATGTCGGTACTGGTCTGTTTTGCCGCCCTATTACTTCTTTACTTTGTATTTGCTCGGCTGAGAATCGATCTCGAGAAAACGAGGGAGAGAATTGATCGAATTCAAGAAAAGATTCTGGAGGCGCAGTCATGACTTACCTTGTTGCTGCTTATATTGCGATCTGGTGCATCTTATTCGGGTATATCTATTCGCTTCGCAGCAGACAGAGAACCCTCGAAAAGACACTGGAAACCATTGAAAAACAATTAGAAAAAGGATAACAGTTGTCGTTTAAAGTAGACATCCTTCCGTCGCTCGCTCGTCGAGAAACCAGCGCGTAGACCTGGCATGTCCTTTGCTTCGGGACAGTATGTGGTCGTAGTGGAGGGTTTATGAGACCAAGTAACATCTCACGAGCATTTATGGTTGCCTTGCTCGTCCTGTTTGCGGGAGCCGTTTTTGGGGATTCTCAGTATATCCGGCTTCGCTATGTTGAAGGGCAGGTGACCATTCACGGCTCTGACGGTCAGCAACAGGCGACCATCAACACGCCTGTCCTCCAGGGGGACGAGATAGAGACGTCAGACGGAAGAGGTGAACTTGCCTTTCGCAGCGGCCTGGTAATTCGACTTGGCGACTACACGGCTGTAAGAGTGGAATCCGATCAATCGCCGGTCAGCCTTACGCTGCTTCAAGGTACCGTCTTCGTTGATTCTCACATAGTGAATTCATTTCGTGATGAGCTTGAGGTACGTGCCGGAGATGCCCAGGTATACATGATCGATGAAGGAAATGTCAGGATTGATCTTGGAAGCGAGGGTACAGCAAGGATTACGAGCCTTACTGGAGAAGTGGAAGTGCGCGCATCAGGACGCCGTGTCCTGCTTTCCCAGGGCGAAAAAACATACGTGGACCCGGGCCAGGATCCGGAACGTCCCGAACGCTACGAGGGACGATATGACGAACTCGATGATTGGAACCAGTCTAGAATGGATTCCTACGCGCGCAATGACTACGGTCGGGATCAGTACGTGGACGATGACATCTACTATGATTCCTATGAACTGGGCGATTATGGAGACTGGCGCCAGTATGAGAACTACGGTTACGTCTGGGTCCCGAACGTCAGCTATGGATGGCGGCCCTATTACGATGGACGCTGGTCTTATTGCAATAGCAGCTGGTTCTGGATCTCTTATGAACCGTGGGGTTGGGCGCCGTATCACTATGGACGATGGGGATTCTCCGGTGCGTTTGGCTGGTACTGGATTCCGGGGAATTCATTTGCGCCTGCCTGGGTATCCTGGTACGACTACGGTGACTACATCGGATGGTGCCCGTTGAATTATTACAACCGGCCAGTCTACGTATATAACAATCATAATAGCCCGTATCCTCCTGTTCAGAAGCAAAAGACGCTCGATGCGGGCGGGTCTTGGAACTTTGTAAAGAAAAAGGAATTGACGAATTTCCATCTCGTGAAAGCTCTGGCGAAACCGGAAGAGGTGAAGCGAATCCGAATTGACGACAGGAAGGTTCTTCGTTCTCCCGACAAGCAGCTCATCAACTATGCGATTCCCAAAACGGGCCTGGTTCAAGGATACGAAAACGACAAGCGAGTGATCAAACCGCCGCAAGATATCAAGAATCCAGTCGGGATCAACCATCGTGACGAACAGTTTGGCCATGGATCTGGCTCACAAAAAGGTTCACCCCCCCGTGATACAAAGGGCCACAAGCAGGTTGAGAAGCCGAAGGTTGAGAACCCAAAGGTTCAAAATCCGAAAGTTGAAAAGCCGAAGGTTGAAACCCCGAAAGGAAGGGAAGAGCAGTTTGGATATAGCTGGGATTCCGGTAGAACGCCGTCGAAGCGTGAATCCTCATCTTCGGATCGCGGGAAATATTCGAGTGCAGATCGGGACCAGCAATTCTATCGCGGGAATAGCGATAAAGAACGGCAATCCCGATCTTACGTAAGCCCCTATTACAGGGACAAAGACAAGAATAACGGCCGTGATGATCAGCGCGGAGACCAGGATGACTGGAAGCCCTATCCCTGGACCAGCCCTCGTTCGTCCGACCGCGATGGAATAGATAGAGACAACTCCGGCGAGATCAGTCCGCGGTACCGTGAAGAAGCAAAGAAGTATTTTGAGCGTTTTGACGAAAACAAGAATCATAGCGATTCCCGAAGTCGGCAGGAAACGAGCTCACCAGATCGCTCCCAGCGCCCGGATCCGCCGCAAGAACGCTACCAACGGCCGGATCCGCCGAAGCGTGAGTATCATGCACCTCCACAAAGCAAGCAGAACGACAACAGGAATCACTCTTCGTCGAGTCAGAAACCGCCAAAACATAAAGACTAGTCTTCATTGGGGAATCCTGAGTCCCATTCTATCCCCACTAGAGGGCCTGCAAGTCTCCCCCTCTTGCAGGCCTCTCTTCCTAAAATGAGGAAGGTAGAAGGATGAAGGATGAAGGTAGCGATCAGAATCTGAGACTTGAACTCGAGCAGTATATCCCCTACGAAAAGTTCATTCAGATTCAACAGAGATTATCGGAGTTGCGCAGGGAAGAAGAAGCAAAACTGATGGCGCTTGCCGAACTTCAAAAGGCATATCTTGCCGCGAATTCCGATTCTCAACGAGATGCGGTAAAAGAGACCGTAGGCAAAATCCGGGAACTTTCTAAGATTCACCGTCAGGAGATCCGTGAACTGAATCAGCAATTGCTACAGCATATGACACTGGAACAAGCCAAAACCTTTTCCGAAAAACTGATCCCCCATTAATCCTTCACTTTGCGTTCTTGGCGTCTTTTTCGAGAAATCCTGCTACAATCCGAAATAGTTGCGGATGCGCGAGAGGATCCTGTTCTTCGCATCGGAAATGTTGCTGGGAGCCTCCTCATTGTGTCCGCCGCTACTCTCAGCCAGTTTGTCTGCAAGTTGATCTTTTCTCCGGCTGAGCACATTACTGATCTCATCCAGAATTTCCGGTTTGCGTTCCAGCACCTCTTTGAAGCTATGCCTGCCAAGACTGTAAACTCGTACATCGCGAATCGCTTCTACACTGGCCGTTCGACGCTCCCCGGTCAGAAGAGCCATTTCTCCAAAGAAATCTCCTTCGCCAAGAGTGGTCAGAACCTTACGTTTTCCACTAACAGAGGTAAGAAAGACTTCTACTTCGCCCTCCTCAATGATGAAGAAATTATCATCAGTGTCCCCCTCGCGGATGATCATTTCCCTCTGTGCGAAATGCATTTCGACGAGTTTCTCTGCAATCAGTCGTCTCTCTTCATCATCCAGAGGAGCAAACAGATAGACTTTCTTTAACGAATCCGCAAGGTGCCTCAAACTCTGCTCGTGGGTGGACAGCACTTCCTCCCGTTCATGGAGATAAACGTTCCGGATAGGGAATGGAATCTCAATTTCGTTGCGGCGGAAGTGATACCAGAGCGATTTCCGAATTTCCGCCAAGGTAGGTTCGATAATCCCAAAATCCTTGAACCAGAATTTGATCTGGTAATCGATCGCAAAGTCCATGTACTTGCTCACGCGAATATCCGGCGCCGGATCCATTGTGACATTGTCTATGGTCGCCAGTACTTCCCGGACAACGCGCGCCACTTTATTTGGAGGGACATGGAAGCTCACGGCCACGTTGACGCTTGTAGCATGCGGAGCTGGAGGAAAAGTATGGTTGATGATTTTTTCCTTCGCGAGTTGACCATTTGGAATGACTATCATGTCATTGTTTACAGTGTGCAGCTTTGTGGACCTCCATGTGACTTCTTCGACTCTACCAACTACGTCGCCTGCTTGAACCCAATCGCCCGGATGATAAGGAGGGTCCAGGTGAAGCGCCAGACCGGCAAAGAGATTTCCAAGAGTCTCCTGCAGCGCAAGCCCAAGGACTACTGTAATGATCGCCGAGGTGGCCAGCACAGTCGTGACCTGGATCTTTAATGTATCCTGAATGATCAAGATTACTGCAATCGTGAACAATACGACGTTTGTGATTTCTTTGAGAAGCGCCGGAGTCTGATAATGTTTGCTTCGAACCAGAAAGACGTCAAAAAACAAGAAGATTCCAAGCTGAATCAGAATAATTGCAATGCCCAGATACAAAAGAGCAAAGTAATACCCTTCCAGCATTGGCGGGATCGGCTTTTGCAGGATGTAAAAGAAATCGTAGACAGTCAGCAGACAGAAAACCGCAATCAGCGGCGTTTTGATCTTCTCTCGTACGATGCGATGCTGCCGGGTGAACCGAAAGATTGCCAGTATGACAAATGTCATAACCAGGAAGATCAGACCTCCCATCTTCATGCTGGGTTCCATCGTGAAATCCATCAAATCACCATCCCTTTCAAATCAAAACATCCCTGATTGAGAAACAACGAAATTCCAGCAGCTCCGCGGCATCCCGCTCGCTGTAGATCGCTGAGATTGGAGATCTCCACCCCACCCAGACCAAGAACTGGAATTTGAAGCCCCTGAATCCACCTGGCCAGCTTTTCACAACCAATCGGTTCCAAATCCGTCGCCTTGGAGCGCGGCGGAAAAACCGGACTGCAGAAAACATAATCCGCGCCTTCCCTTTCGGCAGTATGGATCTCCTGTTCCGAATGCGCAGAATAGCCAATCAACAGATTCGGAAAATGCCGGCGAACAGTTGAAACCGGAATATTCCCCTTCTGCAAATGAACTCCATCGGCTCCCGCTGCAATCGCTATACCGAGTTCTCCATTGATGACAAATTTGGTCTGGACCAGCTCTGCGCGGATTCTTTGTGCAAGATCGAGCAGATATGCTGGCGATAAGTCCTTTTCTCTCAGCTGAAAAAAATCAATTCCAGCTAACTCTGCAGAACGCGCAATATTCTCCAGCGGTTCCCGGAAAAGTCTCCGGTCTGTAATCAAGCAGTAAGAAAAACTCCGGCTCACAATTTTGATTTTGCTTCCGTTGATCGTTCCAGAATGTTTCTGGATCGTTCGGTCCCGATGATCTCCGATACGGCGACAAGAAGATTCACAACGCCCAGACCAGTTACTGCACCGCGAAAATATCCGCTCAAGAATAGCCCCTTCAAACGTGGAAAAACAAAAAGGAAATAGTTATTTTCCCACACCTGAGGCAGTAACCAGGGAGCTACAATTAGAAATACGCCAACTTCAAAGCAGTAGAAAACAAAGACATAAAAAGTCAGCTTTTTTAGCATGTGGGATCTGAGAACGGACAAACTGCGGCTACTTCTTTTTCAGCTTATCCTGGAGCTCTTTGATTTTCTTCGACACGTTACGGTAATTGGCATTTACACCATACACTTCCTGGTAAATCTCAAGCGCTTTAGCCAGATCGCCGGACGCTTCCTCCACCTGACCGAGATCAAATCGCAATCCCTGATATTCGTCTTCACTGTATCCCGGTGTATCCAGGCCGCGTTGATACCATTTCACCGCGAGCTTGTTCATTCCCTTTTCCAAAAAGCAGATACCCAGCATGCTGCAACATTCCAGGAACCTCTTGGGATCCTTCGCCGCAATTTGAAACTCCGCGATCGCCTCGTCAATTAATCCCATCTCCTTGTATGCGATGCCAAGGTTGTAGCGCGTATCATAATCTTCGGCTCCAAGCTGCTTTTCAACACCCTTCTTGAAGTCCGTCAAAATCTCTTCGAATGAATAGGTCTGCCCATCCGGCGGACGATCATCTTCCACTGCACTCTGGACATTCAGAAATCCCTCTTCCAACTCCGCTGCCAGATCGAAGAATTCGTCTTCTTCTTCAAACAGTTCTTCAGGGGCCTTCACGGCAAGGGATTCCGGCTCCACTTCCGGTTCACTCCTCTTGCGGAAAACATCGTCCATCGCCTCGCCAAAGGTGCGTTCTAGAATGACCTGCCTGTCCGGCTCTTTTGGGATACTCTCCTGTTCCTCCATTTGCGTCTGTTGTTCCTTGTGAACCACCTCTTCCTCTTTCTCTTGCTGATTCGCATCTTCCAGTTCAGCAAACTCTGTCGGGCCCAGATCGACTTCAGGCGGTTCATTCGGAGCAGGTTCTCCGATCAACATAGAATCATCGAGATGGATCTCCGGCGGTTCCTCCCGGGGTGTAGATTCATTCAGCGAACGAGCAAGACCCGCAAAATCGCGAAGGTCCCACGCTTCTTCGCTAGACCGTTCCTTCGAAGAAACAATGGGAGGCTGGGGTTCACCAACAGCCTGAGTTGCTTCAGCCTGCATTTCTGGAATTTGTTCGAGCGGCTCCGTAGACGTTTCAACTTCGATTTCGACTGGAGAAATAGCCGAAAGATCCAGAGCTGCAAGAGACGATTCATCGCTTCCTGAAATGTTTGGTGTGGAACTTATTCCCTGTTCGGCAGGAATCTCCAGCGGAGGCAAGTCCATGTCATCCAAATGAATCGAGATATCTTCGGCAGTGTAGGAATCCTGTATCTTTGCAGGGGTGGGGGGCTCCGGACGCTCCATTGCGGCGACACGTTTCAAAACCCGGGATCTTGAGGATGTCTCTGCTTCAACTCATCAAGAAGTTTCAACGATTCATCCTTCAATCCCTGGTCGGCAAAGAAATCAATCTCTTCAAACGCGGAATCAGGAAGACCTGCCGCGACAGGCGTCTCCACCTGTTCCGGTTCCATGATTTCAATTTCTATCTCTTCAGCATGGGGAGGAGGAGGAGGCGGCGCTGCCGGCTTTTTCGCGGGAACAGGTTTCCTTGAAACCGGCGGAGCGCCTTTGCGCGCCGGGGAAACGGATGATTTCATGATGGAATCAAACAACTGCTTTGAAAGTGAAGGCTGTGGTAATTTTGACTTTGTAAGTTCCGGCGGTAACTTCACACTGGCGGGTGGCTTTCCAGACGGTGCCTTGAAGGTCCCGGATCATTGTCTTGATGTTATGGGCAAGTCTTTCGATTTCTCCCATCACGTCCGGTCCTTTCGGCGGCGCAGCAGCAGGAGGAGGGCGCCTTTTTAAACGCTTTTTCCAGCGCAGGATGATTCGCGTTGATCTGACGCGCTTCGCTTAGCAAATCTTCGGCTTGATCAATCTCTCCGGTGCCTGCGCAGGATCCGCGCCATCGCAATACATTCTTCAACGGCTTTGTCTCGCTCCCCTTTTTCCAGATAGATTTCCTTCAACTTCTGATGCGCCTGTACAGAATTGGGAAACTTGCTCAGAAACGCCATGCACCTGTTCCAGTGCTTTGTCGATCAATCCATACTTGTTGAATACTTCTGCTTCAATGAGATGCTCCGACACATACTCCTTTTCCTCTTTACTGATCCGATACTTACCGGACGAAATCACTTCAGAGGACGATGCGACACTTCTCTCTATCGGCGGCAATCGAACCATTGGCGGAGGAGCCGGTTGCGTGCGAAGCAATGACGGTGGACGCGACGGAGGTGGTGGCGGCGAAGACGAAGGCATTTCAATTTCAACCGCAACATCGACTTCCGGCTCTTCCTCGGCAGCGAGTACCGGCTCAGGGGTCATGGCTGCTTCCGGCAGCTTTGCGTCTACGCGAGTTTCTTCAACAAAGGAACGAACAAACTCCAGTTTCTCCTTGTGCTGATTATCATCGGGATCCAGCTCGATCAACTTATTCACATACTGCAACGCATCGGCATACAGTGATTTGGAAATCAGCGCATCCACAAGAGAACCGTAAGACGAAACGGTGTTCGTGTGCTGTCGCAACATGGAATAGACTTCTGACAGTTTGAGCCAGGCGAGATGGTAGTTTGGATCCGCCTGTGTGATTTTTTTCAGCAATTCCACCGCGATATCGATTTCCTTTCTTTGTATTTCCCGATCGACAACTTGGACGTACTGCCCGAAGGCGGCATTCACATCGCCTGCCTTCAAAAAGATATCTCCTTTCAGCGGCCAGAACTCCTCTCTACGGGAAGCATTCAGGAGCGCACGATCCAGGGCTTCATGCGCTTTTTCAAAATCACGCCGCGCGGCATGTGTTTCAGCAAGCAAGGCGAGAATCTCAGGATTCGAAGGATCTGAGCGGAGAGCCTCGTCCACTAGCGCAGCTCCTTTCTCTGGTTCATTCTGTTCCTGATAGATGGCAAGGATTTTTCGAAGTGTCTCCGTATCTTTCGGATCCAGCTTGTAAGCCGTTTCCAGAACTGCCAGACTCTCTTTCAAAAGTCCCTTGCGGGATAACTGATCACTGATGTCCAGGAACTCTCGAATCGCTTCAGGAATCATGCCTTCGCTTTTATATGCTTTGGCAAGCTCATTTCTGTTTTTAAGTTATCCGGCTCGATCTCGATCAACCGCTGCAAAGTTTCGATCGCTTCTTTGTTCTGATTTCTTAGAAAGATATTGTTGCGCCACGATCTGAAGCTGGGATTTGGCATCCATCGTCAGTCCCTGTTTCAAATACAGCTCAGCAAGCGTGAGACAGATGTCGGTCAGACTTGGATCGAGCTTGTTGATCCGTTTGTAGATGGCAATCGCTTTCAGAAAGAAACCATCAGAGAAGTAATGGTCCGCGACTTTCTGAAACTCAATGGCGTCCGGGATCGATTGATCTTCAGATCAAGATCCCCAATTTGGATCATCAGGATCCAGTCTTTGGGGTTTTCCTTCAGGATCTTTAGATATTCGTCAATTGCGTTATTTGTCTTTCCCGACGCAACAAATTTTTCCGCAGATTTTAGTATTTTGGATTTATCAAAAGCCATATTTTTTCACGGCTTTCTGGAGGAACCATCGAGTTTCAACTGGGGATCCTCTTGAACAGGTTTGAAGGACTTGCGATGAAACGAAATGGGACCATGATTCCGAAGAGCCTCAAAATGATTCGGGCATGCATATCCCTTATTGCGGACCCAGTCATACATCGGATACATGCTAGCATAGCTTTGCATCAGATGGTCACGCGTTACTTTAGCAACGATCGAGGCTGCTGCAATGCTGATGCAGCGAGCATCACCCTTGACGAGATTCAGACTGGCGGCTGGAAGCCCATGGACACGCGTTCCATCGACCAGGACGAAATCGGGAGCGGGGGACAGTTGTTCCAGAGCAATTCTCATGGCTTTCAGGGTCGCTTGATGAATGTTGATCCGGTCAATTTCTTCCGCCGAGACAATTCCGATTCCGAAACTCCATGCCGCTTTCAGAATCCTGGGCGGATTTTCTCCCGTTGAACTGGGGTCAGCTTCTTGCTGTCATTGATTCCGCGAACGCGCGGGCGCTGGAAAAAAGGACCGCCGCGGCAACGACAGGACCGCAGAGTGCTCCCCGACCAACTTCATCCACGCCCGCAATCCGGCAGTATCCTTGTTTCAGTAACTGATTTTCGTGCCTGTAGGTACAACGGTATTTCCGTCTTACCCGAATCATGCCTATGCCTGAGCCACCTGCTTTTCACGGATCTTGGCGGCTTTGCCGGTACGCTCTCGCAGATAAAGCAATTTTGCGCGGCGTACTCTTCCATGCCTGACCACCTTAATCTTGTCAATGCTGGGAGAATGAAATGGGAAAATTCTCTCCACGCCGACACCAAAGGAAATCTTGCGAACGATAAAGGAACTTTGAATTCCGTGGCCGCGCATTCCGATCACAACTCCTTCAAACATCTGGATGCGCTCTTTCTCTTTTTCCTTTTCCTTTGCTTTTGCCGATTCCTTTTCTCTTTCCTTCACGCGCACATGTACCTGCACGGTATCACCCGGCCTGAAATCGGGTATCTTTGATTTCAAAAACTTCTTTTCTACAATCTCTAAAGTGTTCATAACTCACGTCCTTATTCGATACTAAAAAGTTCAAGGGTTGAAAGGTTCAAGGATCAATTCTTTGAACCCTTCAACTCTTGCACCATTTTGCGGTCTTCCTCAGTCCATTCAACGCCAGCCAGAAGGTCCGGCCTCCGTTCGAGCGTCCGTTTTAGCGCCATTTTCCTACGCCATTTCCGTATCTCTTCATGATGTCCGGAAAGAAGGATAGATGGAACTTTTTTCCCCTGTATTCTTCAGGCCTCGTATAGTGCGGAAAATCCAACAACGAATTCTGAAAGGAATCTGAAACAACCGATTCCCGGTCACCCACTACACCCGGTACAAAACGGGTGATCGCCTCGACCATCAACACGGATGGTACCTCCCCTCCCATCGTAACAAAATCGCCTATCGAGATCTCTCGGTCTACCAGCGCTTCACAAATGCGCTCATCGATTCCTTCATACCGGGCGCACAGGAAAATCAATTGCACCGCGTGCGCTAATTCCTCTGCAATCCTCTGAGTAAACTTTATCCCCTGCGGGCTCGGGAGAATCACCAGACCGCCGGAACCACGAATCGTTTCCACGGCTTCGAAGACCGGCTCAGGTTTAAACACCATTCCAGGACCGCCGCCGTAAGGCACATCGTCCACGCTGCGGTGCCTGTCGTGCGCATAATTCCGTAAATCGTGAACCTGAAACTCCAGAATTCCCTTTTGACCGGCCTGCTGCAGCAGTCCATGATCCAACAACCCGGAGAACAAACCGGGAAAGATCGTTAGAAAATCAATCCGCATTCAGCTGCAGCAGACCCTCCGGAGGATCAATTGTAATCCGCCTTTTCTCCGGATCTACCTCCACACAAATCTTTGCTGCAAATGGAATCAACTTTTCGCCGTGATCCCCCACTTCCAGAATATCGCCCCCTTTGGTGTGCATCACGTTTTTTACAATACCTATGTTCGTGCCGTCCTTCAGCAAAACGCTCATTCCAATCAGCTCATGCAAAAAAAACCGTTCGGCGGCCAGTTTCCCTAATTCTCCGCCTGGAACCCCAAGTTCCAAATTTCTCAACGCCTCCGCGCCGTCGCGGGAATCAACTCCCTCAAATGCTAGTACGTGCCTGCCGTTAAAAAAACGGTGTGACCTTACCTGGACACGCCGGATTGTATTGCCGTTATCTAACAGAAGGAAATACGGCGTATTTTCCAACCGTCCTTCCACATCGGTGAATGATTCCAGAACCACCTCTCCTCTCAAACCATGCGGTTTTACAATTTTCGCTACAACGACCGGAGAGGAAGTTCCGGTTTCCATTACTCCAGGATTTCCAGTACAAAACGTTTACGTAATTTCATCCCCGCTGCGCCAAGAATTGTGCGGATCGCACGCGCTGTTCTGCCCTGCTTTCCAATGACCTTGCCAAGATCATCATGGGCAACCCGAAGTTCCAACACAGTTGTTTGTTCCCCTTCGATCAGGGTCACCAAAACCGCGTCCGGATGATCAACGAGAGCCCTCGCCATCGCTTCCAGTAGTTCTTTCATGGCATCCTCCTACGATTCAGTGTCTGGTGATGAAACGGGATTTGTGCTAGGAAACGGTTGAAGCGGATTTACGGACACCCGAAATCAAGTTTCGGACTGTATCTGAGGGCTGAGCGCCTTTTTGCATCCAATAGTCCACACGCTCCATGTTCAGCTCGATCTTGGGACTCTGAGGTAGAGGATCATACACCCCTAATCGCTCAATGAACTTACCGTCACGAAATCTGCGTGAATCGGCTACAACAACTCGATAATAAGGGCGCTTCTTTGCGCCCATCCGCATTAACCGGATGCAAACCATTACAAGATTCCTCCTTCGTATCAGCGTGAGAGTCGCTCTATAAATAAAGACACTACTTCCACTGCTTCTGATTTAACCGGTGATAGTAACACAATGTGCTTGCAAACGCAAGGGTTAGCGATGCTGTATGACCAGAAGCGCAACTGTTTTTGCCGCCCACGGGGCCAGGAGGGAAAAGAAGACAAAGCGGGCGCCCCATTGTTTCCAAAGCAACGGAGTGGGGATCGGGAGTCGAAATCCAGGGTTCAGACGGGCGAGGCCGAGAACTATTTTGACCGCAAAGAATAGGGCAAGCGGGATTCCCCAGATATGCATCATATACGATTCCTGCAGATGCCCGTGGAAGGCGAGTACCAGTGCGCGGGTTACGCCGCAACCCGGACAATCGAGCCCTGTAATCATTTTGAATACGCAGATCGGCGGTAATGGAAAACCGAACATACGGATCGATACGGTGGAAGCAGAAGCTACGCAGCAAAACCCTACAATTGCCACGAAAAAGGCGATCATACGAACTTGCTCTTTGCGTTCCACTATTTGTGCCCTTTGTGTTTTTGGGGTGAATCCTAGGATTCCTTCTCCGGCCATCCTACCTGTTGCTGAGCAAAATCTCCCAAACCGGGTATTTTGATCGTCTGCCCTTGATACGTTTTGATGATGAGGACAAGCCAGAGAACAAATTGCAAAAGCCAGATCAGGCTGTTCGCAAGCTCAAAGACAAAAAAATCGGTGACAATCGTCAGGATAGTTGAAATTACGCAAAGGATCGACAGTCCCGCGAAGAGCAATATCGATTGCAGGGCATGGAAGCGAACCCTTTTGTTCTCTGTTTCCAAGACGAAAAAGATGATTCCCGAAATACACCCGAATGCGTAACAGAGCGTACCTGCAAGATTCGGTTCCAAGTTCAGCTTGGTGGTCTCAGACATTTCCTATGCGTTCTTTTCCGCAATATCTCCGATCACAGGAAGCTTAAACTTCTCACCCTGGTATGCTTTCACCATCATCAGAATCCACACGATAAACCCGAGGATACCGAGAACGGGATAGGCAAACAGCGTCAAAAATCCCAGGAAAGGAATATGACCGAGGATGCCAAGAGCGATATACAGAACAATAAAGACACCTGAAAGAATCAGCGATTGCATCGCATGAAAACGGACAAACTTGTTTTCTTTTTCCATGAGGAAAAAGATCAAACCGGTCACCCAGCCGCAAAAGTACGACAACGCGCCGGCGATGTTTGGTTCGAGTCCCATACCGGTTTTTTGTGGAGCTGGCACTTTAGAACCGAATTCTTGTGGCTGCTGACTTTGTTCCATTTCCTTCCTCCCATGAAAGAATGACTCGAGTATAGCACGAATCTCAGGAAGCCTGTCGCCGGAAAAATGAAAGAGATGTTTCCCCGATGTTGCGCTCGCGAATCAGCTCCAGCCCGAGTCCAGGATCCAACCGGCTCCGGGTAGATGCTTCTACAATATACGTAGCATCGGGGAATAATTCGGACGCTTTCTGAAGAAGCTCTGCGTAGTCGTCGAATTCGTACGGAGGATCAAAAAACAAGAAGTCCACATGCGGTTCCGTCTGGTGGATCACATCAAGTCCTTTGAGCGCAGCAAGTGAATAAATGCGCCATCGTCCCTCGTCGTCGCACATGGAAAGATTCGATTCCAGAATCTGGAGAGTCTTCCTGTTCGATTCCAGGAAATAAACGCTGGAAGCCCCGCGGCTAAGCGCCTCGATTCCAACGGCTCCGCTCCCGGCAAACGCGTCCACAAAAACGGCGCCTTCGATTTCGTTTTGCAAGATGTTGAACAGCGTTTCCCGTACGCGATCCGTCGTGGGGCGAAACCTGTCACTTGCCTTCAGGTTCCGGTTCCGGTATTTGCCCGCGATTACTCTCATTTGCGTCGTCGCGTCATTGCGTCATTGCGTCCATCGCGATAGACGCGACGACCCGACGACGCGATAGACGCTATTACTCTTTTTTGTCGTGCTTCACAAGCACACGCTTCTTGAGGGAAGGGAGATCAAGCTCCCCGCTGCGAAAAGCTTGAATATCACTCCCGTTCAAAACGAGGATAATCACTTTCTCCTGATTGCCCAGGAAGCTATCGCGGACATACGCAGTGATGCCGACCTTCTCATTTTCGCCAATGTCAGCAATCCATACACCCTTTTCCGCAAGTGTATTCGTCATCGCTTCGGTAACTCTTTCGAGCAATTGCTGGTAATTGGCGGAGATCATCCTGTTCAGATCCACATCGTTGATCGACGATTCTTCAATCATCACGTGTTCTTGCGGCAGAGAGGTTGACTCAATCGTTGCAATCTGACTCCGGACCTCGGCAAGATCCTTCTCTAGAGCATCCACGGATCTTGCTTTCTTTTTCGAACGTTCCATCTCAACTTTTTCCTGAAGGGATGCCTCTTTCGATTTCAGACTGATAAACTGAGCTGCGCGTTCAATTTGGGTCTGGACTCTTCTTGCCTGCTGTTCGGCAATCTGTTGACGGCGCTCCAATTCCTGCAACACCGGTCGGGTGAAGAAGAATGCGGGAGGCTGTATTGTGATGGAAACTACAGGCCCATATTCCGGGAGACGGCAGGAATGGGAACTGGCAAAGAAGCCGGGAAGGCGCGGGAATTCCTGCCGGACGGCCTGTATGGTCAGTCCTTCAAAATCCTGCAGACGCAAAGTGGGTTGCTCCGGTTGCGATAATTCCGGCCCAGGGGGAACAGCGGGTGCGGTTTGCTCCTGGGCAAAGGAAACGACTGCGATCAAGAATACAATGCAAAACAGTAGAGTCCGGCGGGCACGCACGCCCGTCTTTCCCAAGATATCCATCCTAGTTTCCATCATAGAGCGATGAATCTCCTGAAGCCGATGCCTTCAACACATAATCCAGCAGCTCGTTCGTCTTATCCACTTCATGCCCCGTCCTATCATAAGAAGTAGCAATATCCTTCTGAATTCTTTGGAAATCGGCTTTGCGTTGAAGCTGCACATAATTCGTAAACATTTCCAGAGTTTGGAAGTAGCGTTTCTGCTGTTCTACATTGTTCACATTGATCAGTTGCCGGAAACGCGCATCTGAATTTTGCTGCCAGTCCTGATTTTGTTTTTGAAGTTCGGCCAGTTGGACTTGCAGCTGTTTCATCTCGCGCGCGAGATCGGCTTCGCGCGAAGAGTCTGTTCCCCAGCGCAGCGAGAATTCTTGCGCGGATAACTCCCACCGTAGCGGGAGCACCGTCAATACCGTAATCAGGCCGGTCAACGCCAGAATCCAGATTGCAGCTTTACTGAATACGATCGCTCTCCACCGCTGATTGCGGCGAATCAGATCACGGATCCGCAGTCGTTCATCCCACTCCCGGTCCGGCATCTGCTTCATCAGTCCGAGCATGGCCCGGAATTCCTTCTGGGATTCCCGGCACTCCTCGCACATCTCCAGATGCGCTTGTAACCTTCCCTCCGCCTCTGTCTCAATCTCCCCACAGAGACGCGAGACCAGTAATTCGCGATATTCTTCACAGTTCATCGGTTCTTCACCTCAACAAGTTTCAGCGATTTTCTGAGTCCATCCAATGCGTAATACATACGGCTCTTGACTGTGGAAAGAGGACATTCCAGCATCGCGCTGATTTCATGAAACTTCATTCCTTCATACTCCTTCAACAGAAGCACGGTCTTCTGTTCCGGTGGAAGATCGGCAATCGCCTTTCGGATCCGGTGATAGATTTGCTTTCTTTCCGCCGTATGTTCCACATTTCGATCTTCCGCAAAATCCGTAAACTGCTCGCCCTCTCCCATCGGATCAAAAAACATTCTCCACCGTTTCCGCTTTCGCAATAGCGTGTTGCAGCGGTTGATGGCAATTTTAAAGAGCCAGGAAGAAAACTTCGACTGCCCTTTAAACTTGGAGAGACTCCTGTACGCATTGATAAACGCGTCCTGACAGGCATCACGGGCCTCTTCTTCCGAATTCATGAAGCGCAAAACGAAGTTGTACAGAGGCTTTTGCCAGCGCTCCATCAAAAGATCGAAATCCTGAAGGTTCCCCTCCAGAACGGATTCTACCAGCTCCTCATCGGTCAATGAACGCACTGATCGCTCAGGCACCCGCTTCATATCCATTTAGTACGACCCTTCCATCTTGCAAAAAGACTTAAAACGCTTCTGGAGGGGCGGGCCTCCGTGCCCGCCGAATTCATGACCACACCACGGCAGGCGGGCAGGGACGCCCGCCGTCCCCAGGATGGTGTTTTACAATGACGCATACCACTGTCTCAGCACCTGTTCCGCCGGTTTCAACCTCGGCGTATAATCGCGGTCTCCCAGTCCTCCTTCACCCCACCAATTATAGAAATAAACTCCGTGAAGATAAGCGGGCGGCGGATCCCACGTTTCGACGAATGCTCGATAGCACAATGATTGTTCCTTCAGATCGACGGCTGTGGTGGCGAAGTAATCCCAGGGTTTTCTGCTTGCTCCGTTCACACTGGGATACCCGATCTCAGTAAAAAGAATCGGTGTCTTATATTCGCCATAAGCCTCCTCAACTCTTTTTTTTGCAGGCTGCCAGGATTTCAGCAGTTCTTCCAGCTTCGGATCATCCTTGTTGGAAAGACCAAAATAAGCATTCATCCCGAGATAATCCAGATCTTTTTGAAATGAGATATTGTGATAGTGATCCCAGTTGGCTGAATATGTGAGAATACCCGAATATCGTTTCCTGCAATATTGGATAATCCTGGACCAGTGATTGTAGTCCGATTCCATCGCGCACAACTCGGATCCGATCGAGAACATTTCGACTTTGTTTTCCGCTGCAATATTCAGGTAAAACCGTATCGTCCGGAAGTAATTGCTCCACCACAACTCGGGATCTTCCGGTTTCAGGACTCCGCGCCACTCCTTGTAGCCGAGATGCTGGATGTGTAGAGTCGGGAATAGAAACACACTGAGACCGCGCCGATGCGCGTAATCAATCAGCTTGGCGAGCTGCAATGGTTCCGTGGCGCGCTGATTCAAGTAAATGTAGTTCGACCGGATATCTTCTTGATAATTCGTCAAGAAAAACGAAACGCTCCTTGCACCGAGATCGGCAATCTCGTCAATCGATTGCACGTAGGGGTAGTCCTCTTCGAGAGCAAAGAGAGGCAGCACGACGCCTTTCTGGAATTTTTCACGTACAGACTTCACTTTTTCCGGAAATGGCTTCCGGTAGTGCCAGAGATCCTTCAGGTTCGTAATAAAGGACAACTGGAGCGCGGCGAGGATCAACACAATCCAGTATCGGAGACTTCTATACATTTGTTTCTCGCAAAGACGCGAAGCGCGCGAAGAGAAAAGGGTCATTGCACCTTTGCGTCTTAGCGATAAATTTATCCGAGTTCTTCGAGGACTGCGCGCATTTCGTCACGCGCATGCCAGTCTCCTTTCTTTTCAGCCACTTCGATACCTGTTTGCAGGAATCGTTTCGCTTGTTCGGTCTGCTGCGCGTTGCGCGAAGCGATCGCAGCCTGAAAATATGCTGCAGAATAGGTCGGATCGAGGCGGATTACCTCTTCAAAATGGCGGACCGATTCGGCATAGTCGGGAACACTCATGTATTCCATGGCAAGCGCATAGCGTGAAAATGTATCGGCTGGATCCATTTCCACAAATTCTTTGAACTGTTCCAGCCTGCTCTTTTCTTCTTCTTCCATAATTCATCCTTTGCGATCTCTGCGGTCTTTGTGGTTCAAATCCTATCCTTCCAACGCGAGTAGAAACGGATCTTGCAGCGCTTCACAGATCCAGCGCAGAAAGCGGGCTGCATCAGCCCCATCAATCACGCGATGATCGTAGGAGAGCGAGAGGGGCAACATCGTGCGCGGTTCGAACTTCCCGTCGCGGTAGACCGGTTCCGTGCCGCCGCGTGAGACGCCGAGAATGGCAACTTCGGGAAAATTCACAATTGGGGAAAAGTAAGTGCCGCCGATTCCGCCCAGGTTGGTGATCGTGAACGTTCCCCCCTGCATTTCTTCCAAAGATAATTTTTTGTTTCGGGCTTTCTCTGCAGCCTGTGCCAGTTCGATCGAGATCTGGAGAATATTCTTCTCATCTACATCGCGGATCACAGGGACCAGAAGTCCACGTTCGGTATCTACAGCAACTCCAACATGGATATATTTTTTGTAGACGATTTCACCACCGGCCATATCCACACTTGTATTGAACTGCGGAAATGCCTTCAGGGCAGACGCCGCGACCTTCAACAGGATTGCAGTGACCGTAAGCTTACCGCCGGCTGCTTCCGCTTTTTCGCCAAAACGTTTCCGGTGAATTTCTAATTCTGTAGTATCAGCTTTGTCATATTGAGTGACCTGAGGAACATTGGTCCAGGCTGTGCTCATATGTTGGGCAGTTTTCAGCCGGATGCCGCTCATCGGTTTCCGTTCAATCTGGCCCCACTTCGAAAAGTCCGGGAGTGGCGGAGTGATCACAGTGCCGGAAATCCTCATTCCTTCGTTGATTTTTTTCGCATGAGCCTTTACATCTGTGATCGAAATCCGGCCGGCCTGCCCGGTTCCGGCCACCTGCGCGATATCGACTCCGATCTCGCGAGCCAACCGCCGTACGGAGGGAGAGGCGGGAACAATGCGCCCCGAACGCGATGTCTGCGGCGGCGGCGGCGGCAGAACCGGTTCGGTTAGTTGCTCGACAGCAGGCTTCTCCTGAATGGGGACTGACTCCGACGCTGAAACCGTCGACTTCTCTTGCACTGGCGCAATGGGAGCAGCTTCTGCAGACACTTCGGCATCGGGCGCCACGACAGATTGACCCGCGGTGGAATCTACAGTCAAGACAACCTGGCCAACCTGTGCTTTGCCTCCTTCCTGAACGCGGACCTCCCTCACAACGCCGTTCACGGAAGAAGGGACTTCGATTGTTGCTTTGTCCGTTTCTAATTCAAGTACAGGCTGATCTTTTTCAATCGTGTCTCCGGCCTTTACAAGAACCTTGACAACATTTCCCGATTCAATATTTTCACCAAGCTCGGGAAGTTTCAGTTCTGTGATCATGTCTCTAGGAAACCATTGGGTTCGGCTTCGTATCAGGATGGATTTCAAGATCCCGAATTGCTTGCTGGACAGCTCCCGATTCGATCTTTCCTTCCTGAAGGAGACTGTTGAGCGTAGCCAGAACAACATAACGGTGATCAATCTCGAAAAAATCGCGAAGCGATTTGCGCCCGTCGCTTCGCCCAAATCCGTTCGTTCCCAACGAATACAAAGGTCCAGGCACCCACCGCGCAATCAGATCGGGAAGCGCTTTTACATAATCGGAAGCGGCCACAAATACGCCATCCGCATTTTCCAGACACTTGCTGACATAAGGACGGCGCGTCTCCTCTCCCGGATGGAGCATGTTCCACCGCTCCGACTCCAGACCATCCCGGTGCAGTTCTTTGTAGCTTGTCACGCTCCATACATCTGCGGACACACCGTAGCGTTCACCCAGGATTTGCTGCGCTTTCAACACCTCATTCAAGATCGGACCACTCCCAAAAAGCTGGGCGCGAAGTTTGCTTTTCAGTTCTGACGCCCGGAATCTGTACATCCCCTTGAGGATTCCTTCCCGTACTCCTTCGGGCATGGGATACATCGAATAATTTTCGTTGTAAACCGTGAGGTAATAAAACACATTCTCCTGCTCTTCGTACATGCGCCGAATTCCGTCGCGGATAATCACCGCCAGTTCATATGCAAACGCCGGATCATAGGAAAGGATGTTCGGGACCGAGTAGGCGAGTAGATGGCTCTGACCATCTTGATGCTGCAACCCTTCTCCGGCAAGGGTCGTCCTGCCGGCGGTACCCCCAAGTAAGAACCCGCGGCATCGCATATCACCGGCAGCCCAGATCAAATCGCCGATCCGCTGAAATCCAAACATGGAATAGAAAATAAAGAAAGGAATCGTGTTGATTCCGAACGAGGAATACGCGCTCCCTGCGGCGATAAACGAGGCGATGGAACCTGCTTCGGTGATTCCTTCCTCCAGAATCTGGCCGTCCGATGCCTCCTTGTAATACAGCAAAGTATCCGCGTCCACAGGTTCATAGAGCTGCCCGACATGCGAATAGATTCCGCATTGTCGAAACAGTGACTCCATCCCGAATGTGCGCGCTTCATCCGGAACAATCGGGACAATCAAGTCTCCAAGTTCCTTATCGCGGAGAAGCTTGGATAACAGACGCACAAACACCATCGTTGTCGAAACTTCTCTTCCCTCCGTTCCCTTGTAAAACTCTTCAAAAAATTCTTCCGGAGGAGTCTTTAACGGAGTACTTCTACAAACGCGGGCCGGCATGGACCCGCCGAGTTTCTTGCGACGCTCCTGCAGATATCGGGTCTCAGCACTCTCATCGGGGGGACGGTAAAAGGGAGCTTCCGCAACGTCCTCATCGGAAATTGGAATTCCAAAACGTGTGCGAAATTCGCGTAATTCTTCTTCGTTCAATTTCTTTTGCTGGTGTGTGATGTTTCTGCCTTCTCCTGCTTCCCCAAGCCCGTAACCCTTGATCGTGCGTGCAAGAATTACCGTCGGCGAGCCCTTATGCTCCACTGCAGCCTTATAAGCGGCGTACACCTTTTGCGGATCATGACCGCCTCGCCGCAGTTTTGCCAGCTGATCATCAGAAAGATCCTTCACCATTTCCAGCAATCTTGGATCAGAGGCAAAAAAATGTTCGCGAATGTAGCTTCCAGGTTCTACAATGTATTTCTGGTATTCGCCATCCACGACTTCTCCCATTCGCTTCACCAGAATGCCGTCTTTGTCTTTGGCTAAAAGCGGATCCCAATCCGTTCCCCACAGCACTTTGATCACATTCCATCCGGCTCCGCGAAATGCGGCTTCGAGCTCTTGAATGATATTTCCATTTCCCCTCACCGGACCATCGAGCCGCTGCAGGTTGCAATTGATGACAAAAACCAGATTGTCGAGTTTCTCACGTGAAGCAAGAGTGATGGCGCCGAGCGACTCCGGCTCATCTGTTTCTCCATCACCGAGAAAAGCCCAAACCCTGGCATCGCTTGCCTTCTTTAACCCGCGATCTTCCAGATACCGCATGAATCTCGCTTGGTAGATTGCAAGTATGGGAGACAATCCCATAGAAACGGTTGGAAACTGCCAAAAGTCCGGCATCAACCACGGATGGGGATAGGAGGATAATCCACCGCCGGGCGCGAGCTCATGACGGAAGTTCTCCAGCTTTTCAGCCGAGAGTCTTCCTTCCAGAAAGGCGCGCGCATAAATCCCCGGCGAAGCATGACCCTGAAAATAAATCAGATCTCCTTCAAAATCCGGCGTTCTGCCACGGAAAAAATGATTGAAACCGATTTCATAAAGTGTGGCTGCGGACGCATATGTAGAAATATGACCGCCGATTCCAGATTCATGTTTATTGGCGCGAACCACCATGGCCATCGCATTCCAGCGGATCAGACTCTTAATTCGACGTTCAATTTCACGGCTGCCCGGAAATGGCGGTTGCTCTTCGACCCGAATTGTATTGATGTACGGCGTATTTGCCGTAAAGGGGATCTCCACGCCTGCCGTCTTGGCGTGGATCTGAAGCTGACGCAACAGATTCTGAACACGGGTCGGCCCGCCGTTCTGCAGAACGTAATCGAGCGAATCGAGCCATTCGCGCGTTTCCAGGATCTCTTGTTCCTTTTCTTTTCCGTTTGGTTGACTCATGATTTCCTATCCAGATTCAAAAAATACAAAGTACTAATAATAACGCTTTTTCAGATTTGTGCCCTCGCTCCTGGAGTGACTACAAGTGTCGCCGCTACTTCTGCTTTACTTCATAGACAATATTATAGACAAGGGTTGTGCTGCCAATCTGAATGGAGTCCCGGTCGTGAAGGACTCTTCGATCGATCCGCGCGCCATTCAAGAAAGTACCGTTCCGGCTCTTCAGATCTTCCAACAAATACCCTTCCGGACCTCGGAAGACTCGTGCGTGAGCGCTCGATATTCCCGGGTCGGTCAAATGAATGTGGGTTCCAGGTTGACGCCCGATGTAATACTCCTGTTCAATCAGAGGGAAAATCTTGCTTTCTTCATGCGGTTGATGCAATGTGAGCCGCGCAAGTGTAACCTTCAAAACATCGGCATACGAGAGCTTGGCCCCGGCGGAAACCAGGAGATCGGAATCATCGGGGATTGTGGTCAGCGCGGTCCAATCCACAGTTTCTTCTGGTACCCGCTCCAAAAGTTGGTTCGCGTAAAGGCCATACAAAAGACGGTATACGGTCGCGGAATCCTGCTCTGATTCGCCACAAATCTGCGCGAGATTCCGCCTGCCATTGATCAGGAAAAGAACTTTCCATTCTTCCAGAGTCAGAATGAGACGCAGCGATTCAGGTGGGTGGACGAGCTGGAATACGGCCTCAGTATCCGGAAAGGTCTTTTCAAAAGAACGACGGTCCTGAATTCTTCTGGCTCCTTCGAGAATCAAGGTAGCCAGATCAATCGCGATGATGGTAAGGTCATCCGGAAACTGCGATGTCTCCCGAAACGAAAATCGACCTTCCACCCATGAGTAGCAATCGTAGATGATTTCAGAGACCTGGATCTTCTGCGATCTAGGGGAAGTGAACTGAGCCGAATGAAACTTCTCCTGATTCGAAGTAGCGGATATGATCCTCCCACGGTCGAAATAAACGCTGATCTCTTCAGAATTCCGGTTGAACCTCAGGATGCCGGACTTGCCTATCAAACCGACAAAGCTGAGGATCTGGGGAAACGAGATGGCTTTTAATGTTCCTTCAAGAATGGGTTCCATGTGTAGTCGTTCCTTTCATTCTAGACGAACGGGCGTTTGAGTGGTAGGGGCGACCCTTGTGGTCGCCCTGAATCTTGCGGGCGGAGACAAGCCCCGCCCCTACCAAGAAAAAGCCTGTTCGTTCCCATAATAGGCCGATCCATGCCTGAATATCATTAGAAGCACTTACAATAGGATTCAGCATGAAAACATCAACACAGAATTGGATTCGCCTTGTGCCGCTTCTTTGGATTCCTTTCATCCTGGCCGTCTTAAATGCGGCGGAAGATGCGGCTCATGCAAGCGCAATTCCAGTTGTACTCCAAAGTCTATATGCGCAATTGGTGTCCTGGTACCTCTGGGCCATCCTTGTTCCGGTGATCGCAATGATTGTAAAGCAAAACCCGCTGGAGACGACTTCGTGGCCCCGGCTCCTAATGGCACACTTGCCGGGGGCTGTGATTCTCGGATTCACTCAATACACAGTGGAAACGCTGATATTCCGGCTTTTTGCTTTTCCGGTAGGACAGGCCATCATTCCGATTTATTCCTGGAAGATCATCTTGTACGTCCAGATTTCCGTCGCATTATACGCGTTGGAATATTACCGCCGGAGCCGCAACCAGCAGGTGAAGGCTTCGCAGCTGCAGTCCCGGATTGCCGAAGTTCAACTACAAAACTTGAAAGTTCAGCTTCATCCGCCAATTCTTTTTCACAAATTGCACCAGCTAAAGGAATCCATCGATCGGGATGTGGAGGCCGCTGACGATGACATCGTCCGTCTTGGAGATTTTCTTCGCTCTACGCTAACCGCTTCCGGCCTCTCCAACATTGTTCAACGGAGCGAGCTGGAGTTCATCGATCGTCGTGTTCCTTCTCCCGAATCGCCGGTTGCTCCCCGTCCACCGTGGAAGCGTTTCTGGCTGATCTTGAAAATCTGGACAGGAATCAACTTGTTTTTCCTCTGTAGAAATCTGCTCGGCTCCTGGATCATGAACAGGCCGATGAACTGGATGATGACCAGTATGGTTTTGTACGCATGGTACGTCTGGGCTCTTTTTACCCCGTTTGTACTCTGGCTGGCATCTCGCTTTCCGCTCCGGAAACCTCAGTTGATGAAAAAGATTTTGTTGCACGCCTTCGGAAGTGGTTTTTTCTGGCTTGTAATGAACTTCCTGTTTGTGATTCCACCCTGGATTCAAAGTGCAGGACAGGCAGGCTTGGGAGAGCTGCTGATTTACAATCTGCAGACTTTCGGATTTGCGCTCGATCTCCTGATGTACTGGACCGTCGTGGGCGTCTGGCATGTAATCGACCACTATCATCGCAACAGGCAAGAAGAGATCCGCACCTGGCAGCTGGAGATGGAACTACTTCGTTCACAACTACAAGCCTTACAAATGCAGATTCATCCTCATTTCTTGTTCAATACCCTGCACTCGATCTCTGAATTGATCCACGAAGATGTCCCTGCCGCAAAAAAGATGTTGGAACGTCTGGAAAACTTCCTAAAACTCACCATTGAGAATTCAGGTGCGCAGCAGGTGTCGTTGGAAACGGAGCTTGAATTTTTACAAGATTATCTGGACCTGCAACAAATCCGTCTTCAGGATCGTCTAATTGTGAGGATGGATATCGACAAGGAGGCGATGCATCTTCTTGTTCCCAATCTGATCCTGCAACCGATTGTCGAGAATGCCATCCGGTATGGAATCGCACCGAGAATGGAGCCGGGATCGATCGAGATTCAGGCGCAGCGCAAGAACGGCACGTTGCGTCTTGAAGTTCGAGATGATGGCCCCGGAGTGCCCACTGCGGCCAGCGTTCGCATGGGATTGGGGCTATCCAATACGCAGGCCAGACTCGAGCAACTGTACGGGAATTTGCAACATCTGGAAATTGCCAACGGTCCGGATGGCGGGCTGATGGTACGGATGGATATCCCGGCTGAAACGAACGGACAGATTCCTGCCAAACTTCAAGGAAGGTTGTAGTATGTCAGTCCAATTGCAGCCTCTGATAAAGGAGGAGGAGATGTCTGAAAAAAAGCTGGTCAAGGTATTGATCGTCGATGACGAACCCCTGGCCTGCAGAAGAATCCGACGAATGCTTCAGGGCGATCCTGAAGTCGAAGTCACCGCAATGTGCACAACCGGATCACAGGTGGAAAAAGCGATCGAGGAGCATTCTCCCGATCTTGTATTTCTGGATATCCAGATGCCCGGTATGGACGGTTTGACCGCGTTGAAATCGCTTCCGCCGGAAAAGACACCGCATGTGATTTTTGTTACCGCTTATGATCAATACGCGCTTCAAGCATTCGAAGTACATGCGCTCGATTACCTGTTGAAACCCTTTGATCGCGCGCGTTTTGAAGCTGCCGTAAAGCGGGCAAAATCGTTGATTTCACAGGAACGCAGCATCGGTATGAACGAAGGCATCGTATCGCTGCTGCGCAACTTGAAGGAGCGAAGAGAATACGTCAGAAGATTGGTGATCAAGGAGAACGGACGAATCTTTTTCATCAAACCCGATGAAATCGATTGGATCGAAGCTCAAGGAAAATACGTGCACCTGCATGCGGGAAAGGAAGCCCACCTCATGCGCGAATCGATCAGCACACTGGAAGAAGAGCTCGATCCAAAACAGTTTATCCGGATCCACAGATCCACCATTGTAAATCTCGAGCGCATCCAGGAACTGCAGCCGTGGTTTCATGGTGAATATCGTGTGGTGCTGCGCAATGGCATTCAGCTGATGTTGAGCCGCAGCTATCGCGACAAACTCCAGGAACTATTCGGCAAATCGGTATAGGAGAAGAAACCACAAAGGCACTAAGGCACGAAGAAAGGAATTCGCTTTTTTATCCTTCGTGTCTTTGTGCCTTTGTGGTTAATCCTCTCTTTCGATGATGCGATCATTTTGATCACCGTGTGAAAAGTGAAGTGTGATGTGGTCACGCGGCGCATATTTCTGAAGCCGGTCTGCCCATTCGATCAAAACCAGATCGTCCCCCGTAAGGATATCGAAGATTCCTGCCTCGAAGATGTCTTCTTCCTTTTCAAGACGGTACAGATCGATATGGTAGATCTTTGGCTTTGATCCATATTCACGGACCAGTGTAAACGTCGGGCTCTGCACATGCGAACCTCGGAGGCCGAACGCTTCGACAAATCCGCGCACAAAGGTAGTTTTCCCGGAACCCAAGGGACCGATCAAGCAGATCTTTTCGTTTCCCCGAAGAGTACCCGCGAACTGGGCTGCGTAGGTGCGTGTTTCCGGTTCAGAAGTTGAAATGAATGTTGAGGTACTCATCCTCGAGATCCTTCCGGGTACGCGTGAGATGTACTGCTTTGTTCCAGTAATTCAAAATATCCATCGCGTTGAGAGCTTGCTGAGGATACTCGGCTTCGAATAGATTCGCAACAAAACCGTGCAGGAAGACGCCGCAAACCGCCGCATCGATTGTGGCAAGCCCCTGTGCGAGAAAGCCGGCAAGCACACCGGTAAGGATATCGCCGGTCCCGCCGCTTGCAAGAGCCGGCCCGCCGGTGAGATTGATCCGGACCCGCCCTTCCGGATCCGCTAGAACAGTCCGGTAGCCTTTCAGTACAACAATGGACTGCGTTTCAGAGGCGAGCTTTTTTGCTGCTCCGATCCTGTCCTTCTGAATTTCTTGTGTTGTGGCTCCGAGCAATCTGGCCATCTCCCCCGGATGTGGTGTCAGCAGCGTGCTCAGCGGCTTCCGCTTTCGTAAGACAGACAGGTCACGAGCTGCCAGATTGAGTCCATCCGCATCGATCACAAGAGCACAACGAATCTCAGGAACAATCTGTTGAAAAAAAGCCTTCGTATCTTCGGCAGTTCCCATCCCCGGACCGATCGCAACCGCGCTCTTCCCTTCCAGAAGACGCAACACATCAACTCCAGCTTTCGTGTCAAAGTAGTTCGGATTTCCGGGAGCCGGTTCGGTCATGATCTCCGGACCAAGGGTCGCGATCACGGGCTGCACTGCGGAAGGGGAAATCACTGTGACCAGGCCTGCTCCGGATCGAAGCGCCGCTTTTCCCGCCATGTATGCGGCTCCACTCTTGCCGGTCGAACCGGCGACAACCGCTGCGTGGCCGAAGCTTCCTTTGTGACTGTCCGGTTTCCGGTGTGGCAGCAAACGGCGCAGATCATCGCTGTGTACGATACTCGTAGTAGATGTTGCGGGAATTCCGATGTCCACCACGTACGTTTCGCCACACATCCGGCACGCGGGCGACAGAACATGGCAATACTTGAGCGCGGCAAGGGCCACAGTCACCTGCGCACGAATGGCAGGACCCAACAACTCGCCTGAATCGCTAGAAACTCCCGAGGGCACATCGATCGAGATTACTTCCTTGCCTGATTGATTGATCTTCTGCACTGCTCCGGAAAATATGCCGTCCAGAGGCTTGGAGAGTCCGGTGCCAAAGAGCGCGTCGATCACCAGATCGGAATCAGAAAGGCAGGATTCGAGCGCGGAAACATCTTCCAACTCCCGGCAGGAAACACCGGCGTCGATTGCTCTGCTCCAGTTTTCAGCAGGATCCGCCTTCAAGTCCTTAGCGCGTCCCAATAAAAGCACGACAGGACTCCAGCCCCGTTGCTGGAGCAAGCGTGCGGTAGCCATTCCATCGCCGCCATTATTCCCTTTGCCGCACACCACACAAAGCGGACGCGGCATTGGATTCCGGGCGACAATGACGTCCGCAACCCTTGCGGCGGCATTCTCCATCAGCACGAGCGAAGGAATGCCAAGATCTTGAATCGCATGCGCGTCCGCGGCGCGCATCTCGTCTGAATTCAAAACGTACATAAATGTACAGATTTGTACAAAACGTTAATACTGAACCGGGAATTTGCGTTCTTCCGATACATTCGAAATCCGGTCCTGAACCAGCACCGATAATTCGTACTGGCCGGCCGGAGCCTGCAACGCCGGGAGCTCAACGGAAATCTCTTTCATCTCACTGTACGTCTTGGCATCCCACGAAAAACTTGCCGTATGCTCATTCTGAGAAACAATGGTCTCTCCTTTTTTCAGTTGCTGGCGAAAATAGAATTCGGCAAATACTTTCACCCCGTCATCATAAACAGGAGCATCTTCCGCGCTGATCACAGCCTGGACCCGCGGAGGATTCCCGGGCTCAATTCGGACATCAAACCGGATCTGCGCCACACCGAATTTTTCCGTGCTGGTCACAGAGGTTAGAAGCTCTTTGTAATCCTTTTCTTCGTCAATCACGTTTGCTTTCGCCGTATCGACAAACGCGGTCTGCACTAGGCTGGGAATGGTCTGATACCGGAACGAGCTGTCCATTTCGCGCTGCTGTTCCGCAAAATAGTCACCAGGATCCGGATTCGGAGGCAACAAGACATACTTCAGATCGTGGAATTCAAACATCAGCGCCTCATTTTTTGGAATCGCGCTGGACGGGATCTTGTCGTATACCCAGAGAAGCGCCGGACGTGAGGAGTCAGCAACCGACCGTTTCTCTTCGCGTGACGGCGGGCCAAACAGGACGTACACCTGGCCGCGGGCTGTAGACCAGCCGGGAGTTTGACCTTCCGCATAGTTCTGATCCGCATATTCCACTCTGCGGTAAAACTCTTCCTTGAACTCGTTTTCCCGCGTGCGCAAGATCGGGTCGCGACGCGCCCAGAAAATCTTGATGAACTGCATCTTCTCTTCGGGCGTTTGCAGTTTCTTGTAAACATCCTTCTCCTGATCCGTCAGCAGCAAACTCACGGGCCCTTTCAACCAGGAATCAATATTGGATTTCAGGTCCTGCCAGCTCACAGGTGTATCAGCAATTGCAAACCCCGCCAATATCAGAAATGTCACAAATACTTTGTTGATTCTCATCGCGCCTCCTCAAACAAAAATCGGTCAAAATCCATTACTGAGGTAAAAGTATAGTCAGGGAACACCAAAAGGTCATTCTTGACCGGGTAGACACCCCATTGCGCCAGAACAGCTACCGCGCCCGCTCCCTTTCCCGCGGCAACATCCGAAGACGCATCACCGGCGACGATCGTTTCCTGAGATGGAATTCGCATTTGGCGCATCGCCATCAATACACCTTCAGGATCCGGTTTCGGATGAGCGACAAGATCCCCGGTAATCAGGACATCAAAGAGTTCCAGGATTCCGGCATGCTGAAGACAGAACCTCGAGCTTTTCATGCTTCCGCCCGTGAAAAGTCCGATTTTGCATCCGCTTGCATTGAGCCTCACCAGCAGATCACGAATTCCCGCGAAAAGATGGATCTCTGTGATGTGCTCAGTATAATACCGGTAGAAACGATCAAACGCCTCTGCTTTGTGTTCCGGTGCGACAAACGCACCCATCACTTCCGGTTCCGCCGGACCAAATGCCGCAAACCATTCTTCGTTTGTGGGACGTTTGTCGGTGAACGGTTGGATCCCACAGTTGAAAGATTGAAGAATGAGGGAAAGCGAATCAAACAGCGTCCCATCTCGATCGAAGATGATCCCTTTCCACTTCATAGCTTTCATTCGAATGTGGAGCCGGCAGGCGTCTCTGCCCGCCGGAACGTGATTTACCACTTGTTGCGGGCACGGAGGCCCGCGGCTCCATAATTTGCGAGAAATTACTGGCGGTAGATCAGGATGTCGCCAAAGTGCTCTCCCTGGAAAATACGCAGCATGTTCAACCGGATCATTTCCAGGATTGCGAGAAACAAGACGATCATCTCTATCCGCGCATCCAGGTTTCGTGTATATTCCGACAGGCTGACATGTTCGTGCTTTTCCAGATACTCGCTCAGCTCCTGAATCTTCTGCTTCACCGTAAACTGGTCCGGTTCGATTGCCAGCGCCGCGCGCTTCTGCGTCTTTTTCAACAACAGGGCAAACGCATGGACAAGATCGTACAGATTCGCTTCCACGAGCTCTTCGCGATCGGCCTCTGGATCATACAGCGGAGGTCGCGCCCAGTACAGCTCGTTTTCACCTTCCAGACCTTTGAAATGCTGAGCTGCCATCTTGAACTTTTGATACTCAACCAGCTGTTCAACAAGAGGCCTGCGCAGATCCTCTTCTTCCATCCCTTCTTCGGAAGGTGGTTTCGGAAGTAACATACGGATCTTCAATTCAATCAACTGCACTGCCATCAAAATGAATTCCGCGGCAAGATTGAGATTGAGTTCCTGCAATAGGTCCAGATGATCCAGATACTGCTGCGTGATGTTCGCAATCGGAATATCATAGATGTTAATCTCATCCTTGTGGATGAGATACAGCAGCAGATCGAGCGGCCCTTGAAAGACTTCAAGGTCAATGATGTGTTGCGAGGAAGTTGTTTCGGTCACAAAATTCCTTCCAAAGGAATATCACGAATTCTAAAAATTCCAGCAAAAAAGGATATCACACCCCAGATGAGGGCGCCGAATGCCGGTGTGTAAAACAAAATCAGAAGAATGATGAATCCATAGGGGCGAAGTTTTCCATAAGCGTGCGCCCATTCATCCGGCAGCAATCCTTCCAGGACGCCGCTTCCGTCCAGCGGAGGGATTGGTAACATATTAAACGCAGCGAGCATCAGATTAACCAGGATTCCCGTTTCAAAGACATAGCAAAACAGAACTGCGACACGATCGGATTCGTTCAATATTCCATCCCGGGAAACAAAAAACCAGGCAATGTGCCAGAGTACCGCAAGGAACGCGACCGTGAGAATGTTACTCACCGGGCCGGCGCCGCTTACATACATGCTGTCTCTTCTCGGATTTCTAAAATTCATCGGATTCACGGGTGTCGGGCGCGCCCATCCTATGAGCGGAATTCCCGTCAGAAAAACCATGAAAGGGAAGATGACTGTCCCTATAATATCGATGTGATTCGCGGGATTCAGCGAGATACGATCCTGGAGCTTTGCAGTCGGATCACCGAATTTCCATGCGGTCCAGGCATGAGAACTCTCGTGCACCGATGCAGAAATCAGGAAAAAGGCGTATTGAATCAGGAATTGAACAAAATCGATGGCGTGCAGTGGTCTCATGACAATTCCGGCAACTGTATGGGATGCTCCCTCATATAAAGGGACGCAAGTTGAAACATCCGCGTTTCATCCAGCGAATTCCCAATCACCTGCAAACCGATGGGAAGTTTCGCGGAGCTGAATCCGCAAGGAATCGAAATCGCAGGAAGCCCGGCAAGATTCAGTGTCACAGTGTAAATATCCGAAAGATACATAGCAAGAGGGTCTTCCACCTTCTCCCCCAACTTGAATGCAGTAGTCGGTGAAGTTGGAGTACAGATCAAATCCACTTCCTGAAAGGCGCTGCTGAAATCGCGGGCAATCAGACTACGGACGCGGGACGCTTGCATGTAATAAGCATCGTAGTAACCCGAGCTCAACGCAAACGTTCCCAGCATGATCCGCCGCTTGACCTCCGCGCCAAATCCTTCCGCGCGAGTTTGTCCGTACATGGACCGTAACAATCCATCCCCGCCTTTGCGCAAGCCATATCTCACTCCGTCAAACCGGGACAGGTTCGCAGACGCTTCAGCGGTTGCCACAACATAGTAGACAGCGATCGCATATTTGGTGTGCGGAAGCGAGATTCTTTTCAACGTAATCTTGCCGGTATTTTCCATCCACCCGAGCGCTTTCTGGACGGCCGCAGCGACCTCTGGATCGATTCCCTCTCCAAAGTATTCTTCGGGAACTCCGACGCGCAAGGGTTCCATCTTCGGAATCAGGGAAGGATAATCGGGGACCTCCGCCGAAGAGCAAGTGGAATCGAGGGGATCGGCGCCCGCAATCACCTTCAAGAGCAGCGCGGCGTCTTCCACGGAACGTGCCAGAGGGCCGATGCAATCCAGGCTGGAACCAAATGCTACTAATCCGTATCTACTAACGCGTCCGTAAGTCGGCTTCAGACCCACCATCCCGCAGAGCGCCGCGGGCTGCCGGACCGATCCTCCTGTGTCCGAACCGAATCCGCCGAATGCAAAACCGCAGGCTACTGCTGCGGTCGAACCACCCGAGGATCCGCCCGGAGTGCATTCCAGATTCCAGGGATTTCGGGTCAGCTGGAACGCGGAATTTTCTGTGCTCGATCCCATGGCGAACTCATCGCAGTTGGTCTTGCCCAGGATCACGGCTCCCGCTTGCTTCAAGCGCAAAACCATTGTCGCATCATACGGCGGAATGTAGCCTTGCAAAATTTTTGAAGAGCAAGTCGTTTCGATTCCTTTCGTAGAGAGATTGTCTTTCAAGACCACAGGAACGCCGGCGAGCGGTAAATCCAGATTTGCCTGGGCTGCGGCTGCTGCTTTCAAAGCGCCTTCACGATCCAAACGTAAGAACGCGCCGATCCGTGAATCGTACCGATCGATTCGATCCATCTCTGCGCGACAAATGTCCACGGGCGTAACAGATTTTTGCCGGTACGCCCGCAGCAAATCGTGGATCGTTGCTCCCAGCACATCGTTCATGGAAGAATCCTGGGAACTCGAAAAAACTGCCGAACATGATCCGGCGCGTTCCGAAGCGCCTCCTCTACCGGCAAGGACGGAACACGCGCGTCCGGTCTGGTTCGGGAAACAAGAAAACTGCCAAACGAAAATGGCTCCGCGGGTTGTTTCACTTCGCCAAGCTGTTCCACATATTCCAGAATGTCGCCAAGCTGCCGCGTGAAAAGATCGACTTCACGTTCCTCAAGATCCAGATGCGCAAGCTTTGCTATATGCAAAACCAGTTCGCGGTCGATTTTCATCCCTTTTCACCAAGGCTGCCATTATATCCCACCGCGTCATTGGTAGTAGCGATTTCAATCGCAGTTCTAGGATTTGAGAACTTCCAGTATTTCTTCCCTGGCTTGAGAAACAATTTTCCGAATTCGTTTCATTTTCTCAGCATTTAATCCGCGAGAATGCATCTTTCCCCTGATGAACTTTTTCAGCTCCGCAAGATCCTCAAATAAGTCATTCAAATCCTCAAGCTTGAACGATTTCCAGTGTTCTGCCTGATCCCAAATGCTCTCCACTCTTTGCTTCCGGTTTTTCAGCTCCTCTTTGCCTTTCTCCGTAATTTCAAAGACGCGTTTTCCGTCTTGCTCCTTGGACTTCACCCAGTCCAGGTCCTCTAGCATCTGCAGCGTTGGATAGACGGTCCCGGCAGACGGCGTGTAGAAACCGCAATAGCGGGATTCCAGTTCCTTGATGATCTCATATCCATGACGTGGTTTTTCCATCAGAAGATCCAGAATCAAATACTTGATATCCCCGCGCTCGAAACCCTTGAAAAACGGTCCAAATCCTCCCCCAAATTTTGAGTAAAAGCCTCCAAATCGAACCATCATCAACCTCCGATATATAACGATATATCGGAATATGTTGGGAAGTCAAATTCCAGCGTCACAAAGCCGTAGGATTAGCGCAAGTCGACCTACTGTACGCAGGGGCCATCGCGAGTTGCGGTGGTAGATCATTCCCAGGAATTAGGCGCTCGGGTTTACGCTTACCAGAAACTGCGGTGCCTTGCGCGCCATCGTAGCCTGCTCAAATGCGTATGCGAATTGAATCAGCTTCGGTTCGCTATACGCGGATGCGAAGAACGATAGCCCAACCGGCAATCCATGATCGAAGCCGGCGGGAACAGTAATGTGTGGATAACCGGCCACTGCTGAGGCTGAAGAATAGCCGCCTGTAAAGTGATCGCCGTCAATCCAATCTGTAAGCCAGGCCGGTCCTCCTGTTGGCGCGATCAATGCATCGAGTTTTTTCTGGTGTAGTACGAAGTCAATCCCTTCCTTTCGGGACAAACGATGGTTCTTTTTGAGCGCTTCCAGATACTCTTTGGTAGTTAACGGTCCTTTGGCTTCCGATTTGATAAGAAGATCCTGTCCGAAATGAGGCATTTCCTTGTCACGGTTCTTTTCGTTGAAATCGATGATCTCCTTCAAGGTCTTAACAGGCGCATTCGGACCAAGCCTGGCCAGATAGATATTGAGATCCGTTTTGAATTCGTAAAGGAGAACCTCGAATTCGCTATCATCGAATTGTCCTGCAGTTGGAATCTCGGCCGGATCTACGACTTCAGCGCCAAGCTTCTTGATTTCCTTGATTAGATCTTCCATCCAAACATCGACGCGATCATTAATGTTGAAAAATTTTCTTGCGACACCGATCCGAGCGCCGCGCAAGCCGTCTTTGTTTAGGAACTTTGTGTAATCCGTGAAAGACTTTCCCTGACTCTCATTCGTGACGGAATCGCGTGGATCGATGCCCGTAAGGGCGCCCAAAAGAATCGCGGCATCTGTGACAGTCCGTGCCATTGGACCGGCCGTGTCCTGGCTGTGCGCGATGGGAATAATTCCGGCACGGCTGATCAAACCAAGAGTCGGTTTGATTCCGACAAGCCCGTTATCGGAAGATGGACAAACGATAGATCCGTCCGTTTCCGTGCCGATGGATGCGGCGCAAAGACTGGATGCCGTAGCCGCGCCCGATCCCGAGCTGGAGCCGCAGGGATTCCGGTCCAGCGCATATGGGTTTTTCGTCTGCCCTCCACGGCCGCTCCAGCCACTGGTCGAATGGCTGGACCGAAAATTTGCCCATTCACTTAAATTTGTTTTGCCGAGGATGACCGCTCCAGCTTCACGCAATTTGCGCGCGACAAACGAATCCTGAGCAGGAGTTGAGCCGAGTAGCGCGAGTGAACCGGCGGTCGTCATCATTTTATCTGCCGTATCGATATTGTCTTTAATCAAGATTGGAATGCCGTGAAGTGGGCCGCGCGGCCCCTTTTCCTTTCGCTCTCGATCTAGAACATCCGCGATCGCTGTTGCATCCAGGTTCATTTCGATAATCGAGTTAATGGCAGGCCCCTGTTTATCGATCTTTTCAATTCTCTGAAGGTACGCATCCGTTAGCCATCGCGACGTAAATTTTCCGGAGCTCATTCCTTCCTGCAGCTGGGAAATCGTCGCTTCTTCGATTTGGAAATCATCGGCATAACCAAACTTCCGAAACACCGGTTCTGCGGCGATTGTCGCTAAAACGATCGCACTGTTCCGCAAGAAATCTCTACGCTTCATTTGGGTTGTCCTCCTCATTGAATTGGTTTGAGTTTAGCAAGGGCCTGTGCAGCGTCTACAAACGACGGATCGATCTCAACTGCCCTTTCCAGGTACGGGATTGCTCGGTCCCCCTCTCCATGGCCGGCGAGAAAAACTCCATAGCGATAGCACGCGGGCGCGCTGCGTGGGAAAAGCTCCAGCCATTGCTTGAAAATTTCTTCCGTGTCCCGAGAGTTGCCCTGCTTCTGATAAATTGCGGAAAGCGAATAGTACACGTCCTCTGACGGATAACGGAGGCCTGCAAGTTCCCTCATTTTTTCAACGGCTGCATCGATCCGCCCGGTTGCCAGATACAAACGCGCAAGGGCATACTGAGTTTCGGAATTCTGTGGATCCGATTGAAGTGAAGTATCGTACGCCAGTTCAGCTTCTTGAAATTTTCCCTGATGCATTTCAATTTCCCCACGCGTAAAGTCCCTCTCACTTTTCGAAACAACAGATGCAGGAACCTGGTCCAGAAGCTTGATGGACTCGCTGTGAAGCTCAAGAAGCTCGAGAGTGAAGGCTAAGTCGGTGTAAGCGCGTCCAAAGTATGGATTCAGCTCGATCGTGCGCGAGTAGGCTTGTCGGGCATCCATCAGCCGGTTCAACTTCGCATAACAGAGTCCTATGTACCAGTACACAACAAAACTATTTTGAAAGCGGGTTTCTACTTTTTTTAGACTCTCCAGCGCGACTTGATACTGCCCGCGATCGATGGATTCGACGGCCTCGGGAACCAGATGATGAAGCAGAAGATAATCATCGATTTTTGATTTCGGATCTACATTTGAGCTGGCATTCAGCATTGCCGCCGGGTTGGCGGCTCCGATATAGCCAAGTGCGGCAAGCTGTTCCAGGCGCTCCGCATCCAACGAGCCCGTTTTCTGACTTTGCGGTTGTTGCCCCATGGCAACCAGCTTTGCAAGTTGCTCACGCATCTGGCTGACCCGATCCGGTTGTTCGGCAACAAGGTTGTGAAGCTCTCCCGGATCTTCCTTCAGATTATAGAGCTCCGGCTGCGGCGCTTCGATGTACTTCCAATCGTTGTTTCTGAGCGCTTTCAATTCGCTCCAGCCGTAATAAAGTTTGGGAGTCATCGATTCCGAATATGCTGCCGGAAGTTCAGTTTTCGTTCCTTCCATCAACCTTCTCAACGTCCTCCCCTGAACCAAACCTTGCGTTTGAAAATTGAGAAGATCAGCCAGAGTCGGCAACACATCAATTTCCTGAACTTGTTGTTCAACGATTTTTTGTCCGAGATGACCTGGCCACGAGAAGATCATTGGAATCTTCATCGTAGCATCATACAGAAAGTATCCGTGATCGTTCTCGCGATGCTCTCCCAGACTTTCGCCGTGATCACCCATCAAAACAACTACGGAGTTCCGCAGAAATCCAAGCTGTTCCAATTGATTGAAAAAGATGCCCAGGACATGATCCGTGTACGCAATCTCACCATCATAAGGAGATTCAGAATATTCCGATCGAAACAGCTCAGGGGGATTGTAGGGCGTGTGCGGATCGTAAAGATGGATCCAGAGGAACAGAGGATTTCTGCCGACCGGTAATTTCTGCAACCAATCCAGAGCCTCGGATACAATCTCTTCCGCGCGTCTCTGCGATTCCATTCCGACCACAACAGTCGGCTGATAGCGCGAATACCAGTCAAAACCCTGCGCCAGACCGTGACGCCGGTCTAAAATTGCAGAGCCGATAAACGCAGCAGTTGTATATCCCGCCTCCTTCAGATACTCCGCAAGCGTCCTGACATCAGGGGAGAGAGTGAAGTACGCATTATCGCGCACGCCATGAACGTTCGGATTCAGCCCCGTAAAGATAGAGCTGTGAGAGACCAGCGTTAAAGGAGTCTGGCAGACGGCATTCCGGAACAGCACGCCGGTTTGAGCCAGACGATCGATGTTGGGTGTCCGGATCCGCGAGTAGCCGTAGGCGCCCAGATGATCGGGGCGCAGGGTGTCTATCGTGACCAGCAGCAAATTGGGCCGATCTACTATAGTATTAGTAGGTTGACCGGCATGGTGCGGCTGCTTCCGCAGAATGTAGGCGGCCGTGATTCCGATTCCAAGCGCAACAGCCAGGAACTGGAGCAGTCGGATCCGGCGCATACAAAGAGCTTAGCACAGCACTTCCGCACAGTAGTCCACATGCAAGCGGGACGCCTGCGGCCCATAATGCAGGCTGGAAGCCTGCGCTCCATAAAAGCTAGAAGTCGTACTTTACACCAACTCTCGCTACACGGGGCGAGAGGATACTCTTGGGAACGAGAAACGCTGGTCCTGACAGCGTTTGCGCATCCAGCACGGTGTTGGCGTTGAATAGATTGAAGATGTCCAGGCTTACCCCAAGTCTTCCTCTTTGGATATTGAACCGTTTTTCAAAACTGAGATCGAGTGTCGTTGTAAACGGCAACCTGGTAGATCCGACTTTTTCCGCAAAGATTGTAATCGGTCCCTGGTTCAAAGTAGTGATTTGGATTTGGCGTGGAAACGGGACCCCGCTTTGAGCTCTGAAGAATCCACCGAAGACCATGTCCCATGGTCCGTTGTAACTTCCGGCAAGTTTGAAGATCACCGGTCGATCCCAGAAGCTCCTGCCATCCGCATTGATCAAGGAGTTCGGATCATTGAACAGGCCGCTTCCATTCCCGCCTGTATCGGCATTTCCACCTGGAACGAAGCTTCCACTTCCTTTTGCAAAGGCGTTCGCGCGTCCCAAGGTCAGACCGGTAATCATCTGCCATTTGTTGGAAAACCTTTTGTTCACCTGAATCTCGACACCCCTGTAATCGGCAACCAGACCGTCAGGATTTGTTAGCACAAAATGATCCTGGCCGAACACAGTTTGATTGAACACGGTAAATTGTCCGCCGTCATCGCCTGTCCCAAGAACTCCATCAGGTCCCGGATCGGTCACTACAACAGGTACATATGTGTCAAACGGCACACCGGTATTGATATCTTCCTGCAGATCCGTATCTTTTCGATAGATGAAATTCACCGTCAGCAACATGTCGCGTGCAAGCTCTTTGTCCACACCGATCGTGAACTCATCTGTTTTCGGACGCTTGAGATCAGGATCAACAAAACTGACCCCGGATTCGCCGGGGCCGAATGCGCCTCCGAATTGAGCCAGCAGGTCCCCTTGTTCTTCTCCGACTTCATATTCTCCATCACCATTCAAGTCCGACCAGAAAAAGACCTTTCCTCCAAGACCCGCAAAATTTTGGTAATCCGGAAACCCGACACCCAGCTGGGCATAGTAGCGCGCATAGTTCGCCTTAATTGCCATTTTCCCGTCATTGAAGACGTCATAAATCAATCCTAAACGCGGAGCGATTGTCTTCCAATCGGGGATGTTCCTGACTTCATCGAAGGATCGCGCCTGCGAAAAGGTTCCGCCTGGACTGCTCTGAGCTGGAAGGATTCCTTCCGCAAAATTGATACGCATTCCGGCATTGATCGTGGCTTTTCCCAATCGGTAACTATCCTCCGCAAAGAAAGCATAGTCCCGCGTTCGGTCTTTTGTAGAGGCGGGTGTATTCCAAATGAATACCAGCAGAGGCTGACCCTGGAAATCCTGCAACCACTGGTCAGCGTTTGCAGTCGCAGTTGTGTCATCGAAGCCATGCTGGATATCGTAACCAACTTTGATGTCATGTTTTCCGCCAAGCAAGTTATCAACGTAAAACGAAAGCGATCCGTTGATCTGCAGGCGTCTGCGAAGCTGATCAAAACCAAGGTAGGCCGCGTCAAGGAACTGATAGGTAGTCAGTTCCAGATGTGCGACATTATCGTTCTTAATAATGAGCGGAAAGGTCAAATGCACAAAACTGACACGGGTATCCAGAAGCACATTCGGCTTCAGCACGGAACTCCAGGTAGCCTGAAATACGTGAGAAACATCGTCCTCAATCCAGGTGGAATCCGGAGTTACAAATGCGCCTCCGAAATCTACTGCGCCGCGATCCGGTTTAAGGTACCAGTTGCCTCCCCACAATCCTGTAACCGTATTGTCCTGATTCGCCTGGAACGTTCCTTTCAACAAGGAGTATTGGATGTCGGTTCCTTCTGGAACAGGATAAAACGGGACGCCGCGATGAATGCGATGATCCCGGTAAGACCCAAAGAACCAGATCTTGTCTTTCTTGATGGGACCACCAACCTGAACACTCGCGTCAGAAAGATAATCAATCCGGCCAAACAAATCCTCCGTTTCAGGAGTCAGACCGAATGTCTGAATCAGCTCATCTGTAAGGTTGTGTGATTGGAGCGCCTCATCTTCGTAAAGGAACTTTGCTCCCCCGTGAAGTTCATTTCCACCGCTCTTGGTGATAACATTAATAAAGACTCCCGGAACGGTGACTTCAGCTGAAGTGGCGCCTGTTGTTACCTGAACTTGTTCGAACGTATCGAAATCGAAATAGAAGTCGGTCGCGCCGATTGCGGATGGATCGGTAACATTGACTCCATCCAGATTGAATTGATTTTGCTGCCAAGAGCCGCCTCGCGCTGAAAACAAGCTTTGTAAGCCGCTCTCGATACCACCCACATTGATCTTATCCGTAATCACTGCAGGAGTTTGTTCCATCAAGCTCCAGATATCCCGGGAATTGGGTACTTCATCCAACATCTGCTCCGAATAATTCGTGCCGACTGTTGTTTGCTTGATGTCAACGACCGGTGATTCGCCGGAGACCACCATTGCCGTTTCCATTGGAGTTACTTCGAGTGCGGCGTTTACGGAAATTGTCGCGCCGACACGAACGGCGATGCCTTCCCGAACAAGCGAGCGAAACCCCTGCATCGTGAACTCAACCCGATAATCTCCGGGAGCCAGGTTCACAAAACGGTAGTAACCGTCCTTGTCAGTTTGCGTTGTCACCTGTCCCTGAATCAAAGCAGCGCTAGTTAGATTGACAGAAACCCCTGGGAGTCCGTTTGATTCGGGATCTGTCACAGTGCCGACGATTCCGCCTGTCTGTTGCTGAGCAAATGCAGATGTGGCAAGCATGAAAACCAGAAAGAGTGAAAGTCGAAAGCCGATTCTTGGATTGGATATCACGAGATTCTTTCCTCCCGAAATCCCCGAACGCAGGGATTCGCAAGTAGAAAGCACGGTAGTGGTTTGAGCACGAAAATGAGCCGAGAGCAACATAGAATGTTTTCAGTCGAAAACTTTTTTGCTAAAGCCCACCCGCAATCTGCAGGTTAGTTCTGATGGAGCCTCTGTGTCTTTTTGTCTGATCCTACAGTACCGATTCAGAATGTGCTTTTATCAGACGTCAGTATGCGGACTAGGATAGCACAAAACACGAATGTCAAGCAAAGAAAACGAGCCACTACCTAAGCCCTCAAGTTGTGGCATCATAAAGGTAGGACTAACTGCCGTGTCCAAATTGTTGCCACCCGCGTTCCTGGTTTTGCTTCTCAATAGCGCCTACCTTGCGTCCTTCGCCGACCCCAGCGTGTTCTATATGGGGAATGTGCTTTTTCACCTGGCTATCGGAACTGCTTTGATCGTATCTTTTATGTTCTGGCTCCGCAGACAGTGGCCGGGATTGGTGCTTTTCGCCAGGATTGGCGCGGGGTTATTGATCGCGGGTGGAATCATTGGTGTAATCCTCATGTGGACAGGCACCTACCGGCCTTATCGTTGGGCCCTTTACTGGCATATCGGTCTCATGAGCGTGGGAACGTTATGCCTGGGTTTCGGGCTCTACAAACAATCTAGAGTCGTGCCGGCGCGAAGAATTGCTATGCTCCTCTTTTTCGGCGCGTTGTTGCTGCCTGTCGCTGTGCAATCGTATCAGCGCTTCCGGTCCACCGACAACTCACGAATCGTGAATCCTGCATTCCCACCGGAAACAATGAATGAAGAAGGCGGCGGCGTGAACAGTCCGTTCTTCCCGTCTTCAGCAGAAACAACAAGCGGCAAAACGATTCCTTCCACTTTTTTCATGACCTCGGAAAGTTGCAAGCGCTGCCACCCGGACATCTTCAACCAGTGGTTTTCATCCGCCCATCATTTTTCTTCCTTCAATAATCAATGGTATCGAAAGTCCATCGAATACATGCAGGATGTAATCGGAACAAAACCTTCCAAATGGTGCGGAGGATGCCATGATCACGCTGTGCTTTTTAACGGCATGATGGACACTCCCATCAGGCAGATCCTGAATACACCTGAGGCTCAGGCGGGTCTGGCATGCACTTCATGCCACGCGATTGTCCATGTGAAAAGCAGTATGGGACAAGGTGATTTCGTGATGGAATATCCTGCCCTTCATGATCTTGCGGTAAGCGGAAATCCTTACATCCAGAAAGTGCATGATTTCCTGGTAAGAGTGGATCCTCAACCTCATAAAAAGGTTTTCATGAAGCCGTTTGTCCGAGGAAGCACTGCCCAGTTTTGTTCTGCATGTCACAAGGTGCATCTCGATGTCGCAGTAAACAACTATCGCTGGTTCCGGGGATTTAACGATTATGACAACTGGCAAGCGAGTGGCGTATCCGGTCAAGGTGCCCGTTCCTTCTATTATCCGCCGAAACCGCAAAAGTGCGCTGATTGTCATATGCCGCTCGTGAGGGCGAATGATCCTGCCGCCGACAATCAAGGAAACGTACATTCACACCGATTCCCCGGCGCCAACACAGCCCTTCCGTTCGTAAATCGGGATATGGAACAATTCCGCACAGTCGAGCAGTTCTTAAAAGACGGGAAAATAAGCGTTGACATTTTTGCGTACACAAAAGCGATCCCGCAAAAAACTGGTGTTGAACGTGCCCCTACCGGAACAGGACAATACTCAGAGGGTCCGGAACTTGCGAGTACATTTGCTGTCGGTGAGGAAGCCATGACGCACGGGACGGCTCCTGCGGTGATTGTAGAACCAGCAGAAGTGATCGGTCCGATCGATAAAATCAAACCGAGCGTGCGACGCGGTGATACGATTCGTATGGAGGTCGTGGTTCGCACGCGAAAGGTCGGACACTTCTTCCCGGGCGGAACAGTGGATGCATTTGACGTATGGCTGGAATTGGAAGCGGTCGATAACAAGGGCCAAATCATATTCTGGAGCGGCAAAGCCGAAGATAAAGGCAAGGGAACGGTGGAAGCGGGAGCGCATTTCTATCGTTCGCTGCTGCTGGATGCTCACGGAAATCGGATCAATAAACGGAATGCATGGGCCGCGCGTTCCGTGACATACGTACGCTTGATTCCGCCCGGCGCTGCAGACACAGCACATTTCCGGCTGCAGGTTCCAGAAAATTGCGGCGACCAGATCTACTTAAAAGCAAGGGTGAACTACAGAAAGTTTGCATGGTGGAATACAAACTGGGCTTTTGCAGGAATCCGGGATCCGCTGGACAAAGATCCTTCGGTTGCATCCGGATACGATGATGGAAGATGGATCTTCGCCGGCGATACTTCCAAGGTTTCCGGAAAACTGAAAGCGATCCCCGATCTGCCGATCATCGATATGGCAACTGCCTCGGCGACGTTAAATGTTGTTGACGCGAGTGCCATTTTGCCTGAATTCAAAGTGAAGGCGGATCCATCCGACCGTGAACGGTGGAATGATTACGGTATCGGGTTGTTGTTGCAGGGAGATTTGAAAGGTGCCGAGCAAGCATTCCTGCAGGTTGTTGAAATCGATCCGAAATATGCAGACGGTTGGGTTAATATCGGTCGCGCCAGAATCCAGGAAGGTGATACCACGGGGGCACAGGAAGTCTTGAAGAAGGCGTTCGCGCTCGATCCGGAACTGGCCAAAACACACTTCTTTTACGCACTGACATTGAAAACGCAAGGACGATATGACGAAGCTTTGGAGCATCTGAGAAAGACCATCGAACAATATCCGCAAGACCGCGTGGTTCGAAATCAGCTGGGCCGCATCCTGTTTCTGCAACGCCGTTATCAAGAAGCTGTCTCTGAGTTTACGCACGCACTGCAGGTAGATCCGGAAGATTTACAAGCACACTACAATCTGATGCTCTGTTATCAGGGCCTGAAGAATACGGCAATGGCAGAGAAAGAGAAAAAGCTGTACCTGCGGTTCAAGGCGGATGAATCCTCCCAGACGATCACGGGACCGTATCGTCTTTTGAATGCCGAAGACAACAACGAGCGGCAACCGATCCATGAACATTTTTCAATAGAGAATCCCGGTTCATGAAGTCATACTTCTTGCTGACTGCGCTGCTGCTCCTGGTTGTCTGCAAACAAGACACATCGAAGCAAACACCTGTGGCGGTGATTTCGAACTCTTCCGCATTCTCCGTTCAATTTACAAATATCACGCAAAAAGCGGGGATTCACTTTCTGCACAATCACGGCGGATTCGGAAAAAAGTACCTTCCTGAGTCTATGGGATCCGGATGCGCATTCCTGGATTACAACAATGATGGCCGGCAGGACATCTTGCTTGTCAATTCCAAAGATTGGCCCGATCACTACGGCAAGCCATCTTTTCCTGCTCTCTACAGAAACAACGGACACGGCACTTTTACCGATGTCACGCCCGAAGCCGGGCTTGCGACCGAAATGTATGGATTGGGAGTCGCGATTGCAGACTATGACAACGACGGAAATGACGACATCTACATCACCTGCCTCGAATCGGATCACCTGTTTCACAACAACGGGAACGGGAGCTTTACAGATGTGACTCGACCGAGCGGGGTGGCCGACTCCGAATTTGGCACTAGCTCTACCTGGATCGATTACGACAAAGACGGCAAGCTGGATCTCTACGTTAGCAACTATGTGAAATGGTCTCCGGAGAAAGATCTGTATTGCACACTAGATGGAGTCAACAAATCCTACTGCACTCCGGAATCCTATGAAGGCGCATCGCCGATCCTGTATCAAAATCGGGGAAACGGGATGTTTGAGAATGTGACCAAAACTGCGGGATTACACGATCCAACAAGCAAAGCGTTGGGTGTGGTGGAACTGGATTATGATCAGGATGGCTGGCCGGATCTTTTTGTGGCAAATGATACACAGCCGAACAAGCTCTATCGCAACAATCAAAATGGAACATTCACTGACAAGGGTGTGGTCGCCGGTGTAGCCTTTAGCGAAGCTGGTGTCGCGCGAGCCGGGATGGGTGTAGATGCCACTGACTATGACGGTTCCGGTTACCCTTCCTTATTAGTAGGCAACTTTTCAAATGAGATGATCGGTCTTTATCACAATGAAGGCTCCGGACTCTTTATTGATGAAGCTCCCGCCACAATGGTGGGTCAGGCAAGTCTTTTGACTCTGACTTTTGGCGCGTTTTTTTTTGATTTCGATCTGGACGGCCATACGGATATCTTCACGGCCAACGGTCATGTTCATGATGATATCAATCGGGTCCAACAGCAGATTACCTACGCGGAACCGCCGCACCTGTTCCGCAACCTTGGCGCAAAAAAATTCGAAGAAGTGACTCGCAAAGTAGGTCCGGATCTGTCGCGGCCTGTCGTAGCACGGGGGGCAGCGTTTGGAGATATCGATAACGACGGGGACCTGGATGTCCTGCTGTCCATAAATGGCGGACCTGCATCACTATTCAGAAATGAAAACCTTCAGAAGAATCATTCCCTCACGTTGAAGATGATCGGCACAAAAAGCAATCGGGACGGAATCGGAGCAAAGGTTGTCATCCATCTGCAGGATGGAAGCACGCAATGGCAGGCTGTAAAAGGCAGCTCCAGTTATTGTTCGCAAAGCCAGATGCCTCTCACCTTCGGTTTGGGCAATCAGCAGATGGTAAAGCTCGTAGAAGTCTACTGGCCCAGCGGCACCATCCAGAAACTGACAAATGTAAAGGCCGATCAAATCCTAACAGTTAAGGAAATGTAGTAGGGGCGACCCTTGTGGGCGCCCTCAAGAAATGGCCATTTTCCAGGGCGGGCGACCACAAGGGTCGCCCCTACTATTTTTCTTGTTCTGCCAATGCTAATGCTTGCTGAGCCCTTGTGTGTTGCGGATCTTTCTGAATCGCCAGCTTCAAATTTTCAATCGCTTCCGGCCACCGTGAAAGTTTGAAATAAGCAACACCAAGGTTGTAATAGGCTTCAGCAAAGTCCGGTTTCCAGTGAACCGAATTTTGAAAAGCCTCGATCGCTTCCGGGTAGCGTCCCATTTTCCCGTAGGCAATTCCGAGATTGTAGTAATTCAGGTATCCTGGATTCATCGCGATCGACCGCTTGTGATACACGAGTGCTTCTTCCCATCGTCCCAGACCCTGCAACGCTGCGCCGAGATTATCGCAAGCATCCGCATCTTCACGGAGTCGTAACGCAGTTTGAAATTCGCGTAAAGCCAACAGATATAAACCTGCATCCATATAAGTGCGTCCGCGAGTGCGATACCAGAATGAGCTTTCGCCTTCTGATACAAGCGCCGCATAAATGGGATCGATCAACGCGGTCTTTTCCGGCAATTCCCGGATCCTTGCAAGCGCCCGCGTAGCGTTCGACGGATCATGCAAGCGACGGTAGATGATCGCGAGAAGACTGTACGCCTCGGCCTGACTGGGATTCAACCTGGTTGCTGTTTCAGCAAAGTCTCCAGCCGACTGAATCGAACCTCGGGACATGGCAATCTGCGCCAACCCGACATAAGCGTCCGCCGAATTCGCATCCCGTTGAAGGGCCAAACGGAAATGCCGCTCCGATTCATCCAATTTTCCAGCATCAAACAGAGCTCTTGCATGACGGATTTGCTGGGGAACATAACCCGGGTTCAAGGTCTCTGCTTGTTGAAACCAATTGAATGCTTCCGGTGATCCGATATCTTCCAGTGCAATCGAGCAATAATAGGGCCAGCGAAACTCTTTGGGATCCAGGTTCGCCGCCTTCCGATAACAGGGGATGGATTCTTCCTTCAAGCCATGCACATCCAGGGTCATTCCAAGCTTGCCCCAGGCCGCTGCTGATTTCGGATTTTCGTCCGCTTCCCCCTGCAAACGCCGGATCTTTTCTGCAACCTGCGGCTCCATTCCATCCAGCCGGACCGCCGGTGCGGAACTTCGATTTTCTACTACACTATTAGAAGTTCGACGATCGCCGAAGTAGAAGAGCGCGAGAATCACGGCAAGCAGTGCTATGCCGGAATTCCATTTACTTGCCATGACCCTTGTTTAAAACGAGAATTTGATCCGCCCTTGCGCCGGCAAATGTTTCGACTTTGCCGCCTGGCCATTGGACCCGGATTTGATCCACGCTGGTTGCACGGCCTAAACCGAAATGCGCGCGAGGATCATTGCCGCAAAGGTAACTGTATCCGGGAGCAACGAGTCGGACGATTTTCTTTCCGGCCACTTCGGCTGTAATTGTAGCTCCGATGGCATCGCGCTTGAGAACCGGGTCGAGGGCGCGGATCAGCAGCCAATGCGCTTTATCATTCGTTTCGTTGCGATACAAACGTGCCGGTCCGCCGCAATTGTTGACCAGCAAATCGATGTCCCCATCATTGTCGATATCCGCGAATGCCAGACTACGGCTGTTCTCCACGGCCGACCAAAATGCGCCTGCGCGTTGTGAGACATTTTGAAAGTGACCGGCGCCGTCATTTTGAAAGAGAAAATTCGACTCAGCATATGGATCCCAGTAGCTCGCCGATTCGTTGTGAATCAGCAAAGGACCGCGCGCGATGCGTCCGTTTGCAACCGCAATGTCGAGATCACCGTCATTGTCAAAATCAAAGAACCCTGTGCCAAAGCCGGTAAACGGGATACTGGGGCCGGCCAATCCAGCCTCCCAGGAATCATCCTGAAAGCCGACGGCTCCAAGATTCCTGTAGAGTGTGTTCTTCTCTTCACGCAGATGAGTCATAAAGAGATCCAGGTCGCCATCGCCATCCATGTCCCCGGTCGCAACACCCATACTCGCTTCCGGCTGACCAAGCGCATTTACAGCAGCGCCACGTTCCATCGCTTCATCGTGAAATGTGCCGTCCCTTTGATTGATCCACAGATGATTTGGTTCACCATCATTGGCAACATAAATATCAGGATATGAATCGCCGCTAAAATCTGCGCTTACAACGCCAAGCCCTTTCAGCGCGGAGGAAGCGATTCCAGAAGCAACGGAAACATCTGTGAAGGAGCCGTTACGATCGTTGTGATAAAGAACGTCGGGAAGGCCTGCAAAACCTTTAGGACCGCAATACTCAGGGCGGCCGGCTTTGTCGGTGCAATGAACTGCCGGATTGTACTCCAGATATTTCGCGACATAGATGTCCAGAAATCCATCCAGATCGTAGTCCAGAAAAATCACCGAGGAACTCCAGCCGGTATTTGTGATTCCCCCTTGATTTGTGATCTCTGCAAAAGTTCCATTGCCGTTGTTCTTGAAAAGCTTGTCGTGTCCGAAATTCGTTACATACAGGTCCAGATCACCGTCGTTGTCGATATCGCCGGCCGCGACTCCAAGTCCGTAGCCTGGATCGCCGAGTCCGGCTTTCTCGGTCACATCCGTAAACGTTCCGTCTTTCTGCTGCAGGAAAAGTCGATCCTTGATAACGCCATTCGGCTTGTTGTGAGGACCTGCGTTTACAAGATAAATGTCTGACAACCCATCATTGTTGTAATCGAAGAAAGCGGCGCCCGACCCTAAACTTTCAGGCATATAGTAGCTTCCATCAACGCCGGCATCATGCTGAAAACTCAACTTGCTCTGTTGCGTGATATCTGTGAAAAATCCGGGTTGGGTCTTTGGTGTTGGATTTGTGCAGCCTATAAGAATCAACAAGAGCGCCAGTTGGAGCGCGGGCGTCCCGCCCGCTGGACAAACTTTCTTCACTTTCATCTCTGGCGGGCGGGACGCCCGCGCTCCATTTCCATCCTAAATTTTTCACTGGTCACTTTCCTGGTATTGTAATTCCGCAAATATTCCTGGTGCACTGCATCATTCGGAAATGATTCGTCCGGGCCATACGGATAAACAGTCATTGCGTGAAACGGAAGAGGCGCTACCGTCTTTCCTTCCACCGTGTTCAGATCCCCGTCTTTCATCCAGCCGTCACTGTAAATCAGAAAATCGCGGGTCCATCCGTGTTTCAACGCCGGAACTTGTGACGCATCATATTGAATACTCAATTCGTCACCCGAATTGATGATCACATATTGATCATCCGGCTCCAAGAGCAGCGGTTTGACATCGCCGTATCGCGTGTAATACCCGACAAGATCACGCCATTTCGGTTCCGCGCTGACGTGACTGTAGTCAAACCAGTGCGGACCATCCAGGCCTTTGCGAAACACCTCTGAGAAACCACGGTAATGCAGATCGGCAACGACCGGCTTGAGAGGAGTCATTGTGTATGGAGCGGATGGCTCATTTTTTGTAAAGAAGATTTGATCCCAGGAGATCTCCATATTGGTTCGAATTCGAATCTTGTAGTTCTCCGTCAGGAACTTACCCTTCAGATCGGCAATCATCATTTTGTTCTTACCCTGCGGAAAGCCCAACTCCGGAATGACAGTCTGCCAGTCCCCATGTGAATCAAGAACTTGCAGATAAGGCCTGATTACTTTCGGAGTCCGTTCGGATTGTGAAATTGCTACATTGATGCTTGCATCGGTGGGAAACAGCCAGCAATTCATAAACAGGACGATATCGCTTTCGCGGGACTGCTTTCCGAGATCCAAGATCAAATCGTGCATCCGGGCGATACCCTGATATTGATCAGGGGAAAAACCGGAGACGTACTGATCATCCTTCTCACGAATCAACGGAAGCATGTTCCTTCCCTTTTCATCCCTCGCCGCAACCGGATAAAGTTTTTGGAAAACAGGGTAGATCCGCAGGTCAGGATAGGGCGGAATTACGAATTTTTCATCCACATAGACTTCTACGGTATTCGGATGATCCAGAACGATCAGACGATTTTGATCCAGAAACGCGGTCTCCCAAAGCTCTTCCGTGATCTGGATAAAATACTTGCCGTCTCGTTCCTGAATTGCGGCACCTGGAATCTTGAGAAATTCTTGAGTGGAGTTGGGAAATCCGTACTTCATTTCGCCCGCCATGATTCCCAGAGGCATTCCCAGCGCGCTCTTCCACAGAATATCAGTGACAAAATCATATTCCTTTCCATTCCATGCATAGAGAAAAGCGCACGATCCTTTCAGAACCTGCTTCTCCACAATTGTCTGATTGCTCCCCGGCAACACATGATTCTGAGGAACGCCGTTTGTCCACACAATCCGTATCACATCCGCTTGCTTGCGGTCCCCCAATCCAAAGTGCACCACAGGCTCAGTAACAACCGCCATCTGATATTGATCGCCGGTCTTAACTTCCACCTTTGCGCCGATACTGTTTCGATTATTCTTGCCGCTTCCCGGTCCAAGACCGACTGGCTGCACGTTCAGCCAGTAGTTCGCATTTCCACCGTCGTTCCGCAGCAGGTGAATTCTGCCGTCTGTTCCCGTTACAAGCAAGTCTTCGTCGCCATCCGAATCGTAGTCCGTCACAGTCAGCGTTCGGGAGGAGACCGAAGGAAGCAAGTGAGACACATCTTTGTAGCCGCCGTTTCCCTGGCCTCTAAATAATTGCGCCTGATTCGTTCCTGCGAATACAAAGTCGCGAATCCCGTCATTGTCGAAATCCGGACACGCAACGTCGACCGCAGCTACCTGAAGAATTTTCTTAGGATAGAAAGTTCCATCTTTCTTGTTTACAAAGAGCTGCCCGCCAATCCATAGATCCAAATAGCCATCCTGATTGGCGTCTACTGCTACTACGGCGCCGGAACCTCCTGCGGATCGAATGCCTAAGTTACTGATAACATCCTGAAAGTGCCCCTGCCTCAAGTTCGTAAAGAGAAAACTGCGATCTCCACTGACAAAAAGATCGAGATCTCCATCTTCATCAAAGTCGCCGAACACGGCTTTTTTTCCTGTCGATCCTGCAATCCCCAGTTGATCGGAAAACTCTGTGAATGTGCCGTCACCGTTGTTCCGGTATGCGCGATTTCCGGAAGGCTTCAGCAACAGCAGATCCAGATCTCCGTCTTGATCCAGTTCTACAAACAGCGCGCGCGCCGCGTCCTCATCTGAAATGTGAGCGTCTTTGGTGACGTCCGAAAACTTTCCATTTCCAATGTTTCGGTAAAGGCTATGTTTGGTCTCGCGAACAACGTAAAGATCCAGCTTGCCGTCATTGTCAAAATCACCGAAATGGGCTGAAATGCTTGCCCCCGCGCTTTGCAACCCGGCCTGACGAGTGACATCGACAAATTTCGTTCCGAGATTCTTGAACAACAAGCCCGGCCCCGCGACAAACAGATCTACGCGGCCGTCCGCATCAAAATCTCCGGCGACAATGCTTGCAACGTTTTGAATCTGATTGAGCGATGCGGCAGAAGTACTTTCTACAAAACGGATGGAGGCGAGTCTGATCTGCTCACTTCTTAGTTTGGCAAGGATTGCAGGCGAATAGTGAAGAATCGGAAAGCCGATCATCGCCCCACCGGGCCCGACCAGATCAATGATTGAGCTCTGATAGAGCGGAGTGGGTTTCAACAGGTTTGTGAGAGCAATGACCAGGGGAAGGGATGACTCTGTATTTCCTGCTTTTAGAGAATCCAGCGCTGTTTCAAAATAATTTGCGATTTCGGGCGTGAGCTCCGGAATCTGCTTGCGAATTTCCTCCAACTGAGCAACTGCATCAATCCTTTCGTCATTGCGGACCAATGCCTGGATCCATTCCAGATGCGCCGCGAGATTGCCCGGCATTAGTTCCACAACACGTTTGAGACGAGGTTCCTGTTTTTTCCAGTTGCCGGATCTCGCGTAAAGTTGAGCCGTCTTATAGTGCAACCGCACGTGTTGCGGATTTTCTTGGAGAGTAGATTCCGCTTCTTCAATTGCCTGATTCACGTTCCCTGTGCGATCATGAATTTCCACACGGATCAAGGAGACATCCGGATCCTTTGATCTTTGTATTGCCTGTTTTGCGCGGTTCTCCGCTTCGGCATAGTTTCCAAGCCGAAGCTCAGCGATTGCGACGTTTGCGTAGCCCAGCGCTTCTTCCGGAGCCAGCTGAATGATCTTGTTGTATTCGTTTCTGGCTTCCTGAACTTGATTCTCTTCCAGATAGGCCAATCCAAGATTCTGATAACTCAGCAGCTGCCTGATTCTTTCAGAATCATCGACCGGTGCCTTTTTACACGCGCACACTAGCAACAACAGGATCCAAAACCGTTTATTCATAGATGGCTTGCTTCTTCAGGTAGAGCGCCAGATGCGATTGAATCCGTTTTTTACGATCACCACTCATTGAAAGCTGCTCCGCTCTTTTGCCTGTTTGGATAGCGCGATCAAAATCTCCCGCGCAGGCATATGCGGCCGCAAGTATATCCAGGCTTTCCGCATCCTGATAGCCTTCCTTTGCACATTCGGCGGAAGCCAGCTTCACTGCTTCGGAACCGTTTCGAAGTTGCTCATCACGGGTTGTCGCAACAAACCAGGCCAGACGCAAAGCAAGCTGTGGATCGTCAGGTAAAGCATGATGACCTTGCCGGAGTGCAAGAAGCGCTTCGGTCCCATTTCCGTTTCGCAATTCGATCCTGGCCAGATGCATGTAAGAATACGCGAATTCCGGTTCCGCCTCTATCGCTTTTTGTAAATAAGAGATCGCTTCTGGAACTTTGCCTGATTCTACAAGCGCGGCCGCAAGATTATTCATTGTGCCGGCCGATTCGGGATCTAACGCAAGAGCGGCGCGATGTTGTTCTACCGCTTCACGATATTTCTTCTGATATTGATATGCAATTCCGATCGTATCGTAGAAACGGGGCTCCGGAGAGGCCTTCACACCCTGGCGCAACTGCTGAATCGCGCCCTCATAGTCCCCTTTCTGGAGCAAGACCCGTCCACGCAGCTCGTACCAGTAGGAAGAGACTCCTTCCAGCAGAAAGTCATTCAGCTCCGGATCAGGAGGCGGCACTTTTTCTCGGCAGTTCCTGGGACAGGATCAATTCTCTTTCCGCTTCGTGAGGCCGGTTTTGAATCCGGTAAACCTCCGATAATAGTCCGTGCGCTTCGCCAAGATCGGGATTTAGTTCAATTGATTTTAATAACTTAGATGTACTCTCTTCGAGTCTTCCGGACGCAAAGGCGATTCGAGCCAGACCCAGAAGCGATTCTGCGGATTTTCCATCCAGTTGGAAGGCTCGCTCAAATTCCGTGGAGGCGTCTTCCACCCGTCCCGCTGCAAATAGAGCTTGTGCATAACGCAGATGGAGCGGGGCATATCCGGGCTTTTGTTCGATGCTTTTTTCGAACATAACGATGGCCTCGGTAGATCCGATTTCCTGCAACGCAATTGCGGCGAAGTAGGTCCAGCGAAACTCTTGTGGATTCAGAGTAGCTGCTTTTTGATAGCACGCAACGGACTCTTGCTGGAAATCATGCGCATGAAGATTCATCGCAAGTTTTCCCCAGGCCTGGGCTGATTGCGGTTTTTTTTCGACATCTTGTTCCAGGGCTTGAATTTTTTTTGCAACCTGCGGCTCGACACCTGTAAGATCAGGCAAAAGCCCGGACTGCAGCAGCAAAATCACGGCCAGACCGTGCAAGATCATTTGCCTGTTCCCTTCCGGATCGTCAAGATCTGATCCGCCTTGATTCCCGGAAAAGTTTCAGTCGTTCCATCAGGCCATTCCACAACGATCTGATCTACCGCAGTTGCTGCGCCGAGTCCAAAATGCGCGCGTGGATCGCTGGAGCTCAAGTAGCTATATCCGGGATTCACCCATCGCGTCAGATTCTTTTCCCCCGCAACCACGGTAATCTTTGCGCCAAACGCGTCCCGCTTCAAAGCCGGATCAACTGCGCGAATCAGGAGCCAGTGTCCTTTCGGCAAAAAATCATTGCGGTACAGACGCGCGGGTCCACCGCAATTGCTCACCAGCAAATCGATGTCACCGTCATTATCTACATCGCCAAATGCGAGACCCCGGCTGTTTTCTATGGATGAAGTGAAGGAGCCTGCCTGGTTGCCGACGTTTCTAAAATGCCCATCAGCAGTATTTTCAAACAGCAAGTCCGGTTCCGCATAAGAATCCCAGTAAAGGGGAGGATTGTTACGAACCAACGATGCTCCGCGCGTAACGCGTCCATTTACAACAGCAACATCCAGGTTTCCATCATTGTTGAAGTCAAAGAAGCCGGTTCCAAAGCCTGTAAACGCCAAACTCGGAGGTCCAAGACCGGAAGGCAAACTATCATCTTGAAATCCCAATTCTCCCCTGTTTCGATAGAACGTGTTTGTTTCATCACGAAGATTCGATACAAACAGATCCAGCCTGCTGTCCTGATCCGCATCACCAACCGCCACGCCCATGCTGGCTTCGGATTGACCCATTGCGTTCACCGCAACTCCCATAGCCAGACCGGAATCCTGAAAAGTTCCGTTGCGCTTGTTGATCCACAGTTGGTTCGGTTCACGATCGTTTGCTACATAAATATCTTGATAACCATCGTCATCAAAATCGGCGCTCACAACGCCAAGGCCCTTGCGCGGAAACCGTGTGATTCCGGACTGTTTGGAAACATCCGTGAAAGTGCCGTTTCCGTTGTTGTGAAACAGGAGATCCGGCTCCGCATCATAACCTTCAGGACCGCAATAATCCTTGCGACCGGCTCGATCCGTGCACACCACAGCTGGATTCAGTTTGACATACCGCGCTACATAAAGATCCAGAAATCCGTCCCGATCATAATCAAGAAAAACCGCAGATGTGCTCCAACCGTTTGTTTTGATGCCGGATGACTCGGTGATTCTGCTGAACGTTCCATCACCATTGTTTCGATAAAGTTGATCGGAACCATAGTTAGTTACGAAAAGATCGGTGTCGCCATCATTGTCGACGTCCCCGGCAGCAACGCCCATTCCGTAGTCCAGATCTCCAAGCCCGGAAGAGGCGGTAACATCGACAAAAGCTCCATCGCTGTCCTGCCGAAAGAGGCGGCCTGTTGAGCCATTCACTAGATAGATATCGAGGTCGCCGTCATGATCAAAATCCAAAAACGCGCAGCCGGCGCCCATCACTTCCGGAAAAAAATATTTTCCGCCTATGTGGGGATCATGAACAAAATTGAGTTCGCTCTGTTGCGTGATGTCGGTGAAGATAGAGAGCGGTTCGTTGGCCGGGTGAAGAGGAAGCAGCACACTAAACAGAAGCAAGGCTGCCAAAAGAATCCTGAACATGAGAGTTTCGCCGGCGTGGGCGCCGGCGCTACAAAACCTTTACTTGGCCGGTCCTACGGCTTTGATTTTCGGAACCTCCGATGCCGGCAACAGTTCAGATGCAGGAAGACGATCGATCAACTCATACCAGACGCGATCTTTAGCGAACAATTTCCGAAATATTTCCAGAGCGTCCTTCTGATTCCCTGCCTGATAGATTCCAAGCGCATACCAGAACGGCAGCTCATCATTATCCGGATACAGAGCGATGGCTGCGTCATATTCTTTTTTCGCTGACGCTAGGTCTTTCTTCTGGATAAAATCATCCGAGTTGGAAAGATGGCGGTAAGCCTTTGAGATATTCAGGAGCCTGCGCAGCTCCTGAAGTGGATGAGGGTTATCGTCAACGCGAAGATCGATCGGACGATCCGTAAAGAAATTGCCTGTCTTTTTACCACTGACAACGATCATCGCTGCGGATTGCTGGCCACGAATGTCGCCACCGGCTTCCTGCGCGGCATCCAGCGCGGCAAGTAAGCGATCAGCCAATTGCCCCTTCGTATTTTCAAACGCTTTTGCCATGGCGGGCCATACATTCGCGTTTGCCATCAAATTTGCCTGCGCGGAAAAATTTGTCCCGGATTGATGACCCGCGGCCGTAATCGATTTTGGTCCCGTGTGAACCGCCACATTTCCTTTCGCATCAATCATCGCCACCTGACGACCGTCCTTTCCCTTGTCAATGGAAAGCAGTGCCTGCAAAGCATCCTGTGCGGTTTTCCCTTCCCGCATCAGCTCCAATCCCAGCGGCCCGTAAGAGACATCTACCAGCGACTGTGTTGCAACAACTCCCACACCTGCCTCCGCCCACGGCACTACCGGACCGACCGTAAAATAATGAGACTGAACTGCCACACCCATCTCACCGGTCTCAGGATCCCGGCCCACGATCGAATAGGTATGAACGGGCATTTCGGCAAAACAAAAACAAGTGAAAAATCTGAGGAACGCGAAGATCAAAACGAGCTGTTTCATGTAACACCCCTCCTCCTCGATTTTATCACTTTGGGGATTTCTAAACTCTAACGATACAATGGACCCAATGAGGAATCGCAAGCTTCTGTGGCTTCTACTGCTGATTACCGCATTCCTTACGATTGCAGTAGTAGCTGTCCCCGTTTGGATCATTCATCCGTTCAAATCCCAGTCGCAGTCTGGACTCCAGTGGTCCTACGCGTTGCGTTGGGTATCACGAGGGTTTACCCTGGCCGGAGTCATCCTTTCCATTTTCCTTTGCGCATATCTGTGGAGGGGGTCGAAACGATGGTGGCAACGCGCGGCATTGGTTTTGTTGATTCTTCCGCAGTGTGTTTCATTCTGGTTTGCAAGGCAGAATCACTTTGAGTGGATGTTCCATCCATTACCGGATGCTTCTTATATCCATGCCGGTCAGGTCGATTTCATCGCTGAAACGGATATGGTTCTGGGAGTCCGAATCAATGGAGAAGCGGCCGCCTATCCGGTGCGCTTCCTTGCATATCATCATCTTGTTCAAGACGTTGTGGGAGGCGTTCCGATCGTTGCAACCTATTGAACGCTCTGTCACACCGGTCTGGTGTGGGAAGCTGCGGTGCAGGATCGTGTGCTCCGGTTTCATTTGAACGGTATCAATAATCAGAATTTCATTATGCGGGACGAGCAAACAGGTACCTGGTGGCAGCAGGTAAGCGGCAAGGCGATCCTTGGTCCATTGAAAGGCGCGCGGTTGAAGCCGGTATCGTACGATGAGGTATCGTTTGGTCTTTGGAAGAAGGAAGCGCCCGCAAGCCGCGTGCTGCAACCCAAACAAGGAATCGAGTATGATCCTCCCAACTGGGAAGAGGAGATTAACAAACTTCCGGTTGTTTTGCATACAATGGATTGGCCGCCTCGCAAACTTGTTATAGGAATCGTTCTGGGTGGAAATTCGAAAGCGTATCCGTTTTCGGTTCTGCAAAAACACTCTTTGTTGATAGATCAAATTGGAAGTGTACCGATTCTGATTCTCCTGGCGGATGACCGGAAATCAGTGCGTGTGTTTGACCGAAGAGTGAACGAGCATACTCTCGAATTCTTTGTGACAACTTCGACACCTTCCAAACTGCTCGATTCTGAAACGGGCAGTGAATGGAGTTTTTCAGGAACCGCGGTCAATGGTCCCATGCACGGCCAACAACTAAAACAGATCGTGTATCTGAAAGACTTCTGGTTTGATTGGAAAAACTACCATCCCCGGACGTTACGTTACAATTTGGGGGATTGATCCGGAAGCGTTGAAACAACAACAAGGAGTCGGAAAAGTGAAAGAGCATCGGATTGAAATATTTCTTGGACGAATCTTCCTCACAATCCTGTCCGTCACGATCACTTTTGTGACGCTCGAATTGGTTAGCCGGCATTTCCTAACAACACGCTCCCAGATTGAGCAATCATTCCCCACAACGGATGAGATGAGGCATCCGAAACCGTATGTGATGTTTTCCGCGCTTCCAGGTCCAAACGCGTTCAACACATATGGTTATCGCGGGCCGATGGCAACAATGCCAAAACATCCTGACGAGTTTCGGATTTTTCTACTGGGAGGATCTACGGTGCTCCTGGGAAACCCTACGATTTCAGCTCTGCTGGAGCTCGAGTTCAAGAACTCCGGAAAGCCCAACGTAAAAGTCTACAACTGTGGAGTATTGTCGTCCGTTTCAGGGATGGAACTGGCGCGAATTCTATACGAGCTAGCCGATCTGAAGCCCGATCTGGTGATGATGTTTAACGGCGCCAACGACATAATTTCGCCGTGGGAAAGCGATCCAAGGCCGGGTTATCCATTTGATTTTTTAGTTGTTGAAAACAACCCATTGTTCGAGAAACCTGTCCAATCCTATCCCTTATACTTACTCACTGCTTTCGGCAGCAACCTCTTTCGTTATTTTCTGCATGATTATTTCATGGAAAATTTCTTTCATTTGAACCGGACCCGGCGGCAAAACGGATGGAAATCGGATCCATGGCGTGAAAAGATCGCCAATACTTATGTCTCAAACCTCGTCAAGGCTGCGAAAGTTTCAAATGCGTTTGGAGCAGATTTCATCGTATTTCTTCAACCCATGATCTATTACAAGCAGCCACTGCATGAAAAGGAGAAATATTATCTCCAGAATCCTGGGCAAACTGAGCAGGGCAATTATGCGCGTGATATACGCGCGCGGATCCTGACAAAGCTGGAAAAAGCTTCAAATGCTACCGGATTGAAATGGGTTGATTCAACCCGCATCTATGAAGGGCTGCGGCAGAAAATCTTCGCAGATGCAATGCACACGGCTCCCGCAGGCAGAAACATAGTGGCCCAAGAGATGCATCGAAAAATCAGCACTCTGTTCGCACAACGGCTGGCGGATCGCGACGCGAGCGTTCCCTAATTCAAAAGGGATTCCGCAGTCTGAATGCTGGAATCCACTGAGCTCGAGACCATTCTGGAAGAGAAAAAAAAGGAATTTCCCCGCTGAATTACTCACTCGCAATACTTTTTTCAGATTTCAATAGCCGGGCGGTCGAAATTCGCTTGATTTGCCTTTCGGGATGGAGAGGCTTTGCCAATCGGCGCCTTTCAAGGTTCGGGCGATCATCAAAATCTCCCCGACATGCATCGCATAGTGCGTGATCTGGCGCTGGATTGCCTTGATCACCGTGTGCGGCTCGGAACGGATGAATACTGTTTTCTCCAGGTCCTCTTCGTTCAAGCAACTCATGGCTTGAAACACGCAATTCCAACCGTCCTCCCATCGCTTCATCAGCTCTTCCTTCGTTTTCACAATGTCTTCGAATTCCTGATCTCGATTCCGATCCGGCTTTTCACCATCCATGGTTAGAAACTCGGTCCAACGGGACCGCATGTTGCCACTTAGATGTTGAATCAGGATGGCAATGTTATTTCCTTCCGGCTCCAATTTCACAAACAACTGGTCGGGCTCCAACTGTGCTATCGCTCGATCCCCCTGCTTCTTCAAACCGTGAAAATTACTCGTTGCTACTTGCAAATAAAGTATCCCGCTGCCCATAGGACTCAGCTCGATCTCCTGGAAGTGCCGCGAAGCGAGCGCAAAGTGTTGACTCTTTTTCGAAGCGCTTGAATATACAGATTCGCCTCACTTTGCAGGAGCTTTGGATCTTTTTTGCTCAGCGCGCCCGCAAGACCAGGCAGGATTCCATCCGATCCGGACCACAAATTGTGCTCCAGCTCATTGCCCACGAAGCCGGAGGGGCGATAAAAATCACGGGAGGCTAAGTAGATCTTCCGGTTGAGCTCCGTCCATCGCACGCTGCGAATGCGGCTTTGATGAAGCATTCGATTGCTATCGTGTTCAAAAGCTTTTGCTTCTTTTTCCCACTGATCGATCAACTTCATAGCCTGCTGAAACATCGGAATGGATTTGCCCTCTCGTTTCGCCTGTTCCTGAAGATTGTTATACGCGATTCTCCAGTATCCGGCTTCGCCAGCATAATCCAGTGGGATTGCGTCCGCGTTTGCCAGGCGGAGAGACACAAAACCCTGCAACAGAGCCATCGCAATATGGTATTCGAAAGTTGGATCGACAACCGTCTTCATCCAATGAAAGTTTTCATAAATTGAATGGTACATTCCATAATCGGCTCCGTAATACATGTCCGAAGAAGGCAGCGCAAGCAAATAGAAGAATGGAGCGGCGTCATCGGATGGCGATTCAAAAATCCAGGGTTCCTTCAAAACCTGATCCGGATCGAAAAATTCACCCCATCCATCGACGCTTGGAGTTGTTCTGTATCGATTCTGCAGATCGCGCCACGCTTCATACATCGTCTTTCCTGTCTTTGGATCTTTGATGTTTTGCGTAACCTCACGAAAGAGCGAATGTAGAAGCGGGTGCGCGGTCACGCTGAGCGGCCGGTCCGTGTTGAATACGGACGAGTCCATATTGATGCATGCAACCGCCTTTTGCAGCAATTCATCCCGATGATGCTCCACCCATTCCGTGCTGCCGCCAAGGATCATCTCTTCAGCATCCCAGAATGCAAGGATGAGAGTACGCCTGGGCCGGGAACCCTCCTTCAAGAGCTCCCCGATTCCGCGAGCGAGCTCAAGCAACGATGCAGTTCCGCTGGAAGGATCACCTGCTCCATAGATCCAGGCATCATGATGGTTGCCGACAATGATCCATTGATCCGGTTCCGCTTCACCTTCGATCCGGCTGATGACATTCAAAATCGGACGATCCCGATTGTCCATCTCAGTTTTGATATGCAGTTTTGCCGGACCGGGACCGAGCTTGTATGGCAACGGAAGATCTCCTTGCATGTGATGTGGCGCTACCGGTCCGCCCAGCAATCTCAGAATCCGTTCCGCGCTGCGGTAGGAAATCGGAAGAATCGGAATTTTAGGGAACGCAACCTCTTCAGGTCGCAATCGTTTCGCATTTTCAATCGAGGCAAAACCGGGAGAGAGCGGATCGCCCTCATACGGAAGTCCAAGAATCGATCGTCGCATGATGGCGCCCGGCGGACGCCAGTCGCCGTTCGGGTAAACATCGCCATATCGATAGCCATCTTCCTGCGGATCAGAATAGAGAACTACGCCTACCGCGCCGCAGCGTTCGGCGTTTCGAATCTTCGTTCCTTCACCTGTCCCGAAATAACGCAGCAGAAGTATTTTGCCTGTCAGATCGATCCCGGCCGCCTGAATCTCTTTCAGATCTTCTTCTGAACCATGAGCTGCATAAACGACATCACCAATTGCTTCGCCGCTTGGTGAATAACCATCCCAACCTGGATGTTCCGCAACGTGATCTGTGAACTCGTCTCCTTCGACTCGATCTTCCGTCGTTGGTATCGCTTCACGGACGCGGAACTACGAGCTCAACGGAGACGGACACCGGCGCGGGAAGATAAGCTTGATACGTTTGGATCTCGGCGGGCAATCCGTAGCCGGTCAACTGCTCCTTTATATATTCCGCCGTGATGCGAGCGCCATCGGTACCGGTGCGATGCGGCCGGCTTGTGAGCCATCTCAGATGCTTTTCTGCATTCTCCGGTCTCAGAATTGCGGTCAGTTGCTTTTCCAGATTCCATTGCCGTTGCGCAGACTCAGGGGCAAATCCATTCAGCGGCGGGGGTTCTTGATTTGCAGCTGGACATACTCCAATGAACGAAAGAATCACCAAAAAAAATAGATTGTTCCTTTGTCTACTCATCATTCCCACTCTCATTGGCCAGAGGCCGAGACTGTTGATAATCTGTAGGGGCGACCCTTGTGGTCGCCCGCTCAGAATTTGCGTCTCGTCGAAGCGGGCGGGGACAAGCCCCGCCCCTACCATCTCTACAAGATATCGGCATGCAAAACGGAGTGGATCAGGATGAGGTCCAGGCCTGATTTGAAATCCTTCAGGTGCAGATCGTTCTTGTAGAGGTAGTAAACTCTTGTGTGTTGTGCCGTGAAACCAACCAGGCGAAGCGCCTGATCTAGAACCATCGTTGAGTCTACGGCGCTTGTATTCATTTTCCACAACGATTGCTCCCGACCATCCAGAGAGAATCGGGAAAAGAAGAATCCGTTTTCAGAAGTCTCCGGATAGCGATAGGAGTACGTTTTTTCGGCAACCCACTCGCTGTCCAGGTTCGTGCCGTCCGGATTGATCGAAGCGATGCGTGATTTCGTGTTGGAATGAGTAGCGTCGACCGGAATCTCATCGTTGATTGTGAAAAAGATTCTATTGTCCGGTCCCCAGGCTACCGACAGAATCGATCCTTTGACTGCATCAAAGATTTTTTTTAGCCGGGTCGATTCCACAACATAAAGTTGCCGGTAACTCGCCGCCACAACCGAACCTTTGGAAACATCGACAGATCGAATTCCGGCGCCGGTTGCAACCGGGGTTTGCTTGCCCGTAAGAATGTCCCGACGAAAGACTCCCAGGCTTTGCAGATCTTTTTTGTGTACAACTCCGTCCACTCCAAATACGATATTTTGATTGTCGGCCCAAACCGGACATTGCGCGATTGTCTTCGTCTGAAGAAGACGCTGGTCGTTTCCCAGTTCATCGGCGATGGTAATATTCGATTCCTCCGGGAAGTCACTCTGCAGTTTTCGAGTCAGGAAGGGATGCTGAAGCACGATGTGATTTGAATGGACAGAGCCCAATTTGGAAGAAAGCAGGACATCTAGCCGGATGTTTTCCGAATTCTGCGCGCCGGCAATTTTTCGTACGGCGGGTCTACCTTGAAGCTGATAGGAAATTTCCCGGGTCCCGGGCGCCAATCGAATTAAGTAGAATCCCGACTCATCCGAAATCACCGCGGCATTCTTCCAGCGCACCTGCACGCCCGCAAGCGGCTGCAGAGTCACAGCGTCGTAGATTCTGCCCGATACCGCAAAGACGGATGCTGAAGCAGCCGCTTCGAGTTGCGCCGCGACAAGAACGACTAGAAGTGTTGCCGTGAGATGCCGGAATGCGCGTTTACCAGCCGCTGAAAAAGTCGCCAACCGCATCTCCGATTCCACTGACGACGTCCCCTACTGCATCTACCACTCCGGTTGCAACGTCGGCGAACCCTTCGCCAATCCCGGATGCAAAATCGCCAAAATTCCCGTCAAACAAACTTTCAAACGCGCCACCCCAACTATCGAGCGCTTCGCCAACACCGTTTCCCAGATCGCCCAGCACTGCGCCTGCAGTGTCCACCAGGCCGGCAAGGGGCTGCAAAAGATTCTCCAGAACCGGAATCCCTTCTAATTTGTCATGCAGCCATTGACCGCCCAGTGAAAAAAGGCCCCCGACTCCGGAAATGATCGTCTGAGCAAGCCCACCGGGAACCTGAAAGATTCCATGAACGACACTTCCAACGCTGTCAAAACTCCCAATCCGATCCAGCCCATTTGTGAGATTGGTAACTCCATCAAGTGTACCAAGAACGGCTTCGACACCGTCATTTCGCCCCGGGGGCAAAGCGGCCCCCTCAGGGCCAAACGCCATGAAGTAGTTATCAAATCCGAATCCGACATTGCCCCACATCCTTTCGAACTCAGCGGCCGGCATTCTCCCCTCTCCTCCTTCCACAGCAGCAGTAGCAGGATCATCTCCACGATTCGGGTCGTGATAGAGGATGAATTCCTCACCGGTCACCGGATCTGTTTCATAGCCCGTGATCACGATGTAATGCTGGCCGTCGATGTTATACCCCATTCCCTGACTGTCTGCCTGGATCATAGCTTGAACGGGAAAGCCTTTGTCGATCATGGCCTTCACTTCTTCCAACGAGCCATTGTTGTAACCTTCCGCAGCGACTCCGTTATCGCGCGCAAATTCAAGGATGTCGTTTGGTGAGGTAAAGGTATTCATCCGGCGGATGACACTATCGATATCTGCCGTGGTGAATGATTTTCCCGTCAGATAGCTCATGATCATCGCCAGACTTGTCGTTCCGCAGGCATTTTGCGTGCCTTGATCGAGAAACGGCATTTTGTCCGCATCCGGGATTCGCGTTGGCCCGGAGGTGAGAGCTTGCGACGTTGTTCCAATGTTGGGCGCGCCGGAAGTGACCTGTTCCAAAAGATCCTGTTGAGTTCCCAGGATGCCCTGCGCTTGCTGGGTTTTTTGTGCTGTTTGTGTTTCCTGCGTGTCTGAAAATGTCCTGAAACGCACCTGAGAAAATTCGCCGAATATCCATAGCGTCCCTCCTGAGTGGTTTGTGCCGCTCTTAGTTTATATCGGCTGTTTTTTGAAAAGGTTGCCTGGCCCCATTCTAGCACACGCATGATAGCATCGGAGTCGTGTCAACTCTCTGGCAAGAACTGGTTGTTGTGCTCGCCTGGTATCTGTTTGTCGTCTTGACGCAAAGATTGATGTTACGAACCGGTTCACGGAAGCTCCTTCACGTAGTCGTCGGTTGCAGTATCATTCCCCTTGTTTTCTGGATCGAACACTGGATTGTTGCCGCAATTCCCACGATCACAGTCCTGTCTGCAAATGCGGGAGCGAACAAGACTCGTTTGAACCCGGCCGGAGTTTACCTCATTCGACTCTACCCTTTCTTTGCCGTTGTAGTTCCCGCGTTCCTTCTGCTCTTTTTTTGGAACAAACACCGGATCGATGTCGTTGCGCAATCCGTGCTTCTAATGTCCTTCGGTGATGCAGCTGCAGCGCTTGTAGGAAAGCGTTTTGGGTCCGGCAGGATCATGTGGACTGGAAAAAGTCTGCAGGGCCTGCTTGCGTTCGTTCTCGCGTCATTCTTGACACTTCTGCTTTCGGATTGGTTTCTTTTCCACGAACCGGTGTTGCTCTCAAGATTGCTCTCAGTATCGTTGATTTGCGGTGTCGTTGAATTCATGCTCCCTGGAGCATGGGACAATCCAGCGGTTTTGACGATTTCAGCGCTGCTGTTGGGCTTTGCGTTTTAGCGCAAGACAAGCCAGTTGATCAGATCCTTCGCCTTCTTGCCGAGCGATCGTACGGAGCTCTGCAAATCAGAAACTGGATGCGAGTAGAAGCCGTTAGATGAAAATTCGGCGACCGGATTGCCTTGCTCCTGAACCTTATGACAATCCTTGTCCTGTATCATCACGATGCCGGTGTCGCCGTAAGTAACCGCGGGACATCCGCCGCGACAGGCTTTCCATGCCCCGCATCCGTCGCAAGCGCCTTCCGGAGCTTTGCGCCGGAGCGAAACTAGTAGGGGATGGGATTGCCACAGTTTGGTCAGATCGTCTTTCCGGATGTTTCCCAATACTTTGCGGATTCTACAATAATAGATGTCGCCCGAAGAAGCATCGACTTCGATCAATTCTGTGTTGTCGCACTGGCACAGATCTGTAGCCAGCCCCCACAGGCCCTTTGTCCGTTGATACTCTTCCATGGGAAGCAAATGAGCCAGCGGATCGAAGAAAAGCAGAAGCCGTTTATAGCGGATCTCTTGCGCATGATCGAGAATGTTCTTAAAGATGCTCCAGTAGTTCCCTTCCGTTCGAACCTCATTCAAGACTGCCTGGCCCAGCCGGACCGGTCTCGCAAACTTTGCGCCTGCCACGTTCAACTTGCGGACCAAATCCAGAAGCTGCGGGGCTTCCTCCATATTGATACCCGGCAACAAAACATAACTCAGTACGGTGAAGATTCGCGCCTGCTTCAACGCCTCGATCCCGCGCATCGTTTTGGCCCAGGATCCGCGCCCGCGAACTTGATCGTGTGTCGCTTCGGTAGCTCCATCCAGACTGACCTGCGCGATTTTCAACCCCGCATCCGATAGACTGAACGCACGCTCCGGATCAATTAAAGTAGCGTTGGTTACGAGACGCAACTTGAATCTTCGCCGTACCGCAAGACGAATGATTTGTTCCAGATCGGCTCTTAACGTCGGCTCCCCTCCGCCGATCGTCAGGAGGTGTGGACCTCTCTCTCTGTAGGCGCGCCCAAGGCTTTTAAATCGCAAAAGAATATCATCGATCGCCTGGATTGACGGATCTTTGAAGGCTCCAAATTCCTCCCAGTAACAGTGGACACACCGGAGGTTGCACCGGTCGGTTATATTGAGATGAAAGCGATGTTTGCGCATTTTGCTTACTAAGGTGTATCAGGTTTCAGTCAAAAGTGTCAAACCGACCCCCAGAGACCGGTTCCCCGATCTCTTATTTGAGTATCGGCTGATTCTTGAGAACGTTCCCGCGCCGTTCCAGCATACTCGACACAGTGTGCCTCCCCTCCCTTATAAAGGGATGGGGTGGGGAGGGTTGTCCGACAAGATCAACCCCCTCCTTCCCTCCCCCCCGGCGCGTATCAGTTTCGTTCCTTCCAGTTCCTGGAACCGTCCGAGATTGTAAATCCGCGCGTGGTCCGCTTTGGCCTGCGCTACAGCTACTGACCGCGCCAAAGATTCTAAACTACGGCCCCTGCAAGCGTGGTTCAGGGATTACTGAGCAATTTTCAGGCGTTCGGATTCGCCCTTTGACAACGGTTGCTCTTCCAACGGGGCTCGGTGCAGTGCGGCTTTTTCGAGACTGGATTTCAGCTCGCCTACGGAAAGGAATCGGGAAAGCGGATTTTTCTGGAGCGCCTGGAGTATTACACTTTCTATTTCGGAAGGAAGTTGTGGATTGATGTCGCGGGGTTTGGGTGGATCTTCTTTCAGCTGCTTGAAACCAACCGCGATTGCAGAATCACCCGTGAAAGGAACTCGGCCGGTAAACATCTCGTACAGAATGATACCCAGCGAATAAATGTCGGCGCGCTCATCGACACTCTTGCCGGCTACCTGCTCCGGAGCCATGTATTCGGGTGTTCCCATGATCAGACCGGTAGCAGTCAACCCCTCCACATTCAGGGAACGAGCCAGTCCGAAATCGATGATCTTGATCTGATTGGTGGATCCAATGATGACGTTCTGCGATTTCAGGTCCCTGTGGATGACTCCCTGCCGATGGGCCGCTTCCAATCCATCGCAGATTTGTAAAGCAATGTTGAGAGCCTGCATCAGTGAAAGCATGCCTGTTTTCTTGATGTAATCTTTCAGGCTCACACCTTCAAAAAACTCCATGGAAATGAAGTGCAGACCGTTGAGCTCCGAGATGTCGTGGATCCGGATGACATTCGGATGCGTGACCCGGCGGGCAGAGGATACCTCCCGCTTGAGCCTTTCGAGCGCTTCCGGATCATTGCTGAGAAGCGGTGATAGAATTTTGATTGCCACCTGCTCCTTCAGTTGCTTGTCATAGGCTTGAAACACGATTCCCATGCCGCCCCGGCCCAGTTCTTTCAAGATCTGGTACCGGCTTTCAAGTGCCGAGCTTACATTCATGAAAGTGGTCGGCATTTGACTCACGCCTGGTGCACTGGAACCGGTGGCTATCTTCAGCATGCTGAACGAGCGTTCCAACCGCGAGTTCATCTCCGAATCGAGACGGCATATGAGCGTCTCGAGATTCTCCAATCGCTCCTTCAGCAGCTTGCTGAGTCCGCTCTTCGACAGCATCAACTTCTCTCGCGCAGACTCCTCTTTGTGGCGCAACCATGCAGGCACAAGTTTCCATACGGTGATTGAGCCAAAAATGATCGTCATCGTTGTTAGGAAGGTCGCCTGGTCCATTCGTTCAATAATAGCATCATTCCTACTATCGTACGGCTTCGTTTGGATGGAGAAGGATTAGAATGGAGAGCTGATGCACAAGACGAATCTTGCGATTACAGGACTTGGAAATGTGGGGCGGCGGTTGCTCGAGTTGATCGACCGCCAAAGCGAAATTCTTCGTAGGCGTTTTAACCTGGAGTTGATTCTCGCGGGTGTCTGTGACTCTTCGGGCGCGATGATGGATCCGCAAGGTCTCAATCCGGCTAAGGTCCTGGCCGTAAAGCAACAGAAGAAGGGAATTGCCACGCTATCTGAAGGTATTGCCGGGACAACTCTAGACCAATTCGTTCAGTCCGTGCAAGCGGACATTCTGATTGAGCTGACGCTGACGAATCTAAAAAATGGTGAGCCAGGCCTCGGCGCAATTCGAAGTGCGCTCCGGAAAAAAATGAATGTCGTAACCGCGAATAAGGGGCCGCTCGTGCTGGCTTATTCCGAACTCGCTGAGCTGGCGAAGTCAAATCATGTGAAGCTCTTGCATAGCGCAACCGTAACGGGAGGCTTGCCAACGCTCAATATTGGCTCGCGCGATCTCTGCGTTGCTACGATCGACAAAGTGGAAGGAGTAGTGAATGGCACTACCAATTACATCCTGACACGAATGGCCGAGGGAGAGACGTACGCAAATGCGCTCCAGCACGCGCAGGATGCCGGCAACGCGGAAGCGGACCCTTCGCTCGATGTGGATGGATGGGACGCTGCGTGCAAGCTTGTCATCATCGCAAATGCCGTCTTGCGTCGCCCGACAACCTTAGAGGATGTAAAGGTCGAAGGAATCCGCGCGATCACAGCACAGGACTTAGAACTCGCAGCATCCCGCAATCAAGTGATCAAGCTGATTGCCCTCGCGGAAAGAAAAGGAAACGATTATCAATTCAGTGTGCGTCCGACAACGCTGGAGCGCTCCCATCCGCTCGCCGGCGTCAGCGCCGACATGATGGCTGTCATTTACCACACAGATATCAACGGAACGATTTTTGCCTTCAGCGAAGAAGTGGATCCGTATCCCACTGCTGCTGCCGTGCTTCGCGATATCGTTCACATCGCAACGTGATGCGTTCTCCGGCTGTCAATCTGATAGGGTTAGTTTGAGTTTTGTGATCACCTCTTTCGAGTCAGTAATCGCCTCATGAAAAATGAATCGAAAAGTCGAGTTTGCCGTCTTGTTGGTGAAAGCGATTGCCAGATCAAATATGCCGGCGCCCCGGGAACCAACGTGAGAATCCCACCTTTCGTCTTTCCTTTGTCGCTCAAAAATCGCCCGAAGATGACATTCCCTGACTCGTCGGATCCCAACCAATGTTCGCGTCGTTGCTGATAGCAAAGCGAATGCCGGCTACCGAATTGAAAACGAACCATTCCCAGGATGGGAGAAGCTACCTTCCTGGTAATGGTTGCGTGACAAAACCCAAGGGAGCGTCTCACTCAACCTCGCTGTCGTTTTCCTTTTTGCTTTGAAGGAACCGCTCTCGAACCTGCTTCAATATCGATTCAGCCGGATCACGAAAAGCTGAGGGGATCCAGAGTATCGCCTGCCAGGTGAGCGGACCGGCTGTGCCGACCAGACCATCTGCAACGCCAAACGCTGTTCCCGATTGAAGCATGTAGGGAATCCCCTGTTCTTCCAACAAGATAACCACATCGGAAACGAAAGCGGTGTCCAAAGTTGTCAGCACGGATACAAGATCGCCGCTTCCAAGTTCAAGACTACTTGCGGGCTCGGGGCGCTCTTCAAGATCAGAAACCAGCGACACATTGCATTCAGCGCAAAGCGTGTAACCTTCCTTGTATTCCGACTTGCATTGCGGACAAAACATATTTGCCTCCTTCGATCCTCTATCCACCTTCCTCGATCCTCTAGTATACTTTGGCATCGGAAAAACGAGGTGACTCGATGAAGAAGTTATCAACACTTTTCGTTTTACTCCTGCTTGCCTCGTTCGCAAACGCGGCTGCAGAGAAAAAAGCTGACCTGATCTTGCGCAACGGACGCATCTACACGATGGATGCAGGAAGAACGTGGGCAGAATCTGTAGCAATTCAAGGCGGCAGAATTGTCTATGTGGGCGATGATGCAGGCGCACAAGCCTGGGTTGCAAATGACACGAAGACAATCCAGTTGGAAGGCCGGATGGTTTTGCCTGGATTCATTGATGGACATGTTCATCCGATTAGCGCGGGAGTCGAGATGGGTCAATGCGACCTCGGGGACAAAGAAACTAAAGAGCAGGTACTTGCCGCCATCAAAGAGTGCGCATCGGCGCGTCCGGACGATAAGTGGTTTATTGGAAACACGTGGCAGTTGCCTGTTTTTGAAAATGCCAATCCGCAAAAGGAATGGCTGGATGCGATTATCCCCGATCGGCCCGCACTGCTGACTGCAGCAGACGGCCACTCCATCTGGGTCAATTCGAAAGCATTAGAACTGGCGGGAATTACCAAAGACACTCCCGATCCGGTCAATGGAAGGATTGAACGGAACGCGAAAGGAGAACCTTCCGGCACACTCCGGGAAAGCGCTGAGGATCTGATTTACAAGATTGCACCCGACTCCACCCTGGAAGAAAAGATTACGGGACTCAAGCTGGCACTGGCCGAGATGAATCGCTTTGGAATCACCGGCTTTAACGATGCGAGCGTAGGTGATGATCCGACATTTGGAGGTCTCATTGTTTATCGCGAAGCGGAAAAGCGAGGCTTCCTGACAGCGCACGTCACTGCCTCTCTGTATGCGGATCCGGAAGGATCGCTGGATGTGGTATTGAAGCAAGTGGAAAAATTCAAAGTATTTCGTAAGGAATTTACGGGAAGTCTGATCCATGCCACTGCGGTAAAAATATTCGAAGATGGAGTGATTGAAGCCAACACGGCAGGGTTGCTCCAACCTTATCTGGATAAGTCCGGCGATACCGGAAGTGTGAATTGGGAACCGGATAAGCTGAATCCATTTGTAAAACTCCTCGATCAGGAAAAGTTTCAGGTCCATTTCCATGCAATCGGCGACCGTGCGATCCGTGTCGCATTGGATTCTTTGGAAGTGGCCCGCAAAGCGAATGGCGCCCGCGATGCGAGACCGATGATCGCGCATCTTGAGCTGATCGACCCGCAGGATATTCCGCGGTTTGCCTCGCTTCATGTGGTCCCGGTCTTCCAACCGATCTGGGCTTATGCCGATCCGTACATCACCGATCTTACGATTCCAAAGCTGGGCGAATCCCGCTCGCGCTGGATCTATCCGATGAATAGCGTCCTTGCGACCGGAGCCACAATGGCCATGGGTAGCGATTGGTCCGTTTCGTCGGTGAATCCGCTGGATGGAATTGAAGTTGCTGTTACACGCCAAAAACCGGAAGGGCCCACAGCAACCGACAAATCCTTCATTCCGGAGGAGCGGATTCTCCTGAAAGATGTGCTGGCCGCATATACCATCGGAAGCGCCTACGTCACATTCCGCGATCAGGAGGCAGGGTCTCTGGAAACCGGGAAACAAGCCGATCTGATCGTGCTGTCTGAAAATCTCTTCACGATTCCACCTACTCAAATCAGCGAAGTGAAGGTGCTGCTGACTTTGCTTGGCGGAAAAGAAGTTTACCGCGACCCATCATGGTTGAAACCATAGGTATTACTTAACCAGATGGTTAAGCATTCGAAGCCCGGAGGTCGCCGGGGGCGCCTATTTTCGAGGCAAAACAATCAGCTTTAAGCCGGGGATATCTGCAAAATCGCGTTCATTCTGGGTGACCACTGCCATATCATGTTGGAGAGCCAGAGCCGCCAGCCAGATATCATGTGTGCGATGAGTGGAAGGTTTCCCTGCCATGTCCAGATCGGCCGCCAACCGGCCAAACAGTTCACCGGTTTCTTTGTCTATCAACAGACAGGGTTTCCGTTTGATTCGGGCGAAAGCTGCGGCGCGACGATTGCGCTGGCCTGGATCGTTGGCACGGTGCAGGCCATACTCCAATTCCGCAATCACCGGCGGTGCGAGATATACCGGCTCGTCTCCAGTACGATCCGCAACATCGGCAGGAGCGAGACGTCCGCTCTCCACATTGATCCAAATCGATGTGTCCAGGATCATCGCCATGGGTCACGCACATCCTTGCGCATCTTTCTGCTACCCCGCCGCGCATCCTGTAGCCAGTCTGCGGCTTCATCCGGAGACAAAGTGCGGTAGAGGTCGGACAGTGCTTCCAGGGCCGTCAATTGCGGAGCGCCCGGGATCAGCTTTGCCACCGCTTCCTTATTACGCAAAATGACAATCTCTTCTGTGCCGTCCCGCAGACGATCCAATACCCGGCTGATGTTGCGGGCAAGCTCTGTTGCAGTCATTACCTTCATCTGGACCTTCTCTCTGATTATCAGATTAAATCATATAATCAGATACATAAAAAATCAACCTGGAATTTTGGATCTTACAGAAGCGCCAGGATGCCGATGGCGATTGTGAGGAGCGTGATCGGGACGCCGACTTTTGCGTATTCGGTGAACGTAATCTGAACCTCATTTCGCGCGCCCTGCGCAACGATCAGATTTGCGATCGATCCAAGAAGTGTGGGATTCCCGGCAAGCGTGCTGGACATGGCAAGAATCAACCAGCCTGTTTTTGGATCTGCAAGATGAGGAATGAACGATTTGAACAAAAGGACCGCGGGGCGCGTTGCTCACTAAATTCGAAACGACAGCAACAACCGTCGCTAGATAAGGAAGCTGCTTCATCTTTTCCGGACTGGCCCACGCAAAGACTTCGCGGGCAAGTCCGGCCTTTTCTACCGCTCCGATAATCACAAATAACCCGATCACTGCCACAGGGACAAGCGCAGCGGAAAATTCACCAAAACTCATGTGCGAAAACGTGCCGATCAGCATGTTCTGCGGATTTTCCGTCACAGTCGCCACGCTCCCGATATTGGACGCGGTCGCAAGCGCCAGTAATCATGTTATGGTTGCGGACCAACCGGCTGAGCGGTGGCAAACTGATCGCTGATCGCCTTTTCCCCGAGACCGCAATCAGGATGTCCGAACCCACCCGCGCTTTTTCCTTCTGTAATATCGTAGATGATATTGTCATCCCCTTTTGCGCTGTTGCTGCTCTTGTTCAGGCCCGCAGGAACGTTATCCAGATTCAGCACGTGACGCATTTTCCAGGCGATGTTGTGATCCGCACATGCAGTATCGCCGCTGACCCCGATTGCGCCGACCTGTTTTCCTTCGGGCGAATAGAGTGCCAGGCCGCCGCCAAACACATTCACGCCTCCGATTCTTTTGCCGACCATCGGATCATTCGTCTTGCCGAAATTCGCCGCTGCGCCTGCATACGCCACCGCCGGATCCACAGGGTTGCTGTGCTGCAGACCGTACAGGCTGCCGCCCGGTTGCACCATGGAATACAAGTTCGCAGTCGAAATGGAGATGCCGGCAAGAGAAAAGGCATTCGCAGTATTTGCTTTCTGTGCTGAAATCACGCGGCTCCCGAGCCATTGATCTTCCCAAGTCGTGCCGGTAAATACGACAGCGCACACCGTGCCGTCGCGATTTACAGCCGTGGCCCACATATTCAGGGCCAAACCGCCATTTGCTTTCGGATCTCCGACGCCAGTCGATTTCTTCAGCGCATCTCTGAGCGCTGGATATCCTGGAAGATCCTTGCAAGCCCCTGTGCCCTCGGCAAAAAGAGAGCCTGCGACAAGAGAAACCGAAACAAAAATGACAAGAAAAAATCTACGTTTCATTCCACTCCTCCTTTGACTTTGCGTACTTCGTGTCTATCGGCCCTGAGAACTCAGAGAAGTATGCCACAGAGGACACAGAGATCCCAGAGTTTTTAGAAAGAATTACCCTCTGTGTTCTTCTCTGTGACCTCTGTGACCTCTGTGGCAATAGATCTCAGTGTCCTCTTTGCTTTCTTTGTGGTTAATCCGATTTTACAATGCGGGAGTGCGGCCTTCCAGTAGATGCCCGAGATTGGCGGGCGAAAATTGAAGCCCGATATAGAATGGACCGAACTCCGCGTAGACAGCGCTTGCCTGATCAAATCTCATCTCATAAATGAGCTTCTTGAAAACAAGAGGATCATCTGCAAAAAGATCGACTCCCCATTCCCAGTCATCAAAACCGATCGAGCCTGATATAATCTGTGTAACATGTCCGGCGTAGTGTCGACCGATCATGCCATGCTCCAGCATCATCTCTCCGCGATCTGCAAACGGCTCCATGTACCAGTTCTTGATTTCCCCTCTCCGCTTATTCATTGGATAAAAACAAACATGACGCCGGCGCGGAATATCCGGAAAGAGACGCCCCAACATTCGATTGCGCTGCTGCGACATCTCTTCATCAAAAGCGCGCTCAAATTCATCGCTTCCAGGTTTGAGCGAGCGAGTGCCCAGCTGCTGATGGATCTTGGCAGTCATGTCGTACATCCCCAGTTCGACAATGGAGACATAAGAGGTGGTCATCTCGAGAAATTTCCACAGATGCGTTTGAGTGAAGCGAAGCTCGCTGCTGCTCAGCTCTTCAAAATTCCGGCGGAAATGAATCACCATCAAGTCGGCCTTGTGGCCGAGTAAATGAACCATTGAAGAATGGCCGCTGTCCGGGGGTTCGGGTTGTATTGCGATCGCCGCTTCACCTGCCATCTCCAAACGCGCGGCGGGGGACAGCGCGCGGAGGGCCTCCCACTTCACGCGAAACATGTGGTGTAAGACGCTCCAACCTTCGAGTGTTTCGGGAACTTGCGGATTGTGCATTTCCGAATTATACCGCGGATATGGAGCCCAGGCCTCCGGCCTGCATTATGGTGTCGCAGGCATCCTGCCTGCCTGGGTTTGCCTTTTTTCGCAACTACTCATAACATACATAAGATGTTTCGAGCGATCGGCATTCTGATCATGCTCTCGTGGCTCGCCTGGACCACAGCGCCTGCGATTGCGGGCTTGCAGGATCCAACAAACTGCTGCCAGAACTGCAAGGACGGTTTCTGTCCCATGACTAAAGCGCCGAAACATTCGTGTCACAGCAACGCTGCAAGCAATTGCAAGATGAGATCCGCCTGCGATCATTCCAGAGATATAGCCATGATCTCGTTCGATGTTCTGCTGCCCGAATTCTCTTCGGCTTTCGCCGAAGCAGACAATTCGTTTTACTGGAATGAATTCCCATCGCTCGTTTCGGTACAAATCGAGATCGATTCTCCTCCTCCGCGTGTTTTCACTTCCTGATTCTTTCTTCCTTTAGATCACTAAGTATCGATGCGGCGCGTCTATAAAAGGACCGTCCATTTGGCATCAAGGAAGTAAATCATGAAAGTTATCAAATTGATTTTGATTTTTGTCTTACTGAGTCCATGCATTTCGATTGCGTGTGATTTATGCGGATGCTTCATCCCTAAAGACACCATGGTCAAAGGGTTCCGGTTTGGTTTGGCCGAACAATACTCCGATTTTTCGACGTTAAAGTTGGATGGGAATGAGATCTTGAATCCTGACGACCAGAAGCTGAATAGCTGGAACACGCAGTTTTACGCGAACTACCATTTCAACGAAAAGTTTGCCCTGCAACTCAACGTACCTGTGCTGTACAAATCCTTCCGGCGTCCCGAAGAAGGGATCACGCAAAACGGCACTGAGTCCGGAATCGGTGATTTTTCGCTGGTTGGATATTACGTGCCGTATCAGAGAAAGAACCCGTACTCGCAATTCACATGGAAGGTCATCGCAGGAATCAAGTTTCCTACCGGCAACTCGGATCCTTTGAGCGAAGAGCTCGAAGAGGATTCCGGCGATGACGCGACGACGCAAATGAGCGGCATTCATGGGCATGACATTGCGCTGGGTACCGGTTCCTACGACGGTATCCTGGGAACGGATATGTTTGGCCGCTGGAACAAGATGTTCTTGACAGGTCATGCTCAATTCGCGATCCGCAGCACCGGTGCGTTTGATTATCGTTTCGCCAACGATCTGATCTGGTATGGCGGCCCCGGCATTTATGTTGCAACCAACGACACTTACTCCCTGGGGATACAGGCACTGCTCTTTGGTGAATACAAGGGAGAAGATGAGCTGGCAGGTGAAAAAGCGGACGATACCGCCATCACCGCTGCCTATTTTGGTCCCCTGGCGCTAATCGGATTGGGTCAGGGATTCATGGCTGAAGCAGGGATCGGATTTCCGCTTTACATCAACAATTCAGGGTTGCAGTCTGTGCCCGATTACCGGGTTCGCGCCGGCATTACCTGGCAATTCCAATAGGATAATCTTGCAAGTTTGGAGTGGCGGGCCTCCGTGCCCGCCGCTAATTTTGGTTTTCGCCGGAATGGCGGGCAGGGACGCCCGCCTCTCCAAGGATTGCTGTGATTTCGGCCTCCTGGATGATGCCCAGGCTGGAATAGATTCGCTGTCCGTTCCGAAATAAGAACGTTGCCGGGAGGCCACCGGTCCATTTGGGATCAAACTTGCTCATGGTCTCATCGAACTGACTTCCAGAGCGCAGCATCACGTGGTAGGGAATCTGGTATTTCCGAATGAATTTTTTAACTGCGCCCGCGTTTTCTACAGCATCCAGCGAAACTCCGATGACTTTCAGATCGGGAAATTTCGTATGGAGCCGAATCAGGATCGGAATTTCCTTCGTACAAGGTTCGCACCAGGTAGCCCAGAAATTGAGAAGCACAATTTGATTTTGCGCGGGCAGCGAGAGGATCTGAGGATCCTGGATACGTTGCAATGACGAAGCAGATCCACAAGCGGAGCAAAGCGTGCAGAGCAACAGGACAACGAATTCGGATTTCACTTCACTTCCAATCCGAGGAAGCCTTCGCGCTCCAGAGACCAGCCGCCGTCCAACACCAGCATGTGTCCGGTGATGTAGCCCGCATAGTCAGAGGCCAGATAGCAGATCGCTTGCGCCATCTCTTCGGGAGTGCCAAACCGTCCCAGTGGAATCGCAGACTCCACGCGTTTTCGGATTTCCTCGGTAGGCCACAAATTGCGGTCCGTTCCTTCACTACGGAATGGACCTGGTGCTACCGTATTCACTCGGATATTGTATTTTGCCCATTCGACAGCGAGTGTCCGGCTCATTGAGATCACACCTGCTTTTGCCGAGACAGAATGGACATTTCCGGGGCCGCCTTGAAGCGCCTGGGGATGCACCACGCTAATAATCGAGCCTTTCTTCTGGCGAATCATCTGCAGTCCGGCGGCGCGGGTACAGTAGAAGGTTCCATGCAGCACGATGTTCACCACAGCGTTCCACCCGTTTACCGATAGATCTTCCGCGCGGCAAACAAAGTTGCCCGCCGCGTTGTTTACCAGTACATCGATCCTGCCGAAACACTCGATTGCGCGATCGACCATTTGTTGCACACGCGCCGCATCGCGGATATCTACCGCAAAGGTCTCCACGCGTGTTCCTTCCTCCGCGATTTCCGCAGCGGATTGCTTGAGCTTTTCTTCCCGGCGCCCCGCAATCAAGACATCCGCGCCGAGTCGCGCAAACATCTTTGCAGCTGTCTTTCCAAGCCCGGTGCCGCCACCGGTAATGATTACCACCTGATTCGCAAAAATCTTTTCTGTAAAGATATCATCCTCCACTCCACAAGATCAGCAATTATTATGCAAGAAAATCCAGCAAATTGTATCCCGATAAGGCTTGCGGTCTGTAACCGGCATCATTCCGCATTCCGCATTCATCGTTATAATAGATTGGCATGGAGCTGGTGCTCATCCGATCTCCGCAGGGTCCGGACGAACAGGTTTTCAATCTGAAGCCCGGAATCAATACATTTGGCAGCTCGCTCAATAGCGACCTGAAAATCCAATCGACAGGCATCCTTCCACACCACTTGAATATTGAAAATTCGCTGAACACCCTCTATGTGACGGGAGTGAAGCCCGATGCTTTTTTTATCTACCAGGGAAAATCTTGTCATCAAGCCGTAGTCCACGCCGGTGAATTCTTCACGGTCAACGATATCCCCTTTTACTGCCATGCAACCAGCAGTTCCGAACCCACACAACATGTGATGATATTGCCGTCTGCAACCAAAGCGCAAATGCCGGTGGTAGCATCCGCTTCGGCGCCGGCCGGATCGGACACGATGCAGATTTCCGCGTTTGTAACGCAAAAACAAGTGAGCCTTCCTCTTCTGATCGGCAGGAATTCGCAATGCGATCTTGTTCTCAGCCATCCGCAGGTATCCGCCTACCACGCAAAGATCACACGCGACGGCATCGGAATCGTCATTGAGGATCTCGGCAGTTCCAATGGCACCTATGTGTCGGATGTGCCTGTGCACAGAGCGCCGCTGCAACCAGGTGAGTCCATCGTGATCATGCCCTATTTCTTGCTGTTCACCGGCGAGTACATCAATGTGTATACCTTCCAGCGAGAAAGCAGACTGATCGGTTATCAGGTCAGCGTTGCAGCAGGAACGAAAAAAATCCTGGACCGAGTCACGATCGCGTGTGGCTCTAACGAATTAGTAGGTTTGATCGGTCCCAGCGGGTCGGGCAAGACAACGCTGATGAAGTGTCTGAGCGGCCAGACCATGCCATCCGGCGGACGAGTCCAGTTGAACGGCCTGGATGTCTACAGTCACTTCCATTTGTTCAAGCGAAACATCGGGTTTGTGCCCCAGGACGACATCATCCACCGCGAGCTGACCGTGCAACAGACCCTGATGTACGCGGCGAGATTGCGCTTGCCGCAGGACATGTCCGAGAAGGAGCGCAAGACCCGGGTATACGAGACTCTCATTGAGCTGGAGCTCGAAGAACAGGAACGGCAGGCAGTACATCGTCTCAGCGGCGGACAGAGAAAGCGCGTGAATATTGCGATCGAACTGCTGACCAAGCCGGGTGTCCTGTTTCTTGATGAACCGACCTCGGGATTGGATCCGGCTCTGGACGAAAAACTGATGATTCTGTTCAAGAAATTATCACAGGACGGAAGAATCACGGTTCTGACCACCCACCTTCTGGAGCATGCGAACATGTTTTCCAGAATCGCTCTCATGCACTATGGAAGGCTGATCTTTTTCGGGACACCGGCAGAAGCGACCGAATTTTTCCAGGTCCATGCGGTCAGCGCGCTGTATTCAAAAATCAAGACAAGGCCGGCCGAAGAATGGCAGGAAGAATTTCAGAAGACTCCCGCAAATCAGACTGAAGCTGCCCGCCTGCGGGACCAGGTATTACCCTCCAGACGCGGCGAAGTGTCCGTTCCCCATTATGAAACTGAGCCCGCAGGCCATCAGTTTTTGCAATGGGCAATTCTCTCACGGCGCTACCTCGACATCATTTTGCGCGACAAAAAAAACACGGGTATTCTGCTGCTTCAAGCGCCTTTGATCGCATTTTTCATCATGATCGCGACGTCCAATCTCAGCAGCAGATTATTTATGATGGCGCTCGCGGCGCTCTGGTTCGGGTGCAATAACTCGGCGCGAGAAATCTGCAAAGAGCTTCCGCTTTACAGACGCGAGCGAATGGTCAATCTGTCCATCCTTCCCTATCTCGGCTCTAAATTCGTTGTCCTTTCAGTTCTAGTTTTTTTGCAATGTCTGGTCCTTGCTCTACTTACGCCCTTCCAGTTTTTTCAAGCATACTGGCCGCTTTTGCTTTGTGGCCTTGCCGGTGTTGCAATGGGCCTGTGTATCAGCTCAATCGTGGATTCTCCGGATAAAGCGATCGCACTTGTGCCCATCATATTGATTCCGCAGGTGCTTTTTTCCGGAATCTTCGGCGAGCTGGATGGAGTCAGAAAAACCATCGGTGAAGTCATGATCAGCAAATGGTCCTACAATCTGATGAAAAAACAATTCGAATTGCCTTCCTTCGAATACCAGAAGAGGCTCGAAAAACAAATTGATACGAATCAGGCGGCGATGAAAGAATCGCAAGAAGAGATTGAAGGGCTTCAGGAAGATCTTCAAAGCGTTCTGAACAAAATGGAAGAGTCGCAGGACTCCGTTCAACTTGAGGATCAACGATATGATGCGAACCGGATCACGAAGGACCTTCGCAGCGAACAAAAACGGATCGAAACGGCCCGCAGAAAAGTGGAGAGTGCAGAAAAGGAACTCCGCACAAAAGCAAAATTATTTGTGTGGATCGACCATCCACGAAGCAAATCCATCGAGTGGATCGTGTTAAGTCTGTTTACTCTTCTATTTCTTGTTGCCAGCGCGTTGCAGATGCAGCGCAAAGACAAACTCCTGCTGACGCTTTAAGTCCCGTTTGCAATCGGCAAAGAGCGCTATTGGCCAGGAAGGTCAAGCATGGTATGGTAGGCAAGCAGCGCACGCCTTTGTATCAAGAGTTCCTAACAAGACCTGCTGGAACAGGCCAACTGCGGGGATACAGGAGATATCATCAATGAACTTCAAGAAACGAACACACATCACCAATACGCTGGCCGCTGTAGTACTTTCTCTACTGGCCGTTATGGTAGGCTCCTACTCAGGCCAGAAGGCTGCTGCGGCTGACGACAAACCCACACCTTACACTCTCGACCGTACCGTGCTTCCGATTGCGGAACCCAAGTACCCGGCAATCACCGAGATGGACGCCCATAAGGCCACGGCGCCGGCGCGTTTCGAGGTGAGAGCGCCGAAAGGAGCGCCGAACGTAGTGGTCGTATTAATTGACGATCAGGGCTTTGGACAATCCAGCGCATTTGGAGGTCCCATCCATGAACCAACACTGGAAAAGGTGGCCGCGAACGGTTTGAAGTACAACAACTTCCACACTACCGCCCTTTGCTCGCCGACGCGTGTCGCCTTGCTCACAGGTCGGAACCATCATTTGAATAATGCCGGCGCCATCATGGAACTGGCAACAGCTTTTCAGGGGAACACGGGTGTGCGCCCCAACAGCATTGCGCCGCTGGCAGAGATGCTGCGACTCAATGGCTACAGCACTGCTGCATTCGGCAAATACCATGAAACTGCTCCCTGGGAAGTTTCAGTTTCCGGTCCGTATGACCGCTGGCCCACCCATTCAGGCTTTGATAAATTCTACGGCTTCATTGGCGGTGAAACCAACCAATGGGCTCCCGCTATTTACGATGGTACGGTCAGGGTTGAGCATAAACCTAGTCCCGAGTATCACTTTACAACCGACATGACCGACCAGGCCATTAATTGGATCGGCGCACAGCAAGCCCTGACACCTGACAAACCCTTCTACGTGTACTTTGCCACGGGCGCTACGCATGCTCCGCATCATGTCCCCCAGGAATACATCGACAAATACAAAGGAAAATTCGATCAGGGTTGGGACAAACTGAGAGAAGAAACATTTGCACGGCAAAAAGCGCTGGGAGTCATTCCGCAGAATGCGCAACTGACTCCCCGGCCAAAAGAAATTCCTGCATGGGACGATCAAACTCCCGATCAGAAAAAACTTTTCGCGAGGCAAATGGAAACATTTGCCGGCTTCGGCGAACACACCGATCATGAAGTGGGCAGGTTGGTAGACGCTCTCAAAGAAATGGGCGAGATGGACAACACATTATTCCTCTACATCGTTGGCGACAACGGCGCCAGCGCTGAAGGCGGACCAGAGGGCACATACAATGAAATGATGGCATTGAACGGAATTATCGGGAATGCTTCCCAAATGATGGATCATATTGATGATTGGGGTAGTCCAAGTACATTTCCGCACTATGCCATCGGCTGGGCGTGGGCCGGCGACTCACCTTTTCAGTGGACCAAGCAGGTTGCCTCGCATTTTGGTGGCACCCGTAACGGCATGGTCGTTCACTGGCCCAATGGATTCAAGTCAAAAGCAGAATTAAGAACTCAGTTTACTCATGCAGTTGATATTGCACCGACCATTATGGAAGCTGCCGGATTGCCTTTCCCGAAAACCGTGGATGGAACGGAGCAGACGCCGTTCAGTGGAGTGTCATTCAAATATACGTTTGATGATGCGAAAGCGCCCGGCAGGCATACCACACAATATTTCGAGATGTTTGGAAACAGGGCCATCTACCACGATGGATGGGTGGCCTGTACCCGGCATTCCATTCCATGGTTGATAGCTCCTCTTCCCCCCGTTCAGGATGATGTGTGGGAACTCTACAATGTGAACGAAGATTTCAGCGAAGCAAATAACCTTGCTGAGAAGAACCCGGCGAAATTAAAAGAGCTTCAAAAGGTTTTTGATCAGGAAGCAATCAAGAACCATGTGTACCCGATTGATGACCGCCGGTCAGAACGCTTTGATGCTTCCATTGCAGGCAGACCTGACGTCATGGGTAAACGCACTTCATTGACTGTTTATGAAGGCATGACCGGCTTGATGGAGAATGTCTTCATCAATGTCAAGAACCGATCTTACACCGTTACGGCGGACGTGGAACTATCCGATGGGAACGCCAGTGGCGTCATCATTGCGCAGGCAGGCCGTTTTGGTGGCTGGTCTCTTTATATGAAAGATGGACAGGTCAATCACGAGTACAACTTCTTTGGGCTTGAAAGAACCAATATCTCTTCTTCCAATGCGCTGAGTGCAGGAAAGCACGCAATTAAATACGAATTTGTATTTGAAGGCGGGAAACCCGGCGGAGGCGGAAAGTGTATTTTGTATGTGGATAGTCAGAAAGTGGCGGAAGGGCGAATTCCTAAAACACAACCGTTTGCTTTCTCCGGAGATGAAGGCGTTGATGTAGGTTTGGATGGTGAAACAGCCGTATCAAACGACTACAAAGAAGGAGATAACAAGTTCACCGGCAAGATCAAAAAAGTAACGGTAGATACGAAGCCAGCTGATCTCAGCGAAAAAGACAAGAAGGAAAGCGCCGAATCAGGAAGGAGAAGTAGCAACGATTAAGGATTAGGCGGCAACTTTTTGGATTGTCTCTTGTCCGAACTTGTTTCTTGTCTTTGGAGATAGCCGAGTTGCCCGCGCTTGAACCGTCGTAGGGTTGTGTCGGATCTTTCCAAATTTTATTTTGTTCTTTCGCTCACTTGTGTTGATTTTCTCATAAGACTCGTGATGCCCCAGGCTAAAGTGGGAGATTCTTTTGTGTCGTGTTTTTGAGTCTTACGACCACCGTGTTTGGTTTGTCGCTGAGATTGAGATAATTGATGTCGAACAAAATTGTCCATTTGTCCCTTGTTGCTTCGAGGTGACCGGCGAAAGCCATGTCCAGATCATTAATAACGTCAGAAAAACTGACGTCGATGTCGCGCACGGGTATATCCCGTACCAGTACGTCTCCCGATAGTCCTGCCATCCACAGGTAGGGTGTGAAATCAACCTTCCAACGTGATTCACCATTTTCGGAAGTGTCGCCGCTTTGGTAGTAGGAGATTGTGCTACGCTCGCCGGCCGGTGAAAGACTGTAGGCCTGCGCCAACTCTGTTTGAGCTAGATCGTCCGCCGAGAACGCTATGCCCTGGGTTTGTTCGATGCGACCGGGAGCGACATTCTTACCGTTAACCATGAGCGTGGCAGTGCCGTCTTTTGCCAACGCCGCCACCGTAATATGCGAAGTCCAATTTGATGGTCGCTTTTCCCTGCGGGCAACGCCTGAGTCGCAGCCACGGTGTATTCGTGCAGACCCAGCCAGTTGTAAGTACACGTCAGCTTACCCTCCTTCAGGAACAGACTCCAGCCACGAACCGGCTAGCCTGAGCCAGAATCACACCGTTAGTCCCATTCTCAACTTCGGCGGTGATAGTGTGCATCCGGTTCTTGATATTATAAAGACGCCAACCGAATCTGGTTTTCACGTTTCGAAACAAGAGGCATAGAGTAAGTCGAAGAAGTTCGCAAACGGAAATTCGGAGAAGGATAACAGAACCAATAGTCTTCAGAAAGAAATCAGGGGATGGTGTTCACTTTTCGTCTGACGTCAAGAATCCAAGCTGATTGAAAAACTCCGCTTGCATAGGGCGGAAGACACCTTTCTGTTCCTTGCCGGCAGCGCGTTGCACTTACAGTGCGAAGACAAATCGCTGTTGAAGCTGTAGGTTGGTGGACGGACGTTGCAGCGGTATATATAGTATGGTCATGACCCTAAAATGGACGTTTGTATGGGCTCCCTTAGTGGTCCTTCTTGTACTCACGCATCTGTGTTTTGCTAGTAACACATCGGTGATTGCAGGGAGCGGCCAACAATTCGGACAGGTAATTCTCCAGACAAAAGACGGAGGGTTCTTAGCGGCAGTTGATTCGAAACACAGTACAACGGTGATTGTGAAATTCGATGCCAATCAAGGCGTAGAATGGAGCACGTCGCTTCCGTTCCGCCGTACTTTGTCGATCGTGGAGACTAAATCCGGCTATATTTTGCAGTCCTATCACTCGCTCGCAAAAGTGGACCAGAACGGAAATCTAATTTGGCACAGCATATTGACAGCTAATTTTCTAAGTCCAGTGATCCAGGTGAAACGCAACCTGGTTGTCGCAACAACGTACGAAGCCAGTGGCCGTTTTTCTGTTTTCAAAGTGGACGGCAATGGACATTCCTTATGGTTAAAGAACTACCATACCGCCGGATGCACGGAGAGCGAAAACGGTTCAGAAATCGTCCGAGCCTCTGGCGGAGGGTTTATCGTCTCAGGCTGGACAAATTGCTCCCCTGCAGGCCCGTTTCTGCTCAAGCTGGATGGATCAGGTAATGCAGCCTGGCGAAAGGTCTATCATACAGATTCCGTGTTATTCAGCGGCAATGTGCTTGTAACAGGAGCAAGAGATGGCGGCTATGCGCTTGTTGCAAGCTTACGGAATCTAAGCTCCACGACTTATTTACAGGTCTTCAAGGTGGATGCTAAAGGAAATCTGCAATGGCAAAAGTCCTATGCAAGCGGACTCTCAATCAGAAAGATCACCCAAGATCGAGATGACGGCTATCTGCTTTTAGCGGGAGGCGGCGGTACTGTCAAGCTGGATTCTGCGGGGAATTTTGTATGGAAAAAATCACATGATTTTCAAGGTTCTGGCTCGCTTGAAGATATCTCTCAAACTACAGATGGCGGTCATATTGCTATCGGTCGCGCACACACACCATTCGGCGCCAGGTATGACGCCTGGCTGACGCTATTGGATGGAAATCTCGATTCCACCAGATCGTCCTGCGTTACAACTGCTGTCACATCTACGATTCAACCTCTATCTGAGTCCGTCACAGTCCAATCAAGCGGATCCATTACTGTGCGGAGTGAAACCACAGGAGAACTGCATGGAGGTCTAGTCGCCGGTAGCTTTTCTGGAACGATCATAGGATGTGACTAGAGATCTACACTTAAGCGCGAGGACCGTTTATTGTTGACGCTCCAACCTATTTCACGATTTCCAAGGGCGGTTGTTTCCATGTTCCATTGAACGCTTCCGGCTTAGGATAATAGATGCGCAATACAAGAGAAACGTCCGTTTGGCGCGGGTAGCCAGTTCGATTCCTTTGGCTTCTCGGGCGCATCCTTCTGAATCAAGAGCGTCACTCCCCCATCCTGGTCCTTTTTCAATTTGGGTAGCATCGAAGAATTGATGAGATAGCGGTTCAGCGGATTGGCTACGAGCAGGGATTCCGCCGCGTTGTACATAGTGAGCGACCAGAATGTATTTGCCGGGGGATCCGACCGGAAACACTACTTCTCGTTTGACGTCAGAAATCCAAGTTGATTGAATACGCCGGCCGCATACTGCGGAAGATCTGCCGCCGGACCGGATCTCTTCTTGGCGGTTCGCTTCTGCTGGGAATCAGGCACCGGAATCGATATTTCGACCGGAATGGGGGCTGGAGCGTTTTGTTGCGGAACGGAGGCTGTTGTCTGCACAGGTTTTGCGGGCGCGACCGGTGGACGGGGGACAGCCGGCGCCGGTTTTGGGACAACGGGAGGGACAGTCTTTTGCGGCGCGCCCACTGCAGTTTGCGGAAGCGATTTGAATGTCGTTTGCGCTTTCGGTGTCTCCGGCAGGGGCGCAGGCTTCAAAGGCGCAATTCCCTTCTTCGCGGATACTTCATCAATTAAACTACGCACCGTCTCAATCCGTTCGGCAAATTCGGAATAGATCGTCTCTGCGGCAGCAGGTTGAACGCCGGCATTTTTCATGATCATCGGGATCACGATATTCTTCTGACCGCCTTTGAGCATCCGCGTGACAATATTCATTGCGGCCGGATTATCCTGATAGAACTTTTTAGCGCAGATCTCTGCAAGCTGATCCATTGTCTTTCCGTGCCGCAGCCAAATCTCTAATTCAAAGTCCAGAAGATCCTGCTCGTACTGGTGGAAGCGGGAACTGTCCACAAACGGTTTGCTTCTTTTCCGAAAAAGCACGTAAAGCAAAACGAGAACACCGGCGCCGCTGATCGCTGCAATCACAAGCGCGACGGTAGTGGAATTACTTTCAGATGCCGACGGAGACTTCATTTCGCTCTGGGTGGATGTTTCTTCGCCGACATTCTCCTCAACCGATGGTTGCTCTTCCTGCTGCCGGTTCTCCAGTGTCGGAGGAGGCAAAGCGTTGGGTTTGGACAACGGCGGAGGTGAAGGAATGGGGATCGGTTCTGATGAAACAGGAGGGGTGGCTTCCGGCGCAAGCGCGGGCTTTGCTTTGGGCACATCGAAGCTGGAATCGAACGTTGTCGCATCCAGAATTTTCTTTCCGAACGTGCCGGCTGAGTTCTTGTAGATCAAAATGTAAGCGGAGTCCGGTACAATCGGCGTATTCAACGCTTCGTCGTACCAGAGGGTACCCGTATCATCGTCGTACCAGTAGTAGACGTAACGAGTGTCCTGTTTGGCGGCCTCCCGGCTTCCAACCGTGTACGCATGAACCGTATCACCCGCCTTGATGGATCCAACATCTTTCCTGGCCTTCGCGATGATCAGCGAACGCTCCCATTCCGCCTTCAATGCTTCCTGCCGCGCGGCAGAACCCGGGACCGGCATCCTCGCGGCTCCTACTTGCGGCTTACCCGAATTGGTGACCTTCGTTTCTCCGTAGGTTCCTACGGGAGATCCGATTCCGCTCATGTCCAGATCGAGTGCGGAAACGGGAACCGTCATCACACTCCCATCGCTTCCATAAAGTTCTGCCTTGTCTCCTTTGAAAACAACCCTTTGCACCCGCTTCTCCTTTCCATCCTTGAAGTAGATGGTCATTTCAGCGAAGCAAAATGAAACAAGAAGAAAGGCCAGGAAAAAGAATCCGACGCGCTTACCGTTCATCGTTGTCTCCTTAAGGATATCTCATCAAACCGAACTCGGGAATTAAGCGATTTGCAGAGTTTTTTGCCACAGCAATCATGTTTTCAACGCAATACTGAAAATCCTGAAAACTCATTCCTTCCATAGTACGAAGGCAAACAAGATTGATGGTGTTCAGCGGCTCATCCACGGCAAAATGAACCGATTCGGTGGCGCCGTTATTGTAAAACAGCAGTTGTTCAAAGATATCCTCCGCTCCCACATCGGGAATGTAAAACAATGGTCTGGAAAGAACGAGACAATCCAATTTGTCACCCGGACGCGTGAACAGCGCGAGAGAAATTTCCTGCTCACGAAAGACCATCCGGCCAAAGAACATTTGTGTCGCTTTGCCACCCCGACCCCGGCACGCAGGACGCCGCGCATCGTCAGGGCGTAGCCGAAGACGAACGCCAACGCGACCGCGAGCACGACCGTCGCCGTGTTCGACAGCCCGGCAGCGGTGCCGATCACCATGCCCAGCACCTCGCCGATCGCGCACCCCGTCAGGCAGTGCAGCGTCGCCGATGCCGCGACCGACCACGGCACCGACGCGAACCCGGTCGGACCGGAGTGGTGCTCGTGCTCGTGCTCGTGCCGAACGACATGTCGATCCCCTCTCTGATACCCCCCTAGGGTATGTAAAACGGAGGTCGAGCGTCAAGCAGGCCACCCCGCCGGTATCGGGTCACACCTACGGCCGACTGCCGGGGAGGCTCCCCCGATCGATCCTCAGCGTCGTCACAGGGCCAGCGACGCAGAGTCGGGACCTGGAGGGCGCCGCCCTCCAGGTCCCCGTGCGTGATCGAAGGGCGCTGATGCGAGTGCGGACTCCGCCCAGGTCCGCGTCGGCCGAACGCCGCCGGCCGGACTCGCTGGACACCGCTCTCCCCGTGCCCGGCCGTCCGCCCCGCTACCTCGTCACCGGTGGGCGGGGGTTCATCGGTGCCCACACCGTTCGCCGTCTCGTCCTGTCCGGCTGTGAGGTGCACGCCACCACCCGGAAGCCACCGCCCGTCAGCGCCGCCGACGGTGACGTGGTGGCAGGCGGACCTGGCCGACGGGGCCGCCACCCGTCACATCGTCGACCAGGTCCGGCCCGACGTCGTGATCCACCTTGCCAGCCGCGCCGAGGGATCCCGGGATCTCGACCTGGTCGTGCCGATGCTCAACGACAACGTGCTGAGCGTGATCAACATCATGGCGGCCGCGATGCGCATCCCGGGCTGCCGCGTCGTGGTGGCCGGTTCGGTCGAGGAGCACGGCGATCCGGGCCCCGGCGCGGGTGTTCGTCCCCCTACGCCGCGTCCAAGGTGGCGGCGACGACCTACGCCACCCTCTTTCGCGACGTCGGCGACCTCCCGGTCGTCGTCCTACGGCTGGCGATGGTCTACGGCCCGGGGGATCCGCACGGCCGGCGGCTGATGCCCTACGTCATCGACAGCCTGTTACGGGGTGTCGAGCCGGCGCTGAGCAGCGGGCTGCGCTACGTCGATTGGGTGTACGTCGACGATGTGGTCGATGCACTGCTCGCTGCGGCGATCGAGCCGTCGGCCGTGGGCCAGGTGCTCGACATCGGCACGGGGCAGCCCATGAGGATCCGCGACGCTGTCGGCCTGGTCTGCGACGTGATCGGCACGTCGACCCGCCCCGCGTTCGGGCGGATACCGGACCGGCGCGGCGAGTGCGACCTCATTGCAGACCCCGGTCCTGCCGAACTTCACTTGAAGTGGCGGGCGCAGATCGGTCTGCGCGCCGGTGTCGAGCGAACGGTCGCGTGGCATGCCCGAGGGACCGCCGGCGTTGCGGTGAGCGTTGGATCACGGGCTCTTGCCTGATCCGCGTGAACCAGAGTCAGCGGGGATCATCCGACAAGTGCTTCGCGCCACTGACGGGCCACGAGTGACGAGCCAGAATGTCGATCGACTTGTCGCCAGAGAAGGTGTGCCCCCGGCAGGACTCGAACCTGCGACCTAGAGATTAGAAGGCTCTTGCTCTATCCAGCTGAGCTACGGAGGCTGTGCGGTGCGCTCGGCGCCGCAGATCGAGCCTAGCGAATGCGGCGGCGGAGCACGTTGCGGCAGGTCACCGATCGGACCCGTTCGAGCGACACACCAGTACCGGAGAGCGGGGCCCGAGCGGTTGTTGAGAAGGTAGGCCCATGACTCCGACGGTGCGCTCGGCGGCCGGGTCCGACATCGGGCGGCGCCGTGCCGCGAATCAGGACTCCGCCTACACCAGCTCGCGCCTTCTCGCTGTCGCCGACGGCATGGGCGGGCACGCCCACGGCGAGGTGGCCAGTGCGGTGGCGATCAACGCGGTCGCCGAGGTCGATGCCTCGCTCGACGGGGTCGACCTGCAGAACGTCGACCTGCTCAGCACTCTCGGCACCGCGATGGACACCGCTGCGCAACGGCTCACCGATGTCGCCGACTCCGATCCGGCGCTGCGCGGGACGGGGACGACGCTGGTCGCGCTGCTGCTCGACGGCACGCGGGTGGGCATCGGGCACGTCGGCGACTCCCGCGCCTACCTGCTGCGCGACGGTGAGCTCCACCAGCTCACCCACGACCACACGCTGGTGCAGAGCCTGATCGACGAGGGCCGGCTGACCGTGGACGAGGCGGCGGATCATCCGCGCCGCTCGGTCCTCGTCCGCACGCTGCAGGAGGGCAGTCCGGCCGAGCCCGACCTCTTCCCGATCGACGGTCGGATCGGCGACCGCTTCCTCGTCTGCTCGGACGGTGTGACCGCGGTGCTGGACGCCGACGAGATCCATGAGGTGCTCTCGGACGTCGCCGAGCCCGCGGATGCCGTCGACCGCCTCATCGCGCTCGCGAACGAGGGCGGCGGCCCGGACAACATCACCTGCGTCGTCGCGGATCTCGTCGACGGTGTCCCGTCGGACGCGGGCGGATTCCTCTTCGGCGCCGCGGCCGAGACGTCGAACGCGTCCTGACCCGGCTGCCGATCGCGGTTCCTGTCGGGCCCCGGGCATAGCCTGGGTCCATGGCGCAGACGACGGCCCCACCCGGCACCCCGTCCCGGCGCGGTTCGACCGGTGTCCTCGGGCTCGTGGGCGCAGGGGCCGTGCTGGCAGCCGCTGATCGCCGCTGTGCTGACGCTCGTGGTCGGCGGGCCGGTCGACGCGGTGCCCGGGTTGTCGAACCCGGACCGGCTCACCACGATCGGGCTGCCCGCGGTACGAGCCCTCGCGGAGATCTCGATGGCGGTCGCCGTCGGCGCGCTGCTGCTCGCCGCGTTCCTGGTGCCACCGCAGCGCTCCGGGTTCCTGGACGTCGCCGGCTACCGTGCCGTGCGTTCCGCCGCGGCCGCCGCGTTCGTCTGGGCGCTGGCGGCCGCGCTGATGGTGCCGTTGACGGTGGCCGACACGCTCGGCAGGCCGCTCGACGAGGTACTCGACGTGGGGCTGCTCGCCCAGACCGTGCCCCGGCTGAGCAGCGCGACGGCGTGGCTGGCGACGGCCCTGATCGCCCTGGTGGTGCTCGCCGCCTGCCGGACCGTGCTCGGGTGGGGGTGGACGGTGGTGACCTTCGGACTCTGCGCTGCTCGGACCGCTGCCCGTCACCCTGACGGGCCACTCGGCGTCGGGTGGAGCACATGACGTCGCCAGCGACAGCCTGATGTTGCACGTGCTCGCCGCCTGCCTCTGGGTCGGCGGGCTGATCGCGGTGCTCGGCGACCGCGGCCGCGCGCGGACCCGATCGGGCAGCTGCGCTCGAGACGGCCGTGCCTCGATTCTCCCGCATGGCGTTGGTGTGCTGGGTCGTCGTCGGACTCACCGGGGTCGTGAACGCGCTGGTCCGCGTGGCGCCCGGCCGATCTGTTCACCACCGGGTACGGCGCGCTGGTGGTGGGCAAGGCCGTGGCGCTGGGCGCGCTCGGCGCTGCTGGGGCTCGTGCACCGCAGGCGAACGGTGGCTCGTGCCGCCGCGGGGGAGGCGCGAGCGCTGGTGCGTCTCGCCGCCGTCGAGATCGTCCTGATGCTCGCGACGGTCGGTCTGGCGGTCGCGCTCGGCCGTAGTGCACCCCCGGCCTCGGCCGCCGGGCCGCCGTCCCGGACCGAGGTGCTGATCGGCTACGACCTCACTGCCCCGCCGACGGCGGCGCGTCTGCTGCTCGACTGGCGGTTCGACCTGATCTTCGGCACTGCGGCGCTCGTCTTGGCGGCGGCGTACCTCGCGGGAGTCCGGCGCCTGCGCCGCCGCGGTGATGGCGTGGCCCGTCGGCCGGATTCTCGCCTGGCTGGGTGGATGCGCGGCTCTGCTCGTCGCCACCAGCTCCGGCATCGGACGCTACGGGCCGGCGATGTTCAGCGTGCACATGGCCGAGCACATGATCCTCTCGATGCTGGTGCCCATCCTGCTGGTGCTGGGCGCTCCGGTGACGCTCGCGCTGCGGGCCTTGCCGCCGGCCGGCCGAGCCGGACCACCCGGTCCACGTGAGTGGCTGCTGGCCGCCGTGCACTCGCCGTGGGCGCGGTTCTTCACCCACCCGCTCGTGGCGCTGCCGGTGTTCGTCGGCAGCTACTACGCCCTGTACTTCTCGGGGCTGTTCGCCGCGGCGCTGCCCGTGCACGGCGCGCACGTCTTCATGAACCTGCACTTCCTGGTCAGCGGCCTGTTGTTCTTCTGGCCGCTGATCGGCGTCGACCCGGCGCCGCGGCGCCTGCCTCCGGCGGCCCGGCTCGGTGTCGTGTTCGCGTCGGTGCCGTTCCACGCCTTCTTCGGTGTGGCGCTGATGGGCGCGGGCACGGTGATCGGGGGCGCCTTCTACCGGGCGCTGGCCCTGCCATGGGTGACGGACCCGCTGCGCGACCAGCAGGTCGGAGGCGGCCTGGCGTGGGCGTCCGGAGAGCTGCCCGCTGCTTGCTGGTGGTGATCGTGTTGCTCGTGCAGTGGTCTCGCCAGGACGAGCGGTCGGCTCGCCGCGATGATCGCCGCGCAGACGCGGACGGCGACGCCGACCTGGTGGCCTACAACGCCATGCTGCGCCACTTGGCCACGGGCGGGACGCCGTCCGGCGCGGACGACGAAGTGCGGCCGGGGTCACACGATGCCGTTCGGCGCGACGAGGACGAACCGGTGCCGCACGAGGAGCGCTCCGTCGGCTCGTCCTGAGGGCGAGGTCGGCGCTGGTCAACAGGCTGCTCGCCCAGCCCGGCAACCGTGTGCGACAGGCCGCCGACGGGCGACCGT
>CAWJJO010000021.1:0-34034 GCA_963843285.1 uncultured bacterium
GTTCGGCGCGCTTCGCGACGATCACGGCTGGTAATCCACTATCACTGCGCAATCAGTGGAGAGTAATGGTTGGCAACCAGCCGCCAGCGCCCGACCTGTTTTATCCATACTCTGGTAAAACGATTGTCACGGGGAACAGCTTTCCCTTTGTCTTGCCCAATCATGGTTGAGAGGCCAGTCTCCACGGCTGTATTGCCGTAGACCCGCACTCGAACGTCCTCGGTGGTAATAGACTGAAATTTCAAATCACCCGACGTGAAATCTGAAATAACCTGCGGCTTGGTTCTCACGGTGCCGCTTGGTCCTATGCCGATAAAATCATCGGCGTAGATGCGGTTAAGGGCCACCGCATTAGCACCGATCTGCGCTTGAATGCGTTCATGATCCAGTTGTCTTATGACCTGCTCAACGCTCCTGTTCTGATTTGTTTGCGCACTTTGCTCTTGCGCGAGGGCGATAGAGGCGGTTGTGAAGATTAGAACACTTATTACGAGTGTCTTTCTCATATTGTCCTTCCGAGTAATGGTCTCCTTAGCGCCGAACGCTAAGTCGGACCCCGAAAAAGGGTTTCTAAAATAACCCTTTTCGGGAGTATACTGGGGGACAGGCGGGGAAGCAACTGATTGCATCCGCACCATTTGCCACAGAACGAGTAAAATAAAAACCCTTTTTCGGAGGAAATATGTGGCAAACACCTCAGCTTACCCAGATCGAAGTCCAAAGAATACTCACGAAAGTTCGTGAAGTTCTGCGGGTGAAACACTACAGCATCCGGACCGAAGAATCGTACATCCGCTGGATTCAGTACTACCTGAGATTTCATCAAAATCAAAATCCAACCAGGATGGGAAAACCAGAAGCGGGCAAGTTTCTTACCCACCTGGCGGTGCAACGAAACGTGGCCGCATCTACACAGAATCAGGCCTTGAGCGCCATCCTGTTTCTGTACAGAGAAGTCTTGGAACAACCTCTGGAATGGCTGGATAATATCGAGCATGCAAAAAGACCGGCCAGAATTCCAGTCGTGTTCACCCGAACAGAAATCAAAGCGATCCTGCAACAACTGGAAGGAACAAAATGGATCATGGCAAACCTCCTTTACGGATCGGGCCTCCGTTTGATGGAATGTATCAGGCTGCGCGTTAAAGACCTGGATTTCGGGTTCAAACAGATCCTTGTCCGCGACGGCAAAGGAAGCAAGGATCGAATTACGATGCTTCCCGAATCTCTCGTCAAACCGCTCAAAGAACACCTGATTCGCGTGAAAACACTTCATGATGCCGACCTCCACGAAGGATACGGTGCAGTTTATATGCCCGATGCCCTCGATCGAAAATATCCGAATGCATCGCGACTCTGGGCTTGGCAGTATGTGTTTCCTTCCTCAAAACTTTCGATCGACCCGCGATCTAAACGCCAGCAAAGACATCATGTGGATGAGAACGTATTGCAACGAGCGGTTCAGGAAGCCATCCGTCGCGCGGGAATCCACAAACCCGGAAGCTGCCATACTCTGCGACATAGTTTTGCCACTCACCTGCTCGAAGATGGCTACGATATCCGAACTGTTCAAGAATTGTTGGGCCACAAAGATGTCGAGACTACAATGATCTATACGCATGTACTTCAAAAAGGAGCAAGAGCTGTGCGTAGTCCTTCCGATGCGCTGGACTGATTCCCACTTCGTATAACTTTGTGGTTGCTCCCGTTGCCCCTGTCCTGGAACACTTTTGGTGATAGCATCGTATGGAATGTGTTATCCAAAGAGGGGATGATGCTGCAAATTCAATCTGTTTCCAAGAAGTTCTCATCAGGCAATTACGGAGTCCGCGATTTTTCGCTGAATCTAAAAGGTGGTGTGCTCGGCTTGCTCGGTCCAAACGGCGCCGGCAAAACAACATTGATGCAAATGATCGCTACCATCACAAAGCCGACCGCCGGTACAATTCTATTTGATGGAGATGATATCGCGCGCAATCCGGAACCGCTCCGGAAACGCCTGGGCTATCTCCCGCAGGATTTTGGCGTCTACGATAACCTGACCGCACAGGAATTCCTCAACTACTTCGCGTCACTCAAAGGTGTTCATAGTAAAACGCGAGTGATGGAAATGCTGGAACTCGTAAATCTTCATACGGTTGCAAAACGCACAGTCGGCGGATTTTCAGGCGGCATGAAACAACGACTCGGGATCGCCCAGGCCTTAATCAACAATCCGGACCTGGTAATCGTCGACGAACCAACCGCAGGCCTGGATCCCGAAGAACGCGTCCGATTCCGCAACATACTCTCCGATATAGGATTCGGGAAGATGGTCATTCTCTCCACCCACATCGTTTCCGATATCGAATCAATCGCAACCGAAATTGCGATGCTCAAACACGGATCTCTCGCCGCATTTGCAACACCGGAAGTCCTGCTTCAAGCGGCAACCGGCAGCGTCTGGGAAGCAGTGATTTCCTCCGAAACGTTCGAACAGATCCGCTCCACGCAAAAAATCTCAGGCGCGATACGTAAACCGGATGGAGTCCACGTCCGTATCGTGAATCCCGACAAACCCTCCGTAGATGCCCGCGCCGTGGAACCTGATCTGGAAGACGCATTTCTGTTTTGCATGAATTTCCAAACCGTCAAGGCAGCATAACGTGAACGAAAGCTTCTCCCGTATCGCAGCGATCGTCAAAACGGATTTCTGGATCCGCTTCCGGCGCCTCTCCACAGTGGTTATCTTTCTGGGATTGTCCATTGGAGCCTACCTGTGGATCCCCGATGTTTCCACTGGAAGGGCCCTGCTTCAGGTGGACGAACGCAGGGCAATCTACAACTCCGCGGCGCTGGGTCTGGCCACCGCTTCGCTTTGCACGATTCTGCTGGGACTGGTCGCTTACTACATGGTTAGTAGCTCGATCCGTCGCGATGTTGTTTCGCGCACTGGGTTTATCATCGCATCCACACCTGTTCGTAATTTTGAATATCTTACCGGCAAGTTCCTGGGGAATGTTGTCTATCTTTCAGCGCTCGTAACCGGATTTATGCTCAGCTCCATGGTGATGCAGCTTGTGCGCGGAGAAGCGCCCCTGCAGCCGCTTGTATTTCTCTATCATTACCTCATTCTTGTGCCGCCTATGATCGTGTCGGTTTCCGTCCTCGCAGTCGTATTTGAATGTATTCCGTTCCTGTCCGGAAAATTCGGCGATGTGGCTTATTTCTTCGTCTGGATGCTTGCATTGGTTCTCATTGCGGAATCCTCTAAAACCGCCGGAAAGCCGAACTGGGCTTCCTATTTTGATATTTCCGGCCTCGGCATGATTATGTCGCAGGTTCAAGGAGACGACTCATTCCGATGCTCTTTCCATCGGTTCCAGCAGTTACGATCAGACGAAACCGCCGATTGTGTTTGAAGGACTACACCTGTCGCGCGGCTGGCTGCTGCCGCGGCTCGGCTCCACCTTGATCTGGATCCCGTTGCTGTCCATCGCCTATCTGTTCTTTCACCGTTTCAATCCGGCAAAACTGAAAGCTTCTTCCCAAAAAGCAAAACATCATTTACTCGCCCGCATCAACGGATGGTTGAAACCGCTCACATCCTGGATCTTTTCCTTCGGCAGCGGAAGCAGCGCGACAAATGTTTCCTTTTCGCGTTCTGTGTTTTCCGAAATGAGAGTGGTGTTTCAACTTTCACCCGTATCTGTGTTCGGTGTCCTCGGCTTCGGTGTTGCAGCGCTACTGACGCCTGTTGCGAGCATGCAAAAGGGATTGCTTCCGGCGCTTTTTGCGGTGCTCGCGATTGTGCTCGCGGATATTTCGACACGCGAGTCGAGCGCCGGAACCACAGACATCATCTATGCGGCTCCTTATTTAAAGCCCGATTATGTTGTCTGGAAGTTTGCCGCAGCAACACTGGTGACGCTCAGTTTCACCGCGATTCCATTTGTGAAGCTTCTGCTTTCCGCCCCCGGTGCCGCGGCATCCCTGATCGTTGGATCAATCCTCGTTGCAGCCGCCGCTACTTCGCTTGGTGTTATGAGTTCCAATCCGAAAACGTTCATCGTAGTTTTCTTGATGTTCTGGTATCTGGCGCTCAATGACGGCGGAAAAACCTCAACGTTTGATTTTGCCGGCTGGTACGGCACCGCGACCATGAGTGTCCGGTTCCTGTATGCGATGACAGCCGTAACGATGCTCGCCGCAGCCCACGCCGTGTACCGATTTCAGCAAAGAAGGATTTAAACACGGAGGCACAAAAACACGGAGTGTAAGAAAGGCAGCCGTCGGCGGCTGCACTTGGCGCTCTTGGCGGTCTTGGCGGTTCAGATCCTTTCCGTGCTTCCGTGTTTCCGTGCTTAATAATCCTTTTCCGTGGTGAATTTGTACGGGCGTGCTATCATGATCAGTTCTGAGGGGACTGAAGATGGATCCATACGTTCGCGTACTGCTGGTAGAGCAGGAACCGGACACAATCTCCTTAATTTCACTTCTGTTGTCTGAAATCAAAGAATGCCGCCTGGAAATTTCCCTTTCCGGCGAAGAAGCTCTTCTGAAAATTCCGGATTTTGATCCCGATCTTGTATTGTTTGCACACGGTCTATTTGGCAAAAACGGACGGGAAGTGATTGCCGAAATTCGTCGTGATCATTCGAGTGTATATCTGATCGTTTCGCTGCCCGTTTCCTCGAATCCGGAAGTCAATGAATTCATGATGGCAGGCGCAAACGATTGCGTTCTGAAAGATAAGAACTACGTCCCCAATCTCGTTCTGGCTGCGAAGAAAGCATTGATCCGCATTGCGGAACGCCGTGAATTTTCACTCCCGCCTCTGAATCGCGCCGAACAGATTGCCATGGATGAAAACCTTCCTGATATCGTTTTTAAGCTGGATAAATCGGGCAAGATTCTGTACGCCAATCGCGTGATCACCGATATTCTCGGCTTCGATCAGAAAGAAATTGTAGCCAAGTCTTTTGCCGATTTAGTCGTTGGTGTCGAAAGCCGCAGACGTTTTGAAGATTACGTGGCCAGAGTCGAATCTCAAACCGGCTTTCGCGGTCTGATCTGGGTCAAAGGTAAATCCGGCCTCGAGCAAGATTTTCAGATCAACTGCAGCCTGGAAGAAAACGGAATCTACGGAGTGTTGCGCCAGGCCGATCTGGTGGAATCTTCAGATGATCCATTTCGCAGCAGGGACCGTGTCGACGGCGTACCTCCCGTCATCGAAGAGATGCCGCTGCGCATCGGACCTTACCGCATTATCACTCTGTTGGGGGCCGGGTCCATGGGACGCGTGTATCAGGGATTCGATGAACAACTCGAACGTTTCGTGGCCATCAAGATTTTGAGCACAGGCCGCATCTCGGATAAAGACTATTTCGATCGCTTTCACCGCGAGGCAAAATTGCTTGCCAGTATTACCCATCCGAATATCGCGCTGATCTATTATTTCGGAAGCCTGGAAGGGCTTCCATACTTTTGTATGGAGTATATGGCGGGCGGTTCCCTGGAAAATATGTTGCAACAGAAGACTGTGTTTGATCCGGAAGCTGCCCTCTCCTATACCATGCAGGTGGCCATCGGTTTGAACAAAGCCCTGGAAAAAGGGGTAGTCCATCTGGATATCAAGCCATCCAACCTGATGCTTGCAGAAGGGGATCGCGTCAAGATTGTGGACTTCGGACTGGCGCGCACGAGTCGCGAACTCGAACGGATTTCTACGAATATTGTAGGAACACCGCTTTACATCGCGCCCGAGCAGATCCAGGGAGGATTGGCGGACTTTCGTTCGGATGTTTATTCGCTCGGGATGACATTCTTTGAGATGTTATATGGCTTTGTGCCGCATTCGGGGAAGACCCTCCCCGAAATTTTTCGTAGCCGCCTACACGAGGAACTGCCGGCGCGCGAGACTCTCAGCCAGGATGTCCCGGTTCAGTTATATGACATTGCATTCCGGATGACTTCAATCGATCCGGCGAAACGTCCTGCGAGCTATTCCGATCTGATCGAGGACCTCGAGCTGGCGCGTCGCTCCATGCTTCAAAAAGAAGTCGTCGTGGAGATCCCTGCGCCTCCGCAAGGCTCGTCCGTTTACATGAGGGGCCTGCTTTATGACCGTTCCTTTGCCGAAATTCTGGGTGAAATTGCAAGAAAGGACCTGTCCGGAAAACTTACGCTGAGCTGGATCGATCTGCACAAGACGATCCACTTCAAGTCTGGAAATATTATTGCGGTGTTGTCCAATCAGGAAGGGGAAAGCTTTCTAGATCTCTTGCTCCAACAGCATCAATTGACCGGCGAAAAGGCAAGAAGAATCCAGGGAGATTCGTCGGACCTGTTTCTCGGTTATTCCTCTGCGATGCAGGAAGTCAGCCATGATGTTCGCGAAAAAATGTCGGGAGAGATGCAGGATCTGGCCTGGCGCATCCTGCAGGGGCTTTTTTCCTGGGTGGTCGGAGAATACTTTTTCGAATTGGGGGAATTTTCGGCGCAGGGCTCACTGCAAATTTCCGCCGGTGAAGCGCTTGTACGCGCGGTGAAAAGCTGGGTGGATTACGGTACAGTACAGCGCCGCTTTCTGGGAGGCTCCTGCCGCATCGATCTGAATGATGATTTTCAAAATCTTCTTTCTCATATCAAGATCGCCCCGGCCGATGCCTTTATGCTCTTTCGGTTCGAGAAACGCATTCTATTTCGGGAATTGTTCGATCTTTCCGGAATTTCGGAAGAAGAATTTTTCCGACTGATTTATTTGTTTGTTTGTGTCGGAATCGTGGATATCCACCCCGTCGCCGCGACAAAACCGCCGGCACGCAAACTGCCCAAGCCGGAATACGTAGCGCCCAAAGCCCCTGAACCGGCGGTACCGTCACCACTACCACCGGCTCCTCGCCCGCAGTTACAGGAAAGCGCTACACGCGATCCCCTTCCCAGGGATGTTACTGAACCGTTACAGACCGGGCGCCCGCGAGAGGATCTTGGTCTTTACTATTATCAGTGCGCCGTGAAAAGCTCGGAAGAAAAGAATTATTGGGCTGCCGTGGAATACTGTAGAAAAGCGCTTACGTACCGCCAGGAAGTCAGGATTTACAGGCTGATGGGTGTGGCGCTCGCCACCCATCCCGCTTTTCGTCATGAAGCGATGGATGCATACAAAAAGGCGCTCGAAATCGATCCCGGCAATCTGGCAACCGAACGCGAAATCGCCGAGCTTTACTTCTTGACCGGCAACTTCGCGCTTGCCCGGTCCCGCTATCAGGCGGTCCTGGACCGCAATCCGCACGACGAACGCGCAATCCGGCGATTGGAAGAAATTCAGAAAAAGAAAAAATGAATGCTGGAGCGCAGGCGTTTGGAGCGCAGGCTTCCAGCCTGCATTATGGGCCGCAGGCATCTTGCCTGCCGATCTCTAGTAGATACTTGACTGTCTCTTCTGCCCCGTATAATCCATATATACCGTCTTCACTTCGGTATAGAACTCAAACACTTCGGTGCCCTGTTCGCGCGGACCGATGCCGGTTGCTTTCGTTCCGCCGAATGGAGCCTGCGCTTCGCCGCCGATCGTGGGTGAATTGATGTGCACCTTTCCCGCTTCCGACATTTCGGTGAAACGCAGAATCGTAGACATGTCGCCGGAATAAAGGGAAGAACAAAGACCAAACTTCACACTGTTGGCAGTCTCTACTGCTTCCTCAAAACTCTTGGCTCGCAGCAGACTGATGACCGGTCCGAAAATTTCTTCCTGCGCAATCCGCATGTCTACAGAAACGTTGTCAAAGAGCGTGGGCTCTACGAAAAATCCTTTGTCGAATGCGCCGCCGGTCAGCCGTTTGCCGCCGCGAAGCAAGCGTGCGCCTTCACTCTTTCCGATTTCAATGTATCGAAGCACTTTATTCATCTGTTTTTCTTCCACGCACGGCCCCATGTCGATCTCCGGATCGAGTCCGTTCCCCGTTCGAATCCGTTCCATTCGTGAAAGCAACATCTCCGTGAAGCGATCAGCGATCGATTCTTCCACAATCACCCGGCTGGACGCAGTGCAGCGCTGGCCTGTGGAGCCGAATCCCCCTTGAGCAACGCCTTCCACAGCGAGGTCCAGATCGGCATCGCGCAATACAACGACAGGATTCTTGCCTCCCATTTCGCACTGCACGCGGATCCCGCGTCGCGATCCCTTTTCGTACAACGCGCATCCAACATCGTTGGAACCTGTAAAAGACAATGCATCCACATGCGGATTGTTTACAATCTCTTCGCCGACCGTATTTCCGCTGCCCAGCACCATATTGAGCACGCCGGGAGGAAAGCCCGCTTCTTCGAAAATTTCCACAATCTTGATTGCAGTCAGCGGTGTCAGCTCCGATGGTTTCAATACGACCGTGTTTCCGGCAACAAGCGCAGGAGCGATTTTCCAGATCGGAATCGCAACGGGGAAATTCCACGGTGTAATCAAACCGGCAACGCCGACCGGCTGTCGAATCGTGTACACAAATGTGCTCGGCAGCTCGGAAGGTATCGTTGCGCCGCGCAGTCGCCTTCCTTCCCCCGCAGTAAATTCCATGATGTTGATGGAGCGTTGCACTTCACCACGCGAATCTTTCAACACCTTTCCTTCTTCTTTTGTCAGGAGTGTAGCCATTTCTTCCAACCGCTGTTGCAGCAAATCCGCGGCTTTGAATAGCAGCTTGCCGCGAACGGGCGCCGGTGTGGCTTTCCACTTCGGAAACGCTTCTTTAGCGGCGGCTACGGCCTCGCGCGCATCTTCAACGGTAGAAAGTGGAGTGTGCCCGAGAACCTCATCCGTGTTTGCCGGATTGATGTTCGGGATTGTTTCGTTGCTGCGGGAAGGCTTCCACTTGCCGTTAATGTAGTTGTTCATCTGCAATCTTCAACGCATCATCCAGCGCCTGGACGCCCTGATCAATTTCCGCTTTTGTGATGATCAGGGGAGGCGCAATGATAAAGTGATTCACCCAGGAAACCAGGTACACACCGTTTTTCATCATCTCCGCGGAAATCTTGTCTACAACCAGCGGCTTATTTTCCATTTTGTCTGCGTATGTGTTGAACGGCTCGCGGGTCTGCTGATTCCTGGTAAGATCCACTGTCCAGAACAATCCAAGTCCGCGAACCTCACCGATCGAGGGATGCTTCTCCTTCAGTGATTGCAGCCGCGCGCCCATATATTCGCCCATTTCCTGCGTGCGGCGAATCAGATCGAGTCTTCCGTACTCTTTAATCGCAGCAACTGCAGCAGCCAGGGTCAGGGTGTGCGCTTCGTAAGTGTGCCCGTGCGCGAAGTAGTGATCGTCGAAGTAGTCCGCGATCTTCTTTGTAGTCGCGCACAACCCCAGCGGTATGTAACCGGACGTGATTCCCTTCGCTGTGGTGAGGATGTCCGGCTTTACGTTCCAATGATCGACCGCAAACCACTTTCCCGTTCGTCCAAAGCCGCTCATGACTTCATCCACAATCAACAACGCTCCGTGACGATCGCAAATCTGTCTGAGACGCGGCATGTATTCCTTTGGCGGAATCAGAATGCCGTTCGTTCCCGCAATCGGCTCTACCACAACAGCCGCAACATTGCTTTCATGTTCAATCATGTGATCGATGTATTCCACACACGCGACCGCGCAATCGGGATATCTAAGTTTCAACGGACATCTGTAGCAATACACCTCGGGCGCATGAATCACGCCGGGCAATTTGCCCGAAGGTTCGATGCTCCAGCGTCTCGGATCACCCGTTGCCGAAATCGATCCGGTCGTCGCTCCATGATAGGAACGGTATCGCGCGATGATCTTGGATTTTCCAGTCACCATCCGCGCGATCTTAAATGCGGCTTCATTCGCTTCCGTTCCCGACGTAGCGAAGAAAAACTTCTCCAGCCCTTCCGGAAGCACATTTAGGAGTTGACTGCTCAGCTCCGCTCGGACATCCGTTGCGAATCCGGGCGCCATATAAGGAAGTCTGGCCGCTTGATCCTGAATGGCGCGAATGACGGCTTGATTCTTGTGGCCGAGAGTGGAACACATCAGCTGAGCCGTAAAGTCCAGATAGCGTTCCCCGCTTGCATCGGTGAAATAACAACCATCCGCGTCCACTACGTGAAGCGGCTTCCAGTTTTTCTGATACCTCCACGTGCCATAGTTCAAACGCGATACGATTTCGGAAGTAGATTCGTCGCTCATAAGAGGTTTGATTATACTGCAAACTGCAGGCCGGAGGCCGAGGCTGTTGAAAAATGCAGGAAAGTCTTGTTTGCAATCTGTAACGCCCGCCTCTGGCGGGCTCTTGAGCTCGAGCTCAGCCCACGGGCCGTTGGCGTTACAAACCGCAAACGGGGATCTCTTTGCATTTTTCAACAGCCTAGGCCTGCGGTCCATAATGCAGGCGGGACACCTGCGCTCCATATGCAGGGGACGCCCGCCACTCCGGGCTTTTCTGAGCTTGGTATACAATAAAATTGAACTATGAAGTCCAAAAAGGGCAATCAAAGGCGAACTGTCGCCAAAATAAGGAGGTACTCCATGAATACGGAAGACAAAAAGAAAAATTCGCAGGGTACGGATGGCGATCCTGCCGGAGCGGGAAATCTGGATAAAGTCCGGGACATTCTCTTTGGGTCCCAGGTCCGCGAAACGGACAAGAGATTCTCCCGTCTGGAAGAACGAATCCTCCGGGAGTCCTCTGACTTGAGAGAAGAGATCCGGAAAAAATTCGATACTCTGGAAGCCTACATCAAAAAAGAAGTGGAATCCCTCACGGACCGCTTAAAGTCCGAACAAACCGAACGAGCCGATGGAAACCGCGAAGTTTCAAAAGAGCTGAAAGAGCTTACCAAGACTGTCGAAAAGAAAATGGGACAGCTCGATGAGCAAATTGCGAAAAACCAGCGACAGCTTCGCGATCAGCTTCTGGAACAATCCAAGAGCTTTGATGGTGAAATTCGTCGTAGCTACGAAGAATTGACCGCCATGCTCGGACAGGCCGTTCAGGAGCTTCGTTCCGAAAAGACGGATCGCGCCGCTCTGGCCGATCTATTTACTGAACTGGCGATGCGGTTGAAGGATGAATTTCAAATTCCGGATAATGCCTGAAGCGTATGAAAGACAGCGCGGAACAGAAAGAAGTTCCCCGCAAGAATGGAAACGACGGCTTTGACGAGCTGAGACGGCTACTTCTCGCGCCGGAACAACAACAAATCGATCAACTGGAAGAGCGACTGGAAAGCGCCAGCATTCGGGCCGATCGAGTCAGCGACGTTCTTCCCGATGCGATCCGCATCCGGCAAAGTCAGGATAAACAGCTGACCCAATCGCTGATGCCTTCCATCCAGGAAGCAATTCGTGTATCGATCAAGAAAGACCCGCGCGTGCTTGCCGATGCTCTGTTCCCGATCATGGGCCCTGCGATCCGGAAGGCGATCGCGGCGGCATTGAGCGGGATGATCCAATCTCTGAAACAAGACTCTCGAATACAGCCTTTCACCGAGAGGATTGAAATGGCGATGGGAAGCGCTTCGCACCGGAAAATCCTTTGCCGAAATCGTGCTGATTCATACGCTGTTGTACCGCGTGGAACAGGTTTTCCTCATTCACAGATCCACCGGCTTGCTGTTGCAGCATATTACCGCCAGTTCCGTTGCAGCGCAGGACGCGACTCTTGTTTCCGGAATGCTGACAGCGATCCAGGATTTTGTGCATGACTCTTTCGGCGACCGGGAGGACACTCTGGAAACGCTCCAGGTCGGAGATCTGTCCGTATGGATCGAACAGGGGCCGCGCGCAGTGCTCGCCGCAGTCATTCGGGGCAACGCTCCCGAAGAGCTGCGAATGATTTTGCGCGAAGTCACGGAAAGAATTCATCAGGAAAAGACAGAAGAGCTCGAGAACTTCGAAGGAGACGCGATGCCGTTTGAATCGGTGCGCCCGCTTCTGGAGGATACTCTTCTGGCGCAGTATGAAGCCAAAGAGAAACGGACCTCGCCGTTGCTTTACGTCTTTGCAGGAATTCTTGCTCTTGTCATCGGAACGTGGGGCTTCCTGTGGATCCGGGATCGAATGAATTGGAACCGGTATCTCGGCATGTTGCGGGAGGAACCTGGAATTGTGATCGTGGACAGCCGGAAAGAGGACGGTAAGTATTTTGTTTCAGGTTTTCGCGATCCGCTTGCAGCCAATCCGCGCGAAATTCTGAAAACAACCGATCTGGATCCCGGCAAAGTTGTACAATCCTGGGAACCATTTCACTCATTCAGTCCGCGGTTTATTTTGAAGCGCGCGAAAGAAATTCTCAGTCCTCCCCCTTCCGTGATTTTGAAGCTCGATGGGAACACTTTGATTGCAAGCGGATTTGCGTCTCAAAAGTGGATCGACGATGCGGAAAACCTGGCGCGGGTGGTCCCGGCCGTTGAACAATTTCGCCATGACAACCTGGTAGCTGCGGATCTTGCCGGGCTGGAAAGGATGAAAATGAAGATCGAAAAGATTCTGCTCTTGTTCCCGCAGGGCGCTTCACAATTGATTCCCGGCCAGGAAGAAAAGCTGATTGAACTCGCAAACGATCTCAACCACCTTGGTGAGATTTGCAGTCTGATGGGGAAAAATCTTCAGCTGCAAATCGTTGGACATGCCAGCCAGGAGGGATCCAGAGAAGAAAATCTCGTGCTCAGCCAACAACGCGCTCAGCAACTGATTGCCGAATTGAGCTCCCGGGGAGTTACACAGATCGATTTATCGGCAGTAGGCACCGGGACAGAAAAACCGGTTCGGCGTGAAGTTACACCAGAGGACCGGCAGTCGAATCGCAGCGTCTCTTTTGAGGTAAGATGGAAGCCATGATCCAAAAAAAGATCTGCATGATCGGGTCCTATGCAGTCGGCAAAACGAGTCTCGTTACCCGCTTTGTGGAAAGCATCTTTTCGACAAAATACTTAACCACCGTAGGAGTGAAGATCAACAAAAAGACGATTACACTGGACGGCAAGGATATCACGCTGATCCTCTGGGATCTCCACGGTGAAGATGAATTTCAAAAGCTGAGACTTTCCTACTTGCGCGGTTCCTCCGGATATATCCTTGTTGCAGATGGAACCCGCCGCGATACTCTGGAAAAAGTAATGTCCTTGCTCCCGAGTGCGGAAGAAGCGTATGGCAAAGTGCCGCACATTCTGGCGCTCAACAAATCCGATCTGGCAAAAGAATGGGATGTGCCGGATTCTGTGATCACAGATCTTCAGCAGCAAGGTTGGATTGTGTTGCATACAAGCGCCAAGACGGGGCTCAATGTGGAAAACCTTTTCATTTCCCTTGCACGCAAGATGATGGAATGAAGCCAAGTGTGGTAGGGGCAGGCCTCGTGCCTGCCCGCATGAAATCGCAATTTTACGATCCGGGCGACCACAAGGGTCGCCCTTACCAGGGAATTAGTTAACCCATGGAATTTCCTCCGTTTATCGCTGATCGGGTTCTAAAAATCTGCATCGACAGCCGTTCCCCGGCATTTCTTCTGGTCAATGAACAGGGAGTGCTCACCGAATTTGGTGGTGAGCTGGAAGTTTACGGTCTGAGCGATTTGAAGAAGGGAGAGCCCGTTCTGGAACGGGTCTCTATTCTACAGGGAATGCTTCCCTCCAGTGATTCCTACCTGTTTTTGCCCTTTGTAAAAGGAGAGGTAGGACGCGCTGCAGATATTCATATCTTTTTTGATGAGATGCATGGGAACTACGTTCTCTTTCTAGATGCCACTCTCGAAATGTATCAGCATCGTTTGCTGCAGCAAAAAGGAAATGAGCTGAGTCTGTTGCGGGAACGGGAAGCCAAGATGCTCGGTTTGTTTGCGCTGCTGGACATTCTTGTGCTTGCGCGAACTGAAGAAAAGACGTTTGAAGCGATTGGGCCGATTCCGGAATGGGTGTTGCGTGTCTGCCCTGACATCGAAGTAAAGCGGAAAAGCTTGAGTATTCCCGGAGAGCGGTTTCTATTCCTGGCACATTTTATTGGTGACGCTGAAAAGACATGGGAAGACCGGAGCGAAGACGCCCTGCGTTCCGGTCCTTGGATCGAAACCGATAACGCCGGCCATGAGCTGTTCCTGGAAGCAACCGCGGTGACTCTGGATAATCGCGAAATCCTGTTAATTCAATTTTCGCGCCTCGATTTTCAGGATAAACAATCCGTGATCCAAACCGCGCGGGAAAACAGCCTGAAGTTCGAGCGCCTTTCCAAAACGGAACATGCGCTCCGTCTCAGTGAAGAGAAACACCGCGCGCTTCTTCAGGCGATGCCCGATTGGTGGCTGCGAATCGGAAAGGACGACGTTTTGATCGAATTCAAAGCGGGGAAGGGATACCGTCATCAATCCGCTGTCGCTGAAATGGCCGGACGAAAGATTCAGGAAATATTTCCCCCGGATATCGCGCGGGAAATACTTCGATGTGTGGAACGGACCAAACAAACGGATGAGGTTCAAATCTGCGAATTTCCGCTGATGTGGGGTGATCAGCTCCGGGATTTCGAATGCCGCGTGGTATCCACCGGAGAATCGGAAACCCTCGCAATCCTGAGGGAAAGAATTCCCTGATTCTGGTAGGGGCGACCCTTGTGGTCGCCCGCCTCAAAGAATGGCGATTTGGTGAGGGCGACCACAAGGGTCGCCCCTACCGAGCAATCCCTATCCGCTACACCCGAATACGCTGCATTCGTTCATCTCCTTCCAACAATTGCGATGATGAGCGGTCCGGCAAACGCGGCACGACACCAGATCGTCGTTTTCTGAGATCTCACTCCTGCAATACGGGCAGAGCGCGTCTCGCGAGATCTTCAAATCTTTTCTCTTTTCATAGTCAATCAGATACCGGACAAAAGTGATGATACCGCTGAGAGCATTTGGCCATCCTGTGAAAGCGTCCGAGGAATGCGAACAAGAATAGTGTTACCGCCAGCGCGGCGAGAGTTCCCAGATTTTCAAAAACAAGAGCCATAACGCTATTCTAATGTGTCAAAGAATACTAAGATATGGAGAGGTGCGAGGATGACCTACGAAGAAGCATTTGATTACATACGCAGTATCAGCAGCATGAAAGAAGGGAAGATCCGCGAAGCTTTGGAAGAACGGATGAAGGAAGCGGGTGAGTCCGTGCTTGCGGATGAAGATAGCGGGACTTCGTTCCAGATCCGGTTCGACAACGCGGATGGTTTTACAATCGACGCCATCTTTTGAAAATCCATGATTAATACCGTCGAGGAAGCGATCGGTCAGGTCCGTCACATTCAATTGGACAGCGAGCACTCCCCGGAACAGATCCTGCGCATGATCCTTGCTGGCGGCGCCTCTCAATCTTTGTTCAATATTCCAAAAGGCATTCATCAGCCTGCCCTGGAATTCCTGTGCCGCGAAACTTGCAATATTCCCAACTACCCGGTCCCGGGGGGCATCGTTAAAGATGATGAAAAAGGACGGCCTTATTTTTCAGCTGGAATAAAGAAGTTCCGGGCAAACGAGCATCCAAATGAATTTCTCGGAACGCTGGCGGAAGCAGGGATCTATTTTGGAACACCGGTAACAACGGAACAGGGAAGGGATTTTACCCTTGCCGATCTTGCTGCTACCGCGATGCAAACCTGCTCCGAATCGGCGCAAGAGCCGGGCTGGTCATTGATGCTATTCTCGATCCATCCGGGAGTAGCGCGCGATTGGACGAATGAACGCGGCGAACTCTGGAATGTGGAGCGGATCCTTCATTCTGCTTGCAAATTGCCGTTTGGCGCCGGTTCCTGTTTCGGAACTCATGTGATCGAAGGAGTTGCGTTTGCAGTGTCGCGATACTGTCTGGAACAGGATTGCGAACCAAATCAGCTGGATGGTGTCTGGCTGGAAGCATATGACTATGTGGCGCGCGCAGCCCGATGGATGGGAAAAAATCAGAAAGACGATGGATCGATTCCCCGTTACTGGTTTCAAAAGAACCGTTTTCCGCATCATGGAAACGAATGGCGCGAAACGATCAAGGACATCGTGTTTCGTCGATTCCGGCCGGCAAAGGCGATTGTCTATCCCACCGGACATTGTTTGGAAGCCCTGAGCCCATTATCGATGTTTCTGGTTCCGGCGCATCCCTGGATTCACGCCGCTTGCTATATCACGGCGGATGCGATTCAGTCGCAGTGGCTGAAAGTCGGTACCGAATTGTGCGCCGTCACTCATGCCGTCCACGCGCTGAAGCTTCTCGGGACGTAGCTGGAGCCTAGGCATCTTGATCGTTGGTCCGGGGCTAAAGAACCTTGAATCTTTCAAGCCATAATATTAGAATCTCTCTATATTTTAAAGGCTCTGAGGTGTAGTGTGAAACGTCGAGCAATCCTATTTCTTACGTGTATTTTTCTATTTGCGGTTATGGGCTGCAAGAATGACAATGGAGTGACGCCAGCAGGTGAACAATTACGCATTTTGTCGGTGACTCCGAATGAGTTTGCCCTGGGATCCAGACTCGGAATCGTGGAGATTTCGGGTTCGGGTTTCATCTCGGTGCAATCTGTGGATTTCGGGGAGGGAACAAGAGTCATTTCTACACATGCCCTCGATTCACACCGGTTGGAAGTGACAGTAAATATCCTTGCAGATGCGACACCGGGTAAACGGACTGTAACGGTTAGTACCGGGGCAGCGACGGCGCAGCTCGCCAACGCGATTGTGATCCGGAACAATGAGGCGCCGAAACCGAGCATTTCCGTTTCTCCCGATCCCGGATCCATCAACACAATCCTTCAACTGGATGCCAGCGAATCCAGCGATAACGGGAGCATCGTGGATTATCTCTGGGAGTTCAGTGACGGCGGCAAGAAACATGGAGCCAATGCCAAGTATCAGTTTACGCGGCCGGGCACTTACACGATTCGCTTGACCGCTACTGATAACCGCGGAGGCACATCCTCCGCAGAGACGGAAATCGAAATCGTAGATGACCTCCCGCCCGTTGTATTTCCTTTGTGGTGACTCCACCATTCGGAACGCAAAATACGACGTTCACTTTTGATGCTTCGTCCAGTTTCGACCTGGATGGGACAATCGACAAGTTCCAGTGGGATTTCAGTGATGGATCCGTGTATAACAAGCCGGTCGTCAACCATAAATTTCCACAGCCGGGTCATTATCAGATCACCCTCACCTTGATCGACAACGAGAAAAAAGAAACCACAGAAAAACATTCATTCAAAGTGAAGTTGTTTGATGTGCAGCAAGCGAGCGAAAGAGATCAGTGAAGCCGTCGTGCATTTTCTGCGCTTGTTTAACGATATTGAGACTCTTACCGCTGTGCAGATTGTCGTGGATTTTTCCAGCAATCCGGTTTGTCCCGGACGCCAGCGTGAAATCAACATCATCAACAACAAACAGCCCGTCCAGGGAACGGCAAACAACCAGATCCTGGGAAGTCCAGTCGTTACGAATGTCACCGAAACAAAGGCCAATGCGGACCTGACTGCGCGTTTTTACGGGACAGACGGGGAAGGCAACAGTTACAGCAGTGTCTTCACGCATCACTTCCAGATGATCAATGATGGAACCGGATGGAAAATCTGCAACTTTACTGTGGAATGAATTTCGATCGGGAATCTGAAGCCCTCATTCCGTAACATATCCAAGTGCTTTTAACTCTTCCTGGATTTCCGGACTGATGACCGGTTTGCTGGAACCATCCAGAACAAACTGATCGGAAAGCTTCCGGCTCTCGTGAATGGCCTTCTTGTATATTTGCTTGAGCTCTTGAACCAGCCCCGCGTTTTTCGAAGCCAGGTTTACAAGTTCGTCTGGATCTTGCTTCAAATCGTACAATTCATCTGCGATTTTTGCTCCCTCGGAAAAATGAAGTGCCATATTGTCCATCCGAACACGTGCACGACCGGCTTCTTCTGAGATCAATACGCGTTTTTCAATCCGCTCTTTTCCCTCAATAATCGGCATCAGGTTTTTCCCTTGAAACGGAAATGAAGTTCGTTTCACTCCGAGAATTTCAAAGATCGTTGGCATCACATCGATCAACTCAACGGGCGAATCGATTCGTTTGGCGCCGATTCCGGGAATATGCAGAATCATTGGAGTATGAAGCTGGATGTCGTAAAGCTGATTGTGACCGACATAGAAACGCTCTCCCAGGCTTTCTCCGTGGTCAGAAAGAAACACGATCAATGTTTGATCGTAGATTCCCAATTCCTTTAGTCGATTGAACAAGCGCTTTATAAAATCATCTACATAATTCGCTTCGGCTGCGTAAAGGCTCTGAAGAAACAAATTATTTTTAGAAGTCAACCTTCTGCGGATGTAGTATTCCGGCTCGCACCTGCCGATCAGGATTCTATTAGTCTCGTATGGAAGGGACCATTTTTTAAAATATTTCTCCGGCGGATCGTAGGGACAATGCATCTCGAACGTATGAAGAAAAAGGAAGAATCTTGTATTGTAATTTTCATTGAGCCAATCAGAGGCCTGGTCTAGCAACTTGCTTACGCGGTATTTTTGCGTGCCTGTCGCCTCCCAGTAGGAATCGAAGCCGATATTGAATCCGAACGTCTTGCTGACCTGGCCGCCGCCCGTAAACGCAACCGTCTTAAAACCGTTTTCCTGAAGAATTTGCATCGGAGACTTCAATTTTTCTTTTGGTACACTGCGGATCGTTGTTTTGTGCACGGAAGGATAGACCGAATAAAAAATCGATTTGTGCGAAGGAGCGGTGGTTGCAGATTGCGCAGTCGCATGAAGGAATGTCACGTTTTCCGCCGCGAAATGGTCCAGATGAGGAGTCGTTTTCCAATTCAGTTCACGCGGATAGAATCCGAGGGCATCCGCGCGCATGGTATCAATCGAGATCAACACAACTTTTTGAATCGATCCTGGCTGGGTAGCGGGCTTATTGGTCTTCGCAATCTCGGGCTGATCCGAAGGTGAGTTGCATCCGGCAAGAAGGGACAAAAACGAGCAAAATAGAAAGATCGAAATGTTTCTCATCGTTTTTGATGAGTTGCTTGATGGATTAACATTAGATGAGTATAGGGAGGACGCCGCGATATTGCAAAACGGAGCGCAGCTTCCAGCCTGCATGATGGACCGCTATAGGAGCAAAGCCGAAGGTCCTTGATTTCTGGGCTGGCGCCTACTACGAATCACTACGAAAATCCGGCAAATCAACAGGCCGGACTCCGAGTAAGGCCAAACATGAAACGCTATTACGCAGGGATCTTTCTAATCTCCGCAGCGACCTTGCTGCTGGAAATTTCTCTAACCCGCGTATTTTCTGTTCTCTTTTTCCATCACTTCGCCTTTCTGATTATTAGTACTGCACTGTTCGGGTTCGGGTTTAGCGGAATTTATTTGTTTCTGACAAACAAGTCTATTTCCGCCAATCGTCTGAGCTATGCCTCGTTACTATTTGCCGCATCGATTGTGATCGCTTACAAAGGGATGCTTCTTCTGCCCTACGGATTTAAGGATATCTTTGAGAATCCTGCTGCAATTGTCCGTTTGATCGGAAGCTACGCGATGCTCGCGATTCCTTTTTTGTTTTCCGGCTATGTGATCGGTTTGATTCTTGCTTCCTATCCAGATAAATCGGGACGCTACTATTTTTTTGATCTTGCGGGCGGCGCGGTTGGATGTCTTGCCGTTCTATGGTTGGTTCCACTTTTAGGCGCATCCGGGTCGATTGTTGTGGCAGCGGCGCTGTCGGCTGCGGCGGCGATGGTCTTCTGGCCGCAAGCTCGAATTCTGCGCTATTCGGCAATCGCGCTTTCGGTACTCCTCATTTTTGTTTGCCCGAGGGCTGAAGAACTTTTTCGCCTTCCCCTTGGTGAAATATTTGCCGAGAAGCATGGATCCTTTTTGAACGCTCCGAATACAGAAGTAGAGTATTCCGCCTGGAGTCCCGTATCCCGGATCGATGTTCTGGCGACCGCCCCAAACAAGTTGCTATACCTGGATGGCGGATCGAATGTTTCATTTCTTCTGCCATTCCATGGAAAGCTGCATAAGCTCCAGCCTAGAGTGAACTGGCGCGCGGTCCCGTACATGATCACTTTTAGAAACCGCGTTTGCATTATCGGACCGGGCGGCGGGGAAGATGTATTGACAGCACTGTCCCATGGTTCTCGATCCATTGATGCTGTGGAAATGGATCCCCTGATCGTTGAGATCCTGCGAGGCCGTTATCGCGATTTCACCGGCGGTATTTTCGACGCACCGGGTGTCCGCGTCGTCAACGATGAAGGGCGAAGTTTTCTGCGTCGATCAACCGAAAAGTACGATTTGATCCAGACCGTGCATAACTGTTCGCCGATGGCCCTGGCGAGCGGCGCCTTCAATCTTTCAGAGAGCTACCTGTTTACGGTGGAATCTTTTCACGAGTACTGGAATCATCTGGCCGATAACGGCATGCTTGCCATCAACCGTTCCGGAATTCTGCGCGCCGCATCGATCGCTTCCGTGGTCCTCCAAAACGAAGGAATCACCGATCCGGAAAACTATGTGATCGTTACATCTCGCCAAAGAGGGGGCACGGAAACCGGATTTTACCTGAAGAAGGGCAGAATCAGCGCGCAGGACCTGCAGAACCTGGACAGCCTTCGAGATCGCACCGGGATTCGGATTGAATACGCTCCCCTGCCCGATTTCCAAACGAAGGAGAATGCATACTATCGATTGTTATCACCGAAGCTGCGAAGCGACTTTATCCGGGAAGCCGATGTGGTGCTCGATGCTCCCACAGACAACAAACCATTTTTCGATCACTATCAGCATTTTGGAAGTTTCCAGCAAAGCACTCAAGTCTTGCCGAAGGAAATCAATAATGCGCTCCAGTTTCACAATATGGGAGATCTTGCGGTACTGGCTTTGCTTGCGGAAGCCGCGGTGCTTTCGTTTGTATTTCTTTTGTTGCCGTTGTTGTGGCTCAGGAAGAAAAGTATGAAAAGAGAAGATCCCGCAGCTGGTCGGCCTTTTTTGAGATTTGTGGTCTATTTTCTGGCGATTGGCGCGGGATTCATTCTGATCGAGATCTCATTGTTTCAAAAGTACATTCTGTTCATGGGGCAACCCGTGTACTCTATTAGTGCAGTATTATTTTCGCTTCTGCTTTCTGCAGGCTGTGGCAGTCTGTTTTTTCAAACGCGTTTTCGAGAGGGAAGCGAGCGGCGCTGGCTTGCCATGATTTGCCTGGGGATTGCAGTATCCCTTCTGTTTGAAGCGTTTGTGGTGCCAAAACTATTTGGATTGTTTCTTGGTTCCGGCCGGACAGTTCGATTTGTTCTATCTGGTCTTTTCATCCTGCCGGTCGGTTTCGTGCTCGGAGTTCCATTTCCTCTGGGGATCCGTCTTTGCAGCTTTCGGACGTCTTATCTGATTCCGTGGGCATGGGGCTTAAACGCATACGCTACGGTGGTCGGTTCTATACTTTGCGTGGTCCTGGCCCTCATGTTCGGTTTCCAGATCGTTTTTCTGATCGCTTTTCTGATTTATGTTGCCGGTTTTGCCACGCTCGCACGAACATAACCGCAGAGCAGGCAGAGGAGGATTTACCACAGGTCACAGAGTCATGGAGTGTAAGAAAGGGGATCAGGGAGATGGAAAGAGATGTGGGGATGGGAAGAAGCAGACAATGCGAGGACGGGCAGCCGCAGCGCGCAGTAGGCGCTCTCCATCTTTTCCGTGCATTCCGTGTTTCCGTGCTTATAAAATCGGTTACTATCGGTGTTCATCTGTGGTTCCATTTATCATGAAAACCGTAAAGGAATCGAAATGGATGACCTTTCCGGATGGGAATTGTTGGCGCAGGATATTGAGTAAGCGGCGATCCGATTGGCGTGTCATCTGGGGATAATTACCGTAGATACGAAGAATTTCCAATTTGATGAATTTACCATCCATTTTGTAGCGCTGTCGCCACCACTTGAAAAAATCTTTCCCTTCCGCATCGCGCAGCCACCACTGATTTCGCGGAGTAGTCTGGAGAAAAATGAGCGCAATTTTGTCTTTTGGAACTACGGTTTTAGAATCCCATAACTGATGTTCGGATTTTTTGTACGTGAGAAGCTCAATAGTCGCATGGAAAAACAATTGCGGAGATAGATAGGCCTCACAGCCATCTCCCACTTGATTGATCAAATGACCGATGTCCGTTTCTGCGATGTCCATTCCCCAGAGGGCCGATCGTCCGGCACCCATCCGGTCTAGAACAGCAGAATAACGGAAAAGCCCGTCCACCGGTCCTGTGATCAGATTTCCCGCCAGCACAATCATGAATAGAACTCGTCCAGGCAGCTGCGAGAAAAACCGGATTGCAACCAGAATTCCAAAACTTGTGAAAACAATGGCTGCAGGAAGTGCTCCCATATTTCGAGAAGCATGCGGCGAAAGTCCTGTGAGAATGCCGGGCAGGACACCGATCAAGAAGTAGGCAATAAAGAACAGGGAATAGGGTTTGCGGAAGTTTGCGACAAAGAGAACCAATCCCAGCAAGAAAAATGCTGTGGAAAAAGAGGAAAGTGCAGGCTCTTCCCTCACATTCTGGCGTTCAATAGAATCACCTTTGAAAGTCCACATCCCCAGGGTATCCCGCGCAGAAATAAACAGCAGAACCGGCAATGGTTTTGGCTCAGTTTTTTTGGTGGTTGCCCACACTGCCGTCCGCTCCATCCGGTCTGTAAAGCTCTTGCGGTTTTCAATATAGTGTTGTGCAAGCGGCGCCACGACAACCGCAGATACGAGCAATGCCGCTGCAAGAGGCGCGATGTTTGCGCGCAGCTTCATCCGGTTGCCGCGATCGAGCAAAAAGGCAAGCACGACTAGCGGGAAAATCCGGTAAGCTATGTACGTGTAGAATCCAAGGCCACCCACCAGGCCCGCAAAAACAAAGTATGTATACCTGTTTTTGGTGGCGTTGATTCCTCGCGCAAGGAAGTACAGAGTTGCCGTTTCAAAAAGTAGAATCAGATTTACACGAAGCCCGTAGCGGCTGTAAATAATGTGGTACTTCGAGACGGTAAACAGAAAAAGCGAAAGAAGAGCGATTTTGTGATTGAAGATCTGGCGGATAAACAAGTAGAAAAAGAGAAGTGTGGCAACTCCCGCGATCGCCTCCACTGCACGGACTGTATATCCCGAATAGCCCGTGAGAAAAGAGAGCCCTGCTGTCAGATAAGCAACAAGTGCTTCCCGGCCGGCGTTCCAATTCAGGAAGACAGGTCTCTCTCCATATTCGCGAATCGCGATGGCGTCCAGCCCCTTGTACGCTTCGTCCCAGAATACACCGTCAAAAAGGCCTTCCAGTTTCCAAAAACGGAGGATAGCGCCAAATAAAATGATCGATGCGGCGATCCAGAACGCGCGCGCGGACGGCTGCGAACGTTCTGTGATGCTCTCCCACTCATTCTGTTTTCGAAAATAAACAAAAAAGTACAGACAAGAAGCCAGGAGGATCAGCAGCGCTGCGGTGAAGAGGATGGGGTATACAGACTGTAATGCCGGATATTCACAAACGTATTGTTTCAAAAACGCATCGGAAAGGATCAGGGTTGCCAGGAAGACCGGCGCGAATTTCCTCATGCAGACTTTGCGCGCAGGAATTCGATCACTTCGAGAAGCTGCCGGTCGAGATTTGTTTCCGGTTCGTATCCCAATACCTGCCTTGCCAGTGTGATATTTGCAATCGAATTGCGAAGCTCCTCCAGCCGCGCCGGCTCATGAAGAACTGCGGCTTCAGGATAGAGCTTTTGCCGAAGCGATTCCGCCAGAGCAGAAACGGAAGTGCCGCGTCCGGAACCTATATTGAAGATCATTCCTGCTGCTTCGTCACATTTGAGCGCGCAAAGGTTTGCCTGGACAATATCGGAGACATGGACAAAATCGCGGACTTGATTTCCGTCCCCGAAAATCGTGATCGATTCTTTTCGCAACAACCGCGTCACATAGATTGTGATTACTCCGACGTAAGGTGTATAGGTCTGCCGCGTGCCAAAGGTATTGAAGTATCGCAGCGCAGTTGCTCTCATCCTCAGAGCGGAGCCCAGCATCAGAACATACCGCTCCGCTGCCAGTTTGGCGATTCCATACGGACTTGCAGGAAGAAGAGGATGATCCTCCGCTATCGGAACAGGTTGTTGTGAATCCGCATAGACCGCCATGGAGGAGGCGTAAATGAAACGTGCGACACCGTTTTGTCCGGAAGCTCTCAGCACAGCGAGCGTGCCCATCAAGTTCGTTTCTGCATCCTGGTAGAACCCTTCCACGGATCCGCGGATTGTAACGCGTGCCGCTTCATGACAGACCGCGGAGACTCCTCGCGTCGCACGCTGAACCAAATCTTCGTCCAGGATACTGCCTTGAAAAAATTCGCATGCGGACGGAATGTTTTCCACGCGACCTACGGAGAGATCATCGATGACGCGGACACGGTATCCTTCATTGAGCAGGCCTTCACAAAGATGCGATCCGATGAACCCCGCTCCTCCTGTTACAAGCACAAGCCGGGCCGCCGCCATCGAACTATTCCCGTTCGGGATTGCACTGGATGACGCCATCCGGTGTGATGATTGCGTTGCTCAACTCTGTCTGTCGCGCGATCGTCACATCGTTAAACACGATGCACCTCTGCAAGGATACTGGCGGTTCCACGCTGACACGCGTTCCCATAACACATCCGGAAATTCCAGCAAGACTTTGCTCGTCCATTTGTCCGTCTACAAAGTAATTTGTGAAACCGTTCTTCTTGAGCTCCAGCAGATTGATGTTTAGGAGGTCCTCGGGAACTGTGAGATTCAAATCTTCTTCGATGATGTTGGCGTGAACAACTCTGTGACCGTCATTGATCAGGATCTGAATCGCTTCAGTGATTTCATATTCGTCGCGCATAGCAGTGCGCGGTGTCCGGCGGATGGCGTCAAAGATTTCGAGGCCAAAAAGATACACGCCGCATCCCTTTAACTTGTTCGAAATGTAGCGCGGCTTTTCAATCACGCGTACCACGCGGTCATCTTCCCCGACAATAATCGCGAAGTTTCTGAGGATCATGTCCGGATCTTCTTCCAGCTTAGAAGCAAGAACCGCGCGTGCATTGTCCCGGCTAAAAGAATCAAACATGGTTTGAAGCCGGCTCGAAACAAAAAAGATATCGCCCAAACAGAGCAGAAAAGGCTTCTGTACTCTTCCTTCCAGACGCCCGACAGCATGTGCGATTCCGAGCGTCTCGGTTTGCTCGATATATTCGATTTCCACGCCAAAATCTGCGCCGTTGCCAAGCTCACGAACGACTTCATATCCGAGATATCCGATTACGATGAAAACTTTTTTAATCCCGACTGACTTCATCATCTCGACTTGATGCTGCAGCAGTGGTTTGCCCATGATCGGTAAGATCGGTTTTGGCCAGCGCGTTGTGAACGGGAACATGCGTGTTCCCTTTCCAGCAGCCAGGATCACACCTACAAAATCATTCATCTCAAATACTCTGCAATATTCCTGCCCGGTATAGTGTTATCTTTTTGCGCAGATAAAAAAGAAAGCGAAACATTGAAATACTCGTTCTCATCACCTGTAAATGGGATTTTCCCGCAATTCGGTCGGAGTGAGTCACACCGTGCTCACCTGTTTTTGCGCCCAATGTGATCAGCTTGACTGTAATTTCAGTTGGTGTCGGATATCCGCGCGCTTCAATATGGAGATCCCGGGCAAGATCGCCGCGGATCAGCTTCAGCGCGCAATTGGTGTCGCGAAGATTGAGATCAAACATGGTGCGCACGATCCAGTTCAACCCACGGTCCGCAAAAACGCGCAGAAAACTGTCCTTCTTTTTCATACGATAACCGGTCACAAAATCGAGGTTCTTTCCCCGGTAAAGATTCAGAAGGTTTGTGTAGTCTGCAAGATCAAACTGTCCATCCGAATCGAGGGTCACCACAATTTTGCCTTTGGTTGCCCGGATCGCCCGCTGGAGCGCGTAACCATAACCGCGATTCGGCGCATACGATACGAGGCGTAGGATCGAGATCTCCTCGGTCAATCTTTCCAGAATCTCGAGAGTCGAGTCAGTACTGCCGTCATTTGCAAGAACGATCTCCGAAGACAAACTTCCGGATGCAAGCACACTGGCCCAGTAACGGACCACGCGCTCAATCGCACCTGCTTCATTGTACACCGGCGCGACAACCGACAGCTCAATCTCGTTGTTCATTGCGAAACAAAGGGTTAACTATATCAAAAAGAAGACCTAAATGTGGAGTGTTGGGCCAATGGAGCGCGGACGTCCCGTCCGCTAAATTCTAGGATGCTTTTCGATGACCGGCGGGCGAGACGCCCGCGCTCCACACGTTATGGCCGGATGAGAAACACCGTAAACTGGTCGAACTGAAGCACACGTCCGGAAGGATACTTCTCGCGCAAAGCCCTCAAAACCCGCCTATCCGACTGCCGTGTCATCGAAGGATAACTTACGTAGGCCTTCAGAATCTGGGAACGGATGTACCTTGTTTCCAGTCCGTAGTATTGATTCCACCAGTGATAAAACTTCTTCGTATCGTCGTCGCGCATCCACCAGAGGTTCCTGTTCGTTGTCTGCAGCACAACCATCGAGATACGATCTTTCGGGAATGCCGTTTCTTCCGTGTAAAGCCGGTGCTTCGATCTACCATACGTCAGGTATTCGATCGTGGCGTGAAAGTATAATTGCGGAGTCAGATAAATAGGGTAATGGTTTCCAAAGGTGTTCACGTAGTTCGCGATATCGGTTTCCGTACGGTCCATTCCCCAGAGAGCGGTATCCCTGGGGCCTTGCGCATCAAGATCCGCCGAAAGACGAAACAATGCATCGTTAATGCCCGTGAGCATTGTCCCGCCCAGGACAACTGCCAGAAACGGCCGGATACAGGAAAGACAGGTTTGTTCTACAATCCGGACGCCTGCTGCGATTCCCAGCGCAGCCAGCAACAGCGCCGCCGGCAGCGCTCCCAGATTTCTGGAAGCATGCGGAGCAGCCGCACCCAGAATGCCGGGAAGAACCGTCACCACAAAATACAACAGCACGAATAACCCTAATGGGCGACGCAAATTGCTGAGGAGCAAGATCCCGCCCAACAGAAAGAAACCGGTTGTGAACGGAGAGAGTGCGGGTTCGGCTTGAACGTTGTGTCTCGGATTTGGATCTGATCTGAACGTGAACATGCCAAGCGTATCGCTCGTGGACCTGGCCAGCACAAAAGGAATCGGTTCCTTCAGCTTGCTCCAAACGGCCGTGCGTTCCATCCGGTTACTGAAACTTGCCGGATTATGAACAAAAAACCACAGGAGGGGAATCGTAATCAGAAAACACACGACCGCTCCGGCTGCAAGAGGCGCAGCGTGCTTCCGTAGATTCCCACGAATGCGTTTGTCCGCCAGAAACCCCAGGAACGCTGCCGGAAACACACGGTACGGAATGTACGAATGAAAACCCAGACCCGCAAACACTCCTCCCAGTAAGAAGGGGGCGTATCTTTTGTTTTCCGAAGTCATGCCCCAGGCAAGACATGCTATGGCTGCTGTTTCAAACAACAACATCAGGTTCATCCGCAGTCCAAAACGGTTAAACACAATCGCATACTTCGAGACGGCAAGCAGGAAAAGCGAAAGCAGCGCGAAGTTGCGATGAAATAGCCTCCTCAGAAACAAATAAAATGCTGCGAGCGTCAGTGTTCCCGCCAGAGCCGTGACCGCACGAATTGCAAACGTTGTGTAGCCAAACAGCATCGTGGAAAACGCATCCAGATACGCCACCAACGCTTCCCTTCCGGAATTCCAATCCAGAAACAAGGGACGTGCCCCCAACTCCCGGATGGCAATTGCATCCAAACCGTTATAGGCTTCGTCCAGAAATAACCCTCCGGATAACTGGTCCAGCCGCCAAAAACGCAATGCTGCGCCGAACAGGATCACACACAGGACAACCACCCATTCGCCTTTTCCGATAGGACCAGAAGTGCGAATCAAATCATCCCACAGCAAAGAGTCCTGCGTGCGAAAGTAGTACATGAAGTAGACTGCGATCAGAAGGAGTAACGCTACCGCAATCAGATAGATCCGGGAAACATCCTGATCATTTATGCCAAGCTCTGGAAGATAGCTCTTCAGTCCTGCGTCACCCAACAAGAGCAACACCAGAGCCAGAAGAGGCAGGTTCTTTTTCATGAACGTGGCGAGGCTATTGTCTCAGATTGGGTGGAAATTGGGAATTGGGAGAAGAATTGGGTCCGGAAGTGGGAACCGTTTCCAGTTCCCACTTTCCGGAAAACAAAATTACGGACAGACGCTAAACTGGGAGCAGCTCTGAAAGTGCAGGTAAACATCTTTCATGCCGGCAGTAGGCCACGCTTTTCCCCCCGCTACCTTAATGCGAAATGTGTTGTTTCCGAGATCCCACATGGCGCAGATCTCACCAAACCAATCTTCTCCGCCGGGAATGAAGCGCTTCACATCACCGCACTTATAGTAAGCCGTACTGCAGGATGCCGAATTATACAATTGAAGTACGAACGTGCGATTCGCCTGGTCATCACTGATCACGGTCCCGTAGCGATCCGCCCCTTTGGACTTGACGGGATTTGTGCATTGGGTGCCTCCCGTGGGAGGTGGCGGCGGTGGCGGAGGATTGTTGTCTACGTGCAGATTATTGCGCGTAATATCTTTCAGCCCCGAATCATCCGTTACATTGAGCTCGACCGGAAACGTGCCTTGCTGCGAATACGAATGGGAAACCTGTTTGCCGTTCAACGATGTTCCATCACCCATGTTCCAAGCAAACTGCACCACCTCTCCATCTGAATCGCTGCTAGGCGATCCATCAAAATGAAAGACCGTGCCAGGAGGTCCGCCGGCCGGTGTAACAATAAAACTGGCGATGGGAGGCTTTCCAGAGATCTCGACATCCTTGAAGGTTGAGGCTTGCAGTCCGTCGTTGTCGGTTACAACCAGTTCTACTTCGAATTTGCTTGCTGTGCCAAAGACATGCCGAACAACTTTGCCCTGATCGTGATGGCCATCTCCGAAATTCCATGCGTAGTTGACGATTCTGCCGTCATCAGCGCTGTTGGAGGCATCGAAACGGAAATTCGTGTCGGGATCGCCAAGGTGTGGTTCCACGCTAAAACGAGGAATCGGCGGTCTTGTATTGTTTACTTCGATATCCTTTTGCGCAGTGGCTTTTCCCTGCTGATTATCGGTAACAGTCAAAAGGGTTTTGAAGGTTCCGGCGGACGCAAACTTATGGCTGATCGTCCGTCCATTGCCCTTCGTTCCATCGCCAAAGTCCCACTCAAAGGAAGTAATCGAACCGCCCTGATCATTGGATGCGGAAGCATCAAATGCGAAGACCGTTTCTTTGGATCCTTTGGCAGGCGTTACATTGAAGCTTGCCACCGGAGGTCGATTGTCTGAAATCGTGAAGAATGTGTCGTTTGTTGCAACCCCCGCGATTGTGGCAACCCGAATCGTGCGCGCTCCCGGAGCTGCGCTATCGAGCACATCAAAGGTTATGGCAATTTCGGTTGGACTCAACAGGTTGGTACTTTTGATTTCAATCCCGGCTCCCAGATCCACCGCTACAATGCCCGAATAGCCGGTGCCCAGAATTCTTCCGTCCAAATTGGTTTGTCCACGCGCTACTGTGGATGGCGTCATTCCCGTAATCGTCGGCCCGCCAGAACCGGTTGTGATGTCGCCTTCCTTATTACATCCCACCAGCGCAGTGAGTAAGGAAAGAAATGTCAAGAAAAACCATCTTCTCATCTCCAGCCTCCAGGTCAATAGTGCGATTTTATCCGAAAAACCAGCGAAGTTCAATACTATTCTTGTAATATGATTGTCAAATGACGACACTTTCATACTACTACCATAATACGGTTTTTCTGGAGCGGTTCGGATCCCTGGGGAGCGGGTGAGCAGCGGAAGTGGTATCTATTGGAGGCGCAGGTCCCGGATCAACAAAACGGCCCGCCACAGCTTTGCCAGTGGAGATAGACGTCGCGCTCGCCAGTGCTTGGCCAGGAGTTGCCTCCCTGGAGGTGCAGGCGAAATGTATTGTCGCCCAGGCTATCCACTTGACAGATGGCGCCGTACCAGGCTTCTCCGCCCGGGATGAACTTCTTCAAATCACCACATTTATAAAATGCATTTCCGCAGTCGGCGGGATTGTACAACTGCACGACGATCTGTTTCGCACCCTGATCGGCACTCAACACCACTCCGTACCGGTCCGGTCCGTCGGCTGAAGGAACAGTGCAAGCGCTACCGTCGCCAGGTATTGGTGGAGGCGGACCGCCCCCCCCGCTAATGCGTGCAATCTTTGTTGAGAATGCAGGCACACCGGTATCGTCCTGAACGGTTAGGGTGACTGGAATGTCTCCACCGCGCGCAAATTTATGCTCTACGATGACACCATGACCTACCTGGCCGTCGCCAAAACCCCAGTTGTATTGGGAAATCTTGCCGTCGGGATCTCGGCTTGCGGATGCATCAAAATGAAATGAGGTATTGAGGTCGCCCGTAGTCGGGTTCATGCTGAATAAGGCAAGAGGAGGCTTGCTTGCTGCGACATTCTGAAAGCGTTCTGCTTCGCTGAACGCCCCGCGGTTATCCGTAACGGTGAGGCGAACGTGGAAATCGCCGGTTTTTCCATATTTATGAGTGACGACCTTTCCCCTGTCCTGCTTGCCATCGCCAAATTTCCAAAGGTAATTGGTGATCCCGCCATCAGGATCGTGCGAACGGGAAGCGTCAAAGCGGAGAAGTGTATCGCGATAGGCCACACTAGGAGAGACTTTGAAATCAGCAACAGGGAAAACGTTATCGCCAACCGTAAAGACGGAAGAGGATTGAGCCGCTCCAGTTCCGGTGGCAACGATGATATTTCGTGGCCCGGGAACCGCTTCCCGTAACACAGAGAAAAGGATATAAATTTCAGAGGTGCTGATCGTGCTGAATTGCTGGACAACGACACCCTCTCCAATGCTTACCGATTGTACTCCCACAAAATTACTTCCAAAGATGCTCCCTATGATGTCTTCCTGACCGGGATTGATCAGTCCCGGATTCATGCCGGTGATCCGCACCAGATTCTGGCTGGAAGTACTGTCATCGGTGTTCTTGCATCCGATGAAGGAGAAAAGAATAAGGACAACTATCGATACTGCAGCCCTCTTCATTCCAGTAGGCCCTCCCGTCTTTGGTTGCAGGTAGTATATCACAAGTTCTTAGCTGGAGCGCGGGCTCCCGCCTTTCCTGTTCTGAAGAAAATTACGGACACAGATCCATGGTGCAATCCTGCCACCAGAGATATACATTTTGGTCTCCTACCGCCGGTGTTCTCTTTCCCCCGGCTAACTGGATACGGAATTTCCCGCCCCCAAGATCCCACATTTTGCAGATTTGCCCAAGCCAGTATTCAGGCGGATTAGGGTCACCGCCCAAGCGGATGTCTCCACAACGGTAATAAACCTTGGCACAACCGAGGCTGGTATCTTGAAGCTGAACCACTGCGGTATGAGTCGGCTTGTCATAAGCAACAATATCTCCATAGAATCCGGGTCCCCTTTTAGCCGGGCGGCGCATTGCACGCCGCCTGCTGGAGGGGGTGGTGGAGGCGGTGGATTGTTGTTGATTTGCAGATTCTTTCGCGTGATACCATTCAGGCCGGAGTTATCCGTTACGTTGAGCTCAACCGGGAAGGTGCCTTGTTGCGTGTAGGGGTGCGATACCGCGCGCCGCTCAACAAGGTTCCGTCACCCAAGTTCCAGGCAAACTGCACGACCACTCCATCTGGATCGCTGCTCAAAGATCCATCAAAATGAAATACCGTACCCGGAGGTCCGCCGGATGGAGTAACTGTAAAGTTCGCGATGGGAGGTTTTCCGGAGATTTCGACGTCTTTGAAAACCGATGCCTGCAATCCATCATTGTCGGTGACTGTCAATTTTACTTCGAACGTTCTTGAGAGCGCGAAAATGTGACGGACCACTTTACCTTGATCGTGTCCTCCGTCTCCGAAATCCCATGCATAATTGACGATTCTCCCGTCATCGTTGCTGTTGGAAGCATCAAAACGGAAGTTTGTATCAGCATCTCCCCGCTGAGGACTCACGCCGAAACGCGCAATCGGCGGCCGTGTATTGTCCACTTCAATGTCCTTTTGCGCGCAGTTGCTTTTCCCTGCTGATTATCTGTGACGGTCAAAACGGTTTTGAATGTTTTCCGGCCGATGCATATTGATGGCTGATCGTTGGTCGTTGCCCGATGCTCCGTCCCCGAAAATTCCATTCAAATGCGGACAATGGAGCCGCCCGGATCATTGGTACCGAAGCATCATAAGCGAATACCGTTTCTTTGGGGTCCTTTGGATGGGGTGACACTGAGACGCGCTACCGGAGGTCGATTGTCTGAAACCGTAAGGAGCGTGCCGTTTGTTGCGACCCCCGCGATCGTTGCGACCCGGATGGAACGCACTCCCGGAGCCGCGCTGTCCTGAACGTTAAATGTGATCGCGAGTTCGTTCGGACTCAATACCCGGGTGTTTTTGACATCAATCCCCGCGCCCAGATCCACCGCCACGATTCCCGCGTATCCGCTGCCCAGAATTCTACCGTCCACGTTGGCCTGCCCGCGGACCACATTGGCGGGTGTCATCCCGGAAATGGTCGGACCTCCTTCGCCGGTCGTAATTTCACCCTCCTCGCCGCCCCCGCGAGAAAGCGAGTAAGAAAAGAAATCTCAAGAAGAACCATCGTCTCATCTCCAGCCTCCAGGTCAATAAGTACTATTTTTGTAATACGATTTTATCTGGAAGCGCAGATCCATGTCAATACTATCATCGTAATATGAGAACAATACTATTAGAGAGTATTTTAGTTTGTTCTGAGCCGGTGTTGTGCTGAGAATTTTATTCCTTCACTCCGATGAAGGACATCTGGCGGCCGGAGGAACCATCGCGGCGGTAGGAGAAGAAAAGATCCGGGTGACAAGAGGTACACAGATGGCCGGTCTCGATCTCTTCTACACCGCCGTTTTGCAACTGCTCCACAGCGATTCCGGAAAGATTCAAATGAGGCTTACCGCCGAAATATGTAACCAAATGGTTACGTATTTTCGGCGCAAACTGTGCGGCAAGGTCTTTGCCGATTTCGTAGCAGCAGGGTCCAATTGCGGGGCCAACAACTGCAAAAGGGTGAGGCGGCATCTGCGGATAGTGTCGTGGATATGATTCCGGAGTACAGTCCTCGCCATCCGGCGTGAACCACCGCCACGATACCATCCGGATGGTACAAAAGGATCGGAACACAATCCGCGGTCAGAACGGAAAGTAGGTGTGAGCGCTCCGAGCTAATGACCGCATCCGCTTCGCACCCCGGAAGAACTTATTGCCGTGGATCACGACGTCGGAATGTACTTGCCTGGGCTGAATATGCATGTGCCTCCTTTGAATTCAGGACGCGCAAACAAAGCCTTCCGGTTCGCCGTAACGTCGGGATCTTCCGCGTTTTTTCGATATCCGAGATTGCCCAGGATCCGTGAAGTTGTGTACGACGGAGTTTCGAATAATGTAGAGGTGAATATTCCATCCCGTAAGATCATAGGAAAACCACGAAGACACAAAGACACGAAGAGGATTTAATTTTTTCTTCTTCGTGCCTTTGTGGTTAATTTAGATTTGCGAGCGGGAGAGATCTGCGTGGCCTTTTTCCTTCAATGAGCTCGCGGCCGCCGCCAGACGAGCAATCGTGCAAATGCGATAAGGAGAGCAGCTGACATAATTCAATCCGAGTGAATGACAAAACTCCACCGAATCCGGATCGCCGCCGTGCTCTCCGCAGATTCCCAGTTTCAAATCGCCGCGAACAGCGCGTCCTTTCTTGACGGCGATGCGCATCAATTCGCCGACTCCTTCGCGATCGATCGTCACAAACGGATCTTTTTTCAGGATCTTCATTTCCAGGTCGCTGTAAAAACGCGAGTATACGTAACGAATGTGTGCCACAGAT
>CAWJJO010000022.1:0-207695 GCA_963843285.1 uncultured bacterium
TGTGAATCCGAGTGCACCCGGGCTGCGCTTGAGGGGTCGATCCCGATCAGGCGACTCAAGCGGTTCGCTGCCGACAACGACACTACGCGCACGCGGACGGCCCCGGCGTCGAGGTCGTAAACTCAGTTGATGGTCTTGATGCCATGCAACGAATAGCAGTGAGTCTCTTTTGATCAGAGCAACCCGGAAACTAAGTGAATGGAGGGATAGATAGGAATACGAATTGTAAACTGACGCAATTGACGCATTCTGTGCAAGCCTGTGGAAATTTATATTCTTGATAGCTTGGTGAACGGAGAAATTTCCACAGGCTTGCACAGAATGCTTGGAAATCTATGAGAAGATTCCCACAATTGCTTTAAGCCTTTGGCTTAACAGCTTCCAATTCGGCGGCGCCACCGCCGATAATACACATTCCAAAGAAAAAGAACTGCTGGCGGCTACGCCGCCAGTTGTTTTTAAATCGAGCAGAGGACTTGACATTCACATAGCAGCGCGGGCATCCCTGCCCGCCAGTTTCGTTTTCAACTCTATCTTACATAATTTTGCAGTGACTAGATTTTCTGAAATGGATCGCGCATAAAACGCAAACTGATTCTCAGAGCAGGTTCGGCGGGCAGGGATGCCCGCGCTCCACTAGCGCTGCCGATCTCCATTGTGGGAAGAAAAAACCGATTGATGTGTCTAATATCTTGGACACAGCAAACTGAGGGTCCAAATTGCGGGGAGAGAGGAATGAATCACAAGATGAACCGTCTATGCACATTGATCATATTTTTTCTAATGGGAGGGGTCACTGCATTTGCAGGTGGCGAGACATCGCTGTCAGGTGTTGTTGAGGATGAGGAAGGGAATCCTCTACCAGAAGCGGAAGTATTCCTTTCGGATTCCGATCGCGCCATAATCGCCTCCGGAAAAACAAACGCGAAAGGGGAATTCGCACTTTCGGGTTTGCGGCCGGGATATTACATGCTGCTGATTCGTGCGAAGGGTTTTCAAGACTCTCATAAGGCGGTGGAGATTGGAGGAAGTGGCGCAAACTCAATCAAATTGCAGATGGGACTATTACCTGTTGAAGAAGAGGTTACCGTTACCGGCACACATGACCGGGTGGATAAGATTGACTCCGTTCCACAGCAAATCAACGTGATATCGAAAGAGGAAATTCAGGACCGTACAAAGTCCGTCCTTGCCCAGGTCGCGAATGAGGAAGTGGGATTGTCCTTACAAAGAACCAGTCCCACGGTCAGTGCAATCTTTGTTCGTGGATTGACAGGAAACAAAGTGAATGTTTTCGTAGATGGGATCCGTTATTCCAATTCCGCTGCACGCGGCGGGATAAATACCTTCTTTAATCTTTTGGAACCTTCGAACCTGGAGAGCATTGAAGTTTTGCGAGGTCCCAGCAGTTCCCAATACGGAAGCGACGCGATTGGCGGAAGCATTCAGTTACTTTCAAGACTGCCGGAATTCACTACAATCGGAACCTCCACGAGTGGAGGCATCTCATTTTTTACAAATAGCGCCGATGCAGGCTTCGGTTCGGATGTTTGGACTTCCTATGGGACACAAAAGTTTGCACTTTTGGCAAGCGTGAACGGCCGCCGGTCGAATGAATTGCGTCCCGGAGAAGGAATCGATTCTCATAACGCAGTGACACGCTTCTTTGATCTGAGCTCAGATCGTGTATTTGACGATCGTCTTCCAGATACCGAATTCACTCAGTATGGGGGTTCTCTGAAACTTATCTGGGCGCCTGTGCAGGGATCGCAGTTTACTGCCGGCTACATCCGGGGCCAGCAAGATGACGGGAAGCGATACGATCAATTAATCGGTGGAGATGGGAACTTGATTGCAGATCTGAGAAATTTGATGCTGGATCTTTTCTATTTGAAATATGATCGATCCGGAATCGGCTGGTTCGATCATCTGACTGCTTCCTATTCATTCAATTCACAGCGGGAAGAACGCGTCAATCAAGGTGGAAACGGAAATCCGCGGGCGGCGATCAATCATGAGTATGAGCGCGCTTCGGTTCATGGTTTTCAAGCTCAGCTAAGCAAGGTTCTGGGTTCGAATCAGACGCTTGCATTTGGCGCTGATTACTATGATGAAGGAATCCAAGCGCCGTCCTTCCGCGAAGATGCCGTTACCGGTGTTGGAACTGTGCGGCGTGGTCGTGTTCCTGATGGAGCTTCGTTCCATCAAGGAGGCGTATACGCGGAATACATTTTCGATGCATTCCCCGATACTTTGCGACTGTTTACAAATATCCGTTACAGCGGAGCAAGTTACGAAGCGAGCGCCGCGGATTCGCCTCTTGTGAACGGAGAACCATTGTGGCCGGATGACTCGCTCGATGTAGATTCTGTGACCTACAGGGTAGGTACCATGTGGTCTGTTGCCGACGGGTTTGGTTTGCAAGCGAATTTCAGCCGGGGGTTTCGGGCGCCGCACATTACGGATCTTGGCACACTGGGGCTCACCGGGGCGGGATTTGAAGTTGCCTTCCCCGATGTCGCTGGACTTGGGGCGACCGTTGGCTCGACTGCGAGCAGCTCCGCCGTCTCGACGGGAATTGCCGTAGAGCAGCAAAAGCCGGAAACGAGCCAGACGTACGAAGTCGGGACGCGCATCAGACGCGGACGTCTGGAAACGGATTTTGTTTTCTTTGTGAACGACATCAATGACAACATCACCAAACAGGCACTCATTCTTCCTCAGGGAGCCATCGGAACCACTCTTGGAGATCAAACGATCATCGCACAAGGACCGACAGGCGTTGTCTTTGTTCCTGCTTCCACGAGCCCAGTCCTTGTTCGCACAAATTTTGACGATGCGCGGATCTACGGAATTGAATACACTCTTGATTTTGCGTTCAATCCAAAATGGAGCGCAGGCGCTATATTTACGTATCTTCACGCCGAAGACCGTAGAACGGGATTGTCTCCGAATATTGAAGGTGGAACACCTGCTCCTGACGGATATCTAAAAATGCGGTATTCTTCGAATCGGAAAAACTTCTGGGTGGAGCCCTTCGTTCATTTCGCTCTAAAGCAGGATCGTCTCTCTTCTCTCGATCTTGAGGATAGGAGAACCGGCGCTGCCCGCAGCGCCTCAAGTATCACCACTTTCTTCCGGAATGGCGCGACTGTGCGCGGACTCGTCGGTCCGGGTGTTGACGGCATCCTGGGTACGGCTGACGACATCCTTCTTGCAACCGGAGAGACATTGGATCAAATCCTGTTGCGGGTGCTCGGACCGGGTCTCGGTTCCAACTCACTTTTCAATGAAATACCCGCTTACGCGACTTTGAATTTCAGGTTCGGTTTCACGATCGGTGAAAATCACAGATTCCTGATTGAGCTGGAGAATCTGACTGACGAAAACTATCGTGGAATTAGCTGGGGCGTGGATGCTCCCGGGCGCGGCATCTACTTCCGATACGGCCTCGGATTCTAGCAAGCTCAGTTTCCCATAGGGATGATTCCTCGCCCTGCGAGAAAAATGATCCGTAAACTGCGACCACAAGACCTATGATCGATAAGATTTGCATTTACGTTTCCTCCGTGTTCTCTGGAGGCAACCTTCATGCCAGAGTTTTTCGGGGAGAAGGGATATGAATGCAGCAACGTTGTTGCCTGTTTCGGTTACGGCGTTGCCAGCTTATTCCCTGCGCAAGAGAAAGAAACCATTGGATGTCTCTATCACACCGCTTGTCTGACCCGATTTCAATTTCGACAAAGCCAGAGCGAGCGGGGCTTCGATTTCATCGGGGTGAGCTTCGATCACGGGTTGTTGCGAGCGAGCGGAAGCATGAATGGAATACTGGCTTGCCAGTGACTCCCAGGTTTCGCCGTTCTGCATCTTTCTCAGGATTGCCTCTGCGGCCGCTCTTGTCTTGGTTTGAATGATCCGGAACCGCACCTGTTCCCCGACCTTGCGCTGAGCTAGTTCGAGATTTTGACGGATCAAATCATCTTTCGGCGCCAGACGCGCGGCTTCGGAAAACTGCGCAACCGCTTCTTCCATCCTGTTTGTACCGCCATACAGCATTCCCAACTGGTTGTGTGCTTCCGCATCTTCCGGACTTCGAGAAATGATTTCCTGAAATTGTCGGATGGCATCGGCAGGGCGGCCTGTATCGCGATAGATCGAGCCCAGGCGGAAACGCGACTCCAGGTTGTCGGGACGCGCCTTCAGTTCCTCAGCCAGCAACTTCTCCGCGGCTCCGAAATTTTTTTGGCGCTGATACAGCCAGGCGAGCGGCTGTACCAGAGTAGGATGATTCGGGGAGACAGCCAGTCCGGCGAGAAGCGCTTTCTCCGCCTCTTTGGGGTTTTTCATTCCCTCCCAGGCCTCCGATAGATCGCGGTAGGCGGGAAGAAAGTGGGGTAAGGCGCGAAGGGCAGTCTCCAACTCCGTACGAGCTTTGTCGTACGATTTTAATCGTAATAGCGAACGCCCGAGATAGTAGTGAATCTCAAAACTCGGGATTTGTCTGTCTTTCAACTCCTGGAACTTCGCTGCCGCCTCACTGTATCGCTCGTTTTGAAAGGCCTCGATTCCCTCACGGATCAATTGATTGAAAAGCTTGAAGTCTGCAATCTTATCTTTTGGATCGGGAAGCGACGCGCTGGACTGCGAAGGGGGGGCTACTCCCGCATATCCAAGGCTCGCCAGTTTTTCTATGGTTTCGGGATCCATTTCGGAAGGCGCCGCAGCTTTCATTTGAAGGGCCCCTGATTTGGAAAGCCACTGTTTCAGTTCTTGCGCTTTTGCCCGGTTCGCGGATAACGAATTGTTCATCTCACCCGGGTCTCGTTTCAGATCAAAGAGCTCTGCACGCGGGGCCTCAATATATTTCCATCCGTTCGCCCGTACTCCCTGCAGTTTGCTCCAACCGAAATGGAGCCACGGTGTGAATGTCTCGCAATAGGAAAAGAGTTGCGGATCAGCTGTTTCAGGAACGAGAAGCCATGGCTTCAAGGAGATGCCGGAAACTTTCCTGGGAAGCGGGATCTGGAGAAGATCGAGAACAGTCGGATAAAGATCGATCAATCGCACCTGGATCGGGATTTTTCGCCCTGCCTTTAAAACACCGGGCCAGCGAATGATCCACGGAACAGAGAGAGTCGAATCGTAGATAAAGAATGAATGCGCATTTTCTCCGTGGTCTCCGAGGCTTTCCCCATGATCTGATGCGATGATCAAAACCGTATTGAGGCCGATCTGCTTTACGATCCTGCTTACGATCGAATCTGCATACGCGACCTCACCGTCGTACGGGCGGTCGGCAAATTTTGTGGAAAATGGGGCAGGCGGCTCGTAGGGGAAATGAGGATCGTAAAGATGTATCCAGGCAAAATAGGGACCTGACTTTTTTTGATGGAACCATTCGACAAATTCTTGATACACATCTTCCCCGCGTTTTTCCAGATTGAGTGCAAATTGGGTAGGTTGTTTTGCGGGATCGATGCGATCTTCATAAAGATCAAATCCACGGTCCAGACCGGATTGTGAATTGACTACAAAGGAAGCAACAAAGGCAGCCGTCGTGTATCCGTTTTTGTGAAGAACTTCTGCAAGAGTAGGAATATCCTTCTTCAGAGGCGGGGCAACGTTGTCGTGTACGTCGTGTTCATATGGGAGCAATCCCGTAAAAATGCTGGTATGCGATGGACGGGTGAGTGGAACATGAGATACTGCGTTTGTAAAAACGATTCCTTCCGCAGCCAATCTGTCGATTGTGGGCGTCTGTGCTTGCGTGTACCCGTAACAACCAATGCGATCGGCACGAAGGGTGTCGATTGTGATCAACAGGACATTTGGCTTTTGACCGGCGAATAGGGGCATGGTGACGAATAGGGCTGCAAGGATGAACGCCAGAGAGGGATACTTCATCCTGTCTAGTATAAGCTGCAACTGCAGGCGGGACGCCTGCGACCCATAATGCAGGCGGGGACGCCTGCGCTCCATGACGAGGTGGACGCCTGCGTTCGATTCTACTGCCCGCGGGTGTACCAGGTACCGCCGGGGCCGTCGTAGCTCATTCCTTCTCCCCAGAGGACATGGTTCCGGCCTGTTGAATCTACAGCCATCTCGAAATAATCTCCATAAGGGAAAGTGAATCCGTTGGCTGTCTTGTAAGGAGCGCCCGAGCCAAGATCTGAGAGGCGTATAGCGGCGCTCCAACTGGTTCCGCCGTTTGTAGAGCGGCGATACCACGTATTCCAAGCATTGGTGCTACCGTTTCTATCATCTTGCCAGGTCACACGGAAATCGTTATTGACTGTTGTCGCAGCAATTGCGGGAAATGAATTGTTCACTCCGGCAACGCCGTTTGAAATCTCCAGACGCGCGCTCCAGGTCGTGCCATTTGTAGAAGTGCGAACATACATTTTCTCTGCTGCGCCTGCTACGTCGTTTGCGCTGTACGCCAGCGCGATCTTGCCAGCCGGGTCAATGGCCAGAACGGCTGACGAACCAAGGAAGCCGAAATAACAGCCGGCGGCCCAGGGGCAATCGGGCATTTGTTTGGAAGTATCGACGCGCGTTGTGATAAACGACGCGCCCTGATTTGTGGATTTTAGTACGTTGATGTTGGCGTCGCCTGTATAATCCTGACTGTAGTCGACGGCAGAAAAATAAACGTCACCATTCGGTGCAACCGCTCCGCCGTTGTGAAACCAGTAGCGCGTATCGTTGTTTGTTTTTACAGGCGTGCCGAACGAGGCACCGTAATTGTGGGAGGAAACCACATAACTGTCACTCGAATTAAATGCGATATATACGTGCTGTCCGTTTGGAGAAATGGCAAGAATCGGTTTGTCGTTCCAGGCAATCTGAGACTTTCCTTTTCCGGTAAACGCGATCGGTGTGGACCACGTCGCTCCGCGGTTTGTGGACTTGATGAATTTGACTCCCGGAGTATACGCATCCAGCCATAAGGCATAGATTGTGCCGTCATTTGCAACTTCAATTTCAGGATCATTTTGTGCCTTTTTGGTAATCGGAAGGAAAGTGTCAGGGCCCCACGTAATTCCGCTATCACTCGAGCTCCGGAAAATCATTACCGGAAAAGGGCATCCATTGCACGCTTTTGGACCGTTATAACGTGTAGTCATTTGATAGACATAAGTTGAACTCGGATCTGCCGCGATTGCAGGTTCCCAGTCATCGTTGCCACTCCAGGCGCGTTCCGAATCCCAGCCGGGCGATGCAGCAGAAATTGCCGGCGCCTGTTCGACCACAGTTTGCTTCGCAAAGGAGATCCCGCTCCATGTCTTTTTTGCTTTGCTTTCTTCGGATTCAGGCCCTTTCGTTCCTGAAGTTGCTGCAAATCCCAGTACCAGCAGGGATGCGAGCGCAATAAAACGGCGCGCATACCTGTAAATCCTGTTCCAATCAGCGTTCATGGCTCCCCTCCATATTGTGTCCCATCATGCCACTAATAGCGGTATTTAGTCAAATCGCAACGATATACGGATGCCTCGACGTTCGAGTTCACGGAAGAAATCTTCGCGCGGCACACTTGTTTCCGGGCAGAGTACTCCCGGTTTCGTGATTTGATTGTTGGCCAGCATTTGTCCGGCGATGGAAAGGGGAACTCCAGTATCGAGAGCGCCTGCAGCTATTTTCCAAACTGGATGCGGTCGGATGATCGATTCGGCAAATCCTCGTATGGGTTTCCCGTCCTTTTCCCCACTCACGAAGACCTGAAGAACGTCGCAGTCCCGTGGTTCCGAATCTATAGGTGACTGGCTTGCGGCCAGTTTCAAAAGCATTTCGCGGGGAGAAACGTCGTGGATCAGCTTTTCACGGGAAGCAAAGCCGAGCTGGACAAGGAAACTTATTTTGCGGACGAAGTCTTCCGGAAAGGCCACTTTGAAACTCGCTTCTTTGAGTCCGGGGAAGGAGCGAGCAAACATCGCAACTTCCGAATGCAGCGTGTAGAGCGCTTCCATTCTTCCAACCGGTTGCGGAAAGTCGATGATTTCCGATCCGGACATTGGGGGTACGGGAATTGCTTTGCTATCTGTAAATACCATCGGTTCGAGCGCAAATTCATCCAGTACCGTGTCGAGAGCGTACGGTACGGGTAACGGTCCGGAAGCCGTTTCGTCCTTGCATGCTACCCGGACGTGTGCTTCGTCAACACGGTCCATTCTTGCCGCAAGCGCTCCTGCCATCACGTTTGTGATTCCCGGTGTGGAGCCCATCCCAAGAACCGCCGTTACACCTGCTGACGCAAACTCTTCGTGAAGAGCAAATTGTTTTAACGATCCGTGATACAGCCCACCTAGATCTGTGTAGGGCACACGCGCCCGCAACGCGGCTTTCATCACAGGCACATTCAAATAGTACGTGACGCAATTGAGGACGACATCGTGGCCTGATACTAGCTTTGTAGTACTATCTTCATCACGAACATCCACCGACGCAGGATGGATGCGTGGATCGTGTATGGGCAGTGGTCTCGAATCTGCCGCCGTAATGCTGATGTCCTCCGCAAACTCCAGAAGGTCGCGGATGGCGATGGCTGCCATCGCTCCTGCCGCGCCAAGCACAATGACCTTCAATCTTGAATCCTCAACAGGAGAGGAGTGCGGGGCCTCCGTGCCCCGCAATAGCTGGCGGGCACGGAGGCCCGCCTCTCCACAGCTTGCGGCCTAATCGTCTTCTTCCAGCTTAATCTCGGGTGTCGTACGGTCCACTTCCTTCAGTGTATCTTCCAGCTTTTCCAGGACTTCATCGATCATCGGATCTGGCATATTGAGCGCAGGTTCAATGCGCACCATTCTTGAATTCGTCAGCGTTCCTGCAACCAGGATATTGCGTTTGAAAAGACCGGAGACCACTTTGTATCCGATTTCCGTGTTTACGAATTCCAGACCGAGAAGCAGGCCTTTGCCGCGCGCCTGTCTCAAAAGCCGATCGTAACGGATCTGCAACGCAACCAGCTCACCCAGGAAATATCGCCCCTTTCGATAGGCCTGACCCGGCAAGTCTTCTTCCAGTGTGACATTGATTGCCGCGATTCCCGCAGCGCATGCAAGCGGATTACCCCCGAATGTGGATGTGTGTATGAAAGGATTGGGTTCCAGCACTTGCCAGATCTTCGGCGTGGAGATGAACGCGCTCAATGGCATCACTCCGCCTCCGAGCGCTTTTCCCAAACACATGATGTCGGGCACGGTATTCCAATGTTCCACACCAAACATCTTTCCGGTCCGGCCCATTCCCGTCTGGACTTCATCTGCGATCAAGAGAGCGCCGTATTCATCACAGGCTTTTCGGATGCGCGGCCAAAAGTCATCGGGCGGCACGATTGCGCCAGCTTCCCCTTGCACCGGCTCCATGATTACACCCGCAACACCTTTGCCGGTTGCATCTGCTTTGTACAGCTCATCTTCCACAGCTTCCGCATCACCAAACTCAACAAAGTGAATCCCGGGAAGCAGCGGCAGAAACGGCTCCCGGTACTCCCACTTGCCCATCAGGCTGAGAGAACCACAGCTCTTTCCGTGGAAGCCGCGCAACGAGCTGATGAAGTTGGTCCTTCCCGTAACTACGCGGGCCAGCTTGAGCGCGCCTTCCACGGCGTCAGTACCGTTATTGATGAAGAAACAATACTGCAAATCGCCCGGGGAAATCTCTCCCAGCAATTTTGCAAGCGCCCCGCGCAATGGATCCAACAGTTCCTGGCTGGAAAGCGGCATCCGCCTCAACTGTTCGGCGACTGCCTTTACTATTTTTGGATGACGGATCCCGGCACTGTAGATGCCGTATCCGCCAAGGCAATCGATAAACTTGCGTCCCAGGATATCTTCAAAAACAGGGCCTTCACCCATCCATTCGAGCGCGGGCTCATCCCGCATCTCGATTACCGATTTGCGATAATCCAGATAACCACGATTGTAATAGAAGGAAAAATTCTCGATCGTTTCTGCAATGATCTGATGTTTCCTTTCATCGGAGAAAGTCTCTGAAGAGATTACATCAAGCCATTTTTGAGATTCTAATAAGACTTCTTTTTCGTTCATGATCAAACTCCATTTCCTGTAGAACAGTGGGACGGTAGAGTGATGGCCTGCTAATAGTCCCTGGCTAGAAATGGAGTTAACGTTTTACTGTATCGCATAGCCAAGCACCTCGAGCCCTTCCAGCAGTTGGTCATTTGAAATGACCAATGGCATCAGAGTTCGGATCACGTTGCCGTGGGTTCCGGCTGCCAGCACGATCAACCCATGTTCATAACAGCGGCGAATGATTGCATTTGTGAGTTCCTTATCCGGTTCTTTGTTCTTGCGGTCTTTGACAAACTCGATCGCCATCATGGCGCCAAGTCCGCGGACATCTCCGACGGAAGGATGGGATTCCTGCAGGCGGAGGAACGTTTCTCTCACTTTACCGCCGATTTGCCCTGCCCGTTCGGCGAGCTTCTCCTTCTCCATGAATTCGATTGCTGCGAGAGCCGCCGCGCAACTTACGGGATTGCCTGCGAAGGTTCCGCCAAGACCGCCAATTTGAGCGCTATCCATGATTTCCGCGCGACCGGTTACCGCGCTAAGCGGCAAACCGCCCGCAATCGATTTTGCCATCACGATGAGATCAGGTTGCAGATCATATTGAGCCGATACGAACATCGACCCTGTTCTGCAAAAGCCCGTTTGGACCTCATCTGCGATCAGCAAGATCCCATGCTTTTTGCAAAGTTCTGCAAGCGCGCGGACATAATCCGGAGGGGCTACCAGAAAGCCCCCCTCTCCCAGAACGGGTTCCAGAACAATACAGGCGACGGTTTCCGGCGCAACGTGCGATGCAAAAAACTCTTCCAGAATTGCGGGATCGGCGGAGCCGGGTGCGCGGTATTCGTAAGGAAAGGGGAGGCGATAAACTTCAGGCGCAAACGGACCGAATCCAAACTTGTATGGCTTCACCTTGCTGGTCATGCTCATGGCAAGGAGCGTGCGCCCGTGAAACGCGTGTTCAAAGACCACAATGCCGGATCGTTTTGTAAAATGACGCGCTATCTTTACTGCGTTTTCTACGCCTTCGGCGCCGCTGTTGGCAAACATTGTTTTCTTTGGAAAGGCACCGGGCGTAATCCTGTTTAACTTTTCCGCAAGCAGGATGTAACTTTCGTACATCGTGACGCTGAAACAGGTATGCGTGATCTTCTCCATCTGCCGGCGCGCCGCATCCACAACTTCCGGATTACAATGCCCGACATTCATCGTGCCGATTCCGCCGGCAAAATCGATCAGCGTATTCCCATCCACATCGTATAAAAGAGCGCCTTCGGCTCGATCGATAAAAACCGGTGTGGAGTTGAAAATCCCGCGCGGGACGTTTTGTTCCCGCCTTTCTAGTAATTCAAGCGACTTTGGCCCGGGCACAGAAGTCTTTAATTGTATGCATTTCGACATACCGCTCTCTGCTCTGCGAAAACTGTTTGACCGCGCCTCAGCGACGCGTATTTGGGGAGGGGCCGCTGGACGCTATCGAACGCATTCGTTCATTCTATCGATTTTTTCCCAGCTAATACCTTCAATCTACGAAAACGAATTATACCATGCAAGCCAAGAACGGGAAAACAGCGAAGTGTGTAGGTGGTCGAGATGTTGTTTGTTTACAACAGCTTAAGGTCCTGGGCTTCCTACTTCCATTTATACGGATACCAGTAGGACTTCGCTTCGATTTTATAGTCCAGATGGACGTGTTTGACGTCCCGGAAATTATCAAGTCCTTCCACACCCAGCTCCCGATTTTGGCCGCTCAGCCGCATTCCACCAAACGGTCCTGCGTCGTTGTCAGTCAGCGGATCATTGATCCAGAATGTGCCTGCATGAATGTTTTCCATTGCAAACATGGCATATTCCATATTGTTGGTGTAAATGGTGGCGCCTAGTCCGAAATCGGAGTCATCGGCAAGACGCGCCGCTTCTTCTATGTCTTTCACCGGCATGATTGGAGCGATGGGACCGAACGTTTCGGTTTTCATGATTTCCATGTCGTGATTTACATTCGTGATTACGGTCGGTTCGTAGAAATACCCTTTCTGAATATCGGTAGGTCGCTTGCCACCAGTTAGAACTATTGCGCCGGATCGAACGGCCTGCGCCAGTTTTTCTTCCACCTTTGCGCGCTGTCCGGCGTTTACCATCGGTCCGAGATCGATATCCGGTCCGAGTGGATTCCCGATCCGCAGGCTCTTGGAAAACTCGACAAACTTGTGGACAAACTCCCCGGCCACACTTTCAAACACGTAGATCCTCTCAACCGATGTGCAGACCTGTCCCATGTTCAGGTAACATGCCCAGGCAGCGCCGCGCACTGCAATATCCAGATCGACATCATCGCAAACGATCAATGGATCATTGCCGCTCAGCTCCAGCGAAACCTTCTTGAGTTGTTCCGCCGCAAGAACGGCGATTTTTCTGCCGGTATTGATTCCGCCCGTAAACGCAATCTTGGTGACTTTAGGGTGGCGCACCAACGGCTCTCCCACCTCCTGTCCGTAGCCGGCAACGATATTCACAACGCCTTTTGGAAAAACAGAAAACATTTCCGCCAGGGCCAGTGTGGAGAGCGGGGTATTCTCAGATGGTTTGATGACCACGGTATTGCCCGCAACCAGCGCGGCTGCAACTTTCCAGCTCATCAGCAAAAGGGGGTAGTTCCATGGCACAATGCAGACCACCACGCCATAAGGCTCTTTCACCGTGAAATTGATCTGGTGCCGGAATACTGGACTGATGACTTTCCCTTTGTAGTCCCGCCCGACTTCGGCGTAATAATCAAAGCAAGCCGCTACCCATTCCACCTCATCGAGATTCTCGATGAATGGCTTGCCGCCTTCTTTTGTTAAGAGCACCGCAATTTCAACTTTCTTTTCACGAAGCCGGCGCGCAAATTCGTGCATCTTCTCCGCTTTTTCCAGACCGGGAACAAATCTCCAATCTGCAAAGGCTTCATATGCTGAAACTGCTGCGAGGTTTGCATCTGCCCGGTTTCCTCGCGCTGCCGAATCCACTACTTCTTCTGTGGCCGGATTGATCACATCAAAAGTTTGGCCGGAAGCGCTTTCTACAAATTCACCATTGATCCAATGCTTAAACATATTGCTATCCTAGGGTGTTCATTTACCACGAGAGCTCTTTGGCTGCGTGTAAGAAGGGAGATGTGGAGATGTTGGAGATATGGGGATAATTGGTTGTAAGCTGACATGATAATAATAAGATAATCTCCTAATCCCCATTATCTCCACATCCCTTTCTTACACTTGCGCGATCGCAGCGCGAAAAAGGAATTAACGCGATTTGATTTCGGTCCAATATCGGTCCAGCAGCGTGGATGTTTCTCCGAGATCCTCCAGGAACTCGCACTTGGCGAGTGTCGCGTCATCCGGATACCGAGCCGGATCGTTTAAGATGTCGGGCTTAATAAATTGCTTGGCTGCCTCATTGGGACTTGGATATCCCGAAAAATTCGTAATCTCCGCGGCGACTTCCGGTTTCATGCACCAGTTCAAGAATGCGTAGGCTTCTTCCTTATGCCGCGCGGTTTTGGGAATCGCCGAATTGTCGACCCAGATTGTCGACCCTTCTTTCGGAACGATATACGCAAGATCGGGATTCTGGTCCTTCGCCTTTGCAAGCTGTCCGCTCCAACCATGCGCCAGCCAGACATCGCCGCTGAGCAGAATTTCGTCGAAATTCGAGCTGCTGTATGTCTTTACCAGCGGCTTTTGCTGGATTAACAGTTGTTTTGCCTCCGAAAGATCGGCGGAATTTTTGCTGTTGATAGAATGTCCTTTCCACTTCAACGCGACTCCAAACGTTTCCCGCAGGTCGTCCAGCATCAGAATGCGGTCTTTGTATTTCGGGTTCCACAGGATGGCCCAGGAATCCACCGGATCTGTGACTTTGGTTTTGTTGTAACCGATACCTGTTGTTCCCCATAGAAACGGAACCGAATGCTGATTATTCGGGTCATATGGAAGATTCCTGAATCGCGGAGTCAGATTCCTCAAATTCGGTAAACGCGCGGGATCGAGCGGCTCCAGTAGTCCCTGATGGTTCAAGATGCGCACCATGTAATCGGAAGGGACGATCACGTCGTAGTCGGAAACGCCCGACTGCATCTTTTCCAGCAATGCTTCATTCGAATCATACGTGTCAAAACGTAGGCGGATTCCTGTTTCCTGTTCGAATTTCTTTGCAGTGTTGTCATCGATATAGGCGGACCAGATATATAAGTTGAGCTGCCTCTCCCGCTTTGACTCCTTCTTTTCGCCACATCCAAATAGGGCAACAATCAGCACAAGAGAAAGAACAGTCAGGCAGGCAAGATGCCTGCGGCCCATAATGCAGGCGGGACGCCTGCGCTCCAGAATGTGGTTCATCTTACTTCCTTTCCCTTTGCAGACGGTCTGAGATAATGATGAGAATAATTGTTGGAACGAGCAACAAAGTCGATACCGCATTGATTTCCGGAGTTACCTTCGTTTTGACCATGGAATAGATCTGGAGCGGAAGGGTGGTCGACCCGACACCTGCTACAAATGAAGTGATTACATAATCATCAATGGACAACGTAAACGCAAGAAGCGATCCGGAAAGGATTCCGGGCGCAATGATGGGTAGCGTAATCTTGAAAAATGTCTGGTATTCGTTTGCGCCCAGATCCATCGCCGCTTCTTCCAACGTGCGGTCAAATCCCTCCAATCTTGCGCGAACTACAATAATGACATACGAGACGCAAAATGCGATATGGGCAAGAATGACTGTGGTCATTCCCAGGGTGAATTTGATCGAACCGAAGAAGATTACCAGCGATGCGGCCATCACAATTTCAGGCACAATCACTGGAAGATAGAACAAGCCATCCAGCGCGCTTTTCCCGCGAAATTGAAACCGCTGCATACCCAGCGCGGCCAGCGTTCCCATCACAGTAGACGCAACGGTCGATGCCAGGGCCACAATCAAGCTGTTTTTGATCGCCCGAAGAATCAAGTCGTCTTTTGTCAGAACGTCGTACCAGTGCATGCTGAACCCTTCCCAGACCGCGTAGCGGGAAATGTTAAAGGAAAAAATCACCAGGATCGCAATCGGCGCGTACAGAAACAGATAGACGGCGGTTGATTCAGTGAACAGAATCCATCGGGAAAGAATTCCACGGCTCATGCGAATACAGCTTTCTCCTTCCGATTCGAATAACGCGCATACAGGAACAACGACATCAGAACAAACGAAGTGAGCCCGAAACAAATTGCGGAACCAAAGGGCTTGTCGCGCGCAATCACAAATTGATTCTGAATCAGATTGCCCACCAGAATGCTTTTTGCGCCACCCAACAAGTCGGGGGTGATGAATGCTCCAATTGTCGGAATAAATACGAGCACAATTCCCGCGGCAATCCCGGGCATCGTTAATGGAACGGTGACCTTGAAGAAGGTCCAGAAACTGTTCGCTCCCAGATCTCCCGCCGCCTCTAGAAGCGAAAGATCCAGTTTTTCAATCGACGCATAGAGGGGAAGAATCATAAAAGGAAGCTCCCCGTAAACGAGTCCAAGCATCACTGCGAACTCAGAGTAGAGTAGAGTTTCGATCGGACTCTGAATGATTCCCAGCGCGATCAGCGTATTGTTGATGATGCCTTCACTGCGCAAAATGATGATCCACGCGTATGTGCGAATCAGAAACGATGTCCAGAACGGAATTACCACCATCGTCAAGAGGGTATTTTTCAGCGATGGTTTCACACGAAGCGAAATGAAGTAGGCCATTGGATAACCGATGAGAAGGCAGAGGGCAGTGGTGATGATTGCCATCCAGAGCGATCGGAAATAGATCTCAAGATAGATCGGCTCCAGGGACCGCACATAATTGGAGACCCAGTCAAAAGAGAGGATATATTGTCCGAGGTCATCGATCGGCTTTAGGCCGCCGTAGGTCCCGCGCTGTGCAAAGCTGTAAAGCAACGTGATCAATAATGGAACCAGAAAGAACATGACCAGGACTGCCAGCGATAGAAAGACGAGCGTGTAGGGACGGAGGGAGGGGAACCTCTGGAACAGACGGTTCAAATTATTCCTCCAGCACAACCGCGTGTTTTGGATTCCACGAAAGGAAAGCACTGTCAGACCGGGAGAAGCGGGCTTGATCCTCAACAACTTTGCTGTTCTGTTCGATCACCATCAGGCTTTTGCCCTGGTACTCGACAACCCAGTTTGTGTTGGTTCCTTGAAAGATCTCATCCATGATTTTTACAGGCACACAAACCCGTCCCGCAACAGGTTCGGTGGTCAATAGCATCTTTTCGGGCCGAACAGTGAACCGAACGCCTCCCGCGAGCTGGGTATCCACCTCAAAGGCCGGGCCACCGGGGATCTGCAGCTGTCTCTTTCCGTTCTGATTCGAAATGACTCCTTCGAATAGATTCGTAGCACCCATAAAATTGGCTACAAATTCGGTGCGTGGGTGTTCAAAGATTTCGCTGCAGCTTTTTCCAACCTGTTCGACCCTTCCTGCATTCATGACTGCGATGCGATCGGACATCACCAGGGCTTCTTCCTGATCGTGTGTAACAAAGATGAAGGTGATCTTCAACCGCTCCTGCAGATTCTTCAGCTCCACCTGCATTTCCTTGCGCAGCTTCATGTCCAGCGCGCCGAGTGGTTCATCCAGCAACAGGACTTCGGGATGAAGGACCAGCGCGCGCGCGAGCGCGACACGCTGCTTTTGGCCGCCGCTGAGCTGTGAAGGGCGCCGTTTTTCAAAACCGCTCAGCCTCACGAGATCCAGAGCTTCGCTGATCCGGCTATTTTTGTCCGCTCCCCCAATCCCTTTTCGTTCCAACCCGAATGCGATGTTTTGGGAAACATTCATGTGGGGAAACAGCGAATAGTGCTGAAAGACCGTGTTTACCGGACGTTTGTAAGGGGGCAGTGGCGCGATGTCCTCTCCGTTCATCAGGATTTGTCCTTCGCTCGTCGCTTCGAATCCTGCAATCATTCGAAGGAGAGTCGTTTTTCCGCAACCGCTGGGACCGAGAAGCGAAAAGAACTCGCCGCGCAGGATTTGCAAATTTACATGATCCACAGCGGTGACCTGGCCAAACCGCTTTGTAACACCCCGAATCTCCAGACAGATGTCGGACATCATCGACAGTTTACACCATGCGTGTGGATGAGCAAGGGAGCGTCGTTTCGGCGACTCTTTGAAAAGTGACACTGGCAGGCAGGGATGCCCGCGCTCCCTCTAGGAGCCAGATCAAACGACCTACTTTGCGCGAAGGTGAACGATGGAGTGTTCCTTGCCGGACGTGATCTTGACAACCTTCCAGAAGTCTACGGTACGGATCCAGGTGAGTTCCGGGTTTGAAACCAGAACAAATGCCTCCCTCTTTTCTTCCAGGTAGCGATGCAACTCCCGGTAATCGGAGATCGGAAGCGGATAGCCCTGCGGATCCAATTCGACACGAGCGTCTGTGTAGAAGACCGGAGAGAAATCATACACATTATAGAGCAGAAGCTTTCGTTGTCCGGTGAGATCACCCAGAATTTCCTGCGAAAGTTCCCTCGATTCAAGCCAGTCCATGCGTTCGGGCAAAACATGGACCGCAATTACAATTGCTGATAGCGGAATCAGGGCGAATGCGGCAATCGATGCTTTCCATTTTCGTGCATAGGCAAACAGGATTCCTGCAAAGGAAAAAATTGCAACCGAACAGGCAAAAGGTACCGTTGCTTCGAGTGGCGCGCTAAAATTCGGCGCGAGGAAAAACAATGCAGCGATCCAGATCGCATTCAGCAACCCGAAAAGCGCTGCGAACCGGATCCTGGAAGTATTTCGCTCAAGAAAATCAAACAACGCAATTCCGGCAAGAATCGAAAAAGCTGGCGCTGCGGGAAGGACATAACCGGGCAACTTGGAGCGCGAAAAAGTAAAGAATAAGACCGTCGTCAAAAACCAGCACCCTGCGATCTGCAGTAGAATCTTTTCCCGCGAAGACACTTTCCGGTTCAGACCTAAAAATGGCGCGACGCTCCATGGATATGTTCCGAGTAACAGGACCGGAATGTAAAAGAGGATCCCCCCGCCTCGGTGATAGTAGCTGCTGGTATAACGGACGAACTGATGTTTGTAAAAAAAGTCGTCCCAAAACGTGAGTCCGTGAACCAGCGAAACAGGCACAAACCAGAAGGAAGAAACAGCAGTCACAATCAGTAGACCGCGCAGCGGACGGTAGCGGGAGACGTTTTTCCAGGCGCCGGAGATCGTGAGATAAGCTGCGGTTGAAAGACCGATCAGAATCAAAGCAACGAATCCTTTTGCAAGAACACCCAAACCACAGAAAAAGTAGAAAGCGTTCAGAGAAGACCTGTTTTCAGGTTGAAACTCAAAGAGGGCAAAATTGCAAAGAGCGGCAGTGATACAAAATGCAAGAAGCATATCGAATGTTGCGGCGTGTGAGAATCCGAGGAAGAATGCGGAGGTTGCAAGGCAAATCGCCGCAGCGCCTCCGCGTTCAGAACCTGCCGCGCGGTTTACAGTCCGGTAGATTAGAATCACCGAAAGAAATGCCGTGATCGCCGAAGGAAGGCGGGCCGCAAACTCGCTGACTCCAAGAAAAAAATAGCAGCTGGCCATAAGCCAGTACAGCAGAACCGGCTTTTCAAACCAGGGAAAATCCCCCAGATAAGGTGTGACGAAGTCCTTGCTCTCCAGCATCTGCCGTGCCACTTGTGAATAGCGAGGCTCGTCCGGACCCAACAGGGGAAGAACTCCGGAACCATAGCAGAATGAAACAAAGATCGCCAGAGCGGCGGCGATGAGCGTTATTTTGTGCGACATCACGATCCATGCCGGTCATTTGATGAATTGAAATAAAAAAGGCGAGGCATTTTGCCTCGCCCTTTCCAGTGTAAAAAAGCCTCAGCTATTTCTCTTCCTCGCCTTTATCCCAGTCATCGTCGCCTTCCTCATCATCGTCTTCATCCCAATCTTCATCTTCGTCCCACTCTTCGTCATCTTCGTCCCACTCTTCATCCTCGTCGAAGTCTTCGTCTTCATCCCAATCATCGTCATCTTCATCCCAGTCTTCGTCGTCTTCGTCTCCATCACCGTTTCCGCCCGAATCCTTCGGAGCCGTAAGGAGGGAATCGGTTGGGGACAGATGCCACGCTTCCATCCTGCAATCCATGTGCGTACTACCGAGGAGTTCCATAGATGCTACGGGACTGTTCTCAGCGTTGTGGGAGCTTTGAAATCGATGAATCACAAAAGCTTCGGGCACAAAGTTTTCTGTTTCAATAAATTCGTTCATGATCTGGTAGGGTTGCTCCAAAAATAGTGCGAGGTTCTCTGATGCGCGCAGGAAAAGATTCTCCTCATTTCTCTCCACATCCCTTTTCATTCATCACCTCTTTGATTTTTAGACATGCAGTATAACTAGAATCAAAATGGCTGTCAACAAAACGCAACGAACAGTTTTCTCGACGAGAATTGCGTGTATTTTAACGCAGGCGAAAGGCCGCTGCGGTTGCTAATCCGATACAAAGAACGGCATTGAGAAGCAGCCACATCGATTCCAAAAGTTGACCGGGAATGAACGATAGATCCATAGAAGGTGACAACACCTGAAAGAAAAGAAACGCAGATACTCCAACAGCGAACGCAAAACTAAATGCTGCCATTCTTTTCCACGGGTAAAGCACGAGCGTCACTGCAAATACGGGCAACACGCTGTAGAAAACGGGCAAAACGGTTGGACCTGCGCCCAGCATGATTCCGGACCATTCGGCTACTGGATGAGTCACGTAGGGAACTTCTTTAAGGAACGGGAGTTTGCCAAGAAAGAAGAAGCCGGTAGCCCCTAAAAAAAGACCGATCATGGTCAGAGCGTGAACAGGGACTTTTTCGTGGCGCGATTTTCCGTGATTCAGCGCTGATATTAATGCGACCAGAAGAGCCAGCGCCAACAAAAGGATCTTTGTGTTGCGCACAAAAAATGCCGAACGAAGCGCCTTCTGAACATTCAAAACACCCGCGCCGTAACGCTCCGACGAACCACCTTCGACTGGATCCGCTGTATTCTGCAAATATTCCTGCACTTTGTCCGGATCCCCGATTCCGTGTGACACTAGCAACGCTGCCGCTGCTGCAACATGGGGCGCGGCCATGGAAGTGCCCTGGAACAGAAAATAGCCCTGTTGCGAGGGATCCTGCGGGTTCAAAGTGTTCTGAAGCACACCGTCCATCAGTCCATCGCCGTTTTGATCTACGTTCATGTCCCCGCCGGGAGCGGCGATCGTAAGTCCCTTTCCATAGCTCGAATACCAGGTGAGTTTACGGTCAAAGCGGACAGCCGAAACCGAGATACATTCTGCATAGTTTGCTGGATAACCGATGCGTGAATTGCCGCTGTTTCCTGCAGCGCAAACAATCGTTACACCTTTGTTGCGGGCGTACTTCACTGCCTTGTGCAGGATGAAGCTGGGAAATGGTCCTCCCAGACTCATGTTGATCACGCTGGCGCCGTTGTCCGCCGCATAGCGGATCGCCGCAGCGATATCGGAGATGGTGCCGTACCCGGATGAATTCAGCACTTTCAGAGGCATCAATTTTACACGTGGCGCCACTCCGGCAACTCCGACACTGTTGTTTGTAAGCTGCGCAATCGTGCCGGCGACATGAGTGCCATGACCGTGGTCATCGTTTGCATGCTCGTTTCCCGCAACAAAGTTATACGGTTTTACAAATTGAGTCGTCGCCAGATCCTCGACCGGAAAACTGTCGTGAAACTGCTCGTATGCAATTCCCGTGTCAATGACCGCAACGATCACCGGCGCACCTGCTGGATAATCCCAGGCTTCCTTCATTCCGATTAGATCCAGATGCCACTGGTATTTGTAATATGGATCATTCGGAACAGAAAGAGCGGACATGTAATAATTCGGTTCAATGGCCTCAATCTCGCCGGTTCCTTTGAGACGCGAAAGCAATTCAGCAGTCGCGTTTTTCACCCGTACCCAGTTTTCGTCTCGTGAGAACCACGAGTACTGGTTGGAAGCAATTCCCAGAGCGCCGAGCAGCGAATAGATCTGTTCCGGCGTTTCCTCGTTCTGAAAATCGACCAGGATCTCCCCGTTATCAGAGGCTGGGGGCTGGTATTCGAACCGCGAATAGTTTTGGATTTGATCTGCCGCCGCAAGACCGGTAAAGATCAAAATCAAAACGAGGATGGTTGGTTTCATCAAAGTCCTTCCTTAAAGTATATAACGTTTGCAACGTGCAGAAAGATCTATATTAACCACGAAGCACACGAAGAGCACCAAGGGTGGTTAAATCCTTCATGGTTTGCTTTCACACGTCAAATACGCTAGCGTATTAGCGATAAAATTTCACTCAGGATAGATGAATGAAAGCGAAAATCACAGGTTTGGCGACTTATGTGCCGCCCAGGACGCTCTTGAATTCCGATCTGGAGAAGATGATCGACACCACAAATCAGTGGATTCTTGATCGTACCGGGATTGAAAAAAGGCACATTGTGGATAAGGGTATGGGAACTTCCGATCTCGCGGTCGAGGCGGTGAGAAAGCTTCTGGCTCAAAAGGAGCTAACCGCGGACGACATCGATTTGGTCATTGTCGCTACTGTGACGCCCGACATGATGTTTCCTTCTACTGCTTGTCTCTTACAACACAAAATAGGTGCCACAAAACTTTGGGGATTTGATCTTTCCGGCGCGTGCTGCGGCTTTGTTTATGCTCTCAGCACGGGAGCTCAGTTTGTCCATAGTGGAATGCACAAACGTGTGGTTGTTGTCGGAGCGGATGTGATGAGCAGCATTATCAACTATCAGGATCGGGCAACTTGCGTATTGTTCGGAGATGGCGCGGGTGCAGTTTTGCTTGAACCCTGCGGTGAAGGGGAGGGAATCATTGATTTTCTTCATGAGATCGACGGTTCGGGTGGACAATTCCTCAATATGCCTGCAGGAGGCAGTCTGAACCCAGCTTCACACGAAACTGTCGAAAAGAAAATGCATTATGTTCATCAACAGGGGCAGCAGGTATTCAAGTATGCCGTAACGAAAATGGGCGAATATAGCGTCCGGATCCTTGAGAAAAACAATATTCCGTTTGAACAGGTCGATGTGTTTATTGCCCATCAGGCGAATTTGAGAATCATCAACGCAGCCGCCGAGCGATTAAAATTATCTCATGACAAAGTAATTCGGAATATCCGGAAATATGGAAACACAACTGCAGCTACGATTCCGCTTGCGATGCAGGATGCCATCGATGAAGGAAAGATGAAGAAAGGGAGTCTTGCGCTTCTGGCGGCCGTAGGCGCCGGTTACACGGTGGGAAGCATGGTCCTTCGCTGGGCGTACTGATCCCAAACTTGGAGCCGCAGGCCTCCGTGCCTGCGGAAAATTTGGATTCATGTGATAGTTGCGGGCAGGGACGCCGGCAACTCCAATGGAAGAACTCTAATAATTAGCGATTGATTTTCGATAGAAATCGATCGCTGCAAGCAATTCCGGCAAAGAATCACTCGAGAATTTTTCCAGCAATGCGTCCGTCAGAACGAGCGCCAGCATTGCTTCTCCGACTACGCCTGCGGCGGGAACCGAACACACGTCGGAACGCTCCACAACGGCCTCTTCCTCTTGTTTTGATTTCACATCCACAGAATGAAGGGGCTTCATGAGCGTGGACAGCGGCTTCATGGCAGCTCGGATCCGGATCTCTTCTCCATTTGTGATTCCCCCTTCGAGACCGGCTGCGCGATTGGTTTTTCGGAAAAAACCGCCACCTTGTTCGAAAAAGATCTCATCGTGCGCCTGGCTCCCGAACGCCTTTGCAATCTCAAAAGCTTCTCCGGCTTGAACTCCCTTTATGGCAGGGATCGAGAGAAATGCCTGAGCAATTCTGCCATCGAGTTTGCGGTCCCATTGAATGTGCGAACCGAGACCTGGAAGAACTCCTCTCGCGACGACTTCAAACACGCCGCCCAGGGTTTCTTTCCTTTTCTTTGCTTCGTCAATTTCAGCAATCATCTTTTCTTCCGCGTCCGGATCGGCGCAGCGCAGCCGTTCGCTATCCTGAATGGCGGAGATCGCCTGCCATTCGAAATGCCCCTTTTGCGCGGCGACGGTTCCGATGGATAACACATGGCTGGCGAGTTGGATCCCAGTGTGCTCCAGCAGTTGCTTACAAAGAGCGCCTGCGGCTGTGCGAGCGACGGTTTCGCGCGCACTTGCCCTTTCCAGAATATTGCGTAAATCGTGTTCTCCGTATTTCAATCCACCTGCCAGATCAGCATGACCCGGCCTGGGACGGCGCACTTCCCGGCGCAAGTCGACCGGTCCCCAAACAGACATTACATCCAGCCAGTTCGCAAAATCGCGATTGCGTACCAGAATTCCGACAGGCGACCCGATCGTTTTGCCAAAACGCACGCCACCTGTAATTTCTACTTCGTCCGTCTCAATCTTCATTCGACCGCCACGACCGTAGCCCAACATTCGGCGGTGCATTTGATGCTGGAGCTTCTCTAAGGAGACCGGAATTCCCAGGGGCAATCCTTCCAGGATCGCAGTTACAGCGGGACCATGACTTTCCCCTGCGGTCAGAAGACGGATTTTGTGTAATGACACTACTTGTTCCAGATCTTGTTCCAAAGATCGAGCGCCTTCTTGTTCTTTGGATCCAGGGCTAGCGATAGCTGAATCTGAAGTTTGGCATCCTTATATTGCTCGGATTCGCGGTAGATTTCGGCGAGCTGCAGATGGCTGTCTACATTATCCAGGCACCAGATCGAGAATTGAAATTCGAGTACAGAGGACGCCCGGTTTTCCTGTTGCTCAAAGGCGAGTCCCCAGAGGTAATGCAAGTACCAGTCAAAGGGAGCCAGACTGATTCCTTTGTCGATTTCGAAGGCAGCCTTCTCCGGCGACCCCTCGTCCAAATATCGCTTTGCATTTCGCTGGTATGTATTTACATAACTGGACCATTGCTTCAGGAGTTGATCGCGCGCAAGTCCGTCGTACTCCTTCTCTTCTTTTGTCAAGAATGCCGGCGCAGTGCGGAGCAACTGGACAAAAGATGTGAACTGTTCGGGAAACTTTCCCTTCTGGTCCGTCGGTAATGTTTCCTGGAAGAACTGCTGAACCTGAGTGTAGGCAGGATTTTTCTGGCGTTCCAAAAGTCTCGCCAGAAAATAAAAAGCCTGATAATCCGCAGGATGATACTCAATCGCCTCTCTGAAATGGTAGGTGGCGTTAATATCGTTTTTTTCTTGCAGATACGAAGCGGCCAGATTGAAATGATAATTCTCAACCTTTGGATCCAGTTTTTCTGCCTGGTTCAGGTACCAGGGTGCGGCCTGGAAGTCATTTTTTCGCATCAACGCAATTCCTATGTTGTTGTAGACTTCGGCCGATGGACTTGTTTTCGAAAGCGCAAGCCATTTTTGGTAAGCGCTTTCGTAGTCTTTCAGTTCATACAGATTCAGTCCGATCAGAAAATCGACTTTGGCTTGCATAGAGGGAGGGAATGACGCGTGTTGAAGGACTTCATTCGATTCCTTGAAGCGCTGCATTCGCCCCAGTGCAACACCCATTCTATATAATGCCTGTGAATAATCTGGAACTGTATCAATCGCGCGTTGAAAGAATTTGATCCGCTCGCTATCCGTGGTCTCCAGAAGGCCTTTGATATATTGCTCATACGCATGCAGCGGAACGGATTGAGCCTCAAACGGCAATTGCCCGGGCGTAATCTTCTCGGAGACAAAATATTGTTTCAATCCATCTCGGATAGCCTTCTGAACGTCGTACAGGTGATCCAACAAGCCGGTCGCGCGGATTGCAGCACTGAGCTTTGACGATGAGATACGGATCACTCGCGCTTCCACAGTAAGCTGTTTGTCTTTCAGGTTGTACGAACCAAACACGAGATAGTCCGCATTGAGTTTTTTCCCGACCTTCAGCATGGTTGCGCGGCTCAAATCACCCGTATATGGGATCTTCAACTCTTCATAACCCGCTTTTCGTTCCGGACGTTGCAGGATATGAGCGTCTTTCAAGAACATCTCTTCACTGAGTGATTCGGCGAAACCTTCGCCCAGCCAGTAAAGCTGTTGCTCGGAACTCTGATTGCTGAAAGGAAGAATCACTACAGACTGAAATGCGAGTACAGGGAGTGCGAAGAGTGTCACTAAAAAAGCAAGAACATATTTCACTGTTTCTCCTCTATAACTTTTTTATTTTCTTGTGCGGGCACGGAGGCCCGCAACTCCACGTTCAGAGGCTTTCTACGCGCCTCTGGGATGAAATCCTACGCTCCGCTTTTGTAGCGCTTTAGAACTCTCTTCACGTAATCGCGGGTTTCCTGATAGGGAGGGATGCCCTGAAAGCGATCGACCGTCTTTTCGCCGGAATTGTATGCTGCAAGTACAAGCTTCAGATTTCCATCGTATCGCGCCAGCAGCATCTTGAGATGTTTGATGCCGGCTTCAATATTCTGAGCGGGGTCGTACACATCGTTCACGCTATACATCCGGGCAGTTTCCGGCATGAGCTGCATGAGCCCCCGCGCGCCTTTTGGTGAAACAGCGCGCGGATCGAAATTAGATTCCGCCGACATCACCGCGGCAACAAGCCGCCAATCCAACCGATGCTTTCCGGCCAATGTAACAACCAGATCCAAATAAGCAAAATCAGGTTTCTCCGGTTGGACGATGACGGGTGTCGACTGTTGTTCTGCGGGCGAAGGTCGAATCTCACGGACCCAGGCAACGGGGATGGTCATTTCCGCTTTGTCGCTGAGATCAATTTGCATAGATTCGCCATGAATCGTGTAGCTTTTGATCTTTAAAGTCTTTCCGGTTTCCAAAACGAGAACGTCGGCGGAAAGAGTGCCGGTCAGGAACGTTGCAAGGAATGCGAAAAGAATTCTATTCATCAGTATCGATTATAGCTCATCGCAGAAGATCACGTCGAAGAGAGAGTCCACCATCATAAACAATGATCTGGCCGGTCATATAAAGATCCGGCTCTAAAAGGAATACGGTAAGATTGGCAATCCCGGATGCGTCTCCGTATCTGGGAATAATCTTTTGCTTCAGATACGGTTCGTACTTTCCCTTTCGAATGCTTTCTTCCGCCATCCCCGCTTGATTTACCCCCGGAGCAATCACGTTGATCCGGATGAATGGATCGCCGCCAAAATCTTTCGCCAGGATCCTGGCGCCATGAGCGAGCGCGGCCTTCGCTGCTCCATAATAGAGTGATCCTTCATATGGATAGGTGCCCTGTCCGGAAGAAAACAGCACAATCGCTCCGGAGCGCCCTGCATCTTTCAAATGTAAAGAAAACTGTTTGGCGCTGTGAAGAGGAGCCGATGCATTCTTTAGAAAAGAATCCTGCATATGACTGATTTGTGCCTTCTGCCAATCCACGCGTGCAGGATCTCCGATTAGATTTACCAGCGCGTAAGGTTCTTTTTCCTGCTCAAAAAAGATGTCGGTTGCATCGCTGATCTCATCCGCTTTTGTAAAGTCACAGCGATAAAATGTAAACTTCGCTTTACATCCCTTGAGTTTGCTCTTGAGTTGATCCTGGCGGTCATCGTCCTTTCGATGCACCAGCATCAGGGAACACGGAAACGCTGCCAACGTCCGGACGATAGCCTCTCCAAGGCCGCCTGTCGCACCGGCGATGAGTATTGACTTTCCGCTGATTCCGTTCATTGCTAAGCAATGATTGAATCACAAAGCGAGTGATTGTGGTAGGGGCGATCCTTGTGGTCGCCCTCATATCCTACGTGGATTCTTTTTTCATTTTCTCCAGTTCTTTCTTAATTTTTTCCATCTCCGGTTTCAAATTCTTTTCCATCTCTTCCTTCATATCTTCCAACTGCTGCTTCATTTCTTCCATATCGAAATGAATTTCAGGCATTTCTTCCAATTCTCTTAGATGCGGAATTTCGGGAAGTTCCTCGATGTTCGGAAGTGTTCTCCTTTCCGGTTGTGCCATGATCTGTTGTTCCTTGCCATGGCGCAGGACAGTTAGTTTTGCAGAAGCACCTTCTTCCAGTTCTCTCAATCCATCGCGCAACTGATCAGGAGTCGTCGTCTTCTTCCCGTTGAAGGAAGTAATGACATCGCCTGCTTTCAGTCCTGCTTTTTCTGCCGGACTGTCTTTTTCCACCCGAGTAACCAGGACACCCGCATCCGGGGCTGTTTGGAAGTATGCGGCAAGATCCGGATTGAGCTCCTGAAGGTCTACGCCCAGGTAGCTTCTGCTAAAACCATGAACCCATTTCATAGTTGTACGCTTGTCTGGAGTCGCCTGGACTGTGATTTGTTTTCCGTCACGGAGCAAATCGATCGAGACATTCTTTTCTTCATCGAGTCTCTTTAGATATCGGCGGACATCACTCGCGTTTGAGATCTCTACGCCATCAATCTTTAGGAGAATGTCTCCTTCTTTAATTCCGGCTTTCTCTGCCGCACTGTCTTCGATGACTTCTTTTACTTCGACCCCTTTTGCATTGGAAGATTCGTCGGACAGGACTACTCCTAACCGGTATCCACCAAGTGAGAAGGTCCGCACTTTCTCCGGCATTTTTACGACAATATCGCGGTCCGGTTCCGTCAGCGCCCAGCCTGCAATCAGTGCCAGGACCAGCGCCGGCAGGAGAATAAACAGAGCTTTCTTCATATTGCCTCCATACTTATCCCATTTGACTACGCTGGAGTGAATTTGGACGTAGAACAGTTTTGGATACCGTGGGTTGTGGAGCCGCGGGCCTCCGTGCCCGCAACAAGTGTTGAATCACATAATTGGCGGGCAGGGACGCCCGCCAGCTTTCAAGCTGATGTTGATTTGATTTTTGATATTTAATTTTTGATATTTGTAAGGATGGCACTTCAGAAGTTCAGGCGTCCCGAGAATGTAGAAGGCGATTTCTACGTGGACAGCAGTTGCATTGATTGCGATCTTTGCCGCCAGATTGCGCCCGGCTCCTTCGCCAGCGCGGGGGAACAATCCGCGGTTTACCTGCAGCCTGATACCCCGGCGCTAGAGTTGCAGTCGCTCAAGGCGTTGGTCACATGTCCAACCGCTTCGATCGGAACCGTGAGCAAACGCTCCGCTCGGGAAGCTGCAGCCGTTTATCCGGAAAAGATTGATGGCGAAGTACACTTTTGCGGATTTGCCTCGGAATCTTCGTACGGCGCTTCAAGCTACTTCATCGTGCGCCCCGAACGGGGAAACATTCTTGTGGACTCACCACGATACGCTTCCTCTCTTGCTCGCAGAATCGAAGAGCTTGGAGGAATCCACACCATCCTGCTGACGCACCGCGATGACGTCGCAGATCATGAGAAATGGGCTGATCGATTTGGCGCCGCGCGGGTCATGCATGTGGACGACGCCGGTCGATTGAGGCCGAAACTGGAGCGAGTGCTGGAAGGAAGTGATCCGGTTTCGCTGGAGGAGGATTTGCTTGCGATTCCTACTCCGGGCCATACACGCGGTCACCTGGTGTTTCTATATCGCAACCGGTATCTCTTCACAGGAGATCACCTATGGTGGTCGGAACGTCACGGATCGCTTTATGCATCGCGGAGTGTTTGCTGGTATTCGTGGCCTGAACAGGTGCGATCCGTTGAAAAACTGCGAAGCTATAATTTTGAGTGGGTGTTGCCAGGCCACGGACGACGCACGCATGGAAGCGCCGCTGAGATGCAGGAGTCTTTGACGAAATTTCTGGGTCGTCTGTAGCCTCAGGATTATTCTTGCTTTTGTGACTGGGTCTGCGGTTGAGTTTGAGTCTGCGGCTGCGTTTGTGTTTGCGTTTGTGGCTGTGTCTGAGGCTGCGTCTGTGTTTGAGATTGTGGGCTGGGTCTGAGGCTGTGTCTGTGTTGGCTTCTGCGACCGGGGCGGCGTTTGTGTTTGTGATTGAGGTTGCGTCTGGGGCTGCACCTGAATCCGTGGCGGTTGTCCAGGAAGCCGGAATCCTGCGTTTTCGAAAATCCTTTTGGCAATGGTGGACTGGAGCGTCTCCAGAAATAATTTGGCGATCTTTGGATTCTTGCTTTTCGTGATCATTCCGGCGAAATATTCCGTTTCTGGAATTTCACTGGACGGTACGACCCAGACCACCCTTAGCTCTTTCGCGGATGCAGCGTCAGTTCCGTACATAAAAGTCCACTGGGCGTCATTTGCTTTCAGCAACTTCAGAGCAGCAGGGATGTTCTTTGTGCCGGTAGTCCTATTCTTTAAGGCTTCGGTCACTCCGGTCTTATCCAGATATGCGCGGCACTGTTTGCCAAAGTTTGTTTTTAGTGGCGGAAGCGCCGCTTTATTGACAGATTCTGCAGCAAGGTCTTTTGGTTGCTTTACTTCAAGCGGGGAAGTTGCGAGGGCAACAATCACAACTCCATCGGAGAAAAGTAAATGCTGCGTGTTTTTGCTGACGTATCCCTGTTTGATCAAGCGTTCCATTTCTTCTTTGCTGCTACTGATGACAACGTCCAGTGGCGCTCCTTGCTTTAGATTTTGTGCAAGATCACGGGAACGGCCGACCGTAGGCACAAACTTCCAGGGGGAATTAGACTTTTCAAATAGTCCGGAGATTTCGTGAATCGGGGTCTTCAGATTGGGAGGGACGAAAACCTGAAGCTCATTTTGAGCTGCAGCAATGGATGCAAACAGCACTGCCAGAGCAGTGAGAATCAGGCAGGCTGGAAGCCTGCGCTCCATGTGTAAGGCGAATCGCTTAATCCGATTCGGCGATAGCGGCATGAGCTTTCGATAGTTTATCCAGATTTTTCGTAAACAACGTTTCCGCCAGATCGCCGATCAACATCGCGGCCATCCCGCCGAGCTTTACATCCATATGCGTCTTTACCAGCGTTCCATCGGCTGCTGCTTCGAATGTTGTGGTCCGCACGGATCCCTCCATGGCCCCTGCCCGAAATTCGCGGACGTAGCGGTCGGGAGGCTCCAGAGTTGTATGAATCGTTGCTTGTTGCTTGCCGGCAATCGTCTTGATCACTTCCTCGGTATCCACAACATTTCCTTGCCGGGTCGCAGTGAGGCTATCGTAGATTTCCGGATAGAGTTCAGCGAAATGTTCAAAATCGGACCAGACCTGGAAAACTTTTTCGACCGGAGCTTTCACCAGGATTTCATGATTGACCTGAAATTGTTTCATGACTTCCTTGTAACTATGAAGCTCGGAACGGTGGAGCCGCCCCCTGCCGTCACATTCAGAAGCGAAGCGGAGGATAGCCGGGTGAGACAACCCCGGACAGACGTTCCCATAAAGATGAAGGGATCGGCGTCCACGAACAGCTCGTGAAACCCCAGTTTCCCTTCTGAAAAAACGGGGAACCGGTCCGTCGCAATGTGGACCTTTTCCTGCACAATCGTAGGCGCGTTCAATCCGTCCCGGATGGCCCGCTCCCATTCTTCAGAAGACGCTTCCCATCCGAGAACCACGCCTTTTCCGCCGTAAGCGTCGTTTGGTTTGATGACAAGCCGATCGCGCCGGTCCCGGATCCAGTCTAGCAATTCAATAGTACTATCTTTATAGTATGATTTCCGGTCTGCAATGACCCGCGTCCAGGGGATATGGGCGCTGATGGCCTGGCTTTCTTCCGGTGAAAAGAGATGCCGGTTGGCTTCGTCGCTGATAAAAGCAAGACTGCACTTCTTGTAAAGCAACAACGCCTGGAAAGAGTTGGAGATGCACACGGCCCGATCGCGCAAAGCCTGGAAAATATGGTTGTTGGTTCCCATTCTCTCGTAGAGTTCCTGGCCCAGGACGCGTTTGTAAATCAGGTCGACACGGAAATCTCCCTCATACAGTTTTCCATTCCGGTATTCCATTCTTCTGGGATCGGTCAGAATCGTCCGGACTCCGTGCGCCTCAAACCATTCCTGGCAAAGACGGTGTTCATTGCGGGTCGGCACATCATCCCAGTCCGCGATGGCAATTTGCGGCGGCTGTGCCGGTTTTTGACCGAGCCACTGTGTGTATGTTTCCAGAAGAGCATCGAGAAGATGGTCGCGTACGGCGAGGGGCTTCGCTTCATATCTCTTCTGAAATTCTTTCATCAGTGGCAAATCCAGGAAGGTGTCGGCCAGCACATCTTCATATGCCATCCCGGCAGGCGTTTCTGCGTTGTATTCGATAAATTGCAGTGAATCATGATCCAGACTGTAGAAGGAATCCAGCCGGGAAGTGGACCACGGGATCTGTCCGCGGTTCAATTGCATCATTTCTTCTTCCCACGGTTCCAGGAAGAATTGCTTGCGCAGATTGGCGTCCGCCATGCAGGCATTGTGGGCTTTTGCGAATGCCTGGAGCACCAGTTCGGTTTCTTTTTTCAGGTACCCAAACTGATCTTCTGTAAAAGTCGCGGACGAAGCACCGTGCAGAGAGCGCGATCGCCAAAGAAGAGTTTTCTCTCCTTCAGCATCGATTCCAACAGCACATAGGTTTCTGCTGCTTTCTGATCGTTCAGCAGGCTGTGATAGTATTCGATTGCTTCTTGTTTCATCACTTGCCGAGGGTCAGGTTGTACCAGGCGTACCTTTCGCCGGTGACGCGATCGCTTTTCGCGAGACGAATACAGAGATCCGCCATCTTCGTTACTACCCATTCGAAATAGAACGGGGTAATGGAATTGACATCGAAATCGGGCGCGGGATTCATGAAATCGATCGCGTAGGGAATTCCATCGCGGACTGCGAATTCTACTGTATTCATGTCGTATCCGAATGCCTGACAAATTTTCCTGGCCTCATCCACGACACGTTTTCCAAGGTCCGGAGACATGTGCTCATGTTCCACGTAGTACTTGCGCTCTTTGGGGCTGTATTTGATCGGCATGATTTCTTCACGTCCGATACAGACACAGCGAATATAGTCTGTCCAATCGATAAACTCCTGAACAATCATCGTGAGCTGTCCCGATTGGTCGTAGCGATAGATCAATTCATCAGTGGAGTGAACGATATATACTTCTTTCCATCCGCCGCCGTGCGCATCTTTCAGGACCATCGGCAACCCGATGTAGTCGGTGATCGCCTTCCAATCGAGCGGGAAGACCAGGTTTCGGAGGCTTTTGTTTCTGTCAATTCCAGGAATGTAGTCTTTGTTCGGCAGCACGATCGTTTTAGGAGAGGCGAGACCGAGTTTTGAAATCAGAGAAGCGCCGAAAAATTTATCATCGGAAGTCCACATAAACGGATCGTTGATGACCATGGCTCCCTGTAAAACAGCATTCTTAAGAAACGACCGATAATAAGGAACTTCGTGGGAGATGCGATCGACGATGACACGATAGGGCGAGGGAGCGTTCATTTCGGTTCCGCCCAGCTGAAGAAATTCTGCAATCACTCCCGCCTCGCGCTTTGCTACTTCTTCGATAAATGCGGGAGGCCATGACCATTCCATGCCTGTTAAAATTCCGATTTTGAGAGGTTCTGCCATTTGAATGCTCCTGTTATTTGCCTGCGGAAATTAAAAAACTCTCGGGATGTACTGTTCCAGCATGACTCTCCAGGTCGGCCAATCATGCCCCCATTCATAACCCCACATATCGAGGTTATGGTGAATTCCTTTTGACCACAGAGTTTCAGATACACGGCGGGACTGATGCGGCGCTTCGTACGCGCCCTGACCTGTGAGGATATGGATGTTGCATCTTCTCAATTGGTCCAGGATATTCGGATCGTTGAGGTTTGGTAGATAATCTACGGGGTTGTTGAAATAGATGTTTTCATCGTAGTAACCATCGGCAAAACTGCGAACATCGTATGCCCCGCTCATTGCGATTGTTGCGCGAAAACGGTCCGGATGCTTGAGAAGAGTGTTCAGCGCATGAAACGCCCCAAAGCTTGCGCCGCTGGTTGTAATTCCGATTCCCGGTGTGTTGCACTGGCTCTCAATGAAAGGCGCCACTTCCTGATAGACGTAGGCGTCATAAAACGCTTGCCTGCGAGCTCTTTCCTGCGGATGGACTTGATCGTTCATCCAGCTATGGCGGTTGATACTATCGATAGAAAACACCTTCACGCGACCGGCTTCAATATGATGTTGAATCGCGTCAATCAAATAAAACCGCTCATACTCTTCGCAATCTGCCGCGGCTGTCGGAAACATCAGAAGAGGCGGTCCAAAATGTCCATAAACGACAATCGGCATGGTGGTGCCGAGAATCGGACTATGCCAGGAATGATATTCTTTATTCATAAGCCCACCATTCTAGCCTAATTCTCTTTCTTTTCAATGGTTTTCAGGAATTCTTCCATGGGGATTGCGGAGAGCGTTTCCGCCCGGAAATTTCCTTTTTGCAGGATCAAGGCGCTGATCTTGGCGGCGGTCTTTTCATCGGGCGCGTCAATGACTGCGATGATGTCGTAATCGCCCAAAGTCACGTATGCCTGCACAATCCTGGCGCCATTTTCTTCCATAACTTGTCTGGCTTCGGCAATCATTCCTGCCATATCCTGGATATTTTGATGGGCTTTTTCCGTAAGTCTGGCTAGTCGAATAAACAGCGGCATGCTCTTCATTGTAACCCAAAAGTGGTAGGGGCGACCCTTGTGGTCGCCCCTCTCTGCGAGGGCAGGGACAGGCCCCACCTCTACAGGCTTGCACGAGAGGCATCGGAATGGTTATGCTTACAGATTGATTTTGGGAGCCAGATTTATGAAGCGATTTCTATTCCTCATTGCTCTATTGGGATTTGCCGTCGCCCTGTTCGCGCAATCCGTTGACGTCAACCGTGATGTCCTTTCAAAACAGGAGACCAACAAATTTAATCGAGGTCCCTCCTTTGCATTTAACACAAGATCTGGAAAAACTCTCGTTGTGTGGGAAAAGGAGGAAATTGGCTCACATACCGTTGTCGGTCAGCTCCTGGACTTGACCGGCAAGCCGGTTGGCAAGGTCAAGACGCTGGTCGCGAGCACTTTCGTCGCCCATCCTTCGGTGGCCTACAATGAAGCGGATGATGAATACCTCGTGGTCTTTGACGACAATCCTGACCTCGTGTTTGGTAAGAGCGACATCTTTGCACAGCGGGTCAGTACGAAATTGAAGAAGATTGGCTCCCCTATCCCGATCACAACCGATAGTGTTTCCACTACAATGACGAACTATCTTCCCCGGGTGGTTTATGACGCAAAACATTCCAGATTCGTGGCAATCTGGATTCGGGAAATCACGATTAATGTGGGGCCCGGCACCGACGGTCTTGTTGCATTGGTATTGAATCGGAAGGGACAAATCGCAGGAAATGTGGTAATCCTTCGAGCCACCACTGTGGAACAAACATCCACACAGTTTTCTTTATTGTTTCCGATTGGGCTGGATGCCGTTTTTCATCCGGCTACGGGCAAACTCATGGTCGGTTTTGTGCAAAAAATAGCGGGCACCGATCAAAAACTGGCGAATTATTTCTTTGGCGCCGTGGAACCGGATCTGAGCGGTGTTTCTGCCAGTACTTTTTCCGTAGTGAATTCGGGTCCGGTGGATACCACCGGGAGTTTTCTCTGGGGCTTGAAGAGCGCCTTTAATTCGGCTGGAACAGGCTTTGTCGTTTTTGTGGATGATAACAAGATCCGCCTCCGCAAGACGAATGATCAGGGCAAAGTTTCCGGCAGCGCTAAATCAGCGTTCAAGAAGCCAAAAAGCAATACGAAACTGTTTTTTCCAGCTGTGATTTTGACGGAAGGCGCCGATGGAGTGCGAGCTTTGTTGATTGCGGCGGAGGCGCCTTTCAGTGATCAAGGGCAGACGATTGTCTGGGCTCAGGTCATGGACGAAAACGGAAAGAAACTGGGGAAGCCGCTGCAACTGGATAAGACAGGAAGCTCCGATGCGGCCCAGGAGCTTGTCATTTCCGTTCTTCCGCATCCTACGGATTCAACAGTCTATCCGTTTCTTGCGATCTATAAAATTGCCGGCTTTAAACCTCCGGGTCAAACACCGGATTCGTCCGGGTTGATCCTGTTGAATCTAGAGGTTACGATTCCATAAGAATTCTCGATATTGCAAATGGTTGCTCTGCCATTCAGATTCAGCTTTTCAGGGGTTATCAGATGATGAAAGTTCTCACTCTCGCTCTACTGGTTTCAGCATTTGCTTTCTCACTCACAGCGGACGATGCTTCGGTGATTCCACCGGGCGCAAAGGACGTAGCGGAACACTTCAGCACAGCGCGAATGCGCGCGGATCTGGAGTTCCTTGCCGGCGATCTTCTGGAAGGCCGCGGGACTGGCTCGCGCGGAGGAGACATCGCTGCTGCATATATTGCCACACAGTTTGCGATTGCCGGATTGAAGCCTTTGGGCCAGAACGGCAGTTATATGCAAAACGTCCCGCTCACAGGTTTGACGACGCAGCCGGAAAGCGTGCTCCAGATTGTGCCGAAGCAGGGAGCCGCCTGGTCGATGAGATATCTGGATGAATGGGTTGCAAACGATCTCTCACTGCAAACGGAAGAGACGATCGACGCGCCGCTCGTATTTGTCGGTTACGGAATTCATGCGCCTGACCAGAATTGGGATGACTATGCCGGGCTGGATGCAAAAGGAAAAGTAGTCGTGGCGCTTGTCAATGATCCTCCTTCCGCAGATCCGAAGTTCTTTGGCGGAAAGGCGATGACCTATTTCGGCCGGTGGACATATAAATATGAAGAAGCTGCAAGACAGGGCGCTGCGGGGATCTTGCTGATTCATAACACCGAAATGGCCAGTTATGGCTGGCAGGTGGTTCGCAATTCGAACTCCAGTGAGCAGGCGTATCTCGAAAACCCTCGTGGACAATATCAGGTGAAGATGGCCGGTTGGATCTCCGAAGATGCGGGAAAGAAACTGGCCACCATGGCCGGAACAGATCTCGCGGGGCTCTTTGAAAAAGCAAAAACGAGCGGTTTCAGGCACATGGAGCTACCGCTGCGAATCCAGGCCCACCTGGTCGCGAAGGTTCGTCCTCTTCCTTCCAACAATGTGATCGGAATGCTGGAAGGAAGTGATCCTGCGAGAAAGGATGAAGTGATCGTGTACACCGCCCACTACGATCATCTTGGAGTCGGTGTCACCGTGGATGGAGACAGTATATACAACGGCGCAATTGACAATGCATCCGGGACCGCGCTCCTCATTGAGCTGGCCCGCGCATATGCAGCTGCCAAGATGCGTCCGGCACGATCGGTTGTTTTTCTTTCCGTCACTGCGGAAGAACGCGGTCTGCGCGGGTCCGAATATTACGGAATTCATCCGTTGATTCCGGCAAAGAAAACCATGCTCGATCTCAATTACGATGCAATCGATTTATGGGGCGAAGTGGAAAATGTGATTTTGACAGGCGCTGAACGGACCACTGTTTGGCCGGTTGTGCAGGAAGTTGCCGGCGCGATGAAACTCAAAATTTCGCCGGAGGCCCATCCGGAAGCGGGAAGTTATTACCGGTCGGATCACTTTAGCCTGGCTCGGGTTGGAATCCCCTCATTTTCCATTGATATGGGGAATGACTATGTTGGGAAACCTGCAGAATTCGGTGAACAGAAATACTGGGAATACAACAAGCAACATTATCATCAGCCCTCGGATGAAGTAAATCCGAACTGGGATTATGGTGGAGCGGAACAGGTAGCGCGACTTGGAATCTTCATCGGATGGCGCGTTGCCGAAATGAGCAGCTCTACCGGTTGGCGCGATGGCGATGAATTCGCAAAAGCCAGGAAATGAACCACAGAGGCATAGAGACACGGAGAGAGAAATGATTTTAGATCTCAGTGCCCCGTGACTCCGTGGTTTATTTCAATTTCCGTAAAGCGGCGTGTCGGGGAATTGAGCGTACCAGCCGAACCAATACGAAAGGTGACCTGGAAGACGAGCACATTTTTGCTTACCGTCCGGTGACGTAACAAACTCTTCCGAAATGCTCCACTTGCTGTCAACAACGAAATTACAACAATAAGCCCGTACGGATTCCACTTCGCTATCCGCAATTATAACTACATCCACTTCCCCGATACGGTCCTTCAAGATTCTTTTTCTCACCAATAGATTTAGGGGATAGGCCTTCATTGCGCCTCCCACGCGCAAAGCAAATATAAAGTCTTTTGGCTGCAAAGCATCATTCAATACCGGCACAGGAAACATCGGTTCCTTGTTTTCAAAATATTGCTTGTACGGCCCGGTGTTGTAATCGCGTTGATATCCGGTTTCCAGACTGAGCACGGTGGTTTCCGGATGACGCCGCCGCCATTCTCCCCATGTTGTCGTGACAACAGGCAGTATTTCCAGCTTGATTCCCCGGTTTGCGAGCGCACCCGCAACCGGCGCTCCTTTCAGCTCGCTCCAGAGGCTCTCCGTTAGATGGTCGTACATAAGTTTGTTGGAGCGGTATAGAAGCCCGGATGATCCGAAGGTGAACGTTTGATCGCCTGCTCTTCCTTTATAGAGAATCGCGGAGCCGCACAGGGTGCAATAGGAAAGTGACACCGGTATTCCGCCAACCACATCGTTTGCCATCTCGTGCCAATCCATGATCCGGAGAGGATACGCGCGCGATTCACTTCCAATCGTCACGCCAAATACTCTGTCTGAATCCTTTAGATAGGTTGCTTCTGCGGCTAAAACATGAAGAGGATTTTTGAGTGCGGGGATTCCATCTTTTTTGACGCCGCCCCAGACGATCTCTTCGGGGCGGATTCGCAATGATCTTGGATCACTTAGAAATGCCCCAAACGCGGGATCAATCGTGCTCAAGACATCCTTCTTTAGCGCAATGTATTCGGGCTGCGGCACGATTTCCGGATGCGCGCCGACCCACTGCAGCCATTGGAAGTATCTTTCTCCTTTTTCTCCCGTTAGCTCCTGCAGGATCGTGTTGACTTCCCTGTACTTGTCCAGATCCTTCGCGGCTGTGTAATGGAAAGCAATTTCCAGAAGGGATGGAATGTAACTCTTGTCTTCTGATTTTAGAATTGCGGTTGCAGCATCCTTTCTGACGGAAGGATCCTTGCTCAGCAGCGCGCGAACTGGATCGTCTGCAGCGGAGACGGGGGTAACCACGCAGACACAAAGGCACAAAGCGGCACAAAGCCGCAACGAGAACGATGTAACGCGGGAGCGCGGAAAGCGCGGAGGTGTGAGAAGGGAGATCGAGAGATGAAGGGGATGTGGGGGTGTTGCAGTGGAAACTGTGTTTTCTGTGTATCCTCATCACTCAAGTATCTCCTTATCTCCCGTCTAAACGCAGCTAATTGCAGGTTGGTCAAAAAAGCAAAAGTAGACTTACAGTCATACAGTGGACTTCTAGGAATGAATTTTGGTGATTCTTCGTGTCTTTGTGTCTTCGTGATTATTTCAGACTATTTTCTTTTTGAAGTTGCGCCGGTTTCTCGGGTTCTAACGGTTTGCAGGAGCTCTTCTGCGCGTTTTTGTTTTAGCTGTTCTTTTTCTTTTTGCCGTCTTCCGATTCCTCTTTGTAATGGGAAGAACAGCTTTCCCAATAGTGTAAACGGAAGAATGGCCAATCGGGTACCGCCTTCGATCTGAGTTTTCTTTGTTTTGGCGCCCCAGAAGTTGGCGGAAGCGATTGTGGTCTCGCGGAGATCGGCGCAAGTCAAATCGGCATACTTGAAGCTGGCGCTTCGTAGATTGGAACCAATCAACACGGCAAAGCGTAAGTCTGCCCGTGAAAGATCTGCCTTCAGAAAATTACAAAAAGAAAGGATACAGCCTCCAAAGTCAGTTCCCTGAGCTTTGGCGTCTGAAAAATCACATTCTTTGAAGTTGGCTTTGCGGAATCTAGTCCCGCTCAAATCGGCTCTCCTGTAATTGCACTTTACGTTCACGGTTTCGCGAAAATCCGCGCCGGAAAGATTGGCTTCTTCGAAGACGAAGCCCTCCAGTGTTTGTTTGAAGAACAATGTGCCGCGCAAATCGGTGCTTTCGAAATTGCAGTCTTTCACACGGACAAAACGGAAATCTACTTCTTCCATGTTGGCGCCGTTGAACGGACAACCTTCAAACTCTGCATTTCCGAGTTTTGCTCTTTGCATTTGGGCGAATCGAAAGAAAGTTTGCCGAGCCTTTGATTTTGTAAAATCCGCTTTGTTCATGATGGCGTGGTCGAAGATACCGTTGTTAATCTCAGCCTGAATGAAGATCGCATCGGTCAGGTCCGCGTTTTTTGCAACCGTTTGTCTCAACAGCGCCCCCTCCCAGCGTGTCTTTTGTAATTTCGCGCCGTTCAGAACAGTCTCGGTGAGATCCGCTTTCATGAAATTTGCGCCTCCTCCGGTTGCATTTTCGAGGGAAGCTCTTCTGAGGTTGGCGTCGAAGAAATTTGCGCCTTGCAGATTCGCTCCGCGGAACGATGCCTGTTCCAGATTCGCCACTGATAGATTGGCTCCCTGTAGATTGGCGCCATCGAAATTGCAGTGTGAGAGGTTACAGGCACTCAAATTGCATGCCAGCAAGTTTGCATATCGCAACAGAGCTCCTTTCAGATGAGCGCCCGCAAAATCAAGATTGGGTAATTCTGCGTAATCCAGCTGGATCGATTCCATCTTGGCTTTCAAAAACTTAGTGTTTTGAAGTTTGGCTCCGGTCAGAATTGCATTGCTAAGATCTGCTCCGGTAAATATTGTATTGATCAATGTTGCATTGGACAGATGCGCCTGACGCAGATCTTTCCCGGAAAGGTCCAATCCGGAAAGATCCGCGCCTACCAGATCCGGACTTGTGGAAGGGTTGGATTTGCGCCAGCTAGCCCAGCCACCGGTTTGCAGTAATCGTAGATGTTCCGGATTCGCCATGACCGTAGAATTATAACATCCGGACACGTGCGTCGGCGCAGAGTTCTGATACGGACGATGCGCAGGTTCACCTTTTCGAGCAAGGAAAGGGTGGACTGTTGGCCTTTACATGATGTTACAATTATAGGCGCATGCAAAGTTCCACTGAGAAAATTCGGGACGCAATTGTCGGCAAATATCCTCTGATCTACGTGTTGACCTGGGAGGAAAACCGGGCGTTGCAATTGCTGGAGGCATTTTCCTCAAAACTGTTTGGCGTAAATCATGCGGTCCGGATCTGGAGCTGCGTTACGGGATTTACAAATCACATCTCCGCAGGCGCGACCAAAGATCCCCTCCAGGCACTCGAATCGATTCTCACTTCGGAAGATAAGGGCTTTTATATACTCAAAGATTTTGCGCCCTTTATTACACAGCCACCAGTGGCGCGCGCACTGCGCGATGCGTACTACGCGTTGCAAAGCAAAGACAAATACATCTTTATCGTGTCTCCTGAGCTTGTGATTCCAGAGTCGCTCAAGAAGGAAGTCCTACTGGTCGAGATGGATCTGCCTGATGAATCCGAGCTTGCAAAGCTTGTTGCCAGAGTTCAGCACGGATTTCCTCAGCTGACCATGCCAGCAACAATGATTTCTCAAGTTACCTTTGCCTTGAAAGGGTTGACTTTGAATGAATCCACTCACATTCTCAACCGGATTTTTCGGATGAAGGGGCTGGAACCGAAAGAGGTTCTCGATCAAATCTTTTCCGAAAAGGAGATGATCGTAAAAAAATCCGGATACCTGGAGTTTATTCCTCCCACCTACGAAATCTCTCAAATCGGCGGATTGGATAATCTAAAAGACTGGCTGGTAAAACGCGAAAAGTTATTCAGCAAACAAGCACTGGATGATGGAGTTCCGATCCCAAAAGGAATGCTAATCATGGGGATGAGTGGTTGCGGCAAGAGTCTGTCGGCGAAGGCGATTTCGGCTCTATGGAAAGTGCCTCTTTTTCGGCTGGACATGAATCTTGTCTTCTCCGGCATGTACGGAAGCGCCGAACTGGCTTTTCACCGCGCATTAAAAACGGTAGAAGCGGTAGCGCCGGCAGTCTTGTGGATCGATGAAATCGAAAATAGTTTGGGCATGGACGAGAACTCGGGTGGTTCGAGCAACTCGCATGTTTTTTCGACGTTTCTCACCTGGATGCAGGAAAAACCACCAATGATTTTTGTTGCCGCTACTGCCAACCGCATCCAGGCAATCCCCGCAGAAGTCATCCGGAAAGGGAGATTTGATCAGGTGTTCTTTGTAGATCTGCCGAACGATGAAGAACGGAAAACGATTTTTGAAATCTATTTACGAAGAAACCATGCCGATCTCAGCCAGTTTGATCTTGTGTTTCTTGCCGCAGCAACAAAGGGATGGAACGGAGCAGAAATCGAACAGGCGGTTGTTGCGGCGCGGATCGAGGCATACCATGAAGGACGCATGTTTACAATTGATGATATCACCCGCAATACGGCGCGCACTGTTCCGCTGGCTAAAACGATGGAAGATCAAATGAAACGGATCCGCAGCTGGGCGTTTGGGAGAGCCACTCCTGCTTCCAAATACGCTGTCGTTCACCGCATGTAGCCCCCGGAAACTTGATTGTCCGCGAGATCGTTCCTCGGGTGAACCTGAATCTATCAGGATTGCAGAAACCCCTCAACCCGGATTAGGTATATAATGGCCTCAATGCTGCTAGAAAGGGGTTGGGTTATGAAACAAAGAATCACTCTGTTTGCTACCCTCATCTTTTGTTTGTGTGGATTCCACCAATGGCTTGAGCCTATTGATTACGATATCAGCGTTTCCTACGTAAACATCTGGGTGAAAGCGACCGATGGCCACGGAAAGGCTGTGACGGATTTGGTTCCCGCCGATTTGCAGGTATTAGAAGACGGAAAACCGGTTCAGCCCGAGTGTTTTGAGCAAGTCAAGTATGACATCTCTGAGATGGATCCGTTTGCGGAGTTTACCGAACCATCTCCTCAAACCGAAGATTCCAACTCTGCGAAGAAGTTCGTTGTCTTTCTTGATCTGTTCAATACCACGATGGGAGAAATGCATTTTATCCAGCCAAAGATCCAGAATTTTCTGCTTCATGAGATCGATGACCGGAGCGATGTGATGCTGGCCGCGCTTCTTCCCAATCGCAAAATGGGCGTTCTTGTTCCTTTCACGGAAAATCATGAGAATGTTTCGGACGTAATTCGGAGAGCGCCTGCGAATCAGACCAGGGACACCAAAATCAATCGCAACAAGTCCCAATTGTTGAGCATGATTCGCGACTGGGAACAAACCGGGCGCGACACTGACTCGCCGGCAGACTTCTACAGACGCGCCGTGGGCATGATCCGCGTCCTGTCTCAGGAAGAAAAGGAGCAGGGGAGGTTTACCCTGCGCGCGCTGCGGGGATTTAGTGATTATCTGGCTACTTCCGATCTCGGCGACCATACGGTGATCGTATATGTGAGTGGTGGATTCACTACCGAACCGGGGCGTCAGTACTACACGATGCTGGATGCGGCAATGCAACGGTATCTTGCCGATCCGAAAGTATCGGAACCGGACGTTGTTGTTTCTACACCGGAACAAGATTTCGATGTGATCAATGATATTCGGGACACCGCATGGTATATGAACCGACTCAACGTGACTTTGTATTCCATCGATGCGCGGGGCATGATTCAGAATGGGCAGGATGCAAGTGACCCGAATCTGTTGAATCTGACGGCCGGGGGTGAAGACTATTTTGCGGCGCACAGCCACCAGGAAGCCCTTGCCTCGCTCGCAAAAGAAACGGGTGGACTCGCGTTTATCGGAACACAAAACTACTCCAATTCATTCTCCTCCATGGTGCGCGATCTGAACCATCAGTATCTGGTTTGCTATCGGGCGCCGGAGCATAAGAAGAGAGGTCAGTTTCACAAGATCCAGGTTGTTTCCAAACGACGCGGGGTCGAACTCCGTTATCGCCTGGGATACGTAGGCTGATTGCAAAGATTTACCCATTTGAACAAACGCAGGGAGACAATGATGGTCGACGTGTCTCCAAAATCAGTCACCGCACGCAGAGCGATTGCCGAGGGAGAGATTCGCTTAACGACCGCGATTGCAAAGGCCATCCGAAACGATGACTTGGCGAAAGGAAATGTTCTAGAAGTTGCCCGCATCGGCGCGATTCAGGCAGCTAAGAGGACTGCGGAATGGATCCCTCTCTGCCATCAGATTCCGCTGACGGACATCTCCGTGGAGTTTGAAATGAGGGGGACTGTACTCCGGATTCGCGCATCCGTCAAAGCAGAAGCAAAAACAGGCGTGGAGATGGAAGCTCTAACCGCTGTATCCGCAGCCGCCCTCATTGTCTACGATATGTGCAAGGGAATCGATAAGGGGATGGAAATCGGTCGCATTGAGCTGCTTGAAAAGGAAGGTGGCAAGAGCGGGTCTTATAGGAAGACCACGAAGTAATGGAGCGGCGCTCCTATGGAGCACAGGCGTCCTCGCCTGCATTATGGCTCGCAGGCCTCTGGCCTGCTTGATTTTCAAAGCAGACTCGAAGATAAAGGATAGAAGATGGAAAACAGATATCGAGCTGCTGTAATTACGGTCAGCGATAGCTGTTTCCGGAAGGAGAAGGAGGATCGCTCGGGCTCTGAGCTGGCAAATGCATTACAATCGGCGGGGATCGAAGTGCGTTTTCGTGAGATTGTCCCGGACGAGCAGAGTACTATTATTATAGTATTACAGAAATACCTTGCCGATCCATCCGTCCGGTTGATCGTCACGACGGGGGGCACCGGCTTTGGCCCGCGGGACGTGACACCAGAGGCGACACGCGCCGTAATCGAACGGCCAGCCCCGGGAATTGCAGAATTGCTGCGCCAGGCAGGCGCTTCGCAAACGCAGTTGACATGGCTTTCACGCGGCGAGGCCGGGATCGCAGGCAACAAACTGATCATCAATCTACCTGGCAGCCCCAACGCGATGCAACATTCGATCGATACACTGCGACCGGTTTTGTTTCATGCGCTGGAGTTGTTGAACGGCGGCAAACCGCATTAGGATTTCTCGCATAGGCGTCTCAGCGGGGTTCGAATTCTTTTTGAAAAAAAATCCCGAAAAGACGCAGGTATTGTACCGGATCGGAGAACTTTATCTGGAAAAAGGGGAACCGGATCAAGCGATGGAGTACTTCGAGCGTGCTTTGAAGGTGGAACCGGACACCAGCTGGCTATACAACAGTATTGGTGTCGCTTACTTGAGAAAAAAACAGCCACAACAAGCGGAAGAGTCTTTTCGAAAGGCGCTGAAATTGAATTCAAAAGTCGCTATGGCGCATTTCAATCTCGCTCAGCTGTTCGAATCGCAAGGAAAAATACACGAAGCGGAAAGGGAATATCTTTCGGAATTGGAAGTTTCCTCGAAGAATTTCAAAGCAGACTTCAATCTGGGAAGAATGTATCTGAATCAGGGAAAGATTACAGAAGGAATTACCCGTCTTAAGTCCTCTATAAAGAACGCGCCCGATTTTCCGCTTGGCTACTTGTTTCTCGCCCAGGCACTTGTAGAAACCGGTAATGACCTGAATCAGGCGGCAGAGTTGGCGGACAAAGGCTTATCGCTGAAACCGGATCCGGAATACAGACCACTCGGGCATCTCGTACTTGCCGACATTTACAACAGGCAGGGGCGTACTGATCTGGAAAGGGAACAATTGCGGTTGGCGAGGAGGAAGGAGAAATAACCACAAAGGCACAAAGGCACAAAGATTAGGATAGGTTTTACAATTGAAGGTTTAGAATCGGAGCAGGTAAGAGAACTTCAGGAAAAATTGATTGGCATCATTGATCAGCGTTCCTCGAGTTCGATCAATCTGAACGCCGCCCTCGTTTTCTGTCAAGATCAGATTCTGCCGGTTCCCGTTGTATCCGATATAAAGCGCTGTCCATGGATTTACAAGGTAGGTAATCAGCACATCGGCGTTTAGATTACGCCGGTCATCCAGAGATGTCAGCGAAGCATTCGTAATCGTAGCTTCAAATTGCAAGATCAGGCGAAGAGAAAGCTCCCTGGTAAATTGATAATTCGTTCGCAGCCGGACGATGTGATCGTTGAAGATGGTTGGTCCTTCGGGGCTTTGCAGCGCGGTATAGAAGTAGTTCCCTTGAAGCTGAAGTCGTCTTGCGGGGCGCACAAGCATGGTTGCTGAAGCGGACGATATGTCGGCGATGGAAGGGAACTCGCCAACGGGTGGCACAAAATTGATCGCTCTACCTCCGCCATATTCAAAAGTCAGCGTGCCCCATTTCCAGTAGGCAGTGCTTGCATTGATATTCCATAGTGGCGTTTCAAAATCCAGATCTCCCGGGAGTCCGGGAAAATCCGAGGAACGAATTCGCTCCCGGCCCACCGCGTATGAAAAGTTCAGGTAAGTCCTGCGTTGCAACTCTATATGAAACGTTGGTTGGACAATGTAATCCAGGCGTGTCCCATGGTAGTCCCAGGAGTGAAGCTGGTTTACACCGGGGCCCCATGCGACGAGTACATTGCCTTCCGACCGGAAGTAATAGGTTGCTGAATTTTCAACGCTGCGGAAGTCCGTTCGCGGGATAAATCCGGTGAAGGTCTGAAATTCCGGAGACAGATCACTGTAAATAAACTCGTAATTGAATAATCTTCCCGATCTTGTTACATCGGCGCGATACGCTTCTCCTGCAAGCGATTCGCCGTCCAGCGGTTTTGTCCAGCTCCGGACAGCCTGCCCTGTGATTTTCCATTTGTCGTTCAGGCGGAACCGGAAATCTCCGCCTGCTACACTGTTTGAACTTCCTTCGAAGGAACGGTTCGTGAACAGCATTCCCACAGAAGACTGAGAGAAGATGTCACGACTGATCCGCGCAATGCCAAAGAAAGCATCACTTCCGGAAAGCGGATCGCTCTCAGAAACCAGCTTTCCCGGCGCTTCATCGTTCGTGAAGAGAAAACCGAGAGTATACGGGCCATATTTTCCCGTGAGCCGGCCACCCAGCTGCGGATCCGCGATCCGTCGTGTAAAAACCAGATTCATGGGAGTGGAAAAATATTGCGTATTCTCCAGGAAAAACGGTCTCTTCTCCGGGAAAAAAACCTCGAATCGCTCATTGACAGTCACCTGAGGTTGATCCGATTCCACCTGGCTGAAGTCAGGGTTGAATGCAAGGTCGATGGCAGTTGATTCTTTCAACACAAGTTTTGCATCCAGACCCGCCGAAGGGTCGCTTTTATCCGTGACAAATCCAGGTGGACTCGCTCCGGCATCCAGCAACCGGAACGATCGAAAGCTTGTATAGGGAATGAACTGAATGTTTTTGCCCGGCGAAATATGTTCCAACCCGGTAAGTTCCGAGCCTTGATTCAAAATACCCTGAATCTCACGGGAAATGTGCGGCCAGGCGGAATACTCATTGTTTCGGGGAATGCTTCGTCCCAAAACCGTCCTCCATGTTTGTGAGGCCTCCGGTCTAAATCGCATGCTCTTGAATGGAATTTTCATCCAGACAACGTATCCCTGATCGGTGAGTTTTCCGGTTGAATACCAGAGGGCATCGAAAGAAGGCTGGTGGTTGGTTGCTTCAGAGTAACGGGAATCCCATTGCACACCCAGAGCATTGGTGGAAAAGTCATATGCGTTCCGCTGGTCGTCGTAGGTATCTAGAAATATTTCCACCCAGTCTTCGTCGTCCGAAAAATTTTCACGGCGCGTCATGGACGCGGCAATTTTTCCAGGATCGGTATCGAAACAGACGAAGATGATGTAAAGAGCGGTGTCATCGTAAGCCATGTACACGACAGTTTGCTGACTTGCCGGCGCGCCGTTGCTCGGATTTGATTGTACGAACCCCTCGATTTTCGCTAATTTTGATTCTAGCTCGAGTTTCGGACGCATTCCCAGAAAGTCGTCAATCTTTGGAGGGTCCACGATCTTCGGAATTACCACATCCCCCGTATCACTGAATGCAGTGAGACATAGCCCGGCAAGCAGAAACAAACACGACAAAATGCGTCTCATCATCTCGTGGATGGCAAGCCTACTACAATTGTAGGTGAATATCAAGAACCTGTTCGTAGTAGCGATTTTAGTCGCTACGGAACGTAGCGCTACTACAAACTCAACTTTTCGCGGCCTTCAGAATGTCCACAAAAACGGTAGTGGCGCCGTTGATGATGAACTGGACGCCGATGACGGCGGTCATCAGTCCCATGATTTTGTTGACAATCCGCTGTCCGGTAATTCCCAGCTTTTGCGCAATCCATGGAGCTGCCAGCAGGATTAATAATGTCAGAACGATGTTGGTCACGATTGCGGTTCCCAAAGCAAATAGACGGAACCCGCTTTGTGCCTGACCCACAAGCACCATTACCGTTGAAATCGCGCCGGGTCCGGCGATCATCGGGATTCCCATCGGCACAATGGACGGATCGCCGTTCGGGCTTTCGGGCGCTTCCACCGTATCCTTGAGCAGGGTCTCAATCGACATGACCGCAAAGAGAATCCCGCCGGCGATCTGAAATGCGGGCACCGTGATTCCGAAGAATCCAAAAATCGCGCCGCCCATCAAGGCGAATATGCCCAGAGTCAGACCTGCGGCGAGACAGGCTCGCAACGCTGCCTTCTTCCGTTCCGCCGCAATGTGCTCGGTCATCGATACAAAAATCGGCGCGCACGAAATCGGGTTGATGATGGAAAAGAGGGAAGAAAATGCCAGAACGGCAAAATCGACATCCAGAGATGATAGCAATTTCATTTTTCTAACCCTCCATGCACCGGGATCGCCGTCTCATGTTTGGAGGACGATAGAACAAAGATGGTTTTCACCTTTTCAATCCCGGAAATCTTTGTCAGCTTTTCCAGCACGAACTTTTCATATCCACCCGGACTTGCCGCTACTACTTTCAGAAGAAAATCCTCATCTCCCGCAATGTGGTGGCATTCCAGAACCTCGGAAAGCTTGTTGACCGCTTCCACAAAATCCATCGAGGTCTTCCGCTTGTGTGATTCCAGAATCACCGAAACAAACGCGGTTACCGGCATCCCCAGTTTTTCCGGGTCCACCAGTGCCACGTACCGCCGGATATAACCGGCAGTTTCCAGTTTCTTGACGCGCATCAGCGTCGGAGCCGGAGTCAGCCCGATCTTCTTCGCCAGCCGGAAGTTTGTAATCCGCCCTTCCTTCTGCAGAATGCCTAAAATCTTCAAATCGACTGCATCTAATTTCACGTTGAATATAATAATTAAGACTGGCTAATTTGTCAATATAATATTTTAATATTTGACTAAAATGCCAAATAATATTCTGTTGTAGATTTACCGCAGAGACACGGAGAACGCAGAGATAGGATGGAGTTGAGGATATAGAAGGAGGTGAAGGAGGGGACGAAGTGCTACAGGGCATCCGCCGGAGCGGATGCCCTCCAGTCTTTTATGCCCATTTGAAGTAAAGCATAAAGGCGATCAGCAGCACATAGATCGCCAGTGACTCGATAAATGCCAATCCGATGATGAGCATTCCGCGGATTACATCCGACGTTCCCGGATTTCTTGCAACTCCATCAGCCGCCGCACGGATCGCGATACTCTGCGCGATCCCACATGCCGCCGAGGCGATTGCAAGGGCAAATGCGCAAGCAATAGCAATCCAGCTATTCGTGCTCATCCCGCCGCCTCCGGCAGCAGGTTCTTGCGCCATAGCCGGCTGAACCAGCGCCACGAAAGCAACAAGGAAAAACAGAATCAAGATTTTTTTCGCCACGATCAGTACCCCCTTATCAATTTTGGATTTCAGATTTTAGATTGCATTTTGACGCGGAGAGCGCGGAAATCGCGGAGGAAATTCTTTTTCCTCTCTCCGCGTTCTCTGCGTGCTCCGCGTGAAGTTTCTTCCTCAATGAGCTGCCGCCGGTTCGAGATGAGCCGGCGCATGTTCCTCTTCCTGATGGCTTCCTTCGTGAGCAACAGCGCCTGCGATATACACCGAAGAAAGCATAATAAACACCAGAGTTTGAATCAAACTTGTAAATATTGCAAGACACATCAGCGGAAGCGGAACAAAGAATGGAACCAGGGAAACCAGAATCGCAATAATCGTGTCTTCTCCGAAAATATTTCCAAACAACCGGATCGTGAGCGAAACGGGCCGCGAGAAATGTCCGATAATTTCTACCGGGAAAAAGAGGGGAGCCAGCCACCATACAGGTCCCGCAAAATGTTTGATATATCCGAGGATGCCCTGTTCCCGGATTCCCTGAGCGTGATAGTAGATAAATATGAATGCGGCACATGCAAATGTGACATTTACATTGCTGGTGGGCGACTTGAAGATCGGGATCAATCCGATCAGATTGCTCAGCAGGATGAAAATCCCCAGGGTTCCGATCACAGGAATGTACTTCTTTCCTTGCGGCCCGATCATGTCCTTCGTCAGTCCCTCGATTGTGCGAAAGTATGTTTCGAGCACCTGTTGCATAAACCCTGGATAGACGTCGTATTTCTTCTTCCAGTAACCGAAGAAAATGGCGCAAAACAAAACGACAAACAATGACATCCAGACATGATCCAGAGGTTTGTGACTGAGATGCCAGCCCATCCCGTCCACAAAAGCGTAGAATTTTCCCGTCAGCCATTGGATATATCCGAGCTCGTGTTCAAACATTCCGCTTCTCCATCGTTTGGATCAAATAAAACGGATAGAATAGTTGCACAATTGTGAAGCTGAATGCAACAGCAATCACATTTACCTGAAATCTCAGGATGGCAAGATACAAAAGCGCCGCGAAGAATATAAACCGGAAAAAGTATCCGATCAAGAAGAATAGGGCTCTTTTGTTGCCTTTTCTAACAAAACTGTTGTTTACAGCTTTCTGGATCAGCTCACAGGAGGAAAATGCGATTGCGGTCCCGATCAGGATGCCGAAAATCCAGTTGTAGTTTTGCTGCACCAGCAAGATCGCCAGCCCAAAGGTTGGGATCAATACGGCGATCTTTTTTAACTTTGCAGGATTCATTTTCCTTTTTTCACCAACTTCTGATAGTCCTTATAAAAATTATATCCGCCCGCGAACACACCAAAACCAAACCCGGCGAGCTTCCCCCATGGATCGGTGTGAAGCCATTTGTCGACAAAGTAACCCATCAAAGTTCCCACGGCAATCGAGGATGGGAAAAGCATACCGAGATAGAGATAATCCGAGTAATCTCGAAGCCATCTGTAATCCCTCACGTCGCGGTTACTTCTCTGCCAGATATGGTTGTGTGTCGATGGACACGGACCTCACAATAAACTTCACCGGCTGGTCGATGATCTTCAGAAACGGGCTTGGGTAAATACCGATCCAGAAAGCGAGCACAATCAATGGAATCAATGTCCATCTTTCCCGAAGATTCAGGTCCTTCACGGTCGCATTCTCACCTTCCGCCTTTCCGAACATTACGCGCTGATAGAGCCAAAGCATGTAGGCGGCGCCAAGCACCATTCCGGTCGCAGCAAAAAATGTTACCCATTGATAGGGCTTATTGAGCCATGCCCCTTGCAAAACGAGAAATTCGCCGATAAATCCATTCAATCCGGGCAGACCGAGCGAGGACATGGTCATGATCGCATACATGGCGGCGTAGGTTGGCATCGGTGTAGAGAGACCGCCCAGGTCTTTGATCATGCGGGTGTGCCGCCGCTCATAAATCAACCCCACGATCAAAAAGAGGGCGCCTGTACTGATTCCGTGATTGATCATCTGCATGATCGCGCCGTTCATGCCGGGCTCGTTCAAGCTGAATACACCAAGCATGCAGAACCCGAGATGGCTTACACTCGAATAGGCGATCAGCTTTTTCATGTCGGGCTGCATCATCGCTACCAGCGCGCCGTAAATGATTCCAACGACCGAAAGCCCGATCATCCAGGGCAGAAGCTGTATCGTTGCATCCGGGAAGAAGGGAAGGGAAAAACGAACGAATCCATACGTTCCCATTTTCAGCAAGACGCCTGCCAGGATCACCGAGCCGGCCGTCGGCGCTTCTACATGCGCGTCCGGAAGCCACGTATGGAACGGGAACATCGGAACCTTGATCGCAAAACCGATAAAGAATGCGAGGAAGACCCAGTATTGCAGATCGCGCGGAAGTCCAAGCTGCATTAGCTGCAGAATATCAAATGTGAATTTTTCATTTACCTGATGGTTATAAAAATAGAGTGTCAGAATACCAAGAAGCATCAAGACGGAGCCGAGAAACGTATACAGGAAAAACTTGATTGCCGCATACAGTTTTCGTGTTCCGCCCCAGACGCCAATCAGGAAATACATCGGCACCAGCATGACTTCCCAGAAGATGTAGAACAGCACGAAATCGAGCGCCATGAAAACGCCGATCATTCCGGTCTGCAGAATCAGCATGAACACGTAATATTCTTTGACCCGGGTTTGGATCGCCTCCCAGGAGGACAGGATCGCAATCAATCCCAGGATTGTCGTCAGCAATACCAGCAAAAGGCTGATGCCATCGATTCCCATGAAGTACTGAATCCCGAGAGAGGGAATCCATTCCGCCCTCTCCACAAATTGCATCGATAACGTTCCCGACTGGAAATGAGGAATCAAGTAGAAGGAGACCAGCATGTCGATGAATGCAACAATGTTTGAAAACCACCGGATGAAATTCGCCTTTTCTTTCGATACAAAGAAAATTAAGAATAGGGCCCCGGCCAACGGGATGTACAGAATCACCGAAAGAATCGGGAAGCTAAAACTGCTCAGTTGATACGTATCCATGCAACGAACTCCTATTTCGCGTAGAAGAGCATATAAACTGCAAGCAAAACAAAGAAGCTATACAGACTGATCAAGCCGTAATTCTGCACAAGGCCTGTTTGCACTTTCCGGAGCATTCCGCCAAAGAAGCTGACGATCGCCCCCACAAGATTCACCAGTAGATCTACAATGTTGACATCAAACCAGGTCGAAACAAGCGCCGTGCGAACCGTCATCCATGCGCTTCCGTTTACAATTCCGTCAATGACCGTGAGATCGAACCAGCTCAAGGCTCTGCAGAGCCCTTTCACCGGTTGAATGATTACAGCATTATAGATTTCATCCACATAGTATTTATGGAACAACATGCGATAGGCGGGCGCGAATGAGGTCGCCAGTTTTTCAGCAACTTCCGGCTTCTTGACATAAATGCGATGCGCCAAAGCCCAACCTGCAAGCGCGATTCCAAGGGAGAGTCCCATCAGCCCCCATTCGAGTCCATGCGAGGCTTCCGCTCCTTCTGCGTGAATCGAACCTGTGACCGGTTCGAGCCAGTGATAGAAGTCGAACGGAATGCTGTGGATCGGAAAGACTTTTGGAAATCCCATCCATCCGCCGATGACGGAAAGTACTGCAAGGACGATCAACGGAATCGTCATGGAGCGCGGAGATTCATGGATGTGCTCTTGCGTATGATGATCCATGCGCGGCTGACCGTAAAATGTGAGATAAATCAGCCGGAACATGTAAAACGCCGTCATCAATGCGGCCGTTGCTCCGATGACCCAGAAGACCTTACTGCCATGCTCGCTGGTAAATGCCTGCCACAGGATTTCATCCTTGCTGAAGAATCCGGCAAGCGGAAAAATTCCCGCAATCGCAAGAGTTCCAATCAGCATGGTGCGAAAGGTCGTTGGAATTCGTTTCCCAAGATCGCCCATCTTCATCATGTCTTGTTCGCCGCTCATCGCGTGAATCACGCTTCCGGACCCGAGGAAGAGAAGCGCTTTGAAAAATGCATGTGTAGTGAGATGAAAGATTCCTACCGCATAAGCGCCCACGCCCATCGCGAGAAACATATATCCGAGCTGGCTGACAGTGGAGTAAGCGAGCACTCGTTTGATGTCCCGTTGCACCAGACCGATCGAGGCGGCAAAGATCGCAGTAACCGATCCGATGATGGCTACGATCTTCATCGTTTCCGGAGCCAGAGAGAACAGCGCATTGCACCTTGCGATCATATATACGCCCGCCGTCACCATCGTGGCGGCATGGATGAGGGCGCTGACCGGCGTTGGACCTTCCATCGCGTCCGGCAACCAGACGTAGAGCGGGATCTGCGCGGATTTTCCGGTCGCCCCCACGAATAGCGCGAGAGTGATGAGCATGATCAGATGATCGCCGACCTGAAACATCTGAGGAGCGCGGGACATCACTTCCGTAAATTTCAGGGTTCCGAAAACAGCAAAAATCGCAAGAATACCAAGCACAAAGCCGAAATCGCCGACCCGGTTTACTATAAACGCTTTCTTCCCCGCATCCGCTGCGGACTGGCGTTCGTAATAGAATCCGATCAAAAGGTAGGAACAAAGGCCCACCCCTTCCCATCCCACAAACATCGTGAGGAAAGAGTTGCCAAGCACAAGAAGCAACATGGCAAACATGAAGAGATTGAGATACGTGAAGAAACGGTAGTAACCGTCTTCGTGAGCCATGTAACCGATGGAGTAAACATGGATTAGAAATCCAACTCCGGTGACGATGAGAATCATCACGGAGGAAAGCGGATCCAGCAGAAAACCAAGCGGAACATCCAATGTCGCATGTTTTCCGGCATCCGGTCCGAGAGTTCTTGCGAAATCGCCTCCCGGGATCCAGTTGTAGACGTCCTTTTCGAAAACCCGGATTTCGCTTCCCGCGAGCTCAATGATACAAGCGACAGAGATGACAAAGGACAGGAATACAACGCCGCATGCGATTCCGCCGATGATTTTCTTGGAAAGTTTCTTGCCGAAAAGACCGTTGAGAAGCGCTCCGATGGCAGGCAGGACAGGAATCAACCAGATGTAATCCAGCATCGCTTCTACTTTACTTGTTGATGGACGGAAATCAGTCCGAAAGAACGATTTACAATACTATAACAGGTTGGAATGATCAAGATGGTAGCGCGGGCGATCCGGTCCTAATTCACCACGATGCCGCGGGAATCCAGCGAAGGCTGAAAACTTGACGAGCCGGGGAAGAGAGCGGAGACGACGTATCCGCCGGAATCGGCGAAGGGATAGTCAAAGAAAAAACTGCCATTCGGCCTGGAGGCAGTGATAGCGACGGTTCTCCGCGTAGGAGCTGTCATGAAGATGCGATCTCGTTTGATCTCGGAAACCTGGTTCCAGCTGACAAAGAAATACCCGTTGGCTCTTGCCTCCTGCAGAATGCGCGCTTCGAAACGAACTGTGTAGGTTCGTCCGGGGATCACGACTGCTGGAGTGGAAGTGAGCGAAATCGTTTGCTGTTTTGAACAGATCGCGGACACACTCTTTTCCGTTCCATTTGTAACAACCGTAACCGGGGCGGTTGAGATGGAAAACCAGAAATCCAGATTGTTATTGAAATCTGAATTCGGGATCAGGTTTGTGGTGCTTCCTTTTCGAAACAGTCCGGCGCGATCCAGCAAAAACTGTGCAGGATCGTTGATATTATGAATCAGTTGTGTGTTTACTCGCGCACCGATCACGGCATAAACCGCTTTTGGCGGCGCCACCAGGTCCCGCGTAAACGTCTGCAGTGCATCTGCCTGTGGTCTGATCTGGAGCTCGATCCGGTTTACCGGGATGCCATTTCCTCCTGATTCGATCGTCCCGGAAAAAGACACCGGGGTTCCTCTTGGGGCGGAACCGGGCCCTTGGAATCTGATCTTGGATTTTGCGCCTTCACTCAGTTGAATCAGATATTCACGCGCGGGAAGGTACCAGTGAAAGCCCGTTGGAAAGCATCCGTTGCGGGATGCGCGCGTGTTATATCCCCATTCTCCCTGTTGCGCATTATCCACAGTGGGGCCAAACAGGAAATATCTCTGCCATCCAAACACGCGTTTCATCTGCTTGAACAGTTGCAGCGTTTCATTTTGACCGGGATACCAGTGCTGGTTCAGCTGCCAGACAAAAATTTTGCGGCTTTTCGAATAGGCTTTGACAACTGGTTTCAGATCGATGAGCTGTTCTTCCATCTCTTGCGCGGTCGGATGATCGCACGTGTTTTGGGAAGGATTGCCGTATTTGGAAAGCACACTGATACCCGCGACATCGGCTTTGAAATACGGGAATGAACCGCAGGCGTCTGACTGTCCGGGGCCCAGAATCGTGATCCATGTTTGCCAGTTGTCATCATAAGCAAATTGGAGAGAGGGATACCGGTTGTCCACGTAGTTGATGATCGATCTGAGCTCAGAAAGGACAGTACAAACAGGTCTTCCCAGATTCTTAATGTGGTAAGAGACATATTCGTCCAGCATGGCGCGCTTGATTCCGAGCGGAACTGCGCAATCGATTGTTTTTTTGATCTCCGTGTCCGTCAGAAACGGATCCAGGAGGATGCCGGTCTTGAAGCCGCGATCCTGAGCGTTCGATCGCCACCAGGACGTAATCGCCGAACAACTTTCGCGTCCGATAGGAACAATGACCCATCCCATCGGCGGGTTCGGATCACGGAACACTTCGTCCCATTGCTGCAGGTCCCAATTATTCGGCCGGTAAACGATACCTAGTTCCGGATTGCGAACACGATATGTGGTTGCGGAAGGAGCGAACGATGCGAGCAAGAATACGGCGAGAGAAATCACCGCCAGCTTCTTCACCCACCTCATTGAACGTATCACCCTGTTTTTTTAGTATAGTCTTTTCGGGAATCGTAGGCTATCCTTCTTTTCGTGACGACCAGGCTTGATTCAAGAATTGTGAATGCGCTGTTGTATTTCTTCCTTGTCTTTTTTCTGGTGTCGGTTGTCTTGCCCAAAGATGTTTTTCAGGCGATCAAGAACGTCGTACATCTAAGAATCATCGATCTATTGCGGCTCGCGCTGCTTTTCCTTGCAATCCGGATCGCGCTACGGGTGAGGGATTCCCGGTTTTCGTTTCGTGAACTTGAAATCCTACCCTTTCTTCTCTTGTTTCTGTTTTCCACCTACAACCTGTCAAAACTGCAAGACTATCGATGGGGCGCCGATGATTCTTTCTACTATTCTTATGTGAGTTCAGCGATCCTGGACCGCGATCTGGATTTTTCAAATCAATACACACTCAGCGGTCTGAATCATCTGACCGACGAAAAATTTCTTCAGCGCAGGACTGCAGCGGGATTCATGGAAAACATCTTTCCTGTAGGGCTCTCGCTACTCTGGTCCCCCTTCTTTTTAGCGGGTCACCTGATCGCTCATCTGTGCAATCTTGCGGGGCAGACAGTTGCCATGGATGGCTACAGCAAACCATACACTCACTCGGTGGCCACAGGGAATCTTCTGTATGTCTGCGCCGGATTATACCTCTGTTATCGTTTGGCGTGTTCGTTCTTTTCCCGGTGGACTTCTTTTGTCTCCACGGCCGCGATCCTTTTTTGCACCCCTCCATTGTTTTCGTTCTTCAAAATCTTTCACCTTGTTTCGGAACCTCCCTCCATATTTCTGATTGCTCTGTTTCTACTTCTCGTGAGAACGCGGGAGAAACCATGGTCCATTCGATTCACCTTTTTACTCGGTGTTCTGGCCGGACTGATGACTGCGGTCCGCTTTCATAATTGCATTGTCCTGTTGCTGCCGCTGATGCTTCTCTACCAGCGAATGCGGGCCGGAATCCGTTTTCGCGATCAGACCCTGGTGCATGATTCTCTCCGTACGGCCGTTGTTCTCGGATTCGCGGTATTGATCGGATTTCTTCCGCAATTCATCGCGTGGAGAATTCTTTATGGAAACTGGTTTCTAAACATCCCCGGGGAGTTTCTTCCCTGGTGGAAGAGTCCATTTTTCCTGGAGACTTTGTTTTCTTCGCGGAAGGGACTCTTTCCATGGACTCCAATTGTGTTGTTGTCCTTGCCGTGGGTGTTCTTGTTTCAGAAGTCGGACAGGAAATGGGCCTGGACTCTCTGGTGGCTGCTTTTCCTGACGGTATATCTGAACGCTTCTCAGAGGGACTGGTGGGGTTCTTCCGCATTTGGTGCAAGGAGATTTGCGGGATGGTCTGTAATCTTCGTGATCGGGCTTGCCGCGTTCTATTCACGGCTGATTCGATGGAAGCGAGCAGTCGGGCACTTCTGCATGATCGCGGTGATCGTGTTTCTTGCAGGCATGACCGGTTCACTTTCGCGTTCCTATTTCCAGATGGAAGAGTTTGATCATGCGGTGCGGTTTTCCGATGCTTTTGACGGTGGTTTTTCGCGCGTATACAGGTGGGTGGCGTATCCGCTCGAATTTCCCGTACAGCTTGCTTACAGAATGCGTTACGGAATCCAGATGTATGGTCCTTGGAATGAGTTTTTTATTGGAGATGACATTCTTTATTTTCAGGCGAAGTGCCCGAATCTTTTGGGAGATTGTGGCAATCTTATTTTCGGTGAAGGTTGGAAGTCAGAGAAAGGTATGCGGATTACTACCGCGGATATTGCTGTGATGCGCATTCCCATGTTTTTTAAAGAGAAACCGAATGTGGAGATGGAAATGCGGGTCGAGCCTGAACGTGACGTCCGGGATGCCTGGATCGAAGTTTCTTTGAATGGCGTATTACTCCGTTCCCGCAGGGTTCCAGCCCAGGGTGGATTGATTCTGGTTCAGCTCACGCGCAGAGAATACTTGAGCAAAGTGAATCTGATCCGTTTGAGAATGTACAGGAAAAGTGCGCCGCAATTGATCCCGGTTGTCGTTCTGGAGAATTTGAGGTTTACTGGTTCTTCCTAAAATGGATTTTGCGAGGAATCATGGAACGCCGGGCCGCACCGAGAATCGAAATCAGCGTTGAACTGGAAGGCAGAAAGAATGGCGATGTCTTTCTAGGAACTTCCGTGAACGTCAGCGAGACCGGCATTTTGATTCGGACAAACAAAGCATTGAGGTCCGGTGACAAAATCACAATCCGGCTGGTTTCTCCCGGTCTACCTGAAATTGTTGGGATCGGGAGTGTGGTTCGCGATGCGGATCTGGGACTGGGAAGACACGGTTATGCCGTGCAATGGGATCTGACCGCAGAGCAAAAGGATGCTCTCCGTGAAATGATCCAAACTTCCAACGAATGATTCGCGACGAGGCGATAGACACGACGACGCGATAGACGCTAATCCGCGATGAGCTTCCGAGCCTCTTCTCTCAATTCCGGATCGGATGCATACAACAAAACTCGTTCGCTTAGCTTTCGCGCTTCCGCGGATGCATTCCGACTTCGGAGTGCCCGGGCAAGCCCGATCATCGCATGGTAGTCTTCCGAATCCAGCTCGACTGCTTTTCTGAAATCTGTTTCCGCCAATTTCCATTGCTTCCGGTCGGCCAGGATGAATCCGCGATACGTATGTGCCGGCCCCAGTCGTGGGTTTGCCAGGAGAGCGCGTTCCAGATACCCGAATGCCTCCTCCGCTCGATGTAAGCGATATAGTATGATTCCCATCATACTATCATCTAGATACCAGGAGATCCCGGTCTCGGTTTTGTAGTCTTTGAGCGCTTGAAGCGCCTCGCGGTACTGCCCGGATTTCAAGAGTAGTTCGGCGGCGGCCGGGAGAAGTTCGGGCGCCTGTTTTTGGCGATCCTTCGACAGGTAGACCGCCAGCGCTTCCTGGGATTTTCCCGATGCCTCCAGCAATGCCCCTTGCCACAGGGAGAAGCATGGACTCTCGCTTTCCCGGGCATATCCACCCAGCGCAGCGAGCGATTCTTCAAAGTTTTCCATTCGCGCCGGCAATACAACCTGCCTGAAAAACTCGGCTCCTTCCTGGTTCGTCGGAAGTTCGATCCCTTCGCGTTTTAAGTGTTCCATGAGATTTCGGGCAGCCATCGAATTTGCCGCTCCGCTATCTGTAAGCCAGAGCGATCCTCTGGTCCGGGCATAATATGCGAACGGCCGACCAAACCAGAAAGGGGAAGAAAATTCTCCAAAGATTGCTTCGCGATCCACCTGTCGTGTGCTTCCTTTTTCAAATAGCGGAAGTCCGTCGAAGCCCGGCTTCACAGGCAATTCGAGCAGTTCGAGGATTGTGGGAGCAATGTCAATCAGACTGACCGGCTGTTCGTATTCCTGGTGGCGAGGCAAGATTCCCGGAGCTGCTATCATCAGGGGAACATGAATCTGTTGCTCCTCTTTTGATCCTGGGGCATCCTCAGCAGGGCATGCGCCGTATGGAGAAGTCAACACGACAATCGAGTTTTGGAACTGACCGGATCTCTTCAACAATTGGATAAACTGGCCGATTTGTTCATCGACTGCCGCAGTTTCTCCATCGTACGGATGAACTCGGTAGTGTTTGTCATAAGGTGGCGGTGGCGAAAATGGCTCGGTTGGCTCGTTGAAATTGAGTAAGACCAGCTGTGGAACATCGCGATGTTGGAGAACCCAGTCCTTTGCGCTTTTGCAAACCGCAGCATTTGTGTACGACTCCTTCCATGGGGGAAGCGCCCGATCCCCCGCAGCTGTATCATCGAAAGACGTGACGAGAAAAGAGGGCACACGCAATTCCGGATCGGCCAGAAAAGCTGCCTTGTGGTATCCATTCTTGCGAAACTCACTTCCCTGAAACAGCGTTAACATGGATCGCCCGAAGCCTCCACAACCGGTCCTCGGATTCTTTTGAAACGGATACATTCCCGTAAAAATGGACAGATGAGCTGAGAATGAGCTGGTGGCAGGCGAAAATGCATTCGAAAAGCGAACGCCGTCGTACGCCAAAAAATCGATTGCCGGGGTTTGGCTGTGCTGGTAAAGGTAGCTGCTGAGATGGCTGGAACACAGACCTGTAACCGTTATCAGATAAACATTTCGCGTCCGCTTTCCTGGCTCTTCACTCCGGCTTCCCATCAGCCGCCTTGTTTCCATCCCGACTCCAAAGAGGACTACAAAACCGAGGATCCAAAGGATGGTTTTACGCGGTGCGGACATACAGCCGTAGTATAGCAGCGCGATGCCATAAATCTTGAAGATACAGCACCTTCGGCTTGACACGACTGCGGAGCCACAGATATAATGTTGCTGCCTCAGAGGCTCCCTCGAACCGTCGCAGGGCGGAACTGGCGCATGCCATGATTCCCTCTCTGTTGCCGGGGACGACAATCCGCAATCAAACTACGGGAGTTCAGAGATCGATTTTGTCAGGCGCTTTGCATCTGAAGATCGTTCTAAGAGCTCGGTTTTGGATAAGGAGGTCCACCCCAACATGCTTGAATCAACAAATGGCCAGGATCCTTCACTGACAGGAGGTGAGGAAAAGATCGATCCGGCCCGCGACAAAAAGACAGAGGCAGAAATCTCTGCAACCCTGTACGACCAGTTATTGAAGGAGTACGACAGCAAATACCGGAATCTTGTCGAAGGTGAAATCATTATCGGTCGTGTCCTGAAGATTACCGGCGGTGAGGTGTTTGTCGATGTCGGTCACAAATCAGAAGGTATTGTTCCGATTCGCGAAGTGCTCGGTCCGGATGGAAAAGTTAGTGTCAAGCCCGGAGATCAGATCGCGGTGCTGTTGGAACAAAATGAAAGTATAGACGGTTATTTGCTTCTTTCAAAAGAAAAGGCGCAACGAATTCGTGTCTGGGATGAAATCGAAAAGGCCTATCACGACAATCTGGTGATTACCGGGCGTGTGGTTGAAAAAGTGAAAGGCGGACTTTCAGTCGATATCGGTGTTCGCGCATTCCTTCCCGGCTCTCAGGTTGATTTGAAGCCGGTCCGCAATCTCGATCATTTCATGAATCAGGAGATCCGCGTCCGTATTCTGAAGCTGGATCAAAAGAAAGGGAATATTGTCCTTTCCCGTAAGGCAGTGGTTGAGGAAGAACTGGAATCCATCCGCAAAGACGTTGGTGATTCTCTCCAGACCGGAAAGCCGGTAAAAGGTACGGTCAAGAACATCACCGAGTACGGAGCGTTTGTGGATCTTGGCGGAATTGATGGATTGATTCATATTACGGATATGTCCTGGGGACGCGTCACTCATCCATCGGAATTATTCAGTGTTGGAGATCAGGTGGAAGTCGTGGTTCTCAACTACGATCCGGAAAACAACAAGGTATCGCTGGGATACAAGCAATGCCAGCCGGATCCGTGGCTCTCTGTGGAAGAAAAGTATCCGGTGAATTCGCGTGTGAAAGGGAGAGTCATCAATCTCGCCGACTACGGCGCATTTGTTGAGCTGGAAAGAGGTGTGGAGGGATTAATCCACGTTTCCGAAATGTCCTGGAGCGAGAAAGTCAAACATCCTTCGAAAATCGTTACGGTGGGCGACTGGGTCGAAGCGGTTGTATTGAGTATCGACGCAACAAACAAGCGCATTTCGCTCGGATTGAAACAGACCGAACCAAATCCATGGGACGTTTTGAAGGATCACTATCCTGTTGGAAGCGTGATTACCGGAAAAGTGAAGAACATCACGGATTTTGGCGTTTTTATCGAAGTGGAAGAAGGCATTCATGGACTGATTCACATCAGCGACTTGAGCTGGAGCAAGCGCGCCAAGAATCCGGGTGAGTTTGTGAAACGCGGAGATCGGATTGAAGTACGCGTTTTGGAAGTCGATCCGGTCAAACAACGACTTTCGCTGGGCTTGAAGCAAATGCAGCCGGATATCTGGTCTGAATTCTTCCGCAAAAATCACGTGGGAGATAATGTGGAAGGACGGATCGTCAACTTGACCAACTACGGCGCGTTTGTCGAATTGGAAGACGGGATTGAGGGTTTGATTCACATCTCCGAAATGGCGATCGAACGTGTGGAGAATCCGCAGGATCACTTTGATGTCAACGATACGGTTCGAGCGAAGATCATTAAAATGGATCAAGCGGAACGAAAGATCGGACTCAGCGTAAAAGAGTTCTGCTGGAAGAAGAAAGGCTCATGATTGAGAGCTATAAATCGGACGACAAAGTTACGCTACTCGATCTTGCGGGTGGCGAGCTGATCAAACCGCTGGACAAGGAAAAATAATCAACATCTGTTCTACGAAGAGGGCACCGTGGAAGGATTGAAGTTGATGACGAAAGCGGATCTGATAACGGAAGTGTCCAGAAACGCTGAACTCTCCAAAAAAGACGCAGAGAATATTGTGAATGTGTTTCTGGATAAGATTGTAGATGCGCTAAAAGACGGTGAAAAGATTGAGTTGCGCGGGTTTGGTTCTTTTAAGCTCCGGCGGCGTAATAGTCGGGTGGGCCGAAACCCACGCACCAGTGAAGCCGTTCAGGTGCCTGCCAAAAAGGTCCCTTATTTTAAACCCGGAAAAGACTTGAAGAAGCTCATCAACAAGGCCAGCGTCTGAAGGATAAGTCCAAAGTCTAAAGTCCAAGGTCCAAGGTCGGGTCAAGCCTTGAAGCAAATCTGGTCCCCCTGGAGATTCAATTACGTGAGTAATGCTGCAAAGCAAACGGGTTGTATTTTTTGTGCGGCTCTGGAATCTCCAGATGATCCGGATTCGCTGGTTGTGTTCCGGGAAAAAAGCAACTTTTTGATCCTCAACCGTTATCCCTACAATAATGGCCATCTGATGATCGCACCAAACAGGCACATTGCGAATCCGGCGAATTCGGAACCTCCGGTTTTAGAAGAGATGATGATATTGTGCCAGCGCGTGATTCGCGCGATGCAGGAGATTTATCATCCGGATGGATTCAATATCGGGATGAACCTGGGAAGAGCCGCCGGCGCCGGGATTGAAGAGCACTATCATCTGCATATTGTCCCGCGTTGGAACGGAGACACCAGCTTTATGTCAGCGCTTGCCGATACGCGCGTCATTCCTGAAGATTTCGCAACAACACTCGCCAAACTCAAACCCTATTTTGAGTGATATCAAAAATCAAATATCAAAAATCAAATAAACATAACGAAATAAGCAAAAAAACCGTCGTAGACTTATTATTTACTTATGGCTTTATATTCATTTGATCTTTGATTTTTGATATTTGATATGAATTTCGATCCGTCTGAAGAAGAGCAGATGCTCCGGCAAATGGTGCGGGAGTTTGCTGAAAATGAAGTGCGTCCGATTGCCGCCGCGATTGATCGTGACGGTATTTTCCCCGCTGAGAATATCAGCAAGGCTGCGGGGATCGGGCTGACCGGTATCAGCATTCCGGAGCAATATGGAGGCGCCGGATTGAGCAATCTGGCAACCGCGATTGCGATCGAAGAAGTCTCGCGATGTTGTGCCTCAACCGGCGTGATTCTTTCGGTAAACAATAGTTTGGTTTGCGATCCGCTACTTATATTCGGCAATGAAGATCAAAAACAGCGGATATTAAAACCGCTCGCATCCGGAGAGAAGCTCGGATGCTTCGCGCTGACGGAACCGCAAGCGGGGAGCGATGCATCAAGTCTGCGAACCACAGCGGTTCGCGACGGGGATGACTACATTGTCAATGGTCAGAAGGTGTGGATTACAAATGCTCCGAACGCCAATTGGGCGATTGTTTTTTGCATGACCCAACCTGAAAAGAAACATCACGGGATTACTGCCCTGATGATCGACAAAAAGTCTTCCGGTTTCTCCGTCGGAAAACATGAAGAGAAAATGGGAATCCGAGCCGCAGTTTCTGCGGGACTTCATTTCGAGAATTGCCGGGTGCCGGCAGCAAACAGACTGGGCAATGAAGGAGATGGATTCAAGATTGCGATGGCAACGCTGGACGGAGGACGCATCGGGATTGCCGCACAGGCAGTCGGAATCGCGCAGGGTGCATTTGAGGCAGCGCTGCAATATTCAAAACAGCGGACCGCCTTTGGTGGTCCGATTTCCGGGTTTCAGGCGATCCAATCCATGCTCTCCGATATGGCAACCGAGATTGATGCCGCGCGCCTTCTGACATACAAGGCGGCCGTGGCAAAGGACTCCGGCAGACGCTTCAGTAAGGAGGCGTCGATGGCAAAGGTATTCGCAGCCGAAACGGCGATGAAGCATGCAATCAAGGCCGTTCAGATTCACGGCGGATATGGCTACAGCAAGGAATTCCCCGTGGAGCGGGCCATGCGGGACGCGAAAATCACCGAACTGTATGAGGGCACATCCGAAATCCAACGTTTGGTGATCGCCCACGCTGTCCTCGCCGAGCAAGGATAGGAATTTACCACAAAGGCACAAAGAGCACGAAGGTTCGGAGAGGAATATTTCTTAAACTCTTCGTGTTCTTTGTGCCTTTGTGGTGAATCCTCCTCCTTGCCGAAGTGGCTTCATCTAGTTTATAGTAAATTTCCCGTCATGAACTTTGATTATTCCGAAGAACAGCTGATGATTCGCGACATGGTGCGCGACTTCGCAGAATCGGAAATCCGTTCGCGGATTCAGTCGATTGACTACGATGGCGTTTTCCCCCGTGATTTAGTTGCCAAAATGGGGGAGCTTGGCCTGATGGGACTTGTGATTCCGGAGGAATACGGAGGCGCAGGCGCTGATCAAATCTCCAATGCTCTGGCGATCGAAGAAATTAGCCGTGTGTCTGCAAGTGTTGCCATCACGATGAGTGTCAACAATTCGGTTTGCTGCTTTCCCATTTTCATGTATGGAAATGAAGCACAGAAGAAGAAGTATCTGACTCCTTGCGCGAAAGGCGAGATCCTGGGCGGATTCGCGTTGACCGAACCGAACGCGGGATCGGATGCGACCGCTCAGCGTTCGCTCGCAGTAAGAAAGCAGGACAAATACGTGTTGAATGGCACGAAGAACTGGGTCACGAACGGAGAGGAATCGGGGATTCTGATTGTCCAGGCTATGACAGACCCCGGAGCCGGAGCGCGGGGAATCAGTTCGTTCATCGTGGAAACAAAATCTCCCGGGGTCAGAATGGGACGCAACGAACCGAAAATGGGGCTCAAGGGATCGGTCACAAACCAGATCATTTTCGAGGATGTGGAAGTGCCTGTTGAAAACCGGCTCGGGGCAGAAGGGACCGGTTTTCGGATTGCAATGGCTTCGCTGGACGGCGGGCGGATCGGCGTTGCCGCCCAGGCTTGCGGGATTGCGCAGGGGGCCTACGAAGCAGCTCTAAAGTATTCGAAGGAGCGAGTTGCGTTTGGAAAACCGATTGCCGGATTTCAAGCCATCCAGGCCATGCTCTCCGATATGGCCACGTCGATTGAGGCAGCCAGGCTTCTGATGCTGTCGGCCGCAGATCTTCGTCAGAAAGGAAAGCCTTTTACCAAAGAAGCTTCCATGGCAAAAGTATACGCCTCCGAAATGTCCAATCGCGTTACCTATCAGGCGATCCAAATCCATGGCGGATACGGCTATTCGCAAGAATACCCCGTAGAGCGATATTATAGAGATGCACGGGTTACCACACTGTATGAAGGTACTTCCGAGATCCAGCGTATGGTGATTGCCCGGCACGTTTTGAAGTGAGGAAATCATGAAAGACAAGAAGCATTCCGGTGCGGCGGTTCTCAGCCATTCCGCTGATGTTTCGGAACAACGACAGCGATGGGAAAATGAAACGCTGGCGCCTTCGCTGGAAAAGTTGCCGGAACAGAATATCCCGTTTACAACGGTATCCGGCGAGAAAATCAAGGGTCTCTACACTCCGGAGGACGTTCAGAATATCGATTTCGAAAGCGAAATCGGCTGGCCCGGCGAGTATCCATATACACGCGGAATCCATCCCACAATGTACCGATCGAAAATCTGGACGATGCGCCAGTTCACGGGATTCGGCAATGCGGCACAAACCAATGAACGCCTGAAATATCTCCTTTCCAGGGGAACGACCGGATTGAGCATCGCGTTTCATCTTCCTACTCTCATGGGGCGCGACTCCGATCATCCGCTGTCCCGCGGTGAGGTCGGAAGATGCGGAGTCACAATCGACTCGCTTCAGGATATGGAAATTTTGTTTGATCAGATTCCGTTGGACAAAGTTACGACCAGTATGACGACCAATGCACCGGCTGCAGTTCTTCTGTCCATGTACAACGCTGCCGCTCAGAAACAGGGGTGTGATTCCAGAAATCTTTCCGGCACAATTCAAAACGACATTCTCAAAGAATATCTTGCTCAGAAAACTTACATTTATCCTCCGCGCCCTTCCATGCGATTGATCATGGATACATTCGCGTATTGCGCAAAGCAAATGCCGCGCTGGAACACCATCAGCATCAGCGGGTATCACATCCGGGAAGCGGGCTCAACTGCCGTTCAGGAACTGGCATTTACGCTCTATGACGGGATCGAATATGTCCGATGGGCGCTGGAAGCCGGAATGGATGTGGATGAGTTTGCGCCGAGGCTTTCCTTCTTCTTCAACGCTCACAATGATTTGTTTGAGGAAGTGGCGAAATATCGCGCGGCCCGCAGAATCTGGGCGCGGGTGATGAAAGAACGATTTCATGCGAAGAATCCGCGGTCCTGGCTTTGCCGTTTCCATACACAAACGGCCGGATGCAGTCTCACGGCTCAGCAGCCTTACAATAATGTAGTTCGCGTTGCGATTCAGGCGCTGGCTGCAGTACTGGGCGGCACACAGTCGCTCCATACCAATTCCCTCGACGAAACGCTGGCCTTGCCCACGGAAGAATCTGTGACGATCGCTCTTCGAACGCAGCAAATCATCTCCCACGAAAGCGGCGTTACGAATACTGTAGATCCTTTGGCAGGTTCTTACTTTGTGGAACGGTTGACGAAAGATATGGAAGAAGCAGCATACGCCTACTTTGACAAGCTGGATGCAATGGGCGGAATGGTGGATGCGATTGAACGAGGCTATCCACAAAAGGAAATTTCCGATGCCTCGTACGAATACGCCCGCGCGTGCGAAAAGGGAGAGAAGATCATTGTGGGTGTGAACGAATTCTCGATGGAAGAACCGAAGCCGCCCGAGACTCTGTACATTGATGAGAATATTGAGCGTGAACAAGTGGAGCGGCTTCAAGCGCTTCGTCGCTCCCGGAACAGTGGCGCAGTACAACAGACGCTGGATGTTGTACGGGAAACGGCACGCGGCACCGGCAATCTTGTATATCCCATTCTGGATGCAGTGAAGGCGTATGCTACGCTCGGCGAAATTTGCGACGCCATGCGTGATGTCTTTGGCGAATACCGCGAGCCGGAGATTGTATAGTTTGTTCTGGAGCAGCGGCCCTCCGTGGCCGCGAGTTTGATATGAGTGAAAAAAAGATTCGAGTGCTGGTGGCGAAACCCGGACTGGATGGCCATGACCGCGGCGCAAAGGTGATTGTGCGGGCTTTACGGGATTCAGGAATGGAAGCGATCTATACTGGTTTGCGGCAAACTCCCGAACAGATCGTCCAGGCAGCATTGCAGGAAGATGTAGATGCCATTGGTGTCAGTATCTTATCCGGCGCGCACAATTACGTGATGCCACGGATTATGGAACTGATTCGAGAAAATCAGATGGAAGATGTGCTTGTGTTCATGGGAGGGATTGTCCCGAATCAGGATCTGGCGCCGTTAAAAGAGATGGGAGTCAAAGGAATTTTTCTGCCTGGAAGCTCACTGGAAGAAATTGTGCGGTTCGTCAAAGAGAATGTTCGTTAGTTCCTGTGATGAACGATTCGCTGCATGTTGTAATTCTTGCCGGCGGCAAGGGGGAAAGATTTTGGCCGCTCAGCAAACCGGAAATCCCCAAGCCGTTTTTGCATTTCTTTTCTGACCGCTCCCTGCTCCAGCAGACTTTTGACCGGGCCCGGGAACTTGTCCCGGCAGAACGGATCCACCTGATTGTTGGAGAACAACATGAGTCGATCTCGCGGAAGCAATTACCCCAACTCGATGATTCCCGTTTGCTGCTGGAGCCTGCCGGCAGGGACACTGCCGCTGCGATCGGATACGCATCATTGCATCTTCCCAAAGATGCTTTGATGCTCGTATTGCCCGCAGACCATCTCATTCCGGATACCGCTTCATTTATGCGCACGATGAATTCCGCCGCATCCTTCATCCTGGACCATGGCGGACCCTGTACCTTCGGGATCAAGCCCGAGCGGCCGGATACCAATTACGGTTACATTCAAGCAACCGGCCAGAGCCTTTCCAGTTCTTTGATTCCGGTGTATCCGGTCCAAACATTCATCGAAAAGCCCGATATTCAGCGCGCAGAAGAATTCATTCGACAGCCTTACTACTACTGGAATAGCGGTATGTTTCTTTGGAAGGTCTCGCGCATTTGTGAGTTGATCGCCGCACACTTACCGGAGTTGTGGAGCGGGCTTCAGCAAGTATTTGCAGCGAGGGGAAAAGCTCAATTCCGAGAGCTGTACGAATCGCTTCCGCGGATTTCGATCGACTATGGCGTGATGCAAAAAGCGGACCGGGTGGTGGTGATTCCGGCCCCGTTTGCCTGGGATGATATCGGTACCTGGAACTCGCTGCTTCGCGTTCTTCCCGCCGATAGCCAGGGAAATCTGATTCGGGGCAAGCTTGCATCCATCGATACCTCCGATTGCATCGTTTATGCGGAAAGTCATACACTTGCTACTGCAGGAGTCCACGACCTTGTGATCGTCCAGAGCGGCGACCAGATTCTTGTCTGCAGTCGCGAATACGCTTCCCGTCTCAAGGAATTGCTGAGCAAGCTACCGTCATGAAAGAGCAGCGCATTGAAAAACGCCAGGCAGACCGTTACCGGACTCTACTGGAAATCGGCCAATCGCTGATTACCATCACCGATCTCGATCAACTCTTGAAGAAGATCATCGATGTTATTGCAAAGGAGATCCAGGCGGAACGAGCATTGATCATTCTCAAGCATCCAATCACAGGTGAAATGCGGATTGCGAACTCTACCGCCAATGTGGACACTTCTACGTTGGAAGACGCCATGTTGTTTAGCCGCACCATTGTGACGGATGTAGTCAACAAGGGGAAGTCGATTTTTAGCCGGGATGTGGTGAAGGATGGGGCGTTATCCAAGTCGGACAGCGTTATGAATCTCAAGATCCGCAGTTTGATGTGTGTCCCGCTAATCGCGAAGCAAAACGGCGATATCATCGGTACCGTATATGTGGATAACCGCTCGGTGGGAAACATTTTTTCCAAAGAAGATCTCACTTTGCTGGAATCCTTCGCGAATCTTGCCGGAATGGCGATTGAGAACGCTCATCTTTACGAGCTGGCTATCATTGATGAGCTGACCAAGTGTTATGTCCGCCGTTTTTTTGAGCAGCGAATTCGTGAGGAATTTTCTCGAGCCGAAAGACAGGGAAGTACATTGTCCGTTTTGATGATCGATATTGATCAGTTCAAACTGGTGAATGACCGGTACGGTCATGCAACGGGAGATACGGTTTTGAAGGAGATTGTGGCTGCCATCAAGCGGAACCTTCGTACCTACGATTTGGTGGCGCGCCTGGGTGGAGATGAGTTTGCGATTATCCTGCCGGAAGTGGGGTTTCAAGATGCTTTCCGCGTTGCGGAAAAGATACGTAACACGGCAGCCGAAATCGTTTTTCCTGGCATTCCTTATCCTGTTACGGTAAGTGTCGGGATTGCGTGCTTTCCCTTGCACCATGTAAGCAATGTCGAGAGTTTGATGAAGAAGGCAGATGTCGCTTTGTACAAGGCGAAACAGTCGGGACGAAACAATTGCTTTCTTTACGGTCAACAAGAAATGATTGAACTACTGGGCCGGCCTGCCGAGGGTTCCGTTACTATTTCGTCGCTTCTCGAACGTCTGGAACGCCAGAATGGCAGCGACGCATCGGAAGACATTGATTTTGTCATTGGCAAATCGATTGAAATTCTGAAAGACCTTTACGAACAAATCAATCACCTGAAAATCATGGCCGTTCAAATGAATAATCAGATCCACCAGCTGGATCCGAGATCCTTCAAGATTCGGGAAGTCACGGAAATGCTCCGGAAGCTATTGGAAAGGAAGGATGAAACCGACCACGCGTTTCAGGATTATGCCCAGATGTTGCGGGACCTTCCGCTGGCGAAGACAGAATCGTGATCCATGGTAGGGGCGACCCTTGTGGTCGCCCGCCCGGAAGGATGGCGATTTCGTGAGGGCGACCACAAGGGTCGCCCCTACTGATGGTCGCCTGTTACAAACATAGTACGATCCCCCGATATCCTTGACAATCCACAGGATCCACAATAAGATTTCACTAGAATGAGACACATTTATGTGGTCCTTTGTGTCTTTGTTTTTGCCTCCATTGTTGCAGCGGATGAGATCCCGGGCTGCTGGTTCGGACGCGAAGCGGAAACGAAAACGGCAAAATTCACGATTCCACACGGAATGGAGTCCACGATGGTGGATTCTTACTTTCGCATTTTTTACTGGCCCGCTGATCCGGCGTTTCAACGTTTGGACCGCGATGGTTTTCCGGCAGTTCTTGCAAAACGGCGCGCAATCCTGGAGCGTTCGCGTCACTTCATCCAGACCGAGCTTGGGTGGAGGCTTCCGGCTACACGGCTTGAGATCAACCGGCCGGTGCTCTTTGTTTATTTCGTTCCCGCCGGCAAGGATTTTGCGGGCACGACCCTGGGCGACAAATACCCATACGTGATCCTGAATACGAATGTATTAGAGTCGACGGAGTTTCCTTCGCACTGGATCCATCAGCTGGCCCATGCCTCTGAGCTGCAATACAGGTCTTCCGGTGACTACTGGTTCTTCGAAGCTACTGCGGGCTGGATGGAAACGCAATTTGGAAAAGCTTCCTCCGCTACGCAAAAGGCAATCGAGTTGAGGCTTTCCCGACCCGATATTTCTATTACCGACTCCGCTCCGGCGTATGCTCTAGGCGCTTCGCGGTTTCTCGATTTGCTGGGCCATCCGTATAAGGATGTAATCCGCCAGGTTTGGGATCGGTGGTCTTACTCCGGTGAAGAAAGGTTGACTGATGTTCTGGAAAATGTTCTTTTCGTGAATCACCTGTCGAATCTGGAATCCTATTTGCAGAGTCTTGTTTTGCTCTCAACTCCCACTCCAGATCCCGTTCAAGACCGTTCGGAAGTGTCGATCAAGCCGTTTGCCGGAGCCGTCTTTGAAGGCAGGGCCTTCCAGGGCTCAGGCGGCGCGCGCTTGAGTTTTCTTTCGGAGTCTGGTGTTTATTCAGCAGCCGTTCTGTTTTACACGACCACTGAAAAGGGCGGCACGCTGGCAATGAAGAAAGGACTTACAGAACCTTGGTCCATTCAGATTCCGTTTGCTGGAATGGAACGCTACAGGGTATTCCTTGTAAACGCCTCGGCGAAAGATCTTCGCGGCGTGCTTCAGGAATCGTATGACCCTTCCATTCCTGCTGTTCTTGAATACTTTCGTGTCAATCCGGGAGAGGGTGGCATGCAGATCGAGTGGAGGACATCGCGGGAAAACGGCGTAGCGTTCTGGAATCTGTATCGGATTCACGGTGGGAAAAAAGAGCGATTGAATCTATTTCCAATTCCTGCTTCCATCCAATCCGATGAGGGACTTCATTATTTGTATTTTGATGCGCCCGGGGCCACATTCTATTCGCTCGAGGCGCTGACCGGTGAAGGTCTGCCCGGCGTGCTTGCGGGCGTAGACAGCCCTAGATGAAATCAGAATCCTCCTCCTGTTTCGGCTCTCTCTTCCTTCTTCTGGCAGGTCTTGTCCTGGTTCGGTTCCTGGCCCCTGAATTGTTCAAACTTCTGGCTGTGCTGTTCGAGGGCACTCTCTATGCAGGCGGAATTGTTGTTGTTCTCGCCCTTGCCACCATCGGATACTTCACCTACAAAAACCTGCAGGGAAACAAACAAAAACAAGAAGAAAAGAAGTTTGCCCATGTGACCCGGACGGAAGCCCTGTACCGCTCTGTTGTGGACCGTCTTCAACGCGACATCGTCCTGAACCAGGTTAGTGCTGAGGAATTTTTACAATCGGAAATTCTGGTCGGTGAGAAAGTTCAGGAGATCAAGAAAGATCTGATCCGCTTGAAGGACTTCGCATCTCCCGAAAACCAGAAGCTGATGAACCAGCAATTGCGTGAATACAAACAAAAACTTCAGGAGAGCAGTGATCCTGCAGTCAAGGAAGTCGTGCAAGAGAATATTGCCATGCTGGAGGAAAAGAAGCAGAGAATCGCGACGGTAGCCGAGGAGATTCAACAGAAGGAAGCGTCACTGGATCTCATTTTCAACAATCTTTCCAGGGTGGAGGATGATTTGAAATTCGGTCGATCCGTTTCCCGATTGTTTCCTGCGGAGATCTACAGAAGGTTCGGTGTGGAACCGCCATCGGACGCAGCCCGTCTACCGCCTCTGAGTGAGAAAAGCTCGAAAGAGTGATAGACCCGGTGTGGAGCACACGGGCCTATCAAAGTTCTGGAGTTGCGGGCCTCCGTGCCCGCAGGATAGGATGCACACTCGACGGCGGGCAGGGACGCCCGCCGGCTCCGGAAACCGGAGACTGGTGAGAATATGAATCTGATAGACGATTTGCTTTCCTACAATGACCGTCTCGAACCCAGGGATACGAATACATTAGAACTTGTAGTCGTCCATTGTACCGAGCTTCCTACATTGGAAATGGCGAAAGAATACGGAGAACGAATCATTCATCCGGATAGCAAAACCGGCAATTCGGGCCACTATTACGTGGACCGGGACGGCTCGGTGTACCGTTATGTGAGGGAAGACCGGACTGCATATCATGTAATCGGACGCAATCGCAATTCAATTGGAGTTGAATTGGTGAATCTGGGAAGATATCCCAACTGGTTTCATTCCAAACATCAGGAGGTCAATGAGGAGTATCCGCAGGCGCAAGTCGATTCACTCAAGGAATTTCTTTCGGAGATGAAACGCCGTTATCCGCATCTTGCAAAAATTGCGCGTCATTCCGATCTGGACACGTTGATGATCCCTGCGCAGGATAATCCCGATATCCGTATCCGCCGAAAGATTGATCCGGGCCCCTTGTTCCCCTGGGAAGAAGTTCGAAACTTCTGGCTTTCGCTTTAGATCCGAATTGCCTGTCCGGCGTTCCTATAAGAAGATGAAACTGTTTCAAGATGCCCGCGACTATCAGATCCTGTTTCTTAGCGGATTTTTGATTCTGGGAGTTTTCGGAAGAGATTTAACGGTGCATTTCCATCTGATGGCAGCCGTAGTAGCAGCCGGTCTGTTGACCCAGTACGCTCTGGCGCGCGGAACTTCGCTCAAAAGTGCCTGGATTACAGTGTTGAGTCTCTGCTTGCTACTTCGGGCAAACTCAGTTCTGACGATGGTCGTTGCCGGTGTGATCTCGATCCTGTGTAAGTTTGTGTTTCGCTATCGTGGAAAACACTTTTTCAATCCTTCCAATTTTGGGATCATCGCTGTTTTATCATTCACCTCAGACGCATGGGTAACCCCGGGGCAATGGGGAGAGGAACTGTGGTATGCATTTCTGTTTCTTGGCGCGGGAGCGATGGTTGTTCGAAAAGTCGGACGATGGGACACCACGGGGGCGTTTCTGCTGTGCTATTTTGGTTTGGAGGCCGCGAGGAATGTCTGGCTGGGCTGGACGTGGGATGTGTATTTACACCGGATGACAAGCGGCGCGCTGCTGCTGTTTGCGTTCTTCATGATCACCGATCCTCGCGCGATTCCCGACAACCGGCGAGCTCGTGTCCTGTGGGCCGCTTTGGTTGCAGTACTCACATTTGTGTTGCGAAACAAGTTCTTCATGCCTACGGCTGCCTTCTGGGCATTGTTCATTCTTTCTCCATTGACGATTTTGTTTGATCGATGGCGGCCGGCAAAAAGATTTGAATGGAAGGGGACTGTTTCTTCCCCGTCCGAAGGGAGGTTAGTTGCATGAATTGGAAGAGATGGATGTTGATGTTTCTGATTCTTTCCGCAAGTTCTGCCGCGAGTTGGGGATTTTGTGGTTTCTTTGTTGCGAAAGCGGACGCAAAACTGTTTAACAAGGCTTCGCGGGTTGTGATCGCGCGGGACGGTGACCGCACAGTTCTTACAATGGCCAATGACTATCAGGGGGAACTGAAGGACTTTGCGATCGTAGTGCCAGTCCCTGTGGTTCTTCAAAAGGGGCAAGTACATATCGGTGATCCGCAGGTCTTGGAAAGACTCGATGCCTTCAGCGCTCCGCGGTTGGTGGAATATTTTGATCCCGATCCTTGCGCGCCCGTTCGAGTCTACGAGGCTATGCCGTCTGCTCCCATGGCAGCCGGAGCGGCAAAAGGTCGCGGCGCGGACGCCCTGGGTGTCAAGATTGAGGCGCAGTTTACGGTCGGCGAATACGACATCATCATTTTAAGCGCGAAGGAATCGGGTGGTTTGGAGATCTGGCTCCGCGACAATGGATATCGCATGCCCGAAGGTGCTGCTCCACTCTTGCAACCGTACATCAAGCAAAACATGAAGTTCTTTGTCGCAAAGGTGAATCTGAAGGAGTTCGAGAAGACAGGCCAACAGTTTTTGCGGCCGCTTCAGATGGCTTATGAATCACCCAAATTCATGTTACCGATCAGGCTTGGCATGGCTAATGCGAAGGGAGAGCAGGATCTGGTCGCCTACATTCTTTCTCCGCAGGGGCGTGCCGAAGTTACGAATTACCGGACGGTGCGGATTCCATCCGATGCGGAAATCCCGATTTACGTAAAGGATGAATTTGGTGATTTCTATCGTGCCATGTTCCAACGTGCCTACGAACGGGAAGGGAAGAATGTTGTGTTTTTGGAATATGCATGGGATATGAACTGGTGTGATCCCTGCGCGGCGGATCCATTGACCCCCGAAGAATTGCGAAAGGCCGGTGTCTTCTGGATGGATGAAACAGGTCCCTCCTCCAAAATGCGCCCTGTGCAGGGCGGCTCGAATGTATACATTTCGCGTCTGCATGTTCGTTATGGCCGCGAAAAATTTCCGGAAGATCTGGTGTTTCAAGCCACACCCAATCGTGAGAATTTTCAGGGGAGATACATCCTCCGTCATGCGTTCACGGGAGAAATCACCTGTCAGGAAGGAAGGAAATACCGGAAGGATCTGAGACAGCGATTCGAGACAGAGGCTCAAACACTCGCCAAACTTACCGGTTGGGAAATCAACGATATCCGCAAGAAGGCCGGGATTCAAGGCGCCCCGCAGACCGAAACGGAAGAAGAATCCTGGTGGGAGAAAATCTTCAACGACGATTGATCGAAAGCAAGTAGGGGCTATGCATTTGCCATGAAAGCATCAGGATCGCCCCGAAGAAACGAAACATCGGAAGCAATTTTTGGATCATTGAAGTCTGCGCAAATGCACAGCCCGTCTGGATGTGTACGACCCTACCACTTCGTCTGACGGGCTGAGCATTTTCCACTGCGAACAAAATCGTGCATGGAGGAAGGCCTTCGCCAATCGCATCCGGAACGACACATCGATGGAAAAATGCTCAGCCCCTACCACTTTTTCTTGAAATTGTTTAGAATACAGCGATGCCAAAGGCAGCGTACTATTCTTGTCATATCTTATTCATAGTAGCTATCCTTCTTGCGGCCGGTTGCGCCGAGAGGCGTCCCCCTCGCCCTCCTGTGGAAACACGCAAGACCCCAACCGCCGTTCCCATGCCCGCTCCATTGTCTCTCCGGCCGCCGGTCATCCGGATCGGATTGAAAACAGACGCCAAGTCTTGCACAATTTCGTACGGCGACACCATTTCTATCAGCGATGGAAACCGGCGAAAGGCAGTTCGTCAGATGGTGACCGCCTCGGTTAGTTTTGTCGCCGACATTCAGATCCGCTATTCCGTGCAGATCGGCTCCTTTTCTTCTCAGGCAAATGCCCAGCAGGCTTTGAGTCAAGCGAAGTCCAGAACACATTACGACGCATTTCTGCGTGAGAATGCGGACTTGCATCAATTTCAAGTTCGTCTGGGTCCCTTTTCCGGGAAAGAAAAGGCGCAACAGGTGATCGAAGATATCAAGACCAACGGCTATCCAAATGCATTCTATGTTGCGGAAGACACTGGCGGCGGAAAACTTCCTGATCTTGTCGTTCGCGATGAAGAAGGAAACGTTGTGATGAAAGCCGCCGGGGCCGTCCAGTTCTGGACATCCGCCGGAATGATTGAAATCGATCATATTCGTTATCGCGGCTTCGCAACTCTTCTTGTGAATTCCAATGGGCGAATCACAGTCATCAATACAATCAACATGGAAGATTATCTCAAGGGTGTGGTTCCAAACGAGATCGGTCCTGCATCGCTCGCTACTTATCAGGCGCTCAAAGCTCAAGGCGTTGCAGCGCGAACGTATGCCTATAAAAACTTGAAACAGTTTGACTCGGAAGGCTATGACCTCTGCTCCACCCCGCGATGTCAGGTGTATTCAGGAATGACTTCGGAAAATGATCTGACTTCGAAGGCGGTAGAAGAGACAGCAGGGGAAATCCTCACCTATCAAGGCCAACCGATCAACGCTCTTTACACATCTACTTGCGGCGGTAAAACAGAAAATGCCGAATATATGTTTGAAGGATGGAATTACCCGTATTTAAAAAGCGTGGAATGCTATCCGGAAGAATCGGAAACGGTTCGTGGAAAAACAAAAATACGCGGTCAGAAGCAGGAATACTGGCTCAGCTGGCTCACCGCCAAGACGGGACAATCCTTTTCCGGAAGTACGAACGCTCCTTTGACGGAATCTGAGGTTCTTGAAACCACAAATTCTCTAATCCGTTATCTTGGAAAGAAGCCGTGCGGACAAGATCATCTGATCGGCGTTGATTGGATTCATATCGGCTCCTTCCTTGTAGATCAGCTTTGCTGGCAAGCAAAACGCGATTCGCTTCTAAACGAGAAAGATTATCAGTATTTCCTGAGCCGCCTGGATTTTCCGGTCTCGGTCGGCCCCGATTCGCATTCTTTCCTTTTCTTGTTTCACGATGGGATCCTTGTTCCGGAAGGCGGCGCAGATCTGAATCCGAATGCGCCGATGAACCGCACAGAATTTCTGAAAGCGATGTACCGCATTCTGCAGCACTACCGGCAGATTAACGCAAAAGACGGAATGGTCCGTGAAATCGACGATCGACAGATCCAGATTGTGGATGATACAGGAGTGCATACGCAATCATATGAGAACCCCATTTTTCTATACCAGAAGATCGGGGATTCCGTTACACCGCGCAGCGAGCTCGTATGCTCCGCCGGCGACACGATCGAATACTATCTCGAGGGGGACCAGATCCGGATTCTCGTTTGCGAAGTGAGCCGGTCCGGCATCTCCGCAGATCGTTCTTCCAAGTACACCTTCTGGCAGGAAACGTTCACTCCTGAAGAACTGGGCCAGAAGATCAGCAAATACCTAGATGCCGGAGATGTCCTGGATCTTCAGCCTCTCAGCTATGGTGTTTCCGGCCGCGTTTATGAAATGAAAGTGATCGGAAGCAAAACAACCGGTATACTGAAGGGGATCCGGGTCCGTTGGGGGCTCGGGCTGCGCGATAATTTATTTGTCGTCGACCGCACGATGGATCGCGGCGGAAGGGTCAAGAATTTCGTGTTTACGGGACGAGGTTGGGGACACGGACTCGGCATGTGCCAGGTCGGAGCATTAGGTTATGCAAAAATGGGAAAGGACTATCGAAGCATCCTGCTTCACTATTACAGCGGCGTCGGCATTACGAAAATGTTCTAAAACCACGCAAAGTTGCATTGGCGAAATACTCGCAGTACCATTCTCCTAACCCAACATGATCGGAAAAAGCTTCAAGGGAGATTTGTCGGATATCAGTCTTCCGGATATTCTGGAATTCCTGCGCGCATCCCGTAAGACAGGTGTAATCAGCTTCAAACGGGAAAGAATCAGAAAAAGCATTTACATTCAGGATGGGAATGTGATTTTTGCCGCCAGTAATCTTCCTGAAGATCGTCTTGGCGACCTGTTGCTTGCAAAAGGAAAGATTACGCGGCAGGAATATGACAGATCGGTCACGATGCTTGGCGGACCGAAACGTCAGGGACGAATCCTGGTGGAGATGGGCGCGATTACGCCCAAAGTACTCTGGGAGGGTGTTCAAGACCAAATCCGGTACATCGTATACAGCCTTTTTAATTGGGACCGCGGCATGTTCTTTTTTTCCCAGGGAGAACTCCCAAGCATGGAAAACATTACTGCCGACGTCAGCCTATCCGAACTTCTGGTAGAAGGAATCCGCCGGATCAATGACCACCACATGCTTCAGAACAAGTTTCCTTCCCGCGATGTGGTGATAGCAAGAATGGATTTCGGCTTAAAACATCGCGCTTCGCTCGAGCCTTTCGAAAAACATGTGCTGGATCTGATTGATGGCCGGCGCACGGTTGAAGAAATTTGCAGAGACAGCGAGATTGGCGAACCGGGAACCTTCAAAGTGCTTTATCTCTTGACGTGTCTCGGTTATATCAAAGTCAAAGGTCGCAGAGAAGATTCATCGGCAGACGCCTCTGCCGACATGAATTCAGATGAAGTTAGAAGCATACTGACCAGCTATAACCGGATGTTTTCCTATCTCTACCGCTACATGATGAGAGAAGTAGGGCCAATTACAGAGCATGTCTTGAGCAAGTACCTCCTGGATATTCGAGATCTAAACTCTTCGGTGTTTCGAAATGTAATGTTGAGAAAGGATGGCACTCTCGACGATGCCACAATCGAAGGAAATCTTCAGTGGGTACGCGCCGATCACAAGAAAGAGCTTCTCCTGTCCTCTTTGAATGAGTTTCTGTATTCAACGATCCTTGCCGTCAAGCGGACGCTCGGACCGGAACACGAATCGCGCGTGATCGAGACTCTAAAGAATATCCGGCCAGAATTATGACCCGCTCTCAGAAGCAGCAATTGATCGGAGTCTATCTTCTTGGGGTGGCTCTTTTGATCATTTTTCTCCTGAGGCATATCCTGATACAATAATCCGTGCAAGGGTGGATTTACTGGGGCTGGAGGTCTATGACAGACTTGATCATCACCGTTGGCTGGCTTGGTCTAGGTCTTGGGCTTGTATATGCTTTTTTCCTGGGCCGGTCAGCTGAGGGAGATATAACACACATTCATAACGTCCAACGGATTCTGATGATTTCCGGTTCGGTGCTTGTTTCCGGTTACCTTTTGAAGTTCCTGGGTGTGCGGCTGCATCTGGGTTCCGGACGCTGCAAGACATGCGGAAAGAGGGTCAATAAGCACGAGATGTTTTGCTTCGATCATCGTATTGAGAAAATTCGCAACGCTCAGGAACTGGATAGAACCGGCGAGGTCAAACGAAGATAGCATCCCCGGATCGTCCGATCATTATCCTTGGCGGACCAACTGCCGGCGGAAAAAGCCGGCTGGCGCTGGAATTGTCCGAGCGTTTGCCCAGTGAAATTCTAAACGCGGACTCCCGGCAGATCTATCGTGAACTCGAGATCGGTACCGCGCAGCCGCTGGAAAAGGATCGACGGCGAGTTCCTCATCACTTATTCGGGTTTCTCGATGCTTCGTTGCCATTCTCCGCTTCAGCGTACGAGAAACACGCCGTACCACTTCTAGCACAGATTCTGAACCACTCCTCTGTTCCAGTGATTGTTGGAGGAACCGGTTTTTACATCAGGGCTCTGCTGAAAGGCACCTGGCCCGTTCCACCGGCAGACAAGAGGCTCAGGATGCGTCTGAAGAGAGTCGAATCCCGGCGTGGACGTTCATTTCTGTACCGCATGTTGCAGCGTCTTGATTCCGAAGCAGCTTCGAGGATCGCGTTGAATGACAGCTATCGCGTCATTCGTTCGCTGGAGATAAGGATGCAAACAGGGAAGACAATCTCTGAACTGCAGCTTGCAATGCCGGATCGATTTCATGCTGTTAGATTCTTTGTTCATCCGGCCCGTGAAGAGCTTCAACAAAATATCCGTCTCAGGATCGATGAGATGTTTGCAATGGGCTGGACGGAAGAAGTGGAAAGGCTGCTGAGCAAATACGAGAATTTTCTTGAAATGCCCGCTGCCGCGGCTATCGGTTATCGGGAGATTGCGGCTCTGTTGGAAGGCAAGATCGATTTCGAAAGCTGCAAGGAGACAATCTTTCGGAGAACATGTCGCTATGCAAAACTTCAGAATACATGGTTCCGAAATCAAGACGCTTTTCTTCCGGTATCCGGAGTCCGAGACTTGCATAAAATCGTTGAATCTGTATTACAATGAGAGAGGGATTCAGAGCGCGATACCCTCTTTAAAATCAGGCGGAAAATCATTGGAGGTGGTATGGAAAAGTCGAGCAATGGGGGGCAGAGCATCCAGGATGAGTTCTTGTTTTCTCTGCGAAAAGAGCGTCAGACAATTACTGTGTACTTGATGAACGGGTACAAACTCTCGGGGAAAATCAAAGGTTTTGACCGGTTTACCGTCATTCTGGACAGCAACGGTCAGGATATCATGATCTTCAAGCATGCGATTTCTACGGTCGGGGCGGGAACGATCGGAGCGAGAAAGGAAACCCGGGAGCCGGGCAGGGAATAGTTAGAGCTTCAGCGTCTTCAGCTGATCCAGCAACAACTCCGTTGCCGAATCTCCTTTAATGATTTTGGAAGCCTTCGCAATCTGCAACACAGCTTCTTCAATGGCGCTTACGCCTGCGCCGTTTTCAATGTCCGTTCTTGCTTTCTGATATTGTTTGTCCACAACAGCTTCTGCCTGTTTTCCAAGCGTCGTATAAGAGATGGATTTGATCTTTTCCAGGAGCTGCAACAAATTTTCCTTGTTCGGAGCAGATTTGTCCCGGGCTGCTGCCTTTGTATCCGGGGATGCGGCGGTTTTCGCAATCGGCTGTTGCGGTACAGGAGGAGGATTCTTCAGCGAAACAAGACCATGAGTGATCAGGCCGTAGAGAACCTTACTCACGTCGAATACAGGGAGGTTGCACGTCTTGGCGATTGTTCGAATGTCCTGTTTCCCATTGATTTTCGATAGAATCAGCCATTCACTTGTGTTCAGATTGATTTGTCCCCGATCTTGATTTTGATCCACTACGAATTCCGGGACCAGGTCGGCAGAGGGTATTTTCTTGGAAAGCACGCGCCATTCATCCAACCTGCGCGCCGCTTCCATCAGCAGATTCGTATTGCTCTTGCTGATCGTCTTTACGCCCGGTTCGACATCCGGCTCGAAATTAAATTCACCGTCGTTCCAGATCGCCAGCTCGTAGACAGCTTCTTCACCGCGAATCTCTTCCAGCTCGGCATGCACAATATTGCCGTCCTTCAAATAAATCTGACCGATCCGCTCGTTGCGTTTCAGATGGAATTTGCCTGTCTTACCCGATACGCTGATCAATTGGATTACATCGGCCAATTGCAGGTGCTTCAAGGAACCCTGAAGAGACATAGCTTTACTTAAAAGCTCCGAAAGAAAGGACACCCATAGGATGAGGTCTTAAAAAAATCAAGTGCGAGTCTAGCATACGCAAAAAACCATTGTCAAGAATGACTTACAAGCAACAGGGTTGCCGAAAACCACCCCAGTTTCCCCCTCGCTCATTATTGCATAGTTCCCCCGATCTGCCTAATATAGAGGCTTCTGTTTGCCAACTCTTACGAGGAAATGGGATGATCAAGAAGCGACTTTTTACGCCCGGACCTGTCAGTCTTTATCCTCCGGCACTGGCTGCATCGCTGGAAGCGAATATCCATCACCGGACGCCGGAATTCAAGGCGATTCTTGTGGAAGTCATCGAGGCTTTGAAACGCGTTCTGGGTTCTCCTGACGAGCTCTATCTATTTGCCTCTTCCGGCACTGGCGCGATGGAATCCGCGGTTACCAACTTCTTTTCTGCCGGAGAAGAGGTGCTGGTTGCCAGTTGCGGGAAATTTGGGGAACGATGGATCGAGCTGGTACAACGCTTTGGACTCAAGGCGACGATCTTGAGTTATGCGTATGGAGAACCTGTTCAACCCGAGGAGATCCGGGCGGCTTTACGTTCGAATCCCCGCGTGCTGGGCGTATTCCTACAGGCCTGCGAAAGTTCCACGGGAATCCAGAACGACATGGACTCGGTCGCAGAAGCGGTGAAAGGCAGTAATGCCATCCTGATTGTGGATGCTGTTTCTGCCCTGGCCACAATGCCTCTTTCCTGTAAATCAGGGATCGATGTTTTGTTGAGCGGCTCGCAAAAAGCGCTCATGATTCCACCGGGAATTGCATTCGCCGGAATCAGTGAACGCGCCTCGAAACGGATTGAGAATGCATCACTCCCCCGGTACTATTTTGATCTTCGTATCGCCAAAAAGGCTTGGGAGCAGAACGGCCAAACGGCATTCACACCTCCCACTTCGCTTGTGTTGTCTCTGCAAAAATCGCTGCAAAGCATCGAAGAAACAGGGTTGGAGAGATTGATCCGGTTAACTGAAAACAGAGCGCGTGCAACGCGCGCGGGGTTGAACGCGCTGGATCTTGAGATCTTCGCGAAGCGGCCGGCAAACGCACTGACCGCAGTCACAGCGCCGGACAGAAACGCAGAAACGATCACCACGGAACTCAAGAAACGATTTGGTTTTCAGGTGGCCGGCGGACAGGGCGAAATGAAAGGAAGGATCTTTCGCATCAGCCACATGGGTTATCTCGACCATTTTGATTTGCTGGGCGTATTGAGCGCTCTCGAGCTCGTGTTGAAAAAGCTGGGTTATGCTGTTACGCTGGGCCGTTCTCTCGAAGAATTTCAAAAGATCTATTCCGAAGTAGTCTGAAAATGCAAAAGATTCTGATTCCGGACGGATTGTCCGAAGCCGGGTTACGCGTGTTCAAAGAGGAACCCGGGTGGGAAATCGAACTTCATTCCAAACTATCACCCGAGGAGTTGGCCTCCGCAATTTCGGAAGCGGATGCGATGATCATTCGCAGCGCCAGCAAAGTCACAGAGGAAACTCTGCAAAAGGCCGACAAACTGAAAGTGATTGGGCGCGCCGGCACAGGAGTCGATAACATCGATCTCGCAGAAGCCACACGAAGGGGGATTCTGGTAATGAATGCTCCAGATGCCAACTCCATTTCGGTTGCCGATCACACCGTTGCGATGCTGCTCGCCCTTTGCCGCCATCTTCCATTTGCTCACAACGATCTGAAACAGGGCCGCTGGGAAAAGAAAAAGTATGAGGGTGTGGAACTCGAAGACAAGATTGTCGGAATTCTGGGCCTGGGACGCATCGGAAAACAGGTGGTGAAGCGGCTTCACGCGTTCGACACGCGGATTCTGATCTACGATCCCTATGTTTCCGAGAAGATGGCCAAGGAGCTCGATGTGGAGCTTCTCGGCTTAAACGAAGTGCTTGCTACTGCAGATTTCCTTTCACTGCATATGCCGTTTGTGCCTGAAACGCACCACTTTTTGAATCGCGAGCGTTTTGCAAAAATGAAAACTGGAATTCAGATCATCAATTGCGCTCGTGGGGAATTGATCGATGAGGAAGCATTGTATGCGGCACTGGAAGAGGGAAGGGTAGGAGGCGCAGCGCTCGATGTATTTAGCGAAGAGCCGCCGCGCAGCGAAGGTCTGTTGAGACTGATCGCACATCCACACGTTATCCTGACACCTCATCTCGCTGCGTCTACTCTGGAGGCACAAGAAAAAACAGGTTATCAGATCGCTCTTCAAATTCGTGAGTATCTGAAAGAAGGTGTCGTCCGCAATGCGGTAAATTATTTCAGCATGACCCGGGATGAATTTGCCCGGATCGAGCCGTATTTGACGCTGGGTGAACGCCTGGGTTCTTTTCTGGCACAGATCGTAGAAGGCGGATATGATCGTGTCAGCATTGAATTTAAGGGAGCGATTGCTCAACTTTCCAAAGAAGCGATCATCCACTCCGTTGTGAAAGGAATTCTGGAGCATCCTTTGTCCGGCCATGTCAATATCGTGAATTCGTTGAGTCTTGCCCGGGATCGTGGGATTGAAGTCGTTTCAACGGTGAGTCCGGCCGACGCGACATTTTCCAGTCTTCTTGCCGTGACGCTGGAAACCGATCGCTCTACTCAAAAGGTCACCGGCACCGTTTTTGAAAAGACCCTCATCAGACTTGTTTCCATCAATGAGGTCTATCTGGATTTTCGTCCAGCTGGCACATTGTTGTACTTCAAAAACCGCGACAAGCCCGGAGTTGTCGGAAAGATCGGAACCCTTCTTGGTTCCAGTGGGATTAACATCGCTTCCATGAAATTGGGGCGCGTTCTGGAAACCGGTTACGCGCTTGGTGTCGTCAGTGTGGATGGGGATCTTCCTGCGGCTGTCATTCAGAATCTGAAGCAAATTCCAGAAATTCTAGAAGCGCGAGGAATACGAATTCACTAGTATGAATATGTCAGAAATTGAGTCGCAGAGCTAAGCCTATGCCCATCTACGAATACGAATGCATTCCCAATAAGCACAGATTTGAAGTGATTCAGAAATTCAATGATCCGCCGGTTTCTCATTGTACCGTTTGCGGAGAACCTGTTCAGAAGCTGCTGTCTTCGCCGGCGATCCAATTCAAAGGGACCGGCTGGTATGTTACCGATTATGCGAAAAAGAGCGGCAGCAGCGAATCAGCTTCGACAGAGAAGTCTGCCCCTGCCAAGACTGCTACTGAATCCAGTACTGCAAAAGCCGAATCGCCGAAAAGCGATTCCTCCAAGAAAGACTAGATTCGAAAAGCGCGGAGCATGCCGTTCGGTTTGTAACGCCGGCGTCTCGCCGGCAAAATCATAGTGCATCGCCGAGCTGTGCCGGCGGGACGCCGGCGTTACAAACCGTTATCTGATGGCCTTCCTGCGAAAGAATCTGAAGGGTTCGTCCCAGATCATTTTTTTTCACGAGCATGTAGTCCGTATCAAAATCGCACAACAGCAAATAACTCAGGAAACAAGTTCAGCGCAGGTCTGGCGCGGTTCATTCTGCAAAGTTCCGGGCAAACGCCAGCACCCAGTTTTCTTGCTCCGCTGTTTCCGGAACCCTTTCTCCCCGCGCAGTTTCAATCAATGAAAATGCCTGTCTCGGCATGATTCCGCGCAGGAATAATACGGCTGCAGCGATCATTGCTGATCTTCCAATCCCTCCCCAGCAATGAATGACGACATTTTTCCCTGCATTCAAGAATCCGGCGATCCCTTCAATGTGATATTTTGCCTCCGAAAAAGAAACGGGAACATCATGATCGGAAATGGGGAACGAAACAAACTCGACTCCGCCTGATTTGCAAAGGTCGCTTTCTCTCTCCAGCTCCAGGTTCTTCGCTTGATCTTCCGGCAGCAAAGAAACAAGAACCTGGACACCATCCATTCGCAGTTGCTCCAGTTCCTGCGCCAGATGTTTTCCGCCGCGCGGGGCGGGCATAATCCCAAATGAGCCCTGATCTCCCTCCTGGATCCAGTAAATGTTCAGTCGTTTCTCCCTGATTTCAAGCGTTCGCGCAAGGTGTTTCGGGAAATACCGAGAATTCGCGCCGCGACAGCCTGCTTGAAATCCACCTTAGGCAGGACGAGATCAATGAGCATCCTTTCCATTTTCGTCATGAAAGTTCCGTATAGATTTCCCTTCATCTGTGTTTCGCTGCTCGTGAGCGCATCTTCCAGCATGGTGGAAAACGGATTGGCGACGTCCGGTTGCGAAGAACATCCGAGACCCTGGCAGATATGCCATGTATTGGTTGTTAGTACTCCGGATGATTCAAGAATGATCATCCGCTCGATCACATTTCGAAACTCTTGAATGTTTCCGGGCCAGGCATACTCCTGCATCGTGATCATCAATTCTTCGGAGATTCCTTTTCTGCGAGATTTTCGGTTTTGCCCGAACTTGTGAAGGAAGTAATCAGCGATCAACGGGATGTCTTCTTTGCGTTGTCGCAGCGAGGGAATGCGGAGATAGGGAAGAGAGCTTGCAATGCGTTCGTCGATTCGTGATTTTCCGCTTTCCTGATAGGAGGCTACCAGCGTTACTCTGGATCGGGATCCTCTGTCCAGGACTTCGCCCAGTTGGTCCGCGCTGAGTTTTTCCGCATGACCGAGGAACAGAAATCGTGTTCCAGATGTTTTTCGTAGCTCCTGCATTTTCAACTGGACCAGTTCCGGCAAGGATCGTCCGTCGTATCGGCACCACTCCAGTAACTGTCTGCAATCGTATCCGGGGAATGGGTGTGAGGCGTTTGAGGACAATCTGTACATTCCGCCGGCAAGATGTTCCTTGCCTGTTCCATTTTCACCACGAAGGAGGATCGGTTTTCCTTCCTGTGCGAACTTCCTGGCCTGTTCGTTGATCCGGAGAATCTCCGGATGCTTTCCCAACAAAAGCTGCTCTTCGCGGTCCGCCGGACGTTTGAGTCTCCAAACCGGCCACTGGCGCGTAGCATCCCGGATTCCCTGCAAGATTGTTTCTGCTTCCTGTGCCGCGCAAAAATAGTCGAAAATACCATACTGCAATGCCTGGATGGCTGTCTGGATGGTTCCATTCTGACAGAGAACGATCACTGGAATCGAAGAATCATTTCTGGATAACCACTCCTGATGCTTGAGATCAAACTCGTTCCTGACTTTTAGTACGAGCGCCGTTGCTTTACTTTGCTTTGCAAATTGCTGTGGAGAGCCGGTAAAGTGAATGGGTTTTGCTTCCCAATGCAGATCCTTGGAAGTACGGGCAAGCTTCTTGAAAAGCGAGTCCTCAGGCCCACAATAGATTACGCGTGGCAGAACTGATTTCATCCTTCCAACAAAAGAACAGGCCGGCAACTCCCTAATGGAGTTTCAAAGAGAGAAGGTATTTATGAAATGCTTCCCCTAAATCTTTGCGCTTCAGCGCAATTTCAACAGTCGCTTTAAGAAAACCCAATTTATTTCCGGCATCGTAACGGACACCACTAAATTTATACCCAAAAACTGGTCTCTTTTTCAATAGCATCCGGAGACCGTTGGTGAGTTGAATCTCCCCTTTCTTATCTTTTGGCACCTCACTGAGGATCTCAAAAAGGTCTGGAGTGAGAAGATAGCGTCCTATGATGGCGAGGCGGGAAGGAGCTTCCTCCGGAGAGGGTTTTTCAATCATATCGCTGATCTCAAAGAGATTTGGCGCGACCTCTTTTCCGGCGATGATTCCATAACTGCTGACATCGGAATGTGAGACTTCTTCAATCGCGACGACGGGATGATGTTTTTCGTAGAAGACATCGAGAAGCTGTTTCATACAGGGCACTTGCGAATCGATGATGTCATCGCTTAGAAAACAGGCAAACGGCTCGTCTCCGATCAGCTCCCGCGCAGTGAGGATTGCATGACCGAGTCCGAGGGCTTCCTTTTGCCGCACGTAGGAGACCTTGATCATGTCTGAAATATTGCGGACAACCTGAAGTAACGCGTATTCTCCCCGTTGTTCCAGTATTTTTTCGAGCTCGAAGGAAACGTCAAAATGATCTTCGATTGCGATTTTCCCGCGTCCTGTAATGATGATGATGTTATCGATTCCTGAAGCGAGCGCTTCCTCGATTCCATACTGGATCAACGGTTTATCGACAAGAGGAAGCATCTCCTTGGGCTGAGCTTTGGTCGCGGGCAGAAAGCGGGTACCCAATCCTGCTGCGGGAAATACTGCTTTTCGTACTCTGGTCATTGGTTTCAAGTTGTTGAAGATGCGGGCGTCCCTGTCCGCGCAAATCTTGTCGACTGAACTCTCATGCGGGGACGGAGGCCCGCCGCCCCCAATCGGTTATTTATTTGAAATCGCCGAGTTCATATTGTAGTATCGCTGCCAGAACAAGTCCAGCCGTTTCAGTTCGCAAAATGCGTTGCCCCAGATGTGTTTTGTGAAATCCTGTCGCCAGGATCTGAGTCGTCTCTTCCGGGGTCCAACCCCCTTCCGGGCCTACTATGAGTATAATACTATTTGATGGATACTCCTGCAGGATCTCGCGCAACGGGCGGGCTTCGCCTCTTTCATGAAGAAGCAGCTTCAGGCCTTCCGGGCAGCTTTGCAAAAATTGCTCCAGAGTGAGGGGCGGAAAAATGACGGGAGGCTGCGCATTTTCAGACTGCGCGGCAGCGTGTTCGGCAATTTCGTTCCACCGCTGGATTTTGGATTCGGCGCGCCGGGGACGCACTACAGTCCGCGCTGAAATCAACGGGACGATTTCGGAAACTCCAAGTTCTGTTGTCTTCTGGATCAGCCATTCGAAGCGATCCCCCTTCGGAATCGCCTGGCATAAGGTGAGCCGGAGGCGAGAAGGAGCCGGAGGCGGAAGCTCCCGTACCGCCTGCAATTCAATTCCTTGAGGCAGGATACCGGAAATCGCGCATTCCCAGCGCTTTCCCTGAGTCCATACTTCGACAGGATCTCCGTGTTTGAGACGCATGATTTTGATCAGGCGTTTCTTGAAAGTGCGATCCAGTTGAAAAACTCCGGAACTGGAAGGGGAGGATCGCAAGAATATTCTGGTCATATTCCAAACGGGAAACGATGGATCCACGAGCGCGATGCGCCCGTTCTATTCCAGCAGGTTCTTTACTTTGTCAAATACACCGCGTTCCTGAGGGCGGATCTTTTCCTTCCGGGTCTTCGCAAGCTCGGTCAACACCTTTTTTTCCTGGCGGGAAAGATTGTTGGGTATCTTCACCTGGACGCTTACATACAAGTCACCCCTTCCGTAGGAGTTTACATACGGGACGCCCTTTCCTTTCACCGTAAGCGTCGTTCCCGGCTGGGTTCCTTCGACAAGACGAACTTCCTCCTCACCGTCCGGAGTCGGAACATGGATCATGTCTCCAAGGACTGCTTGCAACATGGTCACTGAAAACTCACTATACAGATCAAAGCTCTTCCGTATGAACACCGGATGATCTTGTACTTCAACCAGAATGTACAAATCACCCGGGGCGCCTCCGCGGGTACCTGCCTCTCCTTCTCCCTTCAGTTTTAGACGGTTTCCGGTATCAATCCCGGGAGGGATCTTTACGCTGAGAGAAGATTCGCGTTCGATTCTACCCGCTCCGCTGCAGGTCTTGCATGGATCTTTGAGGACTTGACCGCTTCCTGCGCAGCGCGGGCATGTCCGGGCGATCGTAACAAAGCCCTGACTGTAGCGCACCTGACCGTACCCGTTGCAGGTAGAACAGGTGGTCTTTCCCTGGGCAGAAGAGGAGCCCGTACCCTGGCAAGATTCACAAGAAACCTGCCTGGCGACTGGAATGTCTTTTTCGATTCCGCGAATCGCTTCTTCCAAAGTGATTTGCAGATGATACTGAAGATCTGCGCCCCGCACCGGGCCACTGCGGCGTCTGCGTCCACTGCCTCCGAAGAAATCTCCAAAGAAAAAATTTCCAAGGATATCACCAAAATCGGAAAATAATTCGGGATCAAAACCGGAAAATCCTGCCCCGCTTCCTCGCGCATTCAACCCTGCGTGACCAAACCGGTCGTAGAGCGAGCGTTTTTCGCTGTCTCCCAGGACGCTGTAGGCCTCGGCCGCCTCTTTGAACATTTCTTCCGCCTTGGGATCACCGGGATTCTTGTCGGGATGATAGCGGAGCGCCATTTTCCTGTAGGCGCTTTTGATTTCCTGATCGGTTGCATCCTTGATAATACCCAGGACTTCGTAGTAGTCGCGTTTGGTTCCCACGTTCATATGCTAGTTGGAAACATCTTCCCGAAGCATCGCCTGGGTCAGCATGGTAGAGGCTTTTTGCATCGCTTCGAGAGAGATCTTCATCTTGTTTGCATCTTCGACCCGGCAAGCTTCTTCCGCTTCATGGAAAAAACCGGTTAAAGTCATCTGTTCTTGTCCATCTAACTTATTAGAAAACTGTTCGTAGACTTTCTTGTTGGAAGCGAGCAATTGTCCCAGCTGGTTCTTGATACCGTCTAGATCCTTGACCGCTGCCGCCTGTTTTTGTTCTTGCACTGTATTTGTAGCCAGGCGGTGAACTTCGTCACGGCTCAAACCGCTGGATGCAGAAATTGTGATCGCCTGCTTAAGGCCGGTGTTGGAATCCCGCGCCGACACCTGGACAATTCCGTTCGCATCGATGTCGAATGTAACTTCAATCTGCGGAACACCTTTTGGCGCAGGGAGGATTCCTGTGAGCTCGAATTTTCCGAGGGATTTGTTCTGTTGCGCTTTTTCTCCTTCGCCTTGCAGAATATTAATCTCTACCGTGCTCTGGTTGTCCTGAACAGTCGTAAAAATCAAGCTCTTGCGTGTCGGAATCGTTGTGTTCTTTTCGATAATGACGGTAAAGTTTCCGCCGCGTGTCTCAATTCCAAGAGGAAGAGGTGTAACGTCCAGCAGGACGACATCTTTGACTTCCGCGTTTAACACAGCCCCCTGAACGGCGGCCCCCATGGCGACTACTTCGTCGGGGTTGATGTCACGATTGGGCGCTTTCCCGAAAATCTTGTGGACCCGTTCGATGACTTTCGGTGTTCGTGTTTGGCCTCCAACGAGAATGATCTGACTTAGATTCTCCAGCTTGATGCCTGCGTCTTTCAGCGCGTCGTAGCAGGGCTTCTCAATCTGGTCCAGTAAGTCTCCGATGAGGATCTCAAACTTGGATCGCTGCAACGTAAGATCCAGGTGCCTGGGGCCGTGCTGGTCCGCAGTAATAAACGGGAGGTTGATTTTGGCTTCCAGTGTTGTGGAAAGTTCACATTTGGCTTTTTCCGCAGCCTCTTTGATACGCTGCATCGCCATGCGATCCTGCGAAAGATCGATTCCGGTTTGATCGCCAAATTCTTCCAGCATCCAGGCGATTACACGCCGGTCGAAATCTTCGCCGCCCAAAAACGTGTTTCCGTTGGTCGCAAGGACTTCGAACACTCCTTCAGAAATTTCCAGGATGGTGATATCAAATGTTCCGCCGCCAAGATCAAAGACAGCGATTGTTTCATGCACATTCTTATTGAGTCCATAAGCCAGCGCGGCGGCTGTCGGCTCGTTGATGATCCGTTTTACATTCAGACCGGCGATTTGACCTGCGTCCTTCGTTGCCTGTCTCTGGCTGTCGTTAAAATGCGCAGGGACGGTGATGATCGCATCCGAAATCTCGTATCCGAGATAATCTTCCGAATACCGTTTGATCGTCTGCAGGATATACGAAGAGATTTCTTCCGGGCTGTACTCGTGGTCTTTTACTTTGATCCGAATGTCGCCGTTGGAAGCGCGGTTGAGCTGATAAGGCAGAAAGCCCCGGACTGTTTCAATTTCCGGCGCATCGAACTTTCGCCCGATGAGTCTTTTGACGGCGTAGATGGTGTTGATGGGATTTACTACCGCCTGTCGTTTCGCAATTTGTCCCACCAGACGATCGGCCTTCTCAGAAAATGCCACGATGGAAGGAGTCGTTCGAGCCCCCTCCAGATTCGGGATCACCTGGGGTACTCCGTTTTCAAAGACCGCAACGCAGGAATTTGTCGTCCCCAGATCAATTCCTATGATTCGTTGTTCTCCCATTCCTCTCCATTCTCCTGATCGGGTTTTTCCCCTCGCTTCGAATCTCGCGGAGTGCCCGGTTGCGCCGTTTGATCGGATTTGTGGCTGACTTTCACAAGTGCGGGCCGCAGCAGCCTATCGTGAAAGAAATACCCCCTTTGCAGTTCTTCCAGAATTGTATTTTCCGGCAGATCTTCGCGCAGCTCGCGTCCGATCGCTTCATGAAAGTTTGGATCGAAAAGCTGTCCCTCGGTTTCCACCGGACGTAGCCCTTTCTTTTCCATTGCATCCCGAAGTTGGCGATAGATCAGTTCTACCCCTCGCCTGTACTGTGCATCCAGTTCTTCATCCATATGACTCAGAGCTCGTTCGAAATTATCCAGGATGGGAATCAGATCCAGCACAAAGGCGGAAAGGGCATATTTTTGAAATTCTCTTTTTTCTTTATCTGCCCGCTTCCGGTAGTTTTCAAAATCTGCCTGTTTCCGGAGAAGTCGATCGTAAAGATCATCCTTTTCACGCTGCAGTTCTCCCAGCTTTTTTTCTATTCCGGGAACAGCAAGCTCAACAGCAGGGTCTTCCATTTCATCTTCCGGGTCATCAGAATATGAAGAAGGAGCATCGGGATCTAAAACTTCGATATGGATATCGTCGTCGTCCACTCCATTCCCTTTAGATCCAAAATCTCCGGAGTCTCCATCCATCTTGTCGTTGTCGTCAACCATTCCTAACTCTGTTTCGTCAACACATCGCTGATGACTTTTGCAATATGATCAACCAGGGGAATCATTCTCCCGTATTCCATACGAGTAGGTCCCAGAATACCGAGAGTTCCCACAGCCTGATCTTTATACCTGTAGCTCGAGGAAATCAGCGAAAGACCTTTGAAATCAGGGTCCGAGCTTTCCGAGCCGATCAGGATGTGGATACCACCTTCCCCCGAAATACATTCATTTAGAATATGCAGAATTTTGCTCTTTTGTTCAAGTGCTTCAAGCAGATCCCTGGTTCTCGCGGAATCGGAAAATTCAGGATAGCCCATCATCTGGGAGGCTCCAATGACATAGAGTTGTTCCCGTTCGGTGGCGCCTTCGAGAGATTTTTGGCTCAGGATCATCGCTTTTTTCAAGAGCAGGTCGTATTGCGTCTGCTCTCGTTTCATCAAGTCCAGAATTCGGCTTCGGATTCGTGTCAAACTCTGACCACAAAACTCTGTCCGGATATAATTGGCAATCTGGATTAGCTCGTCCTGAGTCACAGATTCTTCCATCTCGATCACCTTGTTGCTGATCACGCCGCCGCGTGTAACCAGAATCGCCAGAATCCGCTTGTTGTTGATCAGGACAAAATCCATGCTTTCCAGCACCATTCGCTCCAGATCAGGAGCTGCCGCGAGCGCAATGTTGTGGGACAGCTGGGCCAGCAGGGTCGTGGTCAGGACGAGCAATTCTTCAAAATTCCCGAACCTGCTTTGGATGCTGCTCTCGATCTTTTCCTTCTGAGAAAGATTCAGCCCATGACCACGAATCAGATGATTCACAAAGAAGCGGTATCCCTTATCGGTGGGAATCCGCCCCGCCGACGTATGGGGCTGTGTGATGTAACCCATTTCTTCTAGATCCGCCAGTACATTTCTGATTGTTGCCGGACTCAGATCCATCTTTCCTTTTTTCGAAAGAGTACGAGAACCTACGGGTTCTCCCGTCACACAGTAACTGGAAATGAGCTCGCGCAAAATCCTCTTGCCGCGGTCATCTAATTGATCTTCCCGTTGTTTCATGGCTGGTAAGAAGGCGTAAAAATTCAGTTAAAATGTAACATCGCACCTTTTTCTTGTCAAGTTCGGGCGGCTATAATTCTAGCCGTATCAGTAACTTGCGGAAGGAATTCACCTTGAATTTAGGTTTGGAGCTGCGGGCGTCCCTGCCCGCAGTAGGTTGGATCTTCCGCTTGTGGCGGGCACGGAGGCCGCCGGCTACAAATGGGGCCTTTATCCTACCTGGATGATTTTGCGTTTGCTGACTTCTTCCAGGGAATCCTTTAGTTTGCTGAATCTAGTTTGTGTGTCCTTCAGGTATTGCGGATCCTTGATCGAGGGAAGATTGATGTCGATGTTTTCAATCGCTCCTCTTGCGCCTGCCTGACATAGATATTCCGCGACCTTCAGGTCAGAGAAGGCTGATGGATTTCCAAGAATTGCAACTTCTGCCACAAGATACAAACATTCGGTACACGCTTTCAGGATTTGTAACGGCGTTTCAACAGCTTTCTGAAACGCATGCTGAATCGCTTGCTGGCGCCCGCGAATTTCCTCTTCCGTAGTCTTCGGCAGTTTGAATGCTTGCATGACTTCGCCGTAGGCGAGGCTATCTTCGGTGATCAAGCGTGTAAGTTTTTGTTGATAGGAGGACGCTTCGATGGCAGTCTTTTGCAAAACATCCTGATCATCACTCGATACTCCTTTGCGCACAACGCCGAGTTTGCTAAACATGACAATCAACGCTGCGCCAAGCGCGCCGGCCATCGCAGAAACGCTTCCGCCTCCCGGGATCGGCTCTTCTGAAGCGAGCTTTCTCAAGAAATCGGAAATGGTCCAATTCGATAACTGGTTTGGATCTAATGGAGCTTTTGGTTTTTGTTCCACAGTACCTTCCCTCGTTTGACGACAGTTTCAAGCCGGTTCGCACCTAGATTATAGAAGAGATAACCGTAATGGGGAATATCAAAGATCAGGCAATCCATCTGTTTTCCGGGTTCCAGCGACCCTGTTCTTGCATCGATGCCGAGCGCGGCGGCCCCATGGAGCGTCGCGGCAGTGATCGCCTCTTCAGCGGTGAGTCCATAGAGCAGCGTGGAAAGCTGCAAGATGTATTGCATTGAATGACAGTAACAGGTTCCCGGATTGAAGTCCGTGGCGATGGCGACGCGTACGCCCTGTTGGATCATCTTTCGCGCCGGCGCATGACGCGGCATTCGCAAAGAAAAGGAAGTACCCGGAAGCAGAACAGCGCAGACTCCCGCCTCTGCCATTCTGGCGATTCCTTCCTCGTTTGCAAAAATCAGATGATCTGCGGAAACAGCATTCAGTTCAGCTGCTAGAGCGGCGCCATTCACATCCGCCAGTTCATCGACATGCAGTTTCATGCGCAGCCCCAGTTCCAACGCTCGCTTTCCGATGACGCGGGTTTGCTCGATGGAATAGTAGCCCTGGTCACAAAAGACATCACAAAAATCCGCCAGTTTTTCCGTTGCGACTTGCGGCATCATATGTTCTTGTAGTTCCGCGAGATAGTCTTCCCGCGATTTTTCTTTTGGAAAATCGTGCGCTCCCAGAAATGTGACCACGATGTCCAGCGGCGATATCGCGCGCAAATGATTGGCCACCCGCAGGAGCTTTATTTCACTTTCGAGAGTGAGACCATAACCGGATTTGATTTCCACTGTGGTGGCGCCAAACGACAACATCGTTTGTAGGTCCTCTCGCGCAGATTCCAAAAGTTGCTCTGAGGACGCTTCCCGCGTGGCCCTTACCGTAGACTGGATGCCTCCTCCAGACGCTGCGATTTCCTGGTATGTTGCTCCCCGCAGCCGCATCAAGAATTCATTGCACCGGTTTCCGGCAAAAATCAGATGGGTATGAGCATCGACAAAACCCGGAAGGAGCACTTTCCCCGAAACATCGATTCTTTCCGCTAATGGGTAAGAGGCCAGCGCTTCTTCGCTGCTTCCCACGAATACAATCAGATCCTGATCGTAAACAATTGCGCCCCGATCGAGGACACGGAACGCGCCGTCGGCCTGGGGAGTGATGATCTGGGCGGCATGGTGAAGGACAATCATCAACGAAAAATCTGTTCGAGCGTTTTTTCACTTGCGCCGGATATCCGGAGACGCTTTGTTCGCGCATGTTCGCCGGAAATGATTTCAATCTGACGAACCGGAATGGACAATTTCCCTGCAAATACTTCACGCAGCTGTTTGTTGGCGGCGCCATCGACCGGCGGGGAGGTCAACTTCACTTTGAAGTTGTTGGAACCCTGCGGGAGGATCGATGTTTCCGAAGAACGCGGAATCACACGGACAGAGATCACGCAACTCTCGCTACTTGGTGTCCTGCGCTTTTGCATAATACATGACTTTTTCGGCAGTCTTCTCTTCTTCTCTTTGATACTCCAGCATTTTTTCCATGATCTGCATCGATGTCTGAATCTTGTCCTGCAGTGCCTTTCGTTGCAACCGCAAATCCAGCATGTCCTTCTGAATCTTCAGCACCTGGCTCTGAGCGTGTTCCATCATCTTGACTGCTCTGAACTCGGCTTCCTTGATGATCAGGTCCGCTTCCTTCTTCGCCATGATCGCCATCGACTCGCTCGTCTTTTGAGCCGTCACAAGCGTATTCTTCAGAATCTTGTCGCGTTCTTCGTAGTCGCTGAGCAATTCTTTGAGTCTGTCGATTTCCTGTTTGTACGAGTCATTCTGGCGGCTCAGTTCTTCCATTTGTTCCGCTACGGTTGTCAGGAAGTTGCGGACTTCGTCTTGATCGAAGCCTCTGAGCGTGGTTTGAAATTTTTGACGTTGAATGTCGATCGAGGAAATTCTCATGGATGCTCCTAATGGCCTTGTAAATACTGGCTCCGGTGAAGATATGCGTAATCGAACAGGCTGCCAACCACCACGATCCGGATCAGGATCAAGATTAGAAAAATGATCATGGGGCTGAGATCGAGCCCAAACTTTACGGGCAGCCGCCTTCGCAGCGGCTGCAAAATCGGCTCGGTAATCTGGTAAATCAGATTTGTAATCTGATTGTGCGGGATGCGGATCCAGGAAAGCACGACCCTCGCAAATATTACGACAAGGAAAAACGTAATCGCGTAATCCAGGATATAGGCAAACGCCTCGATCACGCGCAGTAATATTAGCATGATCGTATTATATCATCCGTTCGCCGGATGTGTCCTTTTTCCAAACAACGCTGTCCCGATTCGCACCATGGTGGCTCCCTCTTCGATTGCCACGATATAGTCGTGGGACATTCCCATCGATAGCTCGGTTAGCTCTGGATATTCCAGCATGTACTGATCGCGAAGGTCACGGAGGCGGCGAAAATAAGGTCGCACTTTTTCCGCATCTTCCATATAAGGAGGGATCGTCATCAAGCCACGAATGCGACTGCAGGCCAGATCTTTTCCGGCCCGCAGCAGATCGGGCAACTCCTTCTCCGTTGTCCCCGATTTGCTCTCCTCTCCGCCGAGGTTGATTTCGAGCAGAAGGTTGATTTGTTTGGATTGTTTCACGGCTTCTTTTTCGACATGCTGGAGAAGCTTGATTGAATCGATGGAATGGATCCAGGAAAAAAAGCGGACCGCATCGCGGCTCTTGTTTGTCTGCAAATGCCCGATGAAGTGCCATTCCAATGGCAACGCCCCGAGCTCCTGGATTTTGGAAATCGCTTCCTGAATCCGGTTTTCACCGAATACACGGATTCCCGCCTCATAAGCTTCCTGCAATTTTGCAGCCGGATGCGTTTTAGAAACAGCAATAATCTTGACGTTTCGGCTCCCAACCTCGCGAAGAATCTCCTGCCAATTTGTCTTGATAACCGCGTCACTCATCATCGCTTCCTAATGCTACTACGGATCGAAATCGGGGACACCACCAGGTTGCTCTATAACACTGGATCATGTCATTCGGTTTGTAACGCCGGCGTCTCGCCGGCAGCACTCGATGTGGACCAAGTCCTTTTGCCGGCGGGACGCCGGCGCTACAAACCGTTTTCACGGTTCGCTTCTGTTACAATTGCGTGATTATAGGAAGCATTCTTGAAACAGCGCGAAGATTTTGTCGTGAGCAGCTCCCGGTCAGTATTTCTATCTGCAGTGCTACTCACTGGTGTTGTCTTGCTCCTCTTCCCTTCGACCATTTATCGCGGGAACGCATCGTTTATTGATTCTCCCTTTTTTTATATCGTTCTCGTAATACTTCCTATCTGGCTCCTTCTGACGCTGTTGATGTGGCTTCCTTCTCTTTTCCTGAAAGGGAAGCTGCGAATCGCCTATGGTGGTATTCTGGCATCTCTCGCCTTGATGTTCTGGGTTTGTGGCAATTTCTTGTTTTCATTTCGCGGGCTGCTGGATGGCAAGCAGCAGCTTCTCGTTGCTCCCCGGGAGTATCAGTATTCTGAGCTTGTTGCTCTGGTCTGCGGGGTGTTGATTCTAATCGCGATCGCCTGCAGAATTCCCAAAATCTTTTCCAGGCTGGTCGCAATCATCAATCTCATGATCCTGGCGCTGGTTGCAATTGTGATTCTTACAGATCAGAAAAGCCTTCATATTAGTTCCAACAAGGATTCCATTTATCGGGTATCTTCCGGCAAAAATGTTTTTGTTTTCCTGTTTGATACCCTGGAATCCGGGTTATTCAAGCAGATCCTTCAAGAAAATCCGGACCTGAAAGAAAGACTGGGAGGATTCGTTTACTTTTCAGAAACTACCGGGGTTGCTCCAACGACATATCTTTCTTTGCCGGCGATCCATTCCGGAGCCGAATATTCACCGGGTACCTCTCTGGAAGACTATTACGAACGCGCAGTAAGGAAGGATTCTTTCGTAGCCAGGCTTTCCGCAAAGGGGTATGACTCATTTGTTGTGAATGCTGTGGGCCCTTGTCCGGCGGGCGCCACTTGTTTTCCATCCAAAGAATTGGTTGAGGGATTTTGGGGTTCAGTGGCGAAGGATACTTGTTTTCTGATCGATCTTTCACTTTACCGTGTCGTGCCTTCCTTCTTTAAACAAGCTATTTACAACGAAGGGCAGTGGTCCGTTGTGCCGCTTTTCTTCCAAAAAACGAGGGCCGAGGAAAGCAATGAGGTTCTCACTCGGGTTGCAGAAAAGTTCGTGGCCGGGCGGAATACGCCGTGTCTACGTTTTTTCCATTTGTTCAACACTCATCCGCCGATTCAACTGGATTCCCAATGCAGACGGATCACCAATGCAAAATGGAACTGGGAAAATGCAAAAAATCAGGCAACATGTGCGATTCGACACTTTGCGGATGCTATGGGGGGCTTGAAAAAAAATAACCTCTTCGATAATGCTTTGATTATTGCGCTTGCGGATCACGGATGTTTATTCGCCTCCGGGGACAAACCTTCCATTTTGGGGGCAGCTCATCCGATGCTCCTGGTCAAGCCGTTTGGTGTCCCGAAGAGGTTTCGAATATCGCGTTCGATTGTTTTTCTCACGGATCTTGCCGCAACAATTTGCAAGCTTACAAAAGATTGTAACCGGGAGCGCGGAATTTCAGTTTTTGATGCTTCTAACTTTCACTCAAGGACTGTTGTCTTTCACGATTACGAATGGCGGCACAAATATTGGAAGAGCAAAAGTATACCGATGAGAGCTGCTTATATCATTGATGGTCCAGTTGACGATGTCTTTTCCTGGTTTAAATTGATTCCTCAGGACCGGCTGAATATTCGGCATTTGGATTTTTCGTCGGCAGATCCGGAAGAAGCATTTGGTTTCGGATGGCGAAAACAGGAAAACCAGGAAAACGGAAGAACACGTTGGACCACAGGACGTTATGCGCAGTTGTATCTTTCGCTCCCGCGCAACGGAAATACGAAAGTGAATCTACTGGTCTCAACTCATACGGAGAATCCAAGACAGAACATCACCCTGTATCTGGAAACCGAGCGAATCGGTAAGGTCCCCGTTCTTCCGGGTGGGTGGAAGCAAGTGAGTTTTGATGTTCCAGGAAGTCTGGTATTAAAGTCATTGAGCCGCCTGACCTTTGAATTTCACGAATGGCGTCCCGCGAGAAATGGAACTGTTCCTCTCTCAGTTGCTTTTCACAAACTGGATATCAGCACTCCCTGAAAACCGCAGAACTTTGATCAACGCACCCAACATGCGAACATATTCCTTCCTTGTGAGAAACCTTACACGCCCCCTATGATACAATCAGGTGCCGCTGTTATGAAATCCGGTTTACTCATCACCTTCGAGGGCATAGAAGGATGCGGGAAGTCGACTCAGCTCCGGCTCGCGGCAGAGTGGCTTGCGAGCAAACAAATTGATTCTTTCTGTACCAGAGAACCCGGCGGCACACAGATTGGTACTGAGATCCGTAAGATTCTTCTTTCCCAAAATACCGTTGCGCTCGTACCCATTTCGGAAGCGCTCCTCTATATGGCGGATCGTTTTCAGCATATTGCAGAAGTCATCCAACCACGGCTTGCGGCAGGCCAATTGGTTCTGTGCGATCGATATCACGACAGCACTGTCGCGTATCAGGGTTACGCGCGAGGGATCCCGATGGATTTGCTGAATCATGTTTGGAAGGGTTCGAGTATCTACAGAGATCCGGATCTGACTCTTTTGTTTGATCTCGATCCCGAGACCGGCATCCGTCGCTCGATGCAAAAGCTGCAGCTTCTCAACCTCGACGAATCCAGATTTGAGCGGGAGGCGCTCGAATTCCATTCAAAGGTGCGAAACGGATTTCTCTCCCTTTCAAAGTTGTACCCCGAACGGTTTGAAATTCTAGATGCTGCCCGTTCTATCCAAGAGGTTCATCGGGAGACTGTCTTGATTTTGCAGCGCCGGCTGGAGTCCATAGGGCTATGACGTTCAAAGAGATTTTCGGGAACGAGCGGATCGTAAATTATTTTCAGAAAGCTCTTGGAAGCGGGCATTTGGGACATGCGTATCTTTTTTACGGCCCTCGTGGTGTCGGGAAGAGTCTGCTTGCCCGTTTGATCTGCAAAACTCTTCTTTGTCTGGAGCCTGCTCCGGATGGACCATGTGATCGCTGCGTTGCGTGCCGGAAATTTGATTCAGGAAATCATTCCGATTTTCATTCGTATGTTCCCGACGGACTCTATTTCAAGATCGAGCTGGTGCGGGAAATCATTCATCAGGCTTCGATGAAACCGGTAGAGGCGAAATGGAAAACTTTTCTTCTGGAAGGTGTGGATTATATGAGAGACGAGCCTTCCAACGCTTTCCTGAAAGTATTGGAAGAACCGCCTGGTCAGACGATTTTCTTCTTGATTTCAGAGACTCCCGACGTCCTGCTCCCCACGATCCGTTCGCGGTGTCAGGCTTTCTCGTTTCAACCCTTGCCGGTAAATCTGGTTCAAAAATGGCTTGTAGAAAAGCACGAGTGCACCGAAGAGGAAGCCGCGGCGCTTGCACCTTACAGTCACGGATCTCTTTCGCGAGCGCTGACCCTAAACGCGGATCAGTACAGAGAGGTGAGGGATAAAGTGTTTACAGCTTTGGAGGCTGCATTACTGACAAAAAGTTACTCGGTACTTCTGGATGCGACGAAAGGCATTGCGGTCGATCGCACCGAAATGGCGGAACGCCTTTTGGTATTCGAAGAGCTTGTCCGCGATTTGATGTTGTTGAAGGAATCGGACCGCGCAGCTTTGATCCATCAGGACTTGCAGAGGAAGCTCCAAAACCTGGCTGCTGCCGTGGATCGTTCCACGTTGCAAACATTTTATGAGGATCTTCTGGAAACGCGCGAGGCGATCCTGAAGATCAATGCGAATATCGGCCTTTCTCTTCAAGCCCTTCTTCTTCCTCTTAGAAGGAGGGTGGAAGAATCAAGACAGAAGGCATGATCTCATGAACATTGCTATCATTGCAGCCGGCGGCAAAGGAAAGCGGTTTCACAACTCCGTCCCGAAGCAGTTGTGTCCGATGAAAGGGAAGCCGATGCTTGCCTACAGCATTTTGCCATTTCATCAGGAACAGCAGATTGATGAAGTAATTCTGGTGATTCCCATTGACGAAAGGGAAGAACCTTACCGGATGATCATCGAACTGGAACAATTTCACAAAGTGCGGATCGTTGTAGGAGGCGAGACGCGATACCGCTCTGTTCGAAACGGATTTGAATCGATTCGTAATGCTCAGGAGAACGACATCGTGTTGATTCACGATGCCGCGCGTCCGCTGCTGTCTTCCTTTCTTTTACGACTGGTTCTTGAAACCGCAATCGATAAAGGATCAGCTATCCCCGTGACTCCTATAGGCGAAACGGTGAAGAAGATCAAGAATGACGCGATTCTGGAGACCGTGTCCAGAGAGGATCTTGCGCTGGCTCAGACGCCGCAATGCTTTCGGTATGAGGTGTTGAAGCGGGCTTATGATCAAGTTCCATCGCATGATCCAACAGACGAAGCGATGATGGTGGAGCAATCAGGATTTCCCGTTTTTGTTGTTCCCGGAGAAAAGCAAAACATCAAAGTCACAGATCCAGAAGATCTGAAACTCGCAGAATATTACGACAATATCAAAAATCAAATATCAAAAATCAAATAAACATAATCCAATAAGCAATGAACCGTATTGTTGGTTCAAGGACAGATTCGTGCGCATTCTGCGCCCGTCCTGTCCAGCACAACAGCTCCCGAAGTGCAAATAGGCTGCCGAGTTTTTTGCTTACTGATTTCTGTTTATTTGATTTTTGATCTTTGATTTTTGATATTTTTCACGTTCTATTGGTATTTTACTTGAGCGACTTGTTTTCTTATACTAGGGGAGCCACGCCACACTCAATCATGGAGGAGAAGTATGGGAATTAAAATTGGAATTAATGGATTTGGACGCATCGGCCGAAATCTTATGCGCTGTTCGCTGGGGCACAAGGACCTCGATTTTGTCGCGGTAAATGATATTACCGATACAAAAACGCTGGCTCATCTGCTGAAATACGATTCGATTCTGGGTAATCTTTCCCAGAAAATCGAAGCAAAAGATAAATCGATTGTTGTTGCAGGAGACGAGTTCAAGGTTCTTGCAGAAAAAGATCCTTCGAAACTACCCTGGAAAGATCTGGGTGTCGACATTGTTGTAGAAAGCACTGGTCTTTTTACAAAACGTTCCGATGCAGCGAAGCATCTTGACGGTGGAGCAAAAAAAGTCTTGATTTCTGCTCCCGCAAAAGAGCCGGATGCTACAATTTGTCTGGGCGTAAACGAATCTACTTACGATCCGTCCAAACATCACGTCATCTCCAATGCTTCCTGCACTACGAACTGTCTTGCGACCGTTGCACGGGTGTTGCATCAGAAGTTTGGGATCGTGCGTGGTTACATGACAACCATTCACTCGTACACGAACGATCAGCGTTTGCTGGATCTTCCGCACAAGGATTTAAGGCGCGCGCGTTCCGCCGCTCTCTCCATGATTCCCACAACTACGGGAGCAGCGTCAGCAGTCGGCGAAGTGCTTCCGGATCTAAAAGGAAAACTCGACGGCATTTCGGTCCGCGTTCCGACTCCCAACGTCTCACTTACTGATTTCGTTATGGAACTGAAGAAGAGCACCAGCGAAGCTGAAATCAACAATGCGTTCCAGGAAGCAGCTGGCTCTTACATGAAAGGAATCCTCGATTACACGGAGGAGGAGCTCGTTTCGATTGATTTTCGTGGAAACTCACATTCATCCATTGTGGATGGCCCTTATACCGCGATCATGGACGGAAACTTTGCGAAGGTGCTTGCCTGGTACGACAATGAGTGGGGATATTCCTGCAGATTGCGCGATTTGATTCGGCTTGTTGCAAAGTCTCTATGAGCAAGCTGACCATCCGCGATCTGGAACTCGATAACAAACGAGTTTTCATTCGCGTCGATTTCAACGTTCCTCTCAACGAGAAAGGCGAAATCGAAGACGATACGCGGATTCGCGCCGCTCTTCCGACAATTCAGTACGCTCTCAATCACGGCGCAAAAGTGATCCTTGCTTCGCATCTGGGACGTCCGAAAGACAAACCGGAAGAGAAGTACAGCATGAAGCCGGTGGCGAAGCGGCTGAGCGAGCTTCTAAAAATAGAGGTAAAAATCGCATCTGATATTGTCGGGCCAGAGGCCCAAACACTTTCCGGTCATATGCAGAAAGGAGATGTGCTGCTTCTGGAGAACCTGCGTTTCCATCCAGGCGAAAAGAAGGGTAATCCCGAATTTTCGAAACAGCTTGCCCGGCTTGCGGAAGTGTATATCAGTGACGCATTTGGCACCGCTCATCGGGAGGATGCTTCGATGGTCGGGATGGCGCGCAACTTCGAAAAACGCGCGGCAGGTTTCTTGATGGAAAAAGAGCTGCAGTATCTGGGCGGGCTGCTGAAACATCCGGAACAGCCGTTTATCGCAGTCCTGGGTGGTGCTAAGATCAGCGACAAGATCGAAGTGATTCAAAGTCTGCTTGCTCGCGTCGATCGGCTTTTGATCGGTGGCGCAATGGCCTACACGTTTTTGAAAGCGCAGGGAAAAGATATCGGCAAGTCTCTCTGTGAAACGGACAAACTGGATCTCGCGAACCAGTTACTAAAGAATTCGAAGATCGAGCTGCCGCAGGATCACGTTCTTGCGCCGGAGCCGAAAGAAGATGTTCCTACGCGGATTGCAAAAACAGGTGAATCGTTTGACGGCTGGATGGGGCTGGATATCGGGCCGGCAACACGGGAAACATTTTCCGGCATTTTGAAACAGGCGAAGACGGTTCTCTGGAACGGCCCTATGGGCTTTTTTGAGATTGACGCGTTTGCTGAAGGCACCAACGCAATTGCGCGCACTCTGGCCTCGATTGACGCAACCACAATCATCGGCGGAGGGGATTCTGTTTCCGCCGTTGAAAAGTGTGGAGTGGCAGATCGAATGACTCACATTTCTACCGGAGGCGGTGCGAGTCTCGAGTTCCTCTCCGGCAAAGAGTTGCCCGGAATCGCGGTTCTTACGGATCAATAGAATCTATGCGAAGAAAATTTATTGCCGGCAACTGGAAGATGAATACCGGCCTTGCCGAAACTGCGTCGCTGATACAGGCTCTGATCGATAGAACTCAAGCCATTGAGAAAACTACCATCATGGTGGCGCCGCCGTTTACAAATCTCCAAACTGCGAGCGAGCAACTAAAGAATTCGAAAATCAAACTTGGCGGACAGAACATTTACTGGGAAGACAAGGGCGCCTATACCGGAGAAATCTCGGGACTGATGTTGAAGGATCTGGGCTGTACATATGTCATCATCGGTCACTCGGAGCGGCGGCAATATTTCAAGGAATCCAGCCAGGATGTGAACCGAAAAGTTCACGCAGCTCTTCGAAACAATCTGCTTCCAATTGTTTGCGTCGGCGAGACTTTAGAGCAGCGTCAAAAGGGCAGGGCTCTGGCAAGTTCGAAGCAACAGATCCGAAATGGCTTGAAAGGATTCTCTTCGGATCAAGTCTCAAAGCTTACGGCTGCATATGAGCCGATCTGGGCAATTGGAACAGGGCAGGCCGCGACACCCGGGGATGCTGTAGAAGTGCATAGTATGATCCGTTCCGTAATCTCGGAAATGTTTGGGAATGAAGTGGCGGACTCTGTTCGCATTCTATACGGCGGAAGCGTGACTGCCGAAAACATCGAGAGCTTCATACGCGAGCCGGAGATTGATGGAGCTCTGGTAGGCGGCGCCAGCCTGAAAGTGGACGCTTTTGTCAGGATCATCGAAGCCGCCGAATCCGCGTAGGATTTCTCGCAAAGACGCAAAGCCGCAGGGAATTCACCACAAAGACACAAAGGCCACAAATTGGTTTAATCTGTAACCATGATCGGGAAGATGCTGGGCCATTACAAGATTGAAGCGCAGCTTGGCGCCGGCGGGATGGGCGTCGTATATCGCGCGTATGATACACGCCTCGAACGCGCTGTGGCGGTGAAGCTCATGAATGAGCTATTTCGCTCCGATGATACCGGCACTGCGCGGGTTTTTCGCGAAGCGCGGTCGGCTTCCGCCTTGAACCATCCGAATATTTGCACGGTACACGAAGTCGGTGAAGCGGAAGAGCATCTGTACATTGTTATGGAATTTATCGAAGGGAAACCTCTGAACAAATTGATTCCAGCCGGCGGCATGCCTCTCGAGGCAGTAACACGATATGGACTTCAAATCGCGGATGCAGTCGCTCATGCCCACGATCGCGGGATCATTCATCGTGATTTGAAAACACAGAATGTAGTGATTACAAACGAAGGTCGAGTGAAGGTTCTAGATTTCGGCCTGGCGAAGCGGATCCATGACGATACCAAAGGTCACGAAGAGGAGCCGACCCAGGCAGTGAATACGTTGACTCAGGCGGGGGCAATCGCAGGAACACTGCATTACATCGCTCCGGAAACCTTGCTGGGAAATCCGGCAGCGGTCACAAGCGACGTGTGGGCGCTAGGTGTCGTTCTGTACGAAATGGCTGCGGGAACGCTTCCCTTTCAGGGGCGCACTTCGTATGAACTGACTTCTGCAATCATCAATGCCGCTGTTGCACCGCTTCCTGCTTCGGTGTCTTCTAGTTTGAGATTTATCATTCAGCGATGCCTCGAAAAAGAGCCTGCGCTGCGGTACCAGCAAGCGAGGGAGGTGCGCAGTGCAATCGAAGCGCTTCAGTCCGGTTCGTTGATCGCCCCGCAAAGGCAAAAAGCCGAAAGTAAAGATAAATCCGTGGCAGTTATTGATTTCGTGAACATCACCGGTGATCCTTCAGTAGAGTGGTTATCGGGCGGAATTGCGGAGACTGTCACGGTGGATTTGAAAAAACTTGCTTCATTGAGGGTGACAAGCCGGGATCGAGTACTCAAGGCGCTCGGCGCCTCTGCCGGTCGTCAGATTGCGGATGACGAAGCTGCCCGGATCGGTCAGACAACCGGATCACGCTGGCTTGTTTCAGGTGGATATCAAAAAGCGGGAAACGCAATCCGCATCACCGCCCGGTTCATCGAATCCGCCACTGGTGAAATGTTGGGGTCTGCCAAAATCGACGGCACGATGGACGATATCTTCAAAATGCAGGATGAGATTATCAAGCACCTGATCGAAGCCTTGCATCTGGATCTTGCGACCTCTGAAATCCACAAGATTGAAAAACCGGAAACCGATCAGCTTCCCGCATATGAAGCGTACGTCCGCGGTCGCCGCTTGTTTGTTCTGTTTGGAAAGTCCAGTTTCGAAGACGCGCAGAAGCTCTTCGAGCAGGCAATTGAGCTCGATCCGAAGTATGCGCTGGCGTATTCCGGATTGGGAAGCATTTACGCGTTCAAGTTTATCGCCCACACGGATCCGCGCGATCTTGATATCGCGATTTCGCATTTGCAAAAGGCGCGCGATTTGGACCCCGATCTCGCTGATCCCTATCAGTGGCTGGCCTACGCCTACATGCGAAAAAGCAAGTACGAAGAGGCGATTCGTTCCGGACTGGAGGGGATCCGTTTAGATCCGCAAAATGGAACAACGCATTATTTTCTGGCTACCGCATATCATCTTCAGGCCGACATGGAAGCAAAGTTGGCTTCTTATGGAGAAGCAATTCGCTTTTACAAGAAAGCCAGCCTTCTGCAACCCAACTTCGAGACACCGTATCTCAATCTGGCATGCATCTACATGAATCACGGGTTGTACCAGGAGGCTGATCCACTATTCGAAAAGGCCATGGCGATTGAGGATTCCGAAAAGTACGAAGGGGTCAAATTTCTGGGCGCCTTCATGTGCATGGGAACGATGCGAATGCGCCAGCATCAGCTCGAATCAGGATTTGAATACCATGTCCACAGCCTGAAGAAGCTGAACGAAATGGACCACGTTTACCGGGAAGCATTTATGTCATTGAGCGAATGCTGTTTGGCAGATATTCATGCGGAACGCGGTGAATATGAAAAGGCGGAAGAGCGATACCAGAAAGGACGTAATCTGATTGAGCGATTTCCAAAAGGATTGGGTATGGGATATTACCTTGTTCGGATTCTGCTGGGGATAGCAAGAATGTTAATCAGACAGTCCAAACCGGACGACGCAAGGAATTACTTTCGTCAGGCGAAAGATCTTTTTGAGAAGAAAGAAACCTATGACTTTCACTGGATCTGGGAGGGAAACGACGCCCAAGCTCACTTTCAATTCGGTGTCTATCACGTCATGGCCGGGGACAAGGATGAAGCGCTGATGTCGTTGCAAAGAGCTGCAAAATCCGGCTGGGGTGATCCGCTTTTGCTGCAAAGCAGTCAGGAATTTCTACCGATACGAAATACGCCGGCGTTTCGCGAGGTCGTCCAACAGGCTGAGGCGGCTTCGCGGCAAGTCGCCTCATTTGCACGTTCGTAGTAGCAACTTTAGTCTCTATCTTTTGCCGGCAGCTTTCGTTCGCCAAATTTCTTCTTGACAGCCTGTTTCAGAACATATTCGATTTGACCGTTCACGCTGCGCAATTCTTCCTGGGCCCAATCCTCGAGCGCTTTCCATAGCTCCGCGTCGATGCGCAAGAGGAAAGACTTCTTCGGCCCCATCACATCTCCTTATGTGTAGAGAGTTCCCGCGTTTACAACCGGATGGACTTCTGACTCGCCGCACAGAACCACGAGCAGGTTACTGACCATTGCAGCCTTCCGCTCTTCGTCCAGATGAACCACATTCTTTTCAAACAACTCTTTCAGCGCCATTTCCACCATTCCTACAGCGCCCTGAACGATCATCTGGCGGGCGGCGATGATGGCTTCCGCTTGCTGCCGGCGAAGCATCGCGCTGGCAATTTCAGGAGCGTATGCAAGGTGAGAAAGTCGCGCTTCCTCAACAACAACGCCCGCTTTGTCGAGACGCTCCTGTAATTCCTTGCGAAGATTGGCGGAAACTTCATCCAATCCGCTGCGCAATGTGATTTCATGCTGTTCGCCGTGATCGTAAGCATACGTGCTTGCCAGATGACGTACCGCAGATTCGCTCTGGATGCGTACATATTCACTGTAGTTTTCGACATCGAAGAGCGCTTCCGCCGTGTCGTTGATGCGCCAAACAACAACTGCGGCGATCTCAATCGGATTGCCTCTCTTGTCGTTCACTTTCAACCGGTCTCCGTTCAAATTGCGCGAACGCAAGGAGATCTTCGGTTTTGAGTTGAAAGGATTGGTCCAGTGAAAGCCAGCGTTTCGAACGGTTCCGCGATAGGAACCGAACAGGATCAAAACACGGGCTTCATTTGGCTGCAAAGTGAAAAAGCCGTTCGCAAACAACGCGAAAAGCACGATCAGGACAATCGCACCGAGAAACGGCCATAGATCCAGCGTCCGATCACTCACACTGTAAACAAACAGCCGGATCCCACCGGCCAGCAGCAGCAGTTCAACAAGCAGCATGAACCAGCCACTCAACACGCGAATTTCCCTCTCCTTACTCATACAATTTCCTCCTGAATATCATAATGATATCATCGTAATATCATTATGGCAAGTTCAATTCTTGAGGTGTGGTAGGGGCGACCCTTGTGGTCGCCCATTCCGTGCGGGCGAGGACAAGCCTCGCCCCTACGAGCTAGGCTGTTCCAACGATTTATCGTGGAGTTTGCTGAGCGTGAGCAGCGAGAGGATCGATCCAAGCAGGCAGAGTCCCATGTCTTTCTGTGTATCCCAGATGTCGCCCTGAGTACCCAGGAACGCATCGCCGGCGGATCCGGTAGCAATCGAGACCCACCATTCAATCAGTTCGTAAAAGGCGCTAAAAGCGAAACAGACACAGACGACTAGAAACGAAAGCCATTTGCCCTTTCGCAGTGGGGAAGTGCGCAGAAGAATTTCGCGTGCGATGATCGCCGGAAAGAATCCTTGCGCGAAATGTCCGACACCGTCATAACTGTTTCTGGCTGTGCCGAAGGTGTCCCGGATCCAGTTGAAAAGCGGCACCTCCGCATAAGTGTAATGACCCCCGACGATCAGAATGAGCGAATGCATCCACATCAAGGTATAAGCGAGTCCGCTAAATTGAAATCTTCGGTACGTAAGAATCAGAAGAGTAAGGGCCAGGAGAGCGGGTGAAACCTCCAGGAACCAGGTAAAGTAGTCGTGCGGTCTGATAGCGGACCACCCCAGAACCAGAAAGAAGCCTCCAAGAAGGAATATGTTTCTTGTCCGGAAGGTCATAGTGGGAATAGGGTACAATAATTTCGCCACAAATAGTATGGGCTATCGTCCTGAATATTCAGATTGCAACTCGAAAAAAGAGTGTTATTATTTCGGAACAGGAGAGAGCATATGGAAGCCAATCAGAATCAAGAAGTAAACGAGACTCATAACGAACAGTACAGAATCAACACACAGCTTCATGAATCTCTGATGAAGGCGGGCAAAAGATCCGCGCTTCAAACCAACGGTGAGTTGTTAGCGCTGCCGGATCCGGTATATCCGCAGCGTCCGCCGGGAGACGATTATACCGACAAACAATACAACAAGTTGAACGCGGTCCGCGGCTTGAAAGGATGGGCAGTTCCTTACGTCAAATCACGCTGGTACAGTAATGATCTGCGTCCGATCATTGCCTATCTGTTTACGGAATTCAAATGCAACGTAGATTGTCATTACTGCTGGTCGTACAACAATACGGTAAGAGGGATGACCGAGGATACGGCCAGAAGATCGATCGATTGGCTGCACTCGATCGGTTGCCGGGTTCTTGCATTAATGGGCGGGGAACCTCTGCTCCGGCCTGATTTCATCCACAAGATCGTCTACTACGCCTCCAAGAAGGACTTCTTCGTCTATCTTCCAACCAACGGGAGATTGATGAAACCGGAAGTGCTCGATAAGCTCGGTGATGGCGGAGTTGCCAATATCAATCTCGCGATCGATTGCGTGAATGAAAGGCCCGGGCTTCCGAAGGCGCTCAACCGGATTCGCCCGTACTTCGACTATATGGTGAAAAGGAAGAAGTACTACGGCTACACCGCGATGATCAACATCAACATCACGCACATAAACCAGGATGATGTGAAGGAGCTGACGCAAATCGCCTCCGACAACGACATTGCCACGGATTACCACATCAATGAAGCTCCGATGACACAGCAGGATCACTTCAAACACCTGGACGGAAATACAACATATCTTCTGCCGGAAGACTATCCAAAAGTCGATGCTCTGATCGATTGGGTGATCGATCGGCACAAAGCCGGTTACAAGATGCCGAATCCTGTTTTCCATCTGAAGGAAATGAAGAAACTGATGCGCGGTCATGTGGATGCATGGCCCTGCCGCGCCGGTCAGAATTCGTGCATCATTCGCACAGACGGAACGCTCGCGCCTTGCTTCCCCATGTATTCGGCGACTTATGACTGGGGAACCGTCGGGAGCCACAAGTTTGAAAACAACCAGCTCACGGAAATGAAGAAAGAATGTTCACAGCACTGCCTCTCTACGTGCAACTACATTCTTTCGTATTGCTATGACACTGTTCGAGTTGTGAAGTGGCTGGGCAAGCAGGCGATGCGCGGGTTCCAGGGTGTAAGCGGAAGTTTTGAATAGCGCGCCGCAATCAATCAGCTGATTTACGTCCAAGCCGGTGAAATAGATCACGCGCCGCATCTGTCACATCGGATACAGCTTTCTCGAACGCTTCTTGATTGGTTTGTGACGGCACTCGATAACCGCTGATCTTACGTACGAATTGCAAAGCGGCATCGCGCATCTCCGCGTCTGTAGGAACTTTTCCCGCGCGTCTGAGTTTTTTGATGTTTCTGCACATGACATCAGATCATCAGCATTGAACAGGAAATTCAACGCGGAGGGCGCTGAGAGCGCGGAATATTATTTTACTCTCCGCGCATTCTGCGCTCGGTTAGTTTTCATGAGTCCTCCTGGAGCCATCATCAAGCAGTCAATATCAAAAATCAAATTTCAGGATTCACCGCGAGATCGGCAGAGGAACGGGGGGATCGGAGTGCAGCAGGTTTGCCAGTTCTTCGATGATTTTCATTGCGGGATACCGGTCCCGGCATACCATCACGATATTTCTGCCGATTTCTGTTTCCAACTTTCGGTAGCTGAGCAAACCACGTAAGCGATTGGGTTTGTCCACGGCTAGGAAAGGGATCAGAGTATATCCCAGTCCGCTTGCAACCAGGGCTTTGAGGGTTTCAACAGTGGTTGCGTGATACTGGTGGACACTCCCGCGCCGGTTTCGCGGGCAAATCTCCAGAACCTGATTGCGAAGACAATGTCCGTCTTCCAGAAGAACCATCTCCGAAGCCTTGAGATCTCCAGGACGTATCGATTTTTTGTTTGCCAGCGGGTGCTGTTTGGGTACGGCCAGAATAAAGGGCTCATTAAAAAGCGGGAGTACGCGCAATCCCGCTTCGTCAAATGTTTTTGCAGCAATCAACACAACATCGAGCGATCCCGATTTGAGCTCATCCAGAAGCTGTGCTGTGAGGCCTTCCCTAAGGATGAGCTGCGTATGTGGAAACGCTTTGCGTATCTTCGGTAGAAAATGCGGGACGTAATACGGGCCGAGTGTTGTGATGATTCCCATACGAAGCGGCTCGGGCGAATGGAGATCACCGGTCGCAGTCAGCATTTTCTGCGCTTCTTCCAGGACAACGCGAGCCTGTTGGGCTATATGCCGCCCTTTTGACGTCAGGGCTACCTTGCGGTTTGTTCGCTCAAAAACACTGAATCCCAGGAACTTCTCCACTTTTCTAATCTGAGCGCTCAGAGCGGGTTGGCTGACATGACAGGCCTCTGCTGCCTTGCCAAAATGCAAGTGACGCGCTACTTCGACCAGATATTCCAGGTCGCGCAAAGTAAGCCATGAAATCTTCATAAGTTGTACCTATCAGTAGTATAATAATAATCGCTTGGACTAATCAAACAGAGGGGACGATACTATCTTTGAAATTCGGGAGGAACAGTCAATGGCTATCAATATTGGCATCAAAGAGAAGGACAGAAAACAGATCGCGGACGGGCTTGCCAGGCTTCTGGCGGATACGTACACGCTTTATCTAAAAACCCACAATTTTCACTGGAACGTTACCGGGCCGATGTTTGAAACGCTCCATCTGATGTTTGAACGGCAATACACCGAACTCGCAATGGCCGTGGATCTGATTGCAGAAAGAATTCGAGCGCTCGGATTTCCCGCCCCTGGCAGCTTCAGCGATTTTGAAAGGATGGCATCGATCAAAGAGGAAACAGGTGTGCCGGACGCGAAATCGATGATTCGTCAGCTGCTGGATGGTCAGGAAGCAGTGGTTCGAACTGCTCGATCGGTTTTTCCGGTTGTGGATCGATCTCATGATGAACCTACGGCAGATCTCTTAACTCAGAGAATGCAGGTTCACGAGAAGGCCGCCTGGATGCTGCGAAGCTTGCTGGAGCAGTAAACTGGAGCAGTAAAATAGATTGCATGGCTGATCTCCAACATGTGAATTTTCTTATGGCCAACCGCATTGGCTGGCTGGAGATCCACAGGGCGCCCTCCAACATCATTGACTTCGATTTGATGGATGAGCTTTCGTGGGTTCTGGAGCAGGCAGAATCCTGCGCGATTCTTATAATCTCCTCCACGCTCCCGCATTTCTCTTTGGGGGTAGATATCAAGATTCATACCCCGGATCTGGTTCCTGAGATGCTGAGCCGGTTTCATGAAGTGATTCGTAAGCTGTATCATTTTCCTGGAATTGCCGTTTGCGTCTTGAACGGATACGCGCTGGGGGGCGGGCTTGAGCTCGCCTTATGCTGCGATCTTCTGATTGCGGGACAGAATACTCAGTTTGGATTTCCGGAAATTCGGCTTGCCTGTTTTCCGCCGGTTGCTGCGGCGTTGCTGCCGCGGATGATCGGCCGGCGGGCGATAGAACTGCTGATTTGCGGTGAAACATTGAGAGCCGAACGCGCGCTGGAACTCGGGTTGATCGATCATGTATTCCCGGATCATGATCGGGAAGAATTTGTTTCAAAGTTTATCGGAAAATTTTCTTCATACAGCCACGATGCGCTGCAAGCACTCAAAAAGGCAATGCGACACTCAGATGGTTTTGATTTCGAGGACGCCCTGAGAAGAAGCGAAGAAGTGTATCGATCGGAACTGATTCAAAGCCCGGATCTGGTCGAAGGTGTGAAAGCGTTTCTGCAAAAACGTCCACCCAAATTCCGAAGATAAAGCTAACCAGTTTTTTTCCACTTTGGAGTCAGCGGGCGTCCCTGCCCGCGGTCAAGTGTGAGTTCACTTTCTGCGGGGCACGGAGGCCCCGCATCTCCAAAATTCTTAGCGGAGGTATTCGCGGATTGCTTCGGTCAATCGTGAATAGGTGCTGTTGCGGATTTTCTCATTCCGTTCCAGTGTAGTGATGCGGAACCCCGGATAGTCTGAATAGAATCCGCTTGCCGGAACGACGCAGATCCCGGTGGCGGCCAGCAGGTAAAAAGCGAATCGCTTGTCCGGCGCCACTCCCGGTCTGCCGACTTCTTGTTCGACATACTTCCGGATTTCAGGATTCTCAATCCGAAGAGTCTGGCGATCATTCAGCGCACCTTCGCGGAACAGCGGCATCATGTAGAAGGCTCCATTCGCCCGATTTACCATGAGCGACTCGATCGATTCCAGACGAACTGCGATCGAATTTGAGATCTTCTCCAACTCTGCGTTGTATTCACGGTTCCATGCAGGAAACTCCGGATGATCATACAAACGTGGAGTAATCGCCTGCGGAAGATGCACGGAACAAACTTCCAGCAAGATCCGTTTTTTGACGGCATCACAGTAGCTGCGATAACCCTCATCGAGATCCACATTGTGAAACTCAACCCAACCGCAGCGCCCACCCGGCCAGGGAACATCTTTGGACAAACCACGCAGTACAATCAACGGAACACGCTTGCCGGCGACCTCCACCATGGATACAAACTTGTGATTGTTATAAACCATGCGGAAGTAGATTTCATCGGAAAGAATCATCAACTGATACCTCTCCGCCAGGCCGGTGATTTCTTCCAGCACCTCTCTCGCATACACGGCGCCGGTTGGATTATTCGGGTTGATCATTGTGATCCCCGCAATCTGTGGATTGGATCTGATCTGGGATTCCAGATGATCCAGATCGGGTTCCCAATTGCGAAACGGATCGAGTTTGTAGAAAAGCGGCTCGGCTCCGGATTCAAACGATTCCATCGATGCATGCGAAGGATAGGTCGGCGCCGGCTGAATCATTCGCGATCCTTGCGGAACCATGTTGTAAAGCGCGGAAATGGCGGCGCCCAATCCATTCGTAAAGAGTACGTATTCATAGTCCAGTGTGGAAGAAGGGAATAGCTTTTGGGAGAGTCGTGCGACCCACTTTCGAACCTCCGGATTTCCACGCGAATGCGAGTAGCCGAAAACAGCGTCTCCTTCGCGCTGGATTTCCTCAACGATCAGTTGTTTGACAAACGCAGGGACTCGCCAACCCTTTACAATCGGATCACCGATATTTTCACCGATGACTTTGAATCCGGGATCGATTTCTTTAAGCCTCTGCACAACATCAACAATTTCCCGGATTTCATATCGAAGAAAGGAGACCTTTGGATTGGAGAAATTCGTACGCATAGACTTCTATTGTAGGGGATATGATCGAAGTGTGGTAGGGCCAACTCTTGTCCCGTTCCGCGCAAAGATGGCGCCCACAAGGGCTCCTACCACTATTCCGCTATGGCGCGGACTCGAGCGCGTGTTGCTTGAATCTGTTCCAGCTGTTTTTCCAAGATCGTTCGTATTTCTTCCGGCCAGGCTATTTGAAGCGCATGATGGTAGTTCTTCAAGGCCGCTTCTTCCCCGCGTTCACATTCCGCGATCACCGCTGGATCGTGCTTGCGTGCGATCGCGATTTTCAGATTCATCCAGCCGCGATGGATTGTTCCCGTAATACTACCTTTTCGATCCGGATCGCCGCCGAGCGTCCGGACTACTCTTTGTAATTCTGCGGCAAAATTGCCCCGATGGCGGGAATACTCTTGCAGAAGCATACGATGAAAAGCGCTGGACACAGCTTCTGAAGCTTCACGATATCCGTTTTCACCATCTTTGCACGTTTCAATCAGACCATTCAGAACCGTAATGGCCTTTTCTGTGTCGCTCACGTTGTCCTCTCCTGTCAGATCAAAACCACGTTGTGGATGACCGCATCATGAACTGTTCTAACAACAAGAACGGGACAGGGTGCATCTGTGACGAGTTTCTTAGCGACGCTCCCCAGAAAAACTTCTTCAATCGGCTTTCGAGTGTGATGTCCCATTACGAGGAGGTCGGCGTTGCTATCGGTCAAGGCATTCATGATTTCCCGGGCAGGCTCACCTGTTCTGAGCAAGTAATGAACAGTGCACCAATCTTCCGGGGCATTGCCGACAAGTTCCTTCATAATCCCCACGGACTTGTCCTCTTCATCCAGATCAACCAGCCCTTCCTTTTCCGGCGCAACATGCAGAAAGAAGATTGTGGATTGGTAACTGCGCGCGATCGCGAGGGCACGCTCCGCGATTGCGATATTGTTCGGTTCCAGATCCAGCGCGCAAATAATCCGGCTGATGCGAATAGGATCATTCGGATCCTTTTCTACAAAATTGTGGCTTGGCTTGCATACAGTCAGCACCGGCACAGAGGATTTGTGCAGCACCTTGTTTGTCGTGGAACCTACAAAAAAGCGCTCATAGCCTGTGTGCCCATGAGTTCCCATGACAATCAGGTCAAAGTTCTGTTCCAGGGCAATGCGCGGTATCGCTTCGGAAGCGTTTACAGTTCCGGTTTGACGAATGACACGGATTCCCTGGGGCACGATTCCGGCAACGAACTCCCTCAGTCTTGAGTCCGTATTGGATTGCATCGCGTCTCTTGCAGTCAGGATTGCTGCCGGCTCCAGGTATCCGAGTGCCTGGCTCAAGTCAGGTAGAGAATGGTGAACCAGGAGTAGCGCATCGTTTTCCTTTGCGAGGGCTGCCGCATATCGAAGTGCGAGGGCCGAGAACTCGGAAAAATCGACAGGGCACAGAATCTTCTTGTAAAGTTGCATAATCGCCTCCTCTGCCGGGAAGATGCAAAGCGAGTGCCATCTATTGCAGACGGGGGTTCGTTGCCCCGGGCTGCCGAAATTACAATTACACTGACAGGATGTCATGGATATGGATCGATGATCTGACCCGAAAACGTGGCGTATAATTTGCACAGTATGTGAGAATTCTTATGCGACAATTTGCTACGGTCTTTCGGATTGCATTCCTGATTATCGCGACAGGCGGGATCTTGTTTTGTGAGGAGATTACCTTTAGGGGCGCCGCGACCCTGATGTTCGAGAAAAGCCCGCTTTTGGCTCAAAGGATGATCGAACGTCAGATTGCCGAGAAGCAATGGAGCCAATCGCGAGCTTCGTATCTTCCTGCGATCGACTTCATTCAGGGATGGAATCGTTCAAACAATCCCGTTTATGTCTTCGGGACCCTACTCAATCAGCAACGCTTCACCGAAGCAAACTTTGCGATTGATTCATTGAATCGACCGGCTCCGGTCTCCGACGTCACTTCGAAGTTTCAGCTTGGATGGCTGCTTTACGATTTTGGTAGAAGACAAAGTCAGGTGAGCTCCGCTAGAGTCTCCTACGATATCGCAAAGCTGCAAGAGGAGGGTCTTCGCGCAGGTTTGTTGGAAGAACTGGTAAGACGCTATTATGCCGTCTCTCTGGCTCAGCAGGGAATCGAAACAGCGGAGGATGCAGTCCAGAGCGCTCAATCGCGGCTGGATCAGGCAAAGGACAGGGTGCAGGCAGGAATGAGTGTGCAGACGGACATGCTTTCCGCGGAAGTGTTTGTGGCCAGAAGGCGTCAGGAACAGGTGGATGCCGCGAATCGGAAGCTGCTCGCGATCGCTGCTCTGGAGGAACTGATCGGTCAGGATCTGGTGTCCGAGATTGATGTGGAAGAATTGGCGGCGAGAGAATTTCCGGAGCGGGAACTGCAATTGTGGAAAGAGCAGATGATGACGAACCGGCCGGAATGGAGAGCTGCGGTACAAATGCGAAAACAGGCGGAAGCTCAGGCCGGCTTGCAGCGTTCCGCATTTTTCCCTTCCGTTCAAGCCTGGTCTGCGTACGAATGGCATGGAACATCTCTCGATTACACCGGAGAAAACTGGGGAGCAGGTTTGGAGCTTCGCTGGAATTTGTTTCGAGGTTTTGCCGATTCGTCCGGCTATTCGGGCGCCAAGCTCAATACAGAGCGCGCCGCTGAAAAAGAACGGGAGATTCAGGGTGGTTTGTGGTTACAACTGCAGTCGGCATATTTCACATTCCAGGGCGCAAAGGAAAAGTGGAAAGTGGCCGCCGCAACGCTGGATCAAGCCGCAGAAAACAAACGCATCTACGCGGACCGTTACACGGCCGGTCTGGTTACGATCCAGGATTCGCTGCAATCCGAAACCGCTTACAGCGAAACACGCTTGATGGTGTCGCAAAATCTATACGAATTACGTGTTGCATATGCAGCATTGCTCATGGCTGCTGGAAAACCGGATGACATATTGAGTGAATTTCCATGAAAAAATACATGATTCCCGGATTTTTGTTTTTTTTGCTGGCCTGCGGAAGACAGGAAGCGCCGAGATCAGCGGTTGCGGGCTTCCAGCCAACTCGCACTGTGGTTGTGGAGAAAGCTACGCTGATGACTGAAGTTGCCGGGACTGTGCGTGCCGCCGATGTCGCCAATCTGGCAAGCCGGTCCCCTGGTTTTGTCCGGCGCGTCCAGGCTGCGGCAGGGCAGAAAGTCCAGAAAGGAGATCTGCTGGTATTGATGGACGACCGGAGTCTGGATGCTCAAACCTCCAAGCTGGAGGCGGCTAAGGCTGAAGCGGATCAGGCGGTGCGGGAGGCGCGCCATCAGCTGGAGTCGGCGGAAGCGCAAAAAGAACTGGCCTCGAATACGTTCGAACGAATTCGTTCACTCTATGAAAAGAAATCCGCAAGCCTGCAAGAGTTTGAAGAGGCGCAGAGCAAAACGAAGGCCGCGGAGGCAGGATGGCAGGCAGCGGAAGAGCGGTTGTCGCAGATCGAATCGAGATCCAGACAGGTGGACGCGGAACGCGCGGACCTGTCGGCGGCTTCGGAATATATCCGTGTAGTTGCTCCATTCAGCGGGATCGTGACATCGGTTCCGGCACAGCAGGGAGCGTTTGTCGGATCGGGCCAGACGCTTGTATCACTGGAGAATCCATCCCGGTATCAGTTCTTTTTTTCTGTGGAAGGAGCGTTGCTTTCCGCCGTTTCAAAAACAAATCGGCTGAAGGTTAGAATTTCAACGATTGGGGAACAGCCGGTTGCAGCCACGATCGCGGAAGTCAGCCCCTCTCTGGATGCAAACACAAGGACCTTCCAAATCAAGGCGGATCTGGAGTCTCACCCTCAGCTCCGAAGCGGTCTTGCGGGAACCATTTCGCTGGAACAGCCAGGCCTAAGCACTCTCTGGATTCCGGCGGAGTTTCTAAGCTCCAAGAATGACGTAGAAACGGTCGTTGTCCAACAGGGAAGCGATTGGCGCAGGATTCTTGTGAAATCGGGGCGTAAAGACGACGGAAAAGTGGAAATTCTGTCCGGACTGAATGGAGGGGAAACCATTGGACTTCTTGAGGGCGATCCATGAGGTCGCTCGGACCTACAGGGAAGCTGGCCGCGTCGTTTCTGCATTCAAAACTTACGCCGCTGATCATTTTTGCGTCGCTGATCCTGGGACTGATCGCAGTATTCGCTCTTCCACGCGAGGAAGAACCGCAAATCATCGTTCCGGTGATCGACGTCTTTGTGCAAATGCCGGGGGCCTCCGCAAAGGAGGTGGAAGAACGCGTAACACGTCCGATGGAAAAGCTGCTCTGGGAAATTCCCGGCGTCGAATATATCTACTCAACCTCCTCTCCCGGATCTGCTATGGCAGTTGTGCGATTTACTGTTGGACAGGATGAAGAAAAAAGCCTGGTGAGATTGAACCAGAAGCTGCAGGGAAATTTTGATCTGATTCCTCCTGGGGCTTCGTTGCCTCTTGTGAAACCTCGCTCGATTGATGACGTTCCAATCCTTGCGCTGACACTCTGGAGCGATACCTATGATACTGCCCAGCTGAGAAAGGTAGCCGCAGCCCTGACAACTGAGATCAAACAGACTCCTGACGTATCCGAGGCGCGCATCATCGGTGGGAGCAGACGGATCCTCTCCGTGAAGCTCCAGCCCGACAAACTGGAGACGTATCAGATTTCCGCTTTGCAAGTTCTTCCCGTTCTGTCCGCCGCCAATTATCAGACGCGCAGCGGTGAATTTTCATCCGGAAATCAACGGTATTTTGTGGAAACCTCCGGGTTCGTAGCCTCGCCGGAAGATCTCGGCAGTCTGATCGTGGGCAGTTTCGAAGATCGCCCCGTCTATCTACGGAATGTCGCCATCATAGAAGATACTTCAGAAGAGCCGGGCGACTATGTTTTCTTTTGGGACCGCTCTCACAAAGACAGCGAGTCGAGTGCTGTCACGATCACTGTTGCCAAGCGAAAAAATAAGAATGCAGTAACGATCGCGGAAAGCGTTCTGAAACATGTGGAAGAATGGAAACGCAGCGTGATTCCTGCGGGCATTGAGATCACGATCACCCGGCATTACGGGGAGACAGCGCAGGAGAAATCAAACGAGCTGTTGTTTCACATGATGATTGCGGTTGTATCTGTCACGATCTTGATCGCTTTTGCTCTGGGCCGGAGGGAGGCGATGGTCGTTGCTGTTGCGATTCCTGTGACTCTGGCGCTTACACTTACCGTCTTTTATTTGTACGGTTATACGTTGAACAGGATCACGCTTTTTGCGCTCATCTTTTCGATCGGCATTCTGGTGGATGACGCGATTGTCGTTGTGGAAAACATTGTGCGTCACCGGAATCTTCCACAAAACGCGGGACGTCCGTTCAGTGAAGTGGCTGCGGAAGCCGTTGATGAAGTTGGGAATCCAACTGTACTTGCAACCCTGGCTGTGATTGCGGCGATTTTGCCGATGGCTTTTGTTGGAGGGTTGATGGGGCCGTACATGCGTCCCATTCCGATCGGCGCCAGCGCGGCGATGCTCTTCTCGCTGATGGTCGCGTTTGTCGTCACCCCCTGGGCTGCAGTGCGATTGCTTCAGGAACGTAGTGGACATCACGATTCGCAGGAAGGGAAGTTGACACAAATTTATCGTCGTGTGATGAACAATCTGATTCAAGACCCGCGCGCTCGCAGAAGGTTCCTGATCACGATCGTCGCGCTGCTGCTTGTGTCATTTAGCCTGGTCTATTTCAAAGCGGTGACGGTGAAGATGCTGCCGTTTGATAACAAGAGCGAAATGCAGGTGATTATCGACATGCCGGAAGGGACGACTCTGGAACAAACCGCGCGTGCGACGATGCATATCGCTTCGTTCCTGCCAAGCGTGCCTGAGGTCGTAAACTATCAGACATATGTCGGGACTGCCTCGCCCTACAATTTTAATGGGCTGGTCCGGCACTATTTCCTGCGACGGGGGGCCAATGTAGCCGACATTCAGGTCAATCTTGTTGGAAAGCATGATCGCTCAAGACAAAGCCACGAAATCGCGACCAGTATACGCGAACCTTTGGACAAGATCGCCGCGCTTTACAACGCGAATATTAAGATCGCGGAAGTCCCCCCCGGCCCTCCCGTACTTCAAACTCTGGTCGCAGAGATCTACGGCCCTGATTATTCGAAGCAGATCAAGATCGCAAAGCAGATCGAAGCGATTTTTCGCAAAACAGACAGCGTGGTAGATGTTGATTCTTATGTCGAAGAGCAAAGTCCAGGTTATCGCTTTGTTATGGATAAAGGAAAAGCGGCGCTGCTGGGAGTCAGCGCGCGCGACATTGCGGAAACGATGGAGCTGGCATTGACACCCCGGACCGCCGGGTTGTTCCACCGCACAAAAGAACCGGAAGATGTGCGTGTCGTTGTAGAAGTTCCCAGAGCGCAGCGTTCTAGCATCGACAGTCTGCTCAGGCTGAAAGTCCGTTCCACAGGTGGGAACTTGATCCCTCTTGCAGAATTGGGGCGAGTGGAGAGTGTGACGTCGGAACAGAGCATTTATCACAAGAATTTGATGCCCGTTGTTTATGTGACGGGAGATGTAGCGGGTAAAGAAGAAAGCCCTGTGTATGCAATTCTGAAGCTGAAGAAAGAGATCTCAAAACAGATGGAAAAGGAAAAACTTGCGTTCGAGCAATTTTCTGCACACCAGCCTTTCAGCGCGTCTGTATATTCCATGAAGTGGGACGGTGAGTGGCACGTCACGTACGAGGTTTTTCGCGATCTAGGGATGGCCTTTGCGATTGTGCTGATTTTGATCTACATCATTGTGGTTTCGTGGTTTCAGTCATTCAGTACGCCGTTTGTTATCATGGCGGCGATCCCATTTTCGCTTGTCGGGATCTTTCCAGCTCACGCGTTGCTGGGAGCATTCTTCACAGCGACATCGATGATCGGATTTATTGCAGGCGCAGGAATTGTAGTTCGCAATTCCATTATTCTTGTGGACTTTATCGAACTTCGTCTGGAACAGGGAATGCCGCTGCCGGAGGCCGTCGTGGATGCGGGCGCGGTCCGGTTCCGTCCGATGGCGTTGACTGCGGCGGCTGTGATCGTTGGTTCCGCGGTCATATTGTTTGATCCGATCTTTCAGGGGCTTGCCGTTTCTTTGATGGCCGGTGAAGTGGCATCGTTATTGCTTTCAAGAATGGCAGTTCCTGTGTTTTGTTATTTGCTGCGACATCGCGAGATTTCCCGCGCTGTACCGCCGCAGGAACGCATTTCCGGAAAGGATCTTCCGGAAGGAGAGGTATTATGACCCTGGAATACATGATTCGCGCGATTGCAGGCGCTTTTATCTTGATCAGTCTGACGCTCGGTTACACAGTAAATCCCTACTGGCATCTGTTTACAGCTTTTGTCGGTCTGAACCTGCTTCAATCTGCGTTCACGCACTGGTGTTTGATGGAAGGTATTTTGAAGAGGTTAGGACTGCCAAAGCCGCATCAGGTTTCAGGCCTGGCAAGGAATGTGCATGTCCCAACTGTGGTTTGGGGGTCTAAGAATGCCGGTAAAGATTGGAACCAAGCATCACAAGATCGGCGAATCTCTGACGTTGTTAAGTGACTGTCATCGCAGGATCGAACGTTTCCTGTATGTACTGATCACCGTATCCAGACAATGTTTCGGGAATGAGCTGAATCCGGAACAACAGCGAGTCGTGGAGACGGCGCTGAAATATTTCCGCGATACTGCGCCAAAACATGAGCTCGATGAAGAGGAATCGCTGTTTCCCAGGATGCGCGCATCGGGAAATCCGCTGGTGGAAAGAGTTCTCAACCGACTGGAGACTTTGGAAGAAGAACACCCGATCCTGGATTTACATCATCAGGAAGTGGAATCATTCTTCAAGTTGTGGATGCTCAGGGGTTGGCTATCGGAACAAGAAGGTCATCATCTTCGAACAGCCCTCAGCAAGCTTTCGCGGATGTACCACAAACACATTCATCTGGAAGAGACTGAAGTATTTCCCCTCGCGATGCAGGTACTGAAACCATTCGAAATCGAGTCGATCCGGCACGAAATGGCTGCCCGCCGCGAATTCAAACGCGACACCATGTCGCACCCGTGACGATCTGTCGCTTCTGCTAATCTTCTTCGTCCGACTCAGAGACGGCTTGCTGTGTTCCGGAACGAATTTCAGGATGGCGGATTTTGCCGCCGAGATTGGCCGTGCGCGCCATCATGGCGCCGACAAACAGCCCCAGAACAAGCACGGCCGGTATGAACCATGCCGGGTAGCTGCCCCGTTTCCAGAAAAGGAATGATCCGAATAAACTCAATGCCCCCAGAGCCAGAACCCCAACGAGCGCCCATTCGGCTGACTCTTCATGCTCATGGATATCATCTTTTGAAACGCCCGGTAGATGCTCGATCGCGTCTTCAGATGGTTCCCCGGTAAGATATGTTGGAATCGAAACAAGCGCGGACAGGATAAAGATACCGACGGCAGCTTTCTTCCATTCATCGTTCTTTCGAACAATCGCGCAAAACAGTAGCAAAATGCCGACGAGATTGGTCACGATCGGAATGTGGTTGAGTATCAGATGGATATACGGATAGTTCATGGATCAAATCGCCTCCCGATGCAGTGATGAATCACACTCCAATAGTAACACCAAGAGACTGCTTTTCTTGCGGCGAAAACTTTGCTGTAAAGTGACCGAGATGCTCCGGTTTGTAAACACACTGCAAGTCGGGAATGCGTTCGATGTTCTCTTTCATTTGTGAAAATGCCTGTGCCACGAATCGTAGATGGGTTTCCGTATAGGTTCGTCTCGGGATTGCCAACCGCAGTAGCTCGAGATGCAATCCGCCTTTACTCTGCTTCTGGGAAAACATTCCGCTGCCGATATCACAGGCGCGGATTCCCCCTTCCATATAAAGGGCGACAGCAAGCGATTGTCCCGGCAAGTGGCGGATGTTTTCCCCGAAAAAACGGGTCGCATCGACATATACCGCATGCCCCCCGATCGGACGATAGATCGGAATTCCTCTTTCTTCAAGTTCCTGACCCAGGAACTCTACCTGGCCGATCCGGTGAGCTAGATAATCCTCCTGCACTGCCTCGCGCAATCCCACGGCGATTGCTCCCAGATCGCGACCGGCAAGCCCGCCATATGTGGTAAACCCTTCCATCAGAATCAATATTTCGTTCAAACGCGCGTAGGTCTCAGGATTGCGTACCGCGAGAAATCCCCCAATGTTGCTAAGGCCATCCTTCTTTGCGCTCAGGAACATGCCATCTGCGTAAGAAAAGAATTCGCGGGTGATTTCGGTGATGGAAGTATTTGCGTATTTGACATCCCTGGTCTTAATGAAGAACGCATTCTCAGCGTGGCGGCAGGCATCGATGATCAGAGGTTTGCGGAAACTCTTGCAGATCTGAGATACTTTCTTGAGATTACCCATCGAAACGGGTTGTCCGGCAGCGCGATTGTTCGTTACGGTCATCAATACGAACGGAACGCGTTCTGAGTAAGTCTTTAGAAACTCTTCGAGCTGCTCCGTATCTATGTTTCCTTTGAATGAGCAAGGATTCAGGACTTCATTCGCACATGCTGAGGGGATGTCGATTGGTTTTGCGCCCAGCCATTCCAAATTCGCTCTCGTTGTATCAAAGTGGGCATTGGAAGGCACAATGTCGCCGCGATGAGCCTCGGATGCAAACAACACGCGCTCCGCTCCACGTCCTTGATGTGTGGGAAGAACAAATGGAAAACCGAACAGATCCTCGACGGTATCACGAAACTGGAAATAACTTTTTCCGCCGGCGTAGGATTCGTCTCCCTGCATCATGGCCGCCCACTGGTCCGAGCTCATCGCGCCTGTTCCGCTGTCTGTCAGAAGGTCGATGTAAACAGCGCTTGCGGGCACTTGAAACAGGTTGTAGTTTGCTTCTTCCAGAACTCGGATGCGGTCTTCACGCGGAATCAAGACAATTGGCTCCACCATTTTTATCCGGTAGGGTTCAGGGATGGTTCCTCATTTTGCCTCCACTCCACAGCAAACACGATACTTCTCTTCCGGAATGTTCTGGATTGTGGCGTATACCGTTTCCAGTTCTTCCAGGGTGAGATTGCGGTCAATTGCCGGGTACAAGATGGCTTCCTCTTTCTCATTGTGGGCTCCCAACACTTCCAGTAGTTTCCGTTCTTCGCCGTCGCTGAAGGGATCCGCCTTCTGGACTTTCTTGTGAATCGACTCCAGATGTGCGGCTATCTCTTTGTGCTCCATCCGCATCACATGGGTTGGGCCGAACTGCGTTCCTGTCTTTTTCTCAAACAGCGGAAACAGGATTTCCTCCTCCCAAACGATGTGTCGCTGCAACCCGAACTTGAACGCAACAAAAAATTCCCGGGCACGCGGATAATCGGTTTGTTTCCATTGCTGAAAGCTTTTAAACAGTTCATCAAGCCGGTCGTGATCCTTTTCAAAGTATTCGGAAATGCTACTGGTCATTTTGTCCTCTCCTTGTTCAAATCGTTATCAGGAAGAGGCAAGTTGTATGCCAGGCACTGAAGGGGGGTTTGCCCGGTTTTCATCGTACTTTTTGTCCCGTGACTGACAACAAGTCACCGAAAACAGCAGTTTGCACCTTTCGGACGTGGCATGAAACTTGATCCTCGATTGCTTGATGGACCTGGAATCTTCTTGTGTGTATGGACCGGTTTGGACGCGCCGGTTCGGCTGGGATCTTGGTGTGAATCTTCTTCCGCCGGATCACAAACTGTGTACTTTTGATTGCATTTACTGCCAGTACGGATTTACTCCTCCTTTTCGAAACGATAGATTCCATTTCCCCAGCGGAAGTCAGATCATTTCGGAATGGTGCAAAGCGTTGCAGTTGAGTTCGGAACGAAACATCGGGATACGCCACACAACCTTTTCAGGAAATGGAGAATCGACCATGCATCCACAGTTTCCCAATGTCGCAAGAGAGGTTGTCGAATGGCGTGACCGGTATCATCCTGAGATTAGGCTTGCCGTTTTTTCGAATGGTTATCGCATCCAGGATCCCGAAATTCGCCGGGCGATGGATCTGTTTGACGAGCCGGTTGTCAAATTGGATAGCGCGGTTCCCGGAACCTTCCTCAGACTCAATCAACCGCTTACAGCGTTAACTCCGGAAAAACTGATTCATGCGCTGAAAGGATGGAGCAGAGTGATGATTCAGACCATGTTGATTCGTGGTTGGAATGATTCGGAGGAAGAACTGAAACAGTGGCGGGAAGCTCTTCGCGAGATCCGCCCCCGCGAGGTACAAATTTATACAATTACCAGGGCTCCCGCGACAGCCGGGTTGATTCCAATCCCTAAAAATGATCTGGAAAAAATTGCAAACGAAACCACACGGCTCCTCGGCATCCCCGTCCGGGCCTATCCTTAGACCTGAAGCAGCGAATCGGTTTGGTGTGCGGAGATCGTTGAAGATTCACCGCTTCAGAAGCGGCACCGCAATCTGAATGTGCCTTTGAATCAGGGAGTTCGATTTATGAAACATGTTGTATGATTTCGTAGTTGAGGGAGGAAGTCCGGGAAGGTTGGATCGTTCGTCCTGCTCAGATAAAGATACGCCATGAAAACGATTCTGTTTTGCATCGTGAGTGTCCAGCGGGACCGTCAGGAACTACTGGAGATTGCGCGAAATGAAAAGCATCCTGAAATTGAAAAACTGATCCGCGAAGCCCCTGCTCACCCCAAGAAGTAATCCGAACTGGTGCACTGCAACGATGACATCCTCCGTGTCACGAGAGAGTCTCCCACCGTTGAAACTGCCGCTTCTATATTTTTCGTTTGCATCCTTATGTTTCGCCTTCGCCCTCATCGGGGGAATTCGGTATGCCCAGGACTTCACCGGATTCTATTACCATCCTCGGATTCTTGCCCTCACGCATCTGGTTACTCTTGGATGGATCACGGGAAACATTCTTGGCTCTTTGTATCTGGTGGGTCCAATGGCCCTTCAAATGCGTCTTCCGGCCAGGGGGATCGATCATGCATCGTTCTGGCTCTATGTCATTGGGGTGAGCGGAATGGTGAGTCACTTCTGGCTGGACCGCCCGGTAGGAATGGCCTGGTCCGCTGCCTGTGTGTACCTGGCTCTGGTTTACATGGCGTTCCGCGTCTGGACCGCCCTCGGTACTTCGAAAGCACCGGCGTTTGTGAAGTTTCACATCCGATTGGCGTTTGCTAATATATTAGTAGCCGGCGGGTGGGGATTCGTGCTTTCGATCCACAAAGCCCATCCGTTTTTGCCGACATCTACGTCTCCCAACATTTTTGCGCATGCGCATCTGGCAGCCATCGGATGGGCAGCCATGATGGTATTTGGAGTGGCATACAGGCTGCTGCCGATGTTTCTACCGGGGGAACCGGCGAAAGGAAAGCTTCCCTGGATCAGCGCGACGTTGCTGGAAATGGGAGCGATCGGATTATTTGTGACTTTGCTGATCCAGAGCAAATGGACCACAGTGTTCGGGCTTGTTTCCTTTGCGGGGATCGTGCTTTTCCTGGTGTCTGCCGCGTGCACCGCACTTCATCGGAAGCCGGCACCGCCACCCTTGCCTCCGCAGCCGGACTTTTCGCTTCTACACGCGCCCCTATCTTTTCTGTGGTTGGTAACGGCCGCGATCACCGGTCTTGTGTTGACACGATTGCCTTCTACCGATGAATCTTTGCGACTGGCGCTTGCCTATGGAGTGATCGGACTGGTGGGTTTTCTGGGCCAGATCGTGACCGGGATGAAGCCGAAGATTCTCTCTATTCTTGCCTGGTACTACGTATTTTCGACGAGAGGGACAACGGAAGGGCTCCCTCGTCCGGTGGATATGCCCATCCGCGAGTATCAGATCGCGGGCTTCTTGCTATGGCTCATTGGCGTTCCGCTCTTTGCTGCCGGTATCTTGCTCGTATCACGGCTCACGATTGTCGCCGGAGCCCTTGCATTACTGGCGGCACTGGTCGTTTCTATGCTTCACGAATTTTTTATTCTGCAACGAATCCAGAAGGGCAAGGGATAGTTCCAATTTCTGGCAGGACCGCCAGCTCGCAGATCGCCCGGCGTTTTTTGCTCCTACTCTTCTGCGAGCGAGTGTTCGAGCAGCTTAGCGGAGACTGCGAGTAAATCGAATACTGTAATTAGCCCGACAAGCCGATCGTTCCGGATCACGGGCAGACAGCCGATTCGGTTTGTGCGCATGATTTTGATGGCTTCCACCGTGGGGGTTTCGGGCGTCACAGTCGTGGGGTTCTTCTTCATGATCATGTGAACCGGGACCTGGGAGCGATTGAGCGGCGATCCCTGGGCCAGCAAGGTTAGAAGATCTCTTTGCGATACGATTCCCACAAGGCGGCCGTCTTCCTCAACCGGGACATGACGAATGCGCTCCCAGTGCATGATGCTGGCCACCAGGTCAATCAGGTCATTGGGGTGAACGATATGCAGGTCCGTTACCATGAACTGACCCACTGTTCGGTAATTGTTTAATGTGTTTTCGACTCCGTCCAGTTGCGCGATCGACCAGTGGTGTACGGGTTCGCCGATTTTTTGTCTCTGCAGAATGGCGGATGTGAGAGTGCGGTTGCGAGTCTCGGCATTCGGCGCCTCTTTCATGCCGGCAAGCGAACGAAGGCACCACTGAGCGCCGGTTTGACCGGACCGTGTGCGCTCTTCCAGAATACCCATGTAGCGATCGATATCTGTGCTGTCGATGCCCGCGCGTTTAAGTCCGGCCCGCGCCAGCGGCAGCAGGTGATTCAGAACCAGCTCCTGCGCGGGAAGCATACTTCCGTTTACCCAGTGCAGTTGCGCTTTTAGACCGTGACGCGCCGCAGCAAAGAAGTTGGCTGTCGCATCTTCGAATTCAAAAACTTTATCGATCGGTCCGTATTCCTCTTTCAGTGAATTCATCAGACCATAAAAAAAGGCAGCATTGGAAACTTCATCCACAATTGTGGGCCCGGAGGGAAGTACTCGGTGTTCAATACGCATGTGCGGCCGCCCATCATGGATCCCGTAACAGACGCGATTCCAGCGCCAGACAGTTCCGTTGTGCAGGCGAAGCGCAGAAAGCCGTGGAGCTTCTCCGCGTGCGAGGACTTGCTCCGGATCTTCATCAATCGCATGTGTGAGGATGGAACGAAATCGCGCGATATCCTGGCGAAAGATTTCGAGAATCGTCTCTTTGACCCATCCGCGGCCAAACGTCACGCGGGGTACGCGATATCGTTCGTGATCTGTTGTTGTTCGTTCATCGACCGAATGTTGAAACAATGCCACTCTTGTTTCCGCCCAGAGCCTTTGCCCGAAAAGGACCGGCGAGTTTACTGCCGCTGCAAGCACCGGAGCGGTAATCGCCTGCGATAGGTTGTACGCATCCCGAAAGTTCTCGGGACTGATCTGCATATGAATCTGAAAACTCGTGTTACACGCTTCCAGCATCATGTTATCGTGCGTAACATGAAGTTCGTCCAGACCTTTGAGATGAACTTGAAAACTGCTTCCTCGCGTCTTGCTCAGAATGCGGTTGAGCTCGTGATAGCGTGGAACATTTGCCATATTGTCCAGTGTGAGGTCGGCAAGCGTCAACGTTGGCAGGATCCCGGCCAGGACAACATCGGCGGACAAGGATTCTGCTGCTTTTCGAGCCAGACCGACCAGCTCATCCAGCTGATGCTCCATGGTGCGAAGACAGCTACCAGTAAAGTCCAGAGGAGGCAGGTTGGTCTCCAGATTGAACTTCGCAAGCTCCGTAGTAAATCTTGGATCGTTCAGTGCCTGAAGGACTTCATGGGAAACCGGCGCCGGTCTGCAATTCCCGTCCACCAGAAACATCTCCTGCTCTGCGCCGATCCGCGATGCGCCGGATTCGATCAGGCCGGTCTCCAGCATTTTCTGCAACGCAGCTAGATCAGAAAGCAAAGCCCTGGTGAATGCACGGACTTTTGCGTCATCGCTATTTTGATCGACTTTATGTTCACCCATAACGGGGAAGCTCCTGACACGATTGTAGCAAAAAATCCGTGTATTGTAGGGGCGACCCTTGTGGTCGCCCTCAGGAGATCGCTATTTTCGATGCGGGCGACCACAAGGGTCGCCCCTACGGAAGAGTAATATTATTCAGCCCAAACGGCACCTTGACGACTGAGGCCGGTGTCTCAATGTAGATTGCAAGCTGCGCGTTCGCCGGCAGCGCCCGGTCAAAACTCAGGGTGTGAGTCGAAGATTCACTGTACGATGATGAAGAGTGACCTGCCGCCTGCAACGGCTGGCCGTTACTGTCAAGCAGTTCCACTGCTACAAATCTCTTTTCCGGATCTTTGATCTGGAAGAGCAGGTCGTTATCCTGAAGAGAATCGTCGCCGAAAAAACTTGAACCTCCGCCATTTTGCTCTTCGGCTTCTTGTTCCGCTTTCTTCTTTTCTTCGTACTGAGTTTTTGTCAGAACAATAACTTCGATCTTCGCTTTCTTTAAGGCATCGGATAGTAGGGGTTTTCCTGTAGACTGCGAAAAGTTCTTTACCAGCACTTTTGCGCCTGGATCTTTTCCGGGAACGTGCATTTCCGCCACCCCGGAAAGTTCCTGGATCGCGGTGGCCGCGCGGGATGGATTTTTCAATCTGATGTCTCGCTTGATTTCGTTCGCTTTTTCGCCGGTTCTTTCCGATCGATACTGCATTCCTCCACCGGATTGGCTCGTATCTTCCGTCATCAGATCCTGTCCGGTATTATCCACAGCTTTTGTTACAGTCATCCCGCGAATATCTTTTGCCTGATCCACGATCTCTCCGGACAGGATCAGTTCTACTTCCAACCGTGAAAAAGAAGATCCTGTTTTGCGGTCGTCCACCAGATTTCCTATCTGCAAACGCATCGCCCCGATCCCGGGTACGGTTGTTGTTGATTGATAAATCCCAAAAGATGCAAGCAACGTCTGGTATTGCTTTTCAGCGGCGGCTACCTCACTTTTGTAATCAAATATCGGCTTCTTTGGATCCGCCTGCGCTTTGACACGAACCGGACCCTTTTGTCCGAATAATTGTTCGGAAAGACTTTCATCCATAGATGGCATTCCGCCTTGTTGCTCCAGACCACCCGATATCGCTTCCTGTCTCAGCCACGATTCATCTGTCATTTTCGAATCGAGAACGGTGAGTATCTTGGACCCTTCCATCGTTAGACTTACGGTGTTCTCCGAATCTTTCCGGAAATTATTCACTTCCTTCACTTTGCCCGGAAGATGAAATGTCGATTCCTTTTTTAAAGAGGAAAGCATGGCGGACATCAAAGGCTTCATTTTCTGCCATTGTTCCCGCGTCTCTGCGATTTTTGTTGTGATCTCTTCCTCCGTTAATTTCGCCGCAGGTTCGGTTGTTTGGGATCCGCTTTTTTCTTTCTTTTCCTGCATTTCAATGATCAGTGCTTTCTTTTCCTTCGTCACAACAAAGCCAGTTCCGAAGTTCGGAATATCGACTTTGGAGAGATCCCGAAAGTAGGCAGTCCCCTGAAAGAGCATGCGTCCATCAGGCGTGAGGCTATAGCTGACATCTTTCCAGGCGTCTATCCCTTTGGAGTCTTGAATCGTCTTTTTGGCCATTTCCTTCAACTGGCTTTCGGCATCCGATTTCTCATCACCGCCGATGGATACCGGACTCTTGTCCGTGATCGCTTGCAGCGCCACTTTGCCGGAGCCATCCGGGTTCAAAGTGAAATCTTGTTTCACTTCAAAACATCCCGTGAGAAACGCGATCATGACTAGAACAGCTACTTTCAAAATGTGAATGCGGACAATTTGTTTGTTTCCCATGGCTATCTCCACTAAGGCAAAACGAGATTCGTCAAACGAAACGGTGTCTTGATCACAGAGGTTGGCGTTTCGAGATACAGTACCAGTTGAGCCGTATTTGCCGGCAATTCGTGATAGCCAACAATATATTTGTCGCCAGACGAGCTGCGGCTTCCGGTATCGACCGGTTTTCCAGCAGCATCCAAGACCTCCAGATCGATGAGTTTGTTGTTCGGGTCTTTGATCGAGAACATCAGATCCGTTTCTCCGATTTCAAAAAGGCCGCTAAACAGACCTGAGACCGCGCTCGCCATCGCATCCGCCGCATCTTCAACCGGACTTTTGGCCGCGGATTCGGCTTCTTTTCGCTGCTTTTCTTCCTCCGCTTTTTTGAGTGCATCGGCCTGAGCCTTGGTGTATACGATCAGCTCAATCTTTACTTTCTTTAGCGCATCTGAGACCAGCGGTTTTCCGGTCTTCTCCATGAATCCTTTCACGACTACTTTTGCTCTTGGATCTCGCGCGGGCGCGTAAATTTCCAGAGATCCGGAAAGCTCTTTGATCGAAGTGGCGGAACGTACCGGCGTCAATAATTGCATCGTCTTTTTGATCTCCGTCTCTTCATCGTTTTTACGATCAAAATCAAAAACCGCTGAACCGGACCGTTCGCGTTCTTTCTCTAGCAGATTGCGCCCCGTGCTGTCTACCGCCGTGAGGATACTGATTTTGCGTATTCCCCTACATTTCGCGAGCACATCTCCGGCAATAATGAGTTCCACATTCAAGCTCCCCGGAAATTGACCTGCACTGCGCCTGTCGCTGATGTCGCCTGACTTAATCTGGACTCCTTTCGCTACGGGAGCCGCGATTGCGAACTGTAAGATAATGAAAAACAAAACGAGGAATAGACCCTGAACCCGCATGCATCCACCTCCACACCATCAGTTGTTTTCATCGTAACGCGATTTCATTCGGGCGTCTACACACAGGAGTGCCGGGTCGAGGGGGATTCAAATTATGAGAAAGTGTGGAACGCATTGCGCGTTCTGTTCTTCCATGGTAGCAGGCTGTGAAGGTCGCGGTTCCGACCGCCGCCCTATTTTCTTAGAGCATTTTGCAGCGCAGCAAAATCTACCTGGTAGATATCCCCTAGACCATTTCCCGATTCCCGGATACGCGTGGTCATTCCCGAGGTTGTTTCAGCATTGAGAAACTTTAGATCGTGTTTGTTTCGTGTGCTGGAGAAGAAAAAATATTTTAGATCGCGGGTCACTCTAGGAGAGAATTCTGTTACTCCGGAATTGAAGGGCGCGGGCAGGGGTTTCGCTTTTGACCACTGTCCTTGCTCGTTGTAGCTGATGTAAAAGTCTGCTTCTTCCAAACTCTCAGAAGGGGTAGCCATAAAGATCAGGAATGATTCATCAAAAGCGATCCAGGGCTCAAACTCGTTGCCGGCTGTGTTCACCGATTCGCCTAGATTCTCAGACTCTTGATATTTTCCATTCTTCAGGCGGCTTACATAAATATCAGAACCGCCTTTTCCACCCTTGCGGCGAGATCCGAAATACATCGTTCCAGTATCGGTAACGGTTGGATAATATTCGCTTGTTTCGCTATTAATTGGCGAGTCCAAACGGATCGGCTTGCCCCATGCTCCTTCCGACTTTTCCACTTTCCAGATATCGAAGTCTTTTTGAGGCTTCCCCTCTTCTAAAGGGCGGTTGGAAATGAAGAATAGAGTATTTCCATCTTTGGTGAAATACGGATCGGCATCCCAATACTGACCGGAGAATGGGGCAATCTCAGGCACGTCCCAGTGGCCGTTCTTGTAATGGGACACGAAAATCGTCCACTTGCTGAGATCGGGCGCCATTTTTACAAAAAAAAGCGTATCGCCATCGGGAGAGAAAGCCGGGTGCGATTCATAGTCTCCTGTACTGATGATTCCTTCCGCGAAAATACGAGGCTCAGATAACGGACCCTGAACATCATAGGAACTTGGGACCGGTAGGGTTCCCCGGACCTTCTGAGGATCGATGCTTTCTTCTGCCCCTGACGGGTGAGACAGCATCGGAAGCAACAACATCAAGATTCCAAAAGAAGACGGTAATTTTCTCTTCAACTTTGTATTCTCCCGGCGAACATAGAAATGCCAACGAGTAAAGGGTTATATATCCTGAAGTCGAAAAGCAACTGCACTGTCACAAGCGGTTCGCAAAGACGAACAAGTGGAGAGAGCATGGATCAAAATCCAGCAGATTATGACCAAAATGCATTTTCGGTCATGATTCATTGGGGGCTGATCCCTTTGCCGTACAGGTGTGGGACGGAGGCATAGATCTTGCTTTGATCTCACAGGAGAGTGGGATCAATGAGCGAAATGGACAGATATTGTATCGATGGATTTGAACTGACTGTTTACGAATCGTGCTATCTGGTTGAGGTTGAGAAAACCGGATCAGGACTGAACCTGAAAGAACCACGTCCACTCCCCGAATGGGTATTTGGATCCAGGAACGCAATTTGGCTTGCTGTGGAAAATGCACCCATTTCAGTCCGCGCAAAGGATGGAGAGTCGCTCAAGCAGCGTCTTTTTCAGCGAATTGCATCACGAAAAAGGTGATGGGATTCAGTATTCCTGCCATTCAATTTGTCATTCTTCGACAAAAAGACAGATACGATCAGGATCCGCGTTTGAGATCAAAGTAATCCGGCGCGTTCGGCGCGGCGAATTGCTTCGAGTCGCGAATGGCAGTCGAGCTTCCGCAAGATATGCTGAATGTGATTATTCAGTGTGGTCCGGCTGATCGAAAGTTGCCCAGCAATTACCGTCGTTTTCGCGCCTACTGCCAGGAGCTTTAAGATTTCCCGTTCACGGTTTGTGAGTTCTGCCCCGCTGACAGCAGACCGTTCGGGTGTTGCCGCGGTGAAGTCCCGCATCGTCAGTTCCAAACGCTTTAGAACGTCGAACGGTCGAAGGACGTGAATGGCATAACGAAAGACAGACCTTGAACCTTGCGCCAACAGCACAGATACATTGCACCATTGGCGACCTTGCTTTGTGGGCACCTGGATATCGAAATTCTTCACGGGGTGGTTTCGCTGGATCATCTGTCGCACTACACAGTTCTCAGAACAAATAGGACCGCATTCATCCTTGCCGCAAATGATTTCACCACATGGCTTGCCGATTGCCTGTTCCCTTGTGACTCCCATCCAGTCTTCAACGGAACAATTCCAGGCAATGATCGTTCCCGCTTCATCCACAGCAAAGGCTGGATCGGCGGTACTTTCGACCAGGCCGCGAACTTCCTGCAGGTTCATCCGGACAATGTAATCACAAAAATGGTGCTTCTACATTATTGTCCGTTCACCGTCAGAAAAGCAATCATGGACAAAGAGGTATTTAAGTAATCTGAAATGGTATTTTCAAAGTCCACTTCTTATGGCATTCGAGCGCTGGCCTACCTGGCTCATTATCCTGACCGCCTTTGCGGTGCTCCGGAGATTTCTACGGAGTTGCAAATTCCACCGGTCTATTTGCGGAAGATTCTGGGAGAGTTACGGCGGCATCGGCTCCTCGCTTCCGTAAAAGGGATCCATGGAGGATACCGCCTGAATGGTTCGCCGGAATCCATTACTTTCTGGGACGTGTTTTGTCTTTTGGAGCCGGACCGTTGCAATGAGTTGTGTCTGATGGCCTGTGCCGGCTGCACTCCGGAGACAGAGTGCGACGTGCGGAAGGAATGGGAAATTCCCGGAAAGGAAATCATGCGATTTTTGCAGTCCCGGAAAATTCATGAGGTAGCGGTTCCGATTCGCCGCCAGGTTCGGACGGTTGGTACATCGGGGAATCTCACAGGAGAAGATCATGAGCTTTGAAGCGATGGTGGAGAACTGGCAGGAGAAGGTTCAGGATCCGTCATTTTCGGTTGTATCGGAATGGAAGGAGCGCACGGGCGGGAAGGTCGCAGGCTATTTTCCGGTCTACACACCGATGGAAGTGGTTCATGCATGCGGCCTGTTGCCGGTTGGGCTAATGGGCGCCGGCAATAAGCTCGAAATTGCGAATGCCGATGCGCGGTTCGGTTCCTTTATTTGTTCCATTGCCAAAAGCACCATGGAACTTGGAATGCGCGGAAACTTGTCCATGTTTGATGTCATCCTTTTCCAATCGATTTGTGATACGGCGCGCAACCTGGCATTCCTGTTCAAACGGAATTTCGAGCCGAAACTGCTCGTGGAATACATTCATCTGCCGCAGAACAGTAATTCCGCGTCAGCTGTGGACTTCCTGGTGGCCGAATTGGAGCGTGTGATTCGGGATTTCGCGCAGTTGACAGGGAAGCGGGTTCGATCGGATGATCTGCGAACCAGCATCCGCCTGTACAACCATAATCGTGCGTGCATCCGCGAGTTCTATGCGTTCCGGCAAAAGAATCCGCATTCTATCACTGCAGCGGAAATGTACGTGCTGCTGAAGGCCGGCAATTACCTGCCGCCCTTTGACCATTCTGTATTGCTAATCCAGGCGTTAGCTGAGTTGGAGAACCGTCCGGCGAGGCCGCGGGACAAAATAAAGGTTGTATTGGAAGGCTCGTTCTGTGAACAACCGCCGCTGGAATTGTTGCAGGCGCTCGATGACGCCGGCTGCTGTATTGTGGAAGACGATTTCATTTTGGGTCGCAAGTGGTATCAAAAGGATGTTCCGCTGAATGGCGATCCGCTGCATGCGCTGGCGGAAAGTTATGTCTGGCACAGCACGTATTCGTCGGTACGCCACGACTGGCAACACCCGCGGACGGAGGGCCTCTTGGAAAAAGTTCGCCGATCCGGCGCCGGGGCGGTTGTCTTTTGCATTGCGAAGTTCTGTGAACCTGCTTTCTTTGACTATGTCCACTACAAGGATGCGCTGGAACGCGAAGGAATCCCGCATCTGCTCGTGGAATTTGAGGAAAAGATGTGGACGTTTGAGAAAGCCCGTACCGAAATCGAAACATTTGTTGAATCTATTCTTTTTGACTGAAGGAGCTGTCCGGCATGGATAAAGAACGGAAAGAAGTGAACGCATTCAATTATCAGGGACAGATGCACAGGATGCAGAAGGATCTGATGACGAGATGGTATTCCGAGCTCGACCATGCCGCTGAGGACGGCAGTCCTGTCGTTTACTTGATGGTCTCCGGAAATTGTGTGGAGCTGCTGCGCGCCTTTGACGTGTTGCCGGTTTATCCTGAAATCAACGCCTTGCAGCTTGCGATCCGCAACCAGTCGCTGCCTGCGTTGCTGAAATCGGAGGAGATGGGATATTCCACCGATAATTGCGGCTACGTGAAAGCGGACATTGGCTCTTATGTCATGGGCAACAAGACTTCGCTTGGCACGCGAATTCCGCATCCGACTTTGATTCTCTGCAATTACGTGGGCTGCAATACCTACATCAAATGGTTTGAGCATCTTGCCGCGCTCACCGGAGCGCCGCTGTACATGCTGGATATTCCTTTTGTGCGCAACGAAGAGCCGAGCGCGCAAGACATCCAATATGTTGTGAGGCAACTGAAGGAAGTGATCGATCTCCTGGAAAATCTAACGGGTAAGAAGCTGGATCCTGAAAGATTGACCGCCGGCGTGCGCATGGCGCGCGACGCAGAAGAACTCTGGTCGCGGGTAAAGCATTATGCGCAGCATGCCCCATCCCCCTTTGATGCTTATTTTGACTCCACCACAATGATGGGCCCTCTGTATGTTTATCGCGGTACCCAGGAGTGTATCGACTTCTTTCAGGCAACAGCGGAAGAACTGGCGGAAAGGGTCGCCAATGACCTCGGTGTCGTGCCGCAGGAGAAATTCCGGATCGTGGTAGAGGGGCCCCCGCCGTATCCGCATTTCCGGGTCTTTCGTGAAATGCTCGCCCGTTGGGGGGTCTGTGCGGTTGCTTCGACATATTCCACAGTAGGCGGGATCTGGGAATTCGGATTCAGGCACGATCCGGATCATCCCCTGGAAAGCATTGCGGAACATATGTTGAACCACAACCTTGCGAACCGCAGTTTTCTGCAACGATATGCGCAGATCAAACGTTACGTAGAGGAATACACTGCAGATGCGCTGGTGATTCACTCGGTCAAAAGCTGTCGTCTTTTTTCCGCGGGGCAGGGAGATATGCGTGAGTACTTTACGAAAGATTTGGGGATTCCCACTTTGTTTGTGGAATCCGATCTGGAAGATCCCCGTTATTTTTCCCCCGCCCAGATGCGGAACAGGATCGACGCATTTTTTGAAGCACTGGAGCATAAGAAGTACTACCGCACGGTTGCGGGAGGTGTGGCATGAAGCTGTATGCCGGAGGTGTGGACGTTGGTTCTACGCAAACTAAAGCGGTGCTTCTAAACAATCAACGAGAGATGGTTGCCAGTGCGTTGATTCCTACCGGCGCGAATGTGGTGCAGGCGGCCGAGCGGGCGTTTCAGATTTGCATGGATCAGACAGCGTTGAAACGAGAGGACGTATCGTATGTGATCGGCACAGGCTATGGACGCTACAAAGTTACGTTTGGTGACGCGCAGATCACGGAGATCAGTTGCCACGCCCGCGGAGCACACTTCCTGTTTCCGGAAACCCGCACAGTAATCGACATGGGCGGGCAGGATACGAAGGCAATCAGGATTGATGCAGAGGGAAGCGTGATCGATTTTGTGATGAACGACAAGTGCGCCGCCGGAACCGGAAGATTCCTATCGGCTGCTGCAGAAGTGGTTGGGCTGCCGCTGGATGAAATCGGAGAAGTCGCTCTACGAGCGAAATTGCCGGTGCGGCTCAGCTCCGTATGCGCTGTGTTTGTGGAATCCGACATCATGTCTTATCTGGCTCAAAACAAAACGGTGGAGGATATCCTGGGCGGAGTGCATAGCGCGATTGCCGCTCGCACGATTTCACTGGTCCGGCGCGTCGGAGTGGAGGAACAAATTTCATTTAGTGGTGGTGTTTCACGCAATATCGGAATGATCCGGGCGCTCGAAGAAAAGCTAAACAGCCGTATGAACGTGAGCGAGCGATCTCATTTTGCCGGGGCAATCGGCGCTGCGCTGTTCGCACTGGAACGCGCAGAAAAGCTGAGCTTTGAAGGCCAGGAGGTGCTGGAATGGAAAAAGTAGTGGCCGGAATTGATATCGGCTCCGGCAAAACGAAGGCGGTACTGCTGGATGAAAAGGAAAATGTTCTGGCTCGTTGCGAGACGAAGACGCTGGCCAATTTTGCAACTGTGGCAGAGCAGGTATTGCAGCAGGCGTTGACAGATTGCGGATTGACGCGAAGTCATGTTTCGTACGTTGCCGCTACTGGGCTCGGACGCTACAGCGTGCCATTCCGCGACGTTCAGATTACAGAAATTACATGCGCTTCGCGCGGCGCAAAGTTCTTGTTTCCGGATACTCAATGCGTTCTGGATATAGGCGCGCAGAGCACACGCGCGATTCAGCTCCGGGAAAACGGCAAGGTGAAACAATTTCGCTCCAATGATCGTTGTGCCGCGGGCTCAGGCGGATTCCTGGAAAAAGCGGCAAAATACCTGGAAGTCTCTGTAGATCAAATCGGAAAGCTTTCACTGCACGCGCATCATGCGCAGACGATCAGCAGCGTATGTGCGGTGCTGGGTGAATCCGAAATCATCAACCATGTCAGTAACGGATCTTCAGTAGAAGATATTCTGCGCGGTGTTCATGATTCTCTGGCCGACCGTGCCCTGGCCCTCCTCAAGCGTGTTGGACTGCAAGGGAAATTGACCGTGGTGGGTGGTGTCGCACGCCAGTCCGGCATGGTCCGGGCATTGGAAGAAAAATTGGGAGCCAGGATTTACGTTTGTCCCAGGCCCGAATTTGTTTGTGCTTTGGGGGCGGCCGTTCTCGGCCTGCGGAGACTCGAGAAACTGCAGGCCGAAACGACCGCGGCGTAATCGGAGGACACATGAGAAAGGCAATCGATTGCATGTACTACGTAGCAACAAAGGAATTCATGCAGAAGTGGGATCTCGCCAAGGAAGGGGAGCTGGTTTGCCGCATGGAGAAGGCGATCGGCGGGCTCCCGCGATATGACAGTATGGAGCAGATGATCGGCCTGATGGACGATGCCGGTGTGGAGAAAGTGTGTATCACTCAATGCAAGATGTGGTCCTATCGGAACAAGTGGATGTATATGGACACATCATTACAAGAGGTGCTTCAGTACACAGAAAAATACCCGGATCGTTTTGTCGGGTTGGCCGGCTACAACCCGTTTCGGATCAAGGAGAGCCTGGAAGAGGTCGAGTTAGCCGTCAAACATTACAACTTTAAGGGAGTTTACATCCACATATATGGTTTCGATATCCCGCTGCATGATCGCAAGATGTATCCGCTCTATGCAAAATGTGAGGAACTGGGAGTGCCTGTGTCCGCGCAAGTGGGACACGTTCTGGAAGCGATGCCCAGCGAGATGGGGCGTCCGATTTATCTGGATCAGATCGCCTGTGATTTTCCACGCTTGAAGATTCTGGGAGCGCATACAGGATGGCCCTGGGTGGAGGAACTGATTTCGGTCTGTTATAAGTGGGAGAATGTCTGGTTTGGCATCGATGCCTGGAATCCGAAATATCTTTCTCCCACCGTTCTGCAGTTTGTAAACAGCCGCATGGGCAAAGATCGCTGCGTTTGGGGAACAAATGGTCTGCCCTGGAAAGAGAATCTGGATCAGGTGGATCAGCTTGGTTTGAAACCGGAAGTGAAACAGAAGCTGTTGTATGACAACGCTGCTGAGTTGTTCAACATTGAGAAGGTCGGCACCCTGGAAGTGCGAGGGTTCGATGAGTCAAAGCTACCAGTTCATTAAACTCGAACGGCTCGGTGCTCAGGCGACGCTAATCCTGAATCGCCCTCCGCTGAATGTTCTGCATATCCCGATGATGGAAGAGATGATTCAAGCGCTGACAGAAGTTCGCGCAGAGCAGGAAATTCGATTGCTGCTGATCCGCGGTGAAGGTCGCTGCTTTTCCGCTGGAATGGATGTAGCAGACCACTTGCACCATAGGGTGCGCTCCATGTTTGGAACTCTGCGGCAGTTGCTGCAGATTCTAATGGAGTTGGAGATTCCAACGATCAGCGCGATTCATGGCGCAGCACTTGGCGGCGGGCTGGAAGTGGCTGTAATCACGGATCTGACTTATGCAGCTGCCGGATGCAAAATCGGACAACCGGAGATCAACCTGGGCGTATTTCCGCCCCTGGCCATCGCATATTTCTCGCGATTGATCGGAACCAGGAACGCGTATGACCTCATTCTTTCCGGCCGCACGGTGATGCCGGAAGAAGCGCTCCGCATGGGTTTGGTGAATGGAGTGTTCAGCAGCGATGACTTCAATGAACGGATCAACGAGATTACTGCGACGTTTCTTACACACAGCAAAGCTGTGTTGGCTGTTGCGAAACGGGCTTTGCGGGAAACAGATCCGGGTTTGTTCGATCGCTTGAACTCAGCCGAACGCATTTACATGGAAGAGCTGATGTCTACGGAGGACGCTCTGGAAGGCCTGGAGGCGTTTCTTGAGAAACGCCAACCGGTATGGAGGCACCGATGAAAGCTGCCATTTTTCGTGAGCTACGAAAGCCACTCGTGGTGCAAGATGTTCCGGTTCCAGCGATCCGATCCGAGGAAGTGCTGGTACGGGTTGTGGCCTGCGGAGTATGCCACACCGATCTGCATTATATCGATCACGGAGTTGCTACGTTTATGAAACCTCCTCTCATTCTGGGACACGAGTGTTCCGGAATTGTGGAGAAAGTTGGCGCCGATGTGTCGCAGTGGAAGCAGGGTGATCGCGTTCTGTTGCCGGCTGTTGTTTCGTGCGGCTCATGCCGCATGTGTCGCCTCGGTCGCGAGAACATTTGCGAGCACATGGTGATGTTCGGCAATCATGTGAATGGCGCATACGCGGAATTCGTGACGGCTCCAGCGAAAGATATTTTCAGGCTACCTCCGGAAATTCCGCTGGTGGAGGGTTCCATCATTGCAGATGCGATTTCGACTCCGTATCACGCAGTAAAGAATCGGGCGCAGGTACGGCCGGGAGATAACGTGGTTGTGTTTGGCTGTGGAGGCGTTGGGATCAATGTCGTTCAAATCGCAGCTGCTGCCGGCGCTTCGGTCGTTGCAGTGGATATCAGTCAAGAAAAGCTGGATGTTGCAAAGAAATTGGGCGCCTGGTGCGTTGTAAATGCAACAGGCAGAGACGTTCGAAAAGAAGTGAAGAAACTATTTGATGGCGGAGCGGACATTGCGCTGGAAGCGATCGGCAACCCGACAACAATTGAGCAAGCGGTGGAATGTTTACGCCCCGGCGGGAGAATGTGTGTTGTTGGATACAGCGATCATCCGGCGACGTTGAATGCCGCCCGTCTGATGTTTCGCGAGCTGGACATCGTAGGATCGCTTGGTTGCCGCCCGGTCGATTATCCGGCGATTATCCGGATGGTAGCACGCGGGCTGGTTCAACTTCAGCCGGTGGTTACGCATCGCTTTCCGCTGGATGGGATCAACGATGCGCTGGATATCTTACGAAGCGGAAAAGGCCTCCGCACCGTCATAAAAGTGGCAGAGCTCTGAAGGAATCTGTCTGAAGGTAGGGGCGACCCCTGTGGTCCGCCCTCACACGAATCTGTCAAGAGGAGGAATCTTTCATGGACATCGACAAACTTTCGAAGAAAATTGAGTCATTTGAGGATTCTGCTCAGACAGAGTCTCAGCAAGAATCAGCTTCGATTCCGGTCCGGCATCACGGTATCGAAAGCGTGCCGGATGCTTTGGAAAATGCGGCCACGCCAAGCGCGTTTGCTGAGTTGGTCCGGCAAGCCGGCAGCCAGCCGGAAGTCATAGCCGATCCTTCTGGTACCGCCGGAATCATCGGTGCCGATCCTCATTTGCAGGAAAAGGTGAATCTTCCGGAAACATTCCCTGGAGGGAAAGCAATTGATGCCGGTCTGGGCGCATTCAGCCTGCCAGGCACGCAGCTACGAACGGAACCCAGCCATTACGGGATCGACCTTTCGAAGGGCGGAATCAATGCTCGAGACTTGATCGGACAGGTTCTGGGTATCATCAACCAGAGCCCAAATGCACCGGCCGCAGGTTTCGCCGCACCCCCTCATATGTCGTTGTATGCCGGTGGCGCAGGAGAATTTGTAGATGGGATTGTGAACTGGTTCAAGACCTTGTTCACAGTGGACGGGGCCGTTGGCACCGCAACGGATATAGCGTTGGAGGAGCTTGGTCCTCCGGGAGCAGGAGAGGCAATGCAGCTCTTGAATGCGCCCGACCTGATTGGAAAGGTCACGGGTGATGCAACTGACGGTTTGCGAGGAGTGGAGGGTGCTACGCACAAAGATGACCGCGTGCAAAGCCTTTGGGAGAAACAGCAGAAAGAAAGCGGAGGCAATTACGTGAACCCTGATGGCGGGCCAACCCCGGACATCTTCTTGACCCCCGATCAGGCCATGAGGATCGTTGACTTGCTAAAGAAGATCAATGTGAAACCCGAGAATGCTGACGGCGGTACTCCGGAGATAACTGCGGAAGACTTGAAAGAGGCAAGCCCACTCGATCCATTCGCAAAGAATCCGAATCTGCGATTCGTTGCCGATCGGAATCCGGATTACATGGAAACGACACTGACTCCGGAGGAAATTGCGGGAAAGTTGGAAGTCATCCAGTCTGCGAAGGGCCCGGATGTCGATCCGGAACTTGCGCCTCCAACTCCCGAAGCGCCGCCGGAAGGAACCGGGCCCGGAAGTTCAGGTGGTATCCAGTAATCATAGACGCGAGTGACGGTATTCTTCTATCAGTTAGCGGCAAGCCCCGATCGTTAGCGCCATGGCGGAGCTTCTTTTCATCAGTGATGAGAAAGAAGCTGCGCAAGTTCAGTTTGAAACGGGAAACTGTTTGGCTGATAAGTACAAAACGGTTCTTCCGCGAAAGGATCGCCGGTAACGGCGTATGCACGGGAGCGTGAGCCACCGCAAACCTTCACGAATTCGCAATTGCCGCAGCGTCCTTCAAAATTTGCTGTGTTTCGCAAGTCACGAAACAACGGGGCGTCCCGGTAAATATCCACCAGTGAAGTGGTCCGCACATTTCCACCACTGAGGGGGAGAAACCCGCTTGGGAAAACCTCTCCGCGGACAGAAACAAACACAAAACCGTTTGCTGCGTTGATATGCATCGGTGTGCGGCGGATTCCAGTCTCGCGCGCATGCAATCCAGCTTCTGAAACGATGCGTTCAAGTTCTTGTCTCAATGTAAAGTAAACAGGATGGAGATCCATGCTCGTTTCAGGTGGAAGTCCCTTTTGTTCCAGAATCGTCCGTTGCAGCACTACGCGTTTGTAATGATGTCCTTCCGTTGGTTTTGCGCTGATGTATTTTGAAACGTCATAAAGGAAGTGCATCACTGCCTCATATTCGGCTGGAGCAATCTCATCTTCCTGTTTTCCCCGGCCAGTGGGTACCAGAAAGAACAGGCTCCATGTCATGGCGCCCATTTGTGACACGAGTTGAAAAATGGCAGGGAGATCCAGCAGGTTGTAACGCGTAACTGTGGTGTTGACCTGCACCTTCAACCCCAGGTTGCGTGCCTCACGCCAGCCGGAAGTGGTCCACAGAAACGATCCAGGCACTCTACGGAAGGCATCGTGGCGCTGTGGAGTTGAGCCATCGATACTGAGTGAAATCGCCTTCGCTCCCGAATCTTTGATCAAACGCAGGTTTTCCTTTGTAAGCAAAGGAGTTCCTGAAGGAGAAACCGCCGTTGGAATTCCAAGGGAAGCTGAATATCGGATCAATTCAAATAGATCATTCCGCTTAAAAGGATCGCCGCCTGTAAGAATAAAAAGCGGATAGGGACGTCCGAACTGTGTGATCTGATCCAACAGTGTTTTCGCCTGTTGAGTCGAGAGCGCGTTGGGATCATGCAGGGGCTGAGCTTCCGCCCGGCAATGACGACAGGACAGGTCGCAAGCCTGTGTCGTTTCCCAGATGATCATGAATGGTCTTTCCGAAGTTTCAAAAGCAGGTTGTCTAATCATGTCCATGCCCGTGTCGTTGCGCAAGAACGATGCCAACCCGATTAGAGGCAGGCTCGAGCGAGGCGACAGACAAAGTATCAAGATTCCTGACAGAATGGCAGGCGGTAAGATGAAAGGCGGAACCCGCAGAATCGTATAAGATAGAGGAGATGTCCTCTAAGAAAACGTATTTCTGGACGTTCGGAATTATCCTGTTTTTCGCAGGCTCTATCATTTATTTTCGATGGTCCTCCCGGATTCTGCAGCCGCTCGAATTCTCGCACACGACTCATGTCAAACAGAAGATTCCCTGTTCCGCCTGTCATTTTGAAGCATCAGACGAATTGCCTTCCGTTGCTCTATGTGCAGATTGTCACAAAGACCGGAGTTTTCCCAGAGAGGTTTCCTGGGTTCGCGTATACCGTGTCGCGCCGGACATCATTTTCGGTCATCGGGAGCACACGAATTTTTCGTGCGGCGATTGTCACGAGCAAATGACACGAGGCGCCCGATGGATCCATGAGGCCCGTTTCGAAATGGATTTCTGCACCATATGCCACCAGCAGAAGGGCGCACAAAACGAGTGCCGCACCTGTCACGAAAACCGTTGATCAAGCCGTAGTGGCGCGCACAGTATTGCCACTACATTTTGTCATTTATCGACAGAAAGTCCCATTCGCACCAGCAGAGTTTGAGGGACGAGTATGGTATAAATTTTGCTCAATTCTAGTGTTGAAAAGGAGGTAAATAATATGGCTCTGATTAAATGGGAACCCTTCAGAGGGTTCGAAAGATTGTTTCAGGAAGATTTCCCATTTCTGCCAATGATTCCGGCGCCCAAAATGGGTTGGGATCTGGCGGTAGATGTGTTTGAGGAAAAGGGAAATGTGGTGGCTGAAATGAATCTCCCCGGAATTGCTCCGGACAAAGTCAACGTCACTTTTGAAAATGGCGGATTGAAAATTACCGGCTCTCGTGAGGAAGAGAAGGAAACCAAAGAAAAGAATTTCTATTGCAAAGAAATCCAGCGGGGAAAATTTGAAAGAATGGTGGAATTACCCTGGCAGGTAAAGAAAGAGAAAGCAGAAGCTCATTTCAAAGATGGTGTTCTGAGAGTCGTTATTCCAAAGAAGGAAGAAATCAAACCGGAACCGATTAAGGTTAAGATTCAATAAACTCATTCAACCCAGGTCACCTGGCCTGGAAAAAGGCCAGGTGACCTGAACCTTTATTTCTGAAGCTGAATTCCCTTTTTCTTTCCCTGATCTTGAAGTGTCAGCAACACCTGAGCATCGAACGCGTCTTTCGATTTTGCGCCGAGTTTCTTGTTCTCATCAGCAACGTAGGCATCACGTTTTGCACTGAGAGTTTGGATCTGTTGCTGCAGACGGGCTCTCTCTTTTCCCTGTTTTTCCAGATAGGCTCGTTGCTCAGCAATCGGCTTTCCGCGCAGCTCCGCCGGCATGTCCGCAGGTTTCATCTGATTCAGCGCAACTGTTTTTGTGTTGATAGCATCGACAAGATCCCACGATTCGTTCTTATACAGGCCGCTCGATTTCGATGCAGCGCGTTCAGCGGAAGTTGTAACTCCCATACTTGCGGCGGCTGTATCGTTTCGCTCCTGTTCTTTTTGTGCTGCCGCGCCGGAATCGCCGTACGCAACATAGGTCTTGTTCAATTCGCTGCTCAAGCGGGTGAGTTCCCGATCGTACGGAGAGTTGATCGCGATCATTCCCCCGGTTTGATCGATCGCTGCATACTTTCCTTCGGCAAGACGCGCAATCTCTTTCCAGATTTCACTCGTGCTGGAAGTTTGTCCGCATTGAATCGTGTTAATGATGATCCCGCTTCCTGCCGCCTGCCGGCTGGCTTTGCGATAATCATAGCCATCGCGATAATCCAGATGGGGTGGCGCATCGCCGACCAGGTACAGGATTTTCAGGGCGCCTGGAGCTTTTGACCACTGAAGCTGGCTAACGGCTTCCTGCAGCGCGCGGTTGACATGTTCCGGTTCGTCGCCGCCTCCACCCGCAGTAAGGGCCCTCAATTGTGTATACATGACTTCCAGATCGGAAGTGAACGGGATCACCCGTGTAACGTATTCATCTCCTTGATCCCGGTATGCGACAACCGCAATTCTCAGCACGGGTTTGGGTTTCGCGGTGGCTACGGTATTTACGATGGTCCAGATCTTTTGCTTTGCGCCCTCAATTAAGCCGGACATGCTTCCGGTTGTGTCCAGACAGAACGCAACATCGATTCGTGATTCTGACTTTTGTTGGGACAGTGGAATCGCACGAGGGGTCATCTTATTGGACGCCAATCCGGTGAGGGTCGAAAGAGCCAATACCATGGTTAGAATCCAGATCTTGCTTTTCATAGGTTCAATCTCCTGAATAAAAGTTTTTCCTTTATTCAGAAACGCACGAACGGCTGAAAAGCTTTAGGCCGGTTTCTCGTCTGGAGCGGCGGCCCTCGTGGCCGCCAAGCGGATGATATTAGTAATCATTTCTATTATCATAAGCAACTGGCCTGGATCGAAAAAGGAACGGGACCGTCAAGGATGTCCGGAACTCCATCCCCACAGATTCTATTTTCGATTGATTCAGACCTGCTCGCCAAATAAAATCGATGGCGTCATTCGCCCGTTTGGGATACACTATAGTGTTTAACTGGCATGCCAAACTCGTCACAGGACGCTCTCGTCGGAACCAAAATTCGTGAATACGAAATTTTGGATATTATCGGGAAGGGGGGAATGGGCGCGGTGTATCGCGCGCGTCACGTCTATCTTGATGAAGAACGCGCGATCAAAGTCATCAACAGCGCTCAGCTCGCTTCGGGCAAATCCACTCATTTCATAGACCGTTTCATACGTGAAGCCAGAATCCTTACCAAGCTGCGGCATCCTAATCTCGTCGAGTTATATGAATTTGGAAGACTTGATGAATCCATGTTTTTCATGGTCATGGAGCTCATTCGGGGAGAGAGTGTGCTGCAGAGAATCAAGAAGCTTGGCAAGATTCCGGTTCAGGAGTCGCTGAAAATCATTCGGGAAGCGGCCCGCGGTCTGCAACTGGCGCATCAAAAGGGAATCATTCACAGGGATATCAGTCCGGATAACCTGCTGCTTGTAAAATCAGACTCGGAAGAAGAGATTACGAAAGTGATTGATTTTGGAATCGCCAAACCGACGATCGAAGAGACTCACCGGTACACAATGGAGAACATGTTCCTTGGGAAACCGGAGTATTCCAGCCCAGAGCAGTGCGGATTTCACGAAGAGGGAGAGGAAATTGATCATCGATCCGATATTTATTCGCTGATTATCACTCTCTATTACATGCTTGCAGGTAAGTTGCCATTTTTCTCTGTTACCCCGCAGGGATGGCTGATGAAACATGCGAGTGAAATACCCAAACCGATTTCATCCCATTTTTCGCCCGGGGCGCTTCCTGATGGAGTGGATGCATTGATCGCCAAAGCGCTTTCGAAGCGCAGAGGTGACCGGCAGGCTTCCATGGGTGAATTGATTCAGGAACTGGATAAGATTACCAACAGAGAGCCATCGTCCGGAGCGATCACGCCGTCTTCCGGCAGATTCACCGGGACTGAGTTTCAGCCCGGCGAATTGTTTGCGAAACGGTACCTGATTGAGAAAAAGCTCGGACGCGGCGGTATGGGGGTTGTTTACAAAGCCATAGATAAGATTCTCGAAGTCCCGGTTGCGCTAAAAACGATGAATCCAGGAATCGGAGACGATGAGCGGACGCTGAACCGTCTCAAACGGGAAGTAATTCTGGCGCGCAAGGTAGCTCATCCGAACGTATGCCGCATTTATGATATAGGAGAAAGTGACGGAATCCATTATGTCTCCATGGAGTTTCTAGAGGGAAAATCTCTCGCGGACATTCTAGTGCAAGATGGCGCGTTGTCTCCTGAAAGGGGTATTCCAATTATCCGGCAGGTGCTGGAGGCCCTGGACGAGGCCCACAAAGTCGGCGTTCTTCATCGCGATCTCAAGCCGCAAAACATTATTGTTGATAAAAACGATCGCCCCTACATCATGGATTTTGGAATTTCAACCTCATCAGAAGTTTCCAGACTTACCCAGACGGGAGCGTTGATCGGAACTCCACGGTACATGGCGCCCGAGCAATTTGGCAGCCGGGGCGCTGCAGATCACCGCGCGGATATCTATTCCATCGGCATCATCATGTTTGAAATGTTTACGGGGATGCTCCCGTTTGAGGCAAATACTCCGGCCAGTGTGATGTTTGCGCATTTGAATTCAACTCCCCCAAAGCCGTCGGTGATTAAGCCGGATGTCCCGTTTGAGCTGGAAGAAATTATTCTGAAAGCACTTGAAAAAGATCCCAGGAATCGGTTCCAGACGATCCGCGACTTTCTCCGCGCTCTCGAACCGTTAGAAAAGCGCAAGATGGCTTTCGCTACAACGCAGGCGCAGCAATTGGAAACAACGTTTATGCCTTTCGATGATAAGGGTGGAAAGGAAACTGACCAACCCTTGGAGCGAAGCGGCCCCCGCGTTGTTGCAACTCCGCTTGAACATAGCGGTCCAAGGAATGCCGTGCCGCCCTTAGACCGTAGTGGTTCCGGGAAAGTAGTGCCATCTCTCGAACGCACTGGTCCCGGGAGAGCTGTACCATCGCCGGAACAGAGTGGTCCGGAGTTGTTGCATCGCCTCTGCAACAGAATGGTCCCAGGATGGCCGCATCCCACCAGGAGGAGCGCGGCACAGAATTGATCCCATCGCCGCTGGAACGGAGTGGTCCGGCAAGAGCCGCTCCGTCTCTTGAGACGAAAGCAGACGGAATCGTAAATTCACTGGAACAAAGTCATCCCGGAATTTGGTCACGGACACCGTCTCCGGGAGATATAGAGATACTCTCGGCGCCAGGGTCTTCCTCCAAGAAAGGTTTGATGATTGGAGGCGCCGGCGTTGCAGTCCTGCTGGTTGCAGGTTTTATATTCCTTTCGAAGTCCGGAAAAGATTCATCAGAAGGGCCTAAAGAGCCGCCGTTGAATCAGGTTACGGTGCAAAAGCCGGCTCCCGCTCCAGAAAAGAAATCACCGCCACCGGTCGAAACAAAGGTCGAGACTCCGGTTCCACCGGCGTCCCAGCAAACGACTCAACCAGCACAACAAACAACAGAGCCGGCAGAGCAACCCGCGGAAACACCGGTTCAAGAGCCGGCTGCAACCACGGGAATCATTTCATACCAGGGTACCCATCCTGTATCGATCTACAGCGAAAAAAAGTTGGTCCTGAACACCGCGACTTCACCCACAATCAGCCTGCCGCCGGGTCAATATACATTCACGCTGATGGGTACTCCGCCAAAGTCGATCATTCGTGATGTGCGGAAAGTCGAAGTGAAAGCGGGTGAAACAACCGTAATTCGGGCTCCGGCGATGGCGATTTTGAATATCAATGCGCGTCCGGGTAATTGCAAAATTTACATTGATGGGATTTTTATCGATTTTCCACCCATATTTAATCTTCCCGTCCAAGCGGGGGATCATCAAGTTCGGGTTGTTTGGGAAAAACAGGGAAAGGAGAAATCAGGCGGTCTGAGCCTTTCCGGCGGTGAATCGAAATCAATCACATCGATTCTGGATAGCGAATCTCCCGAAGCGTTTCAAGTGACGAATTAGAGATCTGGCACTTTCCTTGCTCTATAATGTTGACATGAAAAAGTCGCTGCTATTTTTGTTCTTGATTTCTTTGGCTACCACACTGACCGCAGGTCCTGAGGAGCTTCAAGGCTGGGAAAAGACGTTCCAGGCCGCAGAAAAGCAATTTAATTCCGCATCGGAATATTCGAGCGTGAGTTCCTTTCAGAATCTAATCAACCAGATTGGCGAATTCCAGAAAGAACATGCCCTCTCCCGAGAGGAAAGCGAACTTCTTGAAAAGAGTCTGGATTATGTTGGTCAGGCTTTCTTTAATAACAATGAGCCGGAAAAAGCGAAAGAGGCGTTTACGAGATTGATTCAGCAAAATCCAAGCTACAAGATTGACGAAGATATGGTTTCTCCCAAAATCGTTGATTTCTTTTCGCAGATCAAGAAGCAATCACTCGGCGCTTTGACGGTTAGCAGCAATCCTGCCGGCGCGGAGGTCAAGCTGGATGGCAAATCGATCGGGAAAACGAACCTCGACCGTGCGTTTGCATCAAAAGGAGAGCATACCGTAGAAATCAGCAAGCAGGGATACAAGACGGTTACAAGAACGGTTCAGCTCACAGGAGACGGAATTCAAATTCAAGCGGAACTGGAACAAGTCTCTCTTGTGCCACCGGCCGTTGCCAGCTTGCTTTACGAAAACCCGGAACTGCTCAAGAATTATGAGAACGCAATGACATCGTTCTCACAAAGCGGGAACCGCATGGAACTGGCAAAGGCGGTAGAAACCATTGGAGACAAGCTGCTGGCTGATCGTAACCCGGAGGGCGCTGTAAAGTTTTATGAGGAAGCACTCGCTTCAGTTCGTGAAGCAGGAGACAAAGCAAGCATTTCACGAGTATTGAACAGCAACGGAGTCGCGCTTCTCCAAAAAGGAGATCTGGCGAACGCGGGCGCCAAGTTCGAGGAAGCGATGGCGCTTTCCAGGGAATCGGGTGATCAGTCAGGTGTGGCGCGGGCGCTGTTGAATACAGGTGACCTGCAACGGATGCAGGGAGATCTTGCAGGCGCGAGATCCAAATACGAAGAAGCCATGAAAATATTTCAAGATACTGGTGATCAGTCCAATGCTTCTGCCGCACAAGCAAAACTCAAGGAGCTGGCAGGCACGAGGCGCGGAGAGACTACTGCATTACTGAGCAAAGGGACTACATTATTGAGTCAAGGGGATCTCGCCGGAGCAAAGAAGAGTTTTGAGGAGGGTCTGACCATTGCGCGGGAGGCCGGTGATCAGAAGTCGGAAACGATCGCGCTCTTGAATCTTGCTGTGATTTTGGGACAACAAGGATCTCCCGAAGCCGCAGGAAGATTTGAGGAAGCCCTTTCGATCTCCCGCCAGAATGGCGACAAAGGGAATATGACAATCGCCTTACTGGGACTCGGGTTTCATTTGGCAGGAAGTGGAGATTATGCTTCAGCACGTGATAAATACCAGGAATCATTGAAGCTTTCCAGAGAAACAGGGGACAAACCGAACGAAGCTCTCTCCTTATATAGCCTTGCTGTTGCTCTCTACAGCCTCGGGGATCCAGGTCAGGCGGACACACTTTATGAACAATCAGTCGCCATTTACAAGGAGATCGGGCAGACTCCCCGGAATCGCCCCTGGTAAACTGCGATCGGGGGGAATTCTGTTCGAATTTCGAATCAACCAAAGAGGGTGTTGAGGATACTGCCCCTGCACACTATAATCATAGGGCAGGATTTTTAGATTATGCCGCCAAAAGATCCGTATGTAGGAACGCGCATCCGCGAATATGAGATTCTCGACGTAATCGGGAAAGGTGGAATGGGCGCGGTGTATCGGGCGCGACACGTTTACCTGGACGAAGAGCGCGCGATCAAAGTCGTTCACAGTGAATTTGCCAGCGATGAAGGTTTCGTGCAGCGCTTTATTCGTGAAGCAAAGATGCTGGTCAAGCTGCGACATCGCAATCTTGTCCAGCTTTATGAATTCGGAACCTTAGGCGAATCCGTCTTCTTCATGGTGTTGGAGTTAATTCGCGGAGAACCACTGCATGAAAGGGTACACAGGAATCAAAAAATGCCTTTTCCTGAAGCAGTGAGGCTGATTCGGGAAGCAGCTCTCGGTTTGCATCAAGCTCACCAGAAGGGGATCGTGCACCGAGACATTTCCCCGGATAATTTGCTGATCGTGAAAGGTGAAGATGGAATCGAAATGACCAAGGTCATCGATTTTGGAATCGCCAAACCGCTGGAGGATCAAACAAGAATCTTTACGCGAACCAACATGTTTCTGGGAAAGCCGGAGTTTTGCAGTCCGGAACAATGCGGTGCTTTGGAAGAGGGAGAAATCATCGATCATCGTTCGGACATCTATTCCCTGGGAATCACATTCTATTACGCTCTGACCGGAAAACTTCCGTTCTTTTCTCCTACCGCCCACGGGTATCTCTTAAAACACGTGAACGAGAACCCGAAGCCGTTGGCGACTCATTTTCCTCCAGGGACTTTTCCAGAAGCGCTGGACACAATCATCTTAAAGGCACTTGCCAAAAAGCGGGAGAATCGCTGGGCGTCCATGGATGAGTTCGCAAAGGCTCTCGATGAATTTGCAGGCGGATCTAAACCCGCAAAGCCGCAGACAGCAGCTGCATCGACCCATGCGATTACAGAATTGCCTGCAGGATTTTTGTGGGAGCGTCGCTATGCCATCGAAAAGCTGCTCCGCGAAGGAACCAATGGCGTCTTTTATAAAGCGATTGATGAAATCTTTAAGGTTCCGGTGGTCTTGAAAATCATCAGCCGGGAAAATATTCAAGATGAAGAAGACATGAGAAGGTTCAAGCGTGGAGTCATTCTTGCGCGTGAAGTCTCTCATCCGAACGTTTGCAGAATTTACGATGTCGGCGAAGCGGATCTTGGCCTCTATGTTTCCATGGCCTTTGTAGAAGGGAAGCTTCTTTCTGAAATGCTTCAGGCGCAAAAGGTTCTGCCTCAAAAGGATGCTTTCCAGATCGGAAAGGATTTGCTTTCTGCGGTGAAAGAAATTCACCGGCTGGGGATTATTCATCGAAATCTGACACCCAAAAGCGTCATCATCGATTCGGAAAACCATGCCCATATTATGGATTTTGGGGGTTATATCTCAGAGACGGCAGCAGCAACGACTGATCCCAGACAGCAATCAGGAACGCCGCTTTACATGGCTCCGGAACAATTTAGTGGCCATCAAATTGATCACCGCGCGGATCTTTATTCCGTTGGGGCTGTCCTGTATGAAATATTTAGCGGTCGCCTTCCGTTTCAGGGGTCCTCAGCAGCCGCGGTCATTCAATCCTACTTAAATTCAGATCCGGTCAAACCTTCCTCGTTTGTTCGGGGATTCAATTCGGATCTCGAAAAGGTCATCCTCAAGGCGATCGACAGAAATCCTTCTTCCCGCTACCAAACGGCCGGTGATTTACTTACGGCTCTGGAATCAGCAGAAAAGGCTATCCTCGAACCACGGCCGAAAGGTGACGATCTCGACTCCACTTCTGGAGAGCCAAAGCAAACTCCGGAGAAAAGATTCAAAGAGCTTTTCGAAAAAGGAAAGGAGCTTTACGATCAACTTCGATTGGAAGAGGCCATCCAGGCCTGGAAAGAGGCCCTTTCAATCAATCCTAACGACAATGTGGTCCAGAAATGTGTCTCTTCCGCCGAAAGCCGCTTGACCAAAGAGAATCAATTGAAGAAAGAACTGAACAGTTTGCTGATCGAAGGGGAGAAGAATCTGGCCGCCAACCGGCTTGATGACTTACGCGATGTCATTGCGCAATGTGAAAAACTGTTGACGCCAAGTCGGCGCTTTCTCGAAGTTCGTGAGCGAGTGAACGCTCTCCGAAAGAGTCTGGAAACAGCCGAAAAACGCTCCCACCGTTAGGAACTCACCGCAGAGACGCAAAGAACACCGAGGTAGGAAAAAGGGGAATTAACTCTGCGCTCTCAGCGTCTCTGCGGTGAATCCTGAGCCCTTACTGGCTGATGATTTCGACAACCACCGGGCCTTTCACTTTCGTCACGCAGGCAAGACGGCATTCTCCAGGCTTCAATCCACAGATATCCTGAAGCGTGTCGGATTCGCCGCCACCAACCGGATTCAAGTTCTCACCGCCAGATACAATGCGGATCGGATCGCTTCCGCAGATTCCGGCATGACACTCTGCTGAGATATGGATTCCACTTGCTTCCGCAAGTTCGGTGATGGATTGTTCCTTCTTGATGGAGAGTGTCTTGCCTTCCTTCTTGAATGTGACGCTGGGCTCGCCACCGGCGGCCGCAGGTGCTGCGGCTGCGGGTGCTGCCTGGGGAGGCGGTGCGGGTGCTGCTGCGGCCGGTTTGGCTGCGGGAGCGGCCGGCGCCGGGGCAGCGGCAGCGGGCGCTGGGGCGGCCGCAGGCTTCGCAGGCATGGACATGGCACCGGGGCGAACCGTAGCAAATCTCGGAAGGGCTTCTTCCTTTTTCAGAGTGAACTTGAAGATGCTTTTCCCAACCCGGAATTGATCTCCATCTTCCAGCTTAAAGGCGGCCCCGACTTTCAAGTATGTGCCGTTTGCGCTTTTGAGATCTTTTACCGAAACCTTGTTTCCCTTTACATAGATTGCCATATGCCGGCGTGATAGCGACATATCCTGGGGATCCAGATTAATATCAGGCGCCTCACGGCCGATTACATAGTTTCTCTCGGACAATGGATAGGTGTTGATCTCACGCCCGTCACGATCAAAATGATGCAAGGTGTAAACATTGTCCGACTGGGAAAGAAGCAGAAACTGTTTTCCTGCGAGCACAATACTGCCGGCCGCCAAATCGATCGCTCTCGCCTCAGTCACTTTCAGGAATACACCGCTGGCGCTGCCCTCATCTCGCAGAAAATAACCATCGGGGCCATGCAGAACGGAAGCATGCTTGTCCGAGAGGTAGTTGTCTTCCGGAAATTTGATATCTCCTTCCGTCCGCCCGATCGTAGTGACTCCGTCTTTGCGCACGGGGTATTCGTTTTCCTGGACATTGTCCGCCAGGATGCGAATCAAATGAGCTGGAGCTTCGTCGATTGCGCGCGAAGCCTCCGTGGCAGCTTTTGGCGGCCCGGCGCTCTCCACCGGCTGATGAAGCGTTTTGAATACAGGAGCTGCTGACGCCGCAGCGGGACTCGCTGCGGCCACGGGTGCTCTTCCAGCTTCTTCCTCGGCATCTTCCAGATATACAACAGCGTTCTTGTTTCCTTGCAGTTTTTGATGGATTACTTCAGCCACATATACGCCGTCACGGATTGCAGATTTGCAATTTCCACGATGAGTGACTTCTTTGAATGTCGCAGGATCCGCGTTGAAATCTTCGACTTCAAAGTATGCCTGGCTCAGAATATCGCCGATCATGTGTACGTTGGGCAATTGTGTCTCCAGATTCGGCGTGACGATCATGCGTTTCTTGTTGTTCGGTCCCCCGGTTGCCATCTGGATTCCCATCGTATTCAGAAATGCTTCCGGGATGTCTTCTCCAATGCAGGCGATGCAATATTCCTTGGAGAACTCGATGTGATGTGTCTCGCTTGGTCGATCGGCTATGGTCTTGCGATCAGTTCGGACCGAGAGATACTCTTGTCGGTCGTCGGCAACCACAACAGCAACCGGTTCGCTCTTTGGGAAATAACGAATGTTGCCGTTTCCCACATAAGCTTCAAAGAAGACCTCCGCAAGAGCCTTCGAAACACGCGGCAGCTTATCCCCGCGATAGGACCAATATACTGCTGTGGGATCCTCGGCCTTGATCTTTGCATTTGAGATCGCGATGACCGCTTCTCCTGCAGAAGTACCGCCACCGATCACAATGGCGGGCTTGCCTACATATTTTGAAGCGTCATCCAGCCTGTATCCGATTCCATCGGTATTGCCGGGAATGTCGAACCGGCGTGGCACACCACGGCCGATGCAAAGCACAACATTTCTTGAGAGAAAGTGCTGCTCCGTCCTGGTATTGTGGTTCCAGCATTTCACATCCAGGATTCCATCGGGTCTTCGCGTGATTCCGGTCAATTCGGTGCTGATCTGTGCGGGGATGCTCTGCTCCTTATAGAAGGATTTCCATTGTCGCACCATCTCATCCTTGTCGATGTCGCTAAAATGGAGCAACTGCGAGATCGGCCCGCCTTTCGGAAACTTCATCTTGTCGCCGCCGCCGAAATTCGGAAGGATCAACTTGTCTTTTGCATACTCGCGAATGCGCTTCATCAAGTCATCGTAATCAATGACAAGCGCAGCCATTCCATATTCCTTGGCGCGAAACGCAGCCGAGGTTCCACCGGGGCCTCCGCCTACAATCAGGACATCCAGAATTTCCGGTAATTTTACGGGTTGTTTTATGATGAGCGTGCCGTCGGCCAAAACTTCAGATGATACTGCCATGACTTATTCCTTCCTTGTGTAATTTAGCGTTTCGGTGTCTGCTGCGGAATCAGCTTTACTTCCACTGTTCCAAACTTGATCTGGCTGTAAGGCGTGATTTCCACTTCTGAATCAATTTGCTTCCCGTCCACGAATGTGTGGTTGGAGCTCCCCAGATCTTTCACAGTCACCTTGCCTGATTGAACTTTAATCGTAGCGTGTTTTCGAGAAACAGTGGAATGATCGATAAAAACTTCCGATGTTTGCCCGCGTCCAACGATGTTTTCCCCTTCTTTCAACTGGAAAGCTTTTTGCAGCTTTTCGGCCTGAATTGCATATACCAGATTTACGGATTCAACCGAAACGGTAGGCGCATACTCATCTGTTTGTCTGGAAGGGGGTGGCGCCGTAGCAGCCGGTGGTGCCGGAGCAGCGGGTGGCTGCGGCTTTGGTTGGGGCGGGGGCGGCGCCTGTGGCTGCAACTTCGGCACTACAAATGCATCGGCCTGGTGAACTGTCTTGGATCCGGGTGCACCGGGCTTCATCCCGGCCGGAAGCTGCGGAAAATCTGTTTCTGCCATCGTGCGCGATCCGGGCGCGCCTGGCTTCATGCCGGATGGAAGTTGCGGAAAATCGGTATCAGCCATCGTACGTGGAGTGGACATTTGACCGCCTTTTTCCAGCGATGGCGGGAGATTCGGCACATCCATATCCATCATTGTTTTCGGCATCTTCATTTCTCCGCCCACGCCCAGGCCGGGTGGGAGAGCAGGCATGTCGGTATCCATCTTGGTTCCCGAAAAAGCTTGGGGCTGCGGTGCAATCGCCGCGGGCACGGCTGGCATATCGCTGTCCATAGTCGTCTTCGGAAACGCAGATGCTTGTGGAACTGGACGCGCAACGGTTTGTGGAATCTGTCCTTCTTTTAGTACCTGGAAAATAAAATCGTGAACGTCTGCCAAGGTAATTACGTGAAGATTTCCCAATCTCTCTTTGTCCCGAACGGTCATGCCGTCCAGTTTTGTTCCGTTACTGCTCTTCAGGTCCTCCAGAAAATAGCAATTCTGGCTTTCATCGAAAGAGATCTTCGCATGGTTACGTGAGATTACCGCCTGATTGACAACTACCTGGACCGATGGATCTTTTCCGATCACGGCCTCATTTTCAATCGTGAATCCCGTTCCGGCTAACGTGCCCGTTTTGCAAAAGAGTCTAGCGTTCATATTACTCCCCTCCTTAAATCAATCCGTGTAGAGCAACAGATTGGATCGATTCTTGTTGGGATGAAATTCATGACATGTAACACAACGGTTTGAAACCTTGTCGGCTGAATGACAGGTCTGACAATTTTCGATACCGGGAATATTTTGGATTGTTGCATTGTCTTTTGCCGGATCGATGGAACCGGTAGTTTTGAGCTGTTCGGCAATTGGAATCGACACATGGCAATCCAAACATCTTTTTTGCAGGATGTGCGCGCGGTGGCTGAATTCCGCGCGATGCAATACCGTTTGATCGCTTTGCACACGAAGAATACTCGAATCAGATACAGTGTGGCACTTTCTGCACGGTTCGGTCAAATCCAGTGCAAGATTCTTCCAGGCGTCCGCCTGTTCTTTGCTCAAAGCTGGATTCAGTTTTGGCTGTTCCAAAAACACGGCAGGGTCGATGGAGACGGAAGGATCCTTCAGCCTCGCTTCCACAGTCTTGATCAATTGATCGATTTTGTTCAGATCGTCCTGGACGGCGCGTTCCGGATGTCCACGCAGCTCGACCGCATAATCTTTCAATCGTTGCACGGCTTCCCGGTAAAGATCTGCGGATTGAGCGGATGAATCCTGACCGGCCAACCCCGACGTCTGCAGAAGATCCGCAAGTCCTTGATCGGGATAGAGAATCTTTCTGATCCGTTTCAGGTTCTCCATAATCCACGGATCATCATGATAGACCGGCGATTTTACAAGCCCGCCACCTCGTTTCTGAAATTCGCTGGGGCTTACAAAAAACGCCCATCTAGTTCCGGGCTCGTTACTTTGCTGAACCGCTTCCAGCGTCATGACACCGGGGACGTTTGGATTTGCAGGATCTCTCTCCGGCAACGGGGGAGTCTTATCCGTAGAGCTCAGATGGCAAGCATCGCAATTTCGATCAAAACTGATCGACTGGAACGTCTTCCCATCCGGTTTCGGATCGTGACAGTAAAGGCATGCCTTCTCAATATCGGTCAGTTTCTTTCGGGTCATGATCTCGCGAACGTGCTGAGTGTGCGGGAAGTCTAGATTTTGATCGTCCGGGATTTTCTTCGCGATGAACGCAAATTGCGGATGCTTCTTGTTAAACGAACCGAATTCGTGACAGGTCTCGCAGCGTGTATCGCTTACGTTGGTGATCTGATTATTGCGGCCTACGTGTTCGGTATGACAGGCAAAACAGGGGATCTCATGATGCGAACCCTTGGCGCGTTTCGGATCGCCCGAGCGGTACACATAATGAGCGGCAAAAGTATATACGCCAAGTTTATCTCCCACCAGCTCATGACAGGCAGAACATTTTTCGTTGGTTACGGACTTGCCCGCTTGATGGCATGCGGCGCAGTCTTTTTCAAAGCCGGCGTGAAAAGAGGAAAGCGGACCATTGGAAACAAATGAGCTTTTGCCGAAGAAACGGTCTACTGCAAAATATCCTAGAACGATCAAACAACCGACCAGGCCGATCAGGAACCACTTCGTTCGCGATTCCGGCCAGACGTACTGCTTCGCAATTGGAAGCCTCAGGAAAGTGAATGTGCCCTTTCTGCCGTCGCCTTTCTTTGCCATGGATACCTTCTAATAAAATAGTACTGCGTACAGGTGCAGTCCTACCAGGATCAACAAAACGAGAGAAATCGGAATATGGAAAAATAACCAGAGCTTCATTATTTTTTGCAGCGTATAATGCGCATCCATTTCCAGCTTGGACTTGTAAAACGCCTGAAGCTGGTTGAGCTTTTCCTTTTCTTCCGGTGAAAGAAATCTGCGCAAATAGTCAAATTGCTTCATTCGAGAATGGACTCCCCCGGTGATATCGATGAAGTAAATTGGTCGAAATTTCGGGCCTGTAAATACACCGGCAAGCTCTTTCCGGTAAAAATCCCGTATCGACTCGGGACATGATTGCACCAACTCTTCCGCTTTTTTTTGTATTTCCTGAATTAACTCGGGAATTCTCTGATAATGTACTTCGATGGAAAGGCCAGACGTTAGAATGCGCGGGATTGTTCTCTGAAAAAAGACTCCCACAACTCCACTCACCGCAACCAGAATTGTGAATCCAAAGAGCCACCATGCGAGTGTTCCCGATGGGAGACGAAAACCGGTATGCATGAGCACGAGCACAAAGAACAGGGTGCCGCCGTAAACATGGAACTGTACCCAGTTCTGCGACCGTGATGGCGCTATGCTCATTGTTCTTCGGCGGACCGCCCACATCGCCGCTCCTACCATGAATAGAGTGGCTGCAATTCCGTACCCGATTCCCCAAATCGTATACGGATGCGCCTCAGACACGAAGGTATTGACCAGGTAGATGAGAAAACAAATCGCTAATGCAATCAGAAAAGCCGAAAACCATGCAGGTGATTGTAGGTATTTACGCAATTCGCTTGAATTCTTTGCCATAAATCTATTTGTAATTCGGGTCCGTGAACCCGCCTAAATCCCCCCAGCTCGCACGGGCAGGGAATTGCCCGCACTTCAAAAGGGAAAATATCAGATCTTGGTTTTTGCCAGTACTTCCTGAAACTCCTCCAGAGTCCCTACGCGGTAAGCGCATCCGTTCGGACAGCTTCGCACGCAGTTGGGGCCGGTAGTAGAGGTGTAACACAAGTCACACTTCGTTGCCAGCAATCTGTCCTGCCCTCGAAGGCCCTCGGGAATCATGTTTTGCGGCCATGTTTGTCCCGTCTTGTGCATCGTGATCGCGTCGAACGGGCAACTGTTGGCGCAACTTGCACAGCCGATACAGATCTTCTCATCAATGGCAACAACATGCCCGACACCGGTTCGATGAATTGCTCCTGTCGGACAACCGACCAGACACACGGGATCACGACAATGATTGCACGCGCGTGTAATCAGCAAGTTGTCGTACCGGTTCCCCTCACGAATAAACCTCGGCAAACCACCATGGTTCGCCGAGCAACCGCGGACACAATCATCGCAACGAGTGCATGAGTTCAGATCGATGACAAGAATGCTGTTCCCCTGTACAAGTCCGTCTTCCAGGGCGGTTTGAATAAACTCGGAATGATTCAGGTTCTTTTTGCTGAATCCGGATTCCTTGATTCGCGCAACAGTGCTTTCCCACAATTGCTTGGTGAGATCAGGGAAGCTTTTCAGAATCCGGTCAAAATCTTCCAGTGAAATCTTGATCAGTTCAGAATACTTTACCGATGTCGCCGTCGTTGTCCATCCATCAATCCCTTCAATCAAATGTTCCGCTTCACCAAGCGACATTCCTTTGGATAGATAGGACACCGCAATTTGACCTTCTCCCCACTTCTGAGCCAGTTTGACAAAACCGGAACGAACCACATACAACGCATCGGCCGGCTCACCCTCTTTTACAAGGACTTCATCGGGCTCCTTGGAAATAAGCTCCACTTTTCTTGCAAGAGCTTCCAAAAAGGGTTCATCGCAACGTTGGAAAAGCGGGCTTGCCTTCAACTCGCTCGGTAGAAATCTCTTGCGGTAAATTTTGTTCACGCGCTCCTTCAGGGCGCTGGATCTGCGTCTCATCAATCGAAGAGCGGGGACGCGTATCTGTACGACTTCGATATCTGTCAATGCTTTTGCCGTGACCGATTGAGGCCAGCCACTGAGCGCGCCGACTTCACCAAAAAAATCTCCCGGCGCAAGCTTCAATCCACCGCTGGCCGGAAGATTAAAATCCATCACAGATAAGAATGCAATCGGCTGCCCCGGACCCGGACCGGAAGGCTTGAGTTGCGTCTTGAATTGAGGAGCTTCCTGGGGCGGTTCCGGGACCGGCGCCTTCTGATCTTTCGAAGGAAGGTCGAACATCTTCGTGCGCCCTTCAAAAAGCGGGAGTTTGCGCTCTTGCTGCAACTTGCGGAGAAATACTTCTACTTCACCCTGAAGAATATAGAAGGCTACATCAATATAGCTTCCTTCTTCAAATAGAATTGCGTCTTTCTTCCAGATCGCGATCGAAACATCCGAGCTTAACTTCTCCAGAAAATTGTCATCGTATTCCTGGAAAATATCGATTTTTTTCAGATCCGCAGCAGAAAGTTTTTCGGAGATATCTTTGATTCCGGTATTTGCCCCAAAAGAGCTCCAGCGATCCTTGTATTGTTCCAGGCGCTTCATCTGGGTCGGGCGTATTTCTGTCATGGCTTACTCTCGGTTCCTTTGTGAATCAATTCTATCCTCTTTTTAATGATTAAGAGAATCTCGTCCAAAGAGGCGGATTCTTTGATTTCTGGGAATGGCGGTAAATCAACAGATCCTGAATCTTGATACATGCCGGATGGGCGCGGATCTGTCGCCTGCGCCGGTTCCTCTTCTTCAGGTTCTTCTTCTGCGGCAGTCGAAGCTCCTGCGGGAGGAGCTACTTTGGGGATCGCTCCGCGTTTTGCCAGCGCAGCTTCAAATGCAGGTTTGAGCTTGGCCGGGTCATTTGCCGCTTTCCAATGTTTGATGCGGTCCATTCCTTTGATGAAGTCGAAGTTTGCGTTTGTCGGATGGCCTGACGCGATCAGTCTTGCATCTGTAATATAGTGGCAATCCGTGCAGAGTTTTGCGCGCGTGTCCAGATTGGTCAAATCCCTCATTCCCTGGGTGAATGCCACAGCCTGGAATTTTCCACCTGCATTATGAGTCTTGATAAAGTCTCCGCCCGGACCGTGACAGTTTTCGCATCCGACACCATCTGAAGTTGGTTTGCTTTCCTTTCCGGTGACGACAGTTCCGTGACAGTCCATGCAGATATTCTGGCCATTCTGCATGTCCTTCGTACTAATACCGTAGTTGCCGGCGATCTTGACATTCTTCGGTTTTTCATCCCAGAAAGGTGATGCGGATTGATTGTGCTTATCGCCGGACCACCAATCATTTTGCTTTGTGTGACAACTTGCGCAATTGCCGGGGCCAAGAAGTTTGTGACCCGGCGCCGGAAGAATGTGGCTCTTCTTTTCTCCAACGGTTATACCTTTAGGCGCAGGCGTAGTTCCGCCGCCACTACTGCTACCGCCAGCGCCACCACTGCCTCCGCCGCTTCCCCCGGACCCTTCGGATTCTTCCGGAATTTCGGGAGCAACAGTGATCGGAGTAACTTTGGGAACAGGTCCCCGCTTGGCGATTTCGGCATCGAACGCCACCTTGATTGCCGCGCCGTCATTGGCTGCTTTCCAGTGCTTGATCTCTTCCATCCCTTTCACGTAGTCGAACCCTTCGTTGGACGGATGGCCGGCTGAAATCAAACGAGGTTCGGTAACATAGTGACATCCTGTGCACGTTTGGGCGCGCACATCCAGCTTCGCCAATTCGCGCATTCCTTTCTGATACGCTTCCGGATGAAATTTCCCACCTTCATTATGAACTTTGACAAAATCCGCTGCCGGACCGTGACAATTCTCACAACTGACGCCGTCATCCACATCACGCTTCTCCTTTCCGCTGACCACAGTCCCATGACACTCCATGCAGAGCCCTTTGCCGGTCTTCATGTCATCTGCGCTGATCCCGTAGAGTCTTGCGATTTTTACTCGTTTCGGATCGTCGTTTAAAAACGGTTCGGCCGATTTGAAGTGCTTGTTTTTAGACCACCAGTCATTTTGAGTTCCGTGACAGCCGCAATTACTGGGGCCAATCGTTTTATGCGAGGATGGCGGGTGAATCGTCGGTTTGGAGCCTCCGCCACCACCGGCAGCCGCTGTGGAGCCTCCGCCACCTCCACCGGTGGCAGGCGCAGCTTCTTCTTCTGTAGTAGTAACCAAATCGTCCAGCGCGGCAAGCTTACTGCCGTCTTGAGTCTCTGCAATGGATCTGCCGGCCGCGGCCACCTTATCGGCCGCATGAATCAATTCAGCCTGATTATTCGGTTTTACAGCAATTCCCTGTGCAGCATTCAAGATCTGGTCCAGCTCCGGAATGGAGACGACTTTCTTCATTCCCTGAAGCTCGCTCAAAGCGCTTTTTGCGCGTGTTTGCATCGCCTTTACGAAACGTCCGTCTTCTGTGGCCTTTGCTGCCCCGCGCAGACCGTATTCCAGTTCCAGTGTCCAGCCGATCAGGTACATGAGGCGTTTGCGTTCCGGTGACGCCTCCGGATTGGATTTCCGGTTCCCATGAATGAAATTGTGCCGTATTTTCGCAGCGCGTTCTACGAGATCAAAACTGCTTCCACTTGGATGCCCGCCTACATTCACCAGTTTTTCATTTTGAACCGTATGGCAACCGTAGCAATTTCCGGCGAGAGAATAAAGCTGCTCCGGTACATTCATGCCTGCCGCGATGACGGAAGCGATTCGCTGCTTTCTATGTTCGGGGCTTTCCGTTTTGATGGTCGATCCCGGACCAAAATCGTTGTGGATATTGATCCAGTTTGCCGCGGCTCCGTGACACGACTCACAGGAAACACCGGCTGTGGCAGTCAATTTTGTCCCGGCTTGTTTGGGGGTGAAATGACAGGTCAAACAGAGACTATCTACTTTGATGAGCCGCTCTCCCATTTTCTGAGCGATCCCTTGCGCCATCGGATTCTTGTAAAGCGTATCCAGGAGCTGGTAGTGTCTGGTCTTTTTCCAGACGTCGTATTCCAGTCTGTGACACGTTCCACAAGTCTCAGGCCCTAATACCTTAGTAGCATCGACCGCGGACACAAAACGAGGGAGAAAAACAAGTAACAGCCCGATGAGGAAGAGAATGCGATGCTTGTTCAGCATGATTGTTCTTGGGACCATTCCATTGTAGCAGTAAGGTTTCCGGAGTCAAAGCATTGCGTTCACAAAAAAGAAGTTGTATAAAAGAAACGTTGTTTAACCTGCAAGAGAGGTGGGGTCTATGAAAGCAACTCATTTCACGCTGATCTGTCTTGTTTCGCTACTCACCGCAGTTTCCGTTTTTGCGGCAGAGCAAACACCGGCACCAACCGAAGGGGAGCAGGCGCACGCCGCAGTTTTTAAGGCGAATCAGTTTCCCAGCGCTTCCGAATGCGCTCCGTGCCACGCTACGATCTATGATGAATGGCGCTACTCCAATCATGCGTATGCGTCCATATCTCCGATGTTTAACAAGTTTGAACAGATCATCAATGAACTTGCTTCGGGCACGGTTGGATTCTTTTGCATGCGCTGTCATTCCGGCGTCGGTACGGCCGTCCGCGAGCCCCGCGAGATGCCTACGTGGCAAAGGTCCCAGGTTTCCAGAGAAGGAGTTACCTGTGTTACTTGTCACCGTGTAGACCGGGATTACGCGAAAGTCAACGGCGCCCGCCACCTGATCCCCGGCGATATATATAGTGAGCCGATGTGGGGTCCACTGGAGCCAGGTGGAGTAGACGAAGTTGTAAAGAACAAGGACACATACAAAGCAGCGACATCACCGGAAGAAGTCGGCATCCCCATTCATAAATCCGGAGTCAAGATGGCACAGATGTCAGAATCAGAATTTTGCGTCGGCTGTCATCAGGTTGCTGTCACTCCCATGATCAAGCTTGAGACCGTTTGGGACGAGTACCGCGCCTCTCCCGCGCACAAGAGAGGGGTTAGCTGTCAGCAATGTCATATGAGCACGATCCCCGGAAAGAACAGCGGCTACGCGAAGGGTCCCACGGCCGTGATCAGTGGAAAGGAAATCAATCCGGGAGCCGAACACCACAACCATGCAATGATCGGGCCGGGATATCCGATTTCACATCCGGGGATTTTTCCTCACAATCCCGATGCTGAAAAGTGGTCGGTGGAAACGTGGATGAAATTTGATTATCGTGCCGGCTGGGGTACTGATCAGTTTGAAGAAAAAGTGGCTAACGGCGGGATCCAGCCGAAGTTTCCACCAGAATGGTCGATTGCCGACGACCGCGTTCAGGCGCGTCTCGTAGTGGAGTCGAACATGAAGAAGCTGCAAGAAAAGAGCGACCTGCGCGCAGTATTGATGGAAGGAAGCTCCAGGTTGGATGGTCCCTTCATCAAAGGCACGCCGCGCCCCGGAAAAGGTCTGAAATTTTCGTATAAGATCACGAACCTGAATGATGGGCATAATATGCCTTCCGGCTCCCTGGGCGCGCAGCCTGAGATCTGGTTGAATATTGCATTGACTGATCCGGATGGAAAACGCGTCTGGGAAACAGGGTATGTGGATTCGAACGGAGATTTTGCTGACAACCATTCGCTTGATGTTCGCGCGGGCAAACTAAAGGCGGATCAACAACTGGTCAATTTGCAAAGCAAGTTCCTGACAACCAACATAAAAGGAACGGATCGCGAAATGTATTTGCCGGTTCCGTTTGATCCTGACCAGATCCCATTTATCCGTCCCGGTGGAGTTCCTGTGAGTAATTTGAACCATCCGCCCTTTATCCGGATGGAGAAACGAAGTATTCCTCCTCTCGGCCACCGCACTGCAGGTTTTTCGGTGCCCGGATCAGCGATCACTAAGCCTGGAAAATACAAACTTTCCGCACGGTTGAGAAGCCGCGCGGAACCGATCTACTTCATGCGGTTCTGTAGGTCGACTGTGGACATGGAACAAGCCATGAATGAATGGATGCTCGATATCCATCCGTACACGGTTGAGTTCGAAGTGAAGTAGGGAGGTGAAATGATGGAACGAATGATGAAATTGCTGGTGCTAGTCGGAATCCTCTTTACCTTATCGGCCGTTTTCGTTCTGCCTGTCGCAGCATCAGACGAAGACAAGAAGCCGCCGGAAGCCTCTCCGGGCGTTGAAATCGTTACCCACGATAAGGGTCTGTTTGGCCCGGACCCGTCGTATGCGGAAAAGCCATATGATCCCGAGGCGCAACTGGTCATTTACGGCGGAAAGTCGAAGGTAAAAACCGCCCGTCCTTTGTTGGAGTTGGGACGCCGGCTGTACTGGGATGGTCCGATCCGTGAACCGGGAACTGTCATGGGACAAAAGAATCCGAATGATTTCTGGTTCTACATATTTGGCGATTGGCGTACCGCAGTTGGCTACAACAACAAAGCCAATAATGGGTTGGAGTTCGGAAGGCTTGCAACGAGGGTCACGCTTGATGCAGATTTGAAACTGACTGCATCGGAACGAATCCATGCCGCTATTACGCCTTTGGATAAGGATGGGAGATTTACCAGGGTAGACTTTGGCGGTGACGTGCAGGATTCTGATATTGAATGGGAAGACGATGCCGTGCTGGACACTCTCTATTTTGAAGGGGATTTTGGTCCGATCTTTGCCGGTTTTTCTGGCCACGACAACGCGCTCGACCTTCCGTTTTCATTCGGACTCGTCCCGATGTTTACTCAGAATGGAGTCTGGACGGAAGATGCAGTCACTGGATTCATGATCACACCGATTTCCGCCAAGAATAGCCCCAAGCTGAATATCAGCAACTACGATGTAACCATCTTTGCAGCGTTTGATCGGATCAGCACTGCTGCTTTTAACAACGTGAGGTTTCATCGGAGTTCCGAAGATACAACCAAGATGTACGGCGCTTTTGGTTTTGCAGAAGCGAACCGGGGTTACTGGGAGTGGGGTTATGGCTACCTGGATTCCGATTTTGACGGCGGCGATTACAGCAACGTCACCATCGCTCACACCCGCCGGATTCGTCACAAATTGTCAAACAGCGTTCGTTTCATCGGAAACTTTGGTCAGAAGGGGATTGTGAACCCCATCACACTGGAACGGGAAAAGACGGCAAACGGTGTGTTGTTGCTGATTGAAAACTCTTTAATCACGAGCAAACCTTCTACCCTTGTTCCCTACTTCAATATCTTTGCCGGATTCGATCATCCGCAGGCGCTGGTTCGCGCCGCGGGCGCGGGTGGCGTACTGAAGAATACGGGATTGAACTTTGAAGGTGAGGCGATTACGGCTCTTGCGAATTTGGATCCCAACGCCAATAACACAGCAGGAGCAGCAGTTGGTGTGGAATACCTGTTTAATCTCGATCAACAGCTTGTGATTGAAGGCGCATTTGTGATTCCGCATGGTGACGAAAAGGATCGAACTGTCAAAGAGAACCAGTTTGGATTGGACGTCAGATATCAAATTCCCGTCACCAATGCATGGATCTTCCGTTTTGACATCTTCAAGGCGTTCTTGAAGGATCAGAATGATACTGCGGGAGCCCGTGTAGAAATTCGCCGCAAGTTTTAAGCAATCTCTATCAAGTCTGGAACGGCGGGCCTCCGTGGCCCGCCGCAACCACCCATCCCGTTTGGAGTCTGCGGGCCTCCGTGCCCGCAACAGGTGCTTGGCCGCACGAAATAGCGGGGCAGGGACGCCACGCCACTCCAGCTGGATTTTTTAATCGCTGCCGTTAAACTTGTCTCGTGCTGCGTTTTTCACAGATCTGCGAACAGATTTCCGCTACAACCAAAAAGCTGGAGAAGGAACGGATTCTTTCGGAGTATCTTCGCTCTCTGGATGATCCGGACCTTGCCACGGCTTGCATTTTCCTTTCCGGCTCCACGTTTGCGCTCAGAGATCAGCGGGTTACGAACGTCGGTTTCGCCGCCATCCGGGGTGCCCTTCTGGAAATCGCTCCCGAATCGGGGCCGGTCCTCGGGCCGTTGCTTCTAAAGACCGGAGACGCCGGAAGTGCGATCCAGGAACTTCTGAGTGAACATTCCAACGCGCCTGTTCTCTCCGTGAAAGACGTGTTGTCGTACTATGAACAGCTTACTACAGCGTCTTCCAATCAGCAGAAGAGATCGCTGACCGTTGAAATTCTACGCCGGGCAACTCCTCTGGAAGCAAAATACATCATCAAAATCTTACTGGGAGGAATGAGAATCGGTTTGCAGGAGAGTCTTGTAGAATCCTCTATTGCAAAAGCCTTTGATCGACCGGCCTCACAAGTGCAGCTTGCGAATATGCTTCTGGGCGATATCGGCGAAACAGCCGTCCTGGCCAGGCATCATCGCCTGGAGGAGGCCAGGATGAGACTGCTACACCCGCTCAAACCGATGCTCGCCTCGCCCGAGGAAGACACGAACAAGATTCTGGAATATATGGAAGGGGAAGGTTTGGCAGAGGATAAATATGACGGAATCCGAGCGCACCTGCACAAGCTAGGGCCCGGCATCAAGATCTATTCCAGAGATCTCGATGACATCACCGGATCATTTCCTGATATTACTGCAGCCTTTCAGAACGTTCCCGAAGCGATTCTGATGGATGGTGAAATCGTTCCGTTTCGCGACGGAAGGATCCTGAGCTTTGGGGAGTTACAGACCCGGTTGGGACGAAGAGTTCCAGCGCGTGGGGCCTTGGAGGCCGTACCATGCCGCTACTTTGCATTTGACCTTGTCTTCCAGAATGATGAGCTTCTGATCCATGAACCGCTGAAGGCGCGTAGGGCAAGGCTCGGACAGATTCAACGAAAGTTTCCAATTGCTTTTTCCCTTGCGAACCAGCAAATTGTCCGATCCGCATCTGAGATCGAAGCTGCCTTTGAAGCATCACGCGCGCGAAACAATGAAGGGTTGGTGATCAAGCATCCCGGTTCGCGCTACACTCCCGGCAAACGGGGCAAGACATGGCTGAAACTAAAGCGTGCCTCGATCACACTTGATGTAGTGGTTACGGTAGCCGAGTACGGTCATGGCAAACGCAGAGGTTTGCTTTCCGACTATACCTTTGCGGTGAGGCAGGAGGACAAGCTGCTCAATATCGGCAAAGCGTATTCAGGAATCACAGATGCGGAGCTCAATCAACTCTCGGAGCTCTTCCATAAGATTTCACTTCGCAACGAAGGGTTTCGACATATCGTTCCCCCGCAGGTAGTTTTCGAAGTGACCTTCGACCGGATCAATCGCAGCAACCGGCATGAAAGCGGATTCGCGCTTCGGTTTCCACGGATCAAGCGGATTCGATGGGACAAATCACCGGAAGAGATCGATACTTTGGAAACCGTAGAGAATTTGTACCGCCGGCATTTTTCGCAGTCTTCTGAGCTATCATAGATTTTATGATTGATCGTGAGATTCAAGACACAGTTACAATTCTTCGCTTGAACCACGGAAAGGTGAACGCGATCGATTCCGAATTGCTTGAAGCGTTTTCCGCGGAACTGGATTCTGCGATGGGATCCGGCTGCAAAGCCCTCGTGCTGACCGGAGTGGGGAAGACGTTCTCCGCGGGCGTGGATCTTTTCAGGTTGCTGGAAGGAGGGGACGATTATGTCGATCGATTCCTTCCCCTGTTTAGAAACGTCCTGGAAAGATTCTTCTTGTTTCCCAAGCCGGTGATTGCAGCGATCAACGGCCATGCGATTGCGGGCGGTTGCGTCTTTTCCTCCGCCTGCGATTACAGGATCATGTCGCAAGGCACCATCGGAATCCCTGAGCTATTGGTTGGAGTTCCCTTTCCGCCATTAGCGTTGGAAGTGGTTCGTATGAGTGCTGCCCCCCAACATTTTCAGGAAATTGTCTATACCGCCCGCACTTATAGCGCGGAAGATGCATTGAGAAGAGGGCTGGTAGACGAAGTGGTGGGCGAAGAATTACTCTTCCAACGGGCGTGTGAGGTTGCGGCGCATTTCGCCACGCTTCCACAGGAGCCGTTTGCGCTTACAAAGCGAGGTCTTCGCGTTCCTTCAGTCGAGCGCGCAAAGAGTGCGGAGCAAAATCGAGATATCCTGAGGCTCTGGCGTGCGCCGGAAACACACGCGATCATTCGTTCCTATCTCCAAAAGACTATCGGAAAGAATCGTCCGGATTGAACTGCGCAGGACTTGGTATGCGGGAGATTAAGATTCGGATTGAAACTCGGCTGGGAAATGCGCCAGTACTGGTATTGGAGCCGGAACACAGTGCCGGTACCGTGCTTGTCTATCCCGGTCTCAGCGCTTCCAAAGAGGTACAACGAAAAGAGATGGGATGGCTGGCGGAGGCAGGATTTACGGCAGTTTGTATGGATGCGCCGCACCATGGAGAACGAGCGGATGGCTATCTGGAGGCGCTTTCATCGGCAGAACCAACGAATCAGCATTTTCTTGTAATGAAACTTGTTTTTGAGGCGATGCAGGAAATTCCAACAATCGTGGAGTACTGCAGTCAGAACTTTCCCGGGAATGCCGGCATCACTGGAATTTCATTCGGCGGATTCGTGGCTTACGGCGCCGCCGTTGTCGAACCGCGACTCAAAGCCGCAGTTCCGATACTCGGTTCTCCAGATTGGAATCTAATGGAAGGAGCGTTCAGCCCGGAAATGCGCGCTCTGACCGAACAAGCGCCCATACGATTTCCAGAAAGGTTTCCGCCTTGTGCTATCTTTGCCGCGAATGCAGGCAAAGATATCTTTGTGCCCCCGCAGGCTTCCAGAGATTTTTTTCCTGTCCTGCAGAACCACTATCATGCATACCCCGAGCGGCTGAGTTTCATCGAGTACCCTGAGTCGGAGCACATGATGCGCGACGAGGACTGGAATGATTTATGGGAAAAAGTGATCCAATGGTTTCACCGGTTTCTGGGTTAGCAGTTAACGCCGGCGTCTCGCAGGCATCTGGAATTTCACCGATGCAGGCCGGATGCTGGCTGGAAGCCTGCGCTCCATAATGCCTGCGCTCCAAGGGCTAGTCGCCGAAGGAGATGCCGAGAGATCTTGCCGTGATAATAGTATCGCAATCCAGAGGAACGCATTTCATTGTTTTGATCGCTTCGATGATTGGAATTGCTTTCACATTTGGCGGATCCAGACCCACCATCACGTTACAAATTCCTTGCTGCAGACAGCGCACCGCAGCAGCGCCAAAACGAAGAGCCAGAAGCCGGTCGAAGGTGGTTGGGCTTCCGCCTCGTTGCAGATGTCCCAGAACAATAGAACGGGTTTCTTTGCCCGTTCGGGTTCCAACTTCTTTTGCAACACTCTCTGCGATGCCTCCCAGTTGAACTTCACGACCCAGTTCTTTTGGGCCACGTGTCAGTATTTCCTTTCCTTTCGGGTGAGCCCCTTCCGCGCACACAATGATGGCAAAATGCCTTCCGGCGCGTTCGCGTTCGTAGATTTTTTCGCAGACTTTCTCGATTTCAAAAGGTATCTCCGGGATTAAGATCACATCTGCGGAACCGGAAACACCCGAGTTCAACGCGATCCACCCGGCGTACCGCCCCATGACTTCAACAACCATCACTCGTTCATGAGATTCTGCAGTGGAATGGATTTTATCGATCGCCTCTGTAGCGGTGGTGACAGCCGTATCAAAACCAAAGGTGATCACAGTTCCGGCAAGATCGTTATCAATGGTCTTAGGAACACCGATGATCGGGATCCCTTTTTCAATGAACTTCTGCGCAATGGTCAGGGATCCGTCTCCGCCGATGCAGATCAACGCATCGAGCTGCAGTTTGTGGAAGTTTGAAACTACCTGATCGGAAATATCCACGATCTTGACTTCTCCGTTTGTCTTCAGTGGATACTCAAACGGATTTCCGCGATTCGCAGTTCCGAGAATTGTTCCGCCCAGATGGGTGATGCCGCGAACCGTGTCTATGGTCATTTGGAATGTCTGATCAAGATCGACCAGCCCGCGGTATCCATGGCGGATTCCGTAGACTTCCCATCCCAGGCGAAGCGCTGAAAGCGTCGCTGCCCGAATTACCGCGTTCAACCCGGGAGCATCGCCTCCTCCGGTATTGATCGCGATTCTCCGGATCGAGGAAGGATCAATCCGGTCTGTCATCTTATTTTGTAATTATAGGGCCCGCGTAAGAATCTTCCTAACCGATCGTGAAAATTCACTTCTATAATAAGCTATGCCTATGCGGGCATTCTTGATCCTTTTGTTTTTCGCCGTGCAAGCCTTCGCTTTGGATCCCGGTGTAGCTGTGTCCCAGTATCCAGATGACGTTTGGCACGCGGGGAACGGGCTTCTCTCCGATTCGATCCGTTCGGTGGTTCAAACGAAGGACGGTTATCTCTGGCTGGGAACTTCTGCGGGATTGAACCGTTTTGATGGAACGAATTTTGAATCGTTTGACAAGAATACTGTTCGCGAGATGAGCGTCGACAGCATTACTTCACTACTTGAAGATCGCGACGGTAGTCTCTGGATTGGTACGGCAGGTGGAGGACTTCTGAACCTCAAAGACCAGCGATTTATGGCCGTTACAACTTCAGACGGACTTCCGGACAACTACATCACGGCTCTGGCACAGGATGAAGAAGGAACCCTCTGGGTAGGCACACGGACAGAATTGGCGATCTTAAAGAATGGTGAGTTCCTGCACATGGCGCTTACTCAGGTAATTGCACTATTTGCCGATTCCGCATCAGTTTGGATCGGAACCGAAAATGGAATCCATGTCGCCAACGGTTCCAAAATTGTGGACTACCCGGCAAATGCCGTGACTGCGATTCACAAAACCAGGAAGGGTGAACTTCTGTTGGGCGTTCGTAATCGCGGATTGTGCATACTTCAAGACGGTCAGATCGTCACCGTCTTGAATACCACGGAAGGAATCACTTCTATTTTGCAAGACCGCGACCGAAACCTCTGGGTGGGGACTGTGCACGGTATTCAACGCTTTCGGGATGGGACTTTGCAACCGCATCGCGATCTTGATATTCCTGTTACGGCTCTTCTGGAGGACAAGGAAGGCAGTGTGTTTGTTGCAACATCATACGGTGGATTGCATCGCCTCCGGCCCACAGCTTTTGTTTCCCTCATTTATGATGATGGGCTGTTGGATAATCGGACGTGGAGCGTTCTTCAAGACAGGGCCGGCGAAGTCTGGATCGGCACAGATTCCGGAGTCAGCAGGTGGAAAGAAAATGCTTTCATCAACTATCCAATTTCCGGACCGGTCAAAGCACTGGCAATAGATGGGAACGGAGTTTTGTGGATCGCAACGCCTGATGGAATCATGCGCTGGAATGGAAATATGTTCAAAATCGTGATTCCAACAATTTCCGCGACTTCGATCCAGGCTGGTCCTCACGATGGACTGTGGATTGGAGCAAAGGATGGATTGTATGTGTACGAAAGCGGGAAATTGGAAAAGAAGGGACTGGACGGAATTACAACTCTCTATCGGGACAGCAAGTCGAATCTATGGATCGGCACCGAAGCCGGGCTGAGGCGATGGAATGATTCCGGGGCTGAACCCTGGCTGATTGAAGATCCGATCCTTTGCATTCAGGAAGACAGGCATGGAGATCTGTGGGTCGGTTCCAGCCGGGGCGTCCATTGCATTCACAACCGCAAGATCACAACTTACACAGCGCAAAATGGACTTCCCGATGATTTTGTGTTTTCAATTCTGGAAGATCGGGCCGGAAATCTATGGATGAGCAGTCGTAAAGGAGTCTTTCGCATGGAGCGAAACTCTGATGGAATCGATTGGGGTTCGGTACGACCGCACAAATGGTCTCGGGAGCAGCGAATGCGCCGATGGAAAACCGTCAGGCTGGGAAACGTCAGACGGCAAGTTCTGGTTTGCTACGGTTCGTGGGGTGGGAATCATTGATCCCAATTGCTTTTATACGAATCGCCTTCCTCCACCTGTTGCTGTTACATTCGTGAGCGTGGATCGAGTGCCCGTGCGAAATATTCATGACCCCGATCTAAGGTTTCCTGCCGGATCTTCACGCGTTGAAATATATTACACAGGCATCAGTTTTCTTCCCTCGGTGAGGTTTCGCTATGTACTACAGGGGTTTGATCACTTCTGGGACTGAACGCAGCAGGACGGAACACCACGTACACAAATCTACCTCCAGGCAAGTATCGCTTCAAGGTCCTGGCACGCAATGGGGACGGCGTCTGGAACATTGAAGGAAAGGTGTAGCCTTTGAAATCCCACCGGCGACCCTAACTTTCCACCCATCGTCATATTCCGGCTTTGTACTCGCCGCTGTTGTGGGCTTTGTTGCAGGATGGCTCGTAAAACGGCGCAGAGTGTCGGGAACAGTAAAGCGCAGGGAAAAGATCGGATAATTGGAATCGTCTGAAAAAATGCCGGAATTACCAGACATCGTCGTTTATATCGAAGCGTTGGAGAAGCGGATTCTCGGCGAAACGCTCGAAGCAGTCCGCATCGTAAGTCCTTTTCTACTCCGTACAGCCACGCCGCGCCGTGAGCAGTGCTGCTGGGAAAAAGGTCCTGCACCTCCGCAGAATTGGAAAACGCATTTGCATCGGCCTCGAAAACGATCTTTGGCTGGTGTTGCATTTGATGATCGCCGGGCGCTTGCACTGGCGCGAGCGCGGAGCGGAGATTTCGCCACGTCACAATTTCGCCGCATTTGATTTTCCCACGGGGACTCTTCTTTGGAGTGAAGCGGGTTCTAAGAAGCGTGCCTCGCTTCACGTGGTCGCGGGAGAAGCCGGCCTTCGTCGCACTGGATCCAGGTGGGCTGGAGGTCCTGGAGTGCAATTTCGAGGAGTTTGCAAAGGTTCTTCGATCAGCAAATCATACGCTCAAGCGTGCACTCACCGATCCTCGATTGTTCAGCGGCATCGGCAATGCCTATTCCGATGAGATCTTGTTCGAGGCAAGGCTCTCCCCTATCGCAATGACGCAAAAGCTCACTGATGAGGAAATCCATCGATTGTTCCAGGCCGTGCGAGATGACGCTCACCCAGCTGGATGGATCGGCTTCGCGAGCAATACCGGGACAAATTTCCGGAAAAAGTGACCGCCTTTCGCCCGGAAATGGCGGTTCATGGCCGCTTCAAACAACTTTGCCCGCGATGCAACACTCCGATCCAGCGCATTCGCTACGCTTCCAACGAGACAAACTATTGTCCCTCTTGCCAGACCGGAGGCCGGCTTCTCGCTGATCGCGCTTTCTCGCGCCTTTTAAAAGAAGATTGGCCAAAATCGATCGAAGAACTCGAGCTTCGCCGCGCGAAACAAAAGTGAGCATCAAATTCCGGTGAGCCGGCGGTCTTTTGCAATTTTTTGCAGCCACATGTATCTTCGTTAGAAGCGGGTAGTATCTTGCTCCTCCAGGATGCCGGCAACGAATTCGGAGGTGTGGAATGCGGTTCAAGAAATTTTCATTTGGTTCGATTCAAATTGATGACGTCCTTTATGACCATGACGTATTGATTGATCGGGGAAAGATCAGTAAACGCAAGAAAAAGCCGTCCAAAAAATTCCGGGACGACTTTGGACATACTCCTTTATCGTTGGAAGAGCAGATCCCCTGGAGATGCCGGCGTCTGGTGGTTGGCACGGGGGCCAATGGAAGATTACCGGTAATGGAAGAAGTCAAACAGGAAGCGACGCGCCGCAATGTGGAATTAGTCGTTGTTGAGACGGTGAAAGCGATCGACCTGCTGAATCAGCAGATTGACGATACGAATGCCATTCTTCACGTTACCTGCTGAAAGTCTCAGGGAGCGTTTCAGTCTGGAAAGAAGCGGGGGAGAGACTTCCCCCCCTCGCCAGGAGCTACAATGATCTCTTAATACTCACCTTCTCCTTGCCAGTCGCAGGTGTTTCCAGTTGCTGTGCCGCTGCATGTATAGGTGCCACCACCCTTGATGTTCTTAAATTTTCCGGTACCTCCGGTCCATTCAAATTTTCCTTCAAAAGACATCTTTCCATCGCCTGCAGCCTTTTGTGTTCCCCAGTACTTGAAGAAGGTTTGATCTCCCGCCTGGTGTTTGTGATAGCCGTATCCGACATGCGTCCCGTTTTCTCCATGCTGATCCATTTGTTGATAATCGACCATCATGACTTCATTCCATGCTGGGTTTGAGCTCGTTGTTTTGGACATCGCCACAGTTTGCATCATCATGTGACCGGGGGAATCACCAGGATCGACTGTGTTCTGAGAAATGACCCTTTCAGTCTTATTGCTTCCTGTCATCTTCACTTTCTCCGCGCTGGCGAAAGAAATGAAGCACATAACAAGAATCGCTACGGTAATACTCAAGACACCTACTTGTGAAACTCGCTTCATGTACTCCTCCTTGAAATGAAAAACAGTCGATTTTCCCGACTGTGATTTTTTTGATTCCAATTGGCAGAATGTATTCTGTTTGACGACTATCAGTCAGAATCATTATATCTTGTATGGGCAACATCTCAACTGGAGGATTCCAGATAGGCGACGGCCGGTCCGCCCGTCCCCGATATTCTTCTTGTACAAAATCTGAAATCGTTTAGAATCTACCGATGCCAATTCAGGCTGGACGCACGATCCTTCATTATCGCGTACTCGAAAAAATCGGGCAGGGAGGAATGGGGGAAGTCTATAAAGCCGAAGATCAGAAACTGGGTCGCCAGGTTGCCCTCAAGCTTCTGCCGCCCGATGCTGCGGAAGATGAAACTGCGAAGCGGCGATTGCTGCAGGAAGCGCGCGCCGCTTCCGCGCTGAATCATCCGAATATCGTCACCGTTTACTCCATCGAAGAAACGGAGGGCTTTGCCTTTATCGTGATGGAGTATGTGGAAGGGCAGACGCTGAAATCCATGATCGATCACGGCGGCATGGATTCGAAGCAATTGATTCAACTGGGCGTGCAGGTAGCCGATGCCCTGGCCGCGGCGCACGCGGCAGGCCTCATCCATCGCGACATCAAGCCTTCGAATATATTAGTAACTCCGGCCGGACAGGCGAAAATCCTGGACTTCGGACTGGCCAAGCTCACACAGATTTCCGATCAGTCATTGAGCAGCGAACAGACCATGAGCCGTTTAACGAAAACGGGAATGGTGATTGGAACGATTGCGTATATGTCGCCGGAACAGACGCGAGGCGAGATTCTGGATGCGCGCACCGACATCTTTTCCCTTGGATGCGTCTTTTATGAAGCAGCAACTGGCAAGGTTCCCTTCAGCGGTCCGAGCGTGCTGTCGATATTGCATGAAATCGCAACTGTCGATCCGCCTGCCCCCAGCACGATCATCAGCAACGTACCTCAGGGATTGGATCTGATCATCAGTCGTTGTCTGACGAAAGATCGAGAACGCCGCTATTCATCTGCAGCGGAGCTGGCCAATGCTCTTCGCGGACTGACGTTTGCAAACCGTTATCAGATCTTGCGCGAGCTGGGACGCGGCGGCATGGGCGTTGTGCATTTGGCGCACGACCCTCTCCTGGAAAGAGATGTGGCGATCAAAGTCATTTCTCCGGATCTTCTCAGCCTGGATGCGGTGGAACGATTCAAAAGGGAAGCGCGCGTGGTGGCCAAAATGGACCACCCCGCCATCGTTCATATTCATGACATCGGTGAACATGAAGGTTCGTTGTTCTTCATCATGCCTTTTGTTCAGGGTACGAGCCTGCGGGTATTCCTGAATGAGCAATCGTTGAGTCTGGGAGATGTTCTGGATATCGGAATTCAGGTTGCGGAAGCTCTCGAATACAGTCATGCGCAGGGGGTCGTTCACCGCGATATCAAGCCGGAAAATATCATGGTATCGCGGCAGGATTCAGGAGTTCGCGTGCGCGTAACTGATTTCGGACTTGCGATGGCATCCACGGAAAATCGATTGACCCGCACCGGATCTGTTGTGGGAACCATGTGCTATTTGAGTCCGGAACAATTATCTACAAAGAGCGTGGATGCGCGTACGGATCTCTATGCTCTGGGCGTAGTTTTGTACGAATGTCTGACGGGCAAGCCTCCGTTTTCAGGTGAAGTGCAATCGGTGCTTTACCGGATTGCGCATGAAAGTCCCGATCCTCCGCGAATGCTCGGCGCAGAAATTCAGGAAGAATTCGAAAATATCGTCATGCAGTGTCTGGAAAAGGACCCGGCGAAACGGCCGCAACACGCAAGAGACCTCGCCGAGAGTTTGATCAAGCATCGCTCGAAACTTCGAGACAGTGAACGGATTCAAAAACTTTCCACGGTTCACAGACCGTCTACTTATATTCAGCGGCCGGCTCCTTCGCCGTTCATAGGAAGGGAAAAGGAATTCACCGAACTGCAGCGCAGGATGAGCGCGGCCGTTCTTCAAAGCGAGTGCCAGTTTGTTGTAGTGTCGGGAGAGGCAGGAATCGGAAAGACACGCATTCTGGAAGAACTGGAAAACATTGCAAGGGCCAAAAAGATTCGTGTTTTGCACAGCCGTTTTGTGGAACTCGATCAGGCATTTCCCTATCAGGGATTTTGCGAAGTCATTCAAGAGTATTTTCATCTAAAGATGAGCGGCTCCGCTTCCGGCCCGGTTGATTTTTCCGACCTCGCTCCTGATCTTGTTTCGCTTTTTCCTGTTCTCGCGGAGATGGATGAGATCACTGGAGGGCAGAAACTGGCCGCGTCTGAAACGCAAAGGATGCAAGACCGGACATATATCTATGACTTGCTTGCACGCGCTTTCTTACGAATCGGCGCCGGCAAACCGCTGGTGCTTTTCATTGAAGATCTGCACAACGCGGATGTGTCTCTGGAAGCGCTTCAGTACATCGTCAGGCGTCTGGCAACGACTCCAACTTTCATTGTGGGTAGCTATCGCAGCGGTGACATCGACAAACATCATCCGCTGAGCCGCATGCTGGACAGTTTTCTGGGTGATCGCCGTTTTCTTTCCATCCGGCTCGAACCGTTCAGCTCTGCGGAGCATCAAAGTTTGCTGCAGTCGTTGATCGGCAGCGCGGAGCTGGAGCAAAGTTTTGTGCATCGCATTTTTGAAGCTACAGAAGGGAATCCTCATTTCACGAAAGAGCTGGTACGGTCCTTGATTGATTCCGGCAAAATTGTTCAGTCCGATACAGGGGCCTGGAGTCTTTCGGGCGAGGCAACTTTAACTTCCGAAGCATTGCCACCAACGATTCAGCAAGCGGTGGAAAAACGGATTGAACGATTGCCGGAAGAATGGCGCGAGATCTTGTCAATCGCTTCCATCATGGGGAAAACGTTTGAATTTCAAGATCTGGAAATGCTGGCTGAAGGGAAGGAAGTAGAAGATAAGATCGATCAATTGCTGGGGACCGGATTCATTGAAGAGGTCCGCGAATCACGCGGAGATGTGCTTGCATTTTCCAGCGGCGTGGTCCGCGATGTTTTGTATGCGAAAGTGCCGCGCAGGAAAAGACGCTCGCTCCATCGCAAATATGCGGAGCATTTGGAAAAACGGAATGCCGGTCGTCTGGAAAGAATGTATCCGCTGCTGGTGCATCACTATTCCGAAGGAGATGTTCCGGAGAAGGTCATTGAATTCGGTTTGAAGCATGCCCAAAAATCCCTCGACGCGATGAGCGCTGAAGATGCGAGACGCGTCGTGAATACGGTTCTGGATTTCATCGAAGAAGAGGATGGACAGCCTTCCGCTCTGGAAGGAGAAGCGCGTTCACTTCTGGCTCGGTCGCACCGTCTCGCGGGTGATATGGACGCGGCGCTTCAAGAATTCGAATCGACCATCCGCGTTTTCGAAAGACGGAAAGAACCGTTGCTCGTTTTGAGCAATCTGATCCTGGCAGCCGAAACGGCGTGGGAAGCGCGGAAAGTGGATGAAACCAAACAGTTGCTGGATAAAGGATTGGATCTGGCGCGAGAAACTTCGCAGCAGGAAAGCCTTCATAAATTGCTGTCGCTTGCCGCAACCGTAGCGAATCTCCGCGGTCAGTACGATCTGGTCAAACAGTATCTCGAAGAAGCGGAGCGTTTAAAACCCTCCGTGAAAGAAAAGGAGGAAGCCGTTCCCCAAGGGGGAATATTGCAAGTCGCTCTTCCCGTTCCACTCGGCGCATTCTATCCCGCTCAAACGGGCATCATTGAGGAGAGCGAAGTAGTGGGGAGCGCATTTGAGACGCTTTTGGACATGGATGATCAAGGACATATTGTGCCGCTGCTTTGCGAATCGTGGGAGGTTCTGGAGGGCGGAAAGGCGTTCCTGTTCAAGCTGCGCCAGAATGTCCGCATGCATGACGGCGAACTCCTGACATCAGAACAGATCAAACTCGCTTTTGAAACCGCGATCCGCTTGAGCGCCACCAAATTGCCAGCGGGCCTTGCCGTGATTCGCGGAATCACAAAATACATTGATGGATCTTCGAATTCTGTAGAAGGAATAACCGTACAGTCGCAGGATCGGTTGAGAATAGAGTTGGAGGAGCCGCTCCCGCTGTTTCCTTCTCTTCTGACGGATTCCAGGATTGCGATCGCGCTCGAAAAACTTATGGGCGGCAATCTCCCACCGGCGCTCATCGGAACCGGCCCATTCAAGATCCGCTCCTACAGTCCCGGGCATGTCATACTCGATCGAAACAGCCAGTACTGGAAAGATGCAGTGCCTCCGCTGGATTCCATCGAATTTCATTGCGGTGTGGGTTCGGCGGACATAGCAACCGGCCTGAAGTCAGGCAAGTTTGATCTCGCAAGCAATCTGTTGCCAAAAGACCTGGAGGAAATTTTACAGGATCCACAGTTTCGCGCGGGTGTCGTGGAAGTTCCCAAAAAGAATATTTACTTTGTCCTGTTCAACAGCAAAAGTGAAATCAGCAAGGTCGATGAAGTCCGCAACGCATTATGCGGCGTGGCGCGAATCGATGATCTGGTGCGCGGAACACTCGGACGTTTCGCGCAGCCGGCTACCGGGCTGCTTCCGCCGGGAATTTTGGGACACGATCCCGGCAAGAGACGGCATCCGATTTCGCGTGACGATGCGTTCGCACTTCTTGAGTCTTCAAAGTTACCAACCCCGATTCGGTTGAAGGCGGCCGTCCATCCGATCTTTCAGGACCGGTATCAGTCTTTCACAAAAACTTTGTTCAAAACCTGGGCTGATCTCGGCGTGGAAATCTCCATTGAAACTCCCACCATGGCCTCCTATCAAGCTACTTATCAGGATGCGGGGGCCGGTGAAGGAATTGATCTACTGATTGGAAGATGGAACGCGGATTATGACGATCCGGATACGTTTACTTATTTTCTTTTTCATTCAAAAGGTCTCTATAAATTCTATTCATCCGAGGAACTCGATAAACTGATGGAGGACGCGCGAGTCGAAACGGATCCGGCTACCCGCATACGGCTTTATCGAAAAATAGAAAGCCTTCTTACGGAAACCGGATATGTTCTGCCGCTTTTTTACGATATTGATTATCGGGTCGCTAACCCGAAAGTCCGCAGGCTTGCATTGCGCAGCAGAGCCCCCTTTGTGAATTATGCCGATCTGGGAAAAGCAGAAACTGCTGTTCCCGTGATTCCACGGAGAGTCTCCGGCGGCGTGATTTCTGTTCCGATGGGCACAAGATTAATGAACCTGGATCCTTCGCTTACGGGCACGCTGCAGCAAGCGGAAGTGCTTCCAAACGTGTTTGAAACTTTGACCCGCCAGACTGAAGGCGCGCGGATTTCACCGTGGCTGGCGTCTGATATTGATGCCGAGGACAGTGGAAGACGATTTCGCATACGGTTGCGAAAGGATATCCGGTTTCATGACGGGAGGCGTCTGACTGCCAGGGATGTGCGCTATTCCTGGGAGCGTCTTTTGCAGAATCCGGACAGTCCCAGTTGCTCTCTTCTGATTCCGATTCAAGGAGCAAAAGAATTAATGAACGGCGAAGCGGGTGAGCTCAAAGGCTTCCGAATTCTTTCCGCACTTGAATTCACGGTTGATCTGCAACAACCACTTTCCTTCTTTCCGGCGCTGTTGTCCTACCCCAGTGCGGCGATTGTGCCGGAAGGAGCACGCCGCTTTGATGTGAGCTGGCAGGAAGGATCTGTCGGGACCGGACCGTTCCGGATTGTCAGGTTTGAGCCAGGGCAGCGACTCGAACTGGAGGCGAATCCGGATTACTGGCGCCAGGGTTATCCAAAAAGTGAAGGCCTTCTATTTTCATTCGGAGTTCCGCCTCAGGAAATCCTGTCCGGGTTCCGATCCGGGCGCTTTTCACTCGCCGGCAGTCTGTTTCCTTCCGATGTAGAAATACTCAGGCATGAGCCGGAGTTCGCATCCCTGTACCGCGAGACACCGCGACTCTGCACATATTTCATCGCGTTCAACCTCCACCAACCTCCTTTTTCGGATGAGAAAGTCCGCCACCAATTTGTTCAGGCGATCGATGTGGAAGGGCTTGTGCGGCGAAACCTCGGCAGACGTGTGATCCCGGCGCATAGTCTGATTCCTCCCGGCTTGCTTGGTTACGAGGCCGGCCAGCGAACCGACGTTGTTCCGGAAATAGGGAAAGAACATTTCGAAGTGACGACAATTACACATTCGATCTTTGATGGCGCCTATGCGGCATTTGCAAAAAATCTGTTTCACATGCTTCAGGAAAGAGGTTTTTCCGTGCGTATCGATGCAACGAAAACCGATCAGGTCTTACCGCTTACGTCTCCCAAGTTCCATTTCACCTTGACGCGATGGTTCGGGGACTATCCTGATGCGGATACTTTTTTCAATGGAATCGTCCATACGGAAAACGGGTTGGTAGGGCAGTTTTGCGGAACGCCGGAAATCGATCGCTTGATTGAAAGAGGGCGGCAGGAAACCCAACCCCAGGTTCGTCACGAAATCTACCAGCAAGCCGAAAGACTCGTGCGGAAGCGGGCCCTTCTGCTTCCGTTGTTTCATGAACAGGAATACCGCTTTGCGCGTCCCGAACTGCAGAACCTCGAAGTATCGATCGCCGTTCAGTCCGTTCCTTACGAAAACCTATCGCTGCGCAAATAAAGCTTTACCGTCGAAATACTCCGTGGACCCGGTTGGAATAGGACTGGCAAAATTCCGGATACGAATTTCCGGCAAACGGTTTTGTAACGCCGGCGTCCCCGCCGGCCCAATCAAATTGCTCGGTCGAGATTTGCCGCTACAAACCGAATGGCCTGATCCTCCGCTTTCAGAATCTTTCTCAATCACTTTACAACCTTGTGTTACAGGACACTTAGTTGCCCGCAGGCGCCGGAAACGTTGCCCCCTTACGCCACGCCGAACCATCGGCCACATGCCCGGTCACAATGAATTCATAAATGGAAGTCAGATAGTCTGCATCCATTTCGCTGCGAGCGTAGGCATAACTGTAGTGACGGCGCTCTCGCGTCGCGAATTCGTCCAGATCAAACATCGATTGCCCGCCAAACGTTGCTTCCAGGTCGAGCAAGCCGGCTATAGTCTGAGGAACATCACCAATCCAGGTGGGTGCCATCGATACACGCAACGGCCCAGTCGCTCCTGATGGCTTGATTGCCATGACCGGCTCCGCCATCGCCACTGTGGTCGGGAACGGAAGCGCGGGCGAAAAACGTCTGCCGGCATGCAAGTCACCGGTAAGCCCCTGAGGAGGAATCCAGGAACCATGGTCACCCATGAGTATGATTGTCGCATCGTCATAAATGCCCAGGGCCTTCATTTGATCGAGGACCTGAATCACCTCCTTTAAACTACAACGGTCTTGAACCTTGACCCAATACCGGGTGGTGTCATGTGGCCCACCCGCATAACCACATTGCTCGTCGGCAACGAATGGCAAGTGGCTCAGCATCAAATGGAACATCTTGTATACCGGCTTGTTACGGTCGACGGTCATCCGCGTCGATAGCCGGCGCAGAAAGGCCGTGTGGGCAAAGAAATCCAGATGCTCATAACCATTGTTGCTGAATAAGGGTTGCAATAACCAGAGCTGGTCGTTGTACACACATTTCTTCATGAGGTGCGGGACAAGCCGAAACAGCGTGATATCCAGCAGTCGGACGCTTTCGCTGAACGTGTAATCAGATGCCGAAACGTGCTCATGCGATGAAATAGCATAGGCGTTGGTGTAGCCACCGCGTTTGTAGAGTTGCAGCGCCGGGCCGGCCGCGACATCCACCTCGAACCCGGACTTCATTGCCGCTCTTAGAATCGTATTGCGTTCCAGAGTGCGCGCGAAAAATTCGTTTCGCGTTTCCTGGTTCTTGTATATTTGCCCGGTAAGCAGTGCCGGCACTGACATGTGTGTATAAGGGAATGCTCCCATGTTGTCTCTGAACAAAACAAATCCGCTTAACGCATCGCGCAAACGCTTGCCCGGTTCACCTTCATTGATGATTTCATCAAACATGTCCGACTGAAAGCCGTCCATAACGATGTGCAGCACATTCTGGCGAGTGGAAAACCGGAATATATTTTCAGACGAGTTACTCTGACCCTGCTTGGTCCCGTTGCCGAAAACTGCAGCGGAATTTTGTAAAATGGCAATTGTCGCACCGCCGATTTGCAGCGCGGTGGTTGCCATCGCGGCTATGATCAACGGCTTGGCCATGCGCTTGGTAAAAAACAGTGCTGCTCCCAGCACTACCAGCCAAATCGGTGTGTCGACCAAGGCTCGCCAATTGGCTTTGTTCCAGTCGATGGCCTGGCCGTTCAGCGCGCCATAATCCCACACCAACAGATTTCCCTGCATCCAAAACAGCAAACACATCGCCGCCTGGATCGCCAGACAACGCTGCAGGAATCGTGATGGCAGAATGAAGCCGACCAGCGCCATGATCAGAACCAAAACCACGAACGGCAGAACAAAATTGGCGAGGATACCGGCCAGTGGGCTGTTGAATTCCGCGACATTACCGAGATAAATCGTAACAGGCACAAAAAGGAAAATGTTCAGTGCGAACATGCACCCCATCGCCAGTGCCTGTAGCGCATGGAACGGCGCTTTATCACGGAGGCGTTCCAACAGCAATTGATTTGTCATGATTCCACGATTCTTGTACCGATCGCGTGTTCCGATGAGCTTACGCTAGTCTTATGACCGGTCGGAAACCGCAGAATTCGAGCCTTTTGTCCGGAGTACCGTATTGTCGGGCAGTCGTCCTGGCTTGAACCATCACTTTATTTGTATCCCCCCCGCGCAAAACCTTAAAGCTACCCTGGCGTGGTCCGCGAGGATCCCGCTTTTCGATGTTCTGATAGTATTGTGGATCATACCAATCCGCGCACCATTCCGTTACATTGCCTGCCATCTGCACACAACCGTAAGGACTCGGAGCCTCCTCATGTTTGTTCACTTCAATTCCATCGACAAACGGGTTCGATGTTTCATATGTGTTCATGAATTCCAGTCGAACGTCATTCCCCCAAGGGAAAATGCGTCTGTCTGTTCCTCGCGCCGCCTTTTCCCACTCTGCCTCTGTTGGCAAATCCATCCCCGCCCATCGGCAATACTCCAACGCTTCAAACCATGTTAGCGGGACAGGGTAGTATGTTGGTTGTAAAAACCGCCCGTAATAGTTCCGCAGTTCCGTTGATAATTCTGGATTTGTCAATTTAGCTGTAGCTTTCAGAAAATTCCCGAATTGAGCATGCGTGATCGTATACTTGCTGATCCAGAAATCCGAGACGAACACCTCAACAGCCGGTATTTCATCGTAGAAATCGTTGATGCGATCCATTGGTAGCCGGTACTTCATGAAAAATTTTTCCACATCCTGTTTTCTGGACCCCATCGTGAAGTTGCCTGCAGGAACAAAGTTCATCGTGCTGCCGTCAATGGTGTTCATCCATTCTTGGCCTACGCCGGCGGTTCGAGGCGGCATTGGTTTTGAGTCAGGTTGTGCCGGAGGTGTAGTAGGGGAGTGAACAGATCCCACGTGCGCTCCGCATTCAGTACAGAAGGCAACACCTTCTTTCAGTCCGGCTCCACAATTAGTGCAGAAGCGATTCCCATTCATGATTACCTCACCACGTTTCCTAAAATCTCAGATCCCAGTCCAGTATCCAGCCCATGATGCGACCGTCGAGTGAGCAAGAGATTACGTACTCACCGTACGGCGTTATTCTTACAGCGACCACAGTATACTTGTGCGCTTCCAGAGTCAGCAAGCACTCGCCGGATGTAAGATCCCACAGCTTGGTAGTATTATCCTCCCCGCCTGTCACCGCGCATCTTTCTTCATAGTCCATGTCGATCGAGGTCACGCCGAAACGTTGTGCTTGAGCTGACCAGAAACATGCGCCTGAAGCGAGATTCCAGTATTTTAACGTCCCGTCTTCGCTCACTGAAAGTAGATGGTTGCCACCACGGTTGATGGCCAGAGCTCGAACGGGACCTTGATGTGCTTGAAATTCGGCGGAACACTTTCGGCTCGCCGTGAGCCAAATTTGGATTCTGCCGTCTTCCGTTCCTGCTGCGGCAAAGGAGGCATCGCCACTCAACGATAAAGATTGGAGAGTCGCGCCAGAATTCATGATGCCGTTCGCTTGGCCGGTTGTCAGATCGTAAAACTGGGCTGAGCCAGATCCGCGATTTGACAGCCCATATTTTCCGTCTCCACTGATCGCCACCAAAGTCACGGGCGCAGGCCCCTGGAAACGTTGGAGACAACGGTGCTGATCGAGATTCCACAAAGCGAGAACTCCGTCATCCCCGCCGGAAAGTCCGTAATTCTCGATTCCCTCGCTGACGGCAACAGCCCTTACTGCGCCCGCATGCGCTGGGTTTCCGCCAACGGCAAATGCCGATATCCAAGTCTAAGAGCGCCAGACTGCCGTCTTCGCGACCGGCAAACGCGCAGTTGGTATGGCGGCTGATCGCGAATGCATTCCCCCAGTAGTCTTCAGCCATGGGTAGTTGATTTGAAGAAGCCTTTGAAAGCCCCAGTGCAGAATCGCCTTCTACTCGAGTTTTCTGCACAGCGGAACGGAACCGTTCACGCGGTATGTGAGGATAGAGTTGCGTCCACAAAGAAAGCGCGGCCTCTTCGTGTCCCGGCACCGACCTAGCGGAACGAAGCCGTTGTGCGGCCAGTTGTATTTGGCCGTCTTCAAGAGCCTTACTGGCTGCGGAAATGTGCATCCTATATTCGCTTTGGGCAGATACGGCTTTGCTCCCTGATGAAGCCCGAGAAATGATCATTGGCGCTGCAAATTTCTTTTCTATAAAACCGATTTCCCAAATTTTGATCGTGCCATCTGCTCCAGCAGACAACAGACACCTCCCATTCTCGCTGACATCCATGGAAATCGTCTTGACGGGATCTCCCGGGAAGTTATGTAAACAACGTCCGGTCTCTGTCTCCCACAGACTGATCCTTCCCTGGCAGCCGGCGATGACATAATCTCCATACGGTGTCCAGGCCAGGGCATTTATTACGTAAGGATGTTCCCCAAAGATTCGTATTCTCTTGCCGGTGGATAAGTCCCAAAGTACAACAGTTTTTTGATAATCTTCTTGAACAGACACTGCATATCTTCCATCTCTGCTGACGCGAGCGACCAGTACCATAGGTGAGCCTTTTAGCCGTTGCTTCACTTCGCCTGTCGCGAGATCTCGAACCGACAACATATCTGGGTGAATCATTCCGGGATCGTAGCTCCCGATGAGAATTGTATGAGTTCCCGGAATAAAGCCTGCGTAATTGATTTCTCCTACCAAACCCTCGGAATAGCTCTTCAAGCACTCCCAGCTGCGAGTGTCCCATATTTTAAGAACTTGGTAATCGTGGCCCGATACCAGATATCGGCCGTCCGGGCTGATATCAAGTGTACGCACTGTTCCCAGGCTGCCGTCGTAGTGTTGGGAGGCGCCTCTAAGATCCAAAATTTTCACGCACACGCCGGAGGCCAAGCCCCAGACCCGAATCGTGTCTCCTCCGGAAACAGCGTAGCGGCCATCCGGCGTAAAACACACAGCCTTCACCGCTGACTGGTGTCCTTCAAAAGTGAGCAAACAACTCGAAGTCTTTACCTCCCAAAGTTTGACAGCATAATCGGATGCCCCGGACAGTAGATAGTTTCCCTTGGGATGGAATCGCGCAGAATGAACAGCACCTGTATGTCCCGTGAGCGTGTACAGAAGTTTTGCAGAATAAGGTAAGTGGGCCCGGCTGACTGCGCCGACAGAGTTCAGAATGCTTTGGCTCGCTTGGGCCGGAACGATTTTCTCAAGGCTTTCGATTGCTTTCTGATAATTGCCGCTCTCGGCGAGGAACAGTGCCAGTATATAATCTGGCTTCCACCCCTCTGAATTCGCTTTTCTGACGTCTTGAATCTTTTTGTTAAACTCATCGTAAGTCAATCGCCCCGAGCGCCAGCAGGCCAGACCATAATTGAACATGGAATCTGGATGCGAAGTCTCTACAGAAAGCGCTTCATTCCAGCTTCGTTCCGCCTCCTCTCGAAAACCAAGGGAAAAAAGCGAAACTGCACGGTTATTCAGACTGTCTGCCCGTAAATTCAAACTCTCAGGTTTTGTACGCTGATACGAATCGCCGGAAAGCCCAGCATAGATATCGACTAGAATTCCTGCGATCTCATCCATATCGTTGGGCCGGTCATTGGGATGGTGTGAAAAGCATCCCCTAAGAACTTCAGCAACTGAGGACGGCATTGCGGCGGTTGAGCCGTCTTTAGCCCCTGATTCCCAATAAGATTCCAGACCGTTCATCGCCAAAGGTCCTAAATACCAAGTCACTTTGCCGGTGAACATCTCAAGAACGGAAAGTCCCCAGGACCAGATATCCGTTTTGCGTGAAAGCAGCTGATGATCGGCTTGTTCGGGTGAGCAATAAGCTCGAGTCATTCCCGCAGTACTCACAAGAATATCTTTCTTGTCCCCGCCAATTCGCTCGAAAATATCTCCTGCTTCAAATCTTGCCTTTGCGAGACCAAGTCCGCAACCTTCGCTGTTCCGTCAGGTAACATCATCACATTCGCAGGCTTGATATCCTGATGAACAATTCCCTGCTCATGCGCATAATGCAGACCCCAGGCAAACTGAATTGCGACATCCAAAATTCGAAGGACTGCCTGGCGCGGTCTCCTTCGTAGAATTTCCGAGTTCGAATCCAGTCCAGGAGGCTTCCGCCATCCGCATATTCTGCGAAGACTCGTGGAATTCCGCCCAACACCTGAACTAGGTAGCAGCTGACGATATGCGGGTGCAGGCCGATTCTCACCCATGTTTGTGCTTCGCGGACGAAATTATTCCTGCCGCCTGGCTTTGAAAAGATTTGAGGTTTCGGACTCTTCATGGCGACATCAAGATCCCATCCCCTGTGATGAATCTTGTACACCTTACCCATACCTCCTTCGCCGAGAACACCTTTCACTTCATAAAGGTCCAACAGCACGTCCCCTTCTTTCAAATCAGAAGGAACTTCGCTTTCTGCGTATGCCTTGGCGGCGGCGTCCGCCGTGGAAACCGGTTTTTCTAATTCATTAGTAGACAGATTTGTTCCGCACTGCGGGCAAAAAGGGAAGGCTTGCATCATCGGTGTGCCGCAGTTCGTGCAGTGCTTGTAGGGCATTTTGGGATGTCCTTCCGGTCCGACTAATCAAGCAGTGGTCGCATGCGCGCGGAAGATTCGTCGAGCAGAAGACCGTCGGCGTCGCCGTCAGGCTGCTCTTCGACCAAAAAGCGCTCGCCGCTGGGTCGGACAAGCACATAGGCATAGGGGTTCATGGAGCCATCGTGGTGAGCGACGTCCTCGCCCATTTGCCTCGCTAGCTCCCTGGCAAGAGCTTTGACGGTTGGTACTATAACGCGTTTCGGATCGATGTAGAATTCGATACGCAAGCGGAAGCCGATCACCGAAGCCAGGGCCTCGAGTCGCACCGCCGGGTCCGCATCCTCTATCAAACCACGCACCTGCTCGATCGGGAGGTCCAGGGCTGCGGCGACCGCGGCGCGGAGGCGATCCCAGCCCGAGAAGGCCCGTACATAAAGCAAGAGCATGGCGCGTTCGGTCATCGTCCAGACCTTGTTGTCTCGTCCGCTTGCAGGCTTATGATCTCCTGCTCGAGCAGCGCAGCAAACGCGACTTGACGTTCGGCGAAGGTGCGAAGACGCGCCAGGCTCCCATCGTCGCGGGTGTGCTCGATCGCGGCGCGGGTGTCGCGGAGGCCTGCGCGGAGACGCTCCAGTACGGCCGCCCAATTGCCGCTGTCGTTCTGAACAAGCGCCAATGCGTCGGCGATGATGAATGCGATTAGCCCCGCATCCTTGTCGTAGTTTCGACCGAGATGATCCTCGATCATTTCCTTCAACTGGCGAGCGCGATCGCTGCCCATCGAACCTCCAAGCGCTTCAGCTACTCGCGTGCGCCTATTACGGGAGATTGTTTTTTCTCAAGTGCCGTTTCGAGCCGCGTCGTTGCATCTGGATCGTTTCACTGTGTTAGTGAATCCTACGCGAGGTTGGTGAGAAAGCTCAATGCCTGTTCGTAGACACGATCATGGCCGAGGATTTCCAGTTCTCTTGCGATCAAATGCGCTTCGGATCCCGGATCCAGATTCGTGACATATGCAGCAGAACCCAGGCCATCCACGATCGCACGGCCGGACAGGTGTGTTCGACCTTCCGCAACCGTTACTTCGAATCGCGCGCCGTCCGTATGGAGTTTTACGGTATCTGAATTCCGGCGCCGGCGCCTGCAATGGCTTCGATTCGGACCGTCCGGTTGTCTGTTTGCAGATCCATCGCAAATCCGGTCGGCGATGTTGCCACTTTGGATGTGAGATTCCACTTCAGGCGGCTTGCCAGCCAGGAGGCAATCAGAAGGCTCTGCCCGGAAGTGGTACTACCGGTGATACCACCTTCAATTTCTACTTTGTGGATACGCCCAAGATGAGGTCGATTATCCGGAACATCGTATAAACGCGCGATCGACAAACGCCACGGACCAAGTCTTGCCCAGTTCAAATCACTGAATGAGGCTGCGAGTTTTTCCTGTTCCATGAGACGACCGAGCTCTTTCAATCCTTGCTGTGGAGAAGCAAAGTAAGCCGAGTCGATGATGATACGATCACATGTTTCCAGTAAATCAAGAAACAGACGATCGTCAAAGCGCATGGCATCACGCCACCAGAACACAGAGGGAAGATCGGGTACAAGAAGAGGACGAACAATACTGGGAACGCGTGCCAGAGTATCTCCTTCTGCGCGCACTACAATCTGTTCACAGCAGACTTGTTTGCGGCCGCCTCCGGAAAGATGACAGAGCGCATTTACCCAGGCATTGATCGAATGCTCTTTCGATTCCGGTTTTGGAAGCAATAGAAACATGCGGGCCGGATGCTGAACGGAAATATCAGCCATGATCCCGGTCACTTCGTGTTCTGCCCGGTCGCCTGGCGCGTACGCAATCAGATTCAATACGCACGATCTGACAACCGACTGCTGTCCTTCCTTCTGACTTGACTCCGTGTTCTCCGTCCACAACCGCTTCAGTTCCTTCTGGATCGCACCTACGTCCGCTCCCGTTAGCGTTTCCATCTTCACGCCTCCATCCTCTTTTCCGCCTTATGGTTTGCGCCAGCGGCGGCCTTCCCGTTCCAGGAAATCATCCGCCTCTTTCGGTCCCCATTCTCCAGCGGCATAGTTCGGGAAACTTTTCGCGGGTTCTTTCCATTTTTCGATGACCGGCATCACCAATTCCCACGATCTCTCTACCATATCACCGCGCGCAAAGAGGGTTGAATCGCCAAGCATTCCATCCAGAAGCAGGCGTTCATATGCTTCGGGAGAGCGTTTCGCGAAAGATGTCCCGTACTGGAAATCCATGTTGACTGTACGAATATTGACCGCTTGTCCCGGAAGCTTTGCGCCGAATTTCAGAGAAATCCCTTCGTCCGGCTGAACACGGATGATCAGGAAATTCGGTTCCAAATCTCCCACTCGCCGTGTCTGCTTGAATAGCGAGTGAGGCGGACGGCGGAACTGGATCGCGATCTCTGAAACGCGCCGTGGAAGCCGCTTTCCGGAACGCAGGTAGAACGGAACATCAGCCCATCTCGAATTGTCGATTACTACCCTTAGCGCGGCGTACGTTTCGGTGTTGGAATTGGGATTGACACCGTGTTCCTGGCGGTATCCGATCGCCTTCTTTCCGCCCACCGCTCCTTCTCCATATTGACCGCGAACGGCGAACTGATCCACCTCATCGATGGTGAACTCGCGGATCGCGCGAGTGACTTTTGTTTTTTCATCACGGATCGAATTTGCGTCCATAGCCACAGGCTGCTCCATCGCCACCAGGGTCATCACCTGCATCAAGTGGTTCTGGATCATGTCGCGAAAGGCGCCTGATGTCTCGTAATAACCTCCACGATTTTCCACGCCGATGCTTTCTGCGGCCGTGATTTGAATGTGTTGGATGAACTGGCGATTCCAGAGCGGTTCGAAAATGCCGTTTGCGAAACGCAATACCATCACATTCTGCACCGTCTCTTTTCCGAGATAGTGATCGATACGATAAATCTGGTCTTCTTGAAACACTTTCAGGCAGTCGTGGTTTAGTTTTTTTGCGCTTTCCAGATCGCGGCCAAACGGCTTTTCGATAATGATGCGTCTCCACCCTCCGTTCTCCGCGCGGCTTTGACCATGCGCCCCCAACTGGGCAACAATGGGGCCGTACAGCGATGGCGGAGTGGAAAGATAGAACAACCTGTTACCCGATGTTCCGCGCTCGCGGTCAATCTGATCGAGAAGGGCAGCGAGATTTTCATAGCTCTTTGAATCCCCGGGGTCGGTTGGACAGTAATACAGCCCGGCAATAAAGTTTTCTAATTCGGTAGAATCGACACCTGTGTCGGCAAACTCCTTGAGAGCATCGCTCATTGCGTTGCGAAACGCTTCGTGGGACAGAGGTGTACGGGCACTCCCCACGATGGAAAAGCCTGAGGCAACCAGATTTTGCTGGGCAAGACTGTAGAGAGCCGGCACGAGTTTGCGTTTTGTGAGATCGCCCGAAGCGCCGAAGATGATTACCGTGCACGGTTCGGCGCCTTTTTGGAGCCGCACACCTTCGCTGAGCGGGTTTTTGTATCCTTCCATAGACTAACTCCTACCGCTTGATATCCGTTCCAGTGATTTCGACCCAGTCCGTATGCATCGGAGCCTTTCCCGGTTGATCCACGCGTTCATACAGATGGGATCCGAAGAAATCGCGTTGTGCTTGTGTGAGATTTTGCGGCAGATCGGCGGTGCGATACATATCGAAATAATTGAGACTGGCAGACATTGCCAGCAGCGGAATCCCCATGGTTTGCGCGATCGAAACTGCCTGGCGCCAACGCGGTTGCGCTTCTGCCACCCATGCTTTGAAGTCGGGATCCATTAACAGATTGGGCAGATCCGGTTTCCGTTTGTATGCTTGCCGGATCTTATCCAGGAACTGCGCGCGGATGATGCAGCCGCCTTTCCAAATTCGGCTCAGCTCTCCCAGATCGATGTTCCATTTATATTCATCGGAGCCTGCGCGAATCAGCGCCATGCCTTGAGCATACGAGCAGATCTTGCTTGCATACAGGGCATCATGAACGGCTTGAATCAGATCTTGCTTGCTGCCCGTATATTTGCCGGATGTTGCCAGCGGAATTTCCTTGTTTGCTTTTACACGTTCATCTTTCAATCCGGATAGAACGCGCGCTTCGATGGCGGCATGAATTGTAGGAATCGCAATCCCCAAGTCCAGCGCAACCCACGAAGTCCACCGGCCTGTTCCTTTTTGACCCGCCTTATCCAGAATCAAATCTACAAGCGGCTTGCCTGTTTCATTGTCTTTTACGGTAAAAATTTTGGCAGTGATTTCGATCAAGAAGGAGTTGAGAGAGCCTTCGTTCCATTTTCCAAAAACATCCGCCAGCTCATTTGCGCCAAGCCCCGCAGCTCGTCGCAGGATGTCATACGCTTCCGCGATCAACTGCATGTCGCCGTATTCAATTCCATTGTGGACCATCTTTACATAGTGACCCGCGCCATCCGGACCGCAATAGGTGACACACGGGCCTTCCACTTTTGCCGAGATCGCTTCAAAGATCGGACGCAGCTCGTTCCACGCTTCGATTTTGCCGCCAGGCATGATCGAAGGTCCCCACAACGCGCCCGTTTCACCGCCGGAAACACCTGTCCCTGCAAAGCGAAATCCCTGCGCTGCCAGCTCCGCTTCGCGGCGTCGCGTATCCTGGAAGTAGGAATTGCCGCCATCAATAATGATGTCCCCCTGTTCCAGATACGGCTTGAGCAAGTTGACCGTCCAGTCCACAGCCTCGCCCGCTTTGACCATCATCATGATCCTGCGCGGACGTTCGAGCATTTTCATGAATTCCTCAACGGTTTTTGCGCCGTAGATCTTCTTTCCTTTCGCGTCCTTGTTCAGGAAATCATCGACCGCATCGCCTCTGCGGGCCCAAATGGCCACCGGAAATCCGTTGCGCTCGATATTCAAGATGAGATTTTGTCCCATCACACCAAGACCCATCATTCCAAATTTGGCTGTAGGCATCGTGCTTCTCCTTGCTTTGCTATCAAAATTTTAGTTGTGTTTTGGGAATGCGCTGCGGACGGCTTCCAAGAGCTTGTTGAGCCCATCCGAAACATCCTTACCCAGGTGAAACCGGATTGCGCGGCGCCCGCGATTTGAAAGTGACTGGAAATCGCCCAGCGCCTGCGCCTGTTTGAGAATGCCGAACGTAAACGGCTCGCCTGCGATCGGAAGATCTGCCGTCTCGTCCTGCGTGATCTGGATGAATACGCCGTTTGCTCCGCCACCTTTGTGTAATTGCCCGGTAGAATGCAGAAAGCGCGGGCCGTAACCGGTAGTCGTTGCCGCCTTCAGTGAGTCGCGTAAATGTGTGCGAATATTCTGGAGCAGATTTTCGTTAGAATCATTTTCCTGAATGTACGCAGTCAGCGCGACGTAATCTCCTGATTTTGCGCGGCTCAAGTGGGCTTTCATCATGTCACTTAGATTCGCGCCGCCTTTCTGCAGTGCCGTTTTTGTCGCGGCGTCACCATAGATCTTGCAGCCATCGCCCTCCCACAGGACTTCCTGGGCCGGAAGACGTCCTTCCTTCTTGAAGGTATCCAGAAGCGCATTTGTGTGGTCCTTGCTTTCCTGAACGTTTGGTTGATCAAACGGATTGATCCCGATGACGGCGCCTGCGAGCGCGGTGGCGAATTCCCAAAGGAAGAATTCGCGTCCGAGACTAACGGCATCGCGCATTACATGACGAATCACCGGATGTCCTGCCTCCTGCAACGCGCTCAGTTTCGCTTCGATTTCGGCGCTGCTTGAGTTTTGTGTGCTGAGGTAGGCAAAAAGACGATCGTTGCCGTAAACGGAAGGATCGCCCAGTTTCTCGCCGGCAACAGGCACAATCCCCAGACCGTCCTTTCCTGTGCTCGCTGCAATCAATTGTTCGATCCACAGCCCCAACGAATCGATCGGCGCCGGTGCGATAAATGTGACTTTATCGCGACCATATTTGGCAAGTCCGCCGATCGCCGCTCCAAGCCGCGCGCCCGGATTCTCTTCCGTCGGAAGATAGTGTTCGCAAGCATGTGCCGCCCGAACAGCGCGTTCCAGGAGCTCCTTGATGTCAACGCCCATGAGTACCGCAGGCACGAGACCGAAATAAGAGAGAGCTGAATAGCGGCCTCCTATATCCACATCAGCAGGATTCTGAAAAATTCTGCGGAACTTTTTATCGCGAGCGATTTGTTCCAGCGGCGATCCGGGATCCGTGATGGCAATGAAGTTGGCTCCCGGCCTTTCGGATTTTACTTTCGAAACCCGGTCGTAGAAATACTGAAAAAACATGCGCGTTTCGGTTGTAATCCCCGATTTGCTGGAAACGATAAATAATGTTTTTGCGACATCTACTGCCGCTTCCATGCTTCTCACAGTTGCAGGATCCGTAGAATCCAGTACATGCAACTTCGGATAACCCTTGATTGCGCCAAATGTGCGACGGAAGACTTCCGGACAGAGACTGCTTCCGCCCATGCCGAGCACCATCACCGATTCGAAACCGTCGCCTTTCACCCGATCCGCAAACGCTTTCAAATCATCCGCCTGCTCCAAATGAGTCTCGGCAACGTGAAGCCATCCAAGCGCGTTCCGAATGACTCGCTGGTGCACCGGATCTTCTTTCCACACCGTTGGATCCTTTTGCCAAAGACGTTTGACGTAATCTCGATCGTGGATCAGTTTCATCGTCGATTCCATCGTTGGCACAAAATTTCCCAGCGTAAACGTCTGGCGATCCACGATGCTCGCCACGGCTGCCGCGCGTTTTTCTTCGATCGCCTTCATCATCTTTTGAAACGGATCCGCAAACGCCTTCACCGCCTCATCCAGCAATTGCGCGGTCACCGCTTCCAGGGAGATCCCTGCTTCCTTCAAGTGAGCCAGCGTGTCCTTCGCTCCATTCAGATCCGATTCCAGCGTGAGCGCCCACTTGCCATGATCTCGATAGGCATCGTATGTTGCCGGCGGAACAGTATTGACTGTGTCCGGACCAATCAGCGCTTCTACATATAGAACATCACTGTAGTTCGGATCTTTTGTGCCGGTGGATGCCCACAATTGCCGTTGGACACGCGCGCCTTTTGCGCGAAGAGCCGCAAAACGCTTGTCTCCAAAGATTTTCTTGAATCTTTGATAAGCCATCTTTGCGTTTGCAATCGCTACCTTGCCAAGAAGGGAAGAGAGTTTGTCAATTTCCTTTTGATCAGTGGAACGTCGAATGCGCATTCCGAGGTGATTGTCCACATTTGAATCGATGCGGCTGACAAAGAAACTGGCAACAGATGCGACGTGATCTACAGGGTTGCCTGCCGCTGTCCGCTTCTCCAGTCCTTTGATATAAGCTTCAGCGACTTTGATGTAGGCATCTTCCGAAAAGATCAATGTGACGTTTACGTTGATTCCATCTGAAATCAATTGTTCAATCGCAGGAAGCCCTTCGGGCGTAGCCGGAACTTTGATCATGACATTCTTTTTATCGAGCCATTTCCACAGTCGCCGTGCTTCGGCGATTGTTCCCGGCGTATCGCTGGCCAGAAGAGGTGAAACTTCCAGACTTATATACCCATCAATGCCCTTCGTCTTGTCATACACCGGACGCAGGATGTCGGCAGCCATCTGGATGTCTTCCACTGCCATCTGTTCATAAATGTCATTTGTGCTCATGCCTTTTGCAGCCAGTTCCTGCAACGCCTCTTTGTAATCGGTACTGCCTGAGATCGCTTTTTCAAAGATCGCAGGGTTGGACGTTACGCCGCGAAGATCGTCTTCATCGATCCTCTTCTTCAGATCGCCCGTTGTGAGCATCATGCGGCGAATGTTGTCATACCAGATACTCTGGCCCAGTTTTTCTAATTCGACAATTGGATTGGCTGCCATAAGACCTCCTTAGACTGGGCGCACGCCGTGCGCCCCTACCAATGGTAATTTGGGTTTCATCATTATAACATTCCTTTCTCTGCGTTCTCTGTGTCTCTGCGGTGAAATCCTACTCTCCACTCTGATCCAGCAACTTGGCTACCAGGCCCGTCCATCCTGTTTGATGGCTGGCGCCGATCCCGGCGCCATTGTCGCCGTGAAAATATTCGTAAAACAAGATCAGATCCCGCCAGTTCGGATCAGTTTGAAATTTTTCCGCTCCGCCATATACGGGTCTTTTGCCTTCTTCATCCCGCAGAAACACATGCGTGAGCCGCCGTGAGATCTCACCGGCTACATCCCAAAGTGACATCATGTTGCCGGAACCGGTTGGAAATTCCACCTTATATTCATCACCAAGGTAGTAATGAAACTTTTGAAGCGATTCGATCAGCAGGTAGTTTACGGGCATCCAGATCGGACCCCGCCAGTTGGAGTTTCCGCCGAACACCCCGGTGTTCGATTCCGCGGGCTGATAATCTACGCGATACTCCTGTCCTCCCACCTCCACAACATAGGGATTGGTGTCGTGATGGCGGGAGAGGGAACGGATTCCGTAGTGCGACAGGAATTCGTTCTCATCCAGCATGTACCTCATGATCTGTCTTAAGCGGGTCCTGTTTACCAGCGAAAGAAGACGCTTGGTTCTTCCACCTTCGATTCTGGTTTCAATATGCGAGCTCAAGTCGCGGCGATTTTCAATAAACCACTGCATTCGTTTTTTAAATCCGGGTAACTGATCGATGGTGCGGGAATCCAATGTTTCTACGGCAAGCAGCGGAATCAGTCCCACCAACGAGCGGATTTTCATTGGGATCCGGCGCCCGCGCGGAGTCAGCAGCACGTCGTAATAGAAGGAATCAAATTCATCCCACAGCGCGAGCTTCTCTCCGGCAATGTTATTCATCGCTTCGCAAATCAGCACGAAATGTTCGAAGAATTTGCTGGCCACATCTTCATAAGCCGGATTTTCACGGGCGAGCTCCAATGCAATGGTCATCATGTTCAGGCAATACATTCCCATCCAGCTGGTAGCATCCGACTGTTCGATATGCCCGCCGGTAGGTAACGGCGCGCTGCGGTCAAATACGCCGATATTATCGAGTCCAAGAAATCCGCCCTGAAAAACGTTTCGGCCCGCGGCATCCTTTCGGTTTACCCACCAGGAGAAGTTCAACAGCAGTTTGTGGAAGATGCGTTCCAGAAACTTCCGGTCTTCGCGTCCGTAACGCTTTCGTTCGATTTTGTACAAACGCCAGGCGGCCCAGGCATGCACGGGAGGATTCACATCATCGAATGCCCATTCGTAAGCCGGTAGCTGACCGCTGGGATGCATATACCATTCGCGCAAAAACAAGACCAGCTGGGTCTTAGCAAATTCCATATCCACAAGCGACAGAGGGATGCAATGAAACGCGAGATCCCAGGCTGCATACCAGGGATACTCCCATTTGTCCGGCATCGAGATCACGTCTGAGTTGTAAAGATGGGTCCAACTGCTGTTTCGTCCTTGTTGACGATCCGGTGGAGGCGCCGGACCGGCCGGATCTCCCTTCAACCAGCGGCTGACTTCATAATTGTAGAATTGTTTGCTCCAGAGCAATCCGCCGAAGGCCTGTCTCATCACATTCTGCGCGTCTTCGGAAAGATTGCCGTGAATGACCGGCCCGTAAAACGCATCCGCTTCGGACTTGCGTGTGGAAAAGACCTGAGCGAAGGACGCATCAAACGGATCCGTATTGGTCTTTTCCAAATCCTGATCGCTGAAACGCAGACGTACAACCTGCTCTTCACCCGGCTGCAGGTGAAGCACATAATGGGGAGTAGCCTTGGTCCCGGCGCCTTCCGGGTTGACGCGGTTCTTCTGACCGTGAACTACATAGTCGTTGATGCTGTCTTTTACAAAAGGCGTATCGTTTGGAATTCCATAAAGACGCTGTTTGTTTGTTTCGTTTTCAGTAAAGAGCAATTGCGGGGATCCTTCGCAATAAAGCCAGCGAAGGCCGTAGTAGGGGGTGTGGTTCACGCGGATAACTTCGCTGTTATGGAGCCGGTCGCGTTTGCGCATTCCCGGTTTTTGCGGATCCAGTCCCCACGACCAGGTGTTTCGAAACCAGATGGTTGGCAGCACGTGAAGCGGAGCCGCATCCGGACCGTGATTGATTACGCGGATTTGAATCAAAATGTCTTCTGAAGTCGCTTTCGCATACTCGACAAACACATCAAAGTATCGATTGTCGTTGAAAACGCCCGTTTCGATCAACTCAAATTCCGGCGCTTTGCGATCGCGGCGGCGGTTCTCGTCGATAAGCCAGGAATACGGATAAGCAGCTTGAGGATACTTATAGAGATACTTCATGTACGAATGGGTAGGGGTGGAATCGAGGTAGAAGTAGTATTCCTTGTTATCTTCGCCGTGGTTTCCCTCATTTCCGGTTAGCCCGAACAATCGCTCTTTGAGAATTGGACAACGTTCGTTCCAGAGCGCAAGAGCAAAACAGATATATTGATGCCGGTCGCAGATTCCTCCCAGGCCGTCCTCGCTCCAGCGATACGCTTTGGAACGGGCGTGATCATGCGGGAAAAAATCCCAGGCTGTTCCATGCGGACTGTAATCCTCGCGAACTGTGCCCCAGGCACGCTCGCTTAGATACGGTCCCCAACGTTTCCAATGTTTGGATCGATGCCCATCTTCTTTTAACCGCTGCCGTTCCGGATCTGCCGTTTTATTCGTAGCCATGGCACTCCTATGAAATTCTCACTTCGGGTATTCATCCATGTAAACTCTGTTTGCTTTAGAAGTCAATGCGGTTCGCGGTAGGGGCGACCCTTGTGGTCGCCCTCATGTAATCGACGTCCGCGAAGCGGGCGACCACAAGGTGTCGCCCCTACGCGCGTCTTGCTTCCGTTCTTCCGCAGCCCGGGCAGGTATGCGCTTCTTCCACGACTCCGCCAAAATCGGGATCTGTTGCGCCAGGATCGGAAAGCGCCGCGGAATAGTCGATCTTGTCTGCGTGGTGGTTCATGACAAGGCCGCAATCAGGGCAGATGATCGGTTGTTTTTTCGGCATAGAAACTCCTTACTAATTGAATCATTCTAACGGCACATTCTCGCGGCCGTGTCTCAGCACCTTTGCCATCCAGATCAGCTCATTGAAGAACTTCTCCAGGCGTCTGACGTAGGCTTTTTCTAGAAGATTGCCGGACTCGTCGAAGACATTCTGGACACTGGAAAAATTTCCATCCCAAAAAATGTTGACCAGTCCCAGCTCTCTCATCACCGGCAACAGGTCCTGGATCGCGCGTGTGCCTCCAAACGGACCCGCTGAGACGCCGCAGAGCCCTACCGCCTTATGGATATACTCTTTGAGATTTGTATCCAGCGCGTGTTTGAGCAAGCCGGGATAGCCGTGATTGTATTCGGGAACAATGATGAGCAGGGCATCTGCTTTCATCATGGTCGCGGAGAATTTCGGATCCTTGCATGCCTCTCCGGCATCGTCGGTAGGGAAGGGGATTTGAGCAATATCAATCAATTCGGTTTCAACGCCGTTTCTCTTTGCAAGCTCGCCGGCCACAAATTTAGCGACATGTGCGCTCATGCGTCCTTTCCGTGTCGTCCCCAAAATCACCGGAATAAAAATAGGCCTTTCTACATTCATAGAGTCACACTCCTGAATCTATTCTAGCGGAGTTTCAAAAAACTTCTTACTTATTCTCATTTGTAGCGGCGGCCCTCCGTGGCCGCCGGTCGGGCACGATTCCGTGTTACAAATAAACGCAAAGGAGGAATTATAGAAATGTCCGAAGTCGAAAATCTTTTAGATGAGCTGAAACGAATTCAGGAAGGCGATGCCTGGCACGGACTTGCGCTTCGTCAAATACTTGCCGGTGTGACGGCAGAGAAAGCTGCCGGGCGTCCTGCAGATGGATCGCACAACATCTGGGAGCTCGTATTACATATTTCCGCATGGGAAGAAGTATTTTGCGACAGACTGGATGGGCATCAGAAAAATGAACCCGCAGAGGGGGACTTTCCGCCGATGCATCAGGCAAGTGAAGAAGCATGGAAGCAGGTTCAGGCCGATCTTGAGAAAGCTCATGAGCGGATCATCCGAGCTGTTTCTGCGCTTACCGATGCCGATCTAAATAAAACTGTCGTTGGCAAGGACCATACGATCGGATTCATGCTACATGGCCTTGTGCGTCATCACGTCTATCACGCCGGTCAGATCGGACTGTTGAAGCGCCTCCAGAGTGTGTAAGCAACGCTAAGAAGAGCGCCAAACGCTGTGATTATGGCAACATCGCGCACTTCTTTCCAGGAACTAGTGCCGATCAGCACAAGGCACAGTACCGCAGAAAGTGCTGGAATGAAGACTCCGCCCGGCACAGTAAATGCGGCCGGCAGTTCTTTCTCCTTTCGACGTAAAGCCGGCAGACCCGCGCAGGTAATTCCATAAGCAATCAATCTTGTTATAGTCGCGATCGTTAATGCCGACATGAAAGTATTTGAAATCGTTACCACGAGAATTACTGAAGACGTAATCAAAATTGAAAACCATGGAGTATGAAACCGCCTGTGAGTAACAGACAGAATCTGCGGAAGCTGTCCGTGCTCCGAGATCGCAAACAGCATCCGCGTTCCGCCCAACAAACTTGAATTGAGGGTCCCAATCATGGAGATGAGAGCGCCAATGGTAATCAAAGAGGCGCCGGCTTCACCCAGAAAACGTTTGCTTGCGTCCGCAAGAGGTCTTTCGGAATTTACGAGATCCGGAAGCGTGCCGATACAGACCACCTGAATCGCCAGGTACAGAGTCACCACAACTCCGATCGATACAAACAACGCAAATGGAAAGGTGTGTTGTGGGTCCTGAACTTCTCCCGCAGCAATGGTGGATGATTCAAACCCGCTGAATGCGTAAACCAGAAGCAGCACCGAAACCGCGAAATTGCCCACGGTCGGCTTGATGTCCAGTGAATAGTTCTTGAAATCAACAAAGAAAAGTCCAATAACAATAAAAATGAGAATCGGAACCAATTTCCCGATGGTAAAGATGTTGGAGAATATCGCTGTTTCGCGGATGCCGATCAGATTGACAATTGAAAGTCCTGCGATCACACTGGTGATGATCACCGGTCGCCACGGGGCCGACGTTGCGGCCGGCCAAAAATAGCCGGAATATGTAACCAAAAGGTTACATATCGTGGCAAATGCAGTCATGCGAGTGAGCCATGTGAGCCAGCCAACCACGAACCCGAGTGCAGGGCCAAATGATTCACGCGCGTATAAGTACGGCCCACCAGTGCCGGAGAATCTGCTGCTTACTTCTGCAAAGCAAAGTACAATCATGATGACAACAACTGCGCACACCAGAAATGCGAAAAGGCTGTAGGTATGCGTGAGGGCGAAGACTTTTGAAGGAAGACCGAAGATGCCGGCGCCGATAATTCCGTTGATCAGCAACGCGACCAGGTCCCATCTGCGGATTCCGCGAATCAGGCCTGTCTGCTGCATTGGCATTTGATTCATTCTAAACTATGTAGGGTTTGGAGTTGGCGGGCGTCCCTGCCCGCCACTGTGTGTATATACTATTCTGACAAACTTATGCACAAGAAACTCTGGCCGATCATCCCGATACTTTTCCTCATCTCCTCTCTTTCTGATTCAGCCCCGTCCTTGTCCGAAACAGATCGCGTGCGTCTGGCCGAAGCATTCCGAATTGCGGATGAACTTGGCGATCAGCTTTGGAAGGACTGGAGTCAGGCTCCTTTTGCCGTATTGCTTGTCACTCAGGATTACGAATTTCTAATCCGGCATCCGAAGCCATCAGCAGATTTCGTAAAGATCGGCCACGATTCTATGCTTTCTTCGGACATTTATTTTCGAAAACGGATTTTCAATCCTGAATTTCAAGCAACGTTTCCGATCGAAGGGACCGCAACGATCGTAATCGGACAGGCGGAAAAAACTCAAGCAGGGAAGTCGACACGGTGGGTATTGACTGTACTGCACGAACACTTTCATCAGTTGCAAATGTCGGGCCCGGAATATTATCAGGAAGTGGAACGGCTGGGTTTGTCGCGGGGTGATACGACCGGGATGTGGATGCTGAATTTTGCGTTTCCGTATGAAATCGAAAAGCACAGGCAGAATTTCAATGCGATGTGCCGGTCTCTTGGTAAAGCGCTGGAATCAAAGGAAGCCGATCTGTTGAAGGCGGTGGCAGAGTATCTTCAATTGCGGAAAAAGTTTCAAGATGATCTAACTGCAGACGATCGCAAATATTTCTCGTTTCAAGTCTGGCAGGAAGGGATTTCGCGTTATTCAGAATACAGGATCGCTGTGATGGCGGCAGGGAAGTATCGGCCGTCTCCGGCCTTTGAGAAGTTGGAGGACTACACGTCAGTTCAAACGGAGGCAGACGAAATACTGCAGAAAGAAATTGTGGCGAACCTCCGGAGCCTCGATCTCAAGACTGAACAGCGCGTCGCCTTTTATCCGGTTGGAGCCGCGGAAGGATTGCTGCTGGACCGGATCAATCCTGATTGGCGTGCCCGCTACTTTCAAGAAGAATTCTCACTCGATTCGCTCCTGTATCCAAGCTGAATTGAGGTAGGACATTGACGGGAGCAAGGGATTATCGCTATTCTGGAAGAGAAGGAGTTTGAATCATGATCATGAAAAGAATCAGAGCATCCATGAAATTTCTGCTGCCGCTAGCATTCCTTGGAATTCTCTTTGCTGCTGTCCCTCTGAAATCGCAGGATCAGACCCAGCCGAAGGAAAGTCCGTGCTGTTTTGCGAGGGAAGGCTATCAAGGTGTCTGTACCGTCACTCCGGCTGAAGATGAGACTTGTGAAAGCATTCTCGAATACCTGAACACTCCTGGAACGGTGAGCAAGAGTTACTGCGGCGGCAGCAAACTTCGCGGCGGCTGGGAAAAAGTGGGGTGTCCCAAGGCTACCGAACAGAAATAGACGATAGTCCAACCCTGCCCCTTACTCTGTAATAATACCAAAGTAGTAATGTCCCCTTTTACCAAGATAGAAATGTCCTCTTTTGGTGGTAGTGTGCGAGCCACCAGGAGGGGGAATTGGAAGAGGAGAGATTGGAAATGGATGCTGGGGATCGGAAGCGCCTGCACGTGATCAGAAAGGTATTGGAAGGAGAGATCAAGCAAAGAAAAGGTGCGGAATTGCTTGGGCTGAGTGTTCGACAGATACGGCGATTAATGCGGGGAGTTTGCAGCCGGGGCGATGTGGCAATCATACACAAGTTGCGTGGCCGGCCGTCGAATCGGCGTATGGATGAAGAGGTCCAGGAGAAGGTTTTAGATCTTTACGTCAAAAAGTATGAAGGCTTTGGGCCGACGTTTGCTGCAGAAAAATTATCGAAAGATGTGGGAATCAAGATTTCAGATGAAACGCTTCGAGTTTGGTTAAAACGAAACGACATTCCTTATCCATCTCGACGCGCCCGGCCGCACAGGCATTGGAGAAAAAGAAAAAGCCATTACGGTGAGATGATTCAGTTGGATGGATCACATCATGATTGGTTAGAGGGGCGCGGTGGCTGGCTGGTATTGATGGGATACATCGATGATGCAACTAGCGAGGTATTCGCGAGATTTTACGACTCGGAAGATAATTTTTCGGTGCTCGACAGTTTTACACGCTATGCACGGAAGAATGGTTTGCCGTGCAAGATATATTGTGATCGTCACGCGGTCTATAAAGCAGAGCGGCAAAGCCCCACGATTCTCGAGCAGCTGGAAGGCCTTGATGAGGGTATGACCAATTTTCAGCGAGCACTCAAAGAGTTGGACGTTGAGCTGATCCACGCTTATTCACCGCAAGCCAAAGGCCGAATCGAACGACTATTCCGGACATTACAAGACCGTCTTGTCAAGGAAATGCGATTGGCGGGCATCTGCACAAAATCCGAGGCGAATAGATTCCTAGAAAAGTATTTGCCACATTTTAACAAGCGATACCGGGTTGCAGCTGAGGACAAAAGGTGAACCTACATCTGAAAGTTGTCGCAACGATATCGATTTGCTGCCGGATCCTACGTTATCAAAGTAGAGCAGGATTTTGAAGAATGACTCCACCGTTCAGTTTGGGCGGGTAAGTTTTACCAAATTCAGGATCCGAATCAGCAGCAAGGGAAATTTCAGTTCAAATATGGCTCGATTCGTCACTTCATTTTAGCTGCCAAGGCAAAGAAGTTCGGTACCAGGAAATCCATCCGCCGGCGCGTCCTGGGACTCCGGAGGGACCAGGGAAAAATCATCACATCACAGGGTCACTGGGCTACCAAAAGATAGTTTGTGGCGCGCTTTCATGATTAACCCTCCCAAGTCTTAGTTGAAATAGGAAAGTTCAATTGCAACATTCGGCACTGCAAAAAAAGGAACAAGAAGCACTGGTGGGGAGGGGTTACCCCTCCCCACACCCCACCCCGGCAAAGAGGACATTTCTATCTTGGTAGAAAGGGGACATTTCTAAATTGGTTTGACACGCACCCTGCCCTTACTCTTTGTGTCTTTGTGCCTTTGTGGTTAATATATTCCACGGGACCTGCGAAAGTGGCGGAATTGGCAGACGCGCTAGACTTAGGATCTAGTTCCTCACGGAGTGGGGGTTCGAGTCCCCCCTTTCGCATAGCTACCGTCGAGGGGCAGAAGCGCCGACGATTACAGATCGTTTGTTCCACCGGAAGTTCGGACAGATTGCGAATGACTGAGCCAATCCTGCTGGGGATAATAAGCGAATAGGACCGAGCCGTTTTTGATCGTATCGATGAGCTGAGTGGCGATTTCCTTCCGCACTGCCGGACATCCGTAGCTTCTGCCTAAACGCCCGTAGTTTCGGATCATGTCCTCACTGACGTACCAGGCGCCATGCAGAACAACGGCGCGGTCGTAAACGTTATCGTTGTACCCTTTTTCCAACCCAACCAACCGCATGGAATAGCCGTTTTTCCCGAAATACGGAACGTCCGTCAGGTAGACGCCTAAACTGGACATCAAACTTTCTTTCTTGTTGGAAAAACTCACCGTGCGATTCTCACCGCTGTTTCTTCCGTGTGCGACGTATTCGTAAAACGGCAGCACGTCGAGTTGTCAAATCGAAAGTCCAGAGTCTCTTTTGCGAAGAGGGAAGACTGAAATCGACAATTGTAAGGAGGTTTCCACGCTTTACGACGCCCTGTTCTTCCGCAGAGGAATTAGCCTCCAACGCATATTGCAGGATCTCGGGCTTCAGCCCTGTCGCCTGGCTGAGTAGCGCTTCGGAAAGATCTGCATTTGGGACTGCATATAAAGATGGTGTCGCCAGGCAAATGAGAGCCAGAAGGACTACAAGGATTTTTTGCATTGATCTGAATGGCCGGAAATTTGAAGAATAGGCACTTCAGGCCTGAATGTCAAAGGAATCTGAAACTGCAATGAATCCTGAACCGCAGATTAACTGGCGCTCTCAACCTCGGTTTCATGCCGGCGAGTCGAAGGATCCCACATGTATCTGTCCAGGATCTCTGCCTCGTTGATGCCAAGAACCTCGCGCAGTGAAATCATCCCAATCAAACGCCCGTTTTCGAGAACTGGAAGATGTCTGCAACGCGCGTTTTCATCTTGCTCAGGCAATCTTCCACAGGTCTCATCCGGTGGAACAGTCGTTATGTGACGGGACATGATCTGGCTGATGAAGACGTCTCGAGGATCCAACCCGGCCGGAGAACATTCTTCAGCATGTCGCGCTCGACACAAGCCGAATCACATCATGATCGCGGTGTCACTACCGACGTG
>CAWJJO010000023.1:0-78486 GCA_963843285.1 uncultured bacterium
ATATCAAATATCAAAAATTAAATCAACATAAATCAGAAGGAAAAAATTGGATCTCACAACCGGAAACACTTTGGCGCTGAATCGATTGGCGATGTCCTGACCTCACCGAGCTGGCTTTTTGCTTATTTTTTTGTTTATTCGATTTTTGAGATTTCATATTTGATATTGACCGATGTTCTATTTAACCTTTCTTGTTGTCACCGCGGTGGAAATGCTTTCGAGCTGTGTGTTTCCATGCGGAACTCTGCCGAATTGATTCGCAAAGGCGCAATCGAAATTGGTTCCGCCGTCCTGCCGCTCATGGCAATGATGTATATTGTGACGTATATCGGGTCCGGAGTCGAATTCATTCTAACTCATCCGAGTTCGTCGCTGTGGTGGGTGATCCTGTTCTTGATCGTTTTGTCTCGCCAAATCATTGAAATTCTGGGCCGTTTCTACGCTCGGCAGATTCTGGACGATGAAGTTGTTGATTGTGCCGGACTCAAGAGTCGTGACGGGCGGTCCATATCGCTGGGTGCGATACCGAACTATGTCGCCGTACTTCTGGAATTGCAGCCGACTACATTGGTGGAAAGAAGCTTTGTTACCTTCAGTGTTGTGTTCGTTTCGTTTCTCATCTTGCTGTGGTATCGAATTCGATTGGAAGAGGAAGGATTGGTTACTCACACCGATTATTCTGCCGGCATGACTTCGAAAGGCCGTTTCATCCCGTGATTGTGATTGGAGTCGCGGGCCTCCGTGCCCGCAACAAGTGAATGATGTCACTGGCGGGCAGGGACGCCCGCCATCTCCAAAGTGATGTCCGATTACAACGGTGAGTTCCGGTTATCGCCGTCTGTAAGCATTTTCATCCGTACTGCAAGAATTTTGAAGATACCCTGTGTCATTGTTGGATAATCTTCCAGGATGTCCCATAAACTATCGCGATCGATCGTCAGACACATGCTTGGTTCCAGAGTTTTCGCTGTAAAAATGTGGGGCTGATCGCTCAGCACAGACAGGGTTCCAAAGCTCTGGTTCGGCGCTACGGAAGTAGTATGACCATTTGCACGCCACAGTTCTACGTTCCCCTGGACAAGCGCAAAAATTTCGCTGGCGCGCTCCCCCTCCCGGAATATGACCCGATTGCCATCGAGATCAATTTGATTACACTGGTTCGCCAGAATCAGTAACTCCTGCGGTCCCATTTGCGAAAAAATATCAACCTTGCTCAAGTGTTCCAATTTTTGAATGGTCGTTAGTTTTTCCCGGGCTTTGGTTGTCATATCCATGACCGAGTACCTCCATTGAAGCGTTTCTTCTACCAGCGGCAGATTTGGAAATGCCCTCATCACTTGATCGATTTCGTATCTCCAATTCTTGAGCTCGCCTTCTTGCGTATCTGCAATGATGGCGGCCGCGGGAAGTTCATCCCGCGCGCCCAGATATCCGAGCAGTACACTTTTTCGGGCAGTTACATCGATATTTCTTTCGGCCCGTTTCTTCAGCTCGAGCAAATTCAATACACGGGTTCGAAATTCGGGCGCAAGAGTCGCATCCAGAAATTCCAGCCCAGAATCTGCGCGGCGCGGATCATTACTGAGCAGAGCACGATAGGCATTGTAGATACTTTTGGGTTCATACAACAATCCGAGCACTCGAAAGATTCTTTCCCTGGCCCAGGCCTTTCGCTGATTCAGGACGGATTCCAGCAATCCGTCGCGGTCAGCCAGCGCAAATCGGGAACGCTCCTGTTCCAGTTCCAGCGAAGTGAGTTCCTGCTCCAACAATTCTGTCAGTGAGGTTTTCGGCAGAGGCAAGGCTTGACGTCGCCGCATCCGGTTCAATCCCTTGATGGCAACAAAGCGCAGCCCCATATTGGAACCCAGGGCCATACTCATCAGGAGCTCCGCCGCTTTCGAACTCTGGAGATCTGTAGCGATTCGGAGAAGCAGTTTTTTCTCATCCTGCGGTACCGACTCGTCTGCGAGCATCGGTTTTACATGTTGAAGCGCCTCTTCGCCATAACTGGCAATGGCTGTGCGAAGGTCGGCGCGGACCAGCGTATCTCCCACCATCCTGAGCAGATCGAGAAGAACTGCCGGCGGCCTCGTTTTGTTCACGCTGTGGAGCGCTACTCTTCTCACTTCCGGCGAAGGATCGGAAAGCAATTTGCGATACAGCTCATCCGAAGAACCGGAAGGTTTGACGTACTCCAAAACGTGAGCAACTTCAAGACGCACCTCCATCTGCGAAGTGCTGGCAGATTGAGAAAGCAAGCTCTCCAGCTTCTGAAATGCGAATTGCTGGTCGGGTCCAACTTCCAGGTTGAGAGAGCATGCGCACGCCGCAGCCTGGATCGTGGGCTCCGGATCAGTCATGAGATGCGCCAGTTTCTCAAGTGGATCGATCGAAGACCGGAAACACAAATAATGAATTGCTTCGACACGAATTCGTCTGTCAGGATCGCTGACCATCTTCTCTACCCGACTGGAAAAATCATCTTCCTGTGTGAACAGCAATTGCAATGCTCTGAGCCGGACCTCGGCTTCTTTATGATCGAGCAGCGGCAAGAGATAGGTATTTAGTTTCCGGCTTCCCGTGTTTCCCAACAGTTGCAATAGATCCAGCACCGTTTGCCGCGCGCTGTTTTGAAGTAACTCCGGCAAAACATGATAGAAGTCGGTTGTGAAGAATTCTGCGCGCACACCCGAAAGATTGATTTCCTCTTTGCGAATCGCCCCGCTGAGCGCTTTCGGATATTCACGCTGAAGAAGAATGCTTCCCGCAACGCATACAGCCAGGAAGACCAGGCTGATCCAAGCGAGAACGTTGAGCGAAAATCCTTCTATCGAAAAAAGTAGAATCAACAACAGGCCTGCGCCCGCTTCCGCCGTTCGAACCGCTACCGTATCCAGCAAAGATTTTAGCCGGATTTTTGAATCTTCCGGAATTGCCATGTAGACAACTTCCAGTGAGGACCGGTAGATTGAAAACCGGAACAGCTGTTCCGAGCCCTTCAAGAAGATAGCTGCCGCAAGCGACGCGGTTGCCAGGATCCACGCATTTCCCGCTGCGAGCGCCACCGGCAGGAACGCGAGCGCGCCAGCGGTACCGATCCGGTTCATGAGCGCCGGAGTTACAAAAACCTGAAAAAGAAGAGTGCCGATTCCAATGTACGCATAAAAAGATCCGAAGAATGGAGCGAGCTCTTCCGCTGTTTCCATCGTTTTTTGCGCTGTGATCTTGAATTGATAATCTGCAAAAGTCGAAACGATGCTGACCGTTCCGACAACGATTAACACCAGTACAATAAATTTCGGACGAACCTTACCGGAATGCATGGGCATATCTTTGCTTGGCGGAACATACGCGAGCGCAGTCAGGGCCTGACATGCAAACAAACCCAGAAGAATCGCAATCATTCCGGCGGGAAGCAACGCAGGAACTCCAGCGCCTTCAGAAACCCACTTTGCAAAAAAACCCCCCGCGCTGGCGCCTGCAATCCCGCCGGCTCCGATGAGTCCAAACGCGCGTTTTGCCTGCCGTGTGAGGAGTGATTGACTGATTACGGACCATGCCTGAACCGGCGCAAGCGCCGCGTATACCCCTACCCATATGTAGAGCGAGAATGTGGCAAACCTCCATTCCAGCTTGATCCCCGCCCAGAGAATCAACGTTCCCACTGCAAATGCCTTCAATGAAAGATCGACTGCTTCGCGCAGGGAAAGAGCCTTGTAAAGCCGCAGATAAGTGAACGAAACAAGAGCGGTAGCGATCGGAGTAATCGCCATGAAGTAAGGCAAGATTCTCGCCGGATAATTGCTCAGAAAAAGCGCATCACGAGCAGATTTCAAAATTACGAATGCGGCCGTGACGGCAAAAAGCAGGAAGGCCGATATCAGAGTAGTTTTTCTTTCCTCACCCTTGAAGGGAAAACTAAAGCTGAACGCCATTGCAGATCAATCATCGCTTGACTAGCGAAAAGAGGCAATAGAAGGGGGAGGAACTGGCATACTCTCATTTTAGTTTGATGCCGACTCCAAAAACGCCATGCAACGCTACATTTGGCACACGCGCTTTGACGCCTTGAAGTGAAAAATGCGCTCGACCTGCAGTCGCTTTGCCTTCCAGCGTCAGGAAGAATCTATGGGATATGCGGAAACGTTTTTGGACAGCAGCTTGAAAGGCCGGCCCCGTGATCTGGTACCCCGGCTCGATCGCGACCCCAGCAATCTCGGCTTCCGGATGTCCTACAACCATCCCGCCGCCCGCGCGCAGGATCAGTCCTTTCGCCGTCCACTGGTGGTTTACAAAAACCAGGTTGTAACCATGTGAAACAGAAAACCTTTCGATCCCCTCCGGGGGGTTCTTTAGATAAATCTTCTGATGGATCAATTCCACTTCCCATGGAACTCGCGCCAACCGGATCGCGTAATAAAGCGGCCGTTGAAATGGTCGGGTTTCATAATCCGCATCCTGCAATTTCACCGTCACCGGACCGGTCAACTCCAGGGTGGTCTTGAAATTGTGAACTACGGCGCCTCCGATCTCCAGCGTCCATTCTGCGCGCGCAGGCCACGAGACAAGCATGAACCAGAGTAACAAGAAGGCGTTTCGTGTCACCATAATTCCGATTCCTCCTTCCGCACAAAGAGGCTCCACAGGAGCATCGCATAAAACGGAATGTAGATCACAAGCTTGAGCCATAGAATTCGCGGCCATACTCCGTCCGGGTAGAAATATCGGATCAGATACGAAAGCATGATCCAACCGGTAAGAAAAAGCCACGGTAACCTTGGATAGAACACAAGAAAAGGAAGTACCCAGCATAAGTACCACGGATGCACGACTGGAGAAAATAGCAACACTGCGCCATAAACAATGAACAGCGAGCGATAAGCATCGTATTTTTTTACAAGACAAAAAACTACGCTGAAGCAGACAAATAGAAATCCGAAGCGCCGCGCCGGCTCCGCTCCACCCATCAGTTTGTAAAACACGCTGAACAACGAATCGTTGAACCACCATTTCGTGTAAAAGACCGACACTCCAGTGAACATTCTGAGATCGGGCGTCAGGTAACAGAGAATCAGCACGCATCCAAGAAGCCCCGCACACAGGAAAAACTTCCAGCCTGCTTTACGAGCCAACCAGGGAAGCGCCAGCACCGGCAAATATTTGGTCAGCGCTGCTGCAGCAAATGTGAGACCGCCCACTGCAGTTCTTGACTTCCGGACAAGCAGAAAGGTCGCCAACAACAAACAGATTCCAACGATGTCCGCATGTCCGCTTCCGGCAAACTCAACCACCGGCAGAGGGTTCCACGCATAAATCAGAAGCATCGCAGGCGGCGCCCCTTCGATTCTGATCAGCCGCCGAAGAATTTCAAGCAGCAGAAAATCGAACAAAAGAATTCCCAGCTTGAAACATGTAAGATTGCCGGTGATTTTTGTAAGGGCGCGAAACAGAACCTCCAGAGTGGGAGCATAAGGGGTACGAAAATCTTTGTGATTGATCCTTTCGTACGAAGCATCGCGCAACCCTTGAAGCTCCGGTGCTTTCGGCGGATAGTCGTACGGTCCGTGACCGGCATTCTGGACCCGCCCATCCCACACATAGCGATAAAAGTCTTCCGAGAGTGTCGGCTCATTGAACAACAGCGTCAGGCGAAATAGCACAGCGGTTGCAAAGACCAAATACTCCACATGGGGAATGGAGTCAAAGTGCCGGCGGATGAGAAAGAAGACCGCACAAGCGTAAGCGAGGAACAAGAAAGAGTAGATCGTAAGGAAGAACGGGATCCTGCTGTTCCAATCTGAAATCTTCCAGAGACAAAGAAAGCCGATCTCCAGAAGCAGCGCAAACGTTAAAAGAAGACGTAATCGAGCGGATATCACCTGACCGTAATTGTGCCGGTATGCGCAACCCCGTGGACTCTACAAAAATATGGGAACGTACCCGAAGCGTTAAACGTAAACTGGAAGCCGCCCCCGTTTGTCAGCGGTCCACTGTCAAAAAGGACACCCGGTTGGACAGTCGGGGACCCGCTGGTGACAGTGTGCTGATTCGCCCCTTGATGTCTCCACACCACCGGTGTTCCCACGTTCACAGTGAGTGTCGCAGGATCAAACAGATCGTCGCGAATGATAATCGTATTGTTCGGGGGCGTTGTAGAGTTGTCATTCGTACAAGACAAAGTCATAGCCAGAATTGAAAAAATGCAGAGGGATAGAACCAGACGGTAACGTCTGATTTGTCTGTTGTTGCCTTTCCCTTCCTTATGAAGGAGGGGATTGAGGGGAGGTTGGGGAAGTATTTTCACTGGACAACCGCCTCTTTCAGCTCCCCCTTTATAAGGGGAAGAAACTGTGGAACACAAGATTGATTTCATCGAGCTTCTCCTTTCTGATACCATTCGCGCAAAACTGTTTCGGCCGTTCGTCCATGAGGCGAATGTGTGTCTGCTTCCTTTCCTTGATCCTCTGGATTGCTAAACCACTTCCACCAGTACATTCCGGAAAACCATGGCTCTTTCCAGTAGGTCTCCATGGCCAGGTGATAACACTGAGCCTGAAGCGCTTCATTATAATCGGAAAAATCGGATTCGCGCGATCCCATTCCGGCCCCTCCATTGGCCATATAGCCGATCTCGGTAAAGACGACCGGCTTTTGAAAACGAAGTGCGACCGATCGGACCTTCTCTTTTTGCAGTAGAAAGCCTTGCTTCATTTCGGAAGCACCCTGCTTTTCGGATGTCCGCACTGCATAGTAATTGTCCAGACCGATATAATCCAGGGCGTCCCAGAACGTGATCTGCTCAAATTCTTTTCCGTAGTTGGACGCATACACCAGCGGGCCGTGATACACCTCTCGCACACGCGAGATCAGTTTTCGCCAGCGATCCGGTTTTTTGAGAGTGCACTTCACCATTTCCGTTCCAATGCAAAGCAGATCCGCATGAGACAGCTCGGAGATGATCGCGTAATGTACAATCCAGTTTTCATAATTATCCATAAAGCGATTCCAGTCCGCGTCGTTTTCAAAGTCGATCTTTCCGGGCCAGGAGTCATGGTTGATCCAGATCTGCGGTTTCATCATCACTTTTAAGCCTCTGGAACGGGCATCCGCCGCGAGCGCAAACATGCTTTCATCGCTTTCTCCACCAATATGGTGACCCGCATAATATACTTCCGTCGATTGCGCGCCTCTCATAAATCCATAAGGAATCGATGCGATCCAATTTGCTCCCAGTTTCCGGATCAGCTCCAGGGATTCGGCTGATTTCCGCGTGGGATAACCCGCGTCGAAGCTGTTCCAGTAAGCGTACGACATTCCTTTCTGGAATTGCCGCTTGAATGAAAATACAGGCAGCTTCGCGGGCTGCAACGCCCGCACATACTTCGCCCATTCAGATTGGTAGCCTGCAGGAAACTGCGCTTTTCTGTAAAGCTCAGCAAACGCGTTCCAGCCATATTTTTCACGGACAAACTTTGCGAAGATCGCGCTCCATGGATAAATAACAAATTCGCTTACCGATGTCTCCCCGGCAAAAAACTGAGGTCCCAGTTTTCTTGCAAGCAAGAACCCGCTCCATTCCTGCAAAGTTTTCTGATTCCATGTTCCGCCAAGCGAAACCGCTCCAAAAATCGCCTGTTCGAGTGTAGCCGGCTTTCCGTATTTCTGTTGCAGCAGCAGAGCGTACTCCGGACGCTCGCGAGTGCCGTCGAAGGACGAATTTACAATGCAATGAATCGCAGTTTCACCGGTGTCTGCTTCAGCGATCCGAATGTCTTTGCGGGCGCTCCCTTTTTCTTCCCAATCATTGTAGAGATACACAGTCAATGGAGCAGGGAGGGAGACGCCCAGATGCCGCTCTGCTGCCGCAAGATTTGCTTCAACTGTCGCCGAAATTGCGAGCACTTTTGGCGATAGATAAGGGCTGTTTACATAATAAACCTTGATTTTGCCGCCGGAGTATTCCGAAAAGTCCGGCAGTTTGGGGCGGCTTCGCCACGCAGCGCCCGCTGCGACTAGCGCGATCAGGATCACAACCAGCTTTTTCATTCCAATGATTTTACCATCCAAATGGGGCGCAGGCGGTTATGAGCGCATGCATCCCCGCCTGCATTATGGGTCGCAGGCTTCTGGCCTGCTTTTCATGGTACTTGAAATGACCGAAAAACAGGGTAACTTCAAAAGAATGAAAGACGCTAGTTTCTTTGCGCGCAAAGAACAGTCGGAGTTTATCCAACGGGTTTATCAGGAAACGCCGACCGTCATTCGTAATCTTTTTTTAAGTGAGAATGAAATGTTGAATCAGGCTCTTTTTTCCTGCAAGCGCATCCTGGAAATCGGATGTGGATTTGGCCGCGCGATGAAGTCGGTTGCTAAAGAGCAACGCTACACCGGTGTCGATATCGGACTCAACTGCGTTTTGGAAGCGAAGGCGGATTATCCGGACAGGCAATGGGTTTGCGCCGACGGGACGCGTTTGCCGTTTGGCAATGCGGAGTTTGATGCGGTTTTTTTGATTCAGAATACATTGGGAAACATGGAAGGAATCGAAACGAAGGTGCTTCGTGAGGCGAAACGTGTCGCCGGTCCGGATGGAAAAATCATTCTGAGCGTCTACTCTGAGGACAGCTTCGAGATCCGCAGGCTCTGGTACGACCGTCTGGTGGACATCGGGATCTTCGGCAAGGTGTGGTTGGATGTTACAAATCCTCGCATCGCCCGTTCCGATACCGGGTGGAGTTCGCGGTGCTTCGACGCTGCCGAGTTAAAGCAATACTTTCAAGGACTTCAGTGTTCGCTTGAGATCAACAAGCTGGACTCATTTCTGTATTTTTGCGTTGCCGCGGTGCAGCCCAAAACATAGATTTCACCAAAGGCATCTAATATGAAAGGAGAGTTCCACAATGCGATCTATTCTTTTTGTTTTGATTTCATTCGTGATCTTGATTTCCATTTGTGCGGAATCATTCGAAACCAAAGATAGCCAATTCCATAAGTACTGGTATCAGGGGAAAGCGGAACTGACACGGTATGCTCTGGAACAGGCAAGATATGGTGAAATCCACAAAGGAGACGCCGTCTTGATCTTTGTAACCGAGCCGTTCCTGACAGACAAGCAGGTCAAGTATGAATTTGGGGATCGCTCTAACGCGACTTCGGTCCTAAAATTGAATCTGACAAAGAAATTCTTCACAGGGATCTATCCTTACTCGGTGATGACTTCCATCTTTGCGCCAGTAGATCCGAATCAACACGCGCTAAAAGTTACATCGTCCACGCAGGAGTGGTGTGGAAACACGTTCATGCAGCTCAACCTTCGCAACGGGCAGTACAGGGGCTTGATGCGATCGTATTTTCAGGCGGAAGGGGATCAGAACTTCGATCTGAAAGCTGTCTGGACGGAAGACGAGATCTGGACACGAATCCGGATCGCGCCGGAAACATTACCCGTGGGCGAAGTGGAAATGATCCCGGGTTTACAGTATGTCCGGCTGGGTCACGTTGATTACAAACCGGTAAAGGTGACGGCGTCACGCAGCGCTTTACCGGATGGATTGACATCGTACACGCTGGAATACAAGAATTGGAAGCGGAAGCTGACGATCAGGTTTCAGAATCAGTTTCCGTATTCGATCCTGAGCTGGGAAGAAAGCGCTCCGGGCGGATTCGGCACGGATACTCCGATCCTGACAACGAAAGCTGTCAAGACAAACAGTCTGTTGTTGGATTATTGGGACAAACACGGCAACGAAGATGCGGGCTACCGCAAACAGCTCGGTATCACGGAAAAATAAGGATTGGTTCCGTGGGGCTGTTGCATTTGCCGTCATCGATAATTGAGCCGGAATGACGCGACGATGGAAAATGCTCAGCCCCTACTGAATGTTTTACTTCAGGGTGTTGAGGGCGTCGACCAGCTCTTTGTTGTCACGCTGCTGGGGGATGTCATATACCTTTACGTATCGCACCACGCCTTCCTTATCGATAATGACGGTAGCGCGATTGGTGATCCCTTTCTCTTCCAAATACAGACCGTATTTTGAAGCCATGGCGCCTTTCGGATGAAAATCCGCAAGAAGTTTGTATTCAATCCCCAGCTTTTCCGCGAAGGCTTTGTGCGCCCAGGCGCTATCTACGCTGACACCCAGAACTTCCGCGTTCAATCCGCTAAACTGGCTGAAATCATCATGAAAGCAAGCGTGTTCCTTGCTGCAAACAGGGCTGAAATCCAGAGGATAAAAGGCCAGCACGACATTTTTTCCGCGAAGATCTTTTAGTGAGACCTCTTTTTGACTTTGATCCTTCAATGTGAAATCGGGCGCCTGTTGACCTACTTCAATCGGCATGTTTCCTCCATATGATTGCTCATTTGCAAACAAAGAATGATCGCCATTTGCGCCATCGATGTCAATAGGAGGAGGAATCACCACAAAGGCACAAAGACACGAAGGATTTTAGGCTTTGCTGTCTTAGCGTTCTTTGCGTCGTTGCGAGAAATCCGATCCTCATAGTTTTTCGGAGGACTGGAAGCGGTCCAGGATCATGATCTTTTGCCAGATCTTCCGCGACAGACCTGCCGTCAAATCCTCCATTTCGTTTACCGCCGCTAACGTCACCGGATCATGAAATCTTTGGACGTAAATCGCAGCGATCTTACTGATCAGCGCGAGCATCTCGCTGCAATAATCCAGATAACGGGTCAGCTCAAATGCAGTCATTCTGCGAACCGGGGAGGAAGGCGTATTTCCGTCCACATTCATAATTCGTTCCGGATCTTTTGTGAGCTGGTGCATATCGATGATGTGCGCCATGGAACGAAGCTCATGAATCGCCGTCAGGGCGCGTTTTCGCTTGATACGATTCTCCCAGCTGACAAGAAAAAAGATGGCCAGCCCCAGAAAGATGATGTCGTTGATGGCGGCTTCGACCGCCTGTACCAGATCGGAGATCGAATCCACCCGCATCCGGACACTCATCCCGGTAATGGCAGCCGCCAGAACCGCCACCAGAAAGGTTAATAGTACTATTACAGTAATACGTAACCACAGTATCGGCCGATCGATCCACTCCGCCGTAACGGCGGCCTTTCCGGCGATTGTCAAAAGCTCGCCACATACGCTTCTGAGACCGGACTCTGGAAAGCGCTCGGATACTCGGTCCCCCAGTTTTCGTGTGGTCTCGACAATCTGCTCCGGCTTCAGACTGCGGTAACTCATCCGGTCATTTCATCATAGAAGTATCGAACCACCAAGAAGTCCGGAAGGATTGAACCACAGAGGACACAGAGAGCACAGAGGAGGAGGGAGAAACGCGCCTTCGGCGCGGCGGCTGCCAGACTTGCACTTTGCGGCTCGGCGTCTTTGCGAGAAATCTTCCCTTCGTGTCTTTGTGCCTTTGTGGTGAATCCTTGCTACCACCGAAGGGACGTTTCTTCATCCAGTAATTCTTCCATCCGGGACGTGACGATCTGGCTCTTGTTTTTTCTCCGCTCCGCCATTGTCCCTTTCAGCCGTGCCAATTCTTGCTCCAGATGCTGGATTTCACCTTGCTTGTTTTGTTCCCTGATGTCGAACAGCTCATTGAGAAGGGCAGTTAGCTCTGCTTTGATCCTGGTTTTTTCCTCCTGGGTTCGCGAGCGTCTGTATTGCTCGCTGAGGTTCTGACTCTTTTGATCCAGCTTTGTTTCCTTCAGGAGCGACTCATATTGCGCCGGATCAGTTTGGCGAATCAGATCGAGTCGTCGTTTCTGATGGAAGATATCGAGAATCCGTTGTCTGTACTCTCCTGGATCCGCTGCTTTCAGTATGCGCAGTTGATCCGTGCGGAACGGCGCCACGATTTTGACAAATTCCAAAGCTTCTGCCTCCGCTGCCTGAATATCTTCCGGTGACGGTTCGGGTGTCGGCGCCAGCTCCGGTCGGGGTGTATGCTCCACTTTGGGCGATCGGGGAGTGGGTGGCGTCGTTTGCGCGATAAGTGATGTGGTTACAATCAATAGAAAGATGCAAATCAGCGTTTTCATTTCCAACTCCTAAAATTGATTATTCAAAGTTTGTGTCTTTAATCGTGCAAGTGAATCTTCTACGGACTCCACTCTTGCCTGAAACTCGCGATCCGTGGAATCTGAGTACGTGACCGGGATATGAAGCGCGGGCTGGCTCCATTGCAAGGCTTCAGGGCGTTCCGGTGCCACCCGCTGGCTGCGCCAGTGAACCCCGAGCAGCAGACCCAGAATCAATACCGCCGCAATTCTCATCAACCGCCAGACATTCGGATTCAGACCATGATTCACACCCCTGATGAGGGGGGGAGTTAGTGGGGGGTTGGAGTGCTCGGGACAAGCCGCTCCCCACCTCCCCCTTGATAAGGGGGAGGCGTCATCGGTTCGATCTGAACGGTACAAATTGAGCAACGCCCTGTACTGCGAATATGCGGTGTCGCATACGCTGCACGAATCAATATGTTCATGGACTATTTTGCGGATTTCGGGATCATCTTCTGCCAGATAAAAGGTTTTCGACTGAATCTCTTCGCAGGTCATATCATCTCCGTCTTCATCGCTTCTTTCAGATGCGATACAGCCTGATGGTATCGAGCGAGCGCCGTGTTCAGAGGGATGTGCAATGCCTCGGCGATTTCACGAAACATCAGATTCCCTTCGATCCGCAGCAGAAAAACCTGTTTGATGTTTGTTTCCAACCGTTCCACTTCGTGCATCATCTTCCCCTTGATTTGATCTTCGTACAGCTCCCGCTCCGGATTGCTTGAGGCGACCGGATCTGCGATTTTGTCTCCAAAAGAAAGCCACCGTTCACGCTTCTTTTTTCGCAGAGCATCCAGACATATTCTGTTTGCAACGGCAAACAGCCAGGTGCTGAATTTTCCCTGTGATTTGTACCGGTTGAGTTTCCGATGGATACGCAGAAAGATGTCTTGAAAGACTTCTTCCGCTTCCGCCCGATTCCCCATCATTCGCAGGACAAAATAGAATACCCGCGATCTGTGGCGCTCGAAGAGCGCGTCGAACGCGCTTGGATCGCCGTTTCGATACGCTTGAACCAGATCTTCATCCTGCAGCATGCCGTCACTATATTAAAACGAAGGGGGAATGAGCTTTATTATAGTTTTGCACCGCCGGCTTCCAGCCGGCCCTTGTTCAGGAAATGATCTAAGGCCCGCCGGAGGCGGGCGTTACAAACTGCTTACTGCGTCTTCAGTAAAATCGCGGGATTTTGCGAATATGGATTTGCGCACACTTCACAATCGATACGGAAGATTTCCCGCATCAGGGCGGGCGTCATCACGTCTTTTGGTGGACCGATCATTCGGCATGACCCACGGTTGAGCAGGATCAGCGTGGAGCAAAAATCAGCCATCAGGTTCAAGTTGTGAGATACGGCAAGAATTGTGAGCTGTTCGGTGAGATTGAGCTGTTTCAGAATGCGGAAGATTTCAATCTCAAAGTGCAAGTCGAGATGCGCTGTCGGCTCATCCAGAAGGAGAATCCGCGGCTCCTGCGCAAGGGCGCGCGCCAGCAATACCCGCTGCCGTTCTCCGCTGGATAACTCATGGATGTAGCGATCGCGGAATTCCCAGGCTTCCGTTTTTCGCAGAGATTCTTCGACCCGGCTGAAATCGCGGCTGCTGTAAGCGCCCAGTCGTCCTACGAATGGAAGACGTCCCATCTGTACGACTTCAGATACACGATAGGGAAATGAAAATTGCGCCTCGCTGCCAACTACAGCCATTTTTCGGGCCAGTTCTTGAATCGGAATCTGCTTGACCGGAACGGAATCCAGCAAGACGTTCCCGCTTTGCGGCTGAACGATCTTATTGAGCACCTTGAGTAGCGTGGATTTTCCGGAGCCGTTGGGTCCGATCACTCCCCAGAAATCGCCTCGCTCCATCTCAAAAGTGATGTTCTTGAGATGAAACGCCTTGCCATAACCGAATGTAATATCTTCAACAGAGAGCATAAGCAATATCAAAAATCAAATATCAAATAAACATAAATCAATAAGCAAAGAATCACAAAGTCTGTCGTGTCTTATATGTATTTGCTTCTTTCATTATGTTTATTTGATATTTGATTTTTAATACTTGATATTAAAAGATGACTTCCCGCTGTCGGCGTTTCAACAAATAAATAAAGAATGGGGCGCCGCAAAGCGACGTGAAAACACCTACCGGAACTTCCACAGGCGAAAATACCGTACGTGAGAGTACATCCATCAGAACCAAAAAAAATGCGCCCCCGATCGCGCTCATCCCGATCAGTTTGCGATGGGAGGGCCCGGCAAGAAGACGAATGATGTGTGGAATGATCAATCCTACAAAACCGATGGAGCCGGCGAGGGCAACGCTTGCGCCAACCAGAACCGACGAAGAGAAGAACAGAATCTGTTTGACCTTGCTGACCGATATTCCCAGATGGTGAGCATTCTCTTCTCCCGAGCTCATGGCATCCAGATCTCGGGCGTATAACAACGATAACAGTAGTCCCCCTGCGATTAAGATCGCCGCGGCCAGCATGAGCCATCCCGATCCTCCCGCGGACAGAGATCCAAGCATGAAGAACAAAACAGAGAAGGACTCGCGACGATACAGACTGAACAGCAACAGAACCAGCGCGCTAAAGAACGTGCTGGATATGACGCCTGCCAGGATTAGGGTTTGGATCGGTGTACGTCCTCCGGTTGTTGCGATCTGGTAAACCAGAATCATGCTGAGAAACGAGAAGCCGATCGAGAAAAGATAGAGCGTATATGCAAGGTGGAAGTTCAAGATAATTGCAATCAACGCGCCAAACGTTCCCGCGCTGGATGTGCCCAGGATGTAAGGATCCGCCAGCGGATTTCGAAGCAGTCCCTGATAGACAGACCCGGCAGTTGCAAGCGCGGTTCCCACGATCAGACCCAGCAACAGACGTGGAAGGCGGATGTGGAGAATCACATTTGGATCCCATCCCTTTACTTCGCCCGTTGTGAGTGAAATGAAACATGCAGCAAGAAGAAGTGCGAAAAGGATGATGACTTTCATAACTTTCGTTTAAGGTGGTAGGGGCGACCCTTGTGGTCGCCCTCACGAAATCGCGATTCTTCGATGCGGGCGACCACAAGGGTCGCCCCTACTATATTCATAGCCCCGCTCGCTGCAGTGCTGCCGGAAATTCCTTCAACGTACGCAGCGTGCCGTAACCATGCCACGTCACGTACGTGCCGTCAAACAGCAGCAGGCGGTTGTTGCGAACCGCATCTACATCCGGATAGTTTGCGCGAAATTCATTCAGATCCTTTTCCTGGAAGACGTAGGGCTCATCCGGAAAGAGCGCAACTTCCGGATTCGTTTCCCGGATTTGCTGCTGTTCTAATCTTGGATATCGTTCCGGCGATTGCGCGAAGACATTGTCGAAGCCGAAAAACCGGCAGACAGAATCCACATACGTGGTGGCGTTGACCGTCATGTAAGGGCGCCGCCAGATAAACACAACCGCCCTGCTGCGGGCAGGACGTGAATATTCAACCATTCGGTTAAATATCTCGTCGCAGAGGCGGTCCGCTCTTTCCTTTGCGCCAAAAGCGAGTCCCATCTCACGGATCGTCTGGACCGCCTCTTCCATGGAATTCGGAAAAGTCACATGCAGCGCGATTCCGTGATCCATGAGAAATTCCGCATCTTCCTTTCTGTTTTCCTCTTCATTCACAATCACTACATCCGGTTTTAGCTTGAGGATTGTTTGCAAATCCGGATTTTTTGTTCCGCCAACTTGGGGCTTGAGACCCACACGATCTGCCGGAAACTTACAAAAGGTGGTGATCGCCGCGATCTGATCTTCCAGACCGAGCTCGTAAAGCGTTTCAGTAGCGGATGGCACCAGACTGACGATTCTCATTGCATGGTCCGGTTTGCGACCTTCATGAGATTTTCGATCCCTTGCGGCAAGCGCGGGCTCTGGCGCGTGATTGCATCCCAATCCACATCGCGCTTGTCCAGTACGCGTGAATTGTGAACTGCGCGAACCGCCTGCCACTGCGCTGATGCGGTGTACTCTTCTTTGTTGCGGAACATGGATAAGATCAGATCCGGATCGCGTGAAACGATCGATTCCATGGTGACCATCATATATGGTTCTTTGCGGTCCTGAAAAATGTTTGTCATTCCTGCGATCGCCAGAATCTCGCTCATGTACGAGCCGCCACCAACAGTCCAGTTTCCCGTATCCAGCTCTATGTACACTTTCGGATGCGTCTGTTGCTTCGCCGATTGGTCGCGCAGTGTCTGTAATTTCGTTCTCATTTCAGAAACGATCGCAGCGGCGCGGTCTGTCTTTCCAACTTTTTCGCCGATCAGCAGGATGCGTTTCATGATATCCTCCACGGTTTCCGCATCTTTCAATTCCACGACTTCGATTCCCGCATCGCGGAGCTTGGACGGCACATCCCATTTCCACGCACCGCAAAAGACTATGTCCGGATGGAGGGAGATGATCTTTTCGATGTTCGGATTCATCATGTCGCCGATTTTGGGTGTGCTCTTCGCTTGTACCGGATAATCGCAATACGTGGTCGTTCCCGCGATCTGGTCCTGCATTCCAAGCGAGTAGAGGATCTCGGTGAAGCCGGGGGCAATGGACACGATCCGTTTTGGCGGACTCTCTGCGTTCGTGAATTCGCACAATGCCATGAGGGCGACCACAAGGGTCGCCCCTACCAGGCGCGGTTTACCACTCCACATCAAATCCACCGTAGAATCCGATCCCCGGCGCTTTGTAAAACAGCACCTCTTCATATTCTGCATCGGTCAGATTTTCAATCCGCCCTTTCAATTTCAGCCAGCTCAACAGCTCATAGCGCCCCGCAAGATCGAGTTTTGTGTAACCAGGGTTGAAGACATCTGCGGGGGGGAACGCCAGGAAGTCACTTTCCAGGCGGTCTCCGATGCTGTTGAGATTCAGACTCGCCTCCCATCGCGATGTTTTGTACGCCACCTGAAAGCTCCCGGAATGCTTGGGACGTCTTGGCAATTGCAGACCTGTTGCCTCGTCTTCGGTATCGAGAAACATGTAACCGGCGCCAAATCGCCAGTTTCCATAGGATGTGCTGTATGCAAGCTCCAAACCCTGTGCTTTTGCGTTGGCGACATTTCCCGCGATGAAGGTGGCGGGATCGAACGTGATCAAATCATCATACGCGTTATGAAAATACGATGCGCTGAAATCGCTGTTGTGATGATAGTAGTCGGTTCCGACTTCCCATGATTCGCTCTGTTCCGGTTTCAAATCCGGATTGCCGAAGAAGGGAAGACCTAGATCGCCTGCGGATGGAGCTCGGAAACCTCTTCCGTAACTGCCGCGTACTTTCCACTCTTCCTGCAATTTGTACGCAACACTGACCCGCGGATTTGTAGTGTCACCGAAAGTGTTGTAGTGGTCCCAGCGCACACCGGCCGTCAGGATCCACGGACCGCTCTCCAGTTTGTCCTGGACAAACAGCGCGTTGTCGTCCACGCTTTTTAGCGGATACGATCCGTTCGAGCTGTCCTGCGCCTCGATCTTCTGGTGCTCATATTCATAACCGGCGCTCAGAGTGTTGCCTGCGCCAAGCTGGAAATCGTTTTGCAGCGTGAGTTGGAAGACATCGGACTTGTTATCGGATGCGGCAAAGAAGGTCCCGGGATCTTCAGAATGAAAATCTCTGCGCGTATAAGCGAAGCTCGCGTTCAGATTCAGATATGCGCCGGAGGTATGCTGCAATCCTGTTCCGATCAGCGCCAGATTGCTGGTGCCCCTTTGAAGCGGTGAAGCCTCAATGACAGTGGCAAACAGAATGGGATCAAATACGAAGTGAAACGGAATTCCGATTTCGGAATCGTACATTTGTCCGGTAAACGACAGGTTGGTCCGATCGCTTAGCCGGATTCCACCCCGACCGGAAATCACATTCTCGTTGAATGCGTCGTTCGAGGTCTGGCCGTCCGAATCCTGCCGCGAAAAAGTCAGCGCGTAGTCGAATGCATCCTGCGCGCCCGAAATTCCTGCCTTTTCACGGAATGTTTGAAAACTTCCCGCTTCAAACCCTGCATGAATTTGATTCCCTTGTTGTCCTTTGCGGCTGATGATCTGGATTACTCCGCCGATCGAATCGCTGCCATACAGAGGACTCTGCGGTCCTTTCAGCACTTCGATCCGCTCCACATTGTCCGTGGTGAGATCTTCGAAGCTGATTCCGCCAAAGTACGGATTGTTGATCGGGATTCCATCGATAAACACGAGGACCTGCGCGGAGCCTGCGCCGCGCAGAAACAGAGACGTAACTTTTCCCGGCGATCCGCTTTGCACGATACTAACACCTGGCACCTGGCGTAGAGCATCCAGAACGTAGTGCCACTGGTGCGTTTCAATTTCGTCGCGGGTAATCACAGAAACAGAATCGCTGGTTTGTGTGACTGACTCTTCCAGGCGGTCCGCGGTGATCGTGATCTGATAAGAAGGGTTTTTGTCTGTCGTGTCTTCCGGTTTTTCGTCCGCAAACAAGATTGTTGCAGAGAAAAGAGGGACAAGAAGAAGTAAGAACGTGATGCGGCGCATCGTTTGCCTCCAATTTATAAAGTGGAACCCGGCCGATCTGCCGGGTGCCCTGGATTGCAACGATGCATTCAGGCCGGTTTGTCTTCCCTCCGAAGATCGGTCATTCCTTCTCAGTGAGGTCTTCTGACTTGCGGATCATCCTACTCGCCGGCCCTTCCCATCCGTGTTTGTTTCTGCGGACAGTGGTTTATGCCGGGTTTCGTTCCCGTTTACAGCAGCGGGGGCTGTGATGGCCTTTCACCATCTTCCCATCATTGAGAGGCTGGGTCCTGTGATTAGTTTAGAAAGAACGAAACGCTAATATACACAAAGTGCACTTTCGAAAGCAAATGGACGCGAATGGAGCGCAGGCGTCCACGCCTGCATTATGGGCCGCAGGCCTCCCGGCCTGCATTTCGTGCTTTAGCGTCGCGCTGCAAGGATTTCCATCGCCGCGTTCCGGCCATTCAGCCCGACCACACCGCCGCCGGGATGAGTGCAAGCGCCGCAAAGATAGACGCCTTTCATTGGCGTACGGCAATCCAGACGACGGTCCCACATGTAGTCGGGCAGGCACTCTCCTTGAAAAATATGACCGCCTGTCAGCCCTACTTTTTTCTCTATGTCAGGCGGCCCAAGGACCTCGGCTTCAAGTATTGCGGCCGGAATGTTACTGCAAAATCGCGCAATCGATTCGATTGCAGTTTGCTTCACCTCCGCCCGCCGCGAATCCCAATTTCCTTCTGCAAACTGATAGGGAACGTATTGCGCAAATACGCTCATCGTATGAAGATCTTCCGGCGCGACACTTCGATCATGCGCAGTTTGAAAATAGATTTCGGTCCAGAGCCTTGAGGGCAATTCGCCTCGCCTCATCGCGTCAAAACTCTCCTGCCACTCCGCTTTGGTCAGAGGAGTGTTTACCGTAGCGAGATGATGTGGCTGCATCTTTCCCGGCCGCGCAGTGAAATCGGGCAATTGGCTCAAGAGCGCGTTGAGCTTCATGGTGCATCCGGTGTGCGGGATGCTTTCCACTTTTGTGCGCCACTCATCATCCACACTCTTACCAAGTAATCCAAGGGTCACGCGCGGATCAGCGTTTGAAACAATAACCGGAGCAGAGACGCGTTCACCTCCTTCCAGCTCCACGCCTTCTCCCGGAACGATCCGCGCGACAGGCACTCCTGCTGCAAGCACCGCTCCTTCCTCGCGAGCCACATCACACAAAATGAATGAGACCATTCCCATTCCGCCGCGTACATATCCCCACACACCGGGATACCCTCCTTGCGTCAAACAATAATGGTAAAAATAGATGGAGGCAGTTCCTGGATCGAAAGGACTCGCATTTGCGCCGATCACGCCTTGCCCAAGATAAGCAAGCTGCAAACGTTCGTCCCGGAAGTAACGTTCGACATATTCCACCATGGAATATTCGAAGAGCAGGCCGATCGTTTCCTCGTCGTGATTCAGAAGTCCTTCAAGCTGTTCTCGTGAAGGCGCTCTGCCGACCCATACGCCGTCGTCGGCTTCCGGACGCAATGCGCGACAGGCGCGTTCAAAAGCATTTCGCATATTGCGATAGCCATGAACATCTACTGGTGAGATGCGCCTGATCTCTTCTTCACATTGCTCTTCATTCGCCTCGTACAGTTGAACGCTGGAACCGTCTTCAAACGGAACGAAAAGTCCATTCACAGCCGGAGTGAAGTCATATCCGTGTTCGATCATTTGCAATTCGCGGATCACCATCGGATGAAGCAGACCAGAAACGTAGGCGCAGGGAGACATGCGGACGCCGGGCCAGGGCTCTTCGAGCGTACAGGCGCCACCGATTCTTTCGCGTGCTTCGAGAACCAGGACGCGTTTTCCCGCTCGTGCAAGATAGGCAGCGCAGGCAAGTCCGTTGTGCCCGGCGCCCACAACGATCGCGTCCCATGACCTTTTCGCTAGCGCACGGACCGGTTCCGGTATACCGATACGGCCCAAAACATTTGCGCTGGAATCCATTTCAGTACCGGATTGTACGCCTGTTCCGCCCATCGTGCTATGGAGCGAAGGCGTCCCGTCTGCATTAAGGGGCGCAGGCATCCAGCCTGCATGAAGTGGTCAATCTACTACAGCAGCCCTTTGCTTTTGAGCCAATTCGTATTCAGCTTCGAAAGATATCGCGTACCCGTATCCGGCAACAACACCACGATCAGATCTTGCGGGGACATGCGCTTTGCTACCTGGATTGCGCCCGCAACCGCGGCGCCGCCGGAAGAGCCGACAAAGATACTTTCCTCTCTGGCCAGGCGCATCGTGATGTGATACGCCTCCGGATCGGGAATCTGAATCACTTCATCGATGTATTCAAAGTTATAAACACCCGGAATAAAGTCTTCGCCGATGCCATCGATCAGATAGGAATGAGCTCCTTCAATTTTGCCGGTTTCAAAATATCCTTTGATAACGGATCCAACCGTATCAATTCCGATGATCTGAACTTTCGGATTTTTTTCTTTGAGATATTTTCCTGTACCGGTGATCGTTCCGCCGGTTCCGCAGCCGCAAACAAACGCCGCGAGTTTTCCGTCCGTGTCCTGCCAGATTTCCGGACCGGTAGTCAGATAATGCGCTTCCGGATTTTTAGGATTGTAGTATTGCTGTGGTAGAAATGAATTCGGTGTTTCACGATGCAGCCGTTTTGATGTTTCGTAATACGATCGTGGATCTTCCGGTTCGACATTGGTAGGGCAGGTTACGCACTGGACCCCGTAGGCTTCGAGCAATCGGATTTTGTCTACCGGCACTTTGTCCGGCATAACAGCGATCATTTTGAATCCATATATATTGGCGACCATTGCGAGTCCGAGACCTGTGTTTCCGGAAGTCGGCTCAATGATTGTGCCGCCCGGTTTCAATACACCGCGGTCGATGGCATCGCGGATCATGTGCATTCCGATGCGATCTTTTACCGAACCGCCGGGATTAAAGAATTCAAGTTTCGCAGCCACCCGAGCGCCGTCTTGCGGCACGACTTTGTTCAGATACACAAGTGGTGTGTGGCCCACTAATTCCAGAATATTCGCAGCAATTTTCATCGATTCTCTCTACGGGGAAGTGTACTACGTTTCAAGCAAAGGCGAACATTCTATCGCATTTGTAATTTCAAGAGAAGCGATGTGCGACGTCAATTGATGTAGATTTGCCCTTGACTATACCTTAGCGGCTGCCGATGAGGATGAAAGGGACCAGTAGTATGTACTACTAACTCGCAAATTGTTGCTTTTCGAGCAAAGATTTTCTCGCAAAGACGCGAAGGCGCAAATGCATGCCGCAATACATGCAATGTGGTGTTTGGCAGCGGCTGCATCACCCATCCCTTTCTTATCTCCACATCCCCATTCTTTACCTCCGTGCTCTCCGTGTCCTCCGTGGTTCAAGCTCTTCTGTTCTTCCTGCGTTTGCTAGTTTGGTTGTGGCCCATCAGGGCCCCATCTGTGTTCATCTGTGGTTAAAAGAGCTATCCCCTATCGCTTGACAAAAAAATTTGTCAATGCTACTCTTGTGCGCATGTTGGACGTTGAAGTGATCGAAGATGCAAGTACTGCGGCGATAGCGCTGGATCCGATTCGAAGCCGGATCCTGGCGGAATTAGCACAGCCTGCGTCAGCAGCCGGACTTGCAGCACGACTAGGACTGGCCCGGCAAAAGGTGAACTACCACCTGCGGGAGTTGGAAAAAAGCGGTCTGGTGCGTGTCGCAGACCAACGCAAATGGGGCGGACTAACAGAGCGTTTGATGGTTGCAACGGCGGCAACTTATGTTGTTTCCCCCGCTGCCATGGGACAGTTGGCGAGCGATCCATGTCGATGTACCGATCGGCTTTCCGCAACCTATCTGATTGCGTTAGCGGCGCGCATCCTACGCGAGGTCACTTCTCTTTTACGGCGTTCTACAGAAACAGGGAAACGACTTGCCACGTTATCCATGGATACGGAAATTCGTTTTCGTTCCGCAGTCGAACGCGCTGCATTCACTGAAGAATTAACCCGAGCCATCACCCAGCTCACCGCTCGATACCATGATGAGTCGGCACCGGGCGGTCGTTCCCATCGAGTGGTGATCGTTGCTCACCCTTTACCAACTGAAGCCGGCTCAAAGGAGAAAAAATCATGAGCGTAAAAAAAGAACCATCCGGTAGACGATCCGTTCAAGTGGAAGTGGAGGTCCCGGGCACGCCGGAAGAAGTGTGGCGTGCAATCAGCACCGGGCCAGGCATTTCTTCCTGGTTTGTTCCCACAAAAGTGGAAGAAAGATTGGGTGGAAAAATCATTTGCCACTTTGGCCCTGGTATGGATTCATCTTCAACCATCACATCATGGGAACCTCCCGTGAGATTCGCTACCGAAGATAAGTGGGCCGGTGAGGAAGGTCCGTTGATTGCGACAGAATGGTTTGTGGAAGCGCGTTCCGGCGGAGTTTGTGTTGTGCGCGTTGTCCACTCTCTTTTTGCAGAAACCGATGATTGGGACAACCAGCTGGAAGGTACAGAAAGTGGTTGGCCTCTGTTCTTCCGCGTGCTTCGATTGTATATGATTCAGTTCCGCGGAATGCATGGCGAATCAGTCGTTGCAACAGGTTTTTCCTCAGAATCCGAAACGCAAACATGGGACAAGCTGATGCAGATGCTGTCTCTGACCGGCGCGGCGGTTGGTCAAAAACGCAAAACAGGAACTGACGCGCCGCAAATTTCCGGCACGGTGGAATTGATAAGTGAATCGAAAACCGCACCAGCGCTGATGCTGAAACTGGAATCCGGAATCGCGCTTTTCAGTGCTGCCAATTGCGGCGGCGCTACTCAAATGGCAGTGTCTCTCTATTTATATGGAGATTCCGCTCAGGATCTTTCGCAGCAGGAGTCTGCATGGCAGGCATGGATGAACAACAGGTTTCCGGCACCGGCTCCATCTGCGATTGGAACCACAGATGAACACAGCGGAGGAAGTTGATAACATCCTATCGTAATTCAGGTTCGCCGTCTTGTGGACTAGGATTCAACGCAAAGGCGCAAAGAATGGAACCACAGATGAACACAGATAAACACAGATGCTGGAAATTCTTTTATCTGTGTTTATCTGTGTTCATCTGTGGTTAAAAAAGCTATCCCCTTATCTCCCCTCATCCCCCTATCTCCCTTCTTCTTACACAATCAGCTAGTGTCAATTTACCGAATTTCAATAATCTAATTCACTATAATCGATAAATAGTTTATTAATATTCGATATATAAATCCGCCGGTACGAGTCAATGACCGGACATTGAGTGAAACTAATTTGACACATTTCGGAAATTGTGTCATTTTAGTGCCGAATGAACAGGAAATCATTGCCCCCAGAATTGGTAAAAAGACCATTCTCTCTTGAGGAAGCCGTATCTTACGGGCTGAGTAAAGCTTACCTCTCACGAATGGTAAAGGTGGGACGACTGGAACGCGTTCGTCGGGGCGTGTACCAGGTCAGCAACGCGGATCTCGGAGAAAAGGAAGAGCTTTACCACATAGCCACCCTGCGCTGCGGAATTCCATCTGTGATCTGTCTGTTGTCCGCCTTGGACTATTACCATTTGACTGACCAAATCCCGAAACGCACATGGGTGCTAGTGCCGGACTCAAAACGTGTGGTTGCACCAGATTTGAAGTTGGTTCGGTCACGTAGGCCACAATGGAACATTGGAATCCGAAAAACGAAACGATACTGGATCACAACTCTGGATAGAACGTTGATTGATTGCATCGTTTATATGCGTCTGATTGGAAATCAGGTTGCGCTCTATGCATTGAAGCGCGCGATCGCTCAGCAGAAAACCAAACCGCGTGTGTTACTAGATCTGGCTAAGAAGATGAACGTTGCGCATCGCATCCGTCCTTACGTTGAAGTGCTTGCATTATGAATCAGGAAGAAAATAAATTTAGCCTCAAAGCCGGGTCACTTTGAATGTGTCGCCGACGGTAATAAATGATAGAATTTCTAAATATTGAGAGGCGCACCCCACGCTAATGTTCCCGTAAATGAATAAACGAGATCTTTCCGAATGCAATAGTTGCTCCAAATTCATGACACCTGCCGTAGTAAAAGCAGACTGGAATCTTCAGTCGCAAATGCGGGTGGAGGTCTCCTTCAAAAAGGATGAAGCATTGTGCTGGGAACTCGTGCGGGTGTTTGGCTATGGCTTTTGAAAAACAAGTTTTCACATTCAGATTAAGGAAGATATAAGACAAGAAAGACAATAATGGATCCTAAGCAATGGTTCGATGAACCTTCGCCTGAATCTAAAACAAAAATCGATATCGTCACCGAATACTTCGATGCTTGGAGCAATGTACTTGCCGCCAAATCTCCACAATTAGCTTATGTCGATCTTTTTTCAGGACCTGGCCGATACGTAGATGGCACAGAATCCGTTCCTTTGTGCATCCTAAAAAAGACAATCGAGAAAAAACTGCAGAGTAAGGTGGTGGCGATATTCAATGATCGCGATTTCTGTGATGAGCTCAGGAATAATGTTTACACAATTCCAGAAATAAGCACTTTCAGCATTAAGCCCGACTTTAAATCGGTAAGAATCGCTCAGTAACGACATCATTGCCACATCAAGAATTTATGCATCAGTTCGAAGTATACCGACGTTATTTTTCATCGACCCATGGGGGTTTAAAGGTCTTTCGCTTTTTCAGCCTCGCGCTATCAACGATCAGGGGATTCGGCTGCGATTGTATTTTCTTTTTCAACTATTCTCGGATCAACCGCGATCTAGATGCTGACATCTTTAGAAAGGGGATGGACGATTTGTTTGGACCGGAACGTTCCGAATCTTTGCGAATATCGCTTCAAGGCCTCTCTCCGGAGGCCCGCGAAATGAGGATAATCGATGAAATTATTAAGGGGCTGGAAAGTGGCGGAGCCAAGTATATCCATTATTTCAGGTTTTGTTTTCCTGATCAGCCAGGGCGAACGAGTCATTATTTATTTCATATAACCAAACACCCTAAAGGTCACGGGATCATAAAACGAATTACGGCAAAATACAGCACCTCGAGGGTCCAAGGTTTTGCGGGATTTCAATTCGATCGAAACGAGAGCAAACAAGGTGAATTATTTCATTTTCCAGCTGACGATCTGCGAGAGTCTCTTCTGGAAGTATTTGATGGTCAGAAGCTTCCGGTAGCTGCCATTCTTGCGATTCATCCAACGCGATCGCGCTTGAGATGTACGGATACTAATTACAGGAAAGTTCTCTACGATATGGAAATTGATGGTGCGATCGCTACGGACAGACCTTTTAACACGCGCGCGAAAGGTACCATGGGCGATTCCGTGGTAGTATCGTTCCCAAAGAAGCGGCGGAGTAAATAAATGGCGACACAGTCATCTATTGAATGGACCCAAGCAACATGGAATCCAGTGACCGGTTGTAACAAGATCAGCCCTGGATGCAAGCACTGTTATGCAGAAAGACTTTCTTTCCGTTTAAGGGAGATGGGACAGAAAAAATACGTCGATGGGTTCAAATTAAAATTGCATCCCGGATCGCTTTCCGATCCGTTCAGAATGAAGAAGCCCCAGCTCGTTTTCGTAAACTCAATGAGTGACCTCTTCCATCACCAGATTCCTGCCGAATTTATTCTTAAAGTGTTCCGCACAATGGAAAAAGCGAATTGGCATCGTTATCAAATCCTTACCAAACGGTCCGACAGGCTTCTCGAATTAGATCCCCGAATAAAGTGGCTTCCAAATATATGGATGGGTGTCAGCGTCGAGAGAGAGGATTATTGTTTTCGGATCGACGACCTTCGACGCACTCATGCGTTAACGAAATTTCTTTCGATTGAGCCTCTTTTGGGTCCGATTCAGAATCTTGATTTGAAGGGAATGAACTGGGTGATCGTCGGCGGCGAGTCCGGACCTGGTGCGCGGGTAATGCAGAAAGCGTGGGTCACCGATCTGAGAGATCAATGCATTGCTGCTGGAGTCCCGTTCTTTTTCAAACAGTGGGGAGGCATCAATAAGAAAGCGGCCGGTAGAATATTAGACGGTCGTGAATGGAATGAACTGCCCACGTTTCTTGAAACTACCAGAGTTCATCAGCATAAGCAAACACGATTTGTGTCGCCCCCACATCGAGAAAACGAATGAAGCCAGGTTGTGATTCGCTGAAGCTTACGATTGTTTGAACGAAGAAGCAAAAAAGGCGATTGCAAATGTCAGAATTCTCAGCGAGAATTATTTCACCAGGCGCAACTGTCGTGTGGTAGCGCAACTCGTATCCAGCTTTCGTTGCGGATCGGCAAGAAATTGGCGCCCTAACTCCAGGGCACACTTCCGGTAGATATACTCTTCCGGTGAATAGTTATATGTTCGTATATAGAACTGAACGTGACCGGCATTCCTGAAGACGACGTTCCTTGCGTTGGCATAGATCATCTCGATCTTGTAGCCGGCAAGTCCTGACAGGGTTGGATCCAATTCCCCGGTAAAAGCGAGGATCGGTCCGTCATAATATACGCGGGTGTTTTCAATCGGGTCGGCTCGCCCCGCAGGCCACAGCGCGCACGTCTTGAAATTTCCATCAAGGCCTTCTTGTCCGAATAAAGCACGGACGATATCGGATTTGGCCGCCGCTTGCGCATATTCCTCCACGGACTCGAACACCTTCTCTTCGTGGCAGTCGATGGAGAGGTTCTGTCCGACGTTCCACTTTCCCTGATCCGGTAATGCCGGAAGCGCTGGCGTGTCACGTGTCATCTTGTTGCTCGATCTGAAGCATGAGCTCGCCGTCGCCACGAGCCGCCGCATCCGCGTAAGCGAGGACGGTCTGTACGCGCTGTTCAAAAGTCGGAATGGCGCCGCCATATAACGAGTTTTGAATGAAGCTCGTCACTCTGCCATCGTCGAACCGCTCCTTTCCCACCTCTAACGGCTGCTGTCGGAGCCGGGGAAGCGCGGCCAGGAACCGGCTTCGCAGTTGCGGATACTTGGAGTTGCAGGCCGCGTCTGCCGTACATTTCCAGAATATTTTGTTGATTACGACCTCTGCACCATGAAGGTCTTCGACGACCTCCTGGTCTTCAGGCAGATAGGGGCCGTCAACAAGTAAGGTTCGGACGCTCGCTGGATAGTAGCGCGCCATGGTGAATGCCAGCCTGGCCCCATACGAGGCTCCCCAAACATTCCACTGCTTCACGCCCAGTGCTTTTCTGAGCGCCTCCATGTCGCTGGCGATCCGTGCACTGTTGTATTGAGAAAGATCCACGCCCTGCTTGATCAGTTGGTCCCTGCAGGTCTTCACCCGCTTGAACCAATCTCTCCTCAGGCTGACAACAGAGCGTGGGAATCGATCGGCCGCCGCCTCTTTGGTCAAAGAACACCCAGTCCCGATCGACAACAATCTCACGGATGGCTGGAACTGTGACCAGTGTCTCTGCATGTACCAGGCATGGTGATCCAGGCCCTCCACTCAGGAAAATGACCGGGTTTTCCGGATCTATCTTGCGCTCAGGGCTGATGACCATGAAGGCAACCTCGATGGATCGACCCTTTGGATCATCGTAATTTTCAGGCACCTTCAGCCGGCCGCAAGTGACCGGAAGCAGCGCTTTCTTCGTATCGAAGGGGCAGTCCACCTTCTCCCACGAAGACGGGCTTATATTTGGTTGAGGTGTTTCGCCAAAGACCACGATTGGTTGAGCGAGGAAGAAAAGTCCTGCAAGAACGCCGAGTAGTAATTTCACCATAATTACTGAACATAACATGCTGAAACAGCTTCTGTCTTGAAGTAAACAAGCGTTGTGGGATAAATCTAACTTTTGAATGTTCAAATGATTCACGCGAGTTACTCCAACACAGTTTCGCGAGTAGGGGCACTGCTACTCAGAAGGCACTCGTGTGCTATGTAAGAAGTGAATGCGCCATGCGCCATTATGTCTACGGAGAACCGCTGACTCAAGCCAACTGAGATTCTTTTTTCCTGAATTGTCTTCTAAGGATCCGCGGTTGATGTACGTTATCCATGCGGTGGTTCCATCAATATGGACTTCCGGCTCGGTGACTCTCCACTCATAAATCTTGCCAGTCGCATGGTCATTTTTTACAAACGCCATCAATTTATCGCCAGAAAAACGCTCCCCGACGTCAAAGACGTAAAAATCTGGAGATGTGACGCTTTGGAATTTGGCGAGATCCTCATTTTGTAAGGCCACAAACAACAACCGAATCGTTTCTATAACCTTCGCTTCATCAGTCTCAAGCCCGGACGGATACACTGGAAAAGCGAGGTGGAGAGATGTTGTCACAACCAAGAGCGACGCAGCGATTCGTGTTATGTGTTTGACGAGCATTTCCAACCTCCTTGCGGTATGGATACAAGACGTGAATTTGAACGTGACATACTGAAACAGCTTCTGTCTTGAAATAAATAAGCGTCGTGGGATAAACCTAACTTTTTGCGTAAACCTTTCACCGTAAATTCGAGTCTATTCTAGAAAGGAATACTCATTACTGAGTGTGTTGAAGTCTGATTATGAAGAATAAAAGGAGGTCTGATGAAGCCAGTTGATATCATCAGGAGCGCTAAAATCTCGAGCCTTCTTTTCCAGGAAATCCAGATCCCTGCAAAGAGCAGCATTCCGATTCACTCTCATCCTTCTGCGCTCTTTTGTATCTCCTTGAACGGAGCATGCATAGAAGTTTATGGGAAACGGCTCCAGGAGTATCAGCCGTTTACGTTGGAGTATCTTCCCATGGATCAACCTCATTCGTTCAAAGTGCAAACAGTTGACCTTCGTAGCTTCAGTGTTGAGATTCCGCCTGTCTGGTTTGATAGAATCCGCGAATATTCATTGATTGTGGATCAGTGTGTCTATACGCATCGAGGATTACTGGGGAGCCTTTTTATGAATCTCTATCGGGAATTTCGTGAAATGGACGCGGCTTCACCTGCGGCGATGGAAGGCATTGTTCTCGAAATGCTCGCAGAAGCTTCACGCTCTCGCAGCGCGATTTTGGATCGCCAACCACAACCCTGGTTGAAACAAGCCCTCGATCTCCTGCAAGATCGTTTTTCTGATCATTTGACGATCACCCAAATTGCAACCGCAGTTGGCATTCACCCGGTCCACCTGGCGCGTGAATTCCGGAAATTTCATCGCTGCACCATTGGAGATTACATTCGTAAACTGCGGATCGAGCAGGCGTGCAGGGCGCTTGCGCATTCGGATTCTTCGCTGACTGACATAGCTATTTCGGCTGGATTTTCAGATCACAGTCACTTTTCCAGAATCTTCAAACGATTCATGCGAGTCACTCCAACAGAGTATCGCGCAGCCTCCCGCCCGCTGGCAAATTGACCCTGGCGAATAGACTTGGGCAGTTGATGTTAGTTTCTGAGTTTGTAGCGCGGACAGTTCGCCCGCCACTCGTCGCTGCCGTCAGGACAACGATTAAAAAACACAAATGTCTGTCGCACTTTGCACGCATCGAAGTGGATCGGACTTACTGGCCTACAAACGTTCGAGTTGGACTGTTGCGCCGCGAACAAACTGCCGGGACCAGGGCTGAAGGACGACTTTTTCACCAACCCAGACATAGTCGGTGCGAGGGCTGCCATTCACTTGCATCGGCCGAATGCGTAAGAATTTCTGCGGGCCTTCGATGCGATCCAGGAAACCGACCAGCGGAGGCGCCTCGCCTGCAGGCAACCAGTCTACAGGGAGCGACCCCTTATAGGCATGCTGGCCAAATCTCCTTTTTTGCGCAAAGCATTTGCCGGCGCCAATCGTAACCTTGATCGAATTCTCATACTCCACAGGATATTCGTGCGATAGAAAATGAAAGTTCTGCGATTTCTTTTCATTTTCAGAAAATACAAGTGTGCGAACTTCATTCCCGCACCGGATCGTCATGCGATCGCCATGTTCCAGGTTCCAATGATGCAAGTCCGATTCTTTCAAATTCAGGACTGCATCCAGAGAGGTCGATAGGATCACAGCACTTTGGATTGCATTTTTTCCGATTGGCGAAGCAGAACCATTTTGATTCAGATCCGGTGTTTGCCATCTTTCGGGAAGGACAACAACGCGAACCTTGATCCATGCATCCAGATGCCGTTCGATCACAGGTCTGGCTGCTTTATGTCGTTTGAACTCCAGAATCTCGCGACCCTCCATCTTGTTCCATTGACCAAACGCAAATTCTTTGAACAACTGAATCCTTTCTTCAATCTCTTTTTCTCCATAAAACGCAATAAATTCCTCGTATCGAAAATGCCCCAGCAACAGAGCATCGATTTTCAATCGCTCGGTTTCAATTCGCAACCGGCTTCCGGTAGAAATGCCAAGCTTCCTGGCAGCAGCGCGCTGCAAATTGAGCCAGAAGCCTTCCCAGTATCCATAGAAATAAAGTTTTCCATCGAAATGATTTTGCTGCACTTCAGAACTGCTGATCCAACTTTTGTCCCGGCGTGGAGCAAACTCCAGAATGGGGCCCGTGTCCGTGAAGTTTTTCGCGTGTTGAGCAGGTGTGAGCAGAATAAATTCTTCCGGAAGTTTCGTTTTGATGCCTGCTCTGCGCATTTCATCCCAATCAATCCGGTAAAGAGTGAGGATGTAATCCCCCGGTTTCACTGGAACTGTAGCGCCCGGATCTCCCGGCGGATCGGGGTCGAGCGGCATGGTATTGGGTGTATCCACTCGTAAGCGTCCCGTAGGTAAAGAGAGACGGGCTGTTTGTGGTTCGTGCCAGCGCGCGATCTGCAATTCTGAAGCGGAAAGAGGCGCGCCAATCCCGACTTCCGCCGAAATCGGATCGTCTTGCTCCAATGTATAGGCCACGCATAAAGCTTCCCGCGCGACTACTTCCCGAAATTTCTTGGCCTGCAAATTGTTGAAGAAATCGTTATTCAAACGGTGTTCGCGAAGAAGGTCCCGAAGCCTTTCTGTGTTCCCTTCATCGTATAGATATACGACCAGCCCCTCGTTATATACGCGAACGGGAACCGCATTTTCTCTGATGACCGGCTTCAGTCTTTTCCCCGGCATACGACTCACATTATATGTGAGGTCTTACGACATCCCGCTGGTGTAAGAAGGGGGATGTGGAGATGGAGGGGATGTGGAGATGAGAGGAGATCGCGGGGATCGCCTAACTCCACATTGAATCATTGCTGACACAATTGGCAGGCAAGATCCCTGCGGCCCATAATGCAGGCGTGGACGCCTGCGCTCCAGGCGCCTGCATTTCATGATTCGTTAGATTGGGGTACGATAGCCGGCAATGACAATCTCCAAACGATCGATTGCATCAGCAGCTATTTATGTTGTCTTGTACGCCCTTTCGATTGCGCGTTTGGCGTCGGCTCCAGGATTCGATACCGGAGAGTCTCTGGCTGTCTTTCTCATTTTCGGGGTTGGTTTTTCGATCGCTGCCTGGGTTTCAACAATTGGTGTAGAACCGGCACAGATGGAAGTCCGCGCACCGCAACGCGAGTTTGTTGCGGTCGTCATCTATCTCGCACTTTTTGCCGTTTTCGTACTGGGATGGGGACTGTCCGCGTTGAAACAGACGTTCACAGTTGAACCACAACAATCCATAGCAATCCTCATGTTGAAACTTGCGACGATGGTCGCATTGCCTGCGCTTCTTCTCAAAGCCTTTGGTTATTCCTTTCGAGATCTGTTTCGTCTACGACCGTTGGGAAAGGCTGGATGGCGCGCCGCCATCATCATGACGATTCTGCTTTTCCTTCTTCAGGCATTGTTTGGTAGAGGCATACCGAATCTAAAAGCTCTTCAAGCACCCACATCGCTCATTGTGATCATGGCTCCGATTGCTCTCATCTGGTTTGTCGTTGAAGCGGGGCTTACTGAAGAGATTCTGTTCCGCGTGCTATTACAGACGCGCGCCTCCGCGTGGCTCCGTTCTGAGACGGCGGGCATTGTCATAATGGCCGCGCTTTTCGGTCTGGCCCACGCGCCGGGTTACGTGCTCCGCGGACAGCATCTGATGGAAGGCATGCAACAGGCACCGGATATACTCACAGCCGCCGCCTATTCCATTGCAGTTGTCTCGCCGATCGGATTGATGTTCGGTGTACTCTGGAAGCGGACTCGGAATTTATGGTTGCTCGTATTTCTTCACGGCTGCACCGATCTGCTCCCGAATCTGCCGAGGTTCATTCAGACATGGAGCGGGAGCTTCTAATCAGTTAAAAGTGATTCTGAGGTGTGAGTTGATGAAAAGAACAATTTGGATCTTAGGGCATCTCGTGCTTTTGATCATCGCAATTCTTGCGTCGAGCTATGTTGCAGCAGGTGCCGATCCCCCGCTGCCTGTAAATATAGAGAAGCTACCTGGCCGGGAAGGGATCGAGCACTACAAGCTGAAGTCGAATGATATGGATCTGTTTCTTGTTCCCAATCATGCGGCGCCGGTTTTTACGTTCATGGTGTTGTTGAAGGTCGGCTCGCGAAATGAGACTACCGGCAACACCGGAAGCGCGCATCTTCTGGAACATATGTTGTTTAACAAGAGCACTGAAAATTTTGGAAAGGGAAAGCCCCAAACAATTCAGCAGGCGCTCTATAATGCCGGGTCGTCTTTCGACAAATCGAACGCGACGACATGGACGGATCGTACGAATTATTACGACACACTTCCTTCCGATCAACTGGAACTCTCGATTCGAATCGAATCAGACCGGATGCGACATGCGCGAATTCTGGATGAAGAACGGCAAACTGAAATGACGGTAGTCCGGAATGAATACGAACGAAGCGAAAATGATCCGAGCAATGCATTGTTGACTGCGATGACGGCGACTGCCATCTGGGCGCATCCGTATCATCATGACACTCTGGGATGGCGCTCCGATATTGAGAATGTCACCACAGACAAACTTCGCGATCATTACAACACTTACTACTGGCCGAACAATGCCGCTGCGATTCTGGTGGGGGAATACGACCGTGATCAGGCATTGAAGCTGCTCGATCAATACTTCGGCTCGATGCCGAAATCTTCGAAGCCGATTCCGCAGATCTATACCACCGAACCGCCACAGGAAGGGGAGCGCCGCGTAACAGTCAAACGCGCGGGCAGCGTCGGTTGGGTCGGGCTGGCGTACAAGAGACCGGGCGCCATGGATCCCGACTTTCCTGTGCTGGATGTAATCTCCGTTTTGATGGGAAACGGAGTGACATCCCGTCTGCACCAGGCGCTTGTCGAAAAGAAGCTGGCAGCATCCGCGAATTCATTCAATTGGACGTTTCGCGATCCATATTTAATTTTCTTTCTTGCAAACCCCGCAGAGGGCGTAACTCACGAGAAACTCGAAGAGGCAATGATTGCAGAAGTCGAACGACTCAAGACCGCGCCTGTTTCGGAGGAAGAGCTGAAAACAGCAAAAAGTAAAATTGAGGTGACTGTTGCATCCAGTCGTGATGGCACTTATCAGTATGCATCACAGCTCGGAGAGTGTATCGCCTCTGCAGATTGGCAATTCTTTTTTGATTATCTCGATCAGGTGAAAGGTGTAACTGCAGAACAGATCAAAAATGCCGCCGTAAAATATTTGAATGAGGACAGCCGCACGGTGGGCTGGTTCGTTCCCAAACAATCCACGCAAGCGCCAGAGAAGACTTCACAGGTTCCGATCAGTGAAAAAGGCAAGCATGCATATGGAGAATGGAGCGCTGCGTCTTCAGAGGAACCGGCAGCATCCGGAACGCCCGGTGCAGGTGTGGGATTTGCCGCGCGCACAAAACATTTGATCTTGTCTTCGGGAGCCGTATTGGACATTCTGGAAAACCAAATGAGTCCGACCGTTGCCATTCGCGGCTATCTCCATGCGGGAAGTTTTCTGGATCCTGCCGGCAAACCGGGGCTTGCATCTGTCACCGCGCAAATGCTCGACAAAGGGACTGAGAGTCAATCCAAGCTGGAACTCGCAAGAAAGCTGGAAAGCACCGGCGCCAGTCTTTCCATTACAGTTGGCGCTACCGACATCATCATTCAGGGCTATTGTCTATCGAAAGATGCGCCGCTCATTCTGGAAATGTTGAGTGAGATGCTTCGAACGCCCGCTTTTTCCGAAGAGGAGTTAGGCAAACTGAAGGTCCAGTCGAAGACCGCGCTGTTGGAAGAACAGGATTCAACGTTTACTCAGGGGTATTCAGAACTCACCCGCAGGATTTTTCCCGCGAATCATCCGTACTACCAGGTGGAAACCGCGAAGCAGATCGAATCTCTCGATTCGATCACAGTGCAGGATATTCGGCAATTCTGGAAACAAAACTACGGAGCCGCAGGGCTTGTACTGGCCGTAGTTGGCGACGTTCAGACCGATGAGATTGCTCGTCAAATTGATGGATCTTTTTCAGCATGGAAAGGTGGTCATTCTTTGCAGGACATTCATGCGGAACCCGCGTCGTTAAAGGCGGCTTCAAAGAAGATCATTACCATGAAAGACAAGGCCAACGTGGATATCTTTGCCGGAAATGCCAGCGGGTTGTCTTTGCGGAATCCCGATTATTACTCGGCGCTTCTTGCGAATTCCGTATTAGGAGGCAGCGGTATGGCATCGCGATTGAGTGTCCGCTTGCGGGATACGGAAGGTTTGACATATGGAATCGTGGCCAGGTTCTGGGGAAGTCCGGTGCTGGATCCACCCTGGGCCGTGTATGTTGGGGTTGCGCCTCCCAATGTAGAAAAAGCGCTTGGCTCTATTTCGGATGTGATTCGCGATCTGCACGACCGTGGAATTCAGCAATCGGAATTGGAAACGGAGAAACGCGCGTTCATCGGGCGTTTCAAAGTCGCGATGTCCGATAAATCCGGAATTGCGGATCAGCTCGCCTTAGCGGAAACGCGAGGATTAGGCGTCGATTATCTGGACAAATATCCAGATTTGATTGGTAGTGTCACACTCGAATCGGTAAACCAGGCAGTTCGAAAATACATTCCGGTGCAGGATCATATGATCACTACTGTTGCGGGAGATGTTCCATCCGGCGACTCGCGGTAGGTGAGGGCGAACTACAAAGACACGAAGGCACCAAGGTGAGGAAGGATCAATTCCCACCCTAGCTTATTAGAATTCAGATTAGGTGATTCGCCGTCTGTATGCGATTAGCACACTGTGTAGCTTCGTCAAACCCATACCTTAGTGTAATCAGCAATTGATTTGCGGGAACCATTATTTGCATATATACTAAGACATAGATAGTTTCCGTATTGTTAGGATCAAGCTGGAAGGATACGCCAATAATGTATTGTAGCCCTACTACTGTAGGTGCTTTATTCGGATAGTGGATTCAACGTTCACAAAAATGAACGACATCGTTCCTATAGCATCAGTGGTACCGAATATTCCGGAAAAATCATTCTATCGGTCCTTGAGGTGGTGTTAAATGGCTCACGAGGTGTGTAACGAAATCCAGGAGTGGATTGAGGAACAGATCGAGCAGCCGGTCGAGCGCTGGATCGATCAACTTCAAAAGAAGTGCGAGGAGCAGGACTGCAACTGGTGGTGCCTGTGTTGCAACAAGTGGCTCTGCTGGCTCGCCTGGGTAATCGTAAAAGTTGTGGAATGGGTGCTGGTTACTGTCGGCAAGTGGGTCGTGCACACTGTTTGCGAGATCGTCGCCGACATTGTTGATCTTGTGGTTGATGTGGTCGTTGGTCTATGGGACATTCTTGCCGGTATTTTCACAGGGAATTGGGCTCGCGTTTGGGATGGTCTGTTGAGATTGGTTGGCGGAGTAGTCGGATTCGTCTTCAGCATCGGACGTATCGTATTCTTGGGAGATACAATCAGCCATTTCACCAAAGAGGTTAATACGGGGCGGTTGCGTAACTATGTCCGCGGTTTACTTGAAGCGCAGTACGGGGGGGAGGAGTTGCAAGCCATCAAAGACGCTCTCGGGCTCGACTATGGCACTTTCGGTTTTCGTATCAGCGCGCGTGCGATCCGCACGGTAGTTCGTTCCGACTTTCGATTGCGCGGAAGCGACATCCCGGAGCTCATTCGATGGCATGAGGACTCAACGCTGCGGCTGAACATCAAAGAGCTCTGCGGTTATCAATATGCGGAGTTCTGGCGACGATTTCGACCGGAAGTCGTAGGGGATACGGGAAGCGTTTCCGAAAGCGACATTGACGAATATATTAGTAGCCGGGGCGCCCGCGGGCCCACGTTTTCGATTTTCTGCATGGACCAGGATACGCTCAATACGAAAATAGATACGGCATCAGAAAAGGCACGCGCTCTCGGTTTGCTGCTGCGATGGCAAAAGGACCGAGTCCTTGTAACGAAACCGGATCACGTCCGCCAGAATGGCTTTGATAAGAATGCTAGTACCTCCCTGGAAACTTTTCTGCACACGGTGATCGGTCGAAAACTCAAGTCGGCCGATGCAATTGGTGCAAAGAACGATCTGTGCATCGTTCCAACTGTAGGCGTCTTCCGCTACAGTGACAATACGAATGGTCTCACACTGAATCTCGAGCAGGGCTCCTGCCCGGGCTTGACGCCGAACTTCGATTCGGGACTGACTTTTATGGACCGTCTCCCCGACTTTGTTTGGCGTTACGTGCAGGTACATGAAATGGGACATTACTTCGGCCTTTGTCACGTCGATGGTCTCAATCGGGTTATGTACACAGCCGCGGAAAGGGAAAACAAATCGTGGTGGGACGGTTGGCTACTTCCCGATTATCTCTATCTGAATGGTGGTCCCTCATTCATTTTCGAGGAAGCGACGAAAGCCTGGGACTACATTGTTGCAAATTTTTCTAGCGAGTGCTTGCGCGTCCGCGCCGCGTAAAAACGTATGCAATCGAAGCGCTGCATCTGAATGTACATCACGCCGCCGGTTCTGGCGGGTTTGCTTCTTTGGGTTCTGTATCTTCTCTGGCTGCGGGTCCATCTGTAAGCAGCATCTGCGATCCAGTAGTCACATCATTGGCGGCCTTGCCCTAGGGTGGGGCGCCGTTACGGATCCAATCGCGAATGACAAAGGCAGAAAGTTGATCGGTGATCACCAAACCTTGAGTACCTTGTGGCATTGCGACTCCCGGTCCAGGTGAGGAAAACGCTCCTGGTAAACCCGCGTGGCTGTTGTTGATCTTATGCCAGAGGTACGAAGTGTTTTCGGTATTCGTCCCGAAGGCGATGCGCTTGAAGCTGGGGAGTTCTGTCGAATTGAAATCGACAATTCGCGCGTACGTGCCGGGTTGTTGGAGGTTGAGCCCTGCCACGTTGAACCCGGATCCAGGCGCAGCGTTACCGGAGTTATGGCAGCCGACGCAGTTGCCGGAGAACACGGTCGCCACCGGAGTGAACGCGCTCGGTGCTATTGGAGGTACTCCGCCCTGCGTGAACTCCTGGCCGCAAAGCAGTGAAGGATCGACGCCGGAAGTTCCAACTTTTTGCCAGCCGAATGCATTGATTGTGTCACCGTAGGCTTGCAGTTGGGCGGGCTGATTCGGTCCTACGCTTGTCCAAAATAGATCGTGTGTCCGCCGTGCGTGCGGCATTACATGTTCTTTGCACACCCGCAGTTGCACAGTCCCCAGGTTCCCTTCGAAGCCCACGCCTGCGCTTGCTCCCGGTCGCTCGAACCGCAGAGTAGGTTCTGCATTGGCAACGTGGCAGGTTCGACAGGCGCGCGCAACCACTTTCGTATATGTGTTTTGATGGAGCGCGTCCGCGTTCCAGAGTGGCACGAACGTGTTCTGCTGCGGAATGGCGTTGCCTGGATACCACATGTCATAAAGATCGCTAATCACGTTGCTCGAAGGATCGGTGGGATCAGGAGGTGGGGCTACCTTTACCATCTGATTGAGGTTTCGGAAGGCGGTTTGCTGGTTTAGTTTATTAAACGGATTGGCCGCATCGCTGTCGGGCGCGGCATAGCTAAAACTACTAAGGTCAAAAGGCAGGAATTTGGAATTAAGCTTAACGTTGTCGCGGCTGTTGAAGACCGGAGTGGGTACGCCGCCGGTCGTACTGGTTGTGCCGGCAGGATTGGGGATCTGCCCGCCGTGGCAAACCATACAGAGTTGCGGTACCGGGCGCTGGCCAAGACCGTCAAGGTTGGCGTTGTTGACTGGATTACCGGCCTGATTAAAGACAAAGAACTTGACGACGCGATCGGGATCAGTTTTAGTGACTGGAGTACCATCGGCCGTATCATCTTCAATCTGTGAGAATTCCATCGCCACAGTCGCGTCGGGCAGTACGAGACCGTTAAACCCATCAACGGCTTTCTGGGCTTTTGTCACATCCGACCCCTGGCCTGGGCCGGTGTAGACAAGAGAGTCATAGTTGGAGACATAGCAGGCTACATTCGCTCCATCTTGCACGCAGTGCATTTCGCGTCCGAAACCCAGGTCAACCGTATTCGCGTATACGGCCGTCGTTTCAGTTAGTGGCGACTGTGGTACGAAGCCGGTGCCTGTGTGTTGGGGGCAAGTTTCGCCAGGCTTGATCGGCATGCGGTTCGCTATCTTAAAACAGCTCAGCGTGGGCCGGAGCCCGCGTGGGTCGATCTGGCTTCGGTAGTCCTGGCTCGCCTGTGTGACTGCATCGCGCAGTGTCTGGTTGGCGTCGGCTGCGAAGGCCGGATCGATATCACTCAGGTTTACCGCGGCGAACGAGCCGAGTCCATGTAGAAACGCTCCGGTTAGCGGAGTACTCGGATAGAATTGCAAGCCTAGGTCGCGTAAAACGACTTTTGTTGAGCAGGCGCCACTAGGCACGCCGTTCGTCTCCTGGTAATAAGGTGGCCCAACGGGTTCATTAGCGAACCCTCCTGATACTGTTGGCCAGGCCGGGTTCTGCGGCGCTCCTGTGTTCACAACGAACACGCCCATGGGCAGGTTATTCAGGTTTGGATCGGGATCAGTAGTCCGAATCGGTACAAGTACGATGTTCGTGTCTCTAGGGAGATTCAGAATCGCGGTCTCGCTCGTCCCGCCAACTACGCCGGTTTTGAGAATGGTTGCTGGGGCAGCGCCACCGGTTTGCGGGACTGTAATTTCAAGATTGTAATTTGCCGGCATGTTCTGGTTTTGCACTGCGAGACAGGCCTGATCGGTTTTGATAAGATCCGTATTGTATGCTGTAAAGTGGCTGACATTTGCGACGTACGCCTGAACTCCGTCCACGGTTGAAAGTTGAGCCTGGCCATCCTCCCGCCAAACGCCCCGTGCTTCGTCGTAGCTCAACAAGGGAATGGTTGCTGGCAATGCCCCCCCGCTTTGAAGTTGCACCTGGTCTACGGGAAGGATCAGAGTAGCCGTTGTGCCTGATCGAAGATTGTACTTGGTCGCGCCGGCGAAGATTTCGACTGTGCTGGCGCCATAGCTCTGCATCGCTCGCGTCTGACCGTTCGCCTGAATCACTGTATAATTCCCCGGCATCTGGTCAGGTGTTGCAAGGTCTACCGTGGAGATCTGGGCATCGATTGTTCCAGTCGGGGCGCGGCCACTTGAGTCGACAAGACTATTCGCCGGGATTTTCACACGAACGCCGGGCCCGCATTCGCCCCTGCGATATTCTCGACGGCCAGGAAGGCCTGGCAATTTTTGCGCATCCTTTGGTAGAGGCGCGATGTTGCCGTGTCCATCCTGATATTGCGGTAACGCCAGGGCAGGATGCTCCTTCCAATTTAATTGATCGCTCGGCGCCCCGAAACAATCACGACCAGAACGCTTATGCCGCAGATCAACTGTTTGTGAAGGGTCTATCTTGAACACTTCAGCTCGAGTTAATCGCCACCGTCCTCCGACTACCGCGTCATAATAAACACTGGAGGCGAATGCATAGCCAGTCTTGCGGATCGTCATCACGAATCGTTTGCGGTCTTGTACTCGCAGCCGAAAGAAACCGCTGGAATCGGTGAGTGCCGCTCTGCCGTTCACATCGATTTCGGCGCCGGCTAGTGCGGGGCTGTCGGACCCAGAAACCGTACCTGAGAAGATGAGACCGGACCTGTCGATTGTCACGTTCAGGCTTGATTTAGCGTAGCCGCCTTTACCGTCATAGACAATGAGGGTTGCAGCGTGATTGCCCTGCGTCGCAGGCAGCTTCCACTTGGGTTCGGGGTCGGTGGCTGAACTGAGAGCGCCGGCACTAACTTGCCACAGCAATCGAAGCTGATCTTTGTCCGGATCCGATACGCGCGCATTGAGAGTAACGGTCGCGCCTGCTACGGCGTTTGAGACCCGTAGTTTATTGTCGTCCAGTGCTACTAACGGATCAACTTGTGGCGGGCTGTTTAGCATCGTGAAGTCGATTCGTTGGGTCGGTAGCGTTGAGTTGCCTAGCTCAAGTGCTTGACTGTGATCGTAGCTTTCTTCGTTGATCCGAAGCTGAAACCTCTTGCCGAGCTGGACTAACGGAAGCAGATACTGGTCGTCATTGTTGACCGGCACCTTGTAAATCGCGTTGCCGCGGGAGTCAAGCAGAGAGATGGTAGCAAATGCGTTGATGTTCGCGAGCGGCTCCAGAGTGCGCGGTGAAGAACCGTCGACAAATCCCACCCGCCCGTACAGTGCGACGCTGCCCCGACTGCGCGGGATTGGGATTCGAATGGTGCCAATGTTGCGATACCAGCGATCCATGCTGAAGGGCTTATCTTCACAACCCTTCAATCCTTTCGCAGACCAGCAGACCTGAAATCGACCCGGGTGCTTAACTCGGGCTGTAAATCGACCACTCAAGTCGGTAGTCACAGGATCGCTGAGAACGTTTGTGGAAAGATCCCGCAAGACTACCCGTACGTTGGGGAGATAAATATCCTCAATAGGTGGCGAACTAGGACCGAGCTCGCTCCTACCCCCGACATTCGCGGCGATAAAACCCCGCACTAACGGTCCCTTAGGTGCTGTGGGTTGCGTAAACAATATGGCGGAGAAAATCACGAGACTCAGAAACGCTATTAGAACCAACTTGAATTTCATTTTCATTCTCCTCGGTCATGAGTGACCGTATCACCTAAGAACGACTTGCCTGAACCGTGCGACAAAGTTACTGCCAGACATCCTCCAGGATTAGTGGGACTTTCACCGCTTAATATGTTTATTATCCAGGTAAGGCATTAGAACGTTTCGTTGACAAAAGGTACAGTCATATGCGATTTGCTCGTTATGTAAACACTCTAGGCACACCGCTGTTCCCAGGATTAATGTTGTTTCGTGGAGGCAGCAAGAATTAGGCCACGCTATTGTGGGGATTGATCGGCTGTATTCCTGGCGTTGCCAATGCTCCTAACCGTTTCGCAAGATTTCAGCGTTCACCCCGGATCGCTGGATCACTCTATCGCTGCAACAACCAGGACGTCGTGATTATCCCCGGAGCTAGCCAAAATCTCAGATGACTTGGGCTCTTGGTGTGAAGTTCCAAGGGGAACCTGAAAAGCGGTCTATGAGGTACAGAGGTCCTTTCTTGAGGATCTCTACGGAAACGAGATATTTATTAGCCAGAAACCATGAAGTACAATGGCTTAGGATTCGAGTAGTGCCGCGCTATCGCGCGTCGAATTCTCCTACTCGATTCTTCGCTCTGAGCCGTTGAATCTATCGGGTTGAATTGTACAAGTAGGGAAGGTGCAGTATCTTGAATCGGATCTCACGCGGGCGATCGCGTCCTGGACTGGGCATCCTTGTTGGCGGTGTGATCGCCGGCATTCTGGAAATCACTTCTGCATTCATCTTCTTCGGCGCCCGCGGGATCCCTCGAATGCGAGTCCTTCAATCCATCGCCAGTGGACTTCTCGGCGCAGAATCCTATCGAGGTGGCATCAACACTGTAATACTCGGCGCGCAGCTGAACTTCGTGGTCGCATTGATCGCAGCCGCGATCTATTCTCTTGCAAGCCGTACTTTCCAGGTCCTCATCCGACACGCAGTCGCATGCGGAATACTATACGGCATCCTCCTTTATTCTGTTATGAACCTGATCGTCGTGCCTCTTTCCGCGTTTCCATACGTTCGTTGTAGCTCAAGATTCTGTGATATTAGTTTATGGTAGTTGGGAGGCAGCACATGAAACTTGACCGAATTCAACAGATTGCCGTATATGCCAGGGATCTGGATGAAGCGATCACTTTCTATCGAGATACTCTCGGCGCCCTTTTTCTGCAGAAGTACGATCCCCCTGGCCTGGCATTTTTTGATTTCTCCGGTACGCGTTTGCTTCTTGAAAAAGCAGGGCCCAAGGCGACTTTGTATTTTGGAGTAGATGATATTGATTCCGCTTACGCCGAGCTCCGGTCCAAAGGGGTCAAGTTTGACGGGGAGCCGCATCTTATTCTTCGGGACGGCGAGGGCGTCTTCGGGAAAGCGGGTGAAGGAGAGTGGATGGCGTTTTTCTCCGACCCATCGGACAACGTTCTTGCGCTTGCCGCCCGGAAGTTCCAGTGACAGCAAACGAGTTTCGGAGATTGGCGCTCAGTCTTCCCGAAGCGACGGAAAACGCGCATATGAATCATCCTGATTTTCGTGTGCGCAATAAGATCTTTGCTACGATTTGGCCCGATGACGACTGGGGCATGGTCAAGCTGACACCCAGACAGCAGGCTACGCTGATGCAGTCTGAACCGGACATTTTTCAGCCGATCAAAGGATACTGGGGGCGCCGGGGCGCCACGAGCGTGTGCCTTCCGTTGGCCGCCGAAGCGAGTGTTCGGCAAGCGCTGATTGCGGCATGGCGGAACACAGCGCCGAAACGGTTATTGCAGCAGTTCAACCTTCAGTAAGTCTTATGACCACAACACGCTGGTTCATCCTGCTCTTACTCGCGTTCAGTTTGGAGGCATGCACTTTTGCCGGCACTGCAAAACCGTTCGTTTCATTGGATGAACTTCATGCGGCGATGAAAACCACTGGTCAGACCGCAGATGCCGATTCGTTTTGGGCGCGAGTGCTTGCGCACAAAGCGATGCCGCTCATTTTTGATCAAAACGCGGTGTTCCTCTGGCGCGGAGAGGCGAATCGTGTGGAATGGCGCGGCGATTTTTCCATGTGGGAACCGTCCCCGGAAACGGATGGCAGGCGACTCGGCAAAACGGACATCTGGTCGTACGAACGATCCTTTCCAAACGATGCGCGCCTGGACTACAAGCTGGTTCTGGATGGCGACAACTGGCAGCTCGATCCTCTCAACCCGCACCAGCAACTCGGTGGCTACGGACCGAATTCAGAAGTCAGGATGCCCGATTGGAAACCACCGGCCAACACAGTGTTGCGGAAGGGCCTCGTGCGCGGATCCTTCAGCAAAGACATCGAATTCAAAAGCACAAAGCTCGGTTACGCTCTCAACTATCGTGTCTACAAACCTGCTGGCTTCAACGCTGCCTCTTCGCGGGACCTCCCTGTATTGTATGTCACCGATGGTTCCGATTATTGGAACGATGATATGGGGAGTCTCGTTATCACGTTGGATAATCTCATTGCCGATAAAAGGATTGTACCGATTCTTGTTGTCTTCATCGATCCCTGGGATCGCAAGGCAAATGTAAACCGCCGCGAAAAAGAGCTGATCCCGGATTCAAACCGCGTTTGCGCTTTCTGCGAATTCATAGTCGACGAATTGATTCCCGCGATCGATGCCGCATATCCTACCAGGCGAACACGCGATGGACGCGCGATCGTGGGAACTTCGTTCGGCGGTCTGCATTCGGCATTGATGTCGATGCGCCACGCATCGCTCTTCGGGATGGCAGGCATCCAGAGTCCCGCATTGAATCCCGTGCCGTGGTTGGCAGATGCGATCGATCAGGCAGAACTACTGCCCGCGAAGATTTTCATCAACGCCGGCACATTCGAAGATCAGATCAACGATGCGCGTAGATTGCGGGACATATTCGTGAAGCACAAAGTCGATGTGAAGTTTATCGAGGTTCACGAAGGGCATTCCTGGGGCCAGTGGCGCGCGTTGCTTGATGACATGCTGTTGTTCTTCTTCGGCAAGCAATGAATCGAAACAGGGTCATCCTCCTCGCGTGGGTTACCGGAATCATGGTGTGTTTCTCCGTTTCGGCAGCGGACCAGCTCTCCTTGCCGTTTGAAGATGAAGGAGCTTGCCCGTTTGAATGCTGCACATACCGCGAGTGGAATGCAATTGAGAATACCAGGATCTACAAAACTCGCGATGAAAAATCGGAAATCATTTTCACTGCCGGTAAGGGAGAGAAAGTTAAAGGTCTCACCGGAATCGTAGTGACGATCAAGCCCGGCAGGGCTCTGATCAAGAAACCGGTTGCTCTGGGGATGGACGATCAGGTGACGATCCCTGCAGGGGAGACACTGGATGTTCTTCACTATGAGGGAGAAGGCATCTTCAAGTTCTGGTTTCGGGGCAAGACGTACTCAGATGAAATTCCATTCCCTGATGAAGAAACAGATTCCATCAAGACGGTGAGCGGGCCGGAAACTATCTGGTGGGTCAAGATAGAGAATGCGAAAGGGCAAACCGGCTGGAGCAAAGAAACAGATCATTTCGATCATATGGATGCTTGCGAATGATGGAATCAGCGGGCAGGCTACACGAGCTCCAACCAGCGCAATGGATCAGACCATCAGGAACCAGAAAGCGGCGGCGACAATCATCCGGTAGATGCCAAAAGGGATAAAAGTATGATTCTGAATGTAGCGAAGCAGGAACTTGATGCTGAGAAGGGCAACAATAAAGGAAACGATGAAGCCGGTGAGTAGGATCTCGATTTCTGCGGATGAGAAACTCGCCGCATTTTTATAAACATCAAGCGCTGTGGCGGCCGCCATCGTCGGAATGGCCAACAGGAAGGAGAATTCCACAATCGTGCGGCGTTCGATCCCGAGAAGCATTCCTCCGATGATTGTAGCCGCGGATCTGGACACTCCGGGAACCATCGAAACGCACTGGAATAGTCCGATGGAGAACGCCTGCATGTAGGAAATGTCTGTGATCCCCGCCCCTCTTTTTTGTTGATATAATTCGAAGCAGATCAGCAGAATACCTCCGATGAAGAGCGCCCAGACCACGACATACTCATTCCCCAACAGGTATCGTTTAATTGTTTTGTAAGCCAGGAGTCCGATCACACAGGTAGGAATAAATGCAACCATCGTTTTTTGCACCAGTTTCCAATCCTTGAGAAGGGTGCGGGCATACAGCACAACCACAGACAGAATGGCTCCGAGCTGGATCGCGATCTCAAATGTTTTCAGAAATTCCGAATCGGAAAGTTTCAAAAGTGTCGAGGCAAGAATCAAATGGCCGGTGGAAGACACCGGCAAGAATTCGGTGATTCCTTCGATAATTCCAAGAATGATGGAATCCAGTAGTTTCATAATGTGAAACAGTGTTTCAAAATTTACATTCCAATAGATTGCGACTGAAATGAGAATTCAGTATAAGGGTCTCCAGTCGTTTTGCAATGTGTCTCCTCTTCGCTAAACTATAGGGAACCCCAATGGTAATGGAAGTAGGGGAATTTCCTCCACACGTTACGCCGACGAGGGCATCGATCTACGTTTACGTAGAAGATGTAGATGCAACGTACAAACGCGCTCTGGAAGCCGGCGGGAAATCGCTGGCGGAACCGGAAGACAAGCCGTATGAGGAACGATCTGCCGGAGTGCTGGACACGTTTGGAAACACCTGGTGGATCTCCGCATTCAAAGGTTGAGGATTCGGCATAATCAACCATGGCTTCTCTTGATGTTCAGTGTCCCGGATGTGGACTGGGTATGCCTCGAAAGGACGGTTCCACTTACGATGGATATTTCAACACTTCGCCGGAGTGCTGGGCGGTTTTCGGAGAGGTTCTGGCTGCCGAATTCAGTAACGCATTCTTGTTTGGCCGTGTGCATCAAATCACAGTAGACACGTACGCAGTACAGCATGCAGGAGGGAAACATCCGGACAAATCGGTGGCCGTTCATCTATCCGGATTGCATCTTGTGCAGGATCGCGGTTTTCAGCCAACATCTGTCCCGCCCCTTCTTCAGCAACTGGCCGCAACCGTCGAGGTCTGGCTCCACTTCGATCCCCCCATGCCGGCGGTTGCCATGACTGTCTTCGATGTGGCCCTGGCCGAATCAGTCGAAGATCACATCAAACTTGTGCGCGAATGGTCTTCACTCGTATGGAAATCGTGGTCGAACTATCATCCGCAGATTGTGAACCTTTGTAACATCCTCACCGCCTAGTCGTATTTGCGAAGGACAAACCTCCATGGATTTGGGAGATTTTTGCCCAATATTGTCAAAATAATAGTTTTAGAGTACATTAATGTCCAAAGATGACAATACGTTTGAATTCGCCCTCGGCAGCACATCCTGACGACATTCTTACGATTAAGCAGCTATCAGAATATCTGATGGTATCCGAGAAGACGATTTATCGGATGGTCGAAAAGAATGACCTACCGGCGATTCGTGTCGGCGGGCAATGGCGGTTTCGGCGGCGAGACATCGATACCTGGATCGATAACCAGATCAGAAAAGTGGAGTTAGAGGGCGATCGTCAGGTTCTTGCTGCGCTTGAGCAATCCGAAATCGAGATCGCACCTTTAATTGATGAAGAGAATGTCTGGCTGAACCTGCCGCCAATGACTCGGGACGAGACCCTGACATGGATGGTGATGCACGCGAAGATTGAGGATGGTGTCGATCGAGTGGCGCTCGCCGAGTCCGTGCGCTTCCGGGAACAGCTTTGTTCGACAGCTCTTGTTGATCGTGCTGCTTTTCCTCATCCCAATGATCCGGCAAAGTTCCGTTTCTCTCGAAAGCGCGTACTGCTGGCCATCACACGCGATCCGATCAACTACTCGGATCCGCACGGGCACCAGCCCCTTGTTGTTGCTCTGATCCTTGCGCGAACCATCCAGGGGTACCTCTTGACGATTTCGCGCGCAATCAAGCTCTTCAGCGATCCAAAGCTCATCGACGGTTTGACGAAATGCGAAACGGGTTCACAGGCCATCACGGCGATTCGCGAGGCAGAAGTTCATTTGGGGGTTCCGGGAAAGTGAGGAATTCATTATGCGCGTGACGATCCGCGATGCCGCAATCCTGCTGAGCACGTCGGAAGAACAGATTTACGATTGGATTGAATCAGGAGATTTACCAGCCTATAAAATCAGCGATCAGTACCGGATCAATGGAAGCGAATTGCTGGAATGGGCCACGGCACACAAACTGGCCGTTGCTCCTGCGCTCTTTCAGCGCGTGGATGATGAGAATGGGATTCCAACCATCAGTGCGAGTTTGCGGCGGGGCGGAGTTTTTCACGACATTCATGGAAAAACGCGTGAGGATGTGCTGCGGAACATCGTCCAGGTCCTGCGCCTGAGTGAGGATGCGGAGCGCGAGATGCTTCTCGAGCTGCTTCTGGCTCGGGAGAGCCTGGGCTCGACCGGTGTGGGCGATGGCATTGCAATCCCGCACGTACGGAATCCGATTGTCCTTACAACCGATGAACCACTCTTGAGTTTGTGTTTCATTCACCCGCCAATCGATTTCGGCGCGCTGGATGGAAAGCCGATCTACGCTCTTTTCATGCTTGTTTGCCCGACCATTCATGTTCATCTCCAGATGCTGGCCAGACTTGCACATCTGCTCCGGCAGCCGGAATTCAAAAACCGGATCCGCACGATGGCGTCTGAAAAAGAGATCATTGAAACGGTCACAAAACTTGAGGAAGCCGGCCTGACGACCTCTGATCGACAGGAGATAGATTGACGATTCTTTTGGCTTTCACGGCACTCGGCCTTACTCTGTTTAGCGGCCTGCCAGGGCTACTATTCAAGGCGGGGCAGTCTGCATCCCAAAGGATCGCTACGATCTTGCATCTTCTCGGTTGCACAGCAGGACTTGCTGTTGCTTTTTCGATGTTTGCCGGTGGAGGTTACGATGCCAGATTCTCATGGCCGCTGCCCGGTGGTGTCGTAGCGATTCATATAGATACTCTTTCCGGCTTCTTTCTTGTGCCTTTGTTCTTAGTAATGGGGTTGGGTTCCCTGTATGGCGAGGGCTACTGGCTGGAAAGCGAGAATCCAACGAATGGGCGGAAGCTGCGCTTTTTTTACGGTGCTCTAACCGCAGGTCTTGCGCTTGTCATGATCGCAGGGGATGCATGGTCCTTCGTTTTCGGCTGGGAGATCACCGGTTTGTCTGCCTTTTTTCTGGTGATCACCGAAGAAAACGATGAGAAGGCCCTTCGCGCAGGCTGGATCTATCTGATAGCGACTCACGTGGCAACGCTTGCGCTGTTTGCGCTGTTTGGGGCTCTTCATACGGCAACCGGAACGTGGCTCCTGGATGTTGCAGTCGGCGCGAATTCTCCAATGATTCCGCTGATTTTGATTCTCGCCCTTTTTGCATTCGGAATTAAGGCCGGGCTCATGCCGGTTCATGTCTGGCTACCCGAAGCGCACGCCGCCGCTCCCAGCCATATTTCTGCTGTGCTTTCGGGTGTTGTACTCAAGGTGGGCGTCTATGGGCTTATTAGAGTGATGACATTAGTACCTCTGGGAAGGTGGTTTGGCTTGACTCTGCTTTTCGCAGGAATTCTATCGGGAATTCTGGGCGTCGTTTTTGCGTTGGCGCAGCACGATCTGAAGCGGCTTCTTGCGTACCACAGTATTGAAAATATCGGGATCATCTTCATTGGAATTGGCGCGGGTGTCATTGGGCAAAACGAGGCCTGGGGCGCTCTCGCGATTGCAGGCGCGATGCTGCACGTGTGGAATCACGCATTCTTTAAGGCGTTACTGTTCTTCGCTGCCGGCTCAGTCGTTCATGCCACGGGAACGAGATCGATCGATCAACTCGGTGGGTTACTCCCACGGCTGCGTTGGGCGGGTTTGTCGTTCCTGGTTGGCAGCGTGGCCATTTGTGGCCTGCCTCCATTAAACGGATTTGTGAGCGAATGGCTCATCTATACAGCCGGCTTTAAAGCTGCCATCCCGGGCAGCGCCAACGGCGCGGGCGCTGCGATCCTGGCCGTACCTGCGCTGGCTTTAATCGGGGGACTTGCCATCGCTTGTTTCGTGAAGGCATTCTCCGTCGTTTTCCTGGGTGCGCCGCGTTCCGCTCACGCAGGTTACACGGACGGGGAAAAACTGGCGATGCCAATCGCGATGATGTCCTTGTCTATAATTTGCGCCGTGATCGGAGTATGGCCCTTGACTGTCTTCCGCGCACTGTCCAAAGTAACAGCCAGGATTGTCGGCCATGACCGCGCAGCGATAGCAATCCATAGCCTGTTCTCCGATTTGCCTGTTGCGACCGTAGTGGCGTTAGTCGCAATCATAATCCTACTTGCCATCATTCTGTTTTTGGTGCGGCGATCATCGAAAGTTCTGACCTGGGACTGCGGTTACGCCGCGCCCAACGCCCGAATGCAGTACACGTCATCGTCATTTGCCGCTCCGCTTACTGAGCTATTCCGGTGGGCGCTTCGCCCCGATGTTCATCAGGAAAATCAATTGGACTTATTTCCCGCGAAGGGATCATTTGAGAGTCATGTGCCTGATCCCGTTCTGGATCGAGTCCTTGTGCCGAATATTCTCCGCGCGCGCCGCCTGATGGAGTTTGCGCGCTTCATTCAGGCGGGACGAATTCAGGTCTACATCCTGTACATCGTCGCGTTACTACTGATCTTATTGGCCTGGAGCTCTTCATGATGATGTCGATCCTGAATGCGATCCTGGTAATGTTGATCGCGCCGCTCGTCATTGGGGTGATCAATCGGACAAAGTCGCTTATGGCGGGACGTAAAGGGCCACCGATTCTACAAGTCTACTATGATGTGGTCAAACTCATCCGCAAGCGGACAGTCTTAAGCGGAACGACAACCTGGATTTTTTTGGCAGGTCCGGCGATTGCGGTGGCGACTGCAGTTGTTGCAACACTGTTCCTGCCCATTGGAAATCAGCCGCCTGTAATTTCGTTTACCGGTGACATTCTCGTTTTTATTTACCTGTTCGCTCTCGCGCGCTTCTTCGTAGCATCCGCGGCAATGGATACGGGATCTGCGTTCGAAGGGATGGGCGCCTCGCGCGAAGTAACGTTTTCGGCCCTTGCAGAGCCCGCTATCCTGTTCGGCCTACTGGCGCTTGCGCGAGTCTCAGGATCATTGATCTTGAGTGACATGCTGGCTGTTGCGAAATCCGGTGCGTGGGAAAAGGCCAGCGCATCCGTTGTGCTGATCGTCATCAGTTGGTTCATCGTTCTCCTGGCCGAAAATTCGCGCGTACCTTTCGATGATCCAAACACGCATTTGGAGCTCACCATGATTCATGAAGTCATGGTATTGGACCATGGTGGTCCGGCATTCGGGTTTATCCAGTACGGCGAAGCGTTGAAGTTCACGTTATTTTGCATTCTGGTTGCCACGCTGGTTGTTCCGAAGAGTTCCGGAATTCCTTTTCTCGACATTGGGATAACGGCTCTGACTGTGGTTGTGACAGGGGTTGTGGTTGGACTCGTCGAATCCAGCATGGCACGACTACGCCTGGTGCGCGTTCCGCAACTTCTGATTACAGCTACTTTGCTCGCGGCCTTCGCTGTTGTTCTGGTGCTGAGGTAGATCGATGATACAGAGCGTTCCTACAATTCTCATCTTATGCGTTATCATGAATTTTCTGGCGCTCGGATCGTCAAATCTGAAGGCCCTGATCCGGGCTGTTGCGATTCAAGGTTTCCTGTTGAGTGTCTTTCCTTTGGCCTTCGCGCACACTCCCACGGTTCGTCTTGTATTACTGGTCGCAGTCAGCGCGAGTGTAAAGGGATTCCTGATCCCGTCTCTGCTTTTTCGCGCTATGCGCGAGGTACACATCCGGCATGAATCTGAGCCCTATCTCGGTCAAGTTCCCGCGGTTCTCCTTTGCGCAGTCGGTACGGGCCTGGCCTTGCTATTCTCAGGTCAGTTACCGCTGGCGGATATGCATCGCGGCTTGCTGATTGTACCAACAGCGCTTTCCACACTGCTCACGGGCTTCATTCTGCTGACAACGCGCCGAAAAGCGATTTCCCAGGTTACCGGGTATCTCGCTCTTGAAAACGGCATCTTTGTTTTCGCACAACTCTTGCATGAAGCAATGCCGTTCCTGGTTGAAGTCGGTGTATTGCTCGATCTGGTTGTCGGTATTTTTGTAATGGGCATTGTGATGAATCACATCCAACGCGAATTCTCATCACTGGACACAGAGCGGCTTTCGGAATTGAGGGACTGAAATGATCCTGTTAATCATTGTTCCGCTGGTTTCAGCGCTCATCGCGCTGGTGCTTCCTTCGGACAAACTCCGGCCTCCGTTGATTCTTCTTACGGCGGGAATTCACCTTCTTCTGACCATTCGGCTTCACGTTGGAGACACGTCCGAAGGCGGATGGCTTGCGGTGGATGCACTGGGCTACCTTGTTCTTGGTGTGCTGTCGATACTTTTTGCCCTCTGTTCTGTGTATACCATCGGATATCTTCGTGTGAGATCGGATCGGCCAAATCGCATTTTTGCGGTCTGTCTTCTCACTTTTCTTTCCATGACAACCGGTGTGACATTGGCTCAGCACCTCGCTTTGTTATGGGTTGCAATGGAAGGAGCAACGCTTTCCACAGCAATGTTGATTTATTTTAACCGCAATGCCAGATCACTCGAGGCAGCGTGGAAGTATCTCATGGTCGGCTCGGTCGGTATTGCACTTGCGCTTCTTGGCTCGCTCTTTGTCGGTTATGCGGCTTTTCTAGGCGCAGGGGATCAGGCGTCGCTACTGTTTCGAGACCTGTTCGTGCATGCCGGTCAACTTTCACGGCCCTGGATCAGGGCCGCCTTCGTGCTGTTGCTTGTTGGCTACGGAACGAAGATGGGACTTGCTCCGCTTCACACATGGAAACCGGACGCATATGGTGAAGCACCGGGCGTAATCGGAGCGCTTCTTGCGGGGGGAATGACAAACTGTGGGTTTCTCGCCTTAATGCGGATCTTTCGCATTACTGTGGCCGCAGGAGAAGGGGCGTTTGCGCGGGAACTCCTGATCGGCATCGGTCTATTGTCGATGGCAGTTGCGGCTGTGTTCCTGGCAGGCCAACGCGACTTCAAACGAATGCTCGCGTACTCCAGTGTGGAACACATGGGTATTCTTGTTCTTGGAATCGGAATCGGGGGGCTCGCGACACTGGGCACGATGCTGCATGTGATCAACAACGCTTTCACAAAAATTGTGCTTTTTCTTTCCGCGGGCAATATTCACCGGGCCTATGGCAGCAAGCGGATCGAGAAAGTCAGCGGGGCGATCCGCCGTCTTCCGATTTCCGGTGCGCTGTTCCTCATTGGATTCCTTGCGATTACCGGTTCTCCACCATTTGGCCCTTTTATCAGCGAGTTCACAATATTGAACGGGGCGATGCAAACAGGTCATTTCATTCCTGCAGCGCTCTTCCTGGTTTTTCTGGTCGTGATTTTCATCGGGATGGGCGCCACCGTTCTTGCAGTCGTGCAGGGCGTCCCATCAGAGGCTGCGGACACAGGATTTCAAGATAGCTTCTCGAAGACGGCGCCGATGATTGTTTCGCTTGCGCTTGTTCTGATGATGGGCATCTGGATTCCGCGATCCCTCTATTCCTTCATTGAAAAAGCGGCCGGCACCTTGATGGAGATCCAATGACAACCGGTGAAATCCGAAACGGGCGTGCGCTTCAGGTTCGCGATGTGCCGTTACTGGATCCGCAATCGTTTCGCCAGGGAATGATTGATCGTGCCGCAAGAGGAGCGCGAATTGCTTCGATGTTCGCCTTGAATCAGCAGGGCACTGGGCTGCAAATCTTTGCGGTGATGGCAAACGATGTAAGCGGCAAGTTGTATCTGACGCGAACTGTATTACAAGAAGACTCCTTTGATTCGATAGTTCGCGAGGTTCCACAGGCCCATCTTTTTGAGCGTGAAATTGCTGAGCAGTTCGGAATACGTCCGGAGGGACATCCGTGGCTGAAACCGGTGCGTTTTCATTCTTCGTATCGCGCCGGGCATGATGCCTGGAACCGTCATGCCGGGAGTTCTGTTCTACCAGGCGTCTCCGATTTTTTTCAGGTCTCCGGTGAAGAAGTCCATGAAGTCGCGGTCGGTCCCGTTCATGCGGGAGTCATTGAGCCGGGACACTTCCGGTTTCAGTGTCATGGAGAGGTCGTGTTTCATCTCGAAATCGCATTGGGATATCAGCACCGCGGTATCGAACGCGTCCTGTTCGGCGGTCCTCATCGGCGAACGATACACCAGATGGAGGCGATCGCAGGTGATACTACGATCGGGCACATTCTTGCATACTGCCAGACAATCGAAAGTCTCTCCGGAACGGCAGTTAGCGCGCGTGCGCAAGCGATTCGTGGAATCGCGCTGGAATTGGAGCGTTTGGCAAACCATGTTGGCGATCTTGGTGCTCTTGCGGGCGATGTTGCCTACCTCCCCGCTGCGTCGTTCTGCGGCCGTCTTCGCGGCGACTTCCTGAATATGACAGCCTCAATTTGCGGATCGAGGTTTGGTCGAGGGCTGGCACGGCCTGGCGGTGTCGCTTTTGACCTGGCTCCGGATCAGATCCCTGCGATGCGTCAACAGCTGATCACTGCACTGAACGAGGTCAAGGAGTCTGTGGAGTTGCTTTGGGATACTCCCAGCGTGCTTGAAAGATTCGAAAACACGGGTCGAGTTTCCAGTGAAGATGCTGAAAAAATCGGGCTGGTGGGCCCGGCAGCCCGCGCGTGCGGGCTTGCTCGGGACGTGCGCCACGACTACCCGACGGGCATCTTCCGGTTTGTACATGTTCCTGTGATGACTTCTCATTACGGAGACGTGAATTCGCGCGCGTTTGTACGATGGCTTGAAATTCAACAATCGGTTCAATTTATTCTGCAACAACTCGAGACTCTTCCAGGAACCGCGATCCGGAACAATCCAGGGGCTGTTATGCCGGAATCGATCGCTGTTTCGCTGATCGAAGGATGGCGCGGAGAAATCTGCCATGTTGCGATCACGGACGCCGCCGGCCGGTTCAGCAGGTATAAAATCACGGATCCGTCGTTCCACAACTGGTTCGGGCTCGCTCTCGCTTTACGCAACGGACAGATCTCGGATTTTCCGTTGTGCAACAAGAGTTTCAATCTCTCTTACTGTGGTCACGATCTATAGGAGCCCATGATGTTCAAATCTCTGATCGCCAGAATGCATCAAGGACATCGAACGATGTCCTATCCGAAAGGACAACCCCCGGAACTTTCCTCGCATTTCCGCGGTCTTCCGGTGATTGACGAATCCAAGTGCAAAGTCGGTTGCAGTGATTGTGCCGATGCGTGTCCAACGAATGCGATCTCTATCCCTGGTTTGGAGGGCGGCGGCCCAATGAATGCGGGAAACAAAGTCCGCCTGGATTTAGGGCGCTGTATTTTTTGCACCGAATGCGTTTCCGCCTGTCCGGAAGGCGCGATCTCCTACACACAGGACTACCGGCTTGCCGCGCGAACGCGTGAGGATCTCATTCTGAACGGCAAAGGGCTCGAACTTGCCGCGGCTCTCGAAGGGCGAATGCGCAAGTTTTTTGGACGATCCCTCAAGCTTCGGGTCGTCAGTGCCGGTGACTGCAATGCTTGCAGCGCGGATGTGAATGTACTCGGAACCATTGGCTGGGACATCGGACGATTCGGAATTCAGTACGTTGCGTCACCGCGACATGCAGATGGCTTGCTGATCACCGGACCTGTCACGACTAACATGCGTCTTGCGCTCGTAAAAACATACGAGGCGGTCCCGGAACCGAAAATCGTGATCGCTGTCGGCGCCTGTGCGATCAGCGGCGGGATGTTCGCCGGACACGCGGAGCAATGTGATGGAGCCGATGCCGTCGTACCGGTCGATCTGTACATTCCCGGATGTCCCCCCCATCCGTTGACAATTCTGGATGGTCTTCTCCGCCTCATCGGCCGCATCGAAACTGGAGACCGGCGTCGCAGCAAAGACTTGTGATTTCTCAAAACGGCGAGGGGGGCGCAGGACAAGAATGAAAACGAAAACCATCGATCGGCTGGCCAGAAGCGGGCAACCGTAGCGATTGCCACAAATACGGAAAGCGCTTTCGCACTTCTTCCCAGAAGCCCGCGGACACGCGCGCCCAAAGTTCCAGGACTCGAGGCATCATTGTTTTGTGGGAATAAAGATGGCAACGGGGATCTCGATTTTATTTGACGCCGCGAAACTTGCCTGATTCAATGCAAGCCCTACATGGCCCCGGGAATCGACGTAAAGTAGCGGCTCTTTGAGCGGCACATCGCTAAAAGTTTTGACGAACGGAACGGGAAATTCACGCTCACCGATTCGCACCGGAATTTTTTCCCCAAGCTGATAACCGAGTTTGCGGAAGACGTCCGCATCGATATTGGTGATGACGTTTCCGTACGGACCATCCAGCGCGATGATCTCTCCATGGATTCCATTCTCATCCAGGAACGGGGCTGCAACTTTGAGCCGTACCAGATCCTTGATTTCAGGACCTACATCCGTCCAGTTCTTTCCTCGCGCTATGTGCGCGCCCACTGGAGAGAAAATATCCCTGCCGTGAAAGGTCGAGGAAAGCGCGCTTCCGATCATCCAGGAAGTATTCGTAATCTCGCGCGCCGTTTCCACGCCGTCACGATCCGCCACAAGAGTGATCAATCCGTTGTCCGGCAAGACAAAATACTGTCCCTTCTTTGTTTTTATAACGACCGGTTTTCGGACACTCCCCACACCCGGATCTACTACCACAACAAACACGCTTCCTGCCGGATAATAAGGTGAGGCGCCGGCTAAAAACCGCGCCCCATCTAGAATCGAGAAGGGTGTAACCTCGTGCGTGATGTCTACGATTCGCAAATCGGGAGCAATTCCAAGCATCACGCCTTTGCAAATGGATACGGAATCGTCCGTCGTCCCGAAATCGGTCATGAACAACAAGGGAGCATCCGCCTGCGCTTGCGCGAAAGATGAAAACAACACGAGCAAGACAAGAAAGGATTTTGAAACCACCGATGAACACCGATGAACACCGATAAGGACGTTTTTTAGCACGGAACACACGGAAGGCACGGAACCGCCAAGCGCACCAAGGTCAGCCGCCGGACCTTCGGGCTCTCTGAAAAAAATGTTGGAAAACAAAGAAGAGTATTCGTTACTCTCAATACTCCTTCGAATGTTTCTTTGTTTTCCAACACTTTTTTCAGAGAGGGCGCCTGCGGCGGCCGGGGCCTGCCATGTTGTTGCGGCCCACAATGCACGCTGGAAGCCTGCGCTCCATCTGTGTTCATTTGTGTTCATCTGTGGTTCCCCCATTTCTCCACTCATTTGAACCAGCGGAAGCCGCCTTTGCGGTTGCGCAGATCGTCTTCGATTGCAGACAACCGTTTTGCCAGTTCTTCCATGCTTTGTTTCAGCATTACGTTTTGTTGCGTCAGTTCTTCGGCTACCTTCAGAAGGAGATCCATTTCTTCACGGATTTTTTGCGGATCCTCATCTGCGGAAAGGCTTCGTTTCACTTCCCGGATCGAGAGCTCCTTTTCGTGAATCAAATGCTTCAAATGCAGAAAGCGTTTGACGTTTTCGGCTGAATAGCGGCGATGGCCGCCGGATGTTTTATGGACGCGCAGATAGAAAGGAAATTCCGCTTCGTAAAACCGCAAGGTGGAAACCGGAAGATTTGTGACTTCCTGAAGTTGAGAGATTGTCAGGTATTCTTCTTTTTCTTCCATTACCGGATGATTTTGAAGAAGCGGCTCCAACGGGTGTCGGGGACAAAACGAATGACCAGATTGGCAAGGTCTTTGAGGTTCTCGCTCACAGGAGCGGGGCCGATATTTTGGGGGCCGTCAAAAGACCAGTAAATGATGAAGGCTTTTCCTTTGATGTAGTCACGCGGCACAAATCCCCAGGCACGGCTGTCTTTGCTGTTATCGCGATTGTCACCCATCGCAAAGTAATAGCCGGGCGGAACTTGCACAGGCCCAAAGTTCTCGGCCGTGAGACCGAAAAACTCCGCCTTGTGAAATTTATACGGCTCCTCGATTGGCTTGCCGTTGATGTACACCTGCTTGTCGCGGATGTCAATCCGTTCATCTCCTACACCGATCACACGTTTGATGAAATTGCGGCTGGGATCTTCCGGATACTTGAACACAAACACATCTGTTCGTTTTACGTCGTGGATCGGGAGCAGCTTTTTCTCCCAGGCAAAATTTGTAGGTGCGTACGCAAATTTGTTTACAAGAATGTGATCGCCGATCAATAGATTGTCTTCCATAGAGCTGCTTGGAATCTTGAACGCCTCCACGACAAATGTGCGAAAGAAGAGAGCAAGAACGACTGCCAGAACAATGGCTTCGAAATATTCGCGGGCAACTGATTTTTTGTATGCTGGTGTTTCCATGAATCTAAGATCACTCCTCTTTCAGAATCGCAAGAAACGCTTCCTGGGGGATATCTACTTTCCCAACACGTTTCATGCGCTTTTTCCCTTCTTTTTGTTTTTCGAGCAATTTTCGCTTCCGGGTAATGTCCCCACCGTAGCATTTCGCGATCACGTTTTTCCGCAATGCGGAAACTGTTTCCCGGGCGATGATTTTGTGACCGATGGCAGCCTGAATGACAACTTCAAAAAGCTGCCTGGGGATCAGACGCTTCATCAGGGCCGTGAGCGCCCGGCCTTTATAATAAGCCTTTTCTTTGTGAATGATCAACGAAAGCGCATCCACTACTTCGCCGTTTACCATCAGATCCAGCTTCACAAGATCGGCAGGCTGATAACCTGCGAAATCATAGTCAAAAGACGCGTAGCCACGGGACACGGATTTCAGCTGGTCGTAAAAATCGACGACGATTTCATTGAGCGGAAGATCGTAACGGATCAAAACACGGTCCGCAGAAAGATACTCAATGCCTTTCTGCGTGCCGCGGCGGCCTTCGCAGAGAGTCAGGATCGGACCAACAAATTCATCCCGCGTCATGATCATTGCGCTGATCACCGGCTCTTCCAGTTGCTCGGTCAGTTGCTGCGGAGGAAGCTTCGTCGGGTTTTCCACTTCGATCACGTTTCCGTTCGTCAGGATGACTCTGTACCGCACGCCTGGGGCCGTCGTGATCAGGGAGATATTGAACTCATTTTCCAACCGTTGCTGGATGATTTCCATATGAAGGAGCCCCAGAAAGCCGCAACGAAAGCCAAACCCCAATGCAACAGAGCTTTCGGGCTCGAAGAAGAATGAGGAATCGTTGAGCTGCAATTTTTCGAGCGCGTCACGCAGCGTATCGTAGTGAGTTGTTTCCGTCGGATACAGGCCTGCGAACACCATCGGTTTGATTTCGCGGAAACCGGGAAGGGGAGTATCCGTTGGTCGGTTGTCCAGTGTGATCGTGTCGCCAATCTTTGAATCGGAAATCCGTTTGATGGCTGCGATGATACAGCCGACTTCTCCCGCGCCAAGCTCTTCGACGCTTTTCATCTTCGGAGTGAACACGCCAAGCTCCGTGACGTCATACGTTTGGCCGTTTGATAGAAAACGGATCTTATCTTTTACCCGAAGCGTCCCCTCGAAGACGCGAACAAGCACGATCACTCCGCGGTAGGTGTCATACCAGGAATCGAAGATCAAGGCTTGAAGTCGCGCGTCGGGATCTCCTTTTGGCGGAGGGATCGTGTGGATCAGGCCTTCCAAAAGTTCCGGGACGCCGAGACCTGTTTTTGCGCTGACCTGGTACATCTTCTCGTCCGTGAAACCGATCACATTCTGTAACTGTTCCATGGTCTTTTTTGCGTCGGCGCTGGGAAGATCGATCTTGTTGATCACCGGAATGATATTCAGGTTGTTTTCTATCGCGAGAAATGCGTTGGCCAGCGTTTGCGCTTCGACTCCCTGCGCGGCATCGACCACAAGCAGCACTCCTTCACAGGCGGCAAGACTGCGAGAGACTTCATACGAAAAGTCGACGTGACCGGGGGTATCTATCAGGTTCAAGATGTATTCTTTACCGTCTTTTGCCTTGTATTCAAGACGGACTGCGTGCGCCTTGATCGTGATTCCGCGCTGCCTTTCAATCACGTTGCTGTCGAGCACTTGCTCGGACATCTCCCGGGACGAAAGTGCTCCCGTCAGCTCCAGCAGGCGATCGGCAAGCGTGGATTTGCCGTGATCGATGTGGGCAATAATACTGAAATTCCGGATTTGTTGATTCTTGGTCATAACGGCGGACTCAATAATATATCAGAATTCATTCGTGGGCTTTGTGCCTTTGTGGTTGATACTATCTTATGATCTAATGTGAGCTTTCAAAAATGCGGATTGTAAGCCTTCTTCCCTCGGCAACGGAGATTCTCTGCGCTCTTGGCCTCGCGGATTCGATTACCGGAATTACACACGAGTGTGACTATCCTCCGGAAATTCGGACCCGGACGGTATTGACCCGCTGCGTGTTCGATTCGGATCGAATGACGCAGCCACAAATAGATGTCGCGGTTCGAACCCTTGCGACCGAAGGCAAAAGTTTGTATCAGATCGATGACGAACTGTTGCGGACAGCCAATCCCGACTTGATCGTGACTCAGGATCTGTGTCATGTCTGCGCCATTACTCCGGATGAAGTAAATCGATCCGTCTCTTTACTTCCCAAGAAACCGCAGGTAATCAGCTTGAATCCGAATATACTGGACGATGTTTTTTCCGATCTGATCACGGTTGCAGAAGCCGCAGGGGTTAATGGAAATGCAGTTGTTGAGAACTTGCGGTTGCGTGTCCGGAAGATCGTTCCCGCATCCATGCTCGGTTCAAAGCCGCGAGTGGCTTGCATCGAGTGGCTCGATCCTTTGTGGCGGACCGGCCACTGGGTTCCGGGTATGGTCGAGCTTGCAGGTGGACGGGAGACGTTAGCTGAAATTGGAAAGCCTTCGCGTCCGGTGTCGTGGGAAGAATTGAAGGCCGAAAATCCGGATCTTGTGATCCTGATGCCGTGCGGCTACAATCTCAACCGCACCCGCGACGAGTTTTTGCGTCTTCGCATTCAGTATCCGTGGGAGGATCTGGGCGCATTTCAAAGTGGCAATGTCTTTGCCGTGGATGCCAACTCGTATTTCAGCCGGTCCGGACCACGACTGGTGGATGGTTTGGAACTGCTTGCAGAAATCCTGCATCCCGAGTATTTTAGCAATATCGCTCCCGTGCATTCGTATATCCGTATCTCGTGATGATCCAAGCACGGAAACACGGAATCACGGAATTACGGAAGAAAGAATCGTTCCGTGATTCCGTGTTTCCGTGCTTTTAATAATCCTAGGAGAAGAGACATGAAGAAGGTGATGTTGGTTTTGATGCTGGCATTTGCTGTCGTAGCTTTCGCCGGTCAGTACGATAAATGGTTGGATGAGGACGGGAAAGTCCTTGCTACAAAACAGGAAAAAGATGCGTTCAAGAAACTGAAAACAGACGCAGATAAAGAGCAATTTATCAATCAGTTCTGGGCGAAGCGAGATCCTTCACCAGGCACACCTGAAAATGAATACAAGAGCACTTACGAACAAAATGTGCAGAAGGTAAACGAAATGGCGAAGGCAAAGAACAAGCCCGGATCCTACACGGATCTGGGGATGACGTTGCTTTTGCTGGGCAAGCCCGATGATCAGAAGAAGGAAGAAGCAAAAGCGCCTACTCCAGGATTGGGAGACGATGAAGAAGAACCAACTGCCGGTCCAAAGCAAAAGATGAGCTTCATTTATAAGAAGCTTTCTCCAGAGATCGCTTCTGGTGAGGTGGAAATCCCATTTGTTGCTGATGCGGGTGAATGGAAATTCGCGGACAAGAAGAAAGCCGAAGAAGTGATGGAAAAAGCGCGCGATCGCGCCATCAAGATGGCGCAGTCCGCGCAGGCTGAAACTCAACAGAAGCCTGCGCAGCCTGTTGCACCGCCACCCGCCGCGGAAGCCGTGATGGCGCCGATTACGACAGCTGCCCTGAAAACAGCGCTGGACGCAGCCGCCGCAGGAAATGCTCCGAAGGATCTTCCAGTGGAATCTCTTGTCGATGTGTTCATGACTTCGGCCGATGAACCATTCTTTGCAATTGCGATTCACGCAGCCGCCGATATGGCTGCTGCGAAAGTGGGAATCCGCGTTCTGGATCCATCCGGCGCAGTGGTAAAGGAATGGGAGCTGCCGTTTGTGAGTCCTTCTGAACCGGCAGGACATTTCCAAACTTCCATTCCGATCAACGCGGCCGGGGACTACACGGTGCTTCTCGCCATCGCATCCGGCGAGAAGACAGGCGCCTCAAAACAAACCGTGAACATGCCCGATCAGTCCGGTTTTGCTATGAGCTCTGTCATTCTATCGACGAAGTTTAATCAACTCACTGAAGCAAAACCTGAGAAAGAAGCGTATACCTTTGGAAAAATCAAGGTGCAGCCAAGTGTGGATCATGTATTTGAAAAAGCGCAGGACATGATCATTGTTTACGAGATCTACAATTTTCAGACCGATGCGGCCACGGCAAAGCCGAATCTGGAAGTCACGGTTGGATTCCAGGCGGAAAAGGCTCCGAAACCGCAGACCACGCCTCCCCAGCCTCCAAACGGCCTGGTGACCGGCAAGAAGATGACCATTCCTACCAGTTTTCCGCTCGGTGCGTTCCCGGCAGGTAAGTACAAGCTGATTGTGACATTAACGGATAAGGTGTCCGGGAGCACCACTACCCGCGAGACATCCTTCACCGTGAAGTAGGAGACATTACTATGCGAAGCGTACGACAAATATCATACGGTCTGCTGTTGTTGCTGGTGGTTTCGACGGCATGGGCAGCTCCTACCGGACGGGTGCGGGGCACGGTGCGGGGTCCGGACGGCAAACCACTGGAGAAAGTGACGATCACGTTCGAATCGACGGGCGAGGTTCCGCAGAAATACACAGCTACGACAAACGCCAAAGGGGAGTATATCCATATCGGGATCAGTCCCGGACCGTACAGGATTACACCATCGAAGGAAGGATATACGCCGGTAGAGTACAGTTACATTGATGCAAAGATCGGGTTGTCCGACAAGCCATTTGTGGCTGATTTCAAGATGGCTCCGGTTGCCGCACAGTCTTCCATGGAGCAAAAAGCTGCCGAGGACCCCGAGCAGATCAAGGAAGCGAAGCATGGTATTGCCCTGTTGAACGAAGGAAAAGTGGATGAGGCCATCGCTGCTTTTAACAAGGCGCTGGCAATCGATCCGAATCTGGCCTCTGCTCATTTCAATATTGGCATCGCGTACGAAAAGAAGGATCAGCCTGAGGAGGCCAGGAAGCATTTTCAGGAGACCATCCGGATCAAACCTGATTTTGGGGAGGCGTATCAGGCTCTAGGCGATAGCCTGATGGTCGCAAAAAAATTTGAAGAGGCTTCCCCGATTCTCGCAAAAGCAGCAGAACTCATGCCAGAAAGTTACGCGGCAGTCTACAATCTGGGGGTTTCCTATTCGAACTCCGGAAAATACGCAGAGGCCGAAGGCGCTTACAGAAAAGCCACACAGATCAGCCCCAATGAGCCCATTGCGCATTATCAACTGGCTATGTCTCTTCTCGGCCAGTCAAAAAATGTGGAAGCGAAGACGGAGTTTCAGAAATATCTGGAACTAAATCCAAACGCGGCTGATAAGCAGGAAGTTCTCGATTTGATCAAGACGCTGGAATAGCCGATCACTTCGTTTTGCAATCTCATCTATGCCATTTGCCAGAATCAATAAGATCGACCTGTACTACGAAGTACGCGGCTACGGCGATCCCGTTGTTCTTCTTCCGGGACTCGGCTCGGACGCCAGCACCTGGCTACCGTTTGCCACGGAGTTTGACCGCTACCGTGTAGTCTTTGTTGAAAATCGAGGAGCCGGGCGGTCGGCAAAGCCGGCCGGGCCCTATACAACGAAGTTGATGGCGGAGGATGCCGCAGCCCTGATGGAGCATCTCGGCATCCAGCGCGCGCATGTAATCGGCAAGTCGATGGGAGGCATGATTGCTCAATTTCTGGCTGCACAATTTCCGGATCGCGTCCGCTCGCTCGTTCTTGCCTCCACGGTCATGGTTCATGATGAATACGGGAAAGAGCTTCTGGAACTGGGAAGACTGGTTGCCGGGACAGCGGGGATGATGGCAACGTACCGGCAGGCGTTTTTGTTATCCTATTCGCGGGAATACTGTAGTAAGAATCGCAGCCGTCTGGCTGAGGTGGAAGCCATGATCCAGCGGATGGACAGCGCGGAGGTTGTCCGGGGATATCATGCGCAGTCGCTGGCATGCGAGACACACGACGCCACGGCTATCGCGGGTGAGATCAAGTGTCCAACGCTCGTCCTGGGCGGAGGAGTAGATTTGATCACGCCGCCCCAGGCATCTCGTGATCTGGCTGCAGCGATTCCACGCGCTGAGCTTGTGATTCTGCCGCGCGGCGGACACGGAGTGTGGCGGGAATTCCCGGCCGAGGTGAACGCGGTGGTCCGCGAATTTCTAACGCGACATTGAGAATATCAAAAATCAAATATCAAAAATCAAATAAACATAAAACAATAAGTAAAGAATCAGATCTCACAAGCGGGGCCACTTCTGACACAGAAGTCCTCGACATGTTATGACTCACCGAACCGGTTTTTGTTGATTGCATAATTTTTATTTGATATTTGATTTTTAATATTTGATATTTCCATGACGGGTGTTTTGATTACCTTCAACTTTGCGTCCATGGCGTTTCTTGCGTGGGCGTTGCTCAGCGGCTATCACGCGGCGTCGATCCGTACTCACATTCTGATCTCTCTTGGCGCGACAGGATTCAGCGTTTTTGCACATTCACTCACCATGATGTATTTTGCCGCGATCGGAAGAATGATTCGCGAAGCGGTGGAGAAAGGCGGCCTGGATCCTGCGCCCGTTGCGGAAACGAAGGGATATCGCTCCAGGATTTTTCGGATGGGACTCATTGCCATGACGCTCGTGATGCTAAACACAATCCTTGCAGGTGGCGCGCATACGAAGGCGTTTCCGCTATGGATTCATCATGGGCTTGCCCTCCTGGCGGTGTTGGTGAACTCTTTTGTCGTGTATATCGAGATACGGTATTTGATAGCCAATCACTTGCTGGGGCATCGCGTTGCACGCGAATTTGAAGCGATGAAGGATCAGGGATGAAGGAGGAAAGCATCCTGCATGCGCTGAAGGATCTGCGCCATTGCAAGGATGTCGGCATACATTTCTCGGATGAAAAAAAGAGACTGCGGAGTGTTTCTTATGCCGAGATGGTTGATCGTGCGCTGAAGTTCGCAGGCGGATTATTGCGGTGCGGCGTCAAACCGGGTGAGCCGGTAATTCTGGTCATGATCGAACCGGAATCTGCCATTGTTGCAATTCTCGGCTGCATGATCGCCGGATGCCCGCCCGCTCCCGTTTATCCGCCTCAAAATCTGCGCGCCGTTTCGGGATTCCTCGAGTTCGTACAGCATGTTGCTGCGCGTTCACAGGCTGCGATGATTGTTGCGGAAGCCCAGCCGTTTGCCTTGTTGCGAAACATGCCAAAAGAGGCGCCGTCGATTCGCAGCGTTGGATCGTTCGAAAAGATTCTCGAAGGCGCACCGGCTGCAGAATTCTCAGAAGGAGATCCTGTTGCGTTCTTGCAATTTACTTCCGGCAGCACTTCTGTGCCGAAAGGTGTCCAGGTGACACAGCGGAGCCTTACTGCAAATCTGGAGATGATTCGCGAAGCTGCGCATATCGATCGCAATTCCTGTGTGGTTACGTGGCTTCCGGTTTATCACGACATGGGACTGATCGGCACAGTGCTGAATGCGATCACACTGCCGTGCAAACTTGTAGTTCTGCCTCCGGTTGCGTTTTTGAAGAAGCCGGGACTATGGTTCGATTTGATTTCCGAGTTCAAAGGCACGCATACCGCAGCTCCCAACTTTGCGTACGGTCTCGCGGTAAAACGCGTTCCGGATGTAACCGGGATGGATCTTTCCTCGATGACCACATTTATTTGTGGAGCGGAGCCGGTATTGCCGCAAACGATGGAAAAGTTTGTGAATCATTACAGATCTGCCGGTCTGGATCCCGGCGCAATGGTTCCGGCATATGGTCTTGCTGAAGCGACACTCGCCGTCACCTTCACGCCGTTCCTGCGCGGAATTGTCACGGAAGAGGTGGATGTTGAGCTTCTTTCTTCAGGGATCGCAAAGGCGGGCGCAGATGGGAGGAACATACGCATTGTGTCGTGCGGTGTTCCGATGAACGGACTGTCGCTTCGCATTGTTTCCGAAAGCGAAGAACCGCTGCAAGAAAGGATGGTGGGAGAAATCCAGGTGCAAGGTAGCTCGGTGAGTCCGGGCTATGTTGGCGACGAACCGGCTACACGCGCTTCGAGAACCAAGGATGGATGGCTTCGGACCGGCGATCTCGGTTATCTGGCAAATGGCGAGTTGTTTGTCTGCGGACGAATCAAAGATGTCATTATCATTCGCGGAAAGAACTTTCATGCGCACGATATTGAACTCGTCGCTTCGGAAGTGGAAGGGGTTCGAACCGGAAATGTAATTGCGTTCGGCATTCAACAAGAAGCCGGAGAATCCTTGATTCTTGTTGCAGAAACGAAGATGGAAGATCAAAGTCCAGAAATCGCGAAGAAGGTGCGGGCACACGTAGCAAAGTCGATCGGAATTACACCCGATCAAGTCCTGGTTGTTCCCGCAGGAACGCTGCCGAAAACATCCAGCGGAAAACTCAAACGCTCGGAGACGCGCAAGCTCTTTCAGGAAGGAACGCTGACAAAGAAAGAAGGAGCGCTATCCGCGCTCCGGACGGCGGTCAAAGCTTTCTGGAGGTAACTATCTATTTGGAGACTGCGGGCTTCCGTGCCCGCAATTATGTGCTCGCCCCTTTCGGCGGGCAGGGCCGCCCGCTGCTCCTGAATATATTACTCTACAATTCCATCGTTGAGGGGCTTGCGGATTTCATATACAAAGCCCTGGTAACGAGCCAACCCAAGAGTACGATCACCGCTGCGATTGCCCACCCATTACTATTTCCATATAAAACGGGAGCGTGGTTGGAAATCATGAAAAATACGAGCGGCACACTCATGTAGGTGTTATGTTTGGAACGCAGACCAGCAAGCGCCGCCACGGACGCATCCGGAGCAGGAGCAGTTCCTTTGACACCTGCGATGATTTTTTTCTGCGCCGGCCAAATTCGCATCCAGACGTTCATCATCATGATGGTTCCAAAGAAGGCGCCGAGATGAATGAACAAGGCGCGTCCGGCCCAGATGCGGGAAAGGCCGAACAAGACTGCAACAATCAAAAGGTAGGAGATTACCGCGCCTACTGTTTCATTCTTCACCATCTTCCAGAGGGTGTCGTATACGAAAAATACGATCACAATGATACCCAATGCGATCCCGCTGGCGGTTGCACTGGACATCGTACTTTCCATTGGCGTCATTTGTTTCGGCATATAGTAGACGAACGCGAGCAACAGGAACCCCGTAACCCAAGTATAAGCCGCGCCCCATCTGAACCAGTACAGTGCGCGGGGCATCAACTCGGGAAGCACCTTCTTCTTTGAATCTGCATCGTACGTTTTGGCCAATTGAGCGTTTACAAAATTGAAAAAATAAAGAAGGCCGATCCATGCAATGCCGGAGACGACATGTATCCAACGGATCAAGAAATCTGTATTCGTCTGAATCCATTCCATATTTCCCCTACTCCTTTCTCCTTTCGAGAATCATACGTGTTGCAATTGCTGACGCGGTATTATCGCCGAAAAGCTTCCGGAAAACGATCGAGCAAGCTCAACAAGGAAAGAGCAGCCGAACGGTTGTGCGCGCATTGACCGCGATGTTTCATCATTTCACAAAATTCCCGGATTTTCAAAACGGTTGTCTGCGGATCGCCTGTCCGTTGTTCGAGTGATTGAAACAAATGGTGCGTTTCGGAGGTTCCTACGGTGCAGGGTGGACATGCGTTGCAGCTTTCGGCGGAGAAGAATCTTGCGGTTTCCACGGCGACTTTTGTCAAATCGGCCGAATCATCCAGCACGATCACGCCTCCTGTTCCCAATGCGCTGCCCGCATCGCGCAGGGATTCAAAATCCATTGCCGGATCGAGCGCAACGGGAATCACGGGTGTGGACGGCCCCCCCGGAAACACGGCGCGGATACGTCTTCCCGGAAGGGGTCCGCCTCCCGATTCGTAAAGCAGGGTGGACAACCGGGTCCCCAGCGGCAGCTCATACAGGCCGGGGCGCGCAATCTGTCCGGAAAGGCAGAAGAGCTTCGTCCCGGGAGAAAGCTCGGTTCCGAATCTGCGGAAACTCTGCGCCCCTTGTAGTATGATCTGAATCATATTACAGATTGTTTCCACGTTGTTGATCACGGTGGGAGAATCCCACAGCCCGTGCTGGTCCGGGCGGGGCGGCTTGGTCCGGGGGATGGCCGGCTTTCCCTCCAGTGATTCCAGCATTGCTGTCTCTTCTCCCGCGATGTAGTTGTCTTCGCCGCGATGAATGACAATATCCGAAGGAAGCAACCCTGCATTGCGGGCCTGTACCCATGCCTGTTTCATGCTTCGCTCTTCTTCGCGAAAGGAGCCGCGCAGGTAGATAAATGCTTTCTCCGCGCCGATCGCATGCGCCGAGATGGCGGTCGCTTCCAGCACCATATGCGGATTGTGTAGCAACGCGCGGTCTTTGAAGGATCCCGGTTCTCCCTCCGCCACATTGCAAACGAAGTAGTGCGGTGTCCGGTGCTGATTTGCCACCGAACGCCATTTGACAGCCGTGGGAAATCCGGCGCCACCCCGGCCGCGCAAGCCTGATTGTTCCACGCCGGTTAGAATTTCCTCCGGGGTCATCCGCAATGCTTTTGTCAGGGCCTGATAGCCGCCATGACGGCGATAGACCTCGATCCTTTCGATGTCGGGAACGTGATGATAGCGAAGTAAAATTTCCATGATTAGCGGGCCATTCGGCGATCTGGAGGGGCGGGCCTCCGTGCCCGCCCGATGAACGCGTTAGAGCAAATTTGGCGGGCAGGGACGCCCGCCGCTCCAAAACGGATTTTCCTCATGAAAAATCAGCGGGGGGGAGGGTCGAGACCACATGGATTCCGCTTTCGGATTTCTTTCGGATCAGTTTCAAGGTGAACAGTCCGTAGAGGATTTTTGCAGTTTCGTGAGGCGGATAACCTGCATTGGCGCAAAGTTCATAGAGAGTTCTCTTCCCATCGACTGAATTTAGCACCTTGCGTTCTTTTTCATCGGCTTCGAAAAGTTCGATTACCAGCAGCGCATTGGGTTCCGGCTCCAGAACGGATGTGCGATTTCCCATGTAACCCATGATGCGCTTGGCCTGCTGGATATGGCGGACTCCGTCCAGAATCGCCCGGGGAATCGGAATGTCCAATAGCAACGGTTTCGTATATTTGAAAGATCCGATATGGAACGTCACTTCTCCTTCAAACCAGTTAAACAGACTCCAGACGATTGCCTGTTGATGACTCTGGACGGCCCAGGGAAGCTCATCGCGTCCAATCGCCCCAAGATCAATCAGGATCTCTCCTTGCCATTTTCCTTTAGACCGGGACAAGAGCTCAATGGATCGATCGTAGTCTACACGGCTGATTTTTCCACAGCGAAACAGAAATTCACCAAGATGGTCATCCGGCGCATTGGATGCTGCGTAGATGATCTTGCCATCGCGTATGAAGACCTGTTTCGTTACATTTTTTTGAAGAAACGTTAAAACACCAGGTACTTTATACTGACCAATCGTAAAAAGAATTTCGGGAAGCGGATGCACTTCCAGATTGCCGTGATAAGAGAATTTTGGACGCTTTTCGGGGATAGGTTTCTTCATTGGGCGGGAAGCATTTTCTTCATGTGGAGGATCGTTCCATTATCGGGTTTGAATTCGTATGAAACGTCATCCATAAAACTCTTCATGTAAAAAATGCCCCGGCCGGTTGATTTCAAGAGGTTTTCAGGCAGCAGTGGATTTTGCACTTTTCCCGGATCGAATCCGCCGCCTTGATCTTCGATGGACACACTGAGTGTCCCGTCATCGTAGGTCATTCGGACTACGACTTTCTTCCCGATGTCGCAATCATTGCCATGTTTGATGGCATTACTAATCCCTTCTCGAACGGCCAGTATGATCCAGTGAGTGGTATCCTCGTCAAACCCGATCAGATTGCAAAGATACTTGACCAGATCGTGGCCTATGTCGATGAACTTGTAGTTGCTGTTTATGATGAGATCTACTTCGTACTCCGCGCCAGCCATGGATTGTGAAACGTCCTCCTCGAGCGCATTACTTAGGCCACTTTTATGTCAGCAAATATAACATAAAGTTTTTCCTAAGCAAAGATGACTATAATAGCACCAATATGAAATCCGCGCTCTCCGCTTTCGGAGAAAAAAAACTTCTCCTTTCGCTCCGCAAATTTCTGGGAAAATCACGCGGAATCATTCGGACATTTTCGGAAGATTGCGCAGTGATTGATTCAGGGCGGGGGAATTGTATGCTTCTTACCACAGATATTCAGCTGGATAGCGTTCATTTCAAGTCCAAATACATGCCCCCTTACTATTTGGGGAAGAAAGCGTTGAAGGTGAATCTCAGCGACATCTCGGCGATGGGAGGAAAGCCACTCTATTATCTCGTATCTCTGGGCGCGCCCGCCACGACACGACTGGGTACAATTCATCAAATCTATCGCGGAATGAGAGCAGCTGCCCGGAAGCACGGGATTGCTCTGATCGGCGGCAACGTCACAGTGTCGCCGCTTCTTTTCCTGGATATCACGATGATCGGCATTGTCCGACGACGCCACGCACTGTTTCGTTCCGGGGCTAAATCCGGTGATCTGATCTATGTCACGGGGCCGCTTGGGGTGTCTGCCGAGGGCCTCCTTCTTCTGAAAAACGGTTTTCGTTTGAACCGGGGCAATTCCCGTGTTCGCCAGGCGATTTTGAAACATTTCGATCCGCCCGATTTGAACCAGTTTGCTCGAGCGCTGGCAAGATCCGAACTGGCGAATTGCATGATCGACTTGAGCGACGGTCTGGCTTCCGACCTTGCTGAAATTTGCAGGGAGAGTAAGGTGGGTGCTACGATTCAGTTGGATCGGGTACCCTTGAGAGCGCAAGTTGGGCGGAAGGCCGGTTCTAAACAGATAGATCTTGCGATTCATGGTGGAGAGGATTACCATTTGCTCTTTACAGTTTCACCGGATCGGGTGCCCCGTCTCTTGAGGCTTGCTGCAAAAAATCGAACGAGATTGTTTGAAATCGGAAAGATCGTCCATGCAGGTGGGATTCAGGCGATCGATTCAAAAGGACGTCAATCGCTATTATCCGGAGGATATCAACATTTTCAATGAGCATTGAAATTCAGGCGGAACAGAAGGAGCTGAAGCTCCTGGAGTGGTTCGGTGAGTTCGACAGCGCGCTGATCGCCTACAGCGGGGGTGTCGATTCCACCTATGTGCTGTATGCGGCCCATTGCGTGTTTGGAGACAAGGCTCTCGCAGTGAGCTCTTTCTCCGAAACGGTTCCGCAGATCCAGAAGGATTACGCACTGGAGAATGTTCGTATTTTGAGCGCATCGTATGAAATCATTCAGACAGAAGAGATGCAGAAGGATGAATTTGTGCGAAATCATGCCGATCGTTGTTTCCATTGCAAGGATGAGCTGTATGGTGTTCTAGGAAGGATGGCACAGGAACGCAAGTATGCCGTTGTTGTAGACGGCACAAATGCGGATGATGCTGCCGACTACCGGCCCGGTAGAAAGGCAGCACATCTTCATGGTGTGCGGAGTCCGCTGCTCGAAATTGGCATGACAAAGGAAGAAATCAGGATTCGCTCCAGACTGGCCGGGTTGAGTACGTGGAATATTCCGGCTTCGGCGTGTCTTTCTTCGCGCATTCCCCACCAATCCTTGATTACTTTGGAGAAACTGAAAACAGTGGAGACCGGAGAGTCGTTCTTGAGATCGCTCGGGTTTGTGCAGATCCGTGTGCGTCATCATGACAAAATTGTCCGAATCGAGCTGGCCCCGAATGAAATCAAGCGCGTCTGGCAAGAAGATCTTTTTTCGCGAATCGTGACGCATTTCAAGACACTCGGATTTCAATTTGTGACTTTGGATCTGGAAGGCTACCGCACCGGCAGCTTGAACCCGTAACGAATTTTTTGGAGCTGCGGGCGTCCCTGCCCGCCATTGTTTGTACATTCACTTCCTGCGGGCACGGAGGCCCGCGACTCCGGATTTTTTGAGCGAGCATGGTTGGAAAGACACTTTCGCATTACACCATCCTCAGTCGTCTGGGCGCCGGAGGGATGGGCGAAGTGTATCTGGCGCACGACGACACTCTCGATCGCAATGTGGCGCTCAAGATTCTTCCTACGGATGTGGCGGCAGACGGCGAGCGAATGCGCCGTTTTGTTCAGGAAGCAAAGGCTGTCTCTGCGATCAGTCATTTCAATGTTGCCGGCATTCATGAACTTGGCCAGGCGGATGGAGTCCACTTCATCGTTATGGAACTGGTGGAGGGCCGGACTCTGGACGATACACTCAAAGACCGAACCCTCACGTTTGAGCAGATTGCCGATATCGGAATCCAGATTGCGGACGCTTTGATTGAGGCACATTCAAAAGGCGTGATCCATCGCGATCTCAAGCCGGCGAATATCATGATTACATCGCGCGGATATGTGAAGGTTCTTGATTTTGGCCTTGCCAAGATTCAAAGAACGGGAACCGCGCTGGAATCACTGGAAACGGGTGAACTGGCTACTCATACGGGAGTTGTGCTTGGGACACTGCACTACGTGAGTCCGGAGCAGGCCTATGGAAAGCATGTGGATGGGAGATCGGATATTTTTTCGCTCGGTGTTGTGCTGTACCAGATGTGTACAAACCGATTTCCGTTTCTAGGGGAAAACGCCGTGCAGATGATTGACAGCATCCTGCATGCCGATCCCGAACCGCCCGCAGAGCTCAACCCCGATCTCCCGGATGAGCTGCAGCAAATCATTTTGAAATGTCTGCAAAAGGTTCCTGAAAACCGCTATCAAACAGCGGAAGAGCTGCAGACAGACCTGCGGAATTTCCTGCGCGTCAGCGGGGCGATGTCGCTTTCCGGGCCGATGCGACTCGCCGTCCCGCGCTACGGCTGGCTCCATGCAGGCGTGCTGGCTCTGGTAGCGATCGTAATTCTTCTTGGATATCTTGCTTTGCGTCGTTCCGGCGATTCGATCGGGGCGATTGCAATCCTCCCGTTCTCCAATGCGAGCCCGGATCAGAATGCCGAGTATCTCAGCGATGGGATCACCGAAAGCATTATCAACAGTCTGTCTCAGGTTCCCAAATTAAAAGTGCTCGCGCGAAATACTGTCTTTACATATAAGGGCAAAGATGTGGATCTGAAGAAGATCGCAAAGGAATTGAACGTTGAAGCGATTGTTACCGGTACCATCCGGCAGCATGAAGGGCGTCTCACGATCAACGCCAGCCTTGTGGAGGTGCCCGACGGCGTTCAAATCTGGGGAGAACAATACAACCGGGAAATGAGCGACATTTTGAATGTGCAGTCCGAAATTTCGCGCACGATTTCGGATCAGCTGAAATTGAAGTTGACCGGGGAAGAGCAGAAGAAGGTTACCAAGCACTACACGGAAGACAGTGAAGCGTATCAGCTGTATTTACGCGGTTTGTATTTCTGGAATAAGCGATCGCCGCAGGGATTTGCTCGCGCCCTGGAAAGTTTTCAGGATGCAATACATAAAGATCCGAACTATGCTCTGGCTTATGCCGGACTGGCAAACACATACACGTTGCTTCCCGCGTGGGCGCTGATGCCCCCCAAGGAAGGGCACCCGAAAGCAAGAGCTGCCGCGCTGAAAGCGCTGGAACTGGATGAATCCCTCGCAGAAGCACACGCAGCCCTGGGGCACACGGAACACAACTACGAATGGAATTGGTTAGAGTCGGAAAGGAGTTACAAGCGCGCCATCGATCTCAACCCAAATTACGCAATCGCGCATCACTGGTATGGAAGTTTTCTGCTCGAAATGGGACGAACGGAAGAAGCGCTTACACAGAAGCGATTAGCTCTTCAGCTCGATCCCCTTTCGTTGATCATCAATTCAGATCTGGGATTTCTTTATTACATTTCCAGGAAGTATGATCTGGCGATCGAGCAGTTGCAAAAAACGATTGATCTGGATCCGGGATTTATCTGGACCTATCAGAATCTTGGCTTTGTATATGAACAGAAAAAATTGTATGCAGAGAGCATCGCTTCCTTTCAGAAGGCGCTGTCTCTTTCTCCCGATTCTTTGGAGATACAGGCAGAGCTCGCCCGCGCGTATGCTGCTTCCGGAGACTCGGCGCAAGCCAGGCAGATTCTGGAGCGTCTCTTGAAAGCCAGCGCGGACCACTATGTTGCCTCGTTTGATTTCGCAATGATCTACGCCGCTTTGGGCGACAAGGATCGCGCGTTTGAGTGGCTTCAAAAGGCTTTCGAAGAACGCTCGTATCAAATCACAAGCCTTCAGGTTGAGCCGAGGGTCGATCCCCTCAGATCTGATCCTCGCTTTGCGAAGATGATCCAGGCTATGAATTTCCCGAAATGAAAATCCGGGGTGTTCAGCCGGCCGATCGGGATCGCATTCTGGAAATCGTCACAGCCGTTGGAAACTTCAGTGAAGTCGAAATCCGAGTTGCGATCGAACTGGTGGATGACGCGTTGCAACGCGGGGAACAATCGGACTATCTTGTCCGCGTTGTGGAAGACGCTTCCGGGCACGTTCCAGGCTACGTCTGTTTTGGGAAAACACCGCTAACCGATGCCACCTACGATTTTTATTGGATGGCGGTTCATCCTGAATCACAGCACCAGGGTTGTGGTCGCGTCCTCATTGCTTCGGTTGAGAATGAAATCAAACAACGGGGCGGCACGCTTCTGGTTCTGGAGACTTCCTCTCTCGAGAGCTATCGACGAACCGTACGATTCTATGAGCAAGCGGGCTACGTGAGAGTAGCGCGCATCCCGAATTTTTATCGTCCCGGTGACGATAAGCTTGTCTACATCAAGGAGTTGAAATAGAACCATAACCGAACGGTTATGGTTTCTCAGCCAGTGTCCGGAACGTTTCAATCGCAGTCTTTGTCTCTGCCGTTACTTGCTTGAGCGTCTCATCCACTTTCGCCGCCGGCTGATCGTCTGAGTAGCGGTCCCAGTATTCGACGGTAGTGCCTTGTCCGGACGGCTTCAGGACGATTCGTTTGGCGCAGAGATAATGTCCCCCGGATGGATCCCAGGTTACGCGGAGCTCCTTCTTTTGTTCTACAACTGTCGCAATCAGGTGACCCTTGTCTCCCCAGATTTGGGCGGACACATGATCGCCGATTTTTGTAAAGGCGAGCGTGTTCTGTCCCGTATCCGGTTTGAAGCCAGTGAGGGCGCAGAAGCCTGCCACGGAGGAAATTGTTTTCCATACTTTCTCTGGCGGCGCTTTGATTTCAAAAGTTCCGGACACCGTGACCAGTGTTCCTTTTTGAGGGGGAGCCAGTTCCCCAAAAGCGACAGCACAGAATGCAATCAGAATTACGATGAGGTTCCGTATCATTTTTCCTCTCTTAATGTTTGGGCGGCCGCAGCGGTCGTAAGTCCACCATGCTGATCAGCGATCCATCGGACGTCTGCAGCACATCTAAAACGGCGTTCCCGACATCATCGGCTGTGAGCGCCCATGTCTTTTCGGTTGATTCGGGTGAGAATTCCGTCCGTACCGATCCCGGACAGATGGTCGATACTTTGATGTTGTGATGGCGGATTTCCAACATCAAACATTCGCCAAACGCAATCAATCCGTGTTTGGACGCGCAGTAAGCCGCTCCCGAAGCAAAACTATTCTTGCCCGCCAGAGACGCGATGTTGATGATATGTCCGCCCCCGTTTTCGATCATTTGAGGCAGGAACGTTCGGGTGCAATAGAAAACGCCAAAAAGATTCGTCTCCATCACATCACGAAAGTCCTTGTCTTTCATTTGCGCGACTTCAACGAAGCGACCGATTCCGGCGTTGTTGACCAGGATGTGGGCTGGGCCAAACCGGCCATGAACGTTCTCTGCGAGTGCTTCGACATCCCGGATATTCCGGACGTCTACTTTTGCCGTCAGAACCGCGGCGCCGTCGCGGGACAGCTCCGCTTCTGCTCTTTTCAGATCTTTTTCATTGCGCGAGGCAATTGCAATTTTGCAGCCCTGACCGGCAAGAAGGGCAGCGATCGCCTTTCCGATTCCCTTGCTTCCGCCGGTGATGACTGCAACTTTGTCTTTCAGTTTCAAGATTGAGTCAGTCCTTTTGAGTAGACTTTAGATTCAATTATTATATTATAGACAACTTCATGAAGCAGAGACTAATCTTCCCGCTTGTTATCTTTTTGCTTGTCTTGCCGTTCGCGTGCAAGGCGCCCACGAACGCTTCTGAATTGCCGCTTGTCCAGTTAGTCGACCTGGACGGAAACCCTGTGAAATTGTCTCAATTTGAGGGGAAGCCGCTGATCATTAATTTTTGGGCGACGTGGTGCGGCCCGTGCCGTTTTGAAATTCCGATGCTCAATGAGCTGCATAAGAAATATGCATCGAGCGATCTGGTAATTGTGGGAATTTCCACGGATGAAGCGGGCGCTGAAGTCGTCAAGCAGTTCATCAAAGAGGTGCCGATTCAGTACAGAAACTATCTGAAGGGCGAAGATACCGAAGAGAAATTTGGCGGGATCTGGGGCCTTCCTACGAACTTCTTCTACGACCGGCACGGAAAGCAGGTTGCGAAAGCTTTTGGCTTGCAGCCGCGCGACTTCTTCGAAGAAAAGATCCGCGAAATCATCCGGTAGGAATATCAAAAATCAAATATCAAATATCAAATAAACAGAAATCTGTAAGCAAATAACGGCAGCACCAGGTTGTTCGCTTGATGTAGCCACATATGCCTTAGAGAAATCGCACCCCAAACGTAAACAAATCCGATTTGCGGTTCTTTACTTATTAAGTTATGTTTATTTGATTTTTGATATTTGATATCACGACGAAAGGATGTGTTTGACCCGGCGGAGCAAATCTTCCGGCTCAAAGGGCTTTGTAATGTAGTCGCAATAATCCGTGGGATGGGGCTGGTTATCGTCTTGCGGTGAAGCGCGTGCAGTGAGCAAGGCAACGGGCATCTCTTTTGTCTTCGCATCCTGTCTCAGTTGATTCAGAATTTCCCATCCGCTGAGAATCGGCATCATGATATCCAGCAAGATCAAATCAAACGATTCGGATTGCACCTTTTTCAATGCTTCGCGGCCGTCTGTCACGGAGGAGACATGATATCCTGCATCTTCCAGAATCATGCGCACCAGATTCACAATGTCTTCTTCGTCATCAACGAGCAAAATTCTTTTTCTCATATGTGTCAAACCAGATATTCCGAAGGAGTAGAAGCTTCGATCAGCGTCGACTTCAAGGTGGCCGCGACATCTGCCGGCTGAATTCCGGCGACAATGATCGTTACCGTGGTTCCTTCTCCCACGGTACTCTGCACTCGAATCTGATTTCCGTGGGCGTCCAGAATCGATTTTACGAGGGCAAGACCAAGCCCCGTTCCACCGTACCTTCTCGTATTGGATGAATCCACCTGATAAAATCGTTCGAAAATTCTGGGGATGGATTCCGCTGGGATTCCCACACCGCTGTCGCGAATCGTAATCTCTACAGGGGTCAGCATTTCTACCATACAACTCTTCTTGTAAGTTTCGTGCTGAAAGGACCGGGAATCCTCCTGGCAAACGCGTCCTTCGATCCAGATCATTCCATTCCCCGGAGTAAACTTGACCGCATTGCTGACCAGGTTGTTCAGAACACGCGAGAATTTTGACGGATCCACAAACAGCAACGGGAGATCATTCGGAATTTTGACTTGGACCACCATCTCCTTTTCCGCGATTTGATCGGCAAATTGATCCATGGTTTGCGTCCATAGCTCTGCCAGACAACAAGTCTCCAGTGCGAGTGGACTTCGTTTGAACTCCAGCTTCGTGTAGTCCAGCAGATCATTGATCAGGTGTTGTATCCGAATGATGTTTCGCTGAGCCACGGTCAACCCTTCATTTTGCATCGGTGTGATGGGGCCGAGTTTTTCTTTCTTGATGTAATCCACATAACCTTTGATCGACGTCAGAGGCGTGCGCAGCTCGTGGGAGACGTTCGCCAGGAATTCCGATTTCATGCGATCGAGCTGCCCGGAGCTCGTTGTTCAAACGTCTTAATTCCGCCACCTGACCTGTGAGCGTGCCGTACATTTTCGAATTTTCAAGCGCCAGAGTTGCTTCGTCCGCAATCATTCGAAGGACATAAGTGTGTTCCGGCTTGAACGTGTTCGGATCCTTGCTGTGAAGCCCCAAAACTCCGTGATCGCGATCTCCAGCGACCAGCGGGATCACGATGGCCGAACAAATGTCTGCTTCCAACAGAGAATCTTTGAGATCCACCGGAGCATCCATTTTTGTGCTTGTAATCAGCAGGGATTCTCCGCTGTTTGCCACATGCTGAGCCAGACGGTGCAATGCGCCGCCCGGAACCGCATCTGTATTGAAGAAGTGCAAGCCCCTCTTTGAGCTGTCTCGTGTGGCAAAGAAAAAGGTTCCGTTTTCTATTACGTTCCCGATTTCCTCAAAGAGCAGCTTCACTACGGCTACTTCCTTTCTAACGGTCATGATTTTTCGGCTGATTTCATTCAAGGCAGTCAGCTGACGCAATTTTTCTTCCAGG